>NZ_CP109500.1:4800000-6229660 GCF_036231985.1 Streptomyces sp. NBC_01426
GACGCGGCCAGGTGCGGTGCCGGGCGGCGTGGGTCAGGCAAGATCCGGAAGAGACGACCTAGGGCCGGAGGCGGAGCCGGGATCGGTCCAAATGACAGGGACGAAGCAGAGGTATGGACCTTACGCTGGGGCGATGAGCGCATTGGAACCCCGTGTCCCCGAGACCGCCGCACCGGTCTCGTCCGAGTCCCCCGAGCCGCCGGGCGGGATCCTCGGGGCCGCGTACCGGACGCTCAGCATCGGCATCATCTCCGTCGTGTTCCTCATCGCCTTCGAGGCGACCGCGGTCGGCACGGCCATGCCGGTGGCGGCGCGGGAGCTGGACGGGATCGGTCTCTACGCCTTCGCCTTCTCCTCCTACTTCACGACGAGCCTGTTCGGCATGGTGCTGTCCGGCCAGTGGGCCGACCGGCAGGGGCCGCTGCGGCCGCTGGCTCTGGGGATCGGGGCCTTCGCCGGCGGGTTGGTGCTGTCGGGGACGGCCGCCGGGATGTGGGTGTTCCTGCTCGGGCGGGCGGTGCAGGGCTTCGGCGGCGGGCTGGTGATCGTCGCCCTGTACGTGGTCGTCAGCCGGGCCTACGACGAGCGGCTGCGCCCCGCGATCATGGCCGCCTTCGCCGCGAGCTGGGTGGTCCCCTCGATCGTGGGTCCGCTGGCCGCCGGGACGGTGACCGAGCACCTCGGGTGGCGCTGGGTGTTCCTCGCGATCCCCGCGCTGGTCGTCGTGCCGCTGGTCGTCGCGATACCGGCGATCCGCCGGACCGCGTCGGGACCGGTGACCGGCGGGGAGCCGGTGGCCTTTGACCGGCGGCGGATCCGGCTCGCCCTCGGGATCTCGGCGGGTGCGGGGTTGCTCCAGTACGCCGCCCAGGACCTGCGGTGGCTTTCGGTCGTGCCGGCCGTCGCGGGCGCGGCCCTGCTGGTGCCGGCGGCGCGGGGGCTGCTGCCGCGCGGCACGTACCTGGCCCGGCGCGGGCTGCCGTCGGTGGTGTTGCTGCGGGGGGTGGCGGCGGGTTCGTTCATCGCGGCCGAGAGTTTCGTGCCGCTGATGCTGGTCACCCAGCGGGGGCTGAGCCCGACCCTGGCCGGGTTCTCGCTGGCGCTCGGCGGGTTGACCTGGGCGGGCGGCTCCTGGGTGCAGTCGAAGGGGCGGATGGCGCCGTACCGGGAGCGGCTGATGGTCGGCGGGATGGTGCTGGTGACGTTCGCCATCGCGGCCGCCCCGACGGTGCTGCTGACGTGGGTGCCGGTGTGGACGCTGGCGGTGGCCTGGGCGATCGGATGCCTCGGGATGGGGCTGGTGATCGGCTCGACGAGCGTGCTGTTGCTGGAGCTGTCGGCGCCGCGGGAGGCCGGGGCGAACTCCGCCGCGCTGCAGATCTCCGACGCGCTGGCCAACGTGGTGCTGTTGGCGGCCGGCGGGGCGGCGTTCGCCGCGCTGGGCGGGGGAACGGTGGGGGCCGCCCACGCCGTGACCGCCGGCGGGGCGTCCTCGCATCCGGGGGCGTTCGTGGTGGTCTTCCTGCCCATGGCCTGCGTGGCGCTGGTGGGGGCGTGGGTGGCGACGCGGCTGCACGCCGCCCCGGCGGCGGAGGCCGGCAGGCCCGCCGCGGCGGCGGACCTCCCGGGCCCCGAACGGCGTGGATCGCACGGGAGTTGACCGGGGCGGGGTCCGCGTGCCGGTGGGCCGACCGGCTCCGGGGAACGCGGGTGACGGCCTCCGGGCCGCGCCGCGAGCGCGGCGGATGTGATGCTCGCCGCACCCGCCGAGGTCACGGGCCTGTCCCTCCGCGAGGGGCGGGCCCGTGCCGGTAAGGTGGCCCGGTTGTCCTACGTACGACCGCTTCCCGCCCGTACCAGATACACCGAGAGCACGAACCGGAGACCGTGACTACTACCGCCTCCCACCACCTCTCACCCGCCTTCCCCGGCCGCGCGCCGTGGGGTACCGCCAGCAAGCTGCGCGCCTGGCAAGAGGGTGCGCTGAACCGGTACCTGGAGACCCAGCCGCGCGATTTCCTCGCGGTCGCGACCCCCGGAGCCGGCAAGACGACCTTCGCGCTGACCCTCGCGTCCTGGCTGCTGCACCACCACGTGGTGCAGCAGGTGACCGTGGTCGCGCCGACCGAACACCTGAAGAAGCAGTGGGCCGAGGCCGCCGCCCGGATAGGCATCCGGCTGGACCCCGAGTACTCGGCCGGCCCGCTGAGCAAGGACTACCACGGCATCGCCGTGACGTACGCGGGCGTCGGCGTGAAGCCGATGCTGCACCGCAACCGCTGTGAACAGCGCAAGACCCTGGTGATCCTCGACGAGATCCACCACGCCGGTGACTCGAAGTCCTGGGGCGAGGCCTGCCTGGAGGCCTTCGACCCGGCGACCCGGCGGCTCGCGCTGACCGGTACGCCCTTCCGGTCCGACACCAACCCGATCCCGTTCGTGACGTACGAGGAGGGGAACGACGGGATCCGCCGGTCGTCCGCCGACTACACGTACGGCTACGGGAACGCGCTCGGCGACGGCGTCGTCCGTCCCGTGATCTTCCTGTCCTACAGCGGCAACATGCGCTGGCGCACCAAGGCCGGCGACGAGATCGCCGCCCGGCTCGGCGAGCCGATGACCAAGGACGCCATCTCGCAGGCCTGGCGGACGGCGCTCGACGCGCGCGGCGACTGGATGCCGAACGTCCTGCGCGCCGCCGACCAGCGGCTGACGGAGGTCCGCAAGGGCATCCCGGACGCGGGCGGTCTGGTCATCGCCTCCGACCAGGACTCGGCGCGCGCGTACGCGAAGCTGATCAGGGAGATCACCGGGACGAAGGCGACCGTCGTCCTGTCCGACGACACGGGCGCCTCGAAACGCATCGACGATTTCAGCGCGAACGACGACCGCTGGATGGTCGCGGTCCGCATGGTGTCCGAGGGCGTCGACGTTCCGCGCCTCGCGGTGGGCGTTTATGCCACCACCATTTCGACTCCTTTGTTCTTTGCGCAGGCAGTCGGGCGATTTGTGCGTTCGCGCAGGCGCGGCGAGACCGCGTCGGTGTTTCTTCCGACCATTCCGTATCTCCTCGGTTTCGCCAACGAGATGGAAGTCGAGCGCGACCACGTCCTCGACAAGCCGAAGAAGCAGGGCGAGGAAGACCCGTACGCCGAGTCCGAGAAGGAAATGGACGAGGCGAACAAACTGGAGGACGAGGACACCGGCGACGAGGAGCAGATGTCCTTCGAGGCGCTGGAGTCCGACGCCGTCTTCGACCGGGTGCTGTACGACGGCGCCGAGTTCGGGATGCAGGCGCACCCCGGCAGCGAGGAGGAGCAGGACTACCTGGGCATCCCCGGGCTGCTGGAGCCGGACCAGGTGCAGATGCTGCTCCAGAAGCGGCAGTCGCGGCAGATCGCCCACAGCCGGCGCAAGCCGGACTCCGAGGCGGACCTGCTGGAGCTGCCGGCGGAACGGCGCCCCGTGGTTTCGCACAAGGAGCTGCTGGAGCTGCGCAAGTCGCTGAACACGATGGTGGGCGCGTACGTCCACCAGAGCGGCAAGCCGCACGGGGTGATCCACACGGAGTTGCGCCGGGTGTGCGGCGGCCCGCCGAGCGCGGAGGCGACGGCGGGTCAGCTGCGGGAGCGCATCAAGAAGGTCCAGGAGTGGGCCACCCGGATGCGGTGACGCCGCCGCCCGCGAGGGTACGAGAACGGGGTCCGTGCGCCGACGCGCACGGGCCCCTTCGTCGTTTTCGGCACCACCGGAGCCATCCGTTCGGAAAGTGAATGCGCGGCGGGGAAGATGCGCGGGAAGATGCCGGGGAACATTACGAATTGACACACCCGCTCGAACAAATGGGTACAAGCGGGCAGTAGGCGCCCGGATTCTGGACGAGCCCTTCCGCTCAGCGAACCTGCTGGATACTGTCCCCGCATCGAACGCCCCGTGGCAGCGCCGCCGCGGGAGCGCAGCCGGTGCCATGGCCGCTACCGGCGGCCTCTCCGTGCGTCGCCGAGGGACCGGCAGCGCTCCACCCCGTGAGAGTCACCGCCGCCCACCTAAAGAGGGAGAGGCGTCGTGACTGCGGAAACCTCCCAGACTCTCGACCGAGGGCTCCGGGTCCTCAAGCTGCTCGCCGACACCGACCACGGTCTGACCGTCACGGAGCTGTCCAACCGCCTCGGTGTGAACCGCACCGTGGTCTACCGCCTGCTCGCCACGCTCGAACAGCACGCCCTGGTCCGCCGCGACCTCGGCGGCCGGGCACGGGTCGGACTCGGCGTGCTGCGGCTCGGCCGCCAGGTGCACCCGCTCGTGCGCGAGGCGGCCCTGCCCGCGCTGCGGTCCCTCGCCGAGGACATAGGGGCCACCGCGCACCTGACCCTCGTGGACGGCAGCGAGGCGCTCGCCGTCGCCGTCGTCGAGCCGACCTGGACCGACTACCACGTGGCCTACCGGGCCGGCTTCCGTCACCCGCTGGACCGCGGGGCGGCCGGGCGGGCCATCCTGGCCGCGCGTCAGGGCACGCTCATCGAGCCCGGGTACACGCTGACCCACGGCGAACTCGAAGCGGGCGCCAGCGGCGCTGCGGCCCCCCTGGTCGGCATCACCGGCCTGGAGGGCAGCGTCGGCGTCGTCATGCTGGCCGACGCCGTGCCCGAGCGGGTCGGCCCGCGCGTGGTGGACGCCGCCCGCGAGGTCGCCGACGCGCTGCGCTGACCCGACCGAACGCCCGCGACCCCGTACGAAGCCTCGTACGGGGTCTTGTGCGTCCCCTGCCGCGGGGGAGGACGGGCTCCACCGTGCGGGCGGGCGGCCTCTGCCGTGCCCGCCGGCGGGCTCTCCCGCGCGTGCCGTCGTGCCGGGGCACGCGGGAGGGTGCGACCGGGCCCGATAGATTGACCGGGTGCTCTCACGCCTCACACGTCTGCCGCGTCCCGCCGCCCTGGCGCTCTGCGCCCTGCCCCTGGTCGGACTGTTGGCCGTGGCGGCCTTCGCGCCGCTGCCCTTCGTGATCGCCCAGCCCGGGCTCACGGCCGACGTGCTCGGCTCCCGTGACGGCAAGCCCGTCATCGCCGTCACGGGCGCGCCCACCCGGGACACCAAGGGGCAGCTGCGGATGACCACCATCCAGGCCACCGGTCCCTCCACGACGGTGCGCCTGCCCGAGCTGGTCGACCACTGGTTCGACACCTCGCGGGCGGTCATGCCCAAGGACGCGGTGTATCCCTCGGGCGGGAGCGACGAGGAGATCGAAGAGCACAATCTGGAGGAAATGACCAAGTCGCAGTCGACGGCCTCCGCGGCCGCGCTCGGCTATCTCCACAAGGACCCGAAGGACGTGAAGGTCACGCTCAACCTCGCCGACGTCGGCGGCCCGAGCGCGGGTCTCCTGTTCTCCCTCGGGATCGTCGACAAGCTCGACGGCGACGGGAGCGGCGGCGATCTCACCGGCGGCCGGAGCATCGCCGGCACCGGCACCATCAGCCCGAGCGGCGAGGTGGGCGCGGTGGGCGGGGTGGCCTTGAAGACGCAGGCCGCCAGGCGGGACGGGGCGAGCGTGTTCCTCGTGCCGAAGGCGGAGTGCTCCGACGCCCTGTCCGAACTCCCCGAGGGGCTTCGGCTGATCCCCGTCACCTCGCTGACGGATGCGGTGGGCTCCCTTCGGGCGTTGGACAAGGGGCAGCCGGTCCCGTCCTGCTGACGCCCTGCGCGGGTACGGTCCGGTCGGTCCTCCCGACCCGGTCCGGCCGGTCGTCCAGACCGCCCCAGGCCGGGAACAGGAACGGGGCGAGCGTGGCCAGCAGGTACACACCGCCGAAGGCCAGCAGGGCCGGGCCGGCGCCGAACCCGTCGACGAGCAGGCCCGCCGCGAGGCCGCCCAGCGGCATCGTCAGCTCGCAGCCCGCCGTGGTCACCCCGGACACCCGGCTGCGCAGCGCGTCCGGGACCTTCTCCATCATCACGGTGGTCAGGATCGGGTTCAGCACGCCCGCGCCCAGCCCCGACAGGGCCATCGTCACCGCGAGGGGCAGCGGGGTGTCGGTGAACGCGGCCACGACGTACCGGGGCGCCCCGCACAGCAGGAACGCCGCCGCGAAGACCGTCCGCGGCCGGTACCGCTCGCCCCACGCCCCGTAGAGCAGGGCGCCCAGCAGCGCGAAGCCGCCGAACACGGACACCATCAGGCCGAGGGCGGTGGCCCCGCCCAGCGCCTCGCGACCGTGCACGGGCAGCAGTACCGATGACCAGCCCTGGTCCAGGCCGTTGGTCACCATCACCATCAGGGTGATGCCGGTCAGCAGCCGTGAACGGGTCAGGAAGGCCCACCCCTCGGCCAGTTCGGCACGGTAGCCCGCGAACGACGACTTCTCGGAGGTGCGTTGCGGATCGGCGGCCGGGACCCCGCGCAGGAAGACGGCCACGAGCAGCGCCGACACGGCGAAGCTGGCCGCGTCCAGGAGCAGTACGGTCTCGGCCCCGAAGGCGGCGATGAGCACGCCGGCGACCGCGGCCCCGATCATCCGGGCGCCGCGCGAGACGGCGTCGTAGAGGCTCGCCACCCTGCCGACGGTGGTTCCGGCGTGCTCGGCGAGGTGGGGGATCAGGACGTAGCGCGCGGTCAGTCCGGGAGTGTGGACGAGGCCGCCGAGCGCCATCAGGGCGCACAGCATCCAGAACTCCAGCAGCCCCGCGTGGTGCAGCAGCGGGATCGCGCCGATCGACAGCGCGCAGATCAGGTCGGACGCCGCCGAGATGCGGCGGCGCCCGATCCGGTCGATGACCGGGCCGCCGACGAGCGCGGCGACGATGACGGGCAGGGTCGCGCAGAAGGCGACGATCCCGGCCCGGCCGGCGCTGCCCGTGCTCTGCAGGACGAACCACGGGACGCCGATGAGGGTGAGTGAACTTCCGGCCATGGAGATGGTGTTGGCGGCCAGTACGGCCACGAAGGGGCGACGGCTCACGAGGCGCCGCCGCGCACCACGCGGGAGTGGACGTGCGCGGGCTGCATGAGCCGGATGCCGGCGGCGACCAGGGCCTCCCCGAGCCGGTTGCGCAGTACGGGCAGGGCGGGCGCGGGGGCGACCGGGGCGGCGCTCCGGGCGAGGTGCCAGGCGGCGGCCTCGGCCGCCAGTTCGGCGGTACGGCCGGCGTGGAGCGCGGTGTGCAGGTCGGTGTGGGCGAAGGCGTGCACGGCAGGACTCCTTCTGCGGGTTCTCAACGGCGAGGAGGCGGCGGCTACTCGGTGTGGCGCGGGAAGGCGTGCGTGTGGAAACGGACCGTCTCCGCGCCCTCCGACGGCGGCAGATCGCGGTAGCCGTTGATCAGGTCGTGCAGCTTGTGGATGAGTTCGAGGGACTGGTCGGCCGTCAGCCGCAGCGTGAAGTCGCTGAGGTCCGAGCCCCGGCGCCAGTCCTGGGACCAGTTCTGCGCCTCGTTCATCCAGCCGGCGAGTTCCTGCGCGTGCATCTTCGCGATCTCGGCCAGGAAGACGTCCGCGGCGACCCGCGTCTCCGGGTCGGCGGTGTGGATCAGCGACTCGTCGAAGCCCGTGCCGTCGTGGGAGGCCCGCCACCAGCGCTCGCGGCCCTTGCCGTGCTCGGGCGCGTCCTCGACGAACCCGTACGCGGCCAGTTGGCGCAGGTGGTAGCTGGTGGCGCCGCTGGACTCGCCCAGGCGTTCCGCGAGTCGGGAGGCCGTGGCGGGACCGTGCAGGCGCAGGGCGCCCAACAGGCGGATGCGCAGCGGGTGGGCCAGGCCGCGCAGCGAGTGCGCGTCGAGCATGCGGACCTGCGGCTCGACGGGCTCGACCGGTTGCGGGTTCTGGGCGTTCGTCTCGGGCATGGCTCCACGATAGAGATGCAAAGATTCCTATGCAAGGGTTTCTTTGCAACGTTCTCTTTGGAACTCTCCCGGGGGTTGTCGTTCCGCCGCCGTCGGCTCAGCCCTCCTTGATGAACCCCTCCTTCACCAGCCAGTCCTTGGCCACCGCGTGCGGGTCCTGGCCCTCCACGTCCACCTTGGCGTTCAGCTCCCGCGCCACCTCGGTCGTCAGCCGCTGCGTCACCGGCGCCAGCAGCTTCGCGATCACCGGGTGCTCGGCGAACGTCTTGGCGTTGATCGCGGGCGCCGCGTTGTAGTTGGGGAAGAAGCGCTTGTCGTCCTCCATGATGTCCAGGTCCATGGCCTTGATCCGGCCGTCGGTGGTGAACGCCTCGCCCAGCAGGCAGGAATCGGACTTGGAGACCTGGGTGTAGATGATCCCGGCGTCCATCTTCTGAATGTTGCCGGTGGGGATCCTCATCCCGTACGCCTTCTCCATGCCGGGGAGTCCGTCCTCGCGCGAGGCGAACTCGTTCTCCACGCACAGGGTCACCGCCGACGGGTCCTTGCGGGCCAGCGCCGCCACGTCCGACATCGTCCGCAGCTTGTACTTCGCGTTGTTCTTCTTGCTGATGGCCAGGGTGTAGGTGTTGTTGAGCGTGGCCGGCGGCAGCCACACCACCCCGTTGCGCAGGTCCGCCCTGCGCACCGCGTCCCACTGGCCCCGCGGGTCGTCGATGGGCTCGGTGTTGCCCAGGTACGTGATCCAGGCGGTGCCCGTGTACTCGTACATGGCGTCCGCGTCGCCCTTGCGGACGGCCTCGCGCGCGCTGATCGAACCGGGCAGGTTGGTGCGGTCCAGCACCTCCGCGCCGGCCGCCTTGAAGACGAGGCCGAGGATCTGACCGAGGATGATGTTCTCGCTGAAGTTCTTCGAGGTCACCGTGAGGGACGCGCCCGCCAAGGGCTCGCCCCGACCGACCGATCCGGGCTGTACGTCGTCCACCATCGGGGACCCGCTCTTGAGCCCGCAGCCGGCCAGCGCCAGCAGGGCGGCTCCCGCGACCGCCGCGGTCCGTACGCGGAAGGTACGCATCTACGCCTCCAGGCCGTGCGGCGTCAGGACCGTCTCCGCGAGGGAGGCCAGCCAGTCCACGAACAGGGCCAGGACCACCGTCAGCACCGATCCCACGATCAGCACCGGCATCCGCTGCGTCTGGATCCCGGAGGTGATCAGGTCGCCCAGGCCCCCGCCGCCGCCGAAGGTCGCCAGCGTCGCGGTGCCGACATTGAGCACGAGGGCGGTCCGCACGCCGGCCAGGATCAGGGGGACGG
The DNA here is from genome assembly GCF_036231985.1 of Streptomyces sp. NBC_01426. Lineage (GTDB taxonomy): Bacteria > Actinomycetota > Actinomycetes > Streptomycetales > Streptomycetaceae > Streptomyces. The sequence goes on from NZ_CP109500.1 coordinate 4,809,151, forward strand.
CCAACGGCAACTCCACCTTGCGCAGGGTGCCCGTCGACGACATGCCGATCCCGTGCGCGGCCTCCACCAGCAGGGGATCGATGGCCCGGAGCCCGGCCACGGTGTTCGACAGCACCGGCAGGACGGCGTACGCGACCATCCCGATGATCGCGGTCGACGGCCCGATGCCCAGCCAGATCACCAGCAGCGCCAGCAGACCGATGGCCGGGGTGGCCTGGCCGATGTTGGCGAGGCCGGTCACGAACGGCGAGGCGCGGCGCAGTCCGCGGCGGGTGAGGGCGATGCCGAGGGGGATCGCGATGATCAGCACCCAGAAGGTGGAGATGGCCGTGAGCTGGATGTGCTGCCACAACCGGAGCCGGACGTTGCCGCCGCCGAGCGAGTTCCGCTCGATGACGTCGAGCGGGATGTTGGTGATCCACAGGTACAGGGCCAGCACCACCAGGGCCAGGACCACGGGCGGCACCACCAGCCGGCGCCAGCCGATCCGGCGGATCGGGCCGGGCGGCGGGGGCGTGGGGGGCCGGTCGAGGTCGTCCGCGAGTTCGTCGCGGAACGGGAGGCCCTTGACCTCGTGCTCGCCGGGGGGACGTTCGCCCGGGGGCCGCTGCGGGGAGGCGGTGGTCATGAGGTGCCCGCACCGCCCTCCAGCTCCTGCTCCGTCCGGTGGTGGCGCAGTTCCTCCAGGTCGTGCGCGTGCTCGGCGGCGGTGAGCCGGTCGGCCTCCAGCATCTCGTGCACCGAGTTCATGAGGGTCTCCATGTCCACGACCCCGATGTACTCGCCGCGCCGCCCGGTGACCGCGACCCGCCCGCCGCTGTCGGTGAGGACCGCCTCCAGGGCGTCGTGCAGGGTCGCGTCCCGGGTCACGGTGTCGTGCACCAACTGCCCGGCCCGGGCCAGCGATCCCTTGGCGCGCATCAGGTCGCCGCGCCGCAGCCACTTGTACGGGCGGCCGCCCCGGTCGAGCATCAGCAGTTCGTTGTGCCGGCCGCCGCGCAGCGTACTGAAGATCAACTGGAGTGGGTCGTCGACCGACACCGTGGGGAAGTCGGCGATCCCCACGTCCCGCACGCGGGTGAGGTTGAGCCGTTTGAGGGCCGCGCCCGCGCCGACGAAACCGGAGACGAAGTCGTCGGTGGGGTTGGTGAGGATGGCTTCCGGGGTGTCGAACTGGGCGATGTGCGACCGCTCGCGCAGGACCGCGATCCGGTCCCCGAGCTTGATGGCCTCGTCGAAGTCGTGGGTGACGAACACGATCGTCTTGTGCAGCTCGTGCTGGAGCCGGATCAGTTCGTCCTGGAGGTGGTCCCGGGTGATCGGGTCGACCGCGCCGAAGGGCTCGTCCATCAGCAGCACCGGCGGATCCGCGGCCAGCGCCCGCGCCACGCCCACGCGCTGTTGCTGGCCGCCGGAGAGCTGGCGGGGGTAGCGGCCGTGGAACTCGCGGGGGTCCAGGCCCACCAGGTCGAGCATCTCCTCGACCCGGTCCTTGACCTTCGACGTGGACCAGCCGGTCATCTTCGGCACCAGGGCGATGTTCTCCGCGACCGTCATGTGCGGGAAGAGGCCGGAGGACTGGATCGCGTACCCGATCTTGCGGCGCAGCTTGACCGGGTCCATGTCGGTGACGTCCTCGTCGCCGATCCGGATCCGGCCGGAGGAGGGCTCGATCAACCGGTTGATCATCTTGAGGGTGGTGGACTTCCCGCAGCCGGAGGGGCCGACGAAGACGACCGTCTCGCCCGCCTTGATGTCCATCGACACGTCGTCCACGGCCGGAGCGGGGCTGCCCGGGTAGTGCTTGGTGAGGTTCTCCAGCCGGATGGTCGCGCCGGAGGTCGCTGCCTTCGGGCTCGGGGTCGGCTCGGACGTCGGCTCAGACACGGATGCCCCTCGGGATGGTGAGACGGCCGAGCAGGACGTAGGCGGCGTCGAAGAGGAGGGCCAGGATGACGATGCCGATCGTCCCGGCCAGGACCTGGTTGAGGGCGTTGGCGCTGCCGAGCGAGGCGATCCCGCGGAAGATCTCGTTGCCGAGGCCGGGGCCGGAGGCGTACGCGGCGATCGCGGCGATGCCCATCAGCATCTGGGTGGACACCCGGATGCCGGTCAGGATCGGGGGCCAGGCCAGCGGCAGCTCCACCCTCAGCAGCCGGGCGGACCGGGACATCCCGATGCCCGTGGCCGCGTCGACCAGGGTCGGGTCGACCCCGCGCAGGCCCACGATCGAGTTCCGGACGATGGGCAGCAGCCCGTACAGGGTCAGGGAGATCACCGCGGGTGCCACGCCGAGGCCCACGATCGGGATCAGCAGACCGATCATGGCCAGCGAGGGGACCGTCAGGATCGTGGCGGTGGAGGTGATGGCGAGACTGGCGCCCCAGCCGCTGCGGTAGGTGAGCACGCCGATGGCGATGCCGAGGGCCGTCGCGATCACCATGCACTGGAAGACGAGGCTGACCTGCTGGAAGGCGTCGACGAGGAGTTGCTGCCGTCGGCTGGACAGGTAACTCCAGAAGCTCACGTCGCCTCACCTCGCCCGTCTGTCCGGGGATCAGTCGTCGTCGGCCGCCTGCTCGACCAGCGGGATGATCCGCAAGGGCACGGGGTTCTCCATGACGATCGCCGTGGAGGCCCGCACGATCCCATCGAACGCGACGACCCGGTCGATCACCCGTTGAAGGTCCGCGTTGGAGCGGGCCACGAGCCGGCACAGCATGTCCCCGTGACCGGTGGTGGTGTGCAGCTCCAGCACCTCCGGCACACCGGTCAAGTGGGCCCGTACATCGGCTCCTTGGCCCTGCTTGATCTCCAGCGTGGCGAACGCGGTGACCGGGTATCCGAGGGCCGTCGGATCGACCTGCGGACCGAACCCGCGGATGACTCCATTCGACTGAAGCCGGTCGAGCCGCGCCTGCGCCGTGCCGCGCGCGACCCCCAGCCGGCGCGAGGCCTCCAGGACCCCGATCCGGGGTTCGCGGGCGAGCAGGACGATCAGGCGCCCGTCGAGTTCGTCGATCCCCATGGTTGCCTCCAGGTCGGCCGGCGGGTGGTCATACTGCACAGATCTTTCAGTCATCCTCCGGCTGGATCGGGCAATCTGTACAGAGGAAATCGAAACTATTGCGCAGCTTGTGGATCGGCGGGACTCTGCGCTCATGACTGAGTCTCTGGCGAACCTCGAAACCGAAACCACCCCGCACACCGCGCGTGAGGCCGACCCCTTCCCGGTGAAGGGCATGGACGCGATCGTCTTCGCCGTGGGCAACGCCAAGCAGGCCGCGCACTACTACTCCACCGCGTTCGGCATGAAGCTCGTGGCGTACTCCGGGCCGGAGAACGGCACCCGCGAGACCGCCTCCTACGTGCTCACCAACGGCGGCGCGCGCTTCGTGCTGACCTCGGTCATCAAGGCGAGCACCGACCACGGCCGCTTCCTCGCCGAGCACGTCGCCGACCACGGCGACGGCGTCATCGACCTCGCGATCGAGGTCCCGGACGCCCGCGCCGCCTACGCCTACGCCGTCGAGCACGGCGCCCGCGGCCTGGACGAGCCGTACGAGGTCAAGGACGAGCACGGCACCGTCGTCCTCGCCGCGATCGCCACGTACGGCCAGACCCGCCACACGCTGGTGGAGCGCAAGGACTACAGCGGCCCCTACCTGCCGGGCTACGTGGCCGCCCAGCCGCTCGTCGCCCCGCCGGCCAAGCGGACCTTCCAGGCCGTCGACCACTGCGTCGGCAACGTCGAGCTGGGCCGCATGAACGAGTGGGTGGCGTTCTACAACAAGGTCATGGGCTTCACGAACATGAAGGAGTTCGTGGGCGACGACATCGCGACCGAGTACTCGGCGCTGATGTCGAAGGTGGTCGCGGACGGCACCCTCAAGGTGAAGTTCCCGATCAACGAGCCCGCGATCGCGAAGAAGAAGTCGCAGATCGACGAGTACCTGGAGTTCTACGGCGGCGCGGGCGTCCAGCACATCGCGCTCGCCTCGAACGACATCGTGGCGACCGTCCGCACCATGCGCGCCGCGGGCGTCGCGTTCCTCGACACCCCGGACTCGTACTACGACACCCTCGGCGACTGGGCCGGCGAGACCCGGGTGCCCGTCGAGACCCTGCGCGAGCTGAAGATCCTGGTCGACCGCGACGAGGACGGCTACCTGCTCCAGATCTTCACCAAGCCGGTCCAGGACAAGCCGACCGTCTTCTTCGAGATCATCGAGCGGCACGGCTCGATGGGCTTCGGCAAGGGCAACTTCAAGGCCCTCTTCGAGGCGATCGAGCGCGAGCAGGAGAAGCGCGGCAACCTCTAGAACGCGGACAGAACCAGAACGCCGACAGAACGCGAACCGCCGGCCCGCGAGGGCGGGCCGGCGGTCCTCCGGGTTCGACCGGTGCGCCGGCGGGGCCTTCAAGGCCCCGCCGGCGTTCGTCAGTCCTGCTCCGACCTCGGTTCCTGCTCCGGATCCGCGGCGGCCGAGTCGGGGCGGGCGGCCTCCGGTGTCCGTTCCGGTTCCGCCTGCTCGGCCTTCGCCCGCGAGGCCCCGGGGACGGGCTTCGCCTCCGGCTTCGCTTCGGGCTTCGGCTTCGCCGGCTGCGACTTCGGCTTCGCGGGCGCGGGCTTCGGTTTGTTCGGCTTCGGGAGCTCCGGCTCCACCCACGGGGTGCGCGGCTGGAGGTTCTCCGGGCCGCCCTGCGCCGGCTGACCCACCGCCTCCAGCGCCTCCTTCGCCAGCGGCGAGCGCACCGGCGAGAACCGCGGATTGGTCCGCATCGCCTCCTGGAGGTGCCGCCGCGCGGCCGCCTCGTCGCCCAGACCCCGCTCGATCACGGCCCGGTGGTAGGCGAACTCCGCGCTCCGCAGGCCCGGTTCCGTCGCCTTCTTCGCGTACTCCAGGGCCGCGGTGTCATCGCCCGCCTTGTGCAGGGCCCACCCCAGCGCGTCGGCCACCTGCATGCTCTTGTTCGACGACCACTCCTGCGACAGCCGCCGCACCGCCGCCGACGGGTCGCCGTGGTCGGCCTCGTACAGGCCCAGCACCACCGACTCGTCGACCCCGTGCGTCCCGCCCCGCTTCGTCATCGTGCCCAGCGCGTCGTACAGCACCCGCGCCTCGTCCGCCCGCCCCAGCGACTCCAGCAGCTCGCCCAGCTCCAACGCCAGCTGCGGCAGCGGCGTGCGGCCCAGCGCCAGCCGGTAGTCCCGCACCGCCTCACCGCCCCGCCCCAGCGCCGCCAGCGTCCGCGCCCGACCGCCGAGCGCCTCCGCCCGCGCCGGGTCCGTCCGCAGCGCCGCCTCGTACTGGCCCAGCGCCTCCGCCGCGTCGCCCCGCTCCCACAGCAGCTCCCCGAGCCGGAACAGCACGTACGCCTTCTCCGCCGGGGTCTTCGCCGTGCCCCCCGCGTGCTCCAACGCCACCACCGCGTCCTCGCGCCAGCCGCGGTCCCGGTACACCTGCGAGGCCCGCAGGTTCGAGGCCAGCCCCGAGTGGAGCTCCTCCAACCGCTCCAGCGCCTTCTGCGCGGCCTTGTAGTCGCCCAGGCCCGTGTACGCGTCCACGAGCACCGGGTACGCCGACCACCGCCGCGGCGCCTGGGCCCGCACCAGCTCGCCCCACTTCTTGCCGGTCCCGAAGTCCCGGCGCGCGTTGGCGAGCGAGCCCATGCCCGTCATGGCGTCGAAGTTGCCCTGCTCGGCGGGCCGCAGCTCCAGCGACCGCTTGAGGGCCTTCTCCGACCTCGGGTACCAGGCCGTGTCGGCCGTGCGCCGACCCTGCTCCAGGTACGCGGACCCCAGGACGGCCCAGGAGGCCACGTCGTCCGGGTGCCTGGTGACCTGCTTCTCCCGGTCCGCGACCAGCGCCGTCAGGTCCACCGCCGCCGCCGGGGTGCCCAGGCCGACCGCGGACGCGGCCCGCTCGCTGGGCCCCGGGGGGCGGGCGTCGTCACCGGTTCGGGCCGGTCGGATCAGCAGGGCCCCGGCGATCAGGACCACGGCGACCGCGGCCGCCACGAGCGTCTTGCGGCCGGTGAAGGTCACGGGCGGCGCGGGCTGCTGCGCTTCCTCGTCGATACGGTCCATGTGCTCACTGTGCGTCAATATGAAGAGTTCGCCGAGGTGTCCGAAGAGGGTCGCGGCCGTGTTCACACCGATGGCCCCGGGTGCCACGCTGACCCCATGGACGAAGACCTCTCCACCCGACTCCGTACCCGTCTCCTCGAAGGCCTTCCCGCGGAGGCGCTCCTCACCGACCCCGCGGTGACCGCCTCCTACAGCACGGACATGGCGAGCTTCTGCGCCGCCGGCACCCCGGCCGCCGTCGTCCTGCCCCGGACCGTGGAACAGGTGCAGCACGTCCTGCGCACCGCCACCGCCCTGCGCGTCCCCGTGGTCCCCCAGGGCGCCCGCACGGGCCTGTCCGGGGCCGCCAACGCCTCCGACGGCTGCATCGTGCTGTCCCTGGTCAAGATGGACCGGATTCTGGAGATCTCCACGGTCGACCGGATCGCCGTGGTCGAGCCGGGCGTCGTCAACGCCGTCCTGTCCCGCGCCGTCGCCGAACACGGCCTGTACTACCCGCCCGACCCCTCCAGCTGGGAACAGTGCACCATCGGGGGCAACATCGGCACCGCCTCCGGCGGCCTGTGCTGCGTCAAGTACGGGGTCACCGCCGAGTACGTGCTGGGCCTCGACGTGGTGCTGGCCGACGGGCGGCTGCTGCGCACGGGCCGGCGCACCGCCAAGGGCGTCGCCGGCTACGACCTCACCCGGCTCTTCGTCGGCTCCGAGGGCAGCCTCGGCGTCGTGGTCCGGGCCGTTCTCGCGCTGCGCCCCGCGCCGCCCCGGCAGCTCGCGCTCGCCGCCGAGTTCCCCTCGGCCGCCGCGGCGTGCGCGGCCGTCTGCGCCGTCATGGAGGCCGGGCTGACGCCCTCGCTGCTGGAACTCATGGACCGCACGACCGTCCACGCCGTCAACGCCCTCGGCAAGATGGGCCTGCCCGAGACCACCGAGGCACTGCTGCTCGCCGCCTTCGACACCCCGCACGCCCCCGAGGACCTCGCCGCGGTGGGGGAGCTGTGCACCGCCGCCGGGGCCACGGCCGTCGTGCCCGCCGAGGACGAGGCCGAGTCGGAACTGCTCCTCCAGGCCCGCCGCATGTCGTTGACCGCCCTGGAGACCCTGCGCCCCGCCACGATGATCGACGACGTGTGCGTGCCCCGTTCCCGGCTCGCCGAGATGCTGGACGGCACGGCCGGGATCGCCAGGTCGCACGGGCTGCTGATCGGGGTCTGCGCGCACGCGGGCGACGGCAACACCCACCCGGTGGTCTGCTTCGACCCCGCCGACGAGGACGAGGCCCGACGGGCCCGCGCGTCCTTCGACGCGATCATGGCGCTCGGTCTGGAACTGGGCGGGACGATCACCGGCGAGCACGGGGTCGGCGTCCTGAAGAAGGAGTGGCTCGCCCGGGAACTCGGGCCGGTGGGCCTGGAGGTCCAGCGCGGGGTCAAGCAGGCCTTCGACCCGCTGGGCCTGCTCAACCCCGGCAAGCTCTTCTGACCCGTCCGCCGATCCGTCGGGCGTCCCGGGCACCGATCCGTCGGGCGTCCCGTCCGGCGCTCCGCCCGGGCGGCACGGTCCGCGGGGGACGGCCCGGGCGTCACAGGTCCCCGTCCGCCGACTCGTCCGAGGGCCACGGGTCGCGCAGCCACAGGTCGTCGGCCGGCGTGGGGGTGAGCAGCTCGGCCAGCGCCGCGTCCAGGCCGAGCCGCTCCGCCTCGCAGCCGGGCGGCACCTCGCGCAGGGTCCGCTCCAGCCAGGCGGAGACCGCGCCCGCCGGCGCCTCCAGCAGCGCGTCCCCGTCGGGGGAGCTCAACGCCATGCACAACACGGCCTTGTTGTCGATTTTCGTGGGCCAGATCCGGACGTCTCCGTGCCCGCACGGACGGAACACCCCCTCGACGAGGAGCTCCCGCGCGAAGGTCCAGTTGACCGGGGTGTGCGAACCGGTGTGGAAGACGACGTGCACGGCGAACGGGTCGTCCGTCAGGTAGAGAAGCCTGGCGGGGACGGGGATGCTGCGCTCCGGCGACAGGACCAGCTTCAGTTCCAACTCGCGCTCGATGACGGGGTGGTGCATGGCGGCCTCACTTCGGTGCGGTTCGACGCTTTCGGCGTGCGGGGCCGGGAGGGTCCCCACACCCGCAGAGAGCCGCCGGGGGCCCGGCTATGACGCGACTTCCGGGATCGCGCCGCAGATTGGCCGAAACCTGTCGACTGACCGAAAACGTTCGGGTGGAGTGACGTTCGCTCGAAGGCTTGGATTCTCCCGTTACCGGACCTGTCGGGCCGGGGTTCTTGGCTATGGTCCTGCCCTGCACAAGCCTCAAGCCACGATCGGAGTTGGGGACATTGACGGCCTCCCCTGGTGACGGCGAGCACGCGGCCCGAGAGGGCTACTACCCCGATCCGTCCATCCCCGGGTTCGTCCGGTACTGGAACGGCTCCTCCTGGGTGCCCGGTACGAGCCGTCCCGCCCCCGCGGACGAGACGGGCCCCGTGTTCCTGGACCGGACCTCCGTGACCGAGGCGCTGCCCGAGCCCCGCCCGCACCCCCGCCCCCGGGCGCGCCCCGAACCGGCGTCCGAACCGGCGCCGGAACCCGCGTCCGGGCCGGCCGCCGAGGCGGCCGGGTGGCAGGCCGATCCCGCGCACCAGGCCGGCTTCGGCGGCCCGCGCGACGTCCGGGTCTCCTGGGGCAACCGCGAGGACGCCACGCCCGAGCACGGGCCCGGGGCGCCCTCGACCCGGCCGCCGGCCGTCGCGGCCGCCGAGCGGTTCCCCGCCCAGGCGTCGGCGGAAGGGGTGGGCATCCTGTCGGCCCGCTCGCCGGCGGCCCGGGTCGCGCCGTCCCCTCCGCCCACCCCGGCGCCCGCGCCGGAGCGGGAGCCCGCACCCGAGCCGGTGCCCGCTCCGGCGCCCGCGCCCGCTCCGGCCGCCGTCCGGCCGACCGTCCCCGAGACGGCCTGGCCCGCCGCGCCCGGGGGCGGCGGCCCCGGCTCGGGGCTCACCTCGTCCTGGCCCGAGGCCACCCCGGCCGACGCGGCCCCCCGTCCGCCCGAGGCGGGAGTGGTGGCGGCCCGGCGGTCCCCGGCGACCCCGAGGCTCCCCGCGGCCCCCGAAGCCCCCGTCAGAGCCGCCGGCGAGGCCACCCGGACCGCACCTCCGGCCGCCCGGGACACGGCGGGCCCGGCGGCAGCCGCGACCCCGGCCCCGGCGCCCGCCCCGACCCCCGCACCCGAACCCGCCCCGGCCCCGGCGGCCACCGAGCCCCCGGCCGCGCCCCGGCGCACGGACCGGGCCGTCTTCGAGCGGATGGCACAACGGGCCGTACGCCCCGCCGGGTTGGGGCGCCGGCTGCTGGCCCGCGCCCTGGACTCGCTGGTGTACGCGGGCGTCGCGGCGGGCGCCGCCGTGCCCTTCGTGCCGGCCGTCACGGCCCACGTCGAGGCCAAGGTGCAGGCCGCGAGGGAGACCGGCCGCGCCACCACCGTCTGGCTGCTCGACGGCACCGTGGGCGGGTACCTGGCCCTCGTCCTGGCCGCCGTCCTGCTCTTCGGGGTCTTCTACGAGGCCCTGCCCACCGCCCGCTGGGGTCGCACCCCGGGCAAGAAGCTGTGCGGGGTCCGCGTCCTGGCCGTCGCCACCCTCCGCCCGCCCACCGTCGGCGCGGCCCTGCGCCGCTGGCTGGTGTGCGCGCTCCTCGGACTCCCGGGCGGCCTGCGCAGCCTGGGCGACCGCCCCCGCCGCCAGGCCTGGCACGACAAGGCGGCGAAGACGTACGTGGCCCGCTAGGCCCTGTCGGCAAAGTCGCGCCTGGCTGCGGCGCCCGGCGCCACTCCGACGACAGGACCACGACCCCGTCGGCCGTCTCTGCGGATCCCGCCGGGCGTCCCCGCCGGGCCGGTACCCCGAACGGACGCCGTCCCGTTGCGGGGCCGTCGCGCCCGGGTTCGACTCGGGCCATGAGCACCGACCAGCCGCCGCCTGGCCCGCCGCCCGAGGACGACCCGTTCCTCAAGAAGCCGCAGGAACCGACGCCTCCGTCGGGCGGGTCACCGTACGGATCGCCGCCGCCCGCCGGTGGCGGGTACCCGCCACCCTCCGGCCCGGGCGGCCCCGGCGCCGGCGGGGGCCCGCCCCCGCAGCCCCCGTACGGCGGCGGCCCCGGCGGTGGTGGCTACCCGCCCCCGCCGCAGCCCCCGTACGGCGGCGGTCCCGGAGGCGGCGACCCGTACGGCATGCCGGACCCGCTCGCCGGGATGCCTCCGCTGGCCGACTTCGGCAAGCGGCTCGGCGCCCGCGTCATCGACCTGCTCATCGTCACGGTCCCGCTGTTCCTGATCCAACTGCCCTTCGGGAACCGCCGCTACATGGTCGACACGGACAAGGGCGAGGACGTCACCGAGGTCATCACCAAGTCCTACGGCGGCAGCGGTCTGATCTGGACGCTGATCTCGATCATCGCGTACGTCGGCTACGACTGGTGGTTCACCAAGAAGAACGGCCAGACCATCGGCAAGAAGTCGCTGGGTCTGCGCGTCGCGATGCTCAACGACGGCTCCGTGCCCACCTCCAACGCCTCCCTGGCCCGCGCCGCGGTGCTCTGGATCCCGACGCTGGTGTGCTGCTTCTGCCTCTGGCCGATCGCGCTGATCATCTCGATGCTCGTCGACAAGCCGTACAAGCAGGCCCTGCACGACAAGGTGGCCAAGACCGTGGTCGTCCGGTCGGGCTGAGGCGCGCGGGAGCGCCGGGTCCCGCCCACGAACACCGCCGCGCGGGCGGCCGTCCCTCCGGGGAACGGCCGCCCGCGCGGCCATGCCCGGGCGCCGTGACACGGTGAACCTTTCCGGTCACAGCACTAGTGGTGCACGGGGTGTTCGGCAGCGGCCGCCCGGGGCTCAGGCACCCGGGCGGCCGCAGTCTCGTCCGCGGTGACCGCGGCGGCGTCCGCGGGCCGGCCGGCGGCGTGCCGGCCGCGGCGGCGGGGGATCGGCACGGTGAGGGCCACGAGCAGACCGAGGCCGAGGGCGGCCGCGGAGATGACCGCGACGCCGATGCCCGTGCTCGTCTGCGAGAGCAGCAGCATGGCGATCGTCGACACGACGACGGTGGCGGAACCGTAGGCGAGCTGTGCGGCAGTCGGACGCGGCATGGCGATTTCCGTCCTCAAGGGGGGGAGGGGGAGTCGGCTCAACTCGGTCGCGCGTCAAGAGACTCTACGAGGGTGGATGCCCGAGGGGAACTGTCGGTAAGCGTCGCCTCACGCGGAGGGGGTCCCGTACCGGTGCACGGGGGGCGCACGGGGTCATTCTCCGTTCATCCCCAAGGACGTTCCGGGGGTGCGAAGCGCGCCCTTCGCCCCCCTATGGCAGGGGAACGTCCGAATAGCGGAACTCCCTGACCGCATAGTGCAGTTGTAAGGAACAAGTCAAGGTCTGTCTTTTCTTGAGACTCTCCGGTCAAATGTCGTCACTTGAGACGCGCGCCGCGCGGAACCCCCCGCTCCTATGGAGACGTTCCGACCTACGTTGCGGCCGCGGGAGGGGAACGACATCAAGTGACCAGCAACTCCGCCAGAAGGCTCGCCCTGCGCACCGTCGCCATCGCCGTGACGATGGGGGCCACCGCGGCCACCGGCGCCTTCTTCACCGCCGCCCAGGCGGACGACCGTTGGGGCTCCCCCGCGGTCGACCGCCAGGACCCGTCCGCTCCCGCCAAGGAGCAGGTCAAGCACGACCTCGAAGGACCGTTCAGCAAGCAGCAGGCGCAGGCGCGCGAGGCAGCCCTCGACCAGGTGCTGTCCGGCAAGAAGAACGTCGAGCAGCGCGGCGCCTCCAAGGTCGTCAAGCTGGACGACAAGAAGTACGTCGAGCTCGGCCGCGAGAAGACCGACAAGATCTTCACGATCCTCGTCGAGTTCGGCGACCAGGTCGACAGCACGACCATGTTCGACCCGGACGGCCCGGGCGGCCCCAAGCCGCCCGCGCCCAAGTACGGCGGCACCCCCGGTCCGCTGCACAACCAGATCGCCCAGCCCGACCGCAAGCTGGACAACAGCACGGCCTGGCAGAAGGACTACAGCCAGAAGCACTTCCAGGACCTGTACTTCGGTACCGGTGCCGGCAAGAACTCGCTGAAGACCTACTACGAGAAGACCTCCTCGGGCCGTTACTCGGTCGACGGTCAGGTCGCCGACTGGGTCAAGATCCCGTACAACGAGGCCCGTTACGGCTCGAACTACTGCGGTCAGACCAACTGCGCCAACGTCTGGGACACCGTCAAGGACGGCGTGACCGCCTGGGCCGAGGCGCAGAAGAAGGCCGGCAAGACCGACGCGCAGATCAAGGCCCAGCTGGCGCAGTACGACCAGTGGGACCGCAACGACTTCGACGGCGACGGCAACTTCAACGAGCCCGACGGCTACATCGACCACTTCCAGATCGTCCACGCGGGCGAGGACGAGTCGGCCGGCGGCGGCGTGCAGGGCACCAACGCCCTGTGGGCGCACCGCTGGTACGCCTACGGCACGGACGCCGGCAAGACCGGTCCGGCGAACAACAAGGCCGGCGGTACCCAGATCGGCAGCACCGGCATCTGGGTCGGCGACTACACGATGCAGCCCGAGAACGGCGGCCTCGGCGTCTTCGCGCACGAGTACGGCCACGACCTGGGCCTCCCGGACCTCTACGACACCTCCGGTGGCGGCGAGAACGGCGTCGGCTTCTGGTCCCTGATGTCGGCGGGCTCCTGGCTCGGCGCGGGCAAGGAGTCCATAGGCGACCTCCCGGGCGACATGACGGCCTGGGACAAGCTCCAGCTGGGCTGGCTGAACTACGGCGAGGCGAAGGCCGCGACGAAGTCCACCCACAAGCTGGGCGTCTCCGCGTACAACACCAAGGACAAGCAGGCGCTGGTCGTCGAGCTGCCGAAGAAGAAGGTCAAGACCGAGATCGTCGCTCCCGCCGAGGGTTCCTCGCAGTGGTGGAGCAACATGGGTGACGACCTCAAGAACACCCTGACCCGCTCGGTCGACCTGACCGGCAAGTCCTCCGCGGCCCTCTCCCTCAAGGGCTGGTGGGACATCGAGGCGGAGTACGACTTCCTGTACACCGAGGTGTCCACGGACGGCGGCGCCAACTGGACCGCCCTCGCCGGCACCGCCAACGGCACGGCCATCCCGGTCGACGCCGGCGGCAACCCCTCGCTGACCGGTGCCTCGGGCGCCTGGCAGAACCTGAACTACCCGCTGGACGCCTACGCGGGCAAGAAGGTCGACGTCCGCTTCCGCTACCAGACGGACGGCGGCGCGGGCGGCAAGGGCTTCACCGCCGACGCCGTCAACATCACCGCGGACGGCGCCACGCTGTTCACCGACGGCGCCGAGAACGGCGACAACGGCTGGACCGGCAAGGGCTTCTCGCGGGTCGGCGCCGACTTCACCAAGGAGTACGCGCAGTACTACCTGGCGGAGAACCGTCGCTACGTGTCCTCGGACGCCACGCTGAAGGTCGGTCCGTACAACTTCGGTTCGGCCGCCCGTCCCAAGTGGGTCGAGCACTACCCGTACCAGGACGGCCTGCTCATCTGGCAGTGGGACACCTCGCAGAAGGACAACAACACCAGCCAGCACCCGGGGCAGGGCCTGATCCTTCCGATCGACGCCAACGCCAAGCCCATGAAGTGGACCGACGGCACGCTGCTGCGGAACAAGATCCAGCCGTACGACGCGACGTTCAGCGCCTACTCGACGGACGCGTTCACGCTGCACAAGGCGGACCAGGAGCTCTTCATCAAGCCGAAGGCCGCCAACATGGTCTTCGACGACCACAAGGGCAAGTACTACTACGACGAGAACCCGACCGGCTCGGTGAAGGTCACTGACACCAACACCAAGATCAAGATCGCGAAGGAGACCTACGACGGTCTCCAGATGACGATCGAGGTCGGCCCCGCCGTCAAGTAATTCGGTTAAGCCGCAGGTCAAAGCATGATCGGCCGTCGCCCCCTAGCGGGCGGCGGCCGATCGCGTTTAGATGCGGGGGCTGAGTTTCTTGTTGACGGGGGAGCTGAAGATCATGCCCGGTGGAGGTTTCGTCAGATTGCCAGGCGGCAGCGTGGTGGTCGCGCTCACGCTGCCGAGGCCGTCCGGTGAGGGCGGAAATGTCCGCGTGCTGGTGCACGCCGCGAACCGGGCCCGCGCCCTGACCAGGCTGCGGAACCTCGGGATGCGGGCCGTCTACCTGCGGGGCAACGACCAGGCCCCGACCCCGGACGAGGTGACCGCCGTCCTGCACCACCCCGACGGCCTGCTGTGGCGCTGCGCCCCCGACCGGGCGCAGGAACTCTGGCACCCGATACGAGCCCTCCTGGGCGGGTAGGCCGCCGCCCCGGCAAGATCCGGAAGGGACGGCCCGGTCCGGACCGCGAGGCGTGCCGGGGCGCCCGGGCAGGCCGCGCGCACGGGCCTCAGGCCGTCTCGCGCGGGTCCTGCCGGAGCCGGGCCGCCTGGCCGCCCACCAGGGTCACACCGGCCGTGTGGAGCTCCTCCAGGGCCCGCGCGGCGGTGTGCGCGGACACGGCGGCCGTCAGGTCCAGCAGCACGCTGGTGGCGAAGCCGGCCCGCACCGCGTCGAGGGCGGTGGCCCGGACGCAGTGGTCGGTGGCGATGCCGACGACGTCGACCTCGGTGACGTGCCGCTCCCGCAGCCACTCGGCGAGGCCCGCGCCGTTCTCGTCCTGACCCTCGAACCCGCTGTACGCGGCCTCGTACGCCCCCTTGTCGAAGACGGCGGCGACGGCGCCCGACGCCACGGCGGGGGCGAAGTTCGGGTGGAACCCGACGCCCTCGGTGCCGGCGACGCAGTGCACGGGCCAGGAGGTCTCGTAATCCGGCTCGGCCGGCGGGCGGGCGAAGTGCGACCCCGGGTCGACGTGGTGGTCGCGGGTGGCGACGACGTGCCGGTAGCCGGGCGTGGCCTGCCCGATCAGCTCGGTGATCGCGGCGGCGACATCGGCCCCGCCCGTGACCGCGAGGCTGCCGCCCTCGCAGAAGTCGTTCTGTACGTCGACGACGATCAGTGCGCGGTGCATGTCGCGTGTCCTTAGGTCGATGTGATGTGCCGGTGCGCGTGGCTCTTCCCCCGCCCCACGCCTTCCCGAACCTGGGCCGTGAACGCGGCCGGGGCGCGGTCGGCGGGGCGGGGAGCGCCCCCGCGGGGCCGGCCCACCCCTCCCGTCGGGCCGCCTACGCGTACTCGGTCGGGATCACGGCCTCGCCCTTCGACAGCTGCGTCGCGGACAGCGGCAGCCGGCCCAGCACCGCCCGGTGCCGGTCCCGCACGGCCTCCAGCGGTTCGCGAGCCACCACCTCGCCGCCCTTGACCAGCTGGACGAGCAGCTGCCGGTCGGCCAGCGCCGCCGGCACCGGGCCGGTGCCCAGGACCTCGGCCTCGGCCACGCCGTCGGCGTCCGTGCGGCGGGCCGCCCACTTGCGGCCCCCGACCGACGTCTTGCCGCCCGATGACTTCTTCGCCACGGGCGCCAGCGGCGCCTTCGGATCCGCGGACGTCGCCCGCGCCACCAGCTTGTAGACCATCGAGCACGTCGGGTGCCCGCTGCCGGTCACCAGCTGCGTGCCGACGCCGTAGGCGTCCACCGGGGCGGCCGCCAGCGAGGCGATCGCGTACTCGTCCAGGTCCGAGGTGACCACGATCTTCGTCGAGGTGGCCTCCAGCTCGTCGAGCTGCTGCCGCACCCGGTGGGCGACCAGCAGCAGGTCGCCGGAGTCGATGCGCACCGCGCCGAGCCCGGTGCCGGCGACCTCCACGGCCGTCCGCACCGCCTCCGCGACGTCGTACGTGTCCACCAGCAGCGTCGTCCCGCTGCCCAGCGAGGCCACCTGCGCGGTGAAGGCGTCCCGCTCGTTGTCATGCACCAGCGTGAAGGCGTGGGCGCTCGTGCCGACCGTGGGAATGCCGTACCGGAAGCCGGCCGCCAGGTCCGAGGTCGAGGTGAAGCCGCCGACGTAGGCGGCGCGCGAGGCCGCCACCGCCGCGAGTTCGTGCGTGCGCCGCGCGCCCATCTCGATGAGCGGCCGGTCGCCCGCCGCCGAGGACATCCGGGAGGCGGCGGCGGCGATCGCCGAGTCGTGGTTGAGGATCGAGAGGATCACGGTCTCCAGCAGCACGCACTCGGCGAAGCTGCCCTCCACCCGCAGGACCGGCGAACCGGGGAAGTAGACCTCGCCCTCCGGGTAGCCCCAGATGTCGCCGGAGAAGCGGTACGAGGCGAGCCAGTCCAGCGTGCGCATGTCGACGACGGCCCGCTCGCGCAGGAACTCCAGCACGGCGGCGTCGAAGCGGAAGTTCTCCACCGCGTCCAGTACCCGTCCGGTGCCCGCGACGACTCCGTAGCGACGCCCCTCGGGCAGCCGTCGGGTGAAGACCTCGAAGACCGAACGCCGGTCGGCGGCGCCGTTGGCCAGGGCGGCCTGCAACATCGTGAGCTCGTAATGGTCCGTGAAGAGCGCTGTCGACGGCACGTCCACCGGCAGGCCCAGGTCCGCAGGGTTCATGTCACGGATGCTAGCGCACATCTCGTCAAAGTGACGAGATGTGGGGGCCCGTTTGTGCGACGGGCCGGTCGCAGTGGCAGCATGGGACAAGTGAGTGTTGCTCCCGTAGAGATCGAACGCACCGAATCGGCTGAAGAGACCTTCGCGGTCCCGGAACCCGACGTCCCCTGGGTGACCCTGGTGCACAACGACCCGGTCAACCTCATGAGCTACGTGACGTACGTGTTCCAGGCGTACTTCGGCTATCCCAAGGACAAGGCGACCAAGCTGATGCTCGACGTCCACCGCAAGGGACGGGCCGTCGTCTCCAGCGGCACCCGCGAGGAGATGGAACGCGACGTGCAGGCCATGCACGGCTACGGCCTGTGGGCGACGCTCACCCAGGACCGCAACTGATGAGCGGCGCGTTCGAACCCCTGAAGGACGGCCTGGGCGCCGCCGTCGCGCTGGAGGAGATCGAGATCTCCATCCTGCGCTCCCTGGCCGTGCAACTGCTGGAGCTGATCGGCCCGGGCGAACCCGAGCCGGCCGCCGACGCCGACCCGCTGGCCGTGCTCTTCGCCTCCGACGGCCCCACCGAGCCGCCGTCCGACCCGGCGCTGGCCCGGCTCTTCCCCGACGCGTACGGAGGCCCGGGCGCGGCGGAGCGGGGCGTGGACCCCGCCGAGCTGACCGCGCGGTCCGCGGAGTTCCGCCGCTTCACCGAGAACGACCTGCGCACCCGCAAGCGGGAGGACGCGCTGGCCGTCGTGCGCAGCCTGGACCGGCTCACCCCGGCCGGCGACGGCGCCGCGGTGCTGGAGTTGACCGGGGACCTGCGGCTGCGCTGGCTGGGCGCCCTCAACGACCTGAGGCTGACCATCGCGGCCCGCCTGGACATCACCGAGGACGACGAGAGCGCCGTGCTGTTCCGGTTGCCGGACGACGATCCGCGCAAGCCGATGGTGATGGCGTACCTCTGGCTGGGCGGCCTCCAGGAGACGCTCATCGAGACCCTCTGACAGCACGGAGCCGTTCGCTCAGCGGACGCTCAAATCCGGATAACGATCAGATCACCGCGATGCGGTGATCTGATCGCTTTAAGGGACCTGTGTCCCGATTTTTTTATGCCCCACGTCACATTTCTGCCGCTCAGGCACCCGTAAGCCCGTGATAAATCTTCACGACTGCCGACGGGGCGCCACCCATGTCCCCCGGCTCGCTTGAACCGGCTGATCGCCGGCGTGCAACTCCATCCGTATCCGGGGGGATCGAGGACCCGATCCGCAGCCTTTCGAAGGCGCGGGTCGGCGTGGAGAAAGGCGCACCAGACATGACCTCTGTGCAGGTCGAGCACGACAAGACGCCCGGCGAGGGCACCGGGGCCGAGGGCGGCGAGGGTTACCACCGCGCACTCGGCGCCCGCCAGATCCAGATGATCGCGATCGGCGGGGCCATCGGCACCGGCCTCTTCCTGGGAGCGGGCAAGGCCATCTCCAAGGCCGGCCCCAGCCTGATCCTGGCCTACGCCATCGCGGGCCTGGTCATCTTCTTCATCATGCGCGCCCTCGGCGAGCTGCTCATGTACCGCCCCGTGTCCGGGTCGTTCTCGGACTACGCCCGCGAGTTCCTCGGCCCCTTCTGGGGGTACGTGACCGGCTGGACGTACTGGCTGTTCTGGGTGGTCACCGGCATCACCGAGGTCACCGCGGCCGCGCAGTACATGTCGTACTGGACCCATGACAGCTTCCCGCAATGGGCGTACGCGCTGATCTTCACGGTCATCCTCTACGGCGCCAACCTGATCTCCGTGAAGCTCTTCGGTGAGCTGGAGTTCTGGTTCTCCATGGTCAAGGTCACCGCCATCGTCGGCATGATCCTGATCTGCGCCGGCATCCTCACCATCGGCTTCTCCGACGCCGCCGACACGGCGACCGTCACGAATCTGTGGAACGACGGCGGCTTCTTCCCCAAGGGCATCGGCGGCACGCTGATGACCCTGCAGATCGTCATGTTCGCCTTCCTCGCGGTCGAGCTGGTCGGCGTCACCGCCGGCGAGTCCAAGAACCCCGAGAAGACCCTGCCCAAGGCCATCAACACCGTGCCGTGGCGCATCGCCGTCTTCTACGTCGGCGCGCTGATCATGATCCTGTCGGTCGTCCCGTGGCACGAGTTCCAGCCCGGTGTCAGCCCCTTCGTGGCCGCCTTCGAGAAGATGGGCCTCGGCGTCGGCGCCGCCATCGTCAACTTCGTCGTGCTGACCGCCGCCCTGTCGTCCTGCAACTCGGGCATGTACTCCACCGGCCGCATGCTGCGCGACCTCGCGCTCAACGGCCAGGGCCCGAAGTTCTTCACGAAGCTCACCAAGAGCGGCACCCCGCTCATCGGCACCACCTTCTCCGCCGCCCTGATGCTGGTCGGCGTCTGGATCAACTACGTCGCCCCGGGCAAGGCCTTCGACTACGTCGTCTCCTTCGCCACCATCTCGGGCATGTGGGCCTGGATCATGATCCTGGTCTGCCAGATCCGCTACCGCGCCAAGGCGGACCGCGGCCTGCTCCCGCAGTCCCCGTTCCGGGCGCCCGGAGCCCCGTACACGAGCTGGTTCGCGCTGCTCTTCATCGGCATGGTCATCGTGATGATGGGCGCCGACAAGGACGCGCGGGTCTCGCTGTACTGCGCCCCGCTGTGGGGCCTGATCCTGGGTGTCTCGTACCTGGTCATGAAGTCCCGCAACCCGTCGGGCGCCGCCTTCGACAAGAGCGCCGGGTCCACCCCGGCCGACGAGGTCTCGAAGGGCGCCTAGCCCCGCGGGTCCCGGCCGCCTGTCACGGCCGGGAACCGCGCCGGCCCCGGCGATCCGGGGCCTCGTGTCCGCCATTCGGGCCCGCTCGTACCACGCCTCGGTACGAGCGGGCCCGTCTGCTTATCCTGTCGCTCATGCTGACCCTCACCCAGACGCTGTACGACCGGATCGTGGAGCACGCCCGCAAGGACCACCCCGACGAGGCGTGCGGGATCGTGGCCGGCCCGGCGGGCACCGGCCGCCCGGAGCGGTTCATCCCGATGCTGAACGCGGCCCGGTCGCCCACGTTCTACGAGTTCGACTCCAAGGACCTGCTCAAGCTCTACCGCGAACTGGACGACCGCGACGAGGAACCCGCGATCGTCTACCACTCGCACACCGCGACCGAGGCCTACCCCTCGCGCACCGACGTCACCTACGCCAACGAGCCCGGAGCGCACTACGTGCTGGTCTCGACGGCCGACCAGGACGGGCTCGGAGAGTTCCAGTTCCGCTCGTACCGGATCGTCGACGGGGTGATCTCGGAGGAGGAAGTACGGGTCGTCGAGGCCTACTGACCAGTATGTGAGCGGTATCGGTCCACGATGCGGGATCACACTCCAAACGGGGGACCGGGAATCGTTAACATGACCGCATGGTTTCCCACGACGTGAGCATCGAGACGCCCGGCAGGCTGCTGCTCGTGGCGCGGCTGCACGTCGACCTGTGCCGCCTCGCAAGCGCCATCTGTCCTGCTGCCTGAGCACCACAGCCCTGCCGCGCTGGGCCCCCACGCGCGTTCCCCCTCTTCACGCTTAGACGACACTGGAGCCTGCCATGGCCATCGAGGTCCGCATCCCCACCATCCTCCGCACCTACACCGACGGCGAGAAGGCCGTCACCGGTGAGGGCAGCACCCTGGCCGACCTGTTCTCGGACCTGGAGACCCGCCACAAGGGCATCCAGGAGCGCATCGTCGACGAGTCCAAGGGCGGCGAGCTGCGCCGCTTCGTGAACGTCTACCTCAACGACGAGGACGTCCGCTTCCTCGCGGGCATCTCCACCGAGCTCAAGGACGGCGACAGCGTCACCATCCTCCCGGCCGTGGCCGGCGGCGCCAAGTAATGCGTTACGACTCCCCGCTCGCGGCCGTGGGCAACACGCCGCTGGTCCGGCTGCCCCGGCTCTCGCCCTCCGCCGACGTGCGGATCTGGGCGAAGCTGGAGGACCGGAACCCGACCGGCTCGATCAAGGACCGCCCCGCGCTCCACATGGTCGAGCAGGCCGAGAAGGACGGTCGGCTGTTCCCGGGCTGCACCATCCTGGAGCCCACCTCCGGCAACACGGGCATCTCGCTCGCCATGGCGGCGAAGCTCAAGGGCTACCGGATCGTGTGCGTCATGCCCGAGAACACCTCGCAGGAGCGCCGCGACCTCCTTCGGATGTGGGGAGCCGAGATCATCCCGTCCCCGGCGGCGGGCGGTTCGAACACCGCCGTGCGGGTGGCGAAGGAACTGGCGGCCGAGCACCCCGACTGGGTGATGCTCTACCAGTACGGGAACCCGGACAACGCGGGCGCCCACTACGCCACGACCGGCCCGGAGATCCTCGCCGACCTCCCGTCGATCACCCACTTCGTCGCGGGCCTGGGCACCACCGGCACCCTGATGGGCGTCGGCCGCTACCTGCGCGAGCACGTGCCCGGCGTCAGGATCGTCGCCGCGGAACCCCGCTACGACGACCTGGTCTACGGGCTGCGCAACCTCGACGAGGGCTTCGTCCCCGAGCTGTACGACGCCTCGGTGCTGACCACCCGCTTCTCGGTCGGCTCGGCCGACGCGGTCACCCGTACCCGGGAACTCCTGCGCGAGGAGGGCATCTTCGCGGGCGTCTCCACGGGCGCCGCCCTGCACGCGGCGATCGGCGTGGGCCGCAAGGCGGTCGCGGCCGGCGAGAGCGCCGACATCGTCTTCGTGGTCGCGGACGGCGGCTGGAAGTACCTGTCCACCGGCGTCTACACGGCCGAGACGACGGAGGAGGCCATCGAGGTCCTCCAGGGTCAGCTCTGGGCCTGAGCCCCACCGCGGCTCCGGCCCGAGCCCGACCGCACCGCCCGTGCCCGGCCCGGCCCCGCCCCGCGGGGACGGGCTCGGCCCGGCGGGGTCGGCGGGATCTGCTCGGCGGGGCCGGCCGGCCGAGCCGGCCCGGAGCGGCTCCGCCAGGACCCGTACACTCTCCGCCCCCGGATCGGGGGCGTCGTCGACGCGCCGCACCCGCACCGTCGACCCGTCATCCCGTCCCTCCGCCGAGTCCCTTGACCTCGTCCCACACCGTCGGGTCCACCACGCCCGACCGGTGGGCGAACTCCCACAGGGACACCTCCTGCGGCCGGTCCGCCTCCAGGAAGCTCTTGCGGCCCTGCGCCCCGACCACTCCCGGCGGCAACGGGATCACCCCCGCGCGCCGGTCGTCGTACTTGCGGGTGATCCACGCGACCCGCGCCCGCGCCGGACGGGCCCGCACGGACAACACCAGGCACGGCCGCCCGTCCGCCAGGGTCCACAGCTCACCCGGCCGCACCCGGGGCGGCGGCCCCGGACCGTGCGGCGTCGTACGGCTCCGCCCGACCCACCGGCCCGGCCCGGGGACCAGCACCAGCACGACCACGGCGACGGCCGCGGCCACGGCGGGCCACCAGGACGTGTCCATGTTCCGACCGTAGTCTCGCGACGGCCCCCCGGCGCGGCGGCGGTGGCAACGTCCGTACCCGCCGTCGCTCCCCCGGGTGACAGCACAGGTGATTCGCCCCACAACGGCCCGCCGCGGAGGAGCGACCGGACGTTTCGCGCCTTACGCTCGACCCACGCACGGCCCGCATTCCGTCCACGGACCGTCCACGGAGGTTCACGCTCCATGAAGCTCACCGTCGTCGGCTGCTCGGGGTCGTTCCCGTCCGCGGAATCGGCCTGTTCGAGCTACCTCGTCGAGGCCGACGGCTTCCGGCTGCTCCTCGACATGGGCAACGGTTCCCTCGGAGCCCTCCAGCGCCACTGCGGTCTCTACGACCTCGACGCGATCTTCCTGAGCCACCTGCACGCCGACCACTGCATCGACATGTGCGCGTACTTCGTCGCCCGCTACTACCGGCACGAGGGCGGTCGCTGCGGGACGATCCCCGTCTACGGACCCGAGGGCACCGAACAGCGGCTCACCACGGCGTACGAGGACGTGCCCGACGCGAACTCGATGAGCGAGGTCTTCGACTTCCGCACCCTGAAGTCCGGCAGCTTCGAGATCGGCCCGTTCCAGGTCCGCACCGAGAAGGTCTGCCACCCCGTCGACTCCTACGCCATCCGCGTCGAGCACGAGGGCCGCTCCCTCACCTACTCCGGGGACACCGGGACCTGCGCCGAGCTGGGCCTGTTGGCCGAGGGCGCCGACCTCTTCCTGTGCGAGGCCTCCTTCACGCACGGCAAGGAGGACATCCCGGACCTCCACCTCAACGGCCGCGAGGCCGGCGAGTACGCGCGCGGCGGCAAGGTCGGCCGGCTCGTCCTGACCCACGTGCCGCCGTGGACGGACGCCGAGCAGAACCTCGCCGACGCCCGCGCGGTCTACGACGGCCGGGTCGACCTCGCGCACCCGGGCGCCGTCTACGAGGTCTGACGCACCGGCGTCGTCTCGCGCCCACCCCGTACGACGAAGCCCCCGCCCTCCCTTCCGGGAGCGCGGGGGCTTCGTCGTACGGGGTGGCGCGGGGCCTACTTGGCCTCGGCCTTCTGCAGCTCGGCGAGCTCCTCGTCGGACTCGCGGCCCGGCGTCGGAAGGTTGAACTTGGTGATCGCGAAGCGGAAGACGAAGTAGTACAGGACCGCGAAGCAGAGGCCGACGGCGACCAGGCCCCACGGGTTGTTCGCGATGCCCAGGTTCAGCAGGAAGTCGACCGCGCCGGCGGAGAAGCCGAAGCCGTCCCGCATGCCCAGGGCCCAGGTGAGGGCCAGCGAGACACCGGTCAGGACCGCGTGGATCGCGTACAGCACCGGGGCGATGAACATGAAGGTGAACTCGATGGGCTCGGTCACACCGGTGACGAACGCGGTGAGCGCGAGGGAGAGCATCATGCCGCCGACGACCTTGCGGCGCTCGGGACGGGCACAGTGGACGATCGCGAGACAGGCGGCCGGGAGGGCGAACATCATGATCGGGAAGAAGCCGGTCATGAACTGTCCGGCGCTCGGGTCACCGGCGAGGAAGCGGGCGATGTCACCGTGGACGGCACCGTTGGCGGTGTCGAAGGAACCGGCCTGGAACCACGGGAAGGAGTTCAGCAGGTGGTGCATGCCGATCGGGATGAGCGCACGGTTGGCGACACCGAAGATGCCCGCGCCGACGGCGCCGGAACCGGTCAGCCACTCACCGAAGTTGTGCAGACCCGTGCCGAGGACCGGCCAGATGAGGCCGAAGACGATGCCGGTGACCAGACCCGCGAGGGCGGAGAGGATCGGGACGAGGCGGCGGCCGCCGAAGAAGCCCGCCCAGTCCGGCAGCTTGGTCCGGTAGAACTTCTGGTAGAGCAGCGCGGTGATGACACCCATCACGACACCGCCGAGCACGCCGGCGTTGACCGGGGCGTCGACGTTGACGATCTTGCCGCCGACGACCTTGGCGACCTTCGGCAGGTTGCCGTCGGTGAAGGTGGCGAGCACCTTCTGGAAGACCAGGTAGCCGGTGACCGCGGCGAGGGCGGTCGAGCCGTCCGACTTCTTCGCGAAGCCGATCGCGATGCCCACGGCGAACAGCAGCGCCATGTTGTCGAGGATCGCGCCACCACCGGCGGCCATGTAGCCGGCGATCTTGAGGATGAACGTCGGGAAGACGTCCTTGTCGCCGAGCATGTCGTCCGCGCCCAGGCGGAGCAGGAGTGCGCCTGCCGGCAGCACCGCGACGGGGAGCATGAGGCTCCGGCCGATGCGCTGCATGACGGCCATCACGCCAGCGCCCTTCTTCGTTTCCGCAGCGGTGGCTGTGGACATGGTCTTCCTCCAGTGGGCAAGGCGCCGCCCGGGGACATGGAAACGGGGGCTTGGCGGCGTCTCAGAAAGGGGGGACCCGGGGCCGGACAAGCCCTCATGGTCTACACCACTTAGTGGTGTAGACCAGTTGTAGCACGGTGAGGTCTACGTAAGGAACCCGTCATTTTCGTGGCCCGGACCACATGGGGGCACACGTGGCAAAAGCCCCCGGAAACCTGAGGGTCCGAGGGCCTTGACGTCCGGGACTTGAGCCCGTCCTGCGACTATATCCACTGTTTTGGCGAGGTCGTGCCACCGGCCGGCGCCGTCCGGCCCGTGACCGCCCGCGCGGGTTCCGTGCGGTCGGGGCCCGCCGCTACGCCTTGGTGTTGTCCGCCTCCATCGCCTCGATCTCCTCGTCCGTCTCCCGACCCGGCGTCGGGATGTCGAACTTCGTGATCGCGAAGCGGAAGACCGCGTAGTAGACGGCCGCGAATCCCAGGCCGATCGGGATGATCAGCCAGGGCTTCGTGGCGAGCCCCCAGTTGATGACGTAGTCGATCAGGCCGGCCGAGAAGCTGAAGCCGTCGTGGACGCCGAACGCCCACGTCACCGCCATCGAGACACCCGTCAGCAGCGCGTGGATCACGTAGAGCAGCGGCGCCACGAACAGGAACGAGTACTCCAGCGGCTCGGTGATGCCGGTGACGAAGGACGTCAGGGCCACCGACAGCATCAGGCCGCCGACCTCCTTGCGGCGGGCCGGCTTCGCGCAGTGCGTGATGGCGAGCGCCGCCGCCGGGAGCGCGAACATCATGATCGGGAAGAAGCCGGAGAGGAACTGTCCGGCGTTCGGGTCGCCCGCCAGGAACATGGCGATGTCGCCGTGGACCACCTGTCCGTCCGGCTTGGTGTAGCTGCCGAACTGGAACCACACCGGCACGTTCAGGAACTGGTGCAGGCCGATCACCAGCAGCGCGCGGTTCGCGACGCCGAAGATGCCCGCGCCCCACGAGCTCAGCCCCACCAGCCAGTCGGAGAAGCTCTCCAGCGCGTCACCGATCGGCGGCCAGATCCACAGGCAGATGACGGCGAACCCGATCGCGACGAACGCCATGATGATCGGGACCAGCCGCCGGCCGTTGAAGAAGCCCAACCAGTCGACCAGCTTCACCCGGTGGTAGCGCTGCCAGAACCAGGCCGACAGCAGGCCCATCACGATGCCGCCGAAGACCCCGGGGTTCTGGAAGGTGTACTCGGCGAACGCGCCGTCGGCCCCCAGGCAGCCGCCCCCGATGTCGCGGGTCCCCTCCGGGCAGGGCTGGGGGAAGGCGCGCAGCACGCTCCGGTAGACGAGGAAGCCCACGACCGAGGCCAGCGCGGTCGAGCCGTCGGCCTTCTTGGCCATGCCGATCGCGACGCCGATGCAGAAGAGGAGGGGGAGGCCCAGGTCGGCGTTGAGCAGGGAGCCGCCCGCGCTCGCCATCACCCTGGCCACGTCGTTCCAGCCGAGGCCCTCCGCGCCGAAGACGTCGGGCTGGCCGAGCCGGTTGAGGATGCCCGCGGCGGGCAGCACGGCGATGGGCAGCTGGAGGCTCCGCCCCATCTTCTGCAGCCCTTGGAACAGGCCGTTCCACCGCTGCTGTCGCGGTGCTGCCGCAGCGCTGCTCGTGCTCATCGGCGTCCTCCCTGACCGGCCCGTTTTGGCAGTCGCGCCACGTGCGGCACACTGGTGTAGACCACTTGTGATGCGACGGCATTTCCCCGCCCGGAGGGCAGGTTGATGTTGATCGTCATCATTCGGCAGATGCCGGGCACGCGCTCGTGTAGATGGGCCAACCGTGAGTTACCGTGACGAAGCGGATCTCCCGGATGGGCAGTCAGGCATCCGGCCGCCGAGACTCGTTCTTCGTAACACTCAGGGAGAAACACATGGCCACCAAGGCTGAGAAGATCGTCGCCGGGCTCGGCGGCATCGACAACATCGAAGAGGTCGAGGGCTGCATCACCCGCCTGCGCACCGAGGTCAAGGACCCGGGCCTGGTCGACGAGGTCGCGCTGAAGGCCGCCGGCGCCCACGGCGTCGTCAAGATGGGCACCGCGATCCAGGTCGTCATCGGCACCGACGCCGACCCGATCGCCGCCGACATCGAAGACATGATGTGAGCTGAGCCCACCCGCTCGGCACACCCGCGCGCGCACCCCGCGCCCGCACGATCAGGACCCCGTACCGGACCGACCCGGACGGGGTCTTCTCGTACCCCCGCACCGACTAGGCTCGCCACCATGTCTCGCATCGACGGCCGCACGCCCGAACAGCTCCGCCCGGTCACCATCGAACGCGGATGGAGCAAGCACGCAGAGGGCTCCGTCCTCATCTCCTTCGGCGACACCAAGGTCTTCTGCACCGCCTCCTTCACCGAAGGCGTCCCGCGCTGGCGCAAGGGAAGCGGCGAAGGCTGGGTCACCTCCGAGTACTCGATGCTGCCCCGCTCCACGAACACCCGCGGCGACCGCGAGTCCGTCCGCGGCAAGATCGGCGGCCGCACCCACGAGATCTCCCGCCTGATCGGCCGCTCGCTGCGCGCCGTCATCGACTACAAGGCCCTCGGCGAGAACACGATCGTCCTCGACTGCGACGTCCTCCAGGCCGACGGCGGCACCCGCACCGCCGCCATCACCGGCGCCTACGTCGCCCTCGCCGACGCCGTCGCCTGGGGCCAGAAGAAGAAGCTGATCAAGGCAGGCCGCAAGCCCCTGGTCGGCACCGTGGCCGCCGTCAGCGTCGGCATCGTCGACGGCGAACCCCTCCTCGACCTCTGCTACGAGGAGGACGTGCGCGCCGAGACCGACATGAACGTCGTCTGCACCGGCGACGGCCGCTTCGTCGAGGTCCAGGGCACCGCCGAGGGCGAGCCCTTCGACCGCAAGGAACTCAACGCCCTGCTCGACCTCGCCGCCGGCGGCTGCGCCGACCTCCGGGCCCTCCAGCTCGGCGCCCTGGAGCTCCAGAGCCCCTGACGGCAACCGCCGGGCGTCGCCCGGCGTCTACGCGGATACGCGGGTACGGGCGCACGGTGTCACCACCGTGCGCCCGTCCACGTACCCGCGCATCCGGGTATCCGCGCCCCGTGGACCCGGGCATCCACGACTTCCGGGGGGACCCGCATGAAGCTCACGCCCAAGCCGAAGCACCGCATAGCCGCCGTCGCCATCGCGGCCGCCCTCGCCGTCCCGGCGCTCACCTCCTGCGACGCCATCTCCACCGCGATGGACTGTGCCAACACGGCCGTGGCCATCGCGGACAGCGCCAACGACCTCCAGCAGGCGGTCTCGCAGGCCGGCAACAGCCCGCAGGACGCGCAGAACGCGCTCAACACCATCGACGCCAACCTGAAGAAGATCGGCGACCAGACCGACAACGCCGACCTGGGCAAGGCCATCGACTCGATGACCGCCGCCGTGAAGAACGTCCGCACCTCCATCGAGGGCGGCAACGTCAACCCCGACATCCAGCCGGTCGCCGACGCCGCCTCGGAGATCTCCAAGGTCTGCACCCCCGGCTGACCCGTCGCCGGGCGCCGGCGGGCGGCGCGGGATAATCGGCGCATGACGACCTCGCCGCGCCTGATCCTCGCCACCCGCAACGCGGGCAAGATCTCCGAACTCCACGCCATCCTGTCCGACGCCGGCCTGCCGCACGAGCTGGTCGGCGCGGACGCGTACCCGGAGATCCCCGACGTCAAGGAAACCGGCGTCACCTTCGCCGAGAACGCCCTGCTCAAGGCGCACGCCCTCGCCCGAGCCACCGGCCTGCCGGCCGTGGCCGACGACTCCGGCCTCTGCGTGGACGTCCTGAACGGCGCCCCCGGCATCTTCTCCGCCCGCTGGGCCGGCACCCACGGCGACGACCAGGCCAACCTGGACCTGCTCCTGGCCCAGATCGGGGACATCGCCGACGAGCACCGCGGCGCCCACTTCGCCTGCGCCGCCGCCCTCGCCCTCCCGGACGGCACCGAACGCGTCGTCGAAGGCCGGCTCCTGGGCACCCTGCGCCACACCCCGGCCGGCGCCGGCGGCTTCGGCTACGACCCGATCCTCGAGCCCTCGGGCGACACCCGTACCTGCGCGGAACTCACCGCGGCGGAGAAGAACGCCATCTCCCACCGGGGTCAGGCCTTCCGGGCGCTGGTCCCGGTGATCCGCGAACTGCTCGGGTAGCACGAAGGGCCTGTGGATCGCATGCGATGCACAGGCCCTCATGGGTGCGGCGGAAGGGATTCGAACCCTCAAGCCGTTTCACGGGCCACAGATCCTAAGTCTGCTGCGTCGCCGTTGCGCCACCGCCGCCGGCCGCCTGCCATGATAGCGGGCAGCCGGCGGCCCGGGCCGACAGGACCGGCCGATCGCACGGCGACGGCCTCCCCGGCACCATGTGCCGTAGGTCGCCCGGCAGTTGGGGCGCCGCGGACGCGGGCCCCCGGAGCCGGATCAGATGCCCAGATCCTTGATGATCTTGGCCACGTGGCCGGTGGCCTTGACGTTGTAGAAGGCCCGCTCGACCTTGCCGTCCTCGTCCACGACCACCGTCGAGCGGATGACCCCGGTGACCGTCTTGCCGTACAGCTTCTTCTCGCCGAAGGCCCCGTACGCCGCCAGGACCTCCTTCGACGGGTCGCCGACCAGGGTCACCTTCAGGTTCTCCTGCTCGCGGAACTTCGCCAGCTTCTCCGGCTTGTCGGGGGAGACGCCGATGACGTCGTAACCCGCCTGGGCCAGTGCGGCCAGATTGTCCGTGAAGTCGCACGCCTGCTTGGTGCAGCCCGGGGTCAGGGCGGCCGGATAGAAGTACACGATGACCTTGCGGCCCTTGTGGGAGGCAAGCGAGACCTCGTTGCCGTCCGCGTCGGGCAGGGTGAAGGCGGGGGCGGTGTCGCCCGGCTCAAGTCGCTCGCTCATGTCAGGAGTCTCCTCGGGAGGGGATCGGTACGGTCCGAGACTAAGCTGACAGACTGTTCATGGTGGGCTACGCCCCCTTCACGACCGACCACGACGACGGAGGCAGCGCGGTGCCGGAAGCCAGGACCCCCGCACAGGAAGCCAGGACCCCCGCACAGATCGAGGCGGACATCGTCCGCCGCCGGGAGCAGCTGGCCGAGACGCTCGACGAGATCGGTGTGCGCGTGCACCCCAAGACGATCGTCGGGGACGCCAAGGCCCGGGTGGTCGGCGTCGTCGACCACACCGCCGGGCGTGCCGTCGTCGCCGCCAACCGTCTGGTGACGGACGTGAAGGACGGCCTGCGGCACGACGACGGGGCGCCGCGCCTCGAACGGATCGTGCCGGTCGCGCTGTTCGCGGTCGGTGTCGTCGGTCTGGTGGTGCTGGCCGTGCGCCGCAAGCGCTGATGGCCCGCCGGCGTACACCGGGCGCACGGGCGGGTAGGTTCGGGGCGTGAGCGACGACACCACCACCCACGACAAGCTGCCCATCCGCATGCTGCACGATCGCGTGCTCGTGCGATCCGACTCCCCCGAGGGCGAGCGGCGCTCGGGCGGCGGCATCCTGATCCCGGCGACGGCCGCGGTGGGCAAGCGGCTCGCCTGGGCCGAGGTCGTCGCGGTCGGACAGAACGTGCGCGGCGTGGAGCCCGGCGACCGGGTGTTGTACGACCCCGAGGACCGGGCCGAGGTCGAGGTGCGCGGGGCGACGTACGTGCTGATGCGCGAGCGGGACCTGCACGCGGTGGCCGCGGAGCGGCTCGCGGGGTCCGAGGACTCCACCGGGCTGTACCTGTAGGCGCGCCGGCAAGC
This sequence comes from Streptomyces sp. NBC_01426, assembly GCF_036231985.1. Taxonomy (GTDB): domain Bacteria; phylum Actinomycetota; class Actinomycetes; order Streptomycetales; family Streptomycetaceae; genus Streptomyces. The sequence goes on from NZ_CP109500.1 coordinate 4,839,389, forward strand.
GGGGCGAAGGGCTGGTGGCCGAGGTCACCGGCCCTTTTCGTCGTCCTTTGCTACGGTGGGGAGGAACCCCGACGAGACGCGCCGTACCGGGTGGCCTTGGCTGTACGACAAGACGACGCACCCCGTTCGCTCTCGTTCCGGAGGTGCCTGTCATGGCCTGGGTTCTGCTCATCGTCGCCGGTCTGCTCGAAGTCGGCTGGTCGATCGGCATGAAGTTCACCGAGGGATTCACCCGGCTCTGGCCCAGCGTGTTCACCGGCGCCGGGATCGTCGCCAGCATGGTGCTGCTGTCCTACGCCGCCAAGACCCTGCCGATCGGCACGGCCTACGGCGTCTGGGTGGGCATCGGCGCGGCCGGCGCGGCGGTGCTGGGCATGGCGGTGCTGGGTGAGCCCGTCACCGCCGCCCGGATCTTCTTCATCTGCCTGCTGCTGGTCGCCGTCGTGGGCCTGAAGGCGACCTCGGGTCACTGACCGGGTGCCGCCCCGTGGTGCGCGCCGCGCCGGCGCGCGTCACTCCAGGTAATCCGCCGGGGGACGGCGACCCCGGAGGGGCCCGCCGGGGCTCTGGCCCGGGCTCTGGTCGCCCTGGCTGTCGCCCCCGGCGCTCTGGCCGCCCTGGGTCTGGCCACCGCCGGTGTCGCCCCCGGTGGTCTGGCCCGCGGTGTTCTGGCCGCCGTTGGTCTGGCCGCCCTGGGTGTCGCCCCCGGTGCTCTGCCCGCCGTTGGTGTCGCCGCCCGTGTTCCGGCCGCCGTTGGTCTGCCCCTGGTCGCGGCCCTGGCCCTCGTTCTGCCCCTGTCCCTGCGTCCGTCCCTGGTCCCGGCCGCCCTGGTCCCGGCCGTCGGTCGGCCGGGCGGGCCGGCTCGGCGGTACGGGTGCCACGGGGGTCCGGCTGCCCGGCCGCTGCGGCCGGCTCGGCTCGACGGGCGGCTCCGGGGGTTGCGCCGCGCCCTCCTGGAGTTCGAGGTCGAAGTCGACGGGGTCCGTGGTCTCCAGGGCCGTCTTGGTGTACGCCGCCCAGATGCGCGCCGGGTACCCGCCGCCGCCGATGCGGTTCTCGCCGAGCGCCCCGTACAGGGACTCCAGCCTGCCCGTGTCGGGGTCCTGGCCCATCATCGACACCACCGTGACCAGGTCCGGGGTGTACGCGGCGAACCAGGCGGCCCGGTCCAGTTCGGCGGTGCCGGTTTTGCCGGCCGCCGGCCGGCCGGCGGCGAGCGCGGCCGTGCCGGTGCCGTTGTCCACCACGCTGACCAGCATCGAGGTGGTGGTGTCCGCCGATTCGCGGCTGACGGCCTGCTGCGGGGCGCGGTCGGGGAGGCGGACGGTGTGGTCGCCCTTGCTGATCTTCTCCAGGAAGGTGTACGGGGTGCGGCGGCCGTGGTCGGCGAGCGTCGCGTAGGCCTGGGTCATGTCGAGGACGCTGGCCTGGATGGTGCCGAGCGCCATGGCCGGGCCGGGATCCCAGTTCGGGGTGTTCGCGGGGATGCCGAGGGCGACGGCGGTCTTCTTGACCTTGTCGGTGCCGACGTCGACGACCATCTGGGCGAAGACGGTGTTGACGGAGAGGTCGGTGGCGGTGTTCACGGTGATCTCCCCGTACGACAACTGGCCCTCGTTCTCGGGCGCGTAGACCAGCCGGGTGCCGACGACCCGGCGCTTGTTGTCGCCGTTGTAGAGGGTGTTCGGGGTGATGAGACGGCCGTCCTGGGTGCGGGAGTCGTTCTCGACGGCGGCGGCGAACACGAACGGCTTGAAGGTCGAGGCCACCTGGTAGTCGTGCCGGGTCGCGTTGTTCACGTACTGCCGGGTGTAGTCGATGCCGCCGTACATGGCGACGACCTTGCCGGTGGCGGGGTCGATGGAGACTCCGCCGGCCCGCACGACGCGGTCGGCCTCGCGCTTCTTCGGGTCGAGTTTGGAGACCAGCTCGGTGTCGACGGCGGCGACGAAGGCGTTCTGGCGGCGCTTGTCGATGGTCGTGGCGATCCGGTAGCCCCCCTCGGCGAGGGTCTTGTCGTCGAGGATCCCGCGATCGACGATGTAGTCCTTGACGGCCTCGACGAGGTAGCCGCGCTGTCCGGAGAGCCCTGCCGCCGGGCGGAGTCGGCCCGGTTCGGGGAACCGGGCCGCCGCCCGTTCGGCCGGGGTCATCCACTTCTTCTTCACCATGCCGTCGAGGACGTAGTTCCAGCGGGCGACGGCGCGGTCGCGGCTCTGCGGGTGGGCGACGACGTCGAAGGCGCTGGGGGAGTTGAGGAGGGTGGCGAGGTAGGCGCCCTCGGCGGTGCCGAGCGTGCCGACGTCCTTGCCGTAGTAGGCCTGGGCGGCGGCCTGGATGCCGTAGGCGTTGCGGCCGAAGTAACTGGAGTTCAGATAGCCCTCCAGGATGTAGTCCTTCGACTTCTCGCGGCCGAGTTTGATCGCGATGAAGAACTCCTTGGCCTTCCGCTTCACCGTCTGTTCCTGACCCAGGTAGTAGTTCTTGACGTACTGCTGGGTGATGGTCGAGCCGGACTGCTTGCCCTTGCCGGTGAGCGTGTTCCAGGCGGCGCGGAGCATCGCCTTGGGGTCCACCGCCCGTTCGGAGTGGAAGTCCCGGTCCTCGGCGGCCAGTACGGCCTCCTGGACGGTGAGCGGGACCTGGGAGAGCGGGACGTTGACCCGGTCGACCTCGCCGTCACGGGCGAGCGGTGAGCCGTCGGCGTAGAGGTAGACGTTGGACTGGGCGGTGGCGGCGGCGTTGGCGGGCGGGATGTCGACCAGCAGGTAGCCGGCGACCAGGGCGCCGCCGATCAGCAGGGCGATCAGCAGGACGCCGCCCAGCAGCATGCGCCAGGTGGGGAGGATCCGGCGCCAACCGGTCCGCCGGCGCCCGGCCTTGCCGGGCCTCGGGCCGGTGGTCCCGGCGGTGTGCGCGCCGCCGCTCTCGTCCCGGGGCGTGCCCCCGGGCCCACGTCCGCCGGTCGGGGTCGGGTGCGGTTCGTCGGGGGAGTCCGGGTCGCGAGGAGTCCAGCCCGGGGGTGGTGACTGGTCGCTCATCTCCTGGGCTCCTCGCGGCCGCCGTGCCAAATGTCCACATCTGTCCCTCATGGTGTCTACCTGATGGCCACTGATTCCGCGCCGGACGGGCATAAAACGGTCGCGTGGATCGCCCCTCCGCACTAAGCTCGCGCGCTTTGGCCGACACAGGAACGACGTGGGAAACGGAGGGATACGGTGCGTCAGAGAGCTGCTCTCTACACGGCCGTCGCGGCCGGCGGATTCCGGCGCTACGCCACCTACGGGACGGCGACCGCCGCCGGTGTGTTCACCAACACCGTGTTCGGTTTCATCGTCGCGTACACGTACATGGCGCTCTGGGACGAGCGCCCCGGCCTCGGCGGGTACGACCAGGCCGAGGCCCTCACCTTCGTCTGGGTCAGCCAGTCGCTGCTGGCGGCCGGCGCGCTCATCGGGGGCGGGTTCCAGGAGGAGATCCAGGAGCGGGTCCGCACGGGGGACATCGCCGTGGACCTGTACCGCCCGGCGGACCTCCAGATGTGGTGGCTCGCCTCCGACCTGGGCCGGGCCGCCTTCCAACTGCTGGGGCGCGGGGTCCTGCCGATCGTGGCCGGCGCACTCGCGTTCCGGCTGGCGCTGCCCACCGACCCGTTGCGCTGGGCACTCTTCCTGGTGTCCGTGACGCTCGGACTGGTGGTCGGCTTCGGGGTGCGCTACCTGCTCGGGCTGGCCGCGTTCTGGCTGATGGACGGGGCCGGGATCAACCTGATGGCGACCGTCGTGTCGATCTTCTGCTCGGGGATGCTGTTGCCGCTGACCGTCTTCCCCGGCGCCTTCGGGGAGCTCGTCCGCGCCCTGCCCTGGGCGGCGATGCTCCAAGTGCCGATGGACGTGCTGATGGGCAAGCACTCCGGGGCCGGGGACGCCGCAGAGGCCCTGGGGTTCCAGGCGTTCTGGGCGGCCGTCCTGTTGGGGCTGGGGCGGCTCGTCCAGTCGGCGGCGACGCGCAAGGTGGTGGTCCAGGGTGGCTGAGGTGACGCTGGAGCGCCCGCCGGTCGGGCTGCCGGACCTCCCGCGACGCGGTCGGGTGCGCGAGGGGCTGCGGGGCTACGGGCTGATCGCGGCGATGTGGATCCGCTCGACGATGACGTACCGGACCTCGTTCCTGCTGTCCACCTTCGGGAACGCGGCGATCACCCTGCTCGACTTCGTGACGATCTTCATCATGTTCTCGCACGTGGACGAGCTGGGCGGCTTCACGCTGCCCGAGATCGCCCTGCTCTACGGGTCCTGCTCGGCCTCCCTGGGCCTGGCCGACCTGCTGCTGGGCAACACCGACCGGATCGGCGTCCGGATCCGGGACGGCTCGCTCGACACGATGCTGGTGCGGCCGGTGCCGGTGCTCGCGCAGGTGGCGGCGGACCGGTTCGCGTTGCGGCGGGTGGGTCGGATCGCGCAGGGGCTGGGGGTGCTGACCTGGGCGCTCTGGACCCTGGGCCCCCAGGTCGCGTGGACGCCCGGGAAGGTGCTGCTGGTGCCGGTGATGATCACGGCCGGGGCGGCGATCTTCGGGGCCGTGATGGTGGCCGGGGCGGCGTTCCAGTTCGTCGCGGGCGACGCGGCGGAGGTGCAGAACTCCTTCACGTACGGCGGCTGCACGATGCTCCAGTACCCGCCGACCGTCTTCGCGAAGGACCTGCTGCGCGGGGTGACCTTCATCGTGCCGCTGGCCTTCGTCAACTGGCTGCCCGCACTGCACGTGCTGGGGCGGCCCGACCCGCTGGGCCTGCCGGGATGGGTGGCCTACCTGAGCCCCCTGGTGGCCTTCGTGGTGTTCCTGCCCGCGTCGCTGGCGTGGCGCGCGGGAGTTCGTTCGTACCGCAGCACGGGGAGTTGAGGCAGGGATGGCAAGAGACACGTTGATCTCGCTGGACGGGGTCGAGAAGGTCTTCGACGTACGGCGCCGCGTGAGCCTGATGCGCCGGGAGAAACGCCAGGTCAGGGCCGTGGACGGGATCAGCTTCGAGGTCGCGCGGGGCGAGGTGGTCGGCTACATCGGGCCGAACGGCGCCGGGAAGTCCACCACGATCAAGATGCTGACGGGGATCCTCACGCCGAGCGCCGGCCGGCTCCGCGTGGCCGGCATCGACCCGGCCCGGGAGCGGATGCGGCTCGCACACCGGATCGGCGTGGTGTTCGGACAGCGCACCACGCTCTGGTGGGACCTGCCGCTGAAGGACTCCTACGGGCTGATGCGGCGGATGTACCGGATCCCGGCGGCGCGGTTCAAGGAGAACCTGGAACGCTGCGTGGACCGGTTGGACCTGGCCGAGCTGCTCGACGTACCGGTGCGCCAGCTGTCGTTGGGGCAGCGGATGCGCGGGGACATCGCGGCGGCGCTGCTGCACGATCCGGACGTGCTGTACCTGGACGAGCCGACGATCGGGCTCGACGTGGTGAGCAAGGCCAAGGTGCGCGGGTTCCTGCGGCAGCTGAACGAGGAGCTGGGCACGACCATCCTGCTGACCACGCACGACCTCCAGGACATCGAGCAGCTCTGCGAACGGGTGATGGTCATCGACCACGGGCGGTTGATGTACGACGGCCCGCTGGGCGGGTTGCACACGTCGGTGGCCGGCGGGGCGGGCGAGCGGACGCTGGTGGTGGACCTGGAGCGGGAGGTCCCGCCGATCGAGGTGGTCGGGGCGCGGGTGGTGCGGGTGGACGGGCCCCGGCAGTGGCTGGCGTTCCCCGCGCAGGCGTCGGCGGCGCCGCTCGTGGCGGCGGTGGCGGCGCAGTACCCGCTGGTGGACCTGTCGGTGCGCGAGCCCGACATCGAGGACGTGATCGCACGGATGTACGCGGGACGGGGGTGAACTCGGGGTAAAGCCCGGGTGGGGCGGGCCCCTCGGGCCATACAACTCGCCGGGATCACTGCATAGGCTGGGCCACATGAGTGACGATCGGTCGGAGAGGCCGTTGCCGGAGCTGAGGGCGTCCGATGCCGACCGGGACCGGGTGGTGGAGCGTCTGCGGGACGCCGTCGCCGAGGGCCGGCTGGACATGGAGGAGTTCGAGGAGAGGCTGGAGGCGGCGTACACGTCCCGTACCTACGGCGAGTTGGAACCCCTGACGCGCGACCTTCCCGCCGTGCCGGGAGCCGCGGCCCCCCTGGCGACCGGGCAGCCCGCGCCCGCGGGCTCCAGTGTCGCGTGGCCCGCGCGGATCGGCGGCGCGGGCACCTCCGCCACGGCCGTCGCCGTGATGTCGGGGTTCCAGCGCAAGGGGCACTGGACGGTGCCCGCCCACTTCAACGCGGTGGCGTTCTGGGGCGGCGGCGAGCTGGACCTGCGGGAGGCGAACTTCGCCCAGCGCGAGGTGGTGATCACCTGCGTCGCCGTCATGGGCGGGATCCAGATCATCGTGCCGCCGGGCGTGGAGGTGGACGTTCGGGGCATCGGGGTGATGGGCGCCTTCGATCAGCGCCCGAGCTCCGAGCGGGCGGAACCGGGGGCTCCGCGGGTGGTCGTGAACGGCTTCGCCTTCTGGGGCGGCGTCGAGGTCAAGGTCAAGCCGCCGAAGACGCCCAAGCCGGCGCGCGGCGGGCGGCCCCGCAAGGAGCTCTAGACGGCCCAGGCCGTCCCTGTCTCCGGTCGGGGGCGTTCACCCGGATCGCCGACGGTCCTCCCTCGGGGGGATCGGTACGGCGCGCCGGGAACTCCTCGGACCTCCCGGGAGTCGGATGCTATGCAGACAAAACCGGCCACCGGGGGAAGGCAGGAGCACGTGGAAGACGTGGACAACCGCGACAGGGCGCGGGCCGGGGTCGCGGCCCCGGCCGCACCACCCGCCCGGGGCGGGTTCGTGTTCAACGCCGCGGACGAGGAGCGCCGGCGCGGCGTGCGCCGCATGAAGACCACCGCCACCGGCCTGCTGATCCTGGTGGCGGTGGTCTACGTGCTCGCCACATGGGCGGAGCACAGGGGCGCGGGCGCCTGGGCCGGGTACGTGGCGGCGGCGGCCGAGGCGGGCATGGTCGGCGCGCTCGCCGACTGGTTCGCGGTCACCGCGCTGTTCCGGCGACCGCTGGGCCTGCCCATCCCGCACACCGCGATCATCCCGACGAAGAAGGACCAGCTCGGCGTCTCCCTCGGGGAGTTCGTCGGCGAGAACTTCCTCTCCGCGGAAGTGGTGCGGGCCCGCCTCGGCGCGCTCGGGATCGGCGGCCGGCTCGGATCCTGGCTGGCGGAGCCCGCCCACGCCGACCGGGTCACGGCGGAGTTGGCCACCGCGCTGCGCGGGGCCCTGACCGTGCTGCGCGACGCCGACGTCCAGGCCGTCGTCGGCGAGGCGATCACCAGACGGGCCGAGAGCGCCGAGATCGCGCCCGGCATCGGCAAGATGCTGGAGCGGGTCGTCGCGGACGGCGGGCACCACCGCGGCGTCGACCTGATCTGCGTCAAGGCGCACGACTGGCTCGTACTGCACGGGGACTCGGTCATGGACGCGGTACAGGGCGGTGCCCCCGGCTGGACCCCCCGGTTCGTCGACCGCAAGATCGGCGACCGCGTGTACAAGGAACTGCTGCGCTTCGTCACCGAGATGCGGGACATGCCCGAGCACCCGGCACGGGGCGCCGTGGACCGGTTCCTGAAGGACTTCGCGGTCGACCTGCAATCGGACACCGACACCCGGGCACGGGTCGAGCGGCTCAAGAACGACGTCCTGTCCCGGGGCGAGGTGCAGGAGGTGATCGCCTCGGCCTGGACCGCGATCCGGTCGATGATCCTCTCGGCGGCCGAGGACGAGCAGAGCGAACTGCGCCTGCGGGTGCGGTCCTCGCTGATGTCCCTGGGCGCACGCCTGGCCACGGACGGCCGGCTCCAGGCCAAGCTGGAGGGCTGGATCGAGGGCGCGCTGGTGTACGTGGTCACCACCTACCGGACGGAGGTCACCTCGTTGATCACCGACACGGTGGCGGGATGGGACGCGGAGCACACCTCGCGGAAGATCGAGGCGCACATCGGCCGCGACCTCCAGTTCATCCGGATCAACGGCACGGTCGTGGGCGCGTTGGCGGGGCTGCTCATCTACTCGGCGTCCAAGGCCTTCGGAGCGTAGACCGTCCCTCGCGGACCTTGCCGGGGCCCGAGCCCGAGCCGGGGCCGGAGCCCGGGCCGGACCCGGGGCCGGGGCGAGGGCCCCGCGCCCCGGCGGGGCCCCGCGGGGGCGGCTCAGTCCCGGTCGGCCACGACCCAGGCGGCGGCCGCGACCACGCCCGCCGCGCCGAAGACGGCCGGCCAGGCGCCGACCTTCTTGGCGAGGGGGTGGGAGCCCGCGAAGCCGGCCACGTACAGCGCCCCGAGTCCGGCCGCGGCGGGCGCGCCGACCCGGCGGTGCCAGCCACGACCGGCGGCGATCCCGGCGGCGCCGAGGACGACCCCGCCCAGGGGGCGCTTCCCGGTCCACCGGGCCACGGCGTAGCCGCCCACCAGCCCGGCCGCCGCCACCAACGAGGTCGGTACCCGCTCCATGTGTCCCACTCCCTCTGCGCGTTCTGACGTAGTCGACCCGCACGGTCCGGCAGTCCGGCGGTCCGGCAGACCGGGGAACCATGCGTACGGTTGTCCGACGAGGCTAACGCGAGCGCCTGGCCATCCGACGGGCGCCCAGCGCCCCGCACACCATCGCGATCCCGCCGATCACCGAGTCCGGTACCGCGGCCTGCACCGAAGGCGGCAGCAACGCCACGCACCCGAGCACGAGGAGGAAGGCCAGGGCGCATCCGCCGGCCGCTCGCATCAGTCTGTCCACGGCTGGACAACGCGCCGTCCGGTTTCCCGACACGGAGACCGGGGAGGGGATTTGTCGCACACTCTCCTGATCCGCGTGATGCCCGTCCCGGCAACCCGAAGCGCATAAATTCGCTCTCCCAAGACAAACGGGAGATTCCCCACCACGGCCCCCGGGCCCCCGTGCCCGCGGGGACCCGCCACCCCACCGCCCCACCCTCGACATCAGGAGCCCGGACATCGTGATCTGCTACGGACAGGCCGTCCTCGACCTCGCGGACGAACTGGTCGACGCCTACGCCGACGTCTTCTCCGCCCCACCGTGGAACGAGGATGAAGAAACCATTCGCCTGTTCGCGGCCCGTCTCCCGGCCGACGCCCGGCGCCGTGGTTTCCGTACCGCCCTCGCCCAGTCCGCGACCGGCATCGACGGCTTCGCCACCGGCTGGCTCACCCCGAACACCTTCCCCAAGAACCGCGCGTACGCCCAGGTCGCCGCGCAGCTCGGACCGGCCCGGGTCAAGGAACTCCTCACCGGCGCGCTGGAGATAGACGAACTCGCCGTACGCCCCCACGCGCGCGGTCGCGGCACCGGCCGCGACCTGCTCACCGAGATCACCGCCGACGCCCCCGACCGGCGCGCCTGGCTGCTGACCTCCCGGCTCGCCCACGACACCGTGGCGACGTACCGGCGCCTGGGCTGGCACGAGGTCACCGCGCTCCCCGGCACCGAGACCGGCGTCGTCGTCTTCCTGGCCCCGGACCACCCGAATCGCTGATCCCGGCCCGGCCCGGGGGTAGGCCGCACCGCCACCGGGCAGGTCCGCGCCATGACCACCACGAAGCGGATCCACCCGACCCCACCGAGCCGTTCGAGCCGCGCGACCCCGCCGAGCCGTTCGAGCCGCGCGACCCCGCCGAGCCGCGCGACCGATGGCGCCGGCGCGTCCCGGCCCACCCGGTACCGGTACGACCTGGCCACCCGCCGGCAGCTCCTCGCCGCCGGCGTCCCCGCCGGGACGATCACCTCCCGGAGCCGGCCGGGCGGCCCCTGGCAGCGGCTGCTGCCCCGCGTCCACCTGCTCCAGACCGGCCCCCCGGACCGACGGCAACGCGCCCTCGCCGCCGTGATGTACGCCGCCGAGCCCACCGCCGACCCACTCACGGGAGACACGGCCGCCCTCACCGGCGGCGCCGCCCTCGCCCTGCTCGGTGTCCGCGACGCCCCGGACACCCCCGCCGACGTCCTGATCCGCGCCCCGCGCCGGGTCGCCGCCACCGGCGGGGTACGGCCGCTCGCCACCACCCGGTGGCCGCGCACCATCGCCGTGCACGGCGTTCCCGGCACCCGCCCGGTGCGCGCCGCCGCCGACTTCGCGGCCCGCGCCACGGACCCCGACCTCATCCGCTCCGTCCTGGCCCAGGTCGTCCAGGCCGGCTGGTGCCACCCGCAGGACCTGCACGCCGAACTCCGCTCCGCCCGCCTGCTGGCCCGCCCGGCCGTCCGGGCGGCCGCGTCGGAACTCCTGGTGGGCGTCCGCTCGGTCGCCGAGGCACGGGCCCGCGAGGCCCTGGCCGCCGCCGACCTCCCCACCCCCCTGTGGAACGCCCGCCTCCACACCCCCGAAGGTGCCTTCCTGGCCTCCCCGGACGCCTACTGGCCCGACGAGGGCGTGGCCCTGGAGATCGACTCGGTCGAGTACCACTTCACCCGCGACGCCTGGCACGCCACCCTCCGGCGCCGACTGCGCCTGGAGGCCCACGGCGTCCTGGTGGTCAGCGCGACCCCGTCGATGGTGCGCGACACCCCGGCGGAGGTCCTGGCGGCCCTGCGCGTCCTGCTCGCGCTCGGCGGCGGACCCTGCCCGACGCGACCGACGGTCGTGGCCCGGGGCCACGTCCAGTTGGAGCTGCCCGTGGCACCACAATGAAGGGGTGGAAGCCCTGGAGAGCACTCCCGACGTCCGCGCTCGCATGAGCCGGCAGAAGAGCAAGGACACCAAGATCGAGGTGGCCCTGCGGAAGACCCTGCACGCCTCGGGGCTGCGGTTCCGCGTCCACGGCCGCCCCGTGAAGGGGGTGCGCAGGGAGGCCGACATCGTCTTCGGTCCGGCACGGGTCGCGGTCTTCGTCGACGGCTGCTTCTGGCACGGCTGCCCGGAGCACGCGACCTGGCCCCGGCGCAACGCGGAGTTCTGGCGGGCGAAGATCGAGGGCAACCGGGCCCGGGACCGGGACACCGACGCGCGGCTCGCGGAGGCGGGCTGGCTGGCCGTCCGGGTGTGGGAACACGAGCCGCCGGCCGAGTCGGCGGTCCGGGTCGCCGAGGTGGTGGCGCGCCGGAGGGCGGAACGCGCCGCCCGCTCCGCCGCTCGTACCGCCGCCCGCGCCGCGGTCGCCCGTACGGCCGTCTGCGATGCCCGGACCGCTGCCGGTGAGGGATCTTCCGCCGCCGGTGACGCTCCTGCCGCCGCCGGAGGGGTCCCTGCCGAGGACGGCGGGTCGCCGGCCGGGTGACCTCAGGTCACATGTGGCGGGCGAGGAAGGTGTGGATGGCCCCGGCCAGCGCCGTGCCGAGGCCGACGGGCACGGCGTTGCCGATCTGACGGGCGATCTGGATCTTCGTCCCGTACCACTTGAAGTCCTCGGGGAAGCCCTGGATGAGGGCGGCCTCGTAGTGGGTGATGGGCCGGTCCGCGGTGGGGTGGAGGTACCGGCCCTTCTCGGGCTTGTAGAACTCGGTGCGGATGGTGACCGACGGGGTGTGCGCCCGCAGGCGTCCCATCACGTCCCCGGAACCCGAGTTGTGGTTGTCCCAGCTCTCCGTGGAGAGGTAGAACTCTGGCCCCTTGAGGCGCTTGTAGTCCGGCCCCTCGGTGGACAGGCGGATGTTCCCCGACCGGTCGACGCGGTAGTGCACGCCCCGGAGGTCCTTGCGGTTGCCGTTCTCGGGGATCGCCTTGTACCTCGCGCGCGAGAGGTCTTCCGGGCTGCGGCCGAAGTGCAGGTCCGTGGTGAGGTGGTGGCCCTGTACGCCGTCCACGAGGGCGGGCTCGCCGCCGCGCGGATCCGGCATCCGGTCGAGGAGGGGCCGCTTCGCCGACCGCTCGAAGACCGTGGAGACCGGCTCCCAGCGCGGCAGCGTGGGCCGGGTGTCGAACAGGGGCGCCTGACGCTTCGAGCCGGAGCCGGGACCGGGGGGCGTGTCGGCCGCGTCGGTGTCGACCTCGCCCGTGTGGCCGTGCTTCGCGTGCGTCGGTTCGGGGTGCGTGAGCACCTCTCCGAGGTCCTTGCGCGTGCAGATGACGATCACGCGCCGGCGGGCCTGGGGCACCCCGTAGTCGGCTGCGTTCAACAGCGCGGGCATCACGGTGTAGTCGTAGAGCGGGTGGCCCGGGGTCTGCGAGGCCGTCCGCAGGTCCTCGAACTGCGGGGACTTCAGGAACCGGTCGACGTTCTCGATCACGAAGACCTTGGGGTGGACCCGGGCCACGACCCGGACGTACTCCTGCCACAACTCGTTGCGGGGGTCGTCCGGGTTCTGCTTGCCCAGTCCGGAGAAGCCCTGGCAGGGCGGCCCCCCCATGATCACGTCGACCTCGCCCTTGAACGGGGTGGGGTCGAAGCCCGCGATGTCGCCCGGGTAGACGTGCGCCCCGCCGAAGTTGGCCGCGTACGTGGACGCGGCCGCGGGGTCGAACTCGACGGCCGCCACCGAGGTGAAGGGGTTCACGCCCGAACGAGGGGTGTAATGGGAGAAACCAGCAGAAAAGCCGCCCGCCCCGGCGAAGAGGTCCATGACCCGGATCTGGCCAGGCCGGGACGGCTGGGGCTGCTTTCTGGTCATGGGGGGCAAGTGTAGTCGCGGGGCATCGCCTCGAAGGCCCGTCGGGCGAGCCCCGCCCGGGGGCCTATTCGCCGTGGCACTCCGCGTACGGCTTGCCCGAGGCGCACCAGCAGGAGTCCGCCGGCGACGGGGGCCACGGGGTGGCCTTGCCGCGGGCGGCGAGGGTGGTCGCGAACTCCACGAGCAGGCTCGGGGAGGCCGGGGAGGTCTTCTCCGAGGCCGCGAAGGCCTCGAACGCGGGCACGCTCGCGGTGACGATCCCGAGATTGGTGGTTCCCGAGGCGGCCAGGGCGCGCAGGGAGGTCTCGACGTCCCGCAGGTGGGCCTCGTGCGAGGGGTACTCGGCGGAGAGGGTCGGGTAGCTGGTGAGGAGCTCGGCCAGTTCCCGCTGCGGCCAGTGCAGGATGGCCACCGGGAAGGGGCGGGACAGGGCGGCCCGCCGGTCGCCCAGCTCGGCGCGCAGGCGGGCGATCTCGGCGCGGAGCTCCGCCGGGTCGTCGGAGCCCAGGGCCCAGATGCGCTTGGGGTCGTGGAGCTCGTCCAGCGGGATCGGCCCGATGTGGCGGGTGTCGGCGACCATGTCCCAGTCGTCGTGCGGAAGCCCGAGGAGACGGCGGACCCGGTGCCGGCCGGTGATGAGGGCGGTGGTGGCCCGGGTCAGGGGGGTGCTGTCCGGAATGAGGAGGTTCGCGGCTTCGGTGAAGCACTCCTCCGAGGCGGTCAACTCGTCGTGGGCCTCCAGGGCTTCGGCGATGACCTCCCAGGGGGCCGGATCGACCGGAGCGGCGGCACGGATGCCCTGGATGAGGGCGCGAGCCTCGGCCTCGTGACCGTACTCCCACAGGTTCGCGGCCTGGAGGGCCTTCACGAGGTGCGGGTTGGCCGGTTCGCCGGCGAGGAGTTGGTCGTAGAGCGTGCTCGCCCGGTCGCGTGCGTCGGCCAGTTCGAGGTGGGCCGCGGCCTGGAGGAGCAAGGGCTCCTGGTCCTCGGGGTAGCGGGTCGCCGTGCGGATGAGGCGCTCGGCTTCGGCGATGTGCTCGGCAGGCGTGTCGGGGCGCATGGTTCACACCGTACTGGCCATGGTCAGTTGACGGGGGAGGACTTAGGGTGCCGCCCGTGCGGGATCACATACCTGTGGTGGTGCAGGGGAGCGGCCGGCGGGCGCGCCGGGCCGGTCTCGCGGGGGCGCTGTGGGCGGCCGCCGAGCTGATCGTCACGGCCGGCGTGGTGGTGTTGTTGCTGGTGGTGCACCAGGTGTGGTGGACGAACCGGCAGGCCCTGGCCGCCGCGCGGGACGAGGTCCACGCCCTGGAGCGGTCCTGGGCCGAGAAGCCGGCCGGCGTCGCCCCCGCCCCCGACCCGCCCCCGGGCGAGGGGGCGACGCCGGCCCCCGAGGGCGTCCCGGAATCCGCGCCGCAGTCGCGGGACGAGCCCGGGTCGGGCGTGGAAGGGAGTCCGGGCACCGGTCCGGGCACCGGTTCCGGCGGGTCCGCCGCGGCCGGCCGCGGAGTCGAGCCGCCGGCGCGCGAGGGTTCGTACGCGATCCTGCGCATCCCGCGCCTGGGCGTCGTGGTGCCTGTGGCGCAGGGGATCGACAAGCGGGCCGTCCTGGACAAGGGGTACGCCGGGCACTACCCCGGTACGGCCGCGCCCGGCGCGCGGGGGAACTTCGCGCTGGCCGGGCACCGCAACACCCATGGGGAACCCTTCCGGTACATCAACCGGCTGCGCGCCGGGGACGAGCTGATCGTCGACGTGCGGGGCGAGCGGTACACGTACGTCGTGGGGAAGGCCCTCGCGCAGACCACCGAGCGGGACACCGGGGTGATCGCGCCCGTGCCCCGCAGCGTGGTCCGACCCGATCAGGGCTACACCGAGCCGGGCGCCTACATCACGTTGACGACCTGCACGCCCGAGTACACGTCCCGGTACCGGCTGGTGGTGTGGGGGACCCTGAGGCGCTGAGCGGACGAGCGGCGCGCCCCCCGGGGTCGGTGCCGGTTCTCGCTCCGGTGCCGGTGCCGGTGCCGGTACTCGCTCCGGTGCCTTCGGGGCCGCTCCGGTGCCGGTGGAGATCCGGTGGTCGGCGGCCGGGACCGTTGTCGGTGCGGGCGGTTATCATCGGGGCGAGCAGCAGGTCTCGTACGCGAGTTCGTGAGAGGAGGCGGTCCCATGACCGGACGACCCGTCGGTCGTTCCACCGGTCGCTTCGGCGCGCGCCTCTCCGCCCTCCTGTCTTCCGTGGTGTTCTCCCGGGGATCGCAGCTGGTGATGACCCTGCTGCTGCTCGGCGGGTTCCTCGGGCTCCTGCTCGGGGAGAACGGCCTGGCCGCCGCGGTGGTCGCACTCGCCGCCGCCGTCGCCGTGGGCGCCGCGGCCCTGGCCGCCAGCCTCGTGCGGCCCGTGCCGCCCCACCGCATACGCACCGCCATCCGCGATCGCGAGCACCGGACGGCGTTCCTGCCGCAGCGCGATCCCGACGCCTCCGGCCGGTCGCGGCCCAGGGCACCCGGCCGCCTCGTCCCGACGGCCGCGTAGGGGCGCGCAGATCGCCTTGTCCCACCACTGATCACTGCTGTGCCCCTCGCGGGTCGTCACGCCGAAATGCACCTCTTTCGACGTTCGACGAGACCCTTCGGAGGGCCCGCGTGTCCGTTTTCACTCACCTTGTTGCCCAGCTGGGCCGGCTTCTGGAGCCGGTACTGGCCGAGTCCGCGACCGCCGCCGCGATCGTGCTGTTCACCGTGCTCGTACGGCTCGCCCTGCACCCGCTCAGTCGGGCCGCCTTCCGGGGCGCGACCCCGATGGCCGGGTGCCTGCCGATGCTGCTGCAACTGCCGGTGTTCTTCGTGATGTACCAGGCCTTCTCCTCGGCGAAGGTGAGCGGGGCGGCCAACGAACTGCTGGGCCACCGGCTGTTCGCCGCGCCGCTCGGGGACCGGTGGACCGACGCCCTCGGCGAGGGCGGTGTGTTCGGGGCGCCGGGGCTGGTGTTCCTCGGGCTGTTCGCGGCGATCGCGGCGGTGGCCGCCTGGAGCGCGGTGCGCGGACGGCGCGCCGCCGCGGCCGCGCCGCCGGTCCCGGTCGCCCTGCCCGTCGGCGCGGCCAAGGGGGCCGCGGCGAAGCGGGTCGCCGCGAAGGGTGCCGCGACGAAGGGTGCCGCGGCGAAGTCCGGTGCCCGGGGGAGTGCGGCGGCCGCCGCGAACGCACTCCCGCAGGTCACGGCCGAGCAGCAGGCGATGATGCGCAAGCTGGGCGGCGTACTGCCCCTGCTGTCCTTCGGGACGCTGATCACCGCCGCCGTGGTGCCGCTGGCCGCCGGGCTGTACCTGCTGACCACCACCGCGTGGACCGTCGCCGAACGCGCCTGGCTCCAGCACCGCGAGGAGCGGCAGGGCGACGGAGCGCAGCCTTCCAGTCTGTGAACAGGGTCTTGCGGATCGGTCATCCATCTTGGAGGATCGACCAATCCTCCGATGGCCGCAACCCATCGGCCGGCCCGTGCACGCCCATGGGCCGACCACCCACGACCACGGGAGAATGCCCATGAAGCTGCTGCGTGTCGGACCGGTCGGGTCGGAGCGCCCCGCGCTGCTCGACCAGGACGGAACCCTGCGGGACCTGTCCGGCCTGATCACGGATGTGGACGGCGCCCTGCTCGCCGACGACTCCGTGCTGTCGCGGGTACGGGCAGCGGCGGCGTCCGGGGAACTGCCGGTGCTCGACGCCGAAGGGCTGCGCGTCGGGTCGCCGATCGGCCGCATCGGCAAGATCGTGGGCATCGGCCTGAACTACTTCGCCCACGCGACCGAGGTCGGCGCGGAACCCCCGGCCGAGCCGATCCTGTTCCTCAAGGCCGCGGACACCGTGGTCGGCCCGGACGACACGGTGCTGATCCCGCGCGGCAGCGTGAAGACCGACTGGGAGGCGGAACTCGGCGTCGTCATCGGCGCCACCGCCCGCTACCTGGACTCCGCCGAGGAGGGCCTGGCCCACGTCGCCGGGTACACGCTGGTGAACGACGTCTCCGAGCGCGAGTTCCAGATCGAGCGCGGCGGCACCTGGGACAAGGGCAAGAACTGCGAGACCTTCACCCCGCTCGGCCCCTGGCTGGTGACGGCCGACGAGGTCGCCGACCCGCAGCGGTTGGACGTGCGGCTGTGGGTCAACGGCGTCCTGCGGCAGGACGGCAACACGGCCGACCAGATCTTCCCGGTCGGCGAGGTCGTGCGGTACCTGAGCCGCTTCATGACGCTGTACCCGGGCGACGTCATCGTCACCGGCACGCCGGCCGGCGTGGCCATGGGGCAGCCGGAACCGAAGCCGTACCTGCGGGCGGGCGACGTCGTGGAGCTGGAGATCGAGGGCCTCGGCCGGCAGCGCCAGGAGTTCAAGGGCGCGTAGGCCGCTCTTCGGAAGGGCCCGGCCGACCGGTCGGGGGCACGGGGAGGGGCGGGTCGCCGGTCGGGCGGCCCGCCCCTTCGCCGACACCGGCCCGTCACTGTTCCAGGGACACCGTCACGCCCTCGTCCGACGACCGGCGGGCCGCCTCCAGGACGGCCAGGCAGTCGGCCGCCTCCCGGGCGGTGACGGGGGCGGGGCCGCCCGTGCGCAGGGCCGCCTCGACCGCCGCGTAGTAGGCCGGGTAGTCGCCGTGCTCGGTCGGCACCGGGATGCCGCTGCCGGTCAGCGGGGACTCGCCGGAGCCCAGCCGGCCCCACAGGTGCGGTTCCTCCTCGCCCCACAGCACGCCCTCGGCCGTGCTCGGCCGCAGGCCCTCGCGCAGCGCGGCCTCCTGCGGGTCGAGGCCGTACTTCACGTAGCCGGCGCGGGAGCCGAGGACCCGGAACCGGGGCCCATACTGCGCGGTGGTGGCGCTGACGTACAGGTGGGAGCGGACCCCGCCCGCGTGGGTGATCGCGATGAACGTGTCGTCGTCCGCCTCCGCGCCCGGGCGGCGCACGTCGGCCTCCGCGTAGACGCGCACGGCCGGACCGAACAGCACCAGCGCCTGGTCGACCACGTGGCTGCCGAGGTCGTACAGCAGGCCGCCGAGCTCCTCGGGCCTGCCGGACTCCCGCCAGCCGCCCTTGAGCTGCGGGCGCCACCGCTCGAACCGGGACTCGAAGCGCTGGACCTCGCCGAGTTCCCCGTCCGCGATGAGCCGGCGCACGGTGAGGAAGTCGTTGTCCCAGCGGCGGTTCTGGAAGACGGACAGGAAGGTGCCGGTCCTGTCGGAGAGGGCGGCGAGTTCGCGGGCCTCGGCCGCGGTCGCGGCGAGCGGCTTGTCCACGACCACCGGCACGCCGGCGGTGAGGGCGGCCGTGGCGAGCGGGACGTGCGTCTTGTTGGGGGCGGCGATCACGACCAGGTCGACGGGCGGGACGCCGTCGCCGTCGGACCAGAGCGCGTCGGGGGACTCCGCGATCCGGATGCCCGGGTGGGCCTCGCGGGCCTGGGCCTGACGGTCCGGGTCGGAGGTGACGACCGTGTCGAGGGCGAGTCCCTCGGTGGCGGACACCAGCGGAGCATGGAAAACGGAACCGGCGAGTCCGTAGCCGATGAGGCCGACGCGGAGCGGGGAGGTGGCGTTCATGGGCATACTTTGGCAACAGTGTTGCCTAAGTGCAAGGAGAGTCGGCAGGGTGAACCGGGGCAATCAGCCCAATGAGGGCAACGAGGGAAGCCGGGGCGGCGCCAACCTGCCGGCATTGCGCGGCCACAACGAGGCGCTGCTGCTGGACCTGTTGCGCGGGACCGGACCGGCCGGACTCGGACGCACCGAACTCGCCGCCCGCACCGGCCTCACCCCCCAGGCCGTCAGCAAGATCACGGTGCGGCTGGTCGCGGACGGCCTGGTCGCGGAGGCCGGGCGCGGCGCGTCGACCGGCGGCAAGCCGCGCACCCTGCTGCGGCTGGTCCCCGAGGCCCGGCACGCCATCGGGGTGCACCTGGACCGCGACGAGCTGCGCGCCGTACGGGTCGACCTCGCGGGCGGCGTCGTCGAGCGCTTCCGCGGCCCCGTCGACTTCGGGGCCGGGCCCGGGGCGGCGGTGGCGGAGACGGCGCGCGTGATCGGTCGCCTCTCCGGTGACGCGGGGGCGCCGCCGCTGCTCGGCGTGGGGGTCGCCGCCCCGGGTCCGCTCGACTGGCGCACCGGGGTGTTCGGCCCGGTGACGGGGTTCCCCGCATGGGAGGGGTTCGCGCTGCGGTCGGCCCTGGCGCAGCGGCTGGGGCCGGACCTGCCGGTGGTCGTGGACAAGGACACCAACGCCGGGGTGGCGGTGGCCGGCGCCGACCCGGGCGGCGCCGTGTACCTGCACGTCGGGACCGGTCTGGGCGCGGGACTGCGGCTGGCCGGCGAGGTGTACCGGGGGGCGCGCTCGGCGGCCGGCGAGTTCGGCCACCAGGTGCTGGAACTGGACGGGCCGCGCTGCCGGTGCGGGGGCCGCGGGTGCGTGGAGGCGCTCTGCCTGGGCGCGGTGGACCGGGGCGACCTCGTCGAGGCGGCGCGGATCCTGGGCGAGGGCGCCGCGAACGTGGTGGCGCTGCTGGACGTGGAGCGGGTCCTGCTGGGCGGGCGGGTGGTGGAGGCCGCGCCGGAGGTGTTCCTGGCGGGGGTGCGGGCCGCGCTGGCCGGGCGGAAGGCGCTCCCCGCGCCGGTCGTCGCGGTGGCGGCGGGCGGTGTCGCGGAGGGCGCGGCGGAGCTGGTGCTGGGGGTGTTCTTCGGGCGGGGCCTGGGTCGGTGGGCGCCGTCGGGGAGTGCCGTCGAGAGTGGCGGCGCGATGCTCGGCCGGGGTCGCCGGGGCGAGGGTTGACCTCGTGGGCTGATCGGGGGTAAACCGGGACGGACCGGGCGCGGCAGTCGGCTCGGGGTCTCGCGCGCGTGGAAAGGTGCGAGCAGGGCCGGGGTGATTGTCGCCTGGTCCGATCATCGTCCCCGTCCGGCGAGCTGCGAAGGTCTTCCATGCGAATGCGCAAAGCCCTTGCCCTCCGCGCCGTGTCTCCCGCCCTGCTCCCGTCCGTCATCCCGGCCGTACGCCCCGCCGTGCTCTCGACCTGCCTCGGGGTCGCCCTCCTCGTCGCCCTCGCACCCGGCGCCGCCGCCGACGTCGGCACCGGAGGCGGAGCGCGCCCCGCGCCCGCGCTGCCCTCCCGGGTGGAGGCCACCTGCGGGGACGGAAAGAGCACCGCCTTCCCCATCGGGGCCCGGATCCGCGGCGGTCCGGCCGTCTACCGGACCGGCGGCGGCGCGCAGTCCTGGTACCTGGACCTGACCAACACCACCGGCGACCGGTGCACCGCCATCCACCCCGTGATCGTCTTCACCGACAAGGCGCGGGCCCTGCGCCCCGCCGATCTCCGGATGGAGTTCGACGCCCCCGGCGGCCCCCACCCCGTCACCCTGGAACACACCGACCGCGACGAGATCATCGCCGTCTTCGACGGCGGGGACGCCTTCTCCGGGTTCTCCGTCGGCGCCGGGGGCTCCCTCACCGTCAAGGTGCAGCTGGCCTTCGCGCCCGACGCCCCGCTCGGCGAGGTGGTCGCCGACGCGGCCCTCGTCCAGCGCAAGGCCGACGACGGGGACTGGGTCGGCGAGGCCGGCGGGTACCGGTTCTTCGTCGAGGGGGACGAGGAC
Source organism: Streptomyces sp. NBC_01426 (assembly GCF_036231985.1). Lineage (GTDB taxonomy): Bacteria > Actinomycetota > Actinomycetes > Streptomycetales > Streptomycetaceae > Streptomyces. The sequence goes on from NZ_CP109500.1 coordinate 4,859,672, forward strand.
TCCGCCGAGGGAGGCGCCCTCGCGCACACCGGCCCGGGGGAGTGGGCGTACGCCACCGGTTCCGCGGTCGCCCTCGCCACCGGCGGCGGCCTCCTGCTCGGGGCCCGCCGGCTGCGCGCGCGGGCCGCGCGCCGATCGCCGTACACCTGGCCCACGTAGAGTCCCAGGGTGGAAGAACGCACCCGGTACCAGCCGCACCGCCCCGGCCTGCCCGTGCGCTCGGGGATCCCCGAGCACGGTCGCATCCCCAAGTACTACGCGGTCAAGGCCCGCATCTCCGTGCTCGTCGAGGAGCTGGGGGAGGGCGGGACACTGCCCACCGAACGTGATCTCGCCGAGCGGTACGAGGTGTCGCGGGAGACGGTGCGCCAAGCCCTGCGCGAGCTGCTGCTGGAGGGGCGCCTGCGCCGCTCGGGACGCGGCACCGTCGTCGCCGGACCGAAGCTGGAACAGCCGCTCTCGCTCGCGAGCTACACCGAGGGCGTGCGCCGTCAGGGCCGCCGCCCCGGCCGCACCCTGATCGGCCTGGAGCAGTTCCCCTGCCCGGCCGAACTCGGCCGCGGCATCGGCGCCGAGGCCGGCGAGCCGATCTGGCACCTGGAGCGCGTGCTCCTCGCGGACGACGAGCGGGTGGGCCTGGAGAGCACGTACATCCGGGTCGCCCGGGCACCCCGGTTGGACAGCGATTTCAAGCCGGACTCCTCCTTCTACGGCTACCTCAACGACAGCCTCGGCATCGCGTTCGGCGACGCCGACGAAAAGCTGGAGACGGTGCTCGCGACACCGCGCGAAGCCCTGCTGATCGGCACTCCGCCCGCCCTTCCGATGCTGCTCATCCACCGGTTCTCGCGCGATCAGGGGGGCGCCCCCCTGGAGCGTGTGCGTTCGCTCTACCGTGGTGACCGGTTCAGCTTCACGACGAGGCTGCGGCCCGAATAGCGGAGCACCATCCACCAACAACCCTCCTCAAAGGGGCAAAATGTCATCACAGAATGGTAACGGGTCTAGTCCAAGTGTCGGGGGCTGTTCACCGTCGCGCCACCGGCCGGCCCTTCGCGGGACACGGTCCACGCCCACCGTGGACGGCGTGAGAGTCATAGTCGTCGGAGGCGGCGTGGTCGGCACCATGCACGCCTGGCAAGCAGTCGAACGCGGCCACGAGGTCGTCCAGATCGAGCGGGAGGCCGAGGCCCGGGGCGCGTCCCTGCGCAATTTCGGCCAGATCTGGGTCAGCGGACGGGCCGGCGGGGAGGAGCTCGACACCGCCCTGCGGGCCCGCGAGCTCTGGGAGCGCATCGGCGCGGAGGTGCCCGGCCTGGGCTTCCGCGCCATCGGCTCCCTCACCCCCGTACGGGGCGCCCGCGAGTACGCCGTGGCGGAGGCGGCCGCGGCCCGGCCCGACGCCGCCGCCCGCGGCTACGAGCTGGTCACCGCCGCCGCGGCCCGGAAGATCAACCCGGCGCTGCGCGGCGAGTTCGACGCCGCCCTGTGGTGCGAACGGGACGCGGCCGTCGAACCGCGCACCGCTCAGCCGCACCTGCGGGAGGCCCTGCGCGCCACGGGCCGGTACACCTTCCTCCCCGGGCGCGAGGTCCGCGAGGTCGTCGGCCCCGGCGCCGTCCGCGACGACCACGGCGACGTCCACCGCGGCGACGCGGTGATCCTCGCCACCGGAGCCTGGCTGAGCGGCCTGGTCCGCGAGCTGGAACCGGACCTCCCCGTGCGCCGGGTCCGGCTGCAGATGATGCAGACCGCCCCGCTCGGCGAGCCGCTGACCACGTCGGTCGCCGACGCGGACAGCTTCCGCTACTACCCCGCCTACCGCAGCGACGCCCTGGACGCCCTCAACGCCGAGCAGGCGCAGGCGCCCATCGCCGCCGAGCACCGGATGCAGCTCCTGATGGTGCAGCGCCGGGACGGCGGACTGACCATCGGCGACACCCACGAGTACGAGCACCCCTTCGCGTTCGACACCCTCGAAGACCCCTACGAGCACCTCACCGGGGTCGTCGAATCGCTCCTGGGCCGCCCGCTGCCGAAGATCAGGCACCGCTGGGCGGGCGTGTACGCGCAGTGCACCGACACCACCCGCGTCGTCCACCGCAAGCAGGTGAGCGACGGCGTCTGGCTGGTGACCGGACCGGGCGGGCGCGGCATGACCTGCTCGCCCGCCATAGCCGAGACCACCGCGAACGAACTGGGCTGGTAACCACCATGAACACCGAATCCACGAGCAAGCCGAGCGCCACGAGCAGGCCGAGCGCCACGGGCAACACGGCCACCCCCGACCGGACGATCACCCCCGGCGGGCTGATCGTCCTCGACATGGCCGGCACCACCGTCGCCGACGGCGGCCTCGTCGAGCAGGCCTTCGGGCGCGCCGCCGAGCACCTCGGCGTCGAGCCCGGCAGCGCCGACCACGCCGCGAAGCTCCAGTACGTCCGCGACACCATGGGCGAGTCGAAGATCTCCGTCTTCCGCCGGCTCTTCGGCGACGAGGACCTCGCCCGACAGGCCAACGCGACCTTCGAGGAGGCGTACGCGGAACTCGTCGACGGGGGCCTCGTCAGCCCGATCCCCGGCGCCCGCGAGACCATCGAGAAGCTGCGCGGCGACGGCCGCACCGTCGTCCTGACCACCGGCTTCGCCCGCGTCACCCAGGACGCCATCCTGGACGCCCTCGGCTGGCACGACCTCGCCGACCTCACCCTGTGCCCCGCCGACGCGGGCGGTCGCGGCCGGCCCTACCCGGACATGGTGCTGGCCGCGTTCCTGCGCACCGGCGCGGTGGCCGACGTACGCGAGACGGTCGTCGCCGGCGACACGGCGTACGACATGCTCGGCGGCCGCCGCGCCGGCGCCGGGATCGTGGCGGGCGTCCTCACCGGCGCCCACGACCGCCGGGCCCTCGACGAGCACGGCGCGACCCACGTCCTCGGCTCCATCGCCGAACTCCCCGCGCTGTTGGCCCCGGAGTCCGGCACGTGAGCGGGATCCGCTTCGAGTCCGTCTCGGTCGCCTACGACGGCAACACCGTGCTGGACTCCCTGGACCTGACGGTCGAGCAGGGCGAGGTCATGGCCCTGCTCGGTCCGTCGGGATCGGGCAAGACCACGGCGCTGCGGGCGGTCGCCGGCTTCGTACGGCCCTTCGCGGGCCGGGTGTCGATCGGGGACCGGGACGTCACCGCCCTCCCGCCCCACAAACGCGGCATCGGCATGGTCGTCCAGCAGTACGCGCTCTTCCCGCACCTGCGCGTCGAGGACAACGTCGCGTTCGGACTCAAGGCGCGCAAGACGCCCAGGGCCGAGATACCCGGCCGCGTCGCGGAGGCCCTGGAGATGACCGGGATGGCCGCCTACGCCAAGCGCCACCCCCGCGAACTCTCCGGCGGGCAGCAGCAGCGCGTGGCCATCGCCCGCGCGCTCGCCATCCGCCCCGGCGTGCTCCTCCTCGACGAGCCGCTGTCCGCGCTGGACGCCCAACTGCGCTCCGGGATGCTCGCCGAACTGGCCCGACTGCACCGCGAACTCCCCGACGTGTCGATCCTGTACGTCACGCACGACCAGATCGAGGCCCTGACCCTGGCCGACCGGATCGCCGTCATGGACAAGGCCCGGCTCCAGGACTGCGGCACCCCCAGGCAGTTGTACCGCTCGCCCCGCACCGAGTTCACGGCCTCCTTCGTCGGCAACGCCAACCTCCTCCCGGTGACCGTCGCCGACACCGGTGCGGTCTTCGAGGGGCACGCCCTGGAACTGGACCGGGGCCGGGCCGCGCCCGGCGCCGGCGCCACCCTGTGCGTACGCCCCCACCTGCTCCGCCTCGGCACCGGGCCCAACGCCCTGAACGGCACCATCACCGAGGTCCAGTGGCGCGGCTCGACGCACCGGCTGTACGTGGACATCGCGGGCCACCGGGTCAAGGCGGACCTGCCCGAACTGCGCGAGACCCCGGCGCTGGGCGACCGGGTGACCCTGCACTTCGAGCCCCGGGACGCGGTGCTGCTGTCGGCGGGGGTGTCGGATGGCTGAGGTCGCGGACCCGCGTTCGGCCGCGCCCGCCGTCGCCGGCCGCGCCCCCGTCCCCCGCCGGCCGCACCGCGCACCCGCCCCGGGCCCGCACCCCGCCCCCGGATCCGCGCCCGCCGCACGCGGCGTCCCGCGCTGGGTGTGGAGCCTGCCCCCGGTGGTCGTCCTCGCGCTGGTCTTCCTCTACCCGCTCGCCCTGGTCGTCCGGCAGTCCCTCACCCCCGAGAACGGCGGCGGCGCCTTCGACGCGTACTCCGCCGTCTTCGCCTCCACCGCCTTCCGCGAGGCCCTCGGCACCACGGTCTGGCTGGCCGTCGGCGCCACCGTCGGATGTCTCGTCCTCGGCTTCGCGCTGGCCCTCGTCATCGCCTTCGTGCCCTTCCCCGGGGCCAAGGCCGTCTCCCGGTTCATCGACGTCTTCCTCTCCTTCCCCTCCTTCCTCGTCACCCTCGCCCTCCTCTTCATCTACGGCACGGTCGGCATGGCCAACGGGATCTGGACCGACGTCCTCGGCGTCGCGGACGGACCCTTCCACTTCCTGGCCACGCCCTGGGGGGTCCTCCTCGCGGAGATCACCTACTTCACCCCGTTCGTCATGCGCCCCCTGCTCGCCGCCTTCTCCCAACTGGACACCGCCCAGCTGGAAGTGGCCTCCTCGCTCGGCGCCGGGCCCGCCCGGATCGTCCGGCGCGTGATCCTCCCCGAGGCGCTGCCGGCCCTCGCCGCCGGCGGCAGCCTGGTCCTCGTCATGTGCCTCAACGAGTTCGGGATCGTCCTGTTCACCGGAGCCAAGGACGTCACCACGCTCCCGATGCTCGTCTACGGCAAGGCGATCCTGGAATCCGACTACGCCGCCGCCTGCGTCGTCGCCGTCGTCAACATCGCGATCTCCGTCGGCCTGTTCGGCCTCTACCGGGTGGTGGGCAAGCGTGCTGGTGCATAGCAGGACCGGCCGCTGGGCCGCCTGGGGCCTCTTCGGGGTCCTCTTCCTCCCCCTCTTCGCGCTGCCCCTGCTCGTCGTGGTGGCCGCCTCCTTCGCCACCCACTGGTCCGGCGCCTTCCCCTCCGGCCCGACCACCGCGAACTACGCCTCCGCCGTCCGGGGCGAATCCCTCCAGGCCCTCACCACGTCCCTGGTCACCGCCCTCGTCGCGAGCCTGCTCGCCCTCACCGTCGGCAGTTGGGCGGCGCTGGCCGGCGCCGGGTTGAAGAAGCGCGGGAAGCGCGTCCTGGACGCCCTGTTCATGCTGCCGGTCGCCGTACCGTCGGTGGTGGTGGGCCTCGCCGTCCTCGTCGCCTTCAGCCGGCCGCCCCTCCTCCTCAACGGGACGAGCACCATCGTCGTCCTGGCACACACCGTCCTCATCACGGCGTTCGCCCACCAGTCGGTCTCCGCCGCGATCGTGCGCCTCGACCCCGCCTACGAACAGGCGGCGGCCTCCCTGGGGGCACGCCCCGCCCGGGTGCTGTGGCGGATCAGGATCCCCCTGCTGCTGCCCTCCCTGACCGCCGCCGCGGGACTCTGCTTCGCCCTGTCCATGGGCGAGTTGAGCGCCACGATGATGCTCTACCCGCCGGACTGGATGCCCCTGCCGGTCCGCGTCTTCACCGCCACCGACCGGGGTTCGCTCTTCGGCGGATCGGCCGTCGCGGTGGTCCTCATGGCCACCACCCTGCTGGTGCTCCTGGCCGTCTCCCGCATCCGCACCAAGGCGTCCTACCGCTGACCCACCCGGTCACGCCCGCGCCACACCCCCCGCACCGCCACACCCCCGCACCGCCCCACCCCTGCCGACTCCCTTTCCCGTAAGGAAGCCCCATGCCCGGCAAGCGCAACAGTCGTCGCATCCCCCTCCGGACCCCCGCCGCCGTCACCGGCAGCCTCGCCCTCGTCGCCGGCCTCACCGCCTGCGGCGCGGGCTCCGCCGACTCCAAGGTCGACGAGAAGGTCGTCACCGTCTACAGCGCCGACGGCCTCAAGGGCGAGAAGGGCGACGGCTGGTACGACAAGGTCTTCGCCGCGTTCACCAAGGAGACCGGCATCGAGGTCAAGTACGTCGAGGGCGGCTCGGGCGAGATGGTGCAGCGCGCCGTCCGCGAGAAGACCAACACCCAGGCCGACGTCCTGGTCACCCTGCCGCCCTTCATCCAACAGGCCGACGGCAAGGGCCTCCTCCAGGCCTACGCGCCCCGCGGGTCCGAGAAGGTCAACGGCGGCGACAAGGCCACCGACGGCAAGTGGACCTCGATCGTCAACAACTACCTCGGATTCGTCTACAACAAGAAGGAGTTGCCCCAGGCGCCCAAGACCTGGGAAGAGCTGCTGGACGCCAAGTACAAGGGTCGGCTCCAGTACTCCACCCCGGGTGTCGCGGGCGACGGCACCGCCGTGCTCGTCAAGGCGATGCACGACTTCGGCGGCAAGGAACCGGCGATGGAGTACCTGAAGAAGCTCCAGTCCAACAACGTCGGCCCCTCCTCCTCCACCAGCAAGCTCGCCCCGAAGACCGACAAGGGGGAGCTGCTCGTCGCCAACGGCGACGTGCAGATGAACTTCGCGCAGGCCAAGTCCATGCCGAACCTCGGGATCTGGTTCCCCGCCAAGGAGGGCGGCAAGCCCACCACCTTCTCCCTGCCGTACGCGGCCGGCCTGGTCGACAAGGCCCCGCACACCGAGAACGGCCGCAAGCTCCTCGACTTCCTGCTCGGCGAGGAGGCCCAGAAGCTGGTCAGCGAGGTCGGCGGCGGCTTCCCGGCGCGCACCGACGTCAAGCCGACCGACGCCAACGCCGTCCAACTCACCCGACTGATGACGGGAGTCGAGATCTTCGAACCCGACTGGGCGGACATCGACAAGAACCTCACGGCCCACGTGGACGCGTGGAAGTCGGCAACCGGAAGCTGACCGGTTACTCCCTGGCCACCTGAGGCCTGGAGAGTGACGTTGAGATAACGGGTCTGGACCGAATCACCCGCACCTTCGGTCCGGACCCGTCGCACGCCCGCCCGCGCCGTCCCCACGATCCCTCCCGGAGGAGAACGTGCCCCCTGCCCTGCCGCCGCGCCGCGTCCTGACGGTCGCCGCCACCGCCGCCACCCTGCTGGCCACCGCCCTCGGTGCGCACCCCGCCGGCGCCGCCGAAACCGCGACCACCGACAAGGTGCTCGTCATCGGCCTCGACGGCGTGGTCCTCGACCGCGTCAAGGTCGCCGACGCGCCCCACCTCAACGGCCTGATGGCCCAGGGTCTGACCGCGAAGAGCACCCTCTACGCCAACCCGATGGCCGCCACCTCCTCCGGCCCCGGCTGGTCCAGCATCGCCACCGGCGTCTGGCCCGACAAGCACGGCGTGAAGGACAACTCCTTCACCGGCAAGAACTACACGGCCCACCCGGACTTCCTGACCCGCGTCGAGAACGCCAAGCCGGCCCTCAACACCTACGCGGCCGCCGACTGGGAGCCCATCACCTCCACCGACCAGAACGGCCCGATCTTCTCCTCGAAGGTCGACAAGCGGCTCTCCCTCAAGGGCGACCGCGACGGCTACGGCAGCGAGGACCCCAAGATCGCCGCCGCGGCCGCCGCCGAACTGCGCGACCAGAACCCGGACGCCGCCTTCGTCTACCTCGGCGAGGTCGACCACGCGGGCCACACCTCCGGCGCGGCGAGCCAGGAGTACCTGAACGCGATCGCCCGCGTCGACGTCCTCGTCGGCAAGCTCCTCACCGCCGTGGAGAGCCGCCCCACCCGCGACCGGGAGAACTGGAAGATCCTGGTCACCACCGACCACGGTCACACCGACGGCGGCGGCCACGGCGGCTCCACGATCGCGGAGCGCGGCACCTTCGTCATCGCCAAGGGCGCCGGGATCCCGGCCGGTTCGGTACGCAACGACGTACGGCTCGTCGACGTCGCCGCGACCGCGCTCGCCCAGGTCGGCGTCAGCGCTCCCGCCCTCGACGGGGTTCCGCTGAACGCCCCCGACAACGACCCCTTCGACACCCTGCGCCCCAACCTCCAGGCCCGCGTGGACGAGACGGGCATCCCGGCCGGCGTGAAGGGCTTCACGCACACCCCGCCGGCCGGCTGGGCCGTGGACAACGCGAAGATGGGCGCGGGCGGGGTCACCGAGTGGGCCGGCTGGGCCTTCGCCACCGACGAGTTCTGGAGCCAGTCGCAGCGCGACCAGTGGCGCGAGCTGAACGTCCGCTCCCGCGACGTGTTCGCCGTGGCCGACTCCGACGAGTGGGACGACAAGAGCCACACCGGCACCTTCGACTCCACCCTGGTCACCCCCAAGTGGCCGGTCACCGGCGGCTCCACGAGGACCCTGACCTACCGGACCCACTACCGCCACGAGGCCGGGCAGACCGCCCAGGTCCTGGTCTCGTACAACGGCGGCGCCCCGACCGTGGTCAAGACGCACACGGCCGACGCCATGGCCAAGACCGAGAACCTGAGCCTGCCGGTGCCCGCCGGAGCCACCGACGTCCAGGTCCGCTTCCGCTACAGCGGCGCCAACAACTGGTTCTGGACCGTGGACGACGTCACCCTCGGCTGAGCCGCCACGAAAGGCCCGAGGGGGCCGATGTCCGGGCCGTGGACGGCCTCCGCGTCCGCGGCCCGCGCCGGATAGGGTGGTACAGACCAGGGCCCCCCGAGGTCAGAGGCCCCGCAGAGCGGAGAACAGTCCCGTGGCAGAGCGCAAGCCGATCGAATCCTGGCTCACCGACATGGACGGGGTCCTCATCCACGAGGGCACCCCGATCCCCGGCGCGGATGCCTTCATCAAGCGGCTGCGCGAGTCCGGCAAGCCCTTCCTGGTGCTGACCAACAACTCCATCTACACCCCCCGCGACCTCCAGGCCCGCCTCAACCGCATGGGCCTCCAGGTGCCCGTCGAGAACATCTGGACCTCCGCGCTCGCCACCGCCAAGTTCCTCGACGACCAGCGCCCGGGCGGCACGGCGTACGTCATCGGCGAGGCCGGTCTGACCACCGCCCTGCACGACATCGGCTACATCCTCACGGACCACGAGCCGGACTACGTGGTGCTGGGCGAGACCCGCACGTACAGCTTCGAGGCGATGACCAAGGCCGTCCGGCTGATCAACGCCGGCGCCCGCTTCATCTGCACCAACCCCGACGAGACCGGCCCGTCCACCGAGGGCCCGCTGCCCGCCACCGGCGCGGTCGCCGCGCTGATCACCAAGGCGACCGGCAAGCAGCCGTACTTCGCCGGCAAGCCCAACCCGCTGATGATGCGGACCGGCCTGAACGCCATCGGCGCGCACTCCGAGAGCAGCGCGATGATCGGCGACCGGATGGACACCGACGTCCTGGCCGGGCTGGAGGCGGGCATGCAGACCTTCCTCGTGCTGACCGGTCTCACCTCGATCGAGGACACCGAGAAGTTCCCGTACCGCCCGACGAAGACGGTCGACTCGATCGCCGACCTGGTCGATCTCGTCTGACACCGGATCACCGACGTTTCAACGCGTACGGCTGACACCCATGGGGCGTACGGCTGACACGTACGGGCCAAGCGCGCGCCGCTCCGGATGCGGAGCGGCGCGCCGCACGTGAGGCTCCTGTTCGAGGAGGTTCACCATGCGCAGTGCTCTGATCGCTTTCCGTGCCACCGGGGTGGCCGTCGCCCTGACGGCCCTCACCGCCGTGGCCGCGCCCACCGTCGTCGCCGAGGACTGGGACCGGGACAGGGATCGGGACCGCGGCAGCGTCTCGGTCCGGCCGAATCCCGCCGAACCGGGGGACCGGGTCAAGTTGGAGGTCCGCGGCTGCGCCTGCGACTGGGCCTCCGCCACGTCGTCCGTGTTCGCCTGGGAGGCCAGGCTGTCCCCGGGGCGCGACGACCGCAAGGTCCTGTGGGGCGACGCGACCATCGCCCACCACGCCGAGCCCGGATGGCACGAGATCCGGGTCAAGTGCGAGGGCCGGGAGGTGCGCGGCTCCATCCAGATCCATCGTGACCGCCCGAACCCGCACCACTCGCCGGTCTGGCCCGTCCACGCGGGCGGCGGCGGCATGGCCGCCGAGCTGGCCGCGTCCACGAAGATCGCCAAGGAACGGGAACGGGCCCGGGCCGCGGAGGGCGCGCAGGCGACCGTGACCGCGAAGAAGAGCCACGACGCCGACGGTCCGGGCCTGCCGCACACGGTGATCGGCGCCGTCCTGGCCGCCGCCGCGACGCTGGCCGTCGCCGGTCGGGCCCTGACCCTGCGCCGTCGCCGCAGCGGCGAGTGACGGTCCGCCTCCGGTGACCGGGGAGCCGAGGAGCTCCGGCGGATCCCGCGTGCTGACCGTCGCCGCGTGGTCGGTGCTGGTGTGCGGCTTGTGGCTGTGGGGTCGCGAGATCACCGGGGTCCCGCCCCCGCCCGCCGGTCAGGCGGGCGGGGTGGTGGTCCCGGGGCTGCCGGCGGCGCACGCCCCGCTGGCCGGGGCCCTGCCCGCGCGGGTCGACGTGCCCGCCATGGGGATCCAGGCGCCGGTGATCTTCCGCAGGCTCGACGCGCAGGGTGCGATCGAGCCGCCGCCGTACGAGAGTCCGGGCACGGTGGGCTGGTGGAGCGGCGGCACCCTGCCGGGCGCGGCCGGGCCGGCGTTGATGGTCGGCCACGTGGACACGAAGTCCAAGCCCGCGGTGTTCTTCGGGCTGAGCACCGCCGAGCCGGGCGGCAAGGTCCGGGTCCACCGGGCGGACGGCTCGGTCGCGGAGTTCACGATCGAGGACGTGAAGGTCTACGAGCGCGCCGGCTTCGACCCGGCCAAGGCGTACGGCCCGCGGATCAAGGGGCGGGCGGAACTGCGCCTGGTGACGTGCGGGGGCACGTACGACAAGGCCGCCAAGCAGTACACGGCCAATGTGGTGGTTTCCGCCTACCTGACGGGCGTCGGCGCCCGGCCCGGAACGGCCGTGTAGACGGGCCGGAACGGCTGCGTGGGCAGGGCCGGACGAGCGAACGAAGAAACCCCCCGAGGCATTCGCCTCGGGGGGTTTCTTCTCGTCTGTGCGCCGCCAGGGACTCGAACCCCGGACCCGCTGATTAAGAGTCAGCTGCTCTAACCAACTGAGCTAGCGGCGCTTGGTGACAGGCAAAACTCTACCCCACCTCCGGAGGTGCTCGTGACCAGCCGCGCCCGCGTTGTCCGATTAACCCATGTTTAAGGGGTTTGTCGTGCACGATATGTCTGGGCCGAGCCGCATCTGATGCCCCGCCAGATGCGTGCCCGGACGCCGGACCAGTGGACGAGCAGGGGAGTGGACGGAACCGCATGACGATGCAGCCGCCGATGCATGTGCAGATGCCGCAGATGCCCATGCCGGTCTTCGAGGAGTACGAGCCCGCGGGCGACTGCGTCTGCCTCGGGTGCGCGCAGCGCCGTCGCGCCCTCGCCCGGGCGCGGGCCATACCGCTTCGCGACGGCGGCCACCGCGCCGCCCGCGGCGCGCGCCGGGCGCTGGTGCTCGCCACCGCCGCCGGCGTGGTCCTGGGCGGCGGCGGCTCGGCCGCTCTGGCCGCCTCCGCCGCGGCACCCGGCCTCGGCCCGGTGCGCCTCGACGGCCCCGACCCGGGCTCCCCGCAGGGCGGCCGATCGCCGCTGCACGGGCCGAAGGGCACGCCCGCCAAGCCCGGCGGCCTGCCCGGCGCCCCGTCGGCGGTCCGGCGCATCGACCGGACGACGATCATCAACCGGGCGAAGCTGTGGCTGGACGCCAAGGTCCCCTACAGCATGTCCGAGTACTGGTCGGACGGCTACCGGCAGGACTGCTCGGGCTACGTCTCGATGGCCTGGAACCTCGGCACCAACGAGTGGACCGGCAGCCTCGACACCTTCGCCACCCGGATCACGAAGGAGGAGCTGCTGCCGGGCGACATGCTGCTCTTCCACAACCCGGCCGACCCCAACAACGGCTCGCACGTCGTCCTCTTCGGCGGCTGGGTCGACGGGACGCGGACGCACTACGTCGCCTACGAGCAGACCCGCCCGCACACCCGCAGGCAGGCCACCCCCTACGGGTACTGGACCAACGCCGCGAAGTACCTCCCCTACCGCTTCAACGGGACCACGGGAGGCGTCCCCGGCAGCACGCCGACGCCTCCCGTGACGCCCGTCGAACTGCCGTCGACCGGGTCCCCGCCGGCGGTGTCGGCGACCTTCCCCGGTGCCTCGAAGTTCGGGCCGGGCGCGAACAACGAGTACGTGACCCAGCTCGGCCGGTTGCTGATCGAACGCGGCGGCGCCCGGTTCTACCCCAACGGCGCCGGCCCGGTGTGGTCCGACGAGGACCGGCTGGCCACCCAGGCGTTCCAGCGGGCGCAGGGGTGGACCGGCGCGGACGCCGACGGCATTCCCGGCGCCCACACCTGGCGGCTGCTGGCCCTGAGGCAGGGCAAGAGCATCCCGCCGGCGGCATCGACCACGCCGACCACGCCCACGAAGCCGACCACGCCCACGAAGCCGACGACACCGGTCGGTCAGGCGGGGCCGGGCGGGGTGCCCGCCTACCCGGGGAAGGCCTTCTTCCGCCCGGGCCGGTCCCACGCGCTCATCACCGCCCTCGGTCGCCGACTGGTGCAGAAGGGCTTCGGCAAGCACTACACGTCCGGCCCGGGCGCCCTCTGGAGCGAGGCCGACCGCCGCAACGTCGAGGCCTTCCAACGCGCCCAGGGCTGGCGCGGTGCCTCGGCCGACGGCTACCCGGGCCCGGAAACCTGGCGCCGGCTGTTCGCATGACGGAGGCAACGATGTACCCCACCCGCACCACGTCCACGACGGGCGACTTCCCCGTTCCTCCGGTCCCGCACGGTTCCCGGCCCCTCGCCGTCGGCGCCTGCCCGGGCCCCGCCGCCGGGGACGGAGCGATCCGGCCGGGCGCGACGGCGCCCACCCAGGCCCCCCGCCCGGGGCGCTGGACCACCGCCCCGGCGCCGGCCGCGGCGATGGCCGCGGCGATGCCCGCGGCGGCGGCCCCGGCCGAACCGATCGCGGCCCCCGCCCCGGCCCCGGTCCGTCCCGCGTGGGCGCCCGAGAACCCGCCGGAGCCCGCCGCGCCCCCGGTCGTGCCCCACCCGGCCGCCGCGACGCACGCCCCGGTCCTCGACGTACCGCACCCGGCCGCCGACGCCGCCCCGCGGCCGGCGCCCTCGGCCGGCCCGCCGGAACCGCGCGGGGGAGAGGCGGCCGACGGCGCGGCGTCCCGGTACCCGGGCGACCTGCCGGCCCCGGCCCGCCCCGCGCGGGCCTCGCACCCCGGATCCTCGACCCCGCCGGTCGACGCCGCGCCGCGGGCCGTGACCGCCGTCCCCGCGCCCGGCGCCGCCGGCCGCGCCGACGAGTCGCCCGTGTACGCCCCGGCGCCCCGCCCTCACCCGGCGCACCCCGCCGACCGGCCGGCCGACGACGCGCACGTCCGGGCGGCCGTGCCCGAGCCGATGCTCCCGACGCCGCACCCGGCGTTCGCGCGGCCGGCGTTCGCCCACGCGGGTCCGCCCGAGGCGGCGGACACGGGCGCGGGGGAGCCCGCGCCGGCGCCGGTGCTCGTGCCGGAGCACCGCGGCTCCGTCCCCGTCGAGCCGGAGCGCCGCCCCCTGCGCGCCGCCGCACCCGAGCCGGCGGCCCCGACGGCGTACCCGACGCACGCCCACGGCCACCCGGCCGACGCCCCGGCCCCGCCCGCGTGGCCCGCCCGCACGGAGTCGGCGCCCCCGTACCCGCAGTCGCCCCGGGACGACGCGCCGGACCGCGCGCCCGAGCCCGCGGCCGACCACGCCGCCCCGGCGGAGGGTCCCGACGAGGAGGCCCCGGACGCGCGGGCGCACCCGGACGGGGTGCCGGCCGCGCGCGCGGAGGTGGACGCCCCGTCGGACGCCCCGCCGTCCCGACCCGTGACGGACCGCCCGTCGGACGCCCCGCAGACGCGGCCCGCGACGGACCGGCCGTCGGACACTCCGCCGTCCCGACCCGTGACGGACCGCCACTCCGCCCCGGCCGTCGAACCCCGGCCCCCGGCCGGCCCGCCCCTCGAACCCTGGCCCCCGGTCACCCCCGCCCCGACCCCGGCCGTGTCCGGCCGTCCGCAGGACGAGCTCTGGCCGCCCGCCGAGCCCGTCGTGCGCACGGTCCCCGGACCGGACGCGGCCGACGCCGGGGCGGACGACGTCGCCGATCTCGTCGCCCGGGCCGTGGCCCGCGGCATGGCGGACGCCGACGAGGACGACACCCGGGACCTCCCCCGTTTCCGTCCCGCCCAGGGGGCCTCCGCCACCGCGGTGCCCGTGCACCTGCCCTTCCTCGGGCAGACGCCGGCAGGACCCCCGGCTCCGGCCGAGGCCCCGGCCGCGCGGCGGTCCGGGCAGGCCGCGCACGCACCCCGACCCGCGGCCGGCCGTCGTGTCCCCCGGGGCGACGACCGGCTCCGCGAACACCGCGGACCCGTACTGCCCGGCTGGATCGCCGTGGCCGTCGGCGGGCTCGCGCTGGCCGGTTGCTCGGCGGTGCTCTGGCGGGCCGGCGCCGTCCCCGACGCCCTCGCCGCCGGCTTCGGCGCGGCCCCGCGCGCCTACCAGGGGCTGCGCGCGACCCACTGGCCCCCGCTCGCCTTCCTCGGGATCGTCACGCTCCTCGCGCTGGGCGGGCTGGGCCGCGCCAAGGCGGGCCACGCCTGGGTGCTGACCCTCTTCGGCAGCTACCGGGGCACGGTCCGGCGTACCGGCCTCACCTGGGTCAGCCCGCTGCTGCTGCGCCGGCGGGTGGACGTACGGCTGCGGCACTGGCGCAGCGACCCCATGCCCGCGGTGGACTCGGGGGGCCTCGCCCTCCAGGTGGTCGTGCAGGTCGTCTGGCAGGTCAAGGACACCGCCCGGGCCACCCTCGCCGTCGGGGACCACACGGAGTACCTGGCCGAGCAGGTCGAGTCGGCCATGGCCCGGGTGCTGTCCCAGCTGCCGGCCGACGCCTTCCACGACGACGCCCCGACGCTGCGCGACGCCGAGGCGGTCGGTGACGCGCTGACCCGCATGCTGGCCGCCGAGACCGAGGCCGTCGGCGTGGAGGTCTTCTCCGCCCAGCCCACCCGGATCGAGTACGCCCCGGAGGTGGCGGAGGCCATGCGGCGCCGGCGGATCGCGGCGATCGACGCCCGGCACCGGGACGCCGTGCTGTCCTCGGTCGTCGACGCGGTCGACGACACGGTCCACCGGCTCACGTCGCGGGGGATCGTCGAGCTGGACGACTACGAGCGCAAGGCCCTGGTGAAGGACCTCACCGTGGCCTTCTACACCGGCCGCTCCGACCAGTAGCGGCGATCGGCGGCCGGGACACGGGAGAAGGCGGCGGCGACGCGGAGAAGACGACGAGCGACGCGGGAGAACGGGTGGCCGGGAACGACCGGACCACCCGTTTTCCCATTGGTATAGACATGGCCAACTCTCGTCAATAATCTGGGACTTGGTCTAGACCTGCAAATCATCCCCACGCGTGCGCACGCTCTCGTCAGACTCCCCCCACGTCCAAGGAGCATCATGCGTTCCTTCCGCATGCCCAAACGAGCCGGCGTCACGGCCCTCGGTCTCGGTCTCGTCGCCGGTGCCACCCTCCTCGGCACCCCCACCGCCAGCAGCCACGGATACACCGACACCCCCATCAGTCGCCAGAAGCTCTGTGCCAACAAGACCGTCTCCAACTGCGGCCAGATCCAGTGGGAACCGCAGAGCGCCGAAGGCCTCAAGGGCTTCCCGGCCGCCGGACCGGCCGACGGGAAGATAT
Source organism: Streptomyces sp. NBC_01426 (assembly GCF_036231985.1). Classification (GTDB taxonomy): domain Bacteria; phylum Actinomycetota; class Actinomycetes; order Streptomycetales; family Streptomycetaceae; genus Streptomyces. Next base: position 4,875,491 of record NZ_CP109500.1, read on the forward strand.
GCGCGGCCGGCAACGCCCAGTTCGCCGAACTCGACGACCAGCGCGGCGGGACCTGGCCCGCCACCCGCGTCAACAGCGGCCAGAGCTACGGCTTCCGGTGGCAGTTCACCGCCAACCACTCCACCACCGACTTCAAGTACTACGTCACCAAGAACGGCTGGGACCCCACCAGGCCGCTCACCCGGGCCGCCCTCGACCCGCAGCCCTTCCTCACGGTCGCCTACAACGGCGCCCGACCCGCCTCGACCACCGTCCACCAGGGCACCATGCCGAGCGGAAAGACCGGGCGGCACATGATCCTGGCGGTCTGGACCGTCAACGACACCCCGATGGCCTTCTACTCCTGCTCCGACGTTCAGTTCTGACGTAACGTCAGCTAACCTCCGGCGGCATGCGGACGACGACCACACCCGAGACCGTCGCGGAGCTCATCGCGCGCCAATGGGGCGACCACCGGCCCGGCCTGAAGCACGAGCACGCCGTCCTCAGCCGACACCGGACCGCCCAGGAGGCCGCCGCACGCGCCGCGCTGCTCGTCGACCTCCTGCCGCCGGAGGCCGAACCGCACCTGGGAGTGCTGCTCGACAACACCCCGGAGTTCCCGTTCTGGCTCGGCGCGGCGGCCCTCGCCGGGGCCGCCGTCGCCGGGATCAACCCGACCCGGCGCGGCCCTGAGTTGGCCCGCGACATCCTGCACACCGACTGCCGGATCCTCGTCACCGAGCGCGCCCACCTGCCACTGCTGCGCGGCCTCGACCTGCCGGGCGTACGGATCCTCGTGACCGACACCGAGGAGTACGCGCGACTGCTGGCGCCCTACGCGGGAGCCAAGCCGGGGGAGGCCGTCCTCTCCGGCGGCCCCACCCCCGCCTCCCGGATGCTCCTCTACTTCACGTCCGGCTCCACCGGCGCCCCCAAGGCCGCCCTCTGCACCCAGGGCCGCCTGGCCGCCGCCGGAACCGCGCTGGCCCGCCGGTTCTCGGTCACCCCCGACGACGTCCACTACGTCTGCATGCCGCTCTTCCACGGCAACGCGGTCATCGCCGACTGGCTGCCGGCGCTGGCCGGCGGCGCGTCCGTGGCCCTGCGGCGGCGCTTCTCCGCCTCCCGGTTCCTGGACGACGTACGGGCCTACGAGGCCACCTACTTCACCTACGTCGGCCGGGCGATCCAGTACCTCCTGGCCACCGAGCCCCGCCCCGACGACCGCGCGCACACCCTGAGGCTCGGCTTCGGCACCGAGGCCGGCGCGGTGGACGCCGCCCGCTTCGCCGAGCGGTTCGGGGTCCGGCTGGTGGAGGGCTACGGGGCCACCGAGGGCGGCGCCTCCGTGGTCCGCACCCCCGACACCCCGCCGGCAGCGCTGGGCCGGGCCGGCGCCGGGGACGACCTCGCGGTCGTCGACCCCGAGACGGGGGAGGAGTGCCCGGCCGCCGCGCTCGACGGCTCGGGGCGCCTCCTCAACGGCCGGGAGGCCATAGGGGAACTCGTCAACCGCGGTCGCGGCCTCTTCGAGGGGTACTGGCGCAACCCCGACGCCGAGGCGGCGCGCACCCGCGACGGCTGGTACTGGACCGGCGACCTCTTCTTCCGGGACGCCGCCGGATTCCTCTACTTCGCGGGCCGCACCGACGACCGACTGCGGGTCGACAGCGAGAACCTCGCCGCGGCCGTCATCGAGAACATCCTCGCCCGATGGCAGGACGCGGCGGCCGTGGCCGTGTACGCCGTCCCGGACGAGGTCGCGGGGGACCAGGTGATGGCGGCCGTCGCGCTCCGCCCCGGAACGGAGTTCTCCCCGTCGGCGTTCGCCGCCTTCCTCGCCGCGCAGCCCGACCTGGGCACGAAGATGCCGCCGCGCTACGTCCGGGTGGTCCCCGAGATGCCGACGACGGCGACGAACAAGGTCCACCGCGTGGCCCTGCGCCGCGCCGGCTTCCGCTGCCCGGACCCCGTCTGGTGGTCCCCGCCCGGCGAACCGGGATACCGGCCCCTGGACGCGGAGTCCCTGGCCGCCCTGCTGTCGTCCTACGAGGCCCAGGGCCGGGCCGACCTCCTGGACCGCTGACCGGGCGCCACGACCGCCCGCGGGGGTAGGGCCGGCCCCACCCCCGACCCGCCCCCTGGGCCCATGGTCCGACCCGAACCCCAGGGCCTCGCGTGACCGCATGCACGAGGACGACACCCGCATCCCCTGGCGCGCCCCGACCGGCGACGGGTACCTCCGGTCCGCCCGGCCGTGGCGCGCGGCCGGCTACCTCGCCGGCTCCGCGGTCACCGGCCTCCCGCTGCTGCTCGCCGTGGTCCTGCTCACCGACTACGGCCTCGGCGGAGCCCTCGACGACGTCGCCGAGCGGTCCGCCCTCCCCGTCGACACCGCGTCGAGTTGCCCCGGCTGCCCGAGTCCGTCGAGGCCGGCTACTTCGCCGGCGGCACGGTCGTGGACCCCGAGGTGGTGCGCCGGCTCCTGGCCAGGCGCCGCGATCCGCCGGCCGCGCTCACCCCGCGCGAGCGGGAGGTGCTGGGCCTCGTCGCGGAGGGGAGGTCCAACGGGGCCATCGCCCGTGAGCTGGTGGTGTCCGAGGCGGCCGTGGGCAAACACATCGGGAACATCCTCGGAAAGCTGGACCTGCCGCCCGCCGAGGAGACGCACCGCAGGGTCCTCGCGGTCCTCGCGCACCTCAGGGGGTAATGGTTTTGAGCACCCCTGGGGACCGGGTAGTATTTTCTCTGTCAGGCGCCGCTAGCTCAGTTGGTTAGAGCAGCTGACTCTTAATCAGCGGGTCCGGGGTTCGAGTCCCTGGCGGCGCACCTGTACTTCGGGCGGTTCCCGGTTCACCGGGAATCGCCCGAAGTGGTTTCAGGGGCCGGGTGCGCGGGCCCGAAGCCGCCTCCGGGGTGCGTCGCCCGTCAGAGCGTGAGCGACAGCAGCAGCGGCGCGGCCTTCCGGTTCAGCGTCTCCGCCGCGGCCCGCAGTCGGTGCGCGTGCTCGACCGGCATCGACAGGGCCAGGCAGCCCACCGAGGCGCCGGCGGTGATCGGCACCGCCGCGCAGACGGTGCCCACGGCGTACTCCTGGAGGTCCAGCACGGGCACGGTGGCGGGCTGACTGTCCAGCTTGGAGAACAGCACGCTCTCGTTCACGATCGTCTTCGACGTCAGCCGGGCGATCTTGTGCCGGGACAGGTGGTCCCGTCGACCGTTCTGGTCGAGCTGGGTCAGCAGGCACTTGCCGACCGCGCTGGCGTGCGCCGCCGAGCGGAAGTCGACCCACTCGTGCACCTTGGGGGTGCGCGGACTGTCCGCGAACTGGGTGATGCGGACCTCGCCGTCGACGTAGCGGCTGATGTAGACCGCCGCCCCGACCGAGTCCCGCAGTCGGTCCAGGGTGTCCTGGAGCTTGTCCTGGAGGGCCTGCTGCCGGTCGACGCCGGAGCCGAGGAGGACGAGCGAGTCCCCTATGGCATAGGCGCCGTCGGAGACCTGGAGCACGTACCCCTCCCGGCGCAGCATGAGCAGCATCGGGGACAGGTGGACCGAGGGCAGGCCTGTCTCACGCGCTATCTGCGCGTCGGTCACACCGCCGGTGTGCCGGGCGATCGTTTCGAGTACGCGAAGGGCGTACTGCACCGAATGGAACGGCGCGGTCGGCTCGGGCTTCAGCGCCACGGTTTCCCCCTACCAGGTTGTTACCGCTTGCTCCCCCCACGATAGCCATCAAGCGGCTTGTGTGGAGCGCCTGTTGAAGAGATTGATGGCTCAATCAAGTCCCTCTGCCTGGATCTACTCGCTTGGCATATGCCGGCGGCATGAACGCTCCGGAGGGCCGTCGGGAATGTCCCGGCCTCCTCGATGGTTCGAATTCCTCGTACGGACATGCAGGAAGCCGCGAGGGCGGCACGGGACGGGAGCGACGATGAGTGACGCCGGGGACGAGGGAATCAGGGCAGCCGGGACGGGAGGGACCGCGGATCCGATCCGGGGAACCGTGCGGGGGAGCGCGCCGGTCCCGCTCTCGGTGCTGGACCTCGTCACCGTCGGGGCCGGCAGCACCGCCCACGCGTCGCTGCGCACCAGCGTGGCGATCTCCCGGCTGGCCGAATCCCGGGGGTTCCACCGGCACTGGGTGGCCGAACACCACTCCATGCCCGGAGTGGCCAGTTCCTCCCCGGCGGTGATCCTCGCCCACCTCGCCGCGCACACCTCCCGGATACGGCTCGGCTCGGGCGGGGTCATGCTGCCCAACCACGCCCCGCTGGCCGTCGCCGAGCAGTTCGGCACCCTGGAGGCCTTCGCGCCGGGCCGGATCGACCTCGGACTGGGGCGCGCCCCCGGCACGGACCCCCGTACCGCGGCCGCGCTGCGCGGAGCCGGACGGGCCGACGACGCCGCCGACGGATTCCCCCGGCAGCTGGGGGAGCTGATCCGCTTCCTCGACGACGACTTCCCCGACGGGCACCCCTATGCCCGGGTGCACGCCGTGCCCGGCCCCGTCCAGGGCCCCGCCGGCCGACCGCCGATCTGGCTGCTCGGCTCCTCCGGTTTCAGCGCCCGCCTCGCCGGCGAGCTGGGCCTGCCCTTCGCGTACGCCCACCACTTCTCGGCGGCCGGCACGATTCCCGCGCTGGACCTGTACCGGCAGAGCTTCCGGCCCTCGGCCGTGCTCGACGCCCCGTACGCCCTGATCGGGGCCGCGGCCCTGGCCGCCGACACCGACGAGGAGGCCCGGGCGCAGGTGCTGACGGGCGCGCTGTCGATGCTGCGGCTGCGCGGCGGGCGGCCGGGGCTGGTCCCGACGCCCGAGGAGGCGGCCGCGTACCCCTTCTCGCCGCTGGAGCGGGAGTTCGTGGAGGGCTGGCTCGCGAACATCGTCCACGGCACCCCCGACGAGGTCCGCGAGGGACTCGACGACCTGGTGAAGCGGACGGGCGCGGACGAGCTGATGCTGACCGCCAACGCCCACGGCGGGGATGCCCGGTTGCGCTCGTACGGGCTCATCGCAGATGCGTACGGCATGCCGACGGAGGACTCGAACTCCGCCTGAGCGCACAAGAACGGGGTTTGGCTGGTTTGTTGCCGAAACCTTGCCGGCGCATGGCTTAGTGCAGCCTTAAACCGCTCGTCACCCGGGGTGGCGGGCGGTTCTGCATATGCCCTCAGGTCTCTGACGAGGCACTTTGGCGCCCGAGTGGTCTAGTCCTTCTTTGGTCCAAACCATTGACTGGGGGCCGGGGTGATCGCTATCACTTCTCTCACCTGAAGCTGATGCCCCCCTCCCACCCCCCGGAGTCAGTTCATGCACATCCGTAAACCCCTCGTCGCGGCCGCCGCCACGGCCGCGCTGGCAGCCGGAGCGCTGGCCGGCTTCGCGGGCCTCGGCACCGCCCAGGCCGCAGGCTCCGCGAGCACGGCGAGCGCCGGCGGCGTGAAGATCGCGTACTACGACCAGTGGAGCGTGTACGGGAGTGCCTTCTACCCGAAGCACCTCGACACCCGCGGCATCGCCGGCAAGCTGGACGTGATCAACTACTCGTTCGGCAACATCCACCCCACCAACCTCACCTGTTTCGAGGCGAACAAGGCGGCGGGCGACGACAACAACCCCAATGCCGGTGACGGCGCGGGCGACTCGTACGCCGACTACCAGAAGTCCTTCAGCGCGGCCGACAGCGTCAGCGGGGTCGCCGACAAGTGGGACCAGCCGATCGTCGGCGTTTTCAACCAGTTCAAGCAGTTGAAGGCCAAGTACCCCCACCTGAAGATCAACATCTCGCTGGGCGGCTGGACCTACTCGAAGTACTTCAGCGACGCGGCCAAGACCGACGCCTCCCGCAAGAAGCTCGTGTCGTCCTGCATCGACCAGTACATCAAGGGCAACCTGCCGGTCGAGGGCGGATTCGGCGGTGCGGGCGCGGCCGCCGGCATCTTCGACGGCATCGACATCGACTGGGAGTACCCCGGCTCCTCCGGCGGTCACCTGGGCAACCACTACGCCCCCGAGGACAAGCAGAACTTCACGCTCCTGCTCAAGGAGTTCCGCAGCCAGCTCGACGCCTACGGCGCGGCCAACGGCGGGAAGAAGTACCTGCTGACCTCCGCCCTCCCGGCCGGCCAGGACAAGATCAAGTACATCGAGACGGACAAGATCGGCGCGTACCTCGACTACGCGAACATCATGACGTACGACATGCACGGCGCCTGGGACAGCGACGGCCCGACGTACCACCAGTCCCCGCTGTACTCCCCGGCCGGCGACCCGACCGACCCGATCGCCCCGGGCACCCAGAAGTACAGCATCGACAACGCCATCGACTCCTGGATCGACGGCAACCCGGCCTACGGCATCGCCGGCGGCTTCCCCGCCAACAAGCTGACCCTGGGCTACGAGTTCTACTACCGCGGCTGGAAGGGCGTCCCCGCCGGGGCGAACAACGGCCTCGCCCAGTCCGCGACCGGGGCCTCCGCGGCCCGGCCCACCAGCCAGCAGGCCGGCATCGCGAACTACAAGGAACTCGGCGGCCTCGTCGACAATCCGGCGAACACCTTCTGGGACGACCAGGCCAAGGCCTCGTACTTCTACAAGGACGGCGAGTTCTTCACCGGCCTCAACCAGAAGTCCATCCAGGCCCGGGTCGACTACGGCAAGCAGCGCGGCCTGGCCGGCGCGATGATGTACTCCCTCCTCGGGCTGGACAACAACACCACGCTGCTGAACCAGATCTCGGACGCCCTCGGCGGCACCACCCAGCCGCCGACCACCCCGCCGACCACGCCTCCGACCACTCCGCCCACGACCCCGCCGACCACGCCCCCCACCACGCCTCCGACGACGCCGCCCACCGGCTGCGGTGCGGTCCCGGCGTACGTGGCGGGCACGGTCTACACCGGCGGCACCGAGGTCTCCCACAACGGTCACAAGTGGAAGGCCCAGTGGTGGACGCAGAACGAGGTGCCCGGCTCCACCGGTGAATGGGGTGTCTGGAAGGACCTCGGCGCCTGCTGATCCCCCCACCCCGCGCCGAGCGCCGGCCGCCCCCGCCCCCTCCCGGGGCGGGGGCGGCCGTGTTCGCGCACCGGCGCGCCGGGAACAACCCCCGGCCGCCGTCGGGTTGACTCCGGACATGACTGCCACGCCATTCGAACCGCGCACGCTGCTCGCGGGGAGCCGACTCGGTGTCCTCGCCACGATCAAGTCGAGCGGCCTCCCCCAACTCTCCCCCGTCATGCCCTTCTACGACAGCGGGACGGGTCTGCTGCACGTCTCGATGACCGAGGGGCGGGCCAAGACGGCGAACCTGCGCCGCGACCCGCGGGCCGCCCTGGAGGTCACCGCCCCCGACGGCCGTTCCTGGGCCACCGCCGAGGGGCCCGTGACGCTCGTCGGCCCGGGCACCGACCCGCACGGCCCCGAGGTCGACGCGCTGGTGGAGTACTACCGCCTCGCCGCCGGGGAGCACCCGGACTGGGAGGAGTACCGGTCGGTGATGGTGTCCGACCGCAGGGTGCTGATGACGATGACGGTCGAGCGCGTGTACGGCGAGAAGCTCGGCTGACCGGTCCCCAGGGCCTGATCCGAAAGAGACGGCCTAGGCCTGGTCCCCGGGGCGCGAGCCGATCATCTCGGCGATCCGTTCCGGGGCCACGGCCCGCGAGTACAGCCAGCCCTGGCCCGTGTCGCAGCCGACGCGGCGCAGGCGCGCCGCCTGACCCGCGGTCTCCACGCACTCGGCGGTGACCGTCAGGCCCAGCCGGTGGGCGAGTTGGACGAGCGCCTCGACGATGGTCTCGTCGGCCGGGTTCGGGTGGGAGCCCTCCTCGTAGCGGAACCCCCGGACGAAGGAGCCGTCCAGCTTCAGCACCGACACCGGCAGCCGGCTCAGGTAGGCCAGGTTCGAGTAGCCGGTGCCGAAGTCGTCGATGGCGATCCGCACGCCCATGTCGCTCAGCGCCTGGAGCGCCTGCAACGGCCGCCCCGCCGAGCCCATCACCGCCGACTCGGTCAGCTCCAACTGGAGCAGCTGCGGGGCCAGTCCGGTCTCGGCGAGGATCTCCGCGACATCGCCCACCAGGTCCGAGTCCCACACCTGGCGCACCGCCACGTTGACGGAGACGAACACCGGTGAGTCGCTGGGCTGTTCGATCTGCCAGCGCCGCGCCTGCCGGCAGGCGGTCCGCAGCACCCACTGTCCCAACGGGACGATGGAGCCGTCCTCCTCGGCGATCCCGATGAACCGATTCGGCGTCAACATGCCGAACTGCGGGTGGTTCCAGCGCACCAGCGCCTCCACCCCGCGCACCGTCCCGCTCTCCAGGTCCACCAGCGGCTGGTACTCCAGCCGGAACTCCTCCCGCTCGACGGCCGGTCGCAGCGTCGAGGACAGGGCCTGCCGGGTCATGCGGTGCGCGTTGCGCTCCGGGTCGAAGAGGGTCCAGCGGGCCTTGCCGTCCGCCTTCGCCCAGTACAGGGTCGTGTCGGCGGCCTGCATCAGCCCCGTCGCCGAGGTCCCGGCCGCGGCCCGCTCCACCACCCCGATCGACGCGGAGACCGACAGCCGCTGCCCGGCAAGGTCGAACGGCTCCTGTACGGCGTTCAACACGCTCCGCGCCAGGTCCGCGAGTTGCTCGGTGCCGGTGGAGTCCTCGACGAGCAGGGCGAACTCGTCGCCGCCCAGCCGGGCCACCAGGTGCCCGCTCGTGCGCCCGTACCCGGACTGGTCGGCGCACTGCGTCAGCCGGGCCGCGACGGCCGCCAGCAGCCGGTCCCCGACCCGGTGGCCCAGGGTGTCGTTGACGGCCTTGAACCCGTCGAGGTCCAGGTAGCACAGCCCGATCCGACCCGTGCCGCCGTGCTCGTACGAGGACTGCTCCAGGGCGGAGGAGAGCCGTTCGAAGAACAGGGTCCGGTTGGGGAGTCGGGTCACCGGGTCGTGCATCTGGAGGTGGCGCAGCCGGGCCTGGAGGTCGCGCCGGTCGCTGATGTCGGCGACCGAGAGCAGGACGTCCCGGCTTCCGGGCACCGGCCCGAGGGTGACCTCGGTCCACAGCGAGTGCCCGTCGGGGTGTTTGAGGCGGCGGGTGCAGCGCAGTCGGGCCTGCCGGCCGCGGAGCACCTCCTGGTAGGCCTGCCAGGTACGGGCCTCCGCGGCGAGGTCCACCAGGTCGGCGGCGGACCGTTCGAGGAGAGCGAGCGGTTCGGCGCCCAGCAGCGAGGCGAGCGCCTCGTTGGCGGCGACGACGTGGCCGCTGCGGTCGACGACGGCCATCGCGAGGTGGGCCGCGTTGAAGGCGGCCTGGTAGTCGCGCGCCCCGGACGTGCGCGGGGACCGCGGGGCGGACGGGGTCGCCGCCGCGGGTTCTGTCGACATGCCGGGCACGGCCGGCACTGCCGGGTGACGCTCCGTAGTGGCCGATCGAATGCGGTCGGCCGCCGAACCGGTTCCCTCTGAGGTTCCGCTCACCGTTGGCTCCCGCAGTGCTCGTGAGTGTCCGTGCAGGAAAGTGTGCCGATCATAGAGGCTGCCGGACGGCCCTATCCAGCGGCGTCGCCGTACGGAGGGCGGTGGTTCGCGGTGATGACGGATCGTCGGCCGATCGACGCGTGATCGTTTCTGCGCGGCTGTGAACGCCCGACGGCCGCGCCTGATCTCCCGTGATCGGTCGTGACGTTCTGTAGGCAGGTCCGTGAAGTTCGGGGGTCACCGACTTGACGTATTACTCACTCGTGTGGGGCAGCGGAACAGGGCATTAGTAAGACAATCGCCTCAAGGTGGACAGGAGGGTACGAATCCACCACCGGAGGTCGATGTGCCGCGACAGCAGACACCCGGGGGAGTGGACCGCTCCCGCATCCGAAGTACGGCAGCCGTCGTCACTTCCATGGCGGCGCTCGCCGCGATGTCGCTCGTCGCCACCCCCGCGGCGGCCGCTTCCGGTGCCGGTCCCTGCGCGCTGACCCGTACGGCGGCGCACCACTCCCTCGGGCTGGACACCTGGAACGGCGCCTACCCCAGGCCCGAGCGCACCCTGAATGCGGTCATGGTCTTCCTCTCCTTCCCCGACCATCGCACCATCGTCACTCCCGAGGAGCTGACCGGCGACTACTTCCCCGCCACCAGCGAGTTCTTCCAGCGGGCCTCGTATGGACGCTTCCGACTGGTCCCGCACCCGCAGAAGCGGTGGATCCGGATGCCCAGGCCGTCCACCGCGTACGGCATACAGCGCGACTGGGCCCCCGAGGCCCGGGCGGCCTACCTGCGGGACGCCGTCGCCACCGCCGACCCCGAGGTGGACTTCAGTCGGTACGACCTCGTGTACTTCGTCGCCGACCCGGACGCGCCCGGGGTGGACTCGGACGCCACGAAGGTCGTCAACTTCGACCGGCCGATCCGCGCCGACGGCACGGACCTGCGGCGGATCGTCACCGTCTTCGAGCAGCACCCGCCCGACCGCAACGTCCTCGCGCACGAGACCGGGCACGTCTTCGACCTGCCCGACCTCTACCACCGGCCGTCCGACGGCAAGGGCGACTGGGACACGTACGTCGGCGACTGGGACGTCATGGGCAGCCAGTTCGGGATGGCCCCGGACCTGTTCGCCTGGCACAAGTGGAAGCTGGGCTGGCTCAGCCCCTCCCAGGTCGACTGCGTGCGCTCCGGCTCCTCGCTGCACACCCTGCAACCGCTCGCGGAGGGCGTGCCCAGCGGCGGCACCGGCGGCACCCGGCTGGCCGTGGTCCGCACGGGTCCCGGCAGCGCGATCGCCATCGAGGCCCGGGGCTCCGCCGGCAACGACGGGGACACCTGCACGGAGGGCGTCCTGGTCTACCGGGTCCGCAACGAGCCGGCCTCGGGCGGCGGGCCGATCGAGGTGTTGGACGGCCACCCGGGCACCGAGGCCTGCTGGGACCGGTCCGTGTACCCGCCGCTGGCGGACGCCCCGCTGGAGGTCGGTGAGGCGTTCACGGTGCCGGGGGAGCGGATCCGCATCGAGGTGGCGGACCGGACCCAGTCCGGCGCGTACACCGTGAAGATCACCACGTAGCCGCGCGGGCCCCGGTCCCGGGGCCCGCGGGCACGAAAAGGGCCCCCACTCGCGTGGGGGCCCTTCTCCGTCTGTGCGCCGCCAGGGACTCGAACCCCGGACCCGCTGATTAAGAGTCAGCTGCTCTAACCAACTGAGCTAGCGGCGCTTGGTGACGAGCTAGACATTAGCATCAGGATCGGCCGAACCAAAAATCGATACCTGCAGGCGGGCGGCGTGCAGGAAGGCCCAGAGCAGCGAATCGGCGCCCGGCAGCCAGGGCCGCCGGGAGTCCGGGGCCACCAGCCAGCGGGACGGCCCCGGAGAGGGCGCCAGCGGGGGCACGGTGACCGCGTCGCCGCGGCCGTGACAGAGCGGGGCGGCCGCGGTCGCGTCCCACTCCTCCCAGGCGAGCAGGGCCGGCAGCCGCTGCGCGGTGCCCGGCGCGGCGAAGAGCAGCGTCCGGCCGCGGTGCACGGCGGCGGGCCCGGAGCCGGGCCCCTCGGCCCAGAGCAGGTCGAGCATCCGGCGCCCGAGGACGAGCGGGACGTTGACGACGTCGAACGCGGTCCCGCAGGGCAGCGCGGCCGGAGCCGCGGGCCGCGCCCGCCACGCGGCGAGCGTCTCGTGGGGCAGGGCGCACGCGGAGGCGAGCCAGGCCGCGCCCTCGGGGGTGACGAGGGTCGCGGACGCGGGGGCGGTGCGGACTTCGAGGGCGGCGCAGCCGGTCAGGGTCGTCATGCCCCCAGGTCTACCCGGGGTAGCGCGACCGTTCCGGGGAGTTACGGGAATCCGGGACAGGGGCGACCGGGCGGGAGTATGGTGCGCCCCGCATATGCCAGATGTGACGTGCGCCGCACCCGGATCCGGATGCGGCGCACGGGCCGGCTCACTTCGCGGAAGCCACTAGGGGCCGTCCGGGTGGCCGTCCCGCAGCAGGGTCTCGCCGAACTCGATCATCTTGACGGCGTAGTCCTCGGTCCACTCCGCCTGCTCCGCGATCGCCGACGCGGGCAGCCGGTCGAAGCGGCGCGGGTCCGCCAGCTGCGCCGCCGCGACGGCCTGGAACTCCACCGCGCGCTCCTGGGCCGCCCGGAAGGCCAGCGTCAGCTCGGTCGCACGGGCCAGCAGCTCCCGCGGGTCGTCTATCGACTCCAGGTCGAAGAAGTGCTCCGGGTCCGTTGCCACCTCGGAAGGCTCGAAGAGCAGCGGCGCGGGCCGCAACCTCCGCTCGGTGCGCTCGGGCTCTGCCATGCGTGTCCTCCTGCTGCGCGTACGTCGTCCCTTCCGGGCCACCCTCCATTGTCCAACGTCGCGCAAGAGTGCACCCGGGGCGTCAGACGCCCGCCGGCTCCTTCGCGAGCGCCGCGATGTCGTCGAACACGCCGGTGAGCTCCTCCGCGAGCCCCTCCGGAGCCTCGAATCCCTCGTCTCCGACCAGCGCGTTGATGCCGGGAACGGCCACCGACCGCTCGGCGGGCAGCATGCCCAGACGGGTCAGGACGGGGAGCAGCATCTCGGCGGCGGGCGCTCCGCCGGTCGGGCCCGCGCTGTAGCTGACGATGCCGACCGGCTTGCCCCGCCACTCGCGGTAGAGGAAGTCGATGGCGTTCTTGAAGGGGGCGGTGTAGCCGCCGTTGTACATCGGCAGGACGAACAGCACGGCGTCCGAGGCGTCGATCAGCGCGCTCCACGCCAGCGTGTGCGGATGGGTGTAGATGCCGCTGGAGGCGTACTCCGGCTCGTCCAGGAAGGGCAGCGCGATCTCGGCGAGGTCGATCGGGGTGACCTCGAACGCGCCGTGCTCGCGGGCCCGGCCGACGACCCACTCGGCGAGCGGGCGCCCCGAGGAGGTGGGGCGGGTGGCGGCGGAGATGACGTGCAGACGGGTCATGGGGGTTCTTTCCTTCGGCTGTCGGTGCGGTGCGTCGGGGCAGTCTCGTGGGTGACGCGGCCCCCGGCCAAGCCGGGGCCGGGGGATGCGTCAACCGGGCGGGTGCCGCCCCGCCGCCGACGGGGGCGCCCGAGCGGCCGCCTCAGGGCCGCCAGGCCACCCGGTGTTCCGCCAGATGGGCCAGCACCGAGTGGTTGGCCTCCCAGCCGTCCGGGAACTTCACCGTCACCCCCAACTGCACCGGCTCCGAGGACGGATGGTCGTCCAGCAGTTCCGCTATGCCCGCCCGGGCCACCACCACACAGGCGTGCCGGTGCCGGGACGCCAACACGCACAACCGCCCCGTCTCCAGGTGGAACGCGGTCGCGTCCGGCCGCCCCGACAGCGGGTGCAGCACCACCGTCAGGTCGAACTCCCGTCCCTGGAGCCGGTTCGCGGTGTCCACCGTCACCCCCGGGACGCCCAGCGCCGTCAGGGCCGCCCGCACGGCGGCGGCCTGGTCCCGGTGCGCGGTGCCCACCGCGATCCGGTCGGCGGTCAACGGCATGGGGCCCGGCGACTGTTCGTCCACCGTCATCGCACCCCGGTCCAGTGCCCGGCGCACCACCAGGGCCACCGCCCGCACCGCCTCCGGGTCGGTCCGCGGAGTGTGCCGCGCGGGCAGCTCCAGCAGGCCCCAGCCCGACTCCGCGGCCTCGTCCAACACCCGGTCCGGCCCGGACCCGTCCGAGGCGACCCCGTACGACAGCTTCCGGTCACCGGGACCGGTGCCGCTGCGGAACCTGCTGTACGGGTAGAACGCCCGCGACACCAGCGGCGCGGCCGACGCGGGCAGCCGCCAGGACACCGGCAGCCGGTGCTGCGGCAGGTGCGGGTTGTGCGCCAGCAGGGTGGACACCGCCGAGGCGGAGGGGTCGTAGGACAGCCCCGCCCACTGCTCGGCGCCGACCACGCTGAACGGGTCGAGCTGCCCGGGGTCGCCCACGAACAGCGCCCGCTCGAACAACCCGGCCACGGCCAACAGCGCGTCCGAACGCATCTGGTACGCCTCGTCCACGATGGCGTGCTCCCACGGCTCCGTGTCCTTGACGTACGCCCACTTCGCCGCGGTGGAAATGGTGATCGGCAGCTCGGCGAGGTCCGCCGGCTTCGCCGACAGGGTCACCGAGGGCAGCTCGCGCAGCGCCGGGTCGTAGGCGTCCCCGTCGCTGCTGTGCAGCCGGCCGACCTTCAGCCCCGGATCCTTGCCGTGCAACCGCACCACCAGGTCGTCGACCTGCGCGTTCGTCTGCGCGACCACCATCAGCCGACGCCCGGCGGCGGCCAGCTCGCGGGCGGCCCGGACCACGAGCGTGGACTTGCCGGCGCCCGGCGGGGAGTCGACGACCACGCCCCGCTCCGCGCCGTGCAGGGTGTCGTGCAGGATGGCGGCGGTCGCCCGGTCGGCGGCCGCTCCCGGATCGAAACTCACAACAGGTCCTCGGCGGTCACGGGGTCGGGCGCGGGCAGGTGCGGTCGGTCGGCGCTCAGGTGCGCCGGCGGTCCTCCGTGCGTCCACGGGGTCTTCTCCGGATCGGGCAGCCTGGGGCCGCCGCGCGCGTCGTGCTCGAACAGCGTCCAGCAGAGCCGGTCGCCCTTCTCCGGCACCGAACCGGGAACGGGCTCCCTGCCGCCGCCCATCTTGTCGAGCAGCCGCAGCACGATCCGCCCCGCGTCCTCGAACCGCACGAACTCGGCCGCCTGCGGACGTCCGTCGAGCGACCGGAACACCTTCCCGCCGCCCCCGTCCGCCAACTGCGGCCGGTCCTCGGTGTCCACGGTCACCAGCGGGCGCGGTCGCGGCCGCTTGGCCTGCGTCCACTCCATGACCACCTCGGTGACCTCCCCGGCGAACGCCTCCCCGGACAGCCGCCGCCCCGCCATGACCAGCGGGTCGTCCAGCGCCTCCTGGGCGTCGAGACGGACCTGCTCGGTCTCGCGCGTGGCCAGTTTCTGGGCGGCCGTCACCGCGTCGTCGCGGCGCGGCTGCGGGGGCTCGCCCGCCCGCACCCGGTCCCGGTGCCCGGTGTACGACCAGCGGTCGCGGGTCCAGCGCTCCTCGGTCCGTTCCCCGGCGGGCAGCGCGCGCACCAGCTCCAGCGCCCGCCACACCGCCGCCCACGTGGGGCGCATCTGGTCCGCGACGAGTTCCCGGACCTCCCGCTCGGCCCGCTCGACGGCGGCCGGGTCGCCCGAGGCGCGCGCCGCGTCGTAGCCGGCCATCGCGGGGGCCAGCAGCCGGTTGTCGAAGGCGGGGTCGGTGGCCGGCCCGGCGGGCGGCACCAGCAGCCCGCCCCGCGGGTCCCGGGCCACCTCGACGCGCAGGGCCGCCTCCGCGCCGGATTCCCCCTCCGGCGGTGCGATCCAGGCGAGCAGGGCGCCCAGGTGCTGGTCCTCCAGATTGCTCTGGCCCGTCGCCCAGTGCCGACCGAGCAGCTCCGTCGCCGACAGCAGCATCGAGGAACCGGGCACCCGTGCCCGCTCCCCGAGGTGTGTGAACCAGCGCCCCAGCAGCGGCACCCGGGCCGGCGCCGGGTACGGGTTCTCCGGATCCTCCTCGGCCGTCCGCCGGAACCGCATCGACCGGCCGAGGAGGCGTACGTACTCCACGCCCGCCCGGCTGGGCACGATCAGTTGGGGGGCGTCCAGGCACAGCTCGGCGGCGACCTTGCTCTTGGCGCCCGTCTCGGGATCGGTCTCGTTGCGCTCCACGAGCTCGACGTCGTCCGCGTACCCGTCCACGTACGGCAGCACCTGGTCGGCCAGCTCCGCGAGGAAGGTCCAGCGCAGGTCGCGGTCGCGCGGCTGCGGGACCACGAGCAGCGTCGGCGCCGCCGGATCGGTGCCGACCAGGGCGCCCAGCGGCGCCCCGGCCTCGCCGGCGGTGGTCAGCGGTACGACGACCAGCGGGCGCTCGCCCAGATGCCGGTGCCGCACGGTCGCCAGGGCCTGGGCCCGGCCCGCCCGGACCGCCTCCAGGCGCGCGAGGGTGTTCAGCAGGGGCATGCTGCCGCCTCCGGGGACGTCGGGGCGGGGACGAGCGTCAGGGCCTCGGCGCGCAGCCGGGCGGCCTGGTGCAGCGCGGCCGCGATCGGGTCCTCGGCGCAGCCCGCCCCGGAGGCGGCCGCGAGGGCCGACTCCACGGTGGTCAGACCGCCCAGCTCGCCCCGCAGGGAGCGGCCGAGCGCGGTCACCTCGTCCGCGTCGCGGGCCCGCTCGCGGCAGTGGAACGCCAGCTCGCAGGCGGCCAGGCACTCGGGGGCGTACGCGGCGGTGACGGCGGACACCGCCTCGGTCAGCTCCTCGGCCGGCCGGGCGGGATCGAAGCAGGTCCCCTCGGGCAGGGCGGCGGCCAGGTCTTCGACCCGGGTCAGCCGCTCCAACTGGCGTCGGGTCACGGCGCGCTCGCGCCGCACGTCGACGAGCGCCGCGGTGGGCAGGTTGGAGAAGTCCTTGGGGCAGACCAGCACCACCTGCTGACCCACGGTGGAGCCGGGCAGCTTCTCCGCGGTCCTCTCCAGGGCCAGCACGTACACGGCGGCCTGCCGCGCGGCGGCGCCCACCTTCGCCGCGTCGGCGCTCCCGTCGATCATCGGGAACGACTTGATCTCCACGACGGTCCACCGACCGTCGGGGTGCACCACGACGGCGTCCGGCTCCAGGTAGGCGGGTGTGCCCGCCACCTCCAGGGCCAGCATCGGATGGTCGAGCAGCGTCCAGGTCCCGGCGGCCGTGGCCTCGCGCAGCGCCAGCGCCGTGCGCGCGGCGCGCCCCTCGGGGCCGGCGGCGGTGAGATCGGGCACCGGGACGGCCGGGCCGGGCGGTTCGGCCCCGGCGCCGAGCCGTTCGTGGACCAGGCGCAGCAGTTCGGCCCCGCCGTCGCCCTTGACCTTGGCCTCGAAGGAGTTGCCGCGCACTATGGCGAACTGCGACTGCCCGAAGGGGGCGGGGGAGCCGAGGGCCTGCGCGAGGGCCGTCTTGTCCACGCCGGCGCCGTCGAGCAGGGCCCGTCTGCCGCAGCCCGGGTTGGCGGCGAGCGCGGCCAGCGCGCGGGCGTCGAGCGGGCGGGGCGGCACGGCGGGGCCGCGCAGGTCAGCGAGCCGCTGCCGCAATGTCGTCGTCTGCGGTGTTCTCTGCGGAGGGCCGCCGGCCGGGTAGGAGCTCACGGGCGGAAGTGTCCCATCCGCCACTGACAATCGTGGTCTTACGCCGGAAACCGGCCGTTCCCGAGCGGAACCGACGGGCCAGGAGCAGGCCCAGGCCCATCACGGCGGCCCCGGCGACGACGTCCAGGAAGTAGTGGTTGGCCGTGCCCATGACCACGAGCGCGGTGCCGGCCGGGTAGGCGATCCCCAGGGCCCGCGCGAGGGGGTGCCGGGCGTGGGTCCACAGCAGCACCCCGCACCACAGGGCCCAGCCGAAGTGCAGGCTCGGCATCGCCGCGTACTGGTTGGTGAAGGACCCCAGGCCGCGCGGCGCGCTGGCCTCCCCGCCCCACCAGCCGTACGCGCTGTACTGAGCCATCGTGTCCGTGAACCCGTGCGCGGCGTCGAGCAGCCGGGGCGGGCTGGTGGGCATCAGGCCGAAGCCGATCAGCGCCGCCAGGGTGGAGAGCACCAGCCAGGTGCGGGCGGACCGGTAGTGCGCGGGCCGCCGGCGGTGGAGCCAGACCAGGACGGCCGGGGTGACGAGGTAGTGGAGCGAGGCGTAGCCGAAGTCGGCGGGCACGCCCCACCAGGGGGATCCGGAGAAGAGCCGGTTCAGCGGGCGCTCGAAGTCGATCCGCAGCGCCTCCTCGACGCGCAGGACGGCGAGGCCGTGTCCGACGGCGAGGTCCACGTCGCCCCGGGCCAGGAGCCGGCCGGCGGAGTACGCGCCGTAGACGAGCCCGAGGAGGAGCAGTTCCGTCCACCATCGAGGGGGCCGCTGCCTGTCAGTCATGAGGTGTAGGACGCTTGTGCGACCGGGGGAGTTGCCCGGTGTTCATGTGTTGGATGATGGACGGACGACGGAACCGCCTCGAAAGCGGGCCGATCCGTACACATCCACACGCAACGGGAGAAACTCACATGGCCCCCCGCATCCTGCTGGCCCGCCACGGCCAGACGGCGTGGTCGCTGCTCGGCAAGCACACCGGGCGCACCGACGTGCCCCTGCTGGAGGAGGGCCGGCGGGGCGCGAAGCTGCTCGGAGAACGGCTGGCCGGCGAACCGTGGGCGGGCCTGCCCGGCCTGGAGGTGCGCACCAGCCCCCTGGTCCGCGCGAGCGAGAGCTGCGACCTGGCCGGCTTCGGGGTGCGCGCCGAGCCCTGGGACACCCTGATGGAGTGGGACTACGGCGACTACGAGGGCATGACCCCGGCCGAGATCCAGGCGATCCGCCCCGGCTGGCTGATCTGGCGCGACGGGGTCCCCGGCGGCGAGTCCGTCGCGGACGTCGCGGCCCGCGCCGACGAGGTCGTCGCCTGGGCCCGCTCGGCCGAACGCGACGTCCTCGTCTTCGCCCACGGCCACGTCCTGCGCACCCTCGCCGCCCGCTGGCTCGGCTTCGAGGCCTCCTTCGGCGCCCGGATCCGGCTGGAGCCCACCTCCCTGTCGGTGCTGGGCTGGGCGTACGGCGAACCCGCGCTGGAACGCTGGAACGACACCGGCCACCTGGACGGCTGACCGCCGCCCACGAGGCGACGGCCCCGTCGGACCGATCGGCCCGGATCGGATCGACCGGGGTCCGAGATGCGCCCGGGGTGCTACGGCCCGCGGGCGTCAGGCCGTCGCGTGGCGGGCCAGGAAGGCGCCGACCCGCGGTGAACGCTGGTGCGGGACCAGCGTCTTGGCCGTCCCCGCCAGTATCGACCTGATCCGGGTCGACTGGACCTCCGCGAGCAGGTCCAGCACCCGGGCGCCCGCCCAGGCGGCCTCGTCGGGCGCGCCCGCGTGGGCCAGGTTGTCGGCGAGTTCGGCGGTGTAGAGGGCCACGTTCCGGGCGAAGTGGGGGTCCTGGAGGTCCGCCGCCCGACGGGCGTGCCGGGCTGCGCGCGCGTGCTCCCCGAGCGCCGCCCAACACCGGGACTCCAAGGACTCCAGCTCCGCCTCCCCGAAGAACGACATCCACTCGGGGTCCGCGCCCGCCGCGCCCCGCGAGAACTCCGTGTGCGCCCGGGCGAGCGCCTCCTCGCAGGCCCTGCGGTCGTCCAACCCCGCCCACCCGCCCGCCTCCCGCAGGGCCAGCAGCGACAACAGCCGGGGCGAGCCCAGCGCGCGGGCCGCGCGCCGGCCCGCCTGGGCCGCCCGCACCGACTCGCGCGGCCGCCCGCAGTCCCGGGCCAGGAACGCCATGTTGCTGAAGGCGTGCGCCTCCAGGGCGGAATCGCCGGACACCCGGGCCGTCGCCAGGGCCTCCGCGTAGTGCGAGCGGGCGTCCTCGAAACGGCCCGAGTCGTGCGCCAGCCAGCCCACCGACACCGCCAACTCGCCCGCCCCCGAGTGCAGTCGGTCCTCGGTGGACTGTCGGGTGGCCCCGGCGTCGAGCAGCGCGTAGGCCGTGCGCAGGGGTTCGGCCGCCCGCCGGTACAGGGCATCGGCCCCGTGCCGGTCGTCCAGCAGGCGGATCTGACGCACGGCCTCCTCGACGGCGGCGGCCTCGGACTCGCCGGCCCGGGAGGGGAGCCGACGGGAATCGCCGAGCAGGGTGAGGCCGAGGGTCGCGGCCGCCACGGTCGCGGAGCCGCCCGCCATGAACGCGCGACGCAGCACGTCGCTCTCCTTGGAACGGTGGATGAGGTGGGGGAAGGAGGGGGACGCCGGGGCGCCGCGCTGCGCGGAGCGCCCGCGCACCGCCTCACGCGGGGAGAAACCCAGGTCGGCGAGGGTGCGACCGGGGAACATGTGCAGGAACACGCGCTCGTAGGCGTAATTGGGACAGCGGATCTCGCCGGACTCCACCCGCCCGATGTAACGGGCGTCGCAGGAAACCGTTTCGCCGATCTCCCGTGCGGCCCGGCGGACCGAGGCCGCGAACTCGGCGGGTGAGCGCGCTCCGCGCAATCGCCGGAAGGAGGAGTTGGGTGAGTGGGGGGACGCCGCCATGGACGTGGCCTCTCTGGACTTCGGGCTTTACCTCAGACTGTGCCCGGCGCGCATGAAGGTACCGCCGGGGAAGGACCGTTCATGCGGTGTTTGGCTACAAAACGGATATCTCACCCGTGATCCGCCATGAACTGCCATCCTTTGCGGCATCGTTGCGCCGCACCCGTTGACGTCCCACCGCGTTGAACCCATGCGGAGTGGCTCGTACGCGGATCGAGGAGGGGTTCCCTTGGTGGAGGGCGGCATGGAGAGCATCGGAACGAACACCGCACCCGAGCCGCGGGCGGTCGGGACGCTGGACACGCTCGACGCGCCGGACCCGGCCGGGGCGCCGGACCTGGTGACCGTGCCCACCCGGCAGGGCCTGGAGGCGGTCGACATCATCCGTCGGGCCACCCACCACACCACCCCCGGCGTCGGCCCGGTCCTGCACGACGGCTCCGGCGACACCCTCGGCTTCCTCGTCCCGCCCGGCACCGCCGACGCCTGGGACCTGCCCGGCAGCGCCTGTACGCAGACCAACGGACGCGGACTGCGCATCGGCGACGCCGAGCTGTCCGCCTCGCCCGCCGCCGACCGCACCGGCTGGCTGCTGCCCCCGGAGGCCGTCGGACCCGTCACCGACCCGGACGTGCTGCGCGCGGCGCTCGGCGAGGCCGCCCGACTGATCGAGGCGGCCGACAACTGCCGCTGAGGCCCTGACCGGCGATAATGGGCGCATGGCAGGGAAGAGCAAGGGCAGCGGGCGCAGGGGTGCCGTGGAACCGGTCGTCGGGCAGGTGGACGGCGGCCGGGCGGAGTTGGCCCCCGATCGCGAGCGCGCGGGCGCCTGGACGCTGCTGATCGACGGGGCGCCGCAGTCGCACGTCGACCTCGCCGACCCCGGGTACCTGGACTTCGCGTACCAGCGCCGGATCGGCCACCTGATCGACCTCGTCGCGCCCGCCCGGCAGCCGCTGAACGTGGTGCACCTGGGCGGCGGCGCCTTCACCCTGGCCCGCTACACGGCGGCGAGTCGCCCCCGCTCCACCCAGCAGGTCGTGGAGATCGACGCCGGCCTGGTGGCCTTCGTACGGGAACACCTTCCGCTGGACCCGCAGGCACGGGTCCGGGTGCGGGCCGTGGACGCGCGGGCGGGCCTCGCCAAGGTGCCGGACGGCTGGGCCGACCTGGTCATCGCGGACGTGTTCGGTGGCGCCCGCACCCCGGCCCACCTGACGAGCGCCGAGTTCCTCGACGACGTACGCCGGGCCCTGGCGCCCGGCGGCTGGTACGTGGCCAACCTCGCCGACGGCCCGCCGCTGGCCCACCTGAAGGGGCAGATCGCCACCGCCGCCACCCGGTTCGCGGAACTGGCCCTGGCCGCCGACCCCGTGGTGTGGCGGGGGAAACGCTTCGGCAACGCCGTCCTGGTGGCCGCCGACCGGGAGCTGCCGATCGCGGAGTTCACCCGGCGCGTGGCGAGCGATCCCCACCCCGGACGGGTCGAGCACGGTCGGGCGCTCGCGGACTTCGCGGGCGGCGCGGCCCCGGTGACCGACGCCTCGGCGGTGGCCTCGCCGGAACCCCCGCCGTCGGTGTTCCGCTAGGTCCTGTCGTCAAAGTGGCGCGGGTCAGGCGAGACTTCGACGACGGGGTCTAGGCCGTCTCTTCCGGCTCTTGCCGGGCCAGTTCGCGCAGGCGGCGCTTGTCCGGTTTGCCGCGGTCCGTCTGCGGGAGGGCGGGCAGCCAGAACACGGCCGTCGGGCGGTGGTCCCGCGCCAGTTCCCGCTCCACCAGCGCGCACGCCGCGTCGGCCGCCTCCCCGGACGGCTCCGCGCCGGCGGCCGGCACCAGGAAGGCGCACACCTCCTCGCCGGTGACGTCGTGGAACCGGCCCACCACCGCGGCCTCGGCCACCGAGGGATGCCGGGTCAGCGCCGCCTCCACCGGCCCGCAGTAGATGTTCTCCCCGTCCACCATCACCACGTCCTTGACCCGGTCGTCGAGGTACAGGTACCCGTCCGCGTCGAAGTGCCCGAGGTCCCCGGTGCGCAGCCACCCGTCGCGCAGCACCTCCGCCGTCGCACCGGGCCGCTTCCAGTAGCCGGCCATCACCGTCGCGGACCGCACCCACACCTCGCCGGTGTCGCCCTCGGGGCACACGCTCCCGTCCGCCGCACGGACCCGCGCGGTCACCCCGGGCACGGGCCGGCCCACCGAGCCGAGGAGGGCGGGGCGGTCGCCGACCGCCGCCTCGTGGTCGGCCGCGGTGAGCCGGCAGATCACCCCCGACTCGTTCATCCCGTACCCCTGCCGCCACTCCTTGCCCGCCCCCCAGCCGGTCAGCGCGCGACGCAGCCGCTCCGGGTGGACGGGCGCGTCCCCGTACGAGACCTGCTCCAGGCCGGGCACTGCGGCGGCGGTCACCGGGTCGTCCAGCAGCCGGTAGACCATCGAGGTCGTCAGGTACGTGGACACGGGCCCCAGCCGGCGGCAGGCCTCGGCGAACCCCCGTGTGTCGAAGGGGCCGAGGACCTCGCTGCGGCCACCCGCCCGCAACTGCTCCAGGCAGCGGCCCCCGGACCGCTGGGCCAGGGAGGTCACCGACAGGTAGACCCGCTCCGCGCTCCGGCCGCGATCGGCCTTGCGGGCCGCCATCGCCCCGAACGTGGAGGCCACCCCCTTCGGGCGGCCCGTCGTACCGCCCGTGTACGTCACCCGGGCCACGTCCTCCTCGCGGGCCCGTACCGGTACCGGCGTCGCGTCCAGGGCGCGGGCCGATTCCGACAGCGCGCCCACGCTCACCCGGGCGACCCCGGTGTCCGGGACCGGGGTGTCGTGGACCACCAGCGCCGGTTCGCAGTCCCGCAGCAGGAACTCCAGGCCGTGGGTGGCCGGTCCGACGACGACCTGGGTCAGCCGGGCACCCAGCAGGTGCGCCGCCAACCGTACGAGCAGCTGCTCGGGCGGGTTGCCGGCCGTCACGCAGGCCAGCCCCGAGCCGCGGTCGACACCGAGCGCGGACAGGGCGCCGGCCAGCCGGTACACGTCGGCCAGCACCTCGTCGAAGGTCAGGAGCCAGGACGGGCCGGCGCCGAGCGCGGGTTCGCCCGCGTGTCGCTCGCACGCCTCGATCAGGTCCGCGACGTACCGCGCGCCACCCATGTCCGCCGTCCCTCCCTCGCCACCACCGGTCGGTGCCGACGGTAGCCGAGGGGCCCGCGCGGACTCCCGGCCGGCTCAGGGATCCACGATCTCCACGCGCGGGGCCGTGTCGTGCCAGGTGCAGAACACCGACACCTCGCGGGCCTCCCTGGTGAAGGTGACCCGGATCCAGAAGTCCTGCTTCCACACCTGCATGCGCCAACCGGCCGCCGGGGTGGCGGACACCAACTGGGCCGAGGACTCCCCGATGTCGAAGGCCACCCGGCCGCCGGACACCGAGTACCCCTTCACGTCGTCCCCGCCGGCCCCGTCGTCCGGTTGCCGGTGCGGGCGCGGGCTCGGCGAGGTGGACGGCGGCTTCGGCTTCCCGGCGGACGGCGTGGCCGACGGGGACGGGGCCGACGCCGAGGGCGACGGGGAGGAGGGCGGCGCAGCGGGAGAGGACGGCGGATCCGTGTGGTGCGTCGAGGAGGACAACGGCACCGCGGTCAGCGGGACCGCGAGCGGAGGATCGTAGGCGGTGCCGGACATGACGGTGTGCACGCCCCACCACGACAGCGTCACCGCCGCCGCCGTGGACAGCGTCCACGCCATGGCATGTACAAGTCCTCTCAGCATCACGGCACATACTGCACCACCCGTCACAGAGACGGCCCGCCGCCTCCCGGCGTCCCCCGAATGGACTACGGTGCCGCCATGGCAAGTGTGCTCGTGGTCGAGGACGACCAGTTCGTACGTTCCGCCCTCATCCGGCACCTGACCGAGGCTTCCCACACCGTGCGGAGCGTCGGCACGGCCCTGGAGGCGCTGCGCGAGGTCGCGCACCACCGCTTCGACGTGGTCATCCTCGACCTCGGGCTGCCCGACCTGGACGGCGCCGAGGCGCTGAAGATGCTGCGCGGCATCACCGACGTCCCCGTCATCATCGCGACGGCCCGCGACGACGAGGCCGAGATCGTCCGGCTCCTCAACGACGGCGCCGACGACTACCTCACCAAGCCGTTCTCCGTCGAACACCTCTCCGCCCGGATGGCCGCCGTCCTGCGCCGCTCCCGCGCCGCCGCCGGGGTGGAACCGCCCTCGCGGGTCCTGCGGGTGGGCGGCCTGGCCATCGACCCGCTGCGCCGACAGGCCGAACTCGACGGGGCGGTACTGGACCTCACCCGACGGGAGTTCGACCTGCTGGCCTTCCTCGCCGGCCGGCCCGGGGTGGTCGTGTCCCGACGGGAACTGCTCGCCGAGGTGTGGCAGCAGTCGTACGGGGACGACCAGACCATCGACGTCCACCTGTCCTGGCTGCGCCGCAAGCTCGGCGAGACCGCCGCCAGCCCCCGCTACCTGCACACCCTGCGGGGTGTGGGCGTCAAACTGGAGCCGCCGGCGTGAGATGGGCGCTGGTCAAGGTGTGCCTCGCGGTCACGGCCATGGTGGTCGTGGCCTTCGCCGTACCCCTCGGGCTCGTGGTCCAGGAGATGGCCAGCGACCGGGCCTTCTCCAACGCCGAACGACAGGCCGCCACCATGGGGCCCACCCTCTCCATCACCACCGACCCCGTCCAACTGCGCAAGGCCGTGGAGTCCACGCAGATGGGCGCCGCCGGGCGGATGGCCGTCCACGTGCCCGCGATCGGCGACGACGCCCCCGTCGACATCGGTGACGGCTGGGCCGGGGAACACGCCGTCACCCAGACCCGCAAGATGGGCCGCGCGACCACCGCCAAGGTGTCCGGCGGCGGCTCGGCGCTCCTCCAGCCCACCGCGCTCGGCTCCGGGGACATCGCCGTGATCGAGATCCACGTGCCGGAGAGCGAGGTCAGCAACGGGGTCGCGACCGCCTGGATGGTCCTCGCGGGCGTGGGGCTCGCACTGATCGTGGGCTCGGTGGCCGTCGCGGACCGGCTCGGCGCCCGCCTCGTGCGACCCGCCGAGAGGCTCGCCGACGCCGCCCACCAGTTGGGCGAGGGACGGCTCGGGGCACGCGTACCGGAGGACGGCCCCAAGGAACTCCGCTCGGCGGCCGTCGCGTTCAACTCCATGGCGGACCAGGTGGTGGAACTCCTCGCCAACGAGCGGGAACTCGCCGCCGACCTCTCGCACCGGCTCCGCACCCCGCTCACCGTGCTGCGGCTCAACGCGGCCTCCCTCGGGGACGGACCCGCCGCCGACCACACCCGGGCGGCGGTGGAGCAACTGGAGCGCGAGGTCGACACGATCATCCGTACCGCCCGCGAACAGCGCTCCCCCCACACCTCGGTGGGAGCGGGCTGCGACGCCTCCGAGGTGATCCGCGACCGGATGGACTTCTGGTCGGCGCTCGCGGAGGACGAGGGGCGCGAGGTCCGGCTGGCGGGCGTGGAGCGCCCCGTACGGATCCCCGTCGCCCGGGCCGAACTCGTCGCCGCCCTCGACGCCATGCTGGGCAACGTCTTCCGGCACACCCCCGAGAGCACCCCCTTCGCGGTGGACGTCCACGACGCCGGGGACGCCGTCATCGTGCTCGTCTCCGACGCCGGACCGGGCATCGCCGACCCGGACGAGGCGCTGCGCCGGGGCAACGACGGCGGCCGCGACGGTTCGACCGGCCTGGGCCTGGACATCGTGCGCCGGGTCGCGGAGTCCACCGGCGGCGACGTCCGGCTGGGGCGCTCGGTGCTCGGCGGGACCGAGGTGCGGGTGTGGATCGCCCTGGACGGCCGGGCGCGGGGCGAGGCCCGCCGCAGCCGGCGCAAGCGCCGGGGCGACTGACGCCAGGGGCAGCGCCGTGGGTGGGCGGTCGGGGTCGGTCGGGTCGGGGTCGGTCGGGGTCGGCCGGGTCGGGGTCGGGGCCGGGTCGGGGTGGTTGGGGTGCCGCCGGGGTCGGCCCCGGGGTGGTTGGGCCGGTCGGGGGCGGTCGGGGCCGCGTGCGGGAGGTCCGGGGCGCGCCTGGCGGTCCGTGCGCCGGCGGGTCGGTACGGTCCCACGGCACGGTCCGCGGCGCCGGCCGCCACGGACCCGCCCCCTCCGCACGACATCGGCACCCGGATCGGACGTGAGCATGCGCTACGCAGTGCTGGGCACGGGCACCGTCGGCCGCACGATCGCCGGCCGCCTGCTCGACCTGGGCCACGAAGTGGTCCTCGGCACCCGTGTCCCCGAGGCCACCCGCCAACGCGCCGAGTTCGCCGACGGGCGCCTCCCGGTGGCGACCTACGCGCAGGCCGCACGGGACGGCGAGACGTTGATCAACGCCACGAACGGGCTGGCGAGCGTCGCCGCGCTGCGGGACGCGGGCGCGGCCGACCTGGACGGCCGGATCCTGATCGACGTCGCGAACCCGCTGGACTTCGCGGAGGGCTTCCCGCCCCGACTGGACGTGGTCAACGACGACAGCCTGGGGGAGATGCTCCAACGGGCTTTCCCCGGACTCCGGGTGGTGAAGACGCTGAACACGATGAACTGCCGGATCATGGTGGACCCGGCGCGGGTCCCCGGCGACCACCAGGTGTTCCTGTCCGGGGACGACCCGGACGCGAAGCGGGCCGCGCGGGAACTGCTCCACTCCTTCGGCTGGCCGGACGCCCGCATCCTCGACCTCGGCGGCATCGAGACCGCCCGCGGCACGGAGATGCTGCTGCCGCTGTGGCTGCGCCTGATGAGCACGTTGGGGCACGCGGAGTTCAACTTCCGGGTGGAGACGGCCGAGGTGGGCGCGGACGGAAGGGTCTGAGGCGGTTCCGCCCGGGTCGGCCCCGTTCTCGTTCGCAGCCCGGACCCGGGCGGCCGCACACCCCTGCGGGCGGGGCGATCTCCTGCCGTCGGCGCGGGGGGCCGGGACGTCCGGCGTGAGGTCCGGCGTGTCGTCCGAAGTGAGGGCCGGCGTGACGTCCGGTGTGCCGTCCGGCGTGCCGTCCTTCGTACGGGGTGCGTCCACGCCTGCCGTACGGAGCCACCCGGGGCGGGCCACCGCGGCCACCACCGCCGAGGTGACGACCGCCCCGCAGGCCACGGCGAACGCCGCCCGGTGGCCGTACGCCGCCGCCGACGGACCGGCCACCGCCGCTGCCAGGGCCTGACCGAGGATCAGCCCGCTGACCGGCAGGGTCATGGCCTCGGCCATGCGTTCCGCCGGGCCCGTGCGCTCCACCAGGCCGAACAGCGCGATCAGATGCGGGGCGACGGCCGACCCGACGGCCCCGACGGCGAACGCCGCGGCCCACAGGCCCGACACGGTGAGCAGGGGCAGGGTCAGTACGGCCTGGAGCGCGACCGTCCGGCGCGACCATCCGGCGCAGCCGGACGGTCAGGTCGACCGGCCCGGGTCGCGCCACGGTCGCGAAGCCGGCGATCGAGCTGGTCACGGCCATCGCGGCCCACACCAGTCCGGCCGCGCCCGGCTCGCCCCGTGATTCGGCGAGTGCGTTGACCCCCGTGGTGGCGCCGCTCATCGCGGCGCCCTGGAGCACGGTCAGGGTGAACAGCAGGACCAGCCCAACGGCCCGACCTGCGGGACGGTGAGGCCGGCCGCCGCGGCGAGCGCGAGCAGGGCGGGCCGGGGCAGCCCGCCCAGGACCGCCGCCACCAGGGCGAAGAGGGCGAGGGCGTTCGCGCCGCAGGCCACGAGCAACACGGGCCGGTGGCCGCGCCGATCGGCGGCCCGCCCGATGACCGGGCCACCGATGGCCTGACCCAGCCAGAGCGCGGAGGCGACGGCGCCGGCCGCCCCGATCCCGTCGCGCGTGTTGATGAGCATGAGCGTGCCCACGGGGCAGAGCGCGGCGGGCAGCCGGGCCGGGAACGCGTGGAGGGGAAGGGCGGCGCCGCCGAGGGCGAACACGCCGCGGAAACCGCTCGGAGCGGTGGTGGATCGGGACACGGGCATCCTCTATCCGCACGCCGACCCTCCCGTGTCTCCGGCGCGCGTCGTGCCCGTAGGTCCGGGACGGTAGCGGCGGAACCACCCCCTCGGAACCCCGTGTCCGACGCGTGGACCTCCCACGAGGCGGACGGGCGGGGATCAGTCGGTGTCGGCGGAGGCGAGTCGCTCGGCCTCGGCGCGCCCCACCTCGGCGGCGCGGTGCAGGTAGTCGGCGATGACGGCGAGTTCGCCGTCCGAGTAGTCCCGCAGCGCGGCGCCGAACGCCCGGTCGGGGGTCTCCCATGCGGCGCCGATCCGCCGGCGGGCGTCGGGGGCGAGGGCGACGAGGGAACGACGGCGGTCGTGCGGGTCGGCGTGCCGCTCCACCAGGCCCGCCTTGAGCATCCGGTCGACCAGGCGCGTGGCGGATCCGGAGGTCAGACCGGTGAGCCGGGCGATGTGGCCGGTGCTGACCGGCTCCGTCTCGTTCACGAGGAGGCGCAGGCACTGCGTGTCGGTCGGGTGCAGGCCCAGGTGGTCGGCCATGGCCTGGTGGAGGCGTGCCTGGTCGGTGTGGTGCCGCCCGCTCTCGATGAGGATCCGCGCGAGAAGTTCCGCGCGGGTCCATTCCTTACCCGAACGAGGGGAGTCGGTTGACATCGGCTACTCCGTGCTTCAAATTTAACTGTGTGACGCAGGGAATGCGTCGCGCAGAATCTGTGTCAGGGTCTCATTCTAGGGGAGGAGGTGCCCGCCATGCCGCTGTCGCCCATGCCGCTGTCCGTCGTGTCGGTGCCTGCCACGTCGGTGCCTGCCGTGTCGTTGTCTGCCGCGTTGTCGCCTGTCGTGTCGGTGTCTCTCGGGTCGGTGTCTCCCGTGTCGCGGAAACGACGGCCCGGCGAGGGGCGGTCGATGCCGGGGGCGCCCCGGCCCCCTCCCGTGAGGCCGGGCCGGGGCGGGCGGGTCTTCGAGGAGCGGCCGGTCAGGGCCCCGTGTGAGCGGCGGCGGGGGACCCGCACCCGGCTCGCGCGGCCCGGGCCCGCGTCGCGGGGACTCCCGGCGAGGCGTATGTATATTCGGAGAAATCCCCGGACGGTCCGGGAACCGGGGGCGGAGGTGGACGCATGGCCCCGCGCGCGGGTCTGACGGCCGATCGGGTCACCCGGGCCGCCGCCGACCTGGCCGACGAGGTCGGGTTCGACAAGGTGACCGTGTCGGCCCTCGCCCGGAACTTCGGGGTGAAGGACGCCAGCCTCTACTCCCACGTCCGCAACCTCCAGGACCTGCGGATCAGGGTGGCCGTGCTCGCGGCCGGCGAGATCGCGGACCTGATCGGCGCGGCGGTGGCCGGGCGTTCGGGCCGGGACGCACTCGCCGCCTTCGCCGACGCCTACCGCGCGTTCGCCCTGCGCCACCCCGGCCGGTACGCGGCCACCCAGATCCAACTCCCCCCGGAGCGGGGCGCCGCGTCCGACGGCCACCTCCGCTTCATCGACCTCACGTACGGGGTGCTGCGCGCCTACGGCCTGGCCGAACCCGACCTGACCGACGCCGTCCGCCTGCTGCGGAGCACCTTCCACGGGTACAGCGGCCTGGAGGCCACCGGCGGCTTCGGCCACCCCCGGGACGTCGGCGCGTCCTGGGAGCGGATCATCGACGCGCTGCACGTCGCCCTGGAGAACTGGCCCCCGGCCAGGGGCTGAACGCCGGTCACCGCAGGAGGCCGCTCCGGGCCAGGTCGGCGTACCAGAGGGCACTGGAGCGCGGGGTGCGGACCTGGGTCTCGTAGTCGACGTGGACGATGCCGAACCGTTTGCCGTAGCCGTGACTCCACTCGAAGTTGTCCATCAACGACCAGAGGAAGTACCCCTCCACGGGCGCTCCGTCGGCCAGTGCGCCGTGGATCGCCGCGAGGTGCCCGCGCAGGTAGTCGATGCGCAGCGGATCGTGCAGGTCCGGGCCGTACGCGGCGCCGTTCTCGGTGACGAGGAGCGGCAGGCCCGGAGCCTCGCCGGCGAACCGGGACAACAGGTCGCGCAGCCCGGTCGGATCGATCGACCAGTTCATGGCGGTCCGCTCGCCCGGAGGCTGGTGGAAGGCCACGGACTCCGACCCGGGCCACGGCGAGTGCTCGCTGTCGCCGTGCCCGTCGGCGCGCGGGCCGCCCGAGGCCGCCGAGACCACGGCCGGCGTGTAGTAGTTCACCCCGAGGAAGCCGAGGGGCTGGTGGATCAGCGCCTCGTCGCCCGGCCGGACGAAGGACCAGTCGGTCAGCGCGGCCGTGTCGACCCGCAGGTCGTCGGGGTAGGCGCCGTGCAGCAGCGGCCCGGTGAAGATCCGGTTCGCGAGGGCGTCGATCCGCCGCGCCGCGTCCAGATCGGCCTCCGAGTCGGTCAGCGGACGCACCGCGCTCGGGTTGAGGGCGATGCCGACGCGCGCCGAGGACGGCAGGACCGAGGTCAGCGCGGACGCGGCCAACCCGTGCGCCAGGTTGAGGTGGTGCGCGGCGCGCAGCGAGTCGGCGGGCGAGGTGCGCCCCGGCGCGTGGACCCCGGAGGCGTAGCCGAGGAAGGCGCTGCACCAGGGCTCGTTGAGGGTGGTCCAACGTCCCACCCGGTCCCCGAGGGTCTTCGCGACCGTTTCCGCGTACGAGGCGAAGGCGTACGCGGTCTCCCGCTCCGGCCAGCCGCCCGCGTCCTCCCACTCCTGCGGCAGGTCCCAGTGGTACAGCGTCGGGCACGGCTCGATCCCGTGCGCCAGCAACTCGTCGACGAGCGCGTCGTAGAAGCCCAGCCCGCCGGACAGCACCCGGGGCCAGGACACCGAGAACCGGTACGCCGCCAACCCCAGCCCGGCCATCAGCCGGACGTCCTCGCGCCACAGCCGGTGGTGATCGGCGGCCACGTCGCCCGTGTCGCCGCCGTGCACCTTCCCCGGCGTGCGGCAGAAGGTGTCCCAGATCGACGGCCCGCGCAGCTCGGCCGCGCCCTCGATCTGGAAGGCGGCCGTGGCCGCGCCCCACAGGAACCCGTCGGGGAACCGCATGTCGCTCATCCCGCTCATCCCGATCAACCCTTCACCGCTCCCTGCATGATGCCGCCGACGATCTGGCGGCCGAAGACGAGGAACACCAGCAGCAGCGGGAGCGTGCCCAGCAGCGCACCCGCCATGATCACGGACTGGTCGGGGATGTACCCCCGGCCCAGACCCGTCAGGGCCACCTGCACCGTCGGGCTGCCGTTCTGCGTCAGCGCGACGATCGGCCAGAAGAAGTCGTTCCAGGCCATGACGAAGGTCAGCATCCCCAGCACCGCCATCGCCGGCCGCGCCGCCGGGAACACCACGTGCCACACGACGCGCCACGAGCTCGCCCCGTCGGTCCGCGCCGCCTCCACCAGTTCGAACGGCAGCGCGTGCACCAGGTACTGCCGCATGAAGAACACCCCGAAGGCGCCCACCAGGGCCGGCAGCACCACCGCCTGGAGCCGGTCCGTCCAGGACAGCTCGGCGATCAACATGTACAGCGGGACCACGCTCAACTGCGGCGGCACCAGCATCGTCGCGACCACCAGCGCCATCAGCGGCCGGCGCCCCCGGAACCGCAGTTTCGCGAAGGCGAAGCCGGCCAGGGTGGAGAAGAGCACGGTGCCCGCGGTGATCGTGCCCGCCACGATCACCGTGTTCAGCAGGGCGGTGCCCATGTTCGCGTCGGTCCAGGCGACCGACAGGTTGTGGCCCAGGTTCCCGCCGAACCAGAACGGCGGCGGGGTCTGCGCGAGCCGCGTGTTGTTCCGGGACGCCGCGATCGCCGTCCACACCAGGGGGAAGAGGGAGCCGAGGGTGAAGACCCCGAGGACGACGTACGTCGGCTTCCCCGCGCGCAGCGATCTCATCGGGACACCCTTCGCAGCAGCCGGGCCGCGCCCGCGATCAGCAGCAGGATCAGGAACATCGCCCACGCGATCGCGGAGGCCCGCCCCAGGTGCAGGTTCACCCAACCCTGCTCGTACAGGTACAGCCCCAGCGTCTGGAACTGGTGGTCCGATCCGCCCGTGGCGCCCGCCCCGCCGTTGAACAGCAGCGGCTCGCCGAAGAGTTGGGTGGCCCCGATGGTCGACACGACACAGGTGAAGAAGATCGTCGGTCGCAGCGAGGGCACGGTGACGTGGACGAACTGCTGCCACCGCGAGGCCCCGTCCAACTCCGCCGACTCGTAGAGGTCGGCGGAGACGGCCTGCATGGCCGCCAGGTAGATCAGCGCGTTGTAGCCCGTCCATCGCCACACCACGATCGTGGACACCGCCACCTGGGAGGCGAAGGGGCCGTTCTGCCAGTCCACCGGCCCGAAACCGACCGTCGACAGAACCCAGTTGACCATCCCGTAGTCCCGGCCGAAGAGCAGCACGAAGACCAGCGTCGCCGCGGCCACCGACGTGGCGTACGGGGTGAGTACCGCGACCCGGAAGAAGGCCGAGCCGCGCATCTTGTAGTTGAGCAGGTGCGCCAGCCCCAGCGCGATCGCCAACTGCGGCACCGTCGACAACAGCCCGATGGTGAAGGTGTTGCGCAGCGCGTTCCAGAAGAACGCGTCGTCCCACAGCCGGGTGAAGTTCCGCAGCCCCACCCAGGTCATGGCGTCCGGATCCGTCAACTCCACCTGGTGCAGCGCCGCCCAGCCCGTGTAGAGCAGTGGGAACAGCCCGAACGCCGCGAAGAAGAGGAAGAAGGGCGCCACGAAGCCGTACGGACTCCAGCGCAGGTCCCACCGGTAGCGGCGGGAGCGCCACAACTGGCGCCGGTCGCCCCCCTCCGCCGCCGGCCGCTCACTGCCGGCGGCGGAGGGGGCGAGAACAGCCGTCTCGTCCGTCACCGGAACCTCACTGCTCCAGGGCGTTGTCGATCGCCTTCACCGCGGCGTCCCAGCCCTCCTGCGGGGTGCGGCCCTTCTGGTCGACCTGGAGCATCCCGATGTCCGCCAGGTTCTGCGCGATGACCAGGTCCTTCGGGCCGATCACCGTCACCGGCACCCCCTCGGCTGCCCGCGCGAAGATCTCCCCGATCGGGGCGCCGCCGAAGTACGCGTGCTTCGCGCCCGCCACCGCCGGCAGGCTGTAGGCGGCGCTCGCGCTCGGGAAGCTGCCGCGCTTCTCGAACAGCTTCGCCTGCTGCGCCGGAGCCGTCAGCCAGGCCGCCAGCTTCGCCGCCTCCTCGGCCTTCTTGCCCGCCTTCGGCACCACGAGGAACGAACCGCCCCAGTTGCTGGGCTTGGGGGCCTGCGCCACGTCCCACTTGTCCTTGCCCGCAGGACCCGCCTTGTCCTGGATGTAGCCGAGCATCCAGGCCGGGCAGGAGACCGTGGCGAAGTTCCCGTTGGAGAAGCCCTGGTCCCAGGCCGGGGTGAACTGCTGGAGCTTCGCGCTCAACCCCTCGACGGCGAAGGAGGCCGCCAGGTCGAAGGCGCCGCGCACCGCGGGGTTCGTCTTGTACGCGACCTTGCCCTGCGCGTCGTAGAACCGCTCCGCGCTGCTGCCCGTCACCGCCGCCATCACGCCCGACGCGGAGTCCACGAAGGCCTTGCCCGCCCCGGCCTTCGCCTTGTACGCCTTGCCCGTCTCCAGGTACTTGTTCCAGTCGCCCGCCCACAGCGCCCCGACCGCGGCCCGGTCGGTGGGCAGCCCGGCCGCCGCGAAGAGGTCCTTGCGGTAGCAGATGCCCTGCGGGCCTATGTCGGTGCCGAGGGCGACCGTGGACCCGTTCTTCGCGGTGCCCTGGGCCCACTTCCACGGCAGGTAGGCGCCCTTGTCGACGCCGGGCGCCTTCGCGAGGTCGACCAGCTTGTCCGCCTGGGTCGCGGTGACCTCCGCGATGTTGTTGACCTCCACGGCCTGGATGTCGGCGAGTCCGCTGCCGGTGCCCAGGTGGGTCAGGAGCTGCGGGTAGTAGTTCTCGTTGCGCTCGATGGAGGTCTGCTCGATCCTGACCCCCGGGTTCTGCGCCATGTACTCGTCGTACAGGCCCGCCTCCTGGAGCCCGAAGGCACCGAAGACCCCGACCGTGAGGGTGGTCTTCGCCTTGCCGCCGGTGGAGCCGCCCTGGGCGGGGGCCTCGCCGGGGTCCTGCGAGCAACCCGCGAGGAGCAGCGCCGTCGCGCCCATCGCACCGACCGCGGTCACAAGTCTTCTTCGGGCTCGCATCAGGATCCTCCCTGGGGGATGGAACGTGCCGGGTGTCGTGTGCCACAGTGTGGGAGCGCTCCCACCATCGTCAAGAGGCAGTCAACGGGTAGATTCACCAGCCGGGAGGAAGCCATGAACGGGCACGGGCGCAGCGGGGGACGGCCGACGCTGGAAGAGGTCGCGGTGCGGGCCGGCGTCGGACGCGGCACGGTCTCCCGGGTGATCAACGGATCCTCCAAGGTCAGCGAGCACACCCGGGTCGCTGTCGAGGCCGCCGTGGCCGAGCTCGGCTACGTCCCCAACCGGGCCGCCCGGGCCCTCGCCGCGAACCGCACCGACGCCATCGCCCTCGTCATCCCCGAGCCCGAGGCCCGCTTCTTCGCCGAGCCGTACTTCTCCGACGTGGTGCGCGGAGTCGGCGCCACCCTCGCCGAGACCGACGTCCAGCTGGTGCTCACCCTCGCCGGCAGCGAGCGGGAGCGTCGCCGACTCGCCCAGTACCTGTCCGGGCACCGCGTCGACGGGGTGCTCCTGGTCTCCGTGCACGCCGGGGACCCGCTCCCGGAGCTGCTCGCCGAACTCGGCATCCCCGCGGTGATCAGCGGGCGCCGCTCCGCCGACGAGACGCTCCCCAGCGTGGACTCCGACAACCTCGCGGGAGCCGCCGAGGCCGTACGCCACCTCCTCGCCCGCGGCCGGCGCGCGATCGCCACCGTCACCGGACCCCTCGACGTGTACGGCGCCCAGTGCCGCCTCGACGGCTACCGCCAGGCCCTCCTGGCCGCCGGGCACCCGGTCGACGAGTCACTGATCGCGGTCGCGGACTTCACCGAGGAGGGCGGCCGCCGGGCCGTGCGCGAGCTGCTGGACCGCCGACCCGACCTCGACGCCGTCTTCGCCGCCTCCGACGTCATGGCGGCGGGCGCCCGCCGCGAGCTGCGGGCCGCCGGCCGCCGCATCCCGGGGGACGTGGCCCTGGTCGGCTTCGACGACTCGGTGGTGGCCCGCCACATGGACCCGCCGCTGACCAGCGTGCGCCAGCCGATCGAGGAGATGGGCCGCACCATGGCACGGGTCCTGTTGGAGCGGATCGCGGGCGAGGCGGGGGAGACGGCGGTCGTCCTGCCGACGGAGCTGGTGGTCCGGGAATCCTCCTGAGCACGCGAAAGGCCCCGGCCCGCTCGCGCGGGACGGGGCCTTTCCACAGGGTGAGTGACGGGACTTGAACCCGCGGCCACCTGGACCACAACCAGGTGCTCTACCAACTGAGCTACACCCACCATGCCCGGTCGGAAAACCGACCGGCCGAAGAAAAGCGTACAGGGTCCGGGAGGGTGCTCGCTCCCCCCTTTCCCCGCCGCCCACCTCCGGAGAGTGCTACGCGCCGCCCACCACGTGCTTGGCGGCGATGGTGCGGGCCGTGTCCGAGTCGGGTCCGGGCTGCGGCACGAAGACCGCCTCGCGGTAGTAGCGCAGCTCGGCGATGGACTCCCTGATGTCCGCGAGCGCCCGGTGGTTCCCGTTCTTCGGCGGGCTGTTGAAGTACGCCCGCGGGTACCAGCGGCGGGCCAGCTCCTTGACCGAGGACACGTCCACGATCCGGTAGTGCATGTAGCTCTCCAGCGCGGCCATGTCGCGCAGCAGGAAGCCGCGGTCGGTGCCGACCGAGTTCCCGCAGAGCGGAGCCTTGCGGGGCTCCTTGACGTGTTCCCGTACGTACGCCAGGACCTGGGCCTCGGCGTCCGCGAGCGTGGTCCCGCCGGCCAGCTCGTCGAGCAGGCCGGACGAGGTGTGCATCTCGCGCACCACGTCGGGCATGGTCTCCAGGGAAGCGTCCGGCGGGCGGATCACGATGTCCACGCCTTCGCCGAGCACGTTGAGCTCCGAGTCGGTGACCAGTGCGGCCACCTCGATAAGTGCGTCGTCCGTCAACGAGAGCCCGGTCATCTCGCAGTCGATCCACACCATGCGATCGTTCATGCGCCCACCTTATGCGCTCTTCGCCGGATCGGACCGGGCCCGTGCACGCCCGAAGGTCCCTCTCGTCGGGGACGGCCGACGAGAGGGACCTTCGTGGTCCGGGCGGACCGGACTACGCGTGCTCGCGCAGGACCCGGTTCGGCGCGTACAGCTCCGTCACCGACGGACCGGCCGCGGCCAGGGCCGCCGCCGCCCGCTGGGGCTGCGGAGTGCGCTGGTGCGGAAGCGGGCCTTCCGAGATCTGCGTCACCTGCGACACGTCGGCCTGCGGCCTGCGTGCCCGGTACGCGGACCGGTAGGCGGCCGGGGAGGACCCCAGCTGCCGGCGGAAGTGACCGCGCAGCGCGACGGGCGAACGGAACCCGCAGCGCCCGGCGACCTCGTCGACCGAGTAGTCGGAGGTTTCCAGCAGCCGCTGTGCCTGGAGCACCCGCTGGGTGATCAGCCACTGGAGCGGCGCGCTGCCGGTGAGCGAACGGAACCGCCGGTCGAAGGTGCGCCTGCTCATGTAGGCGCGGGCGGCCAGCGTCTCCACGTCGAACTGCTCGTGGAGGTGTTCCAGTGCCCAGGCGACGACCTCGGCGAGCGGGTCCGCGCCGATCTCTTCCGGAAGCGACCGGTCGAGATAGCGTTCCTGGCCACCCGTGCGGCGCGGCGGCACGACGAGTCGGCGGGCCAGGGCCCCGGCCGCCTCGCTGCCGTGGTCCGTGCGCACGATGTGCAGGCACAGGTCGATTCCGGCCGCGGTGCCCGCGGACGTCAGCACGTCGCCGTCGTCGACGAACAGCTCGCGCGGGTCGACGTGGACGGACGGGTACCGCTTGGCCAGCGTCGGCGCGTACATCCAGTGCGTCGTGGCGGGCCGGCCGTCCAGCAGACCGGCGGCGGCGAGCACGAAGGCTCCCGTGCACAGTCCGACGATCCGGGCACCTTCCTCGTGCGCCAGACGCAGTGCGTCGAGCGCCTCCGGAGGCGGCGGTGAAGTGATGGAGCGCCAGGCCGGAACGACGACCGTGCCTGCCCGGGCGATCGCCTCCAACCCGTACGGCGCGGTCAGTTCGAGTCCGCCGGTGGTCCGCAGCGGACCGTCCTCACCGGCGCACACGAGCAGTCGATAGCGTGGAACTCCCGCGTCCTGCCGGTCGATGCCGAACACGGAGAGTGGAATGGAACTCTCGAAGATCGGGCCGCCGCTGAACAGCAGCACGGCGACGATCTCTCTGCGGCGACGCCCCGCGAGCTTCCGGCCCGCGTCCGCGACGACGGCGGTGGAATCCTGGCTCATGGCGCTAAGCCCCCCTTGGGTGTCGCGACTCCTTGGTCTGGTCGCACCTGCACGTTTCCCCTCGGCCTTGCACGTGGATCCCCCGCCGTAAATACATGATCGAATCTACTGCGTCCCGTGGTGTCGGCGTGACAAGTTCAGCACGCAGCGCTATGTCGACTTGGCAACTTGGCGAAAAGCATTCGATCAGTAAGGGTTCCACTCCGCTACCCGTGCGGGAAGCGCAGAGTCTGGCCATGGCCAGTACCCATAGGGTCGTGAGCCCCCCGAGGCTCTGTC
This sequence comes from Streptomyces sp. NBC_01426, assembly GCF_036231985.1. Lineage (GTDB taxonomy): Bacteria > Actinomycetota > Actinomycetes > Streptomycetales > Streptomycetaceae > Streptomyces. Next base: position 4,913,228 of record NZ_CP109500.1, read on the forward strand.
GTCGCTGGTGATGGGGGGGTTGGGGGGACATTCCGGCAAGGGGGGCGACCTGCCGGGAAGTTGGCTGAAAACAGGCGGGTGTGTACGTGCGAATCGGTCAGTCGAGAGGGGAGACGCCCCCGGAACCGTGGCAACCGCGGTGTGAACCGGCCCCGCCGCGCGAGTGCCGGCCGCGCCGGTCGGACGGGGCCGGCTCCTCGACGAGCACCCGGGCCGCGGAGCGCTCCGCCTTCTCGGAGTGACGCAGCAACACCCGGCAGGCGGCGGTGACGGCGGCGAGACCCAGGGTCGCGACGGCCGCCCCGCCGAAGGAGGTTCCGTAGACGGCCAGGACCACGGGGACGAGCAGACAGCTGAAGGCGGCCCACCGCACCACGTCACCCGCGGGGTCGTCGTGCGGGGGGCGAGCGCGACGCACGGAAGAGTGAAGAGGAACGGGCGCGAAACGCGATGACGCGTCGTCGGAGTGGGCGCCGGAGTGGATGCCGGAACGCACGGGCGTGCCGGACGGGGCGGAACGCGTCGACGGAGCGGGCTGGACGGCATGAACCGGATGGCCGGGCACGGTGTACTCCCTGCGGGCGCTTCCTGGACGGTCGGACGTCTGTCCAACGGCGGGCGGAGGGGCTCGGTCACTGCGCGCACGGGTGGTGCCCGCCCCGCTCGTCACTGGCTGTAGGGGCCAGCGGACATTGCCAACGCGGCGCCGCTCCGGCATGCTCCCTGGGACGCTCTCCAAGGGCGGCATGCCCTGTGCAGGACAGGAGTGTCGCCGTACCCTGGAGGGTATGGGCTTGGGAAGATGCTTCCCGGACAGAGCTCCGTCACACTGCGTCGCCGCTATCGCCCCTGTCGCTTCCCCCGAGGACCCTTCGCCGAGACACCATGGCCGGTCACGAATTCTCCGAACCCGCGGACCGCAAGCGCAAACCCCTCGCCGACTCCGCGTCGGCCGACCTGCGCGCGGTGGAACAGACGCGCCATCCCTGCGACCCGGCCTTCCGGCACGGCGTCGTGGTGGGCTTCGACGGCTCGACCTCCAGTGAGCGGGCCCTCGCGTACGCCATCGGGATGGCCCGACGCTCCGGATCCGGTCTGATCATCGTGCACGTGGCCAATCGACTGCCCACGACGGTGTGGGCCGGCTGCGAGCCGCCCGTCTTCGTGGACGTCCCCGACCACCGCACCGAGGTGCTGGGGCTGGAGCTGGCCTGCGCGGACTACCTGTCCGAGGTGCCGTGGATCCTGGTCGAGCGGGGCGGGGACATCTGCCACGAGCTGGAGGAGGTCGGCCGGGAGTACTCGGCGGACGCCATCGTGGTCGGCTCCACGCACGGCATCGTGGGCCGGATCTTCGGCTCGGTGGCGGGCCGACTGGCCAAGCGGGCCCAGCGACCGGTCGTTGTCATTCCGTGACCCTCTGTACGCCGTTCGTGCGGTTGTGAACCCTCATGTAAAGGGTAGATAAATGCTGCTGGGACGCAGCAAACAACTGCAGATCGAAGGGAGCCCGCCGTGGACAACGGTGTCTCTGCGGGAAGCACGGCCTCTACTTCGGCCCTCGGGCACATTGCCCTGGGTCTCACCCTTCTCGCGTTCGGTATCGGCCACACCGGCATCATCGACGGTGTGAGCGCCGCGAACTCCGTGTCGCTGGCCACCTACGTCGGCGGTCTCGCCCTGTTCGTCCTCGGGATCCTCGAATTCCGGGGCGGCGACGGCTTCAACGGCACGGCGTTCGCCGGACTCGGCGCCTTCTGGTTCACCTGGGCCGCGGGGGCCGACGGAAAGGTTTCGGCGGATGCCGCCGGGGCGTTCCTCGTCCTGTTCGCCCTGCTCGGCCTGACCCTCACGGTGGGGGCGGCGAGCGGACTGTTCGGGCAGGGCGTGTACGCCCTGTTCACCCTCTCCCTGCTGCTCCTCGCGGTGGGGGCCTTCGCCGACAGCGGCCTGCTCGCCAAGATCGCCGGCTGGGTGGCGGCGGTCGCCGGGCTGCTGGCCTGGTACGGGGCCACGGCCGCGCTGGCGCACTGGCCGGTGGCGCTCGGCAGCAGGGCCCGCAGGGACGCGGTGCCCGCGAGCTGAGCCGTACGAGGGAGCCGTGAGGAACGCGGAAGGCCCCCGGGGGACGCGATCCCCCGGGGGCCTTCCGTGCGTGCTGTCGTCCGACCGCTCGACTACTCGACGGTGACCGACTTGGCCAGGTTGCGCGGCTTGTCGATGTCCCGGCCCAGGGCCAGGGCGGTGTGGTACGCCAGGAGCTGGAGCGGGATGCCCATCAGGATCGGGTCGAGCTCGTCCTCGTTCTTGGGGACGAGGATCGTGTGGTCGGCCTTCTCCTGCTCGCGGTGGGCGACCGCGAGGATACGGCCGCTGCGGGCCTTGATCTCCTCCAGCGCCGCGCGGTTCTTCTCCAGCAGGTCGTCGTCCGGGACGATCGCGACCGTCGGCATCGCCGGCTCGATGAGCGCGAGCGGGCCGTGCTTGAGCTCGGAGGCCGGGTAGGCCTCGGCGTGGATGTAGGAGATCTCCTTGAGCTTCAGGGAGGCCTCCAGGGCCACCGGGTAACCGCGCACCCGGCCGATGAACATCATCGACTTGGCGTCGGCGTACTCGGCCGCCAGCTTCTTGATGTCCTCTTCGCCTTCGAGGATCTCCTGGATCTGCGCGGGCAGCTTGCGCAGGCCCTCGATGATCCGCTTGCCGTCGGTGACCGAGAGGTCCCGGATCCGGCCGAGGTGCACGGCGAGCAGCGCGAAGGCCACGACCGTGTTGGTGAAGCACTTGGTGGAGACGACGCAGACCTCGGGGCCGGCGTGCACGTACACGCCGCCGTCGGCCTCGCGGGCGATGGCGGAGCCGACGACGTTCACGACGCCGAGGACGCGGGCGCCCTTGCGCTTGAGTTCCTGGACGGCCGCGAGGACGTCGTAGGTCTCGCCGGACTGGGAGACCGCGATGTAGAGGGTGTCGGGGTCCACGACCGGGTTGCGGTAGCGGAACTCGGAGGCCGGCTCGGCGTCGGCGGGGATGCGGGCCAGGCCCTCGATGAGGCCGGCGCCGATCAGACCCGCGTGGTACGAGGTGCCGCAGCCCAGGATCTTGACCCGGCGGATGCCGCGCGCCTCGCGGGGGTCCAGGTTCAGGCCGCCCAGGTGCACGGTGTTGAAGCGGTCGTCGATCCGGCCGCGCAGGACGCGGTCGACCGCGTCGGACTGCTCGGAGATCTCCTTGTGCATGTACGTGTCGTGACCGCCCATGTCGTACGAGGCGGCCTCCCACTCCACGGTCTCGGGCGTGGCGGTGGTCGTCGTGCCGGAGGTGGTGTAGGTGCGGAAGTCGTCGGCCTTGAGGGTGGCCATCTCGCCGTCGTCGAGGGTGACGATCTGGCGGGTGTGGGCGACCAGCGCGGCGACGTCCGAGGCGACGAACATCTCCTTCTCGCCGATGCCGAGGACGACCGGGGAGCCGTTGCGGGCCACGACGATGCGGTCCGGGAAGTCGGCGTGCATGACGGCGATGCCGTACGTGCCCTCGATGACCTTGACGGCCTCGCGGACCTTCTCCTCCAGGGTGTCGGCCGTGGAGCGGGCGACGAGGTGCACGATGACCTCGGTGTCGGTCTCCGAGAGGAAGACGACGCCCTCGGACTCCAGCTTGGCGCGCAGCTCGGAGGCGTTGTCCACGATGCCGTTGTGGACGACCGCGACCTTGTTGTCGGCGTCCAGGTGCGGGTGCGAGTTGATGTCGCTCGGGGCGCCGTGGGTGGCCCAGCGGGTGTGGGCGATGCCGGTGGTGCCGGCGAAGCGCTTGGGGACCCGGGACTCCAGCTCGCGGACGCGACCCTTGGCCTTGACGACCTTCAGGGCCGCGGACTTCGGGCTGTTGACGACGATGCCGGCGGAGTCGTAACCCCGGTACTCCAGCCGCTGGAGGCCTTCCAGCAGCAGCGGTGCCACGTCGCGCTTGCCGATGTAACCCACGATTCCGCACATACGGTCTTGCCCCTCCTGAAGTCCTGAACGAGTGCTCCGGTCGTCTCCGCGCGTCCGTCCGCGCGGTCACCGGTCAGCCGTAGACGATGCGGCGCAGTTGCCGGAGCGAGAGCTCCGGCGGCGCCACGGCGCGGTGCGGCAGTTCGGCCGCTATCCGCTCGAAGATCTCCGTGTTGACCGCGCCACCGGACTGCAGTTCACGGTGGCGGCGGCGGACGAATTCCTCCGTCGTCTCGTCGAAGTAGGCGAGCACGTCGAGTACCACCCGGGCCGCCTCGCCCCGCTGGAGCGAGGTGCTGCGCACCAGGTGGTCGACGAGATCGTCATGCGACGGGCGGCGGTCGAGCACCCGTAGATACTGGCGGGATGTGGGCCGGAATGCAAAGATCCTGCCCGAATTCGGGCAGGATCGGGCTGGTCTGGACCAGGAGAATGGGTAATTCCGGTCTGGGTCGGTCAGAAGCGGCGCAAAATCGCCGCTTTCGCCGTCGAGAACTCCTCGGCCGTGAGGAGGCCTGACGTGTGCAGCTCCCCGAGCTCGCGCAGTCGACGCAACAGCGCGTCGTGGTCCGCGCCGTCCGCCGCAAGCGCGGCCGGGGCCGGGGCGAGCGCGGCGGCCGGGTGCGGCAGGCGGGCCGCCACGGCCGCCGCGACCAGCGCGGTCGCCAGCTCCTTGCGGCCCATCCCGAACAGCTCCACCGCGTACGGGTCGTACTTGGGGGACGGCGGCGCCTGGGCGCCCGCCAGGGTGAACCGCAGCACGCCGTTGGAGAGCCCCCGGGACGGGGTCCACTCCACCGCCCGGACGTCGGCGACCCGGAACTGCCGGGCGCCCGCCGACTGCTTGGCCTCCTCCGTCGCCCAGTTCCAGTCCAGGGTGATCCGGTCGCCGTCGAAGGCCGCCGTGCCGTCGCCCCCGCTCGCGGTGATCGGCACCGGCGGGCCCGGCAGCAGGTAGCGGTCGCTGGGGCCGGGATCCACCTGGTCCAGCAGGAGCGCGTTGCGCAGCTCGTCGACGAAGTACTCCGCCACTCCGGTGCGGTCCGACTCCACGGTCAGCCTGTAGGGGTCCGAGGTCTCCGGCAGCCGCCCGCCCGTCACCTGGATCAGCGGGTCGGCGCCGTCACGCGGCCGCAGCCGCAACCGGCCCGACTTGCGGCCCGGTTCGTAGGAGACGCCGGCGATCGCGCCCAGCGGCACGAGCAGTTCCCCGAGGGCCTGCCGCAGCGGGCCGACCTCCTTGTCGCGGCCCGGCACGATGCGCACCGCGTCCCCGTCGAAGGTCCACGTGCCGTCCTTCTGGATGATTTCCGCCATCCCGCGATTCTCGCATCGGCGTGTCGTGCCCGATTGGCCTATACCTGAGGTCATGAGAGTCCTGCGACGCACGCTCGGTGCCCTCCTCGTCCTCGGCGCGGCGGCCGTTTCCTGCACCGCCGCCCACGGTGACGACTCCCGGCCCGGGGGCGTGCGTGCCGCCGCGCCCACCCCCTACGAACGGCTGCTGCCCGCGCCCGTGTCCGCGCGGGCCGAGGGCGCCGGGTACGCGTTCGGGGCGGGCACGGTGATCCGTACCGCCCCGGGCTCCGGCGCGCAGGTGCGGCAGGTCGGGGAGCTGCTCGCCGAGCAACTGCGCGGGGCCGTCGGCCTGCCGCTGCCCGTGGTGGCCGGGGCGGACGGGGACGGGATCCGGCTGCGGCTCGACCGGGGCGCGGGCGCGCTCGGCGAGGAGGGCTACCGGCTGGAGGCCGGCCCGAGCGGGGTCACGCTCACCGCGCGCACGCCCGAGGGGCTGTTCCACGCGGGGCAGACCCTGCGGCAACTGGTGCCGGCGCGGGGCGCGGGGACGGTTCCGGGCGGGAGGGTGCAGGACACGCCGCGGTTCGCGTACCGGGGAGCCATGATCGACATCGCCCGCCACTTCTTCCCGGTGGAGCAGGTGAAGCGGTACGTGGACCAGCTCGCCCAGTACAAGGTCAACACCCTGCACCTGCACCTGACCGACGACCAGGGCTGGCGGCTCGCGAGCGACTCCTGGCCGCGGCTCGCCGAGGTCGGCGGCGGCAGCGAGGTCGGCGGCGGTCCGGGCGGCCACTGGACGAAGGACGAGTACCGGGAACTGGTCGCGTACGCGGCCCGGCGGTACGTGGACGTCGTGCCCGAGATCGACATGCCCGGACACGTCAACGCGGCGCAGGCCTCCTATGCCGAGTTGAACTGCGACGGCAAGGCGCGCGAGCGGTACACCGGGATCAAGGTGGGCTTCAGCTCGCTGTGCGTGGGCAGCGAGCGGACGTACGAGTTCATCGACGAGGTGCTCGGCGAGGTCGCGGAGATGACCCCGGGGAAGTACCTGCACATCGGCGGGGACGAGGCGCACTCCACGCCGGCGGCGGACTACGCGGCCTTCATGGACCGGGCGCAGGCGGTCGTCGGCACGTACGGCAAGACGGTGGTGGCCTGGCACCAGCTGGCCTCGGCGCGCCCGGCGGCGGGCGCGGTGCTCCAGTACTGGGGGCACGACCGGACGTCGGCGGCCGAGAGGGCGGGCGTGGCGGCGGCGGCGAAGGCGGGCCACCCGGTGATCCTGTCCCCGGCGGACCGCGTCTACCTCGACATGAAGTACGACAAGGCGACGAAGCCGGGGTTGGCGTGGGCCGGGTACGTGCCGGTGCGGCGGGCCTACTCCTGGGATCCGGGCGCCTACCTGCCGGGGGTCCCCGAGTCGGCGGTGCTGGGTGTGGAGGCGCCGCTGTGGACCGAGACGGTCGCCACGCGCAAGGACTGGGAGCAGCTGGCGTTCCCCAGGGTGCTGGGGCTGGCGGAGCTGGGCTGGTCGCCGGCGGCGGCACTGGACTGGGACCGCTACCGCGAGCGGCTGGCGGCCCAGGGCCCGCGGCTGGACGCGCAGGGCATCGACTACTTCCGGGCGCCGGACGTTCCCTGGTCCCGGTCCCTGTCGTAGCGGCGTCCGCGCCGGGGGTCAGCTGACCTTCTTGGCGCCCTGGATGGCCTTCGCGAGGTCCTCCAGCAGCTGGGCGCACTTCTCGTACGAGAAGATCGGCTCGGTCACGCGCGGGGTGATCTGGCCGGCCTTGACGGCGGGCATCCGGGTCCAGGTCGGCTTGGCCGCCAGGTCCTTCGGCTGCAGGGTGCCGGTGCGGTTGTCGAGGAGGACGAGGTCGGCCTGGTACTTGCCGGCGTTCTCCCAGCTGAGGCTCTCGAAGAAGCCGCCCTCGTCCAGCTTGTCCGGGGCGACGAACTCGACGCCGAGCGACTCGAAGTACTTCAGGTCGGCGGAGGTCTTCGGGGTGGAGACGTAGAACAGGTCGGCGGCGCCGGAGCCGACGAGCACCTTGATGCCCGGGTTCGCCTTGGTGGCCTCGCGGACCTTGGCGGAGGCGGCCTCGAAGCGGGCCTTGGCGTCCACGGTCTTCTTGGCGCTCATGTCGGCGCCGAGGGCCTTGGCGAGGTCCGCGGTGCGGGCCAGTGCCTTGTCCATGGAGACGTCGCCGCCGACCTTGATCGCGGCGGCCGGGGCCAGCTTCATGATCTTGTCCTTGGAGGCCTCCGGGACGTACCAGTACGAGCCGTCCCAGCTGTTGGTGACCAGGAGGTCGGGCTGGAGGGAGGCGTACTTCTCGACGTTGAACTCGTCGTAGACGTTGCCGAGGATCTGGACCTGGGAGATGTCCATCGAGCCGGCCTGGACGTCGGGCTTGCCGTCGGCGGTCTTGGTCGGGCCGAAGACGCCCTTGACGCTCACGCCGTAGTCGTGGAGGGCGGCGGCGGTGCCGGTGAAGGCGACGATGTTCTTCGGGGTGGACTGGGCGGAGACGTCCTTGCCGAGGTCGTCCTTGAAGGTCCAGGGTCCCGAGGCCGCGGCGGCCTTGTCCGCCTCGCCGGCTCCGTCCTTCGCCGTGTCGGCGCCGCACGCGGAGAGCGCCGCGACGAGGCCCAGGGCGCCGCCGGCCGCGATGAGACCGCGGCGGGTGAGGAGGGAGGATCGGGACTTGGGCATGTCGATGTCCGCTTTCGTGCGTTCCGGGCGGCCACTGAGCCGTTCGGAGGGAAGGTTAGCCTAACCTTGGCTGAAAGCGGTAAGGGGGCCCGGGTCTCCCCGGGCCCCCTCGTGCGAGCTGCCGCCCGGCCGACCTCCCGGTCGGCGACCGGTCAGCCGGCGAAGCCCAGTTCGCGGGCGATCAGCATGCGCTGCACCTCGCTGGTGCCCTCGCCGATCTCCAGGATCTTCGAGTCCCGCCACATGCGGGCCACCGGGTACTCGTTCATGAACCCGTAGCCGCCGTGGATCTGCGTGGCCTCGCGGGCGTTGTCGACGGCGACCGTGGAGGAGTACAGCTTGGCGATCGCCGCCTCCTTCTTGAACGGCTCGCCGGCCACCAGCCGCGAGGCCGCGTCGCGCCAGCCGACACGGGCCATGTGGGCGCGCATCTCCATGTCGGCCAACTTGAACTGGATGGCCTGGTTGTCGCCGATGGGCCGACCGAAGGCCTTGCGCTCCCTGGCGTACTTCACCGACTCGTCGACGCAGCCCTGGGCCAGGCCCGTGGCGAGCGCGGAGATGGCGATGCGGCCCTCGTCGAGGATCCGCAGGAACTGGGCGTAACCGCGGCCCTCCTGGCCGACCAGGTTGGCCAGGGGCACCCGTACGTCCTGGAACGACAGCTCGCGGGTGTCGGAGGAGTTCCAGCCGACCTTGGAGTACGGGGCCGCCACCGTGAAGCCGGGCGTGCCGGACGGCACGATGATCGAGGAGATCTCGGGCCGGCCGTCCGCCTTGCGCCCGGTCACCGCGGTGACCGTGACCAGGCCGGTGATGTCCGTGCCGGAGTTGGTGATGAAGCACTTCGAGCCGTTGATCACCCACTCGTCACCGTCCTTGACGGCGGTCGTGCGGGTGCCGCCCGCGTCCGAGCCGCCGTCCGGCTCGGTCAGACCGAAGGCGCCCAGCACCTCGCCGGAGCACATCCTCGGCAGCCACTCCCGCTTCTGCTCCTCGGTGCCGAACAGGTGGATCGGCATGGCGCCGAGCGAGACGCCGGCCTCCAGGGTGATGGCGACCGAGGAGTCGACCCGGGCCAGCTCCTCCAGGGCGATGCCGAGGGCGAGGTAGTCGCCGCCCATGCCGCCGTACTCCTCCGGGAAGGGCAGGCCGAACAGGCCCATGCGGCCCATCTCGCGGACGATCTCGTACGGGAACTCGTGCCGCTCGTACAGGTCGCCGATCTTGGGGGCGACGACGTCGTGCGCGAAGGCCTCGACGGTGCGGCGGAGTTCCTCGTGCTCGGGGGTGAGCCGGTGGTCGAGGGACATGTCTTCGTTACTCCTTGTGGGAGAGGGCACGGACGGTACGGGAGGGGCTGGGGCGCCCCAACCGCTCGGCCATCCACACGCTCGTGGCGGTGAGGGCGGCCAGGTCGACCCCGGTCTCGATGCCGAGGCCGTCGAGCATCCACACGAGGTCCTCGGTGGCCAGGTTGCCGGTGGCGCTCTTCGCGTACGGGCAGCCGCCGAGGCCGCCGGCGGAGGCGTCGACCGTGGTCACGCCGTGCCGGAGCGCGGCGAGGGTGTTGGAGAGGGCCTGGCCGTAGGTGTCGTGGAAGTGGACACCGATCCGGTCGGTCCCCACGCCCTCCCCGTCGAGTCCGTCGAGGAGGGCCCGGACATGGCCCGGGGTGGCGACGCCGATGGTGTCGCCGAGGCTCAGTTCGTCGCAGCCGAGGTCCAGCAGTGCCTTGGCCACGGAGACCACCTGCGGGACGGGCACGGCGCCCTCCCAGGGGTCGCCGAAGCACATGGAGAGGTACCCGCGCACATGGGCCCCCTGCTCCTTCGCCCGGGCCACCACGGGCTCGAACATGGCCAGGGACTCGGCGACGGTCCGGTTGAGGTTGCGGGCCGCGAAGGTCTCCGTCGCGGAACCGAACACGGCGATCCGGTCCGCCCCGAGGGCGAGCGCGCGGTCCAGGCCGCGCTCGTTGGGGACGAGGACGGGCAGGTCGGCGGAGACGTCGCAGAGCAGCGGGAAGAGCTGCTCCGCGTCCGCGAGCTGGGGCACCCACTTGGGGTGGACGAAGCTGGTGGCCTCGATGGTGGTGAGGCCGGCCGCGGCGAGCCGGTGGATGAACTCGGCCTTCACCTCGGTCGGTACGGGCGTCTTCTCGTTCTGCAGTCCGTCGCGGGCACCCACCTCGTGGATGCGGACGCGGGTCGGCAGCCCGGGATCGGGGACCGTCATGGGCAGGCCGTTCACTCGGCGCCCTCCTCTTCCTCCGGGGTGACCACGGCCAGGATCTGGTCCATGGCGACGGTGGTGCCGGGGGTCACGTCGAGCTCGGTGACCGTGCCGGCGTGCGGGGCGGAGATGACGTGCTCCATCTTCATCGCCTCCACCACGAGCAGGCTCTGGCCGGCCGTCACCCGGTCCCCGACGGACACCTTCACGACGGTGACGGTGCCGGGCATCGGGGCCGCCAGCGTGCCCGCGCCGCCGTGGCCGCGGCCGGTGAGCGCCGCGGCGACGGGGTCGTGGCGCTGGAGGTGCCAGGAGTCGCCGTCACGGCCGAGCCAGGTCCCCTCCGGGGAGGCGGCGTGCGCGAAGCGGTGGGTGACGCCGTCGAGTTCCACCGTGACCGTGTCGGGGGTCCGGGCCACGACCCGGCCGCGGGCCGGTGTGCCGGAGCTCCCCGACAGGATCTCCGTGTCGGGGCCGGCCGGGCGGGTGCGGATCTCCACCGGGTCCTGTCCCGGGAGGCGGACGTGGTGGACCGTCCAGGCGGGGGTGCCGCCCAGGCGCCAGCCGTCGGCGGCGTCGAACGGGTCCACCCACCCTCCCGGCCCCGCGGGCGCGGGCTCCTCGGCGAGCAACGCCGCCGCCGCGTACACCTCGTCCGGGATCCCCTCCGGGAGCAGGGACGCCAGGTCGCGCTCGACCAGCCCGGTGTCGAGGTCGCCCGACACCACGTCGGGGTGCGCCAGCAGCCGCCGCAGGAAACCGGCGTTGGTCTGCACGCCCAGGATGACGGTGTCCGCGAGGGCCCCCCGCAGCACCCGCAGGGCGGCCGCGCGGTCGGGCCCGTACGCGATGACCTTGGACAGCATCGGGTCGTAGGCGGAACCCACCGGCACGCCCGCCGTCAGACCGGAGTCGGTGCGCACGGCGCCGCCGGACGGCTCCGACAGGGCCAGGACCGTGCCGCCCGAGGGCAGGAACCCGCGGGCCGGGTCCTCGGCGCAGACGCGGGCCTCGATGGCGTGGCCGGTCAGGGTCACGTCCTCCTGCCCGAACCCGAGGGGAGCCCCCGCCGCGACCCGCAGCTGCTGCTCGACCAGGTCGAGCCCGGTGATCAGCTCCGTCACCGGGTGCTCCACCTGGAGGCGCGTGTTCATCTCCATGAAGTAGTACGAGGACGGGTCGCCGCCCGGCACGATGAACTCCACGGTGCCCGCGCCGACGTACCCGCAGGAACGGGCCGCCTCCACGGCGGCCGCGCCCATCGACGCCCGCAGCAGCGGCGTCAGCAGGACCGACGGGGCCTCCTCGACGACCTTCTGGTGGCGGCGCTGGAGCGAGCACTCCCGCTCGCCCAGGTGCACCACGTTGCCGTGCGCGTCCGCCAGCACCTGGATCTCGATGTGCCGCGGCCGGTCCACCCACCGCTCGACGAGCAGGGTGTCGTCACCGAAGGAGGACCGGGCCTCGCGCCGCGCCGCAGCGATCTCCTCGCCGAGCAGCTCCGCGTCGCGGACCAGCCGCATGCCCTTGCCGCCGCCGCCCGCGGAGGGCTTCAGCAGCACCGGCATGCCGATCTTCTCGGCGGCGGAGACCAGTTCGGCGTCGGTGAGGCCGCTGCCGGAGGAGCCGGGGACGACGGGCACGCCCGCCTCCTTCACCGTCTCCTTCGCCCGGATCTTGTCGCCCATCAGGGAGATCGCGCTCGCCGGGGGGCCGATGAAGGCCAGCCCGGCCTCCGCGCAGGCCGCAGCGAAGGCGGCGTTCTCCGCGAGGAAGCCGTACCCGGGGTGGACGGCCTCGGCGCCGGTGCGGCGGGCCGCGTCCAGCAGTCGTTCCACCGACAGGTAGCTCTCGGCGGCGGCCGCCGGTCCGATCCTGACCGCCGTGTCGGCCTCCCGTACGTGACGGGCGTCCGCGTCGGCGTCGCTGAAGACGGCCACGGAGCGGATGCCGAGCTCCCGCAGGGTGCGGATGACCCGGACCGCGATCTCGCCGCGGTTCGCGACCAGAACAGTGCTGAACATCAGTGAGGTCCTCACGTCACATACGGAAGATGCCGAAGCCCGAGTCGCCCAACGGGGCGTTCGCGCACGCGGTCAGGGCCAGCCCGAGCACCTGTCGGGTCTCCAGGGGGTCGATGACCCCGTCGTCCCAGAGGCGGGCGGTGGCGTAGTAGGCGTTGCCCTGTTCCTCGTACTGCGCGCGGACCGGGGCCTTGAAGGCCTCCTCGTCCTCGGCCGGCCACTCCTGGCCCGCGCCCTCGATCTGGTCGCGCTTGACGGTGGCCAGCACGGAGGCCGCCTGCTCGCCGCCCATCACCGAGATCTTCGCGTTGGGCCACATCCACAGGAAGCGCGGCGAGTAGGCCCGCCCGCACATCGAGTAGTTGCCCGCCCCGTAGGAACCGCCGACGACCACCGTCAGCTTCGGGACCCGGGCGCACGCCACGGCCGTCACCATCTTGGCGCCGTGCTTGGCGATGCCGCCGGCCTCGTAGTCGCGGCCGACCATGAACCCCGAGATGTTCTGGAGGAAGAGGAGCGGGATGCCGCGCTGGTCGCACAGCTCGATGAAGTGCGCGCCCTTCTGGGCGGACTCGGAGAAGAGGATGCCGTTGTTGGCGATGATGCCGACGGGGTGCCCGTGGATCCGGGCGAAACCGGTGACCAGCGTCTGCCCGAACTCCGCCTTGAACTCCTGGAAGCGGGACCCGTCCACGACCCGGGCGATGACCTCGCGGGCGTCGTAGGGGGTGCGGGAGTCGACCGGCACCGCGCCGTACAGGCCGTACGGGTCCACCTTCGGCTCCTCGGGAGCCTCGACCGACCAGGGCAGGGCCGCACGGTCGGGCAGCGTCGCCACGATGTTCCGTACGATCCGCAGCGCGTGCGCGTCGTCCTCCGCGAGGTGGTCGGTCACGCCCGACACCCGGGAGTGGACCTCGCCGCCGCCGAGTTCCTCGGCCGTGACGACCTCGCCCGTCGCGGCCTTCACCAGCGGCGGGCCACCGAGGAAGATCGTGCCCTGGCCGCGCACGATGACGGCCTCGTCGCTCATGGCCGGGACGTACGCCCCGCCGGCGGTGCAGGAGCCGAGCACGGCCGCGATCTGCGGGATGCCGGCGCCGGACATGCGGGCCTGGTTGTAGAAGATGCGGCCGAAGTGCTCCCGGTCGGGGAAGACCTCGTCCTGCATGGGCAGGAAGGCGCCGCCGGAGTCGACCAGGTAGAGGCAGGGGAGACGATTCTCCAGCGCCACCTCCTGGGCGCGCAGGTGCTTCTTGACGGTCATCGGGTAGTAGGTGCCGCCCTTGACGGTGGCGTCGTTCGCGACGATGACGCACTCGCGGCCACTGACCCGGCCGATGCCCGCGATGACCCCGGCGGCCGGGGCCGCGCCCCCGTACATGCCCTCGGCTGCCAACGGGGCCAGCTCCAGGAAGGGCGATCCGGGGTCGAGGAGGGCGTCCACGCGGTCGCGGGGAAGCAGCTTCCCGCGGGCGGTGTGGCGGGCGCGGGCCCGCTCCCCGCCGCCCAGGCGGGCCGCCTCCAGCCGGGCGCGCAGGCCCTCGGCCAGTTCGCGGTGGGCGGCCTCGTTGGTCCGCCAGGCCTCGGACGCCGGGTCCGCGGCGCTCGTCAGCACTGGTGCCTGCTGCATCGGTCGAGCTCCCTTGCTCGGTGCACGCGGTTAATGGTCGTTAACGCGTATGGGCCTTAGGTTAACGAGCGCTAACGGCCCTGTCTAGAATGGTTTCCCATGAGCACCAGAGCGGCCGCCCCGACCCGTCGCGAGCAGATCCTCAGTGAGGCCGCTCGTCTCTTCGCCGAGCGCGGCTTCCACGGCGTCGGAGTGGACGAGATAGGGGCCGCGGTGGGCATCAGCGGCCCCGGCCTGTACCGGCACTTCGCCGGCAAGGACGCCATGCTCGCCGAACTGCTCGTCGGGATCAGCGAGCGGCTGCTCACCGGCGGCCGGCGGCGCGCCGAGGAGGCGGCCGGCGACCCGGCGGCGCTGCTGGCCTCCCTCGTGGAGGGCCACATCGACTTCGCTCTCGACGACCGCGCGCTGATCACCCTGCACGACCGGGAGCTGGACCGGCTGCGGGAGGCCGACCGCAAGCTCGTACGACAGTTGCAGCGCCAGTACGTCGAGCTGTGGGTACAGGTCGTGCGCGAGCTGCACCCGGAGGTGGGGGAGGCGCAGGTACGTGTCTCCGTGCACGCGGTCTTCGGCCTGCTGAACTCCACCCCGCACCTGGCGGCCCTGGGGCGGGAGGCCACCGAGTCCCTGCTGCGGCGGCTGGCCAACGGGGCCTTCGGGGCGCTGTCGGGGTGACGCCCGGCGTCCGCGGGTCGAAATGGTTCCGGCGCGTGACGGCACGCGACGGCAGAATGGGCCGTATGCCGAAGCCGATAGAGACGCCAGCCCAGTCCTCTCAAGCGCCGAGCCGCGCCGAACTCGTCGACCACCTGGTCCGCACGCGGATCGCGGGCGACGTCGCCACCCCGCGCGAGAACAACCTCTCCCACTACCGCAAGCTCGCCAACGGCGACCGCCACTACTGGCTGGGCCTGGAACTCGGCGACCGCTGGGTCGACGAGCAGGACGTGCTCGCCGTCATGGCGGAACGCTGCGGAGTGGTGGACGACGCGACGCACCGCTTCGGCCAGGACACCATCGACCCGGAGCTGACGGTGGCCGGCCTGGACCGGCTCGCGGCCCGGCTGCGCAAGGCCGCGCTGGACCGGCAGAGCGTCCTGCTGGCCACCGGACACCCCGGCGGCCTGCTGGACGTCCACCGGGCGACCGGCGAGGCCCTGCGGGCGGCCGGTTGCGAGATCGTGGTCATCCCGCGCGGTCTGGTCGCGGACGAGGGCTCCGTGTGGCAGTTCGCCAACGTCGCCGTGCTGGAGCGGGGCGCGACCCTGTGGCACACCCACTCGCCGGAGCCCATGGCCGCGATCCTGGACGGGCTGGCGGCCGAGAACCGCCCCCAGCCGGACCTGGTCCTGGCCGACCACGGCTGGGCGGGCTGCGCGGCGCAGCGGGGCCTGGACGCGGTGGGCTACGCGGACTGCAACGACCCCGCCCTGTTCCTCGCCGAGGCGGAGGGCACCCTCCAGGTCGCGATCCCGCTCGACGACCACGTCCGGGACCCGCGCCACTACGACCCGATGGTGGCCTACCTGCTGGACGCCGCGGGCCTGGCCTGACGGCAGCCGACGCGGGGCGGGGCGTGCGCCCCGCCCGACGGGTCCGGCCGGGGCCCCGCCGAGGGCCCCGCCGAGGGGCCGGCCGAGGGGCCGGCCGCGACGGTCATGCGGAGGGCCGCGCCCGGGGTGTGATCACTTGAGCCAGCCGGTGGTGAAGTCCTGGACGGTCGAACCGTCGAGGTCCGCCAGCTTGATGCCGACGAAGTCCCGCGCCCAGTCGGAGGTCTGCACCCGGAACGGCATCCGCTCCGCGGTCAGCGCCTCGACGACGGGGGCGGCCGCCTCGGCCGAGGTCTGGGCGTGGTCGTAGGCCTGCGAGGTGCGCCCGAGGTAGGCCCGCAGCGCGGGGGCGTACGGTCCGGCCTCGGCGAGCAGGGTCGGTACGTCGATCCCGATGGTGGCGACGAACTCGCTGGTGACGGCGCCCGGTTCGACGACGGCCACCTGGACGCCGGTGGTGGCGACGACCGGGGCGAGCGACTCCATGAAGCCCTCGACGGCGAACTTGGCCGCGCAGTACGCCTCGTTGAACGGCTGGCCGATCATGCCGCCGACGCTCGTCACCGTGATGACCCGCCCGCCCGAGGCGCGCAGGTGGGGGAGGGCGACCCGGGTGACCTCGACGACGCCGAAGTAGTTGACCTCCATCGCGGCCCGGACCGGCTCCATGCCGTGCTGCTCGATCGTGCCGACGAACCCGGCGCCGGCGTTGTTCACCACCGCGTCGAGCCGGCCGTGTTCCGCGACGACCTCCGCCACGCAGCGGGCCACGGAGCCGGCATCCGTCACGTCGAGCGGCTTGACCTGGATCAGGTCCGAGACGCCGGCTTCGGCGGCCGCCTCCAGCAGGGCGTCGGCGCGGCCGGTGTCGCGCATGGTGGCGACGGTGTGCAGGCCCGCGCGGGCGGCGGCGACCGCGGCGGCCAGGCCGATGCCGGTGGAGGTGCCGGTGACGAGGACGACCTTGGGGCCGGTGGGGGTGGGGGTGGGGGTGGGGGTGGCGGACATGGGGGTCTCCTGGGGATCGCCGTGTTTCTGTGCGTGCACACACACATTACTCATGTGTGCGTGTGCACGCAATTAGGTAGGCTCCTCGTCATGGCGCACAACGAGCTCTCCATGGGCGGACTCACCCCCCGCGACCACGCCTTCTACGGCCTGGTCTGGGCCGGCACCACCCTCACCGCCCGGGTCGACCAGGCCCTCACCCGACGGCACGACCTGCCGCTCTCGTGGTTCGAGGTGATGCTGTGGCTCCAGGCCCAGGAGGAGCCGGTCGCCTCCTCCGAGCTGGGGGCCAGGACCCTGCTCAGCCGCAGCCAGGTGTCCCGGGTCGCCGACTCGCTCCAGGCGCGCGGCCTCGTCGAGCGGATACCTTCCCCGACCGACGCGCGCTCCGTGCGGATCGCCCTCACCGACGCCGGCCGGCGCGCCTTCCTGGAGGCCGACGCCACCCGCCGCGAGGCCCTCGCCGAGGTCTTCGACGACCGGCTCGACGACGCGGACATCGCCGCGCTCGGCGCGATCTGGGCCAAGCTCAAGGCGTAGGCCGTCCCTTTCGGGTCGTGCCGGACCCGCGCCGCCCGGCGAGATCCGGCACAGACGCCCCGGCCGGCAACGGCGCCCGGGCGACCGGGTGTTGTCAGTGCCGGCGCCTACGGTCGCCCCATGACCAAGACGCCGAACCCGCTGTCCGCGCTGGCCGCCGACCCGCAAGGCCGCTCCCTGGGCCTCGCGTTGCCGCCCGGCACGCTGATCGACGGTCCCGGCCGACGCTTCGCGCGCCGGTCCCCGCCGGTGTGGGTGTCCGACGAGCCCGTGGGCCCCGGAGCGCTCGCCGCCCACCGCGGCCCGGCGCGGGCGGCCGGCCTCCAGGCGGTGCTGTTCCAGGGCCGGCGCGGCCTGGAGAGCTGGTGGACCCGCGGTGAGCTGCGGCCGCGCGAGATGTCCGACCCCGACGACCACCACGTCGAACCGGTCCTGCGCGCGTACTGGGCCGATGTGGTCCCCGACCCCGAGGAGGGAGCCGAGGGCGAGGAACTGATCGCGCCGTTCGGCCGGGAGTGGCCGGGGCTCGCCGAGCCCGGGGTCCCGGACGGGGACCCGGAGGAGCAAGCCGTCGCCCGGGCCGACGAGCTGATCCGGGAGGGCGTCCTGCCGAGCCCCCGCCTGGCCCTGATACCGGCGGCCCGGGGAGCGGACGCACCCACCGCGATGGGGTGGCGCGGCCCCCTGAACCACGAGAACGACACGGCCCGCGTCAGCACCGTCCTGCGCTCCTGGGAAGAGCGCTACGGCGCCCGCGTCCTCGC
Organism: Streptomyces sp. NBC_01426; assembly: GCF_036231985.1. GTDB lineage: Bacteria > Actinomycetota > Actinomycetes > Streptomycetales > Streptomycetaceae > Streptomyces. The sequence continues at coordinate 4,931,004 of NZ_CP109500.1, forward strand.
CCTCGGCTTCGACGAACTCCACCTCTCGGTGGCCGCCCCGCCCGCGACGCGGGCCGCCGCCCTCCCCGTCGCCGCCGAGCACTTCGCCTTCTGCCCCGACAACGTCTGGCAGGGCTCCGGCAGCGTGCACGCCTACGCGGAGGAGGCCGTCGTCGGCGCGCGGACCTGGGCATTCTGGTGGGACTGAGGAACGGCGAGCCGGCCTCGGCCCCACCGCCCGCTCACCCGGCCCGGCCGGGCGGCGGCGGGGCCGGGGCGGCCGGCGGCGAGGTCCGAGGGGGAGGCGGCGTGGTCGGCGTCGGGTCCAGGTATACGCGGCGGATCGCCGGGAAGCGCTCCCGCAGCTGGTCCTCCGCGTCCTCGCACGCGGCCTCCACCTGCCGCGCCGACGCCAGGTCGTGGAAGTCGATCTTCGCCGCGATCAGCACCTCGGCCGGGCCCTGCACCAGGGTCGTCAGCTCCAGCACCGCCTCGATGTGCGGCACGGTCAGCAGCTCCTCCCGGACCTCCGCCCGCATCGCGGCGGGCAGCGAACGGCCGATCAGGTACTGCGCGTTCGAGCGGCCCAGCTCCCACGCCACCCACACCAGGAGCAGCCCGATCAGCAGCGACGCCACCCCGTCGTACACACCCGACCCGGTCAGCTGCGCCCCCAGCAGCCCGCCGGCGGCCAGTGCCAGACCGATCAGCGCGGCCACGTTCTCCAGCAGCACGGCCTTCACCGCCGTGTCCGGGGTGTGCTTCACGTACAGGCCCAGGGGCGCGGCCAACCGTGCCGCCTCGCCCCTCATCTGGCGCCACGCCACCAACAGGGAGTAGCCCTCCAGCAGGAACGCCACCGCCAGGATCACGTACGACACCATCGGGTCCCCGGGGTCCTCCCCGTGCACCAGCGTGTGGATCCCGTCGTACACGGCGAACACCGCGCCGCCGACGAAGGTGGCGACCGAGGCCAGCAGTGCCCAGATGTACCGCTCCGGCCCGTAGCCCAGCGGATGCGCCTCGTCCGCCGGGCGGGCGCCGCGCTTGAGCGAGACCAGCAGCATCACCTCGGTCACCGTGTCGGCCACCGAGTGCGCCGCCTCCGACAGCATGGCGCTGGATCCGCTCACGACCCCGCCGACCGCCTTCGCGGCGGCGATGCCGAGGTTGGTGACGACCGCGACGACGACCGTTCCGAGACTTTCCGCTTCTTCGGGCACGAGGTGACGGTATGTCCGACCCCCGGCCCGGGCACGGCGACACCCGGACGCGGACTCAGCCGCGCGGGACGCGCACCACGCCCTCCTGGATGACCGTGACGGCCAGCCGCCCGTCCTGGGTCCAGATGCGAGCCTGCCCCAGACCCCGGCCGGCGGCGGCCGAGGGGGACTCCTGGTCGTACAGCAGCCACTCGTCGGCGCGAAACGGCCGGTGGAACCACATCGCGTGGTCCAGCGAGGCGCCCACCACGTCGCCCACGGCCCAGCCGCCCCGGCCGTGCGCGAGCAACACCGAGTCGAGCAGGGTCATGTCCGAGACGTACGTGGCCAGGCAGGTGTGCAGCAGGGCGTCGTCGCTCTCCAGCTTCCCGGCGGTACGGAACCACACCTGCGAGCGCGGCTCGACCGGCTGCCCGACGCTGCCCCACGGAGGGGTCGTCGCGTACCGCAGGTCCACCGCGCCCCGCGCCTCGATCAGCCGCTCCACCGTGTCCGGGTCGCGGAAGATCCCCCGGTACGCGGGCAGGGCCTCGGCGGCGGTGGGCAGGGTCTCGGGATCGGGGGCGTCCGGCATCGCCGTCTGGTGGTCCAGCCCCTCCTCGTACGTCTGGAACGACGCGGAGAGGTGGAAGATCGGCTGGCCGTGCTGGACGGCCACCACCCGGCGGGTGGTGAAGGAGCGCCCGTCGCGGATCCGGTCCACCGAGTACACGATGGGCGCGCCGGGATCGCCGGCGCGCAGGAAGTACGAGTGCAGCGAGTGCGCGGTGCGGTCCCCGGGCACGGTCCGCCCGGCCGCGACCAGCGCCTGGGCCGCGACCTGTCCGCCGAAAACGCGCGGTACCAGCGCCGAACGGCTGGTACCGCGGAAGATGTTCTCCTCGATCTGCTCCAGGTCGAGCAGATCGAGGAGCGTCGTCAGAGCCTCGTTCATGGGGGAAGGGTAGGTCCCGAGGGGGTCCGGAATCCCTTACAGACCCATGGACTTGGCGATGATGGACTTCATGACCTCGCTGGTGCCGCCGTAGATGCGGTTCACGCGGTTGTCGGCGTACAGGCGGGCGATCGGGTACTCGTTCATGTAGCCGTAGCCGCCGTGCAGCTGGAGGCACTTGTCGATGACGCGGTGCGCGACCTCGGTCGTGAAGAGCTTCGCGGACGCGGCCTCGGCGGCGGTCAGCTCACCGGCGTCCAGGGCCTCCAGCGCGCGGTCGGCGACGGCCTCGGCCGCGTCCACCTCGGCCTGGCAGGCGGCCAGTTCGAACTTGGTGTTCTGGAAGTGCGCGACCGGCTTGCCGAAGACGGTGCGGTCCGTCACGTACTGCTGGGCGAACCGGACAGCGGCCTTGGCCTGGGCGTACGCACCGAAGGCGATGCCCCAGCGCTCGGAGGGCAGGTTCGCGCCGAGGTAGTAGAAGCCCTTGTTCTCCTCGCCCATCAGGTCCTCGACCGGGACCTTCACGTCGACGAACGCCAGCTCGGCGGTGTCGGAGGTGCGCAGGCCCAGCTTGTCGAGCTTGCGGCCGATCGAGTAGCCGGCGGACTTGGTGTCCACGGCGAAGAGGGAGATGCCGAAGCGGCGGTCGTCCTCGCGCGGGGAGGAGGTACGGGCGCAGACGATCACCCGGTCGGCGTGCACGCCGCCGGTGATGAAGGTCTTGGAGCCGTTGAGGACGTAGTGCGTGCCGTCCTCGGAGAGCTTCGCGGTGGTCTTCATGCCCGCGACGTCGGAGCCGGTGCCGGGCTCGGTCATCGCCAGTGCCCACATCTCCTCGCCGGTGACGAACTTCGGCAGGAAGCGCTTCTTCTGCTCGTCGTCGGCCAGCATCTTGATGTAGGGCAGGGCGAGCAGCACGTGCACGCCGGAGCCGCCGAAGTTGACGCCCGCGCGGGAGGTCTCCTCGTAGAGGACGGCCTCGAACTTGTGGGTGTCCAGGCCCGCGCCGCCGAACTCCTCGGGCACGTTGATGCCGAAGATGCCCAGCTCACCGAGCTTGTAGTAGAAGTCGCGGGGAGCCTGGCCGGCCTGGAACCAGTCGTCGTAGACCGGCACGACCTCGGTCTCGATGAAGTCCCGGATGGTCTCGCGGAACGCCTCGTGGTCCTCGTTGAAAACGGTACGGCGCACGGCCGGACTCCCTTCGTCGCGGCGGTCCGCCGCTTATGTCTAAGCGCTTGCTCATACAAAGTTACCGGCGAGTTGTCCATCCGTCCAGAGAGAGGTACGTCGCACGGCGCGCGGCGCCCGGCACGGACCTGCCGGGCGCCGCGCGCGGTCGCGCGAACGAGGGATCGGAGGGGGTGGGCGGCCGGGTGGGGTCGGGTCAGGAGTAGTGGCACACGGTGACCCAGCCGCCCCGCCGCCTCCGGTGAGGCCGGCGTAGGTCCGGGGTATGCGCGAGGCGACCGGAGCCGGGGCGGCCCCCGTTGACGCGCGGTCGGTCGGCGGACGTGTCCCCGGGGCGACAACTGCCTTGCCCCCGGGCCCTCTTCGCGCCCGTCGGTCCGGTCGGGGTCGTCGGTCCTCCGGCCGCGGTCGTGGCCCGGTCGCGGCCGTCGGTCCGGATGCGGTGGTCGGCCCGCTCGCGGTCCTCGGTGGGGCTGCGGCCGTCAGTACCGGGGGGCGGGCGGTGGGGTCTGCGCCGGGGGAGCGGCGGCCCAGCGCAGGGCGAACCACAGTTCCATCCGTACGTCCGCGTCGTCCGGGTCCCGCTCCAACAGGGCCGCGCAGCGGGCGATGCGCTGACGGACCGTGTTGCGGTGCACGCCCAAGGCGGCCGCGGTCCGGTCCCAGCTGCCGTGATGGGCCAGCCAGCCGCGCAGGGTCTCCCGCAGCACGGGGCTCAACGGTGCCAGCACCGCCTCGGCGTGTGCGCGGGCCTCGGGTTCGCCCACCAGCCCGGCCACCCCGGTGTCCGCGTGCCGGGCCAGGGGCGCGCGGGAGCTCTCGGCGCGCTGGAGGGCGCGGGCGGCCTGCGCGTCGGCGGCGGCCAGCGCCGCGGGGTCCGCCGGCGCGGGCGAGCTCACGCCGAGCCGCCATCCCGGCCGGGGGCCGGGCTCGCGCGGGGTGAGGAGGCGTACGAGGGTGCCCTCGGCGGCGTACAGCGGGGTGCCGAGCGCCGCGGCCAGGGCGGTGGGGTCGCCGCCGCCGCGGGCGTGCACCGCCGTCCACGGGCCGGGCCCGAGCGCCTGTGCGGGGGTGGCGCCGAGGAGCAGCCGGGTGAGGGCGGCCGCCTCGCCGGACCCGCCGGGCCGGTCGGCGGTGAGCAGGGTCAGCAGCACGGCGGCGATCGAGGCGATCGTCTGGTCGCCCGGGGCGCGCAGCGGGGTCGCCAGGGCGAGCACCGGCCCGGGGGGAGCGGAGGCGGTCGGGGTGGCCTGCGGGGTGGCCTTTGGGGCGGTCTGCGGGGCGGGCGAGCCGGCGTCGGCGGGCGCCGGCGGGGCGCCGGTCCCGGTGCCTGTGCCCGCTGCTGTCCCCGTTCCCGTGCTCGTCGTCCCCGTTCCCGTCCCCGTTCCCGTTCCCGTTCCCGTTCCCGTTCCCGTTCCCGTGCCGGCGCCGGGCCCCGGGCCCGCGCCGATGCCCGTGCCCGTCGGGTCGGTGGAGGCGCCGGTCGGGCGGCGCCCCAGGGCGTACACCGACAGGTGCCAGCCCGCCGCCTGGTCGGTGGCGGTGGCCGGGCCGGGCGCGCCCACGTGGCGGGCCAGGGCCGCCAACGCCTCCCGGGCCCGCTCGGGGACCGGCCGTCCGGCGGAACGGTCCGGCGCGCCCGGGGTGACCAGGGCCGCGTGCCCGGACAGGGCGGTGGCCAGCCTGGCCAGCACCGCCGGGACCGGGTCGGGGCGCGCCGCCGCGGCCGCCAGGGACTGCTGGGCCTCGGCGACCCGGCGCACCTCGGCCGTACGGGCCTGCGCCATCAGCCGCCAGACGGTACGGGCCACCGCCGTGAAGGGGGTGCCCGGCGGAACCTCCACGAGCGGCAGCCCCAGCGCGACGCAGGCGTCCGTCAGCTCCCGCGGCACCGTCCCGTGCACGGGGGTGACACCGAAGCCGAGCGCGGCCACCCCGGCCCGTACGAGCCGCTCGACGTACCGGAGCGCAGTCGCCGCGCCCCGGTCCGCCCCCGCCCCCGCGCCCGGTCCGTCGTCCCGGCCCAGCCAGGCGCCCGCCGTCAGCAGCAGTTCCCCGCCGAGCAGGTACGGGGACGGGTCCGGCATCTCCGAGGCGTGGACGGCGTGCACGGAGGCCGCGGGGGTGGCGGAGGTCGAGAGGGTTGCGGGGGCCGTTGCCCCGCCGCCGCCCGGCGCGAGCGTGCGCAGCCCCAGCTCCCGGTCCGCGAGCAGGGCCCCCAGCTCCACGCCGGGGGTGGGCGGCTGCTGCTCCTGCGCCGGGCGCGGCATGGATACTCCGTATAGATCGCGGGGACTCGATGGATGAAACGTACACTTCGTGCCCCCGGGATGTCCGTTTACGCTCGAAGGACCGCACACCCCCTCCGGAAGGCACCCCCCCTGATGAGCACGCAGCCGCGCGGACCCGTCGACTCCTCCCGCATCCCGCGCTACGCGGGCCCCGCGACCTTCGCCCGGCTGCCCCGCCTCGACGAGGTCGGCTCGGCCGACGTGGCCGTCGTCGGCGTGCCCTTCGACTCCGGTGTCTCCTACCGCCCGGGCGCCCGCTTCGGCGGCAACGCCATCCGCGAGGCCTCGCGCCTGCTGCGCCCGTACAACCCGGCGCAGGACGCCTCCCCGTTCGCGCTCGCCCAGGTCGCCGACGCCGGCGACATCGCCGTGAACCCCTTCAACATCAACGAGGCCGTCGACCAGGTCGAGGCCGCCGCCGACGAGTTGCTCGGCGCCGGCTCCCGCCTGATGACCCTCGGTGGCGACCACACCATCGCCCTCCCGCTGCTGCGCTCGGTCGCCAAGAAGCACGGCCCGGTCGCGCTCCTCCACTTCGACGCGCACCTCGACACCTGGGACACCTACTTCGGCGCCGAGTACACGCACGGCACCCCGTTCCGCCGCGCCGTCGAGGAGGGCATCCTCGACACCGAGGCGCTCTCGCACGTCGGTACCCGCGGCCCGCTGTACGGCAAGCAGGACCTGACCGACGACGCCAAGATGGGCTTCGGCATCGTGACCTCCGCCGACGTCTACCGGCGCGGCGCCGACGAGGTCGCCGACCAGCTCCGCCAGCGCATCGGGGACCGCCCGCTGTACATCTCCATCGACATCGACGTGCTGGACCCGGCGCACGCCCCCGGCACCGGCACCCCGGAGGCGGGCGGCATGACCTCCCGCGAGCTGCTGGAGATCATCCGCGGACTGTCCTCCTGCAACCTCGTTTCCGCCGACGTGGTCGAGGTCGCCCCGGCGTACGATCACGCCGAGATCACCTCGGTCGCGGCCTCGCACACCGCGTACGAGCTGACCACGATCATGTCGCGACAGATCGCGCAGGCGAAGGGCAAGTAAGCGAAGTGACGCACGACCACGACCTGGTACTCCGCCCCACCGAAGCCCAGAAGGCGGCGGCCCTCGCGCCGCCCCCGGGGCGGACGGGCGGGGACCTGGTCGTGGAGACGCTGCGTTCGCTCGGCGCCACCACCGTGTTCGGGCTGCCGGGGCAGCACGCCCTGGCCGTGTTCGACGCGGTGGGGCGGTCCGATCTGCGGCTGGTCGGGCTGCGGGTCGAGAACAACGCGGCCTTCGCCGCCGACGCGTACGGCCGGCTCACCGGCGAGGCCGTCCCGCTGCTGCTGTCCACCGGCCCGGGCGCGCTGACCGCCCTGCCCGCCCTCGCGGAGGCCGCGGCCGCCTCCGCCCCCGTACTGGCCATCTCCTCCCAGGTCCCGACCGCGGGCCTCGGCGGGGGTCGGCGCGGGCACCTGCACGAACTGCGGGACCAGGCCGCGTCGTTCCGCGAGGTCGTGAAGTCCGTCCACATCGCCCGCACCCCCTCCCAGATCCCCTCGGTCGTCGCCGAGGCCTGGGAGTCGGCGCTGACCGCCCCGCACGGGCCCGTCTGGGTGGAGATCCCGGAGGACGTACTGTGCGCCGAGACCCTGATCCCGCAGGTCACGGGCGTGGACGCGACCCCGCACGAGCTCGCCCCGCGTCCGGAGCTCACCGCCGTGGCCGCGCACTGGCTGGAGAACGCCGAACGCCCGGTGATCATCGCGGGCGGCGGGGTCGTGCGCTCCGACGCGGCCGGCAAGCTCAAGCAGCTCGCGGAACGCCTGAACGCCCCGGTCGTCACCACCTTCGGCGGCAAGGGCGCCTTCCCGTGGACGCACCCACTGTCCCTCCAGTCCTGGCTGGAGGACCGCCACATGACGGACTTCCTGGAGGACGCGGACGTCCTGCTCGTCGTGGGCTCGGGGCTCGGCGAACTCTCCTCGAACTACCACACCTTCTTCCCCGAGGGCCGGGTCGTCCAGATCGAGGCGGACCTCGGGAAACTGGAGTCCAACCACGCGGGCCTGGGCATCCACGCCGACGCCCGACTCGCCCTCCAAGCCCTCCTGGAGACGGTGTCCGAGCGCCCGGACCCGACGGCGCCCGAGCGCGTGCGCCTGGTCCTGTCCGCCATCGCGGCCCGACTCGCGGAGCAGGACCTGACCCTGGAGCAGACCCTCCTGACGTCGATCCGGGCCGCCCTGCCCGCCCGTTCCCCGTCCTTCTGGGACATGACGATCCTGTCCTACTGGGCCTGGTCCGCCTTCGACGCCAAGCACCCCAACACCATGCACTCGGCCCAGGGCGCGGGCGGCCTCGGCTACGCCTTCCCGGCGGCCCTCGGCGCCTGCGTCGCGGAACCGGGCACCCCGGTCCTGGCCGTCTCGGGCGACGGCGGCGCGATGTACTCGCTCGCGGAGCTGGCCACCGCCAGGCAGCACGACCTCGACGTCACCTGGCTGATCGTGGACGACGGCGGCTACGGCATCCTGCGCGAGTACATGACCTCCGCCTTCGAAGGCCGCTCGACGGGTACCGAACTCACCCGCCCCGACTTCGTCGCCCTCGCCGCCTCCTTCGGCGTCCCGGCGGCCACCACCAGCCCGGAGACCCTCCGCGAGGACCTCGCCACGTCCCTCGCCACCCCGGGCCCGTCCGTCCTGGTCCTCCCGACGGCCCTGCGGATGTTCGCCCCGACCCACCTCTAGGGCCTCAGGGCCTGTCTTTCGGCACGCTTCGTACACGCTTCGTGCACGGGTTCCCCACGCTTCTTCCGCCCTGTGGGGGCCCCTCGTGGCGGCTCGGTAGGCTGCCCGTGATCCCCCACGCAGGGGATCCCACACGCAGGCCCGGGGGCCGAGTCGGAACACGCGGGGGGAACGGTGTCGTTCGAGCAGGAGCGGAACGGTGACGGGCAGGGCGCGCCCGAAGGACCGTCCCCGAGGATGCGGCTGAACCAACTCGCCGCCGATCCCGGCGGATCCACCACGCCCGGGATCCCCGGCACCCTCGCCACGGCCCCTCCCGCGAAGAAGAAGGCGGCCAACACCATCGAGAACGTCCTGCAGCCCGGTACGAAGAAGGCGGCGGACGCGGCCGACGAACCGACGAAGACCGCCGTCAAGGCCTTCACCGGCTGGGACACGGCGGCGGGCCTGACGAAGGCGCACGCGCACTGGGACGACCAGGTGAAACGCCTGATGGCCAGGCTCAATTCGGAGAAGACCGCGCTGCGCGGGGCCTCGAACCTGTTCACCGGCAACGACCAGCTGACGGGCCGCAGCTTCCAGCCGGGGCAGTCCAAGGTTGCGGGACTGTAGGGGAGACGGCATGCCGAGCTATTCCGAGATCGTACAGACGGACCTCTCCGCACTGACCACGGCCGCCGACGGCTGGAAGGCCATGGCGACCCAGTTCAAGACCATGGAGGACGTCTACAAGGACGAGGTCCAGAGCGTGTCCGCCGGCAACGGCTGGATGGGCTCCAGCGCGCAGACCGCCGCCACCAACGCGGGCATGACGCGAGGGGAGTTCGCCTCCGCGCAGAAGGAGGCGCTGGCCATGGAGTCACTGCTCCGTGACGCGCACACCCGGTTCACGGACCTCAAGGGCCGGGTGAAGTCCGCCGTGGCGGACGCCGAGGCCGCGGGCATGAAGGTCTCCGACCAGGGCATCGCGAGCTACGACTTCGCCAAGGTCTCCGGGGACACGGCGAAGGCCATCCGGCACGACCCGGACCTCCCCGAGGTCGAGCGGTCCTGGACGCGCCGGATCGGGGACGCGGTCAAGGCGGTCACCGAGTTCGACGCCGACGTCAAGACCGCCCTGCTCAACGCGTCGGGGGCCGACGGGACCGCCATGTTCGGCTTCAACTCCAAGCCGGTCGGCGACGTCGAGGCCGTGGAGGCCCTCGCGCTCACCTCGAAGGTCCGCGACGGCAAGGCCTCGCCGGAGGAACTGCGGCACTACAACGAGATCCTCAAGCAGAACGGCGACGACAAGCACTTCAGCGAGGCGTACCTGCACGCCCTCGGCGCGAAGGACACCCTGGACCTCGCCGACCGGATGAACCTGGCGGCCAACGACCGCGGGACGTCCGCGGCCGACAAGAAGCTCTACGAGTCGATCAACGCCGGCCTCGCCTCGACGGTCGCCTCCGGCACGAAGGACCCCGGGAGCTACGCCTACAAGCCGTTCGTCGACGGGCTCAAGGAGCAGGGCCCCGAGCTGGTGGGCAAGGGCCTGCCGACGCATGGATACCAGGCGCTGGTGACCCTGATGGGCAAGGGTGACGGCTACGGCAAGCAGTTCCTCAACGACATCGGTGACGGGATCATCGAGGCCGAGAAGTCGAAGCCGCACATGTACGACCACGCGTACGACCCGAAGCGCCCGAACCTGGTCGCCGACCCGTTGGACGGCCTGCTGGGCATCATGGCCAAGGACCCGGACTCGGCGACGTACTTCCTCGACCCCGACGCGGCCGGCAACAAGAACGAGCACCTGAAATACCTGCTCGACGACCGCGAGTGGCAGGACCCCTGGATCGCGAACACCTACGGCCCGCCGATGGAGATGGAGAGCCCGTACAAGGCGGCAGGCCTCGGCGCGGCCATCCAGGCGGCGGCCACGGGTCACGTCGACGGCGAGAAGCTGGGCCCGCCCGGCCCCCACACCGAGGGCCAGGCCCGGGTCATGCACAACGCCATCCGCCTCCTCGACGACAAGGCGGGCGGTGACGAGTTCCCGGAGCACTTGGAGAACCTGCGCCAACCGATGGCGAAGGCGCTCGTCGACTATGTCGACGACACCCACGAAATCCTCGGTGGCCAGAACACGGACCTGGGAGGCGTCGCCGGCAAGGACTCCATCCACGGCTCGGGCGACAAGGCCCAGATCGCGGTCGGCCAGGGCAGCCTGATCCGCGTGATGCGCGGGATCGCGGACGATGGCCCGTCCTACGCCCTGATGGTCGAGGCAGAGCGGGCGTACTCGGCGGAACAACTCGCCACCGCCGCGCCGCACAAGAGCGAGGACCACGGTGTGGACTGGGACAACCGCGCGCATGGCGTCGGCGTGGCGGCGGGTGCCCTCAACGGCATCGGGGCCGACGTCTACAAGGACAAGGAAGACGACAAGGTCGAGTGGGCGGAGGCCACGTCCACGTACACGGCTGCTGGCGCGAACGGACTCATCGGCGAGATTCCGGTCGTGGGCACGGTCGGTGGTTCGCTGATCGACGTTGCCGCCTATGACTGGGTGGAGGGCGTCAAGGACGCGGCCGAGGAGCAGAGCAAGGAGGAGTCCAGCGAGAACTACGCTGCGGGTGTGGACGGGACCAACGAGCTGTTCAGCATCTGGGGCAAGGATCGGGCGATCCAAGAGGACCCGGCCTTCGAGCACGCCCAGAACACGGCGAACACGTCCTACTCGACCGGACGGGAGGCGGCTCGTGCGCATCTGCGGCCCTGACACATCGAAGATTCTCGCGCGGTCGACGGCTGCGGTGCTCGCCGTGCTGACGCTGGCGTCGTGCGCCTCGGGTGAGCCCGAGGCGAAGGTGGACCACTTGTGCGCCATCGCCCCGGCGTCGCAAGAGGACGAGCTTCTTCGGGGGATCATCCGCGCAGACAGCTTCGAGACCTCCATCCCCAACCGCACGGGCCGTCTGGTGGAGATGCTGGAGCGGTCGCTGAGGGAGATGGCGCCGACGAAGGAGACGTTCGCGCCCTCCACCTGTAGGTTCAGTCCGCCCACGCGGACGGAGAGCGCGGCGTTCAGCGTCGGGTGGGCGCCCCGCACGTCGAAGTTCGTCGAACCGTCACTGCCCGAGGCGGGCCGGTTCGACGTGAATGGTGCCTTCGGCGAGAGCAACTACCACTCCACGATGCTGTTCGTCCGGTGTGACATGCCCGGTGACCTGGCCGAGCCGTCGAAGTCGGCGTGGTTGTACGCGACGGCTTCGTACACGGTGAACCTCGGGCGGACGGACATCGCCCCGGCGGACATCGACCAGCCGGCCAAGGACCGCCAGACCTCCCTCACCTACCTGATGACCCGCCGCGTCACCGAGGCCCTCGGCTGCGAGAACAAGCCCCTCGCGAAGCCCCCGGTGGTGAAGTCGCTTCCTACCCCCTGACGGGGATCTCGGCCCATACGGACTTGCCGATCCCGTGAGCCCGGGGGCACTGACCCCACCGCACCGCCAGTGCCGCCACGATGGCGAGCCCCCGGCCGCGCTCGTCCGACTCGCCGGCGGCCCGGGGCGCGAGGGTGACGGCGGGACCCGCGTCGGACACCTCCACCCGCACCACGTCGCCGTACCGCGCGAGCCGGACCCCGATGTCCCTGCCGTGCGGTGCGTGGGCGTGGCGTACGGCGTTGGTGACCAGCTCGGAGAGCAGCAGCTCGGCCGTGTCGGCCGGGCCCGGACCGACTTGCCACTCCGCGAGCCGCACCCGCAGCCGCGCCCGAGCCCGGCCCGGTGCGCGGGAGCCGCGCGGTTCGATCCAGAAGACCTCGACGATGGGAAGCAGAGTCACCACGACACCTCTCTAGAGATACGTGCGCTCAGTGAAGCGCCCCTCACTCGCGCGCGTCAATACGTCTCTAGAGATGTTCGATTCCGTCGGCCGGGTGAGCGCGCCGGCTCCTTCGATCGGCAGGGTGCCTAGGATGACCGGAGAAGATCAGGGAGGACCGCATGCCGAGTGATGGCCCCGCACGACAGCCCAAGTACCAGCGCATCGCCGCCGCCCTGAAGGACGCCATCGCCTCGGGCGAATACGGGCCGGGAGCCCGTCTCCCCGGAGAGAACGACCTCATGGCGGCTCATGGGGTGGCCCGGATGACCGCCCGCCAAGCGCTGGGAGTGCTCCAGGCGGAGGGACTGACCGAAGCCCGCAAGGGTGCCGGGGTGTTCGTGCGAGAGTTCCGGCCCATCCGGCGCCGTAGCATTTCCCGGCTGGCCGCCGATGTGTGGACAGAAGGACGTTCGATCTGGGCGGTCGACACGGATGGCCGCGAACCCGTCGTCGAGTTCGTGGGCGTCGCCGAAGAGGCCTCACCGGCGCCCGTTGCCTCGTTGCTCGGGCTCGACGACGGCGCGCCGGCCGTGGCCCGCCGCCGCAGGTTCCTGCTCGACGGGAAGCCAGTGATGCTCGCGACCTCCTATCTCGACGCGGCTCTCGTGGTCGGCACGCCCATCGTCGAACCCGACACGGGTCCCGGCGGCATCTACGCCCGCCTCGCCGATCTCGGCCACGGCCCGGCCCGGTTCCGCGAGGAGGTGCGGTCGCGCATGCCCAGCCCCGAGGAGGTCGCCGCGCTGCGGCTCGGGACGGGCACTCCCGTCGTCCTGGTCGTCCGTACCGCCTTCGCCGCCGACGGCCGGGTCGTCGAGGTCAACGAGATGGTCCTCGACTCCTCCGCGTACGTGTTGGAGTACGCGTTCGACGCCTAGGCCCCATGCGTCCACCCCCTCCCACCCCGGTCGTGCCACGGTCGGGTGAGGCTCGCGTGCCGTCCCCGTACGGCAGTGCGATTGTTGCGGCGGGATGAAATCCGCCGGTCGGGGCGTTGGGTGAGGCGGCAGGAACGAACCAACGGGGAGGCATCACGTGGCGGCGGCGCAGACGGCGGCAGGGGAGAAACAGGGCTGGGGCAAGAGGCTGGCCGCCTACACCTGGCGGTACCGGCTCAATGTGCTGCTCGCGCTCGGGTCCTCGCTGGGCGGCATGGCCGTCATGGCGCTCGTGCCACTGGTGACCAAGATCATCCTCGACGACGTCATAGGTGACAAGAGCCGGCCCATGGGCCCGTGGGCGGGGATGCTCATAGGCGCGGCCGCGCTCGTGTACGTGATGACGTACATACGCCGGTACTACGGCGGCCGGCTCGCGCTCGACGTGCAGCACGACCTGCGCACCGACATGTACGAGGCGATCGCCCGCCTCGACGGCCGCCGCCAGGACGAGCTGTCGACCGGCCAGGTCATCGGTCGCGCCACCAGCGACCTCCAGCTCATCCAGGGCCTGCTGTTCATGCTGCCCATGACCATCGGGAACTTCCTGCTCTTCGGGATATCCCTGGGGATCATGCTGTGGCTGTCGCCGCTGCTGACCCTGGTCGCCCTGCTCATGGCCCCCGTGCTGTGGTTCATCGCCAAGCGCAGCCGCAAGAAGCTCTTCCCCGCCACCTGGTACGCGCAGGCCCAGGCCGCCGCGGTCGCCGGTGTCGTCGACGGGGCCGTGACCGGCGTCCGCGTCGTCAAGGGCTTTGGGCAGGAGGAGCAGGAGACCGGCAAGCTCCGCGAGGCCGGCCGCCGGCTGTTCGGCGGACGGATGCGGGCCATCCGGCTCAACTCGCGCTACACCCCGGCCCTCCAGGCCGTGCCCGCCCTCGGGCAGGTCGCCATTCTGGCCCTCGGCGGCTGGATGGCCACCAAGGGGCAGGTCACCCTCGGCACCTTCGTCGCCTTCTCGACCTACCTCGCGCAGCTCGTCGGCCCCGTCCGCATGCTCGCCATGGTCCTCACCGTCGGCCAGCAGGCCCGCGCCGGCGCCGAGCGCGTCTTCGAGCTGATCGACACCGAGCCCGTGATCCGCGAGGGGGAGCGGGAGCTGCCGGCCGACGCCCCCGCCACCGTGGGGTTCGAGGACGTCGCCTTCGGCTACGACCCGGCGCGCCCCGTGCTCGACGGGTTCTCGCTCGCCATTCGGGAGGGCGAGACCGTCGCCCTCGTCGGCGCCTCCGGAAGCGGCAAGTCGACCGTCTCGCTGCTGCTGCCGCGCTTCTACGACGCCGACCGCGGCACCATCCGGGTCGGCGGGCACGACGTCCGCGACCTGACGTACGACTCGCTGCGCGGCGCGATCGGGCTGGTGCCCGAGGACTCGTTCCTCTTCTCCGACACCCTCCGCGCCAACATCTCCTACGGGCGCCCCGACGCCACCGACGCGCAGATCGAGGCCGCCGCCCTGGCCGCGCAGGCCGACGGGTTCATCCGGGAGCTGCCCGCCGGGTACGACACCACGGTCGGCGAACAGGGCCTCACCCTCTCCGGCGGCCAGCGCCAGCGCGTCGCGCTCGCCCGCGCCATCCTCACCGACCCCCGGCTGCTGCTCCTCGACGACGCGACGTCCGCCGTCGACGCCCGGGTCGAGCACGAGATCCACGAGGCGCTGCGGGCCGTGATGGCCGGTCGTACGACCCTGCTCATCGCCCACCGCCGGTCCACGCTCGCGCTGGCCGACCGGATCGCCGTACTGGATCGGGGCCGGCTCTCCGACATCGGCACGCACGAGGAGCTGGAGCGCCGCTCGCCCCTCTACCGCAGGCTGCTGACCGATCCCGAGGCCCTCGGCGGCGGTTCCCCGCGCATCCGCGAGACGCCCGCGATGACCGAGTTCGAACGCGACATCGAGTGCGGGATCGAGCGGGACGTCGAGCGGGACATCGAGCGCGACATCGATCGGGACATCGAGATCGAGGCGGAGATCGACTCGGAGCCCGTGAACGCCAAGCGCCGGGTCGCCGGCGGGATCACGCCCGAACTCTGGCAGCGCCAGGACGACGCCAAGGCGGCGGCCGGACCCGCCGCGGGCACGGGCCTGCGGGCCCCCGGAGCCGGGCATTCCATGGCCGGGGCAGTCGCCGGGATGCCCGCGACACCCGAGTTGCTCGCGCAGGTGGCCGCGCTGCCGCCCGCCGACGACCAGCCCGCCGTGGACGAGACGCGGGCCGCGTCCGCCGAGGAGAGCTACGGCCTGCGCCGACTGCTCCGCGGCTTCTGGGCGCCGCTCGCCATCAGCCTCGGCCTGGTCGCGCTCGACGCGGGCGCGGGCCTGCTGCTGCCGATCCTGATCCGGCACGGCATCGACCAGGGCGTCGAGCAGGCCGCCCTGGGCGCGGTGTGGGTGGCGTCCGGGCTGGCCCTCCTGGTGGTCATCGGGCAGTGGGCCGCGCAGTTCTCCGAGACCCGCATGACGGGGCGCACCGGCGAGCGCGTGCTGTACGCCCTGCGCGTCAAGATCTTCGCCCAGCTCCAGCGCCTCGGCCTCGACTACTACGAGCGCGAGCTGACCGGCAAGATCATGACGCGGATGACCACGGACGTCGACGCCCTGTCCACGTTCCTCCAGACCGGGCTCGTCACCGCCGTCGTGTCCGTCTTCACCTTCCTCGGCATCCTGGTGGCCCTCCTCGTCCTCGACGTCGAGCTGGCCCTGATCGTCTTCGCCACCCTGCCCGTGCTGGTCGTCGGCACGATCGTGTTCCGCCGCAAGTCGGTCGCCGCGTACGAGCTGGCCCGCGACCGGGTCAGCAGCGTCAACGCCGACCTCCAGGAGTCCGTGGCGGGGCTCCGCATCGTCCAGGCGTTCCGGCGCGAGCACGACGGCGCGGCCCGGTTCGCCGAGCGCAGCGACGCGTACCGCCAGGCCCGGGTGCGCGGCCAGTGGCTGATATCGGTCTACTTCCCGTTCGTGCAGCTGCTGTCCTCGGGCGCCGCCGCGGCCGTGCTGATCGCCGGCGCGGGCCGGGTGGAGGCGGCCACGCTCACCACCGGCGCGCTGGTGGCGTACCTGCTCTACATCGACCTGTTCTTCGCGCCCGTCCAGCAGCTCTCCCAGGTGTTCGACGGATACCAGCAGGCCACCGTCTCCCTCGGCCGGATCCAGGACCTGCTGCGCGAGCCCACCACCACCCCGCGTCCGGCCGATCCGCGCGCGCTGCCCCGGCTTCGGGGCGAGGTCGCCTTCGAGGACGTCCACTTCGCCTACGGCGCCGCCGAGGAGCGGGGAGCGAAGGGCGACGCGTTGGCCGGGATCACCCTGCGGATACCCGCCGGGCAGACCGTCGCCTTCGTCGGCGAGACCGGGGCGGGCAAGTCCACGCTGGTCAAGCTCGTGGCCCGGTTCTACGACCCGACCGGCGGCCGGGTCACCGCCGACGGCGTGGACCTGCGGGAGCTCGACCTGACGGAGTACCGCCACCGGCTCGGGGTCGTCCCCCAGGAGTCGTACCTCTTCCCGGGGACGGTCCGCGACGCCATCGCCTACGGGCGGGCCGAGGCGAGCGACGCCGACGTGGAGGCGGCGGCCCGCGCGGTCGGCGCCCACGACATGATCGCCACCCTCGACGGCGGCTACCTGCACACCGTCGCCGAACGGGGCCGCAACCTGTCGGCCGGTCAGCGCCAGCTGATCGCCCTGGCCCGCGCCGAACTCGTCGACCCGGACGTGCTGCTGCTCGACGAGGCCACCGCCGCCCTCGACCTGGCCACCGAGGCACAGGTCAACCTGGCCACGGAACGGCTCGCCGGCAAGCGCACCACGCTCGTCGTGGCGCACCGGTTGACGACGGCCGCCCGGGCCGACCGGGTCGTCGTCATGGACCGGGGCCGCGTCGTGGAGGACGGCACGCACGGTGAACTCCTCGCGCGGGGCGGTCGGTACGCCGAACTCTGGCGGACCTTCGCCGGGGAGGACGAGCGGGCCGCTGCCTGACCCCCCCCGTCCGGTCCCCGGCACCCGATCCGCGTCCTGTCGCGGCCGGCGGCACCGCGCCGGCGCGCCGTTCGCCGGCGCCTCTACAGCCGTTCCCGCGCGCCCTGTTCGGGCACGGACCTGCCCCTCCGGGATGCCCTTGCGGGGTGCAACCATCCGGGGGGTCCGCGCGTCGTACGTACGTGCGTGCGCACGACGTGCGCCGGATCGGGGGACCACGTGATGCAGAAGCGAAGCAGGCGCGGCCGGACACGGACCGTGACCTTCGGGGTGTTCGGGTCGGCGCTGTGGCTGGGTGTCACAGGAGTCATCGCGGCGGCCCCGGCGCAGGCGGCGACCACCGGGTGCGGGGGGCGACTGGTCAGGACGCTGCCCTTCTCGACGGGCGAGGTGCGGGTCTACAAGAGCCGCACCCAGGCCTGCGCGATCACGGTCGCCGCGCGGCCGGGCGAACGCCGGGAGATGTCGGTGAGCATCCAGCCGCGCGGCGGGGTGCCGGTGCGCGACGCGGGCCGGTACACCCGGTACGCGGGCCCGGTCACCGTCGGCGCGATCAACCGCTGCGTGTTCGTCAAGGGGAGCGTGGCCGCCGGCTCGATCTTTTCCGGCTGGATCCTGTGCTGACCTTGGCTTGATCACGACTTTGCGGCCGATCGATCCAACCGGGTCTGTTCAGCGGCGTGTTGACCCCGCTAGGTTCACGGCGACCGAAGTGAACTCAAGGGGAGGGTGAATGCGCAAGACGCTCGGATGGCTGCTGTCGCTCGTGGTGCTCATCGGCACCATGGGCGCGGCCGGTGTCACGGCTCAGGCGGCCACCGCCGCGGGGCCGACCGCCGCCACGGACATCAAGGACCGGATCCTCGGGATCCCGGGGATGAGTCTGATCGAGGAGAAGCCGTACCCCGGGTACCGCTTCTTCGTACTCAACTACGAGCAGCCGGTCGACCACCGGAACCCGTCGAAGGGCACCTTCAAGCAGCGCCTCACCCTGCTGCACAAGGACACGTCCCGGCCCACGGTCTTCTTCACCTCCGGCTACAACGTCAACACCAACCCGCGCCGGAGCGAGCCGACGACCATCGTCGACGGCAACCAGGTGTCCCTGGAGTATCGATTCTTCACGCCCTCCCGGCCCGAGCCGGCCAACTGGGGCAACCTGGACATCTGGCAGGCCGCCAGCGACCAGCACCGCATCTTCACCGCCTTCAAGAAGATCTACAGCAAGAACTGGATCGCCACGGGCGGCAGCAAGGGCGGCATGACGGCGACGTACTACGAGCGCTTCTACCCGCGTGACATGGACGGTGTCGTCGCCTACGTCGCGCCGAACGACGTCAACAACAAGGAGGACTCGGCCTACGACCGGTTCTTCAACAAGGTCGGCACCAAGGAGTGCCGCGACAAGCTGAACAACGTGCAGCGCGAGGCGCTCATCCGCCGCGTTCCGCTGGAGGCCAAGTACGCCGCCGCCGCCACCGAGAACGGCTGGACCTTCACCACCGTCGGGAACCTCGACAAGGCCTACGAGGCCGTCGTGCTCGACTACGGCTGGGCGTTCTGGCAGTACAGCCTGCTGGCCGACTGCGCCGCGATCCCGACCGCCGCGACCGCCTCCGACCAGGAGATCTGGGACACGATCGACGCGATCTCGGGCTTCTCGGCCTACGCCGACCAGGGACTCGAGACGTACACGCCGTACTACTACCAGGCGGGTACCCAGCTCGGTTCGCCCGACATCAAGCAGCCGCACCTCAAGGGCCTGAGCCGCTACGGCTACCAGCCGCCGCGCAACTTCGTGCCCCGCGACATCCCGATGACCTTCCAGCCGGGGGCCATGACCGACGTGGACCGCTGGGTGCGCGACCACGCGAACCAGATGCTGTTCGTGTACGGGCAGAACGACCCGTGGGGCGCCGAGCCCTTCCACCTCGGGTACAAGGTCAAGGACAGCTACGTGATGATCGCGCCGGGCGCCAATCACGGGGCGAACGTCGCGCAGCTCCAGGAAGGCGAGAAGTCCCTCGCGACCGCGCGGATCCTGAAGTGGGCCGGGGTGGCCCCGGCCGCCGCGCTCACCGACTCGGCGAAGGCGAAGCCGCTGGCCTCGCCGGACGCGCGGCTCGACCAGCGGGACCTGGAGCGCGAGCCGCAGCTGCGGCCGTAACCCTCCCGCAGGGGTTCGGGGCCGCGGGCCGGCGTGCGGGGAGCTACCCGTACGTCAGCCCGTGGCCCAGCGGGTAGCGGCCCGGCACCGGGACCGGGAGACGGCCCTCGGGCCGCCGCCGACCGGTGATCACCCGGGCCGCCGCCCGCATCTCCACGTCCGTCCAGCAGTACGTCGCCACCTCCGCCGCGCAGGTCGGCAGCCGGGCCGGGTCGTACGGGTTGCGGATCGCCACCACGACCACGGGGACCCCGGTCGCGAGCAGTTCCGTCACCAGGGCGCGCTGCGGGCTCTCGCCCTCCGGGACGTTGTACGTGCACACGAGCACCGCCGCGTTGCCCGGAGCCGCCGCGACCGCGCGGCCCGGGGCCACCGCCGCCGCCCGGCAGCCCAGGGCGGTCAGCTCCCGCGCCAGTACCTCCGTGGGAGGCCCGGTGGTACCCGAGGGGGACACCGGGTCCGTCCCCGTCACCAACAGCCGCGGCGCGAGCGCCGGGTCCAGGGGCAGCAACCGCACCGGATTGGCCAGCAGGGTCGTCGTACCGGCCGCGATCTCGTCGGCGGCGGCCAGGTGCGCGGGCGTGCCGACGGCGGCGTCCACCGCGCGGGCCGAGGTGTACGGGTCCTCGAACAACCCGCGTCGGGCCTTCAGTTCCAGGATCCGCAGGACCGATTCCTCGATCCGCGCCTCCGTCAACTCCCCCGACTCGACGGCCGCGAGCACGCTGCGGTGCGCGAGAGGGAGGTCCGGCGGATTCAGCAACTGATCGCAGCCCGCCTTGAGAGCCAGTACCGGGACCCGGTCGTCCCCGTACTTCTGGCGGACCCCGGCCATGTCGAGGGCGTCGGTGACCACCACCCCCCGGAAGCCGAGGCGTTCGCGCAGGATGCCGGTCACGATCGGCCGGGAGAGCGTCGCCGGGTCCAGCGACGGGTCGAGCGCGGGGAAGACGATGTGCGCCGTCATCACGACGTCCACGCCCGCCTCGACGGCCGCGCGGAACGGGGGTTCGTCCAGCTCCTCCCAGACGGCCCGGGTGTGCCGCATCACCGGGAGCCCGACGTGGCTGTCCGTCTCGGTGTCGCCGTGACCGGGGAAGTGCTTCGCCGCGGCGGCCACCCCCGCCCCCTGGTAGCCGCGGACCTGGGCGGCGACCAGGGCCGCCACCGCGCGCGGGTCCGAGCCGAAGGACCGTACGCCGATCACCGGGTTGGCCGGGTTGACATTCACGTCGGCCACCGGCGCGTAGTCCTGCCGGATGCCCATCGCGGCCAGTTCCACGCCCGCGATCCGCGCGGCCCGGCGGGCCCCCGCGGCCGAGCCCCCCGCGCCCAGCGCCATCGCCCCCGGCAACAGGGTCGCGGGCCTGCCGATCCGGGTGACGGCGCCGTGCTCCTGGTCGGTGGCGAGCAGCAGCGGCACGCGGGCCCCGGCGGCGGCCGCCCGCTGGAGGCCGTTGGACAGGTCCGCGATCTGGTGCGGCGCACGGGTGTTGTGGGCCCAGGCGAAGTAGACGATCCCGCCGAGGTGGTAGCGGGCGACCAGTTCGGCGGCGGTGCGCACCCCGAAGAGCGTCAGGTTCTGCTCGGCGTCCGCCGGGTCCGGGTCGGTCGCCGAATGCCCGTACACCCGGGACACGAAGAGTTGGCCGACCTTCTCGGCCAGGCTCATCCCGGCCGTCAACCGGCGCAGCGCGGCCCGGTCGGGCCGATACCCCCAGGGCCCGCCCGGGGCCCGCCCCGGGGCGCGTGGGTCGTCCGGGGCACGGCGGGCCCCCGAGGCCGCGGAGGCGGCCCCGGCGGCCGTGACGGCGGCCAGGGCGGCCGCGGCGAGCAGGGACCGGCGGGAGGCGTGGTACGACACCCGCCGGACGCTACTGCCGGGGCGCGCCGGGGGAGTCCCGGACACTCGCGGAGTCCCCCGGACGGGGTGCGGCGGGAACGCCCGGCGCCGCCTCGCGCGTCAGGTCCCGACCCCTGGCGCGGGGGCCGCCGCGACCCAGTGTTCCCGGAGCGTGCGCACCGTCTCGGTGATGGCCGGGCGGCGGGCGGCCCCGGTCCGCCACAGGGCGTACAGCCTGCGTACCGGCCCCGGTTCGAGCCGGACGGCCACCGCCCCCGGCGGCAGCGCGCCGGTGCCCAGGCGCGGTACGACGGCCACGCCGAGTCCGGCGGCGACCAGGGCCACGATGGTGTGGTTCTCCTCGGCGACGTGCGCGATGTCCGGCTCGAACCCGGCGGTGCGCAGCGTCCGGGTCAACCAGTCGTGACAGACCCGCCCCGGCGGCTGGCACACCCACCGCTGTCCGCCCAGGTCCGCCCGTCGGACCACGGCCCGCGCGGTGAACGGGTGCCCGGCCGGCACCACCAGCTCGCAGGGGTCGTCCCCGATGACGGCCTGCTCGACGCCCTCGGGGGCCGGCAGCGGGGCGATGTCCCAGTCGTGCGCCACCGCCAGGTCGGTGACCCCGCGGGCGACCAGGTCCACCGAGAGGTGGGGGTCCACCTCCGTGAGGCGGACGTCGAGGGCCGGATGCCGGGCGGCCAGGTCGGCCAGCACCGCCGGCAGGAGGCCGCGCGCCGCCGAGGCGAACGCGGCGACCGTCAGCAGCCCGCTCGGCTGCCCGCGCCGCTCCTCCAGCGTGGTCTCGGCGCGTTCCACGATCGCCAGCAACTCCCGCGCGGTGTCCGCGAGGTGCCGGGCCTCCTCGGTGAGGGCGACCCCGCGACCGCGTCGTTCCAGCAGCGTGGTGCGGGTCTCCCGTTCCAGCTTGGCGATCTGCTGGGAGACGGCCGAGGGGGTGTAGCCGAGTGCGGCCGCCGCGCCCGCGACCGAACCGTGGACGGAGACGGCGTGCAGGGCGCGCAGCCGGGCCAGATCGAGCATGGGGCCAGGGTAGCCCCGGGAGCCCGGGCATTCGTAAGCGATGCTTCATCCATCCCGGAAGAGATCCGCGCTGGTGCTACATGGTTCGGGGGTCGATGCTCGGATCATGCGTCCCGTACACACCGCAGTCGCCGTTCTCGTCGCCGCCGTCTGGGGCTTCAACTTCGTCGTCATCGAGATCGGACTCGGCCACTTCCCGCCGCTGCTGCTCTCCGCCCTGCGCTTCCTCGTCGCCGCACTGCCCGCCGTGTTCCTCGTCGGCCGGCCCACGGTCGCCTGGAAGTGGATCATCGGCGTCGGAGTGGCCCTCGGCATCGCCAAGTTCGGCCTCCTGTTCACCGGCATGGCCGCCGGGATGCCGGCCGGCCTCTCCTCCCTGGTCCTCCAGGTCCAGGCCGTCTTCACCGCCGTCCTCGCCACCGTCGTGCTGCGCGAGCGGCCCGGCCGGGTACGGCTGATCGGCATGGTCGTCGCGCTCGCCGGGATCGGCGTCGCCGCCGCCGACGGGGGCGCCTCCGGGCCGGTGCTCGGCTTCGTCCTGGTCGTCGCGGCCGCCGCCTGCTGGGGCGTGTCCAACGTGCTGACCCGCAAGGCCGCCCCGCCCGACGCGCTGAACTTCATGGTCTGGGTGTGCACCGTCCCGGTGCTGCCGCTGCTCGCGCTGTCGCTGCTGCTGGAGGGGCCCGAGCGGGACCTGGCCGCACTGCGGGCCCTGGACTGGTCCGGGGTGGCCGTCATCGGCTACGTCGCCTGGGTGTCGACGGTGTTCGGCTTCGGCGCCTGGGGCTACCTGCTGCGCCGCTACCCGGCCTCCTCGGTGGCGCCGTTCTCGCTGCTGGTGCCCGTGTTCGGGATGTCCTCGGCCGCACTGGTCCTCGGGGAGTCCGTCTCCGGCCTGCGCTGGTTGGCCGCCGTGCTCCTCGTCGGCGGGGGCGGCCTGACCTCCCTGGCGCCCGCGCGGGCGAAGCCCCGTACGGCCGCCGCCGCGCCCCTCAGCGCGGTGGGCGCTCCTGGAGCGGCAGCCGCCAGTCCTGCCCCGTGAGCGCGACCCCGTACGAGCGGTGCGGCCGTTCGGCGACCAGAGTGAAACCGGCCCGCTGGTAGAGGGAACGGGCCGACTCCAGGACGTCGTTCGTCCACAGCACCAGTTCGCGGTAGCCGACCGAGCGGGCGAAGGAGACGACGGTGTCGACGAGGAGGGCGCCCACGCCGTGACCGCGCGCCTTCGGTTCGACCAGCAGCAGCCGCAGTCGCGCGGCGCCGGCCTGTCCGTCTTCGCGCACGCACATCACCGAGCCGACGGGCTCGCCGTCCAGCTCGGCGATCCAGACGCGCTCAAGGTAGGGGTCGTGGTCCTCGGCGAAACGCGCGACGACGCCGGCCACCAGGCCCTCGAACTCCTGGTTCCAGCCGTACTCGGCGGCGTACAGGGCGCCGTGCCGCGACACGATCCACCCCAACTCGCCGGGGACCGGCTCCCGCAGTCGCACCCGCGCGGAAGAGTGGTCGGCAGGGGGCTCCATGGCGCCCGAGGATAGCGCGCGGGGCGGGCCGGGGACATGGGGCCCGCCCGCGAGGACGGCCCGGACCCCGGCCCGCGCTGCTCCGCACGGGCGACCCGGGGCCGGCTACTTCTTGCCGCCGCCCAGGATCTGCCCCAGCACGTCGCCGAGGCCGCCGCCCGGCGCCGGCCCGGAAGTCGCCCCTGCCGAACCCGGCGCCGCGCCGGGGGCCGGGGCGCCGGCCGCCCCTGTGCCCTTGTCGGCCGCCCGCTTCGCGAAGACTGCCAACAGCACCGGGATCAGCAGCTCGATGACCCGGGCGACGGTGGGCGCGGGGATGCCGGTCTTCTTCGAGACCGCGTTGGCCACCGGCTTGCTCACCTTGGCGAGGACGCCGGCCATCAGCCCGCCGCCGAGCAGCCCGCCGCCGAGCGTGGCCACGCCCTGGAGCGGCGGTTCGGCCACCTCCGCGACGGCCTGGCGGACCTCGTCGCCGTCGTGGTCGTCGGCCTCGACCTTCTGTTGGAGGTCACCGGTCATCGCGCCGACCGTGGTCGCGATCGTGTCGCGCGCACCGGCGGCGTCGGTGCCGAGGAGGCCCGCGATCTCGGTGAGCCTGTCGTCGTCGAGCTCATGGAGCACGTCGTCCTGGAAAGAGGGTTCGCTCATGCCTGAAACGCTACGTCTGAGGTGATTGGGTGGCATCTCGGATCGCACTCGCGTACGGCTCGGGTAATGGAGAGGTAAAGACGTGGATCCCCGTGCAACCCCCGGCCCGTGTGGTGGGTCGTAGGTTGCGTCGGCACTTCCGGGAGGGGATCCGGGGGGATCGGGAAGTCCGACGGGGGAGGGGTAACCGTGAGGGGGTCCGGCCGGAAGGCCGGACCCCCTTCTGGTCGCCCGGCTCCCGGTTCTCCACAGCCCCGCCGCGCCGTCGGTGGCGCCCGGTAGCTTTCGGGCATGACTACCACCAACGGAGCGGTGCAACCGGCAGTGGTCGAGGGGGTGCTGGAGCGCATCACCTACGCCAACGAGGAGAGCGGCTACACCGTCGCCCGCGTCGACACCGGACGCGGTGCCGGCGACCTCCTCACCGTCGTCGGATCGCTCCTCGGGGCGCAGCCCGGCGAATCCCTGCGCATGGAGGGCCGCTGGGGCTCCCACCCCCAGTACGGCAGGCAGTTCAGCGTCGAGAACTACTCCACCATCCTTCCCGCGACCATCCAGGGCATCCGGCGCTACCTCGGGTCCGGCCTCATCAAGGGCATCGGGCCGAAGATCGCCGACCGGATCGTGGAGCACTTCGGCCTCGACACCCTGGACGTCATCGAGGAAGCGCCCAAACGGCTGATCGAGGTCCCCGGGCTCGGCCCCAAGCGGACGAAGCTGATCGGCGCCGCCTGGGAGGAGCAGAAGGCCATCAAGGAGGTCATGGTCTTCCTCCAGGGAGTCGGCGTCTCCACCTCCATCGCGGTGCGCATCTACAAGAAGTACGGCGACGCCTCCATCTCCGTGGTGCGCAACCAGCCCTACCGGCTCGCCGCCGACGTCTGGGGCATCGGCTTCCTGACCGCCGACCGCATCGCCCAGGCCGTCGGGATCCCGCACGACAGCCCCGAACGGGTCAAGGCCGGGCTCCAGTACGCCCTGTCCCAGTCCACCGACCAGGGCCACTGCTTCCTCCCCGAGGAACGACTGATCGCCGACGGGGTCAAACTCCTCCAGGTGGACACCGGGCTGGTCATCGACTGCCTTGCCGAACTGGCCGCCGACCCCGAGGGCGTGGTCCGCGAACCCGTGCCCGACCCCCAGGGCGGTCCGCCCCTCACCGCGGTCTACCTGGTCCCCTTCCACCGGGCCGAACTGTCGCTGGTCGGCCAGGTCCGCCGGCTCCTGCACGCCGAGGAGGACCGGATGCCGGGCTTCCGGGACGTGGACTGGGAGAAGGCCCTGGACTGGCTGGCGGGCCGCACCGGGGCCAAGCTCGCCCCCGAACAGCGCGAGGCGGTCCAACTCGCCCTCACCCGCCGGGTCGCCGTCCTCACCGGCGGCCCCGGCTGCGGCAAGTCCTTCACCGTCCGGTCGATCGTGGAACTGGCCCGCGCGAAGAAGGCCAAGGTGCTGCTCGCCGCGCCCACCGGCCGCGCCGCGAAACGCCTCTCGGAACTCACCGGGGCCGAGGCCTCCACCGTGCACCGGCTGCTGGAGCTGAAACCCGGCGGGGACGCCGCGTACGACCGGGAGCGCCCGCTGGACGCCGATCTCGTCGTGGTGGACGAGGCCTCGATGCTGGACCTGCTGCTCGCCAACAAACTGGTCAAGGCCGTCGCTCCCGGCGCGCACCTGCTGCTCGTCGGAGACGTGGACCAGCTCCCCTCGGTCGGCGCCGGGGAAGTGCTCCGGGACCTGCTCGCCGAGGGCGGGCCGGTGCCCGCCGTACGGCTGACCCGGATCTTCCGGCAGGCGCAGCAGTCGGGCGTCGTCACCAACGCGCACCGCATCAACACCGGCGTACCGCCCCTCACCGACGGCCTGACGGACTTCTTCCTCTTCCCGGAGGAGGACACCGAGGAGGCGGGCCGGCTCACCGTGGACGTCGCCGCACGTCGAATTCCGGCCAGATTCGGCCTCGACCCGCGCCGGGACATCCAGGTCCTCGCACCCATGCACCGGGGCCCGGCCGGCGCCGGGAACCTCAACGCCCTGCTGCAACAGGCCATCACGCCCGCCCGCCCGAACCTGCCCGAGAAGAGGTTCGGCGGCCGGGTCTTCCGGGTGGGTGACAAGGTCACCCAGATCCGGAACAACTACGAGAAGGGCGCCAACGGTGTCTTCAACGGCACGGTCGGCGTGGTCACCGCCCTCGACCTGGACGAACAGAAACTGACGGTGCGCACGGAGGAGGACGAGGAGGTCGGCTACGAGTTCTCCGAGCTGGACGAACTGGCCCACGCGTACGCCGTCACCATCCACCGCTCCCAGGGGAGTGAATATCCGGCCGTCGTGATCCCCGTCACCACCGGGGCCTGGATGATGCTCCAGCGCAATCTGCTCTACACGGCGGTGACCAGGGCGAAGAAACTGGTCGTCCTGGTCGGGTCACGGAAGGCCCTCGGCCAGGCGGTGCGTACGGTTTCCGCAGGCAGGAGGTACACGGCGGTGGCACCCAGACTGTCCGGCCGGATACCGGTGGGAAACATCACCTAAATGATCGATCATTTGGGGTTCCCGCCACAGTCCGGAGCGGGCAGGATGAGCAGGTTGGCGGCACTCAGTGCCGTCAAAGCCACCAAAGGCCGACCCCGAGTGCACTCTCCTGCGCCAAATGGGGGAAGGTAGAGGCAGTCAGGGCACCTCGAAGAAGAGGCACTACGTCGGTGAGGGATGACGTGAGCGACAACTCTGTAGTACTCCGGTACGCGGACGGTGAATACACCTACCCGGTGGTCGAGAGCACCGTCGGTGACCAGGGCTTCGACATCTCGAAGCTGCGGGCCCAGACCGGGCTCGTCACCTTGGACAGTGGCTACGGCAACACCGCCGCCTACAAGTCCGCGATTACCTACCTCGACGGCGAGCAGGGAATCCTGCGTTATCGCGGCTACCCGATCGAGCAGCTGGCCGAGCGTTCGACCTTCATCGAGGTCGCGTACCTGCTGATCAACGGGGAGCTGCCGACCGTCGACCAGCTCGCGTCGTTCCGCAACGAGATCACCCAGCACACGCTGCTGCACGAGGACGTCAAGCGGTTCTACGACGGCTTCCCGCGTGACGCGCACCCGATGGCGATGCTGTCCTCCGTGGTCAGCGCGCTGTCGACGTTCTACCAGGACAGCCACAACCCGTTCGACGAGAAGCAGCGCCACCTCTCGACGATCCGGCTGCTGGCCAAGCTCCCGACGATCGCCGCGTACGCGTACAAGAAGTCGGTCGGCCACCCCGTGGTCTACCCGCGCAACGACCTCGGCTACGTCGAGAACTTCCTGCGCATGACCTTCTCCGTGCCGGCCCAGGAGTACGACCTGGACCCGGTCGTGGTGTCGGCGCTCGACAAGCTGCTGATCCTGCACGCGGACCACGAGCAGAACTGTTCGACCTCCACCGTGCGTCTGGTCGGCTCCTCGCAGGCGAACATGTTCGCCTCGATCTCCGCCGGCATCTCGGCCCTGTGGGGTCCGCTGCACGGTGGCGCCAACCAGTCCGTTCTGGAGATGCTGGAAGGCATCAAGAACGACGGCGGCGACGTCGACGCCTTCATCCGCAAGGTGAAGAACAAGGAAGACGGCGTCCGCCTCATGGGCTTCGGGCACCGCGTCTACAAGAGCTTCGACCCCCGGGCGAAGATCATCAAGGCGGCGGCCCACGATGTCCTCTCGGCGCTCGGCAAGAGCGACGAGCTGCTCGACATCGCGCTCAAGCTGGAAGAGCACGCGCTGGCCGACGAGTACTTCGTCGAGCGCAACCTCTACCCGAACGTGGACTTCTACACCGGCCTGATCTACCGGGCCATGGGCTTCCCGACCGAGATGTTCACCGTGCTCTTCGCGATCGGCCGCCTTCCCGGCTGGATCGCCCAGTGGCACGAGATGATCAAGGAGCCCGGCTCCCGCATCGGCCGTCCGCGCCAGATCTACACCGGCGAGGTCCTGCGCGACTTCGTTCCGGTCGAGGCCCGCTGACCCGAGGTCAAGAGCCGCGCGAACGTACGAAAAGCGCCCCGCCGTCGATCCCCCCACGGGTCGACGGTCGGGGCGCTTTCCTTTCCCCGGAACGGATTCCCCCCACGGGACCCGAGCCGAGGTGTCGGCGAGGAGTGCCGAGTCGGGGCACTCCAATGGGGCTTTGCCGGGACCCGTACGGGTCGGGAGGGCCGCTCAAAGCTCCCCGTTGAGCACGCGTCCCGGCCGGCTGATGCCTCGGGACGTCCCCCAAGACCTCCCGCGAACGTCCCCCAAGACGTTCCTGGCATCGCCCCATTAGACCCGTGCAACCGCCCGATGGTTACGTTCGAATCACTGTGATCTGCGTCTCCCGTGAAGAAGATGTGCGCACGGTGCGAAGGGGATCCCCTATCGGAACGACCGCAACCGGAGGCTGTTGGTCACCACGAACACCGAAGAGAAGGCCATCGCTGCTCCGGCGATCATGGGGTTGAGCAGGCCGGCCGCCGCCAGCGGCAGCGCCGCCACGTTGTACCCGAAGGCCCAGAACAGGTTGCCCTTGATGGTGGCCAGGGTCCTGCGCGACAGCCGGATCGCGTCCGCCGCCACCCGCAGATCGCCCCGTACGAGCGTCAGGTCGCTCGCCTCGATGGCCGCGTCGGTGCCGGTGCCCATCGCCAGCCCCAGGTCGGCCCGGGCGAGCGCGGCGGCGTCGTTGACCCCGTCGCCCACCATGGCGACCGTACGGCCCTGCTCCTGAAGGCGCCGGACCACGTCCACCTTGTCCTGCGGGAGCACCTCGGCGATCACCTCGTCGATGCCCACCTCTGCCGCCACGGCCTCGGCCACGGCCTTGTTGTCGCCGGTCAGCAGGATCGGCGTGAGACCGAGCGCGCGCAGCCGGGCCACCGCCTCGGCGCTGGTGTCCTTCACGGCGTCGGCCACGGTCAACACCCCGCGCGCCGCCCCGTCCCAGGCCACCAGCACCGCCGTGCCGCCCGCGGCCTCGGCCGCGGCCCTGGCCCCGACCAGCGACTCCGGCAGGGTGATCCCCTGCTCCGTCAGCAGCCGCTCCCGGCCCACCAGTACGGCGTGCCCGTCCACCACGCCCCGCACGCCGAGCCCCGCCAGGTTCTCGAAACCCTCCGGGACCGGCAGGGCACCGACCCGGCGCGCCGCGCCGTCGGCCAGGGCGCGGGCGATCGGGTGCTCGGAGGCGTGCTCCAACGAACCCGCCAGGCGCAGCAGTTCCTGCTCGGTGGTGCCCTCGGCGGCGTGCACGCCGGACAGGGTCATCCGGCCGGTGGTGACCGTGCCGGTCTTGTCGAGGACGACGGTGTCCACCCGGCGGGTGGACTCCAGCACCTCGGGGCCCTTGATCAGGATGCCGAGTTGGGCTCCCCGCCCGGTGCCGACCATCAGGGCGGTCGGGGTGGCCAGGCCGAGCGCGCACGGGCAGGCGATGATCAGGACGGCCACGGCGGCGCCGAAGGCGGCCGTCGGGTCGTCGGTGACGAGCAGCCAGGTCACCCAGGTGCCCAGGGCGAGCAGCAGGACGACCGGTACGAAGATCCCGGAGACCCGGTCGGCCAGCCGCTGCACCTCGGCCTTGCCGTTCTGGGCGTCCTCGACCAGCCGCGCCATCCGGGCCAGCTGGGTGTCGGAGCCGATCCGTCCGGCCTCCACGACCAGGCGCCCGGAGGTGTTGACGGTGGCGCCGGTGACGGCGTCGCCGACGCCGACGTCCACGGGCACCGACTCGCCGGTCAGCATCGACGCGTCCACGGCGGACGCGCCCTCGACGACGGTGCCGTCGGTGGCGATCTTCTCGCCGGGCCGGACCACGAACCGGTCGCCCACCGCGAGCGCGCCCACCGGGATCCGCACCTCGGTGCCCCCGCGGAGCACGGCCACGTCCTTGGCGCCGAGTTCGAGCAGGGCCCGCAGGGCGGCGCCGGCCTTCCGCTTCGAGCGGGCCTCCAGGTAGCGGCCGAGGAGGATGAAGGAGACGACCCCGGCGGCGACCTCCAGATAGATGGCGGAGGAGCCCTCCGTGCGCGAGATGGTGACGTCGAAGCCGTGGCGCATCCCGGGCATGCCCGCGTGCCCGAAGAACAGGGCCCACAGCGACCAGGCGAACGCGGCCAGGGTGCCGACCGAGACCAGGGTGTCCATGGTGGCCGCACCGTGCCGGGCGTTGGTCCAGGCGGCCTGGTGGAAGGGGAAGGCACCCCACACGACCACGGGGGCGGCCAGGGTGAGCGAGAGCCACTGCCAGTTGTCGAACTGGAGCGCGGGGACCATGGCGAGCAGCACGACGGGCAGGGACAGGGCGACGGAGACCAGGAGCCGTTGGCGCAGGGCCGACAGCTCGGGGTCGGGCGCCGGCCGCGCGTCGGACTCCGTCGCCGTCGGGGCGGCCGTCGGGGCCGGCTCCGGGGGCGGGGGCTCCTCGGCGGTGTACCCGGTCCTGACCACCGTCGCGATCAGGTCGGCCACCCGCACGTCACCCGCGTACGAGACCTTCGCCTTCTCGGTGGCGTAGTTCACCGTGGCGGTGACCCCGTCCATCCGGTTCAGCTTCTTCTCGATGCGGGCGGCGCAGGAGGCGCAGGTCATGCCGCCGATGGTCAGTTCGGTCTCGGTGGTGTCGGCCGCTGTCGCGGGTCCGTCGTGCACTGTGCTGCCGCTCATGTCCGGCTCCGGGGGGAGGGCCGGGTCGTACGGGTCCGGTATGAGTCGGCCGGTACGACCCGGCGGGTGTTGCCGAGGGGGTGTGGGGCTCAGGCCTGGCCGGCGAGCTCGTAGCCGGCCTCGTCCACGGCGGCGCGCACGACGTCCTCGTCGAGGGGGGCGGTCGAGATCACCGTGACCTCGCCGGTGGCGGCGACGGCCTTGACCGAGGTCACGCCCGGCAGGGCGGTGAGCTCGCCGGTCACCGCGCCCTCGCAGTGCCCGCAGGTCATGCCGGTCACCCGGTAGACGGTGGTGGTCTGGGTGTCCGTCTCGGCGCTCATGTCGTTCTCCTCTTCGGGGGCGTGTGCGGTCGCCGGAAGCGGCGGCGTGTACTCCACCGTGCTCCCGTCACTTCGAGACTATACCCCTAGGGGGTATTGACGCGAGTGTTCTCGGCCTCCGTCGACCGTTTCAATCGTCGCGCCGCCCCCGGTTGCCGGGGCGCCGGCTCACCCAGGTGCGGATGGTGTCGGCGTACCAATAGGGCTTGCCTCCCTCCACGTGGTCCGGGGCCGGGAGCAGTCCGTGCTTGCGGTAGGAGCGCACGGTGTCCGGCTGGACCCGGATGTGCGCGGCGATCTCCTTGTACGACCACAGCTGTCGGTCGCTCATCGACAACACCTCCTTGTCCACGCCGCGGGGCCGGCCGGGAGGCCGTCGGGGGAGCCGGCGCGTGGACAGTGACGATCACTCGGGTTGTGCCCGAAGAACGACGCCGAGTGAGCGTGGGGGAGGGGCTGTCGCGCCCCTGTGACGGAAAACCCGCGTAATGCGGATATGTGTGACACAAGGGCGACCCCCGTGACAGATGCGGCACAGGGGTCGAGTGGGATGAAATGACCGGTCGGGGGTACGGCGGCCGGCCGTACGGCGGTCAGCGGTACAGCGGGGGCCGCTCCACCAGCTCCACCGGCGTCCGCACCCCGCCGCGCGCCGCGGCGAGCCCCGCCCGGGACACCTCGGCGGCCGCGTACCCGTCCCACGCGTCGGGCCCGGCCACCCCGCCCCGCGCTGCCGCGGCCACCCACCGCCGCAACTGACGGTCGTACGCGTCGGCGAACCGGGTGGTGAAGTCCTGGGTGATCTCCCCGCCCCACCGGCCGGCCGACTCGACGACCATCGCGTGGCCGTCACCGATCCGGGCACTGCCGGACTCGCCGACCGCCTCGCACCGGACCTGGTAGCCGAACCCGCAGTTGACGAAGATCTCCACGTCCACGATCGCGCCGCCGGACGTCTCCAACAGCACCAGACGCGGGTCGCTCAGCCCGGACGGGGCGGCCGCCGACGGGGTGGGCGACAGTACGGTCACCGCCGTGACCTCCTGCCCCAGCAGCCAGCGGGCCGCGTCCACCTCGTGCACCACGGAATCGGTGATCAGCATGTCGCTGGTGAAGAAGGACGGCGAGGCGGCGTTGCGGTGCCGGCAGTGCAGGAACAGCGGCCGCCCGATCCCGCCCGCGTCCAGCAGCTCCTTCAGACGCTCGTACTCGGCGTCGTGCCGCCGCATGAAACCGACCTGGACCAGCCTGCGGCCCAACCGCTGCTCCGCCTCCATGATCCGCAGCGCGCCCGCCGGATCGGGGGTCAGCGGCTTCTCGCAGAGCACCGGCAACCCCCGCCGCAGGGCGTGCAGGATCGCCTCCTCGTGCGCCGGACCGGGGGAGGCGATCAGCACGGCGTCCACCCCGGGCGCGGCGATCGCCGCCTCCGGGTCGGTGTGCGCGCTCGCGCCGACCAGGCCGCCCGCGACCTCCTTGACGCGATCGCCGTCCGGGTCCGCCACCGCCACCACACGGGCGCCACCGACCGTCCGGCCGATGCGACGGACGTGGTCGGCGCCCATCCTCCCGGTGCCGATCACGGCGATGCCGAGCGAGTCGGTCATGTCACACGTCCTCTCGAAGGTCAGCGCGCGCCACAGGAGCGCAGGTGGGAACGGGTCCGGCGGGCGATCGGCAGCGGCCGGTCCGGCGAACACGGGTACATGTCCTGCTCGACGATCGCGAACAGGTCCACGCCGAGCGCCTGCGCGGCCGCCAGCACCGGCTCCAGCGCGGGCACCCCCGACGGCGGCTCACACATCACCCCGCGGGCGACCGCCGGCCCGAAGGGCAGCCCCTGCGCCACGACCTCGGCGAGGACCGCCGGGTCCACCTGCTTCAGGTGCAGGTAGCCGATCCGCTCCCCGAAGGTCTCCACCGCCCGGACGCTGTCCCCGCCGCAGTACGCGTAGTGCCCCGTGTCCAGGCACAGGGAGACCAGCGCGGGGTCCGTCGCGTCGAGGAACCGGGCGACGTTCTCCGGGGTGTCGATGTGCGTGTCGGCGTGCGGGTGGACGACGATCCGCAACCCGTGGCGGTCCTGGACCTCCCGCCCCAGCCGCTCCGTCTGAGCGGCCAGATCACGCCATTGGGCGGGCGTCAGCGTGCGGTCCTCCAGCACCTCGCCGGTCTTGTCGTCACGCCAGAACGAGGGGATGACGACGAGATGGGCCGCGCCCATGGCCCGGGTGAGCGCCGCGATCCGCGACACGTGCTCCCAGGTCTCCTCCCAGACGGCGGGGCCGTGATGGAGTCCGGTGAAGACGGTGCCCGCGGACACCCGCAGGCCGCGCCTGGCGGTCTCGTCGGCGAGACGGACGGGATCGGTGGGCAGGTAACCGTACGGGCCCAGCTCGATCCACTCGTACCCGGCGTCCGCGACCTCGTCGAGGAAGCGGTGCCAGGGAGTCTGCCGGGGATCCTCGGGGAACCAGACACCCCAGGAGTCCGGAGCCGAACCGACACGGATACGGGTCAACGTGGGCGGGGAGGACGTCATGGCGGCCACCTTAGGGTGCGAGGCTCGACGGGACGGGGAAGAAGAGGTTCGGGGGAAAGAGGAGACGTGACGGACGTGCCGGTGAACGCCGCGGAGGGGTCCGTGTTCGACCTGATCACGATGGGCCGGATCGGGGTGGATCTCTACCCGCTGAGAACGGGGGTACCGCTCGCCGAGGTCGAGGCCTTCGGCAAGTTCCTCGGCGGCTCCCCGAGCAACGTCGCCGTGGCGGCGGCCCGGTTGGGGCGCCGGGTGGCGGTGATCACCCGCACCGGCGCGGACCCCTTCGGGGCGTACCTGCGGGCCGAGCTGCGGGGGTTCGGCGTGGACGACCGCTGGGCGACCGAGGTGGCCGCCTACCCGACGCCCGTCACCTTCTGCGAGATCTTCCCGCCCGACCACTTCCCGCTCTACTTCTACCGGCTCCCCAAGGCCCCCGACCTGGAGATCGCACCCGACGAGGTGGACCTGGCGGCCGTACGCGCGGCCCGGGTGTTCTGGATGACGGGGACGGGCCTGAGCGCGGAGCCGAGCCGGAGCGCGACCCTCGCGGCGCTGGAGGCCCGCTCGAAGTCCGGGACCACCGTCTTCGACCTGGACTGGCGGCCGATGCTGTGGGAGGGGGAACCGGGGCCCTGGTACGAACGCGCCCTGGCGCGGGCGACGGTGGCCGTCGGGAACACCGCGGAGTGCGAGATCGCCACCGGCGAGAGCGAGCCGTACGCGGCCGCCCGGGCGCTGCTGGCGGCCGGCGTGGAACTGGCCGTCGTCAAGCGCGGCCCCGCCGGCGTCCTGGCCGTCCACCGGGACGGGACGGCCGTCGAACTGCCGCCGGTCGCCGTGGAGGTGGTGAACGGCCTCGGCGCGGGCGACGCGTTCGGCGGCGCGCTGTGCCACGGGCTGCTCGCCGGGTGGAAGCTGGAACGGACGCTGCGGTACGCCAACGCGGCCGGGGCGATCGTGGCCTCGCGGCTGGCCTGCTCCACGGCGATGCCGTACGCCGAAGAGGTCGAGGAGGTGCTGGGATCGTGACGGTGACCGTGTCGCACGACATGACGCTGACCGCGCTGCGGGTGGTGGAACTCGCTCCGGGCGAGACGCACCCGCACGCGTGCGGGGACCACGAGTGGATCGTCCTCCCGCTGGAGGGAGGGTGCGTGGTGCGGTGCGCCGAGCCCGCGGGCGCCGGCGCCGCGCCGGACCGGGCCCCCGGCCGGGCCCCCGAGCAGGTCTTCGCACTGCGCGGCCGCGCGAGCGTGTTCCGCGCGGTCACCGACTTCGCGTACCTGCCCCGCGACGGCCACGCCTCGATCGAATCCGCCGACGGGGGCCGCTTCGCCCTCGTCGGGGCGCGCTGCGAGAGGACGCTGCCCGCCCGGTACGGGGCCGCCCGCGAGGTCCCCGTGGAACTCCGGGGCGCCGGCGCCTGCTCCCGCCAGGTCAACAACTTCGCCGCCGCCGACGTCTTCGACTGCGACCGGCTCATCGCCGTCGAGGTCCTCACCCCCGGCGGGAACTGGTCCTCGTACCCGCCCCACAAGCACGACGAGCACCGCCCCGGCGAGGAGTCCCGGCTGGAGGAGATCTACTACTTCGAGATCGCCCCGCACCGCGGCGTCCCCGGCCTCGGCTACCAGCGTGTCTCCCCCTCGCCGGCCGGGAAGACCGACATCCTCACCGAGGTGAGGACCGGAGACGCCGTGCTCATCCCCGACGGCTGGCACGGGCCGTCCATCGCGGCGCCCGGGCACGACATGTACTACCTGAACGTGATGGCCGGCCCCGACCGGACCAGGGAGTGGCTGATCAGCGACCACCCCGACCACGGCTGGATCCGGGACACCTGGGCCGGCCGGGACATCGACCCCCGGCTGCCGTTCCACCGCGCGGAGGACGCCGTATGACCGGGTCCGCCCGCCACCGACGGGAGGACGCCCCGTGACCGTCAGGCTGACCGTCGCCCAGGCCCTGCTGAGGTTCCTGTCCGCCCAGTACACCGAGCGGGACGGCCACCGCCGCCGACTGATCGCCGCGACCTGGGGAATCTTCGGGCACGGGAACGTCGCCGGCATCGGGCAGGCCCTGCTGGAGAGCGGACCCGAGCGGATGCCGTTCTTCCAGGGCCGCAACGAACAGGCCATGGTGCACGCAGCCGTCGGCTACGCCCGCCAGAGCGGACGCCTGTCCACCCACGCCGTGACCACCTCCATCGGGCCCGGCGCCACCAACCTCGTCACCGGGGCGGCCCTGGCCACCGTCAACCGCCTCCCGGTGCTCCTCCTGCCCGGCGACACCTTCGCCACCCGACCCGCCGACCCCGTGCTCCAGCAGTTGGAGGTGCCCTGGGCCGGGGACGTCTCCGTCAACGACACCCTGCGGCCCGTGTCCCGCCACTTCGACCGGATCGCCCGCCCCGAGGCCCTGATCCCCGCCGCCCTCCAGGCCGTACGGGTGCTCACCGACCCCGTCCAGACCGGCGCCGTGACCCTCGCGCTGCCCCAGGACGTGCAGGCCGAGGCGTACGACTGGCCCGAGGAGTTCTTCGCCGAACGGGTGTGGCGGGTGCGCCGGCCCCGGCCCGACCGGGACGAACTCGCCGAGGCCGCCGAGGCCGTACGCGGCTCCGCCCGCCCCCTGCTGGTGGCCGGCGGCGGGATCCGGCACAGCGCCGCCGGGGCGGCCCTCGCGGCGTTCGCCGACGCCACCGGGATCCCCGTCGCCGTCACCCAGGCCGGCAAGGGCTCCCTCGCCCACGACCACCCCTCCGGCGTGGGCGCCATCGGGCACACCGGGACGGCCACCGCCGACGCCCTCGCCCGGGAAGCCGACCTCGTGATCGCCGCGGGAACCCGGCTCACCGACTTCACCACCGCCTCCGCGACCCTGTTCCGCGACCCCGGGGTCCGCTTCCTCGGGCTGAACCTCGACCCGTACGACGCCCACAAACTCGCCGCGCGGCCGCTGGTCTGCGACGCGCGCGCCGGCCTGGAGGAACTCCGCGACGCCGTCGCCGGACACCGCGTGGACCCCGCCTACGAGGCGGCGTACCAGGACGGCAACCGGCAGTGGGAGCGGCTCGTCGACCGGGCGTGGGAGACCCCCGACGAGGACGCCGTCCCGACCCAGGTCCAGGCGCTCGGCCTGCTCGACTCCCTCGTCGACGCCTCCGACATCCTGATCAACGCCGCCGGCTCGCTCCCCGGCGACCTGCACCGACTCTGGCGGCCCCGGTCCGCCGACCAGTACCACGTCGAGTACGGCTACTCCTGCATGGGCTACGAGATCCCGGCCGCGATCGGCGTGGCGCTCGCGGCGCCCGGCCGCCCGGTCTGGGCCCTGGTCGGCGACGGCACGTACCTGATGAACCCGACCGAACTCGTCACGGCGGTGCAGGAGGGAATCCCGATCAAGGTGGTGATCCTCGACAACCACGGGTACGCCTCGATCGGCGGCCTGTCGCGGGCGGTGGGCGGCGAGGGCTTCGGCACCGCGTACCGCTTCCGGGGGCGGGACGGCGCGTACGACGGCGAACCCCTGCCGGTGGACCTCGCGCTGAACGCGGCCTCCCTCGGGATGGTGGTGATCTCCGCCCGCACCATCGGTGACCTGCGAAAAG
Organism: Streptomyces sp. NBC_01426; assembly: GCF_036231985.1. Taxonomy (GTDB): domain Bacteria; phylum Actinomycetota; class Actinomycetes; order Streptomycetales; family Streptomycetaceae; genus Streptomyces. The sequence continues at coordinate 4,968,563 of NZ_CP109500.1, forward strand.
CTCTCGCGGAGGCACGGGCGACCGACCGCCCCACATGTGTCTACGCGCAGACCCGAACACCCGACACTGTGTCGGGCCCACCCCCGGCACAGGCGTGGTGGGATGTTCCCGTGGCCGAGACCGCGACCCGTTCGTCGGCGGCCCGGGCCCGTGAAGAGTACGACCGGCAAGCCGCGCAGCGACGTCGCCATCTGTGAAGGAGCAAGGCATGAAGACCGTCAACCACTGGATCGGTGGCAAGACCGTCGAGGGCGCGTCGGGCAACTACGGCCCGGTCACCGACCCCGCCACCGGCGAGGTCACCACGCAGGTCGCGCTCGCTTCGAGCGCCGAGGTCGACGCGGCGGTCGCCGTCGCGAAGGAGGCCTTCCTGTCCTGGGGCCAGTCCTCGCTGGCCGCCCGGACCAAGGTGCTGTTCGCCTACCGCGCCCTCCTGGACGCCAACCGCGACGCCATCGCCGAGCTGATCACCGCCGAGCACGGCAAGGTGCACTCGGACGCGCTCGGCGAGGTGGCCCGCGGCCTGGAGATCGTCGAGCTGGCCTGCGGGATCACCACGCAGCTCAAGGGCGAACTGTCCACGTCGGTGTCGAACCGGGTGGACGTCTCCTCGATCCGCCAGCCGATCGGCGTGGTCGCCGGCATCACCCCGTTCAACTTCCCGGCGATGGTGCCGATGTGGATGTTCCCGCTGGCCGTGGCCTGCGGCAACACCTTCATCCTCAAGCCCAGCGAGAAGGACCCCTCGGCCTCCAACAAGCTGGCCGAGCTGGCCACCGAGGCCGGCCTGCCGGCGGGCGTGCTCAACGTGGTCCACGGAGACAAGGTCGCCGTCGACGCGCTGCTCGCCCACCCCGACATCGCGGCCGTGTCCTTCGTCGGCTCCACGCCGATCGCCCGCCACATCCACACCACGGCCTCCGCCAACGGCAAGCGCGTCCAGGCCCTCGGCGGCGCCAAGAACCACATGCTGGTCCTCCCCGACGCCGACCTCGACGCCGCCGCCGACGCGGCCGTCTCCGCCGCCTACGGCTCCGCCGGCGAACGCTGCATGGCGATCTCCGCCGTCGTCGCCGTCGGCGCGATCGCCGACACGCTGGTGGAGAAGATCCGCGAGCGCGCCGAGAAGATCAAGATCGGCCCCGGCAACGACCCCACCTCCGAGATGGGCCCGCTGATCACCGCGGCCCACCGCGACAAGGTCGCCTCCTACGTCAAGGGCGCGGCCGCGCAGGGCGCCGACGTGGTCCTGGACGGCACCGGCTACACGGTCGAGGGCAACGAGAACGGCCACTGGATCGGCCTCTCCCTGCTCGACAACGTCAAGACCGACTCCGACGCCTACCGCGACGAGATCTTCGGCCCGGTGCTGTGCGTGCTGCGCACCGAGACCTACGAGGAGGGCGTGGCCCTCATCAACGCCTCGCCGTTCGGCAACGGCACCGCGATCTTCACCCGCGACGGCGGCGCGGCCCGCCGCTTCCAACTGGAGATCCAGGCGGGCATGGTCGGCGTGAACGTCCCGATCCCCGTGCCGGTGGGCTACCACTCCTTCGGCGGCTGGAAGGACTCCCTCTTCGGGGACCACCACATCTACGGCAACGACGGCATCCACTTCTACACCCGCGGCAAGGTCGTCACCACCCGCTGGCCGGACCCCTCCGACGCCCCGGCGGGCGTCGACCTGGGCTTCCCCCGCAACCACTGACGCCTGACAGGCGCCCCAAACCGCAGACCCCCGGCCAACCCTCACCGGCCGGGGGTTCCTGCTGTCCCGGGCCGGTTTCCCGTTCTCTCCATCGTGATCGCTTGACCCCGGGGTCACGGGGTCGGGAGCATCGAACGCGGCACTACGCCGAACGGGAGAGGGGAACCGGAAGCCATGAAGGTGACCAAGTTGATCAGCACCTGTGACGTGAAGGACTGCCCGACGATCTATGCGACCGACAGGGGCACGTTCCTCGTGCAGGGCGAGACGCCCGACGATCACGGGCTCAAGATTCCCGCTCACGAAACCCTCGTCGAAATCCCCGTCGAGCTGATCAAGAAGGCCATTGCCGATGGCCTCATCTAGCACCCTGGCCGAGCTCTTCGAGCGGTTCCAGCACGAGGCGTTCCGCCTGGAGACTCTGGACGACTACAGCGGCTCCGGGAACGTTGACGCCTACCGTGCCTTCCAGGCCGGACAGGAGCGGCCTGAGGGCTACAACGCCGGATGGGTCGAAGAACTCCGAGGACTCACGCACGAGGGCAAGCGGGTGTACCGCGTGCACGTCCTCAAGCGGCCCCTCACGGAGTACCTCCGCTTCGAGCTAGGGTGGGGCTACCGGGCGAACATGACCGGCGGGGAAGAGTTCTTCATCCTCGACGTGACGGACGCCCCGAACCCGCTCGACGCCGTTCCGGACTTCTGGCTCTTCGACTCCAAGGACACGGCCGTGATGCGGTACGACGACGCCGGGGCGTACCTCGGCGCCGACGTTCTGCCGCAGGACGAAGCCGCCGCTTACGTCGCCTACCGGGAAACGGCACTCGCCCACGCGGAGCCGTTCACCGACTGGTGGGCCAAGTACGGCGAGTGAACAAGGCACAGCTCGGGGCCGCGCTGCGGGCACTGCGAGAGGCATCCGGCAAGGAAGCCAAAGCGGTCGCCCGTAGCGCCCTCATGTCTCCGTCCAAGCTCTCCAAAATTGAGAACGCGAATCTCCTTCCTAGCGCCACGGACGTGGAGCGCATCCTCACCGCCGTAGGCGTCTCTCACGCCATCAAGGCCGAGTACACGGAAGCGGCCCGCGCAGCGACCACAGAGGCCACCGCATGGCGGCTCCTCAAGCGAGCCGGCATTCACAAGGGCCAGCAGGCGGCGAAGGCACTAGAAGCTCAAATGGCCGTCCTGCGGCTGTTCCAGCCCGCCCTGGTCCCCGGGCTGCTTCAGACACCCGAGTACATCCGCGCCATCCTTCAGCGTCATGACCTGAGCGAGGACGCCCTCACGCGCACCATCAGCGGCAGGCTTGAACGCCAGGCGGTGCTGTTCGACAGCACGAAGAAGATGCGCTTCGTCATCACCGAGTCTGTCCTTCGGTGGCGGATCGTCCCGCCGCAGATGATGGCCGCACAGCTCGACCGCATCGTCTCGATGTCCAGGATGGCTCACGTGGACATCAGGGTCGTGCCGCTGTCCGCCCCTCAGACGGACATCGCCCATCACGCCTTTGTCGTCCGAGACGACCGGATGGTGACGTCGAAACCGTCCACGCCGAGATAGTCGTAACGGACCCGCGAGACGTCGAAATGTACGTCCGGAAGTTCGAAGGATTCGAGCAAATCGCCTTGTCCGGCGACGGAATGCGGAGCTTCGTCGAGAGCCTGCGAGATGGATTCTTGAGGGAACAGGAAACGGGCTAGGAACGCCCACCTCCCCTGGTCAATATTGCTGCCGACGCAGTGACGGCGACCGCGAGGGGTGCGACATGGCAAAGGCGAAACCGGCAGAGGCCCCGAAGCTTGATCGGGGCGTGTGGGAGTACCTGACCTTCGCGCCCGGACACGAGTGCTCGGCCTGCAAGCGCGAGGTCGGGCCGCTGGAACCCGTCCGCCGGGCTGTCGTTGACCGTGCGTCCGGTGCGTCCGGTGCGCCCGCCGTCAGCTACAGGCACAACAAGTGCCCGAGCGTGCAGGTCGTGGCCGCCTGATGGAGATGCAGACCTGGCGGGATGGCCGGGCGAAGGCCACCGACGCCACGGAGGCGATACGTGCGGCCCTGGCCTCCCTAGGCCTCCCCGAATCCGCGTGGGGCGGCATAAGGCCCACGCCACGAGCCCGAAACGACGACCCCGGCCCACCCTCACGGGCCGGGGTCGTCGGCGTGCGCCGCCGGGCCCGGCAGGGTGGCCGGGGCGACCGTCGGTCAGGGTCTGAGCAGGGGCCAGACGTCGGTGGGGGCCGTGGGGCTCCAGACCACGTCGGCGTGGCCGTGGCCCGGGACGGTGGTGAACGTGACCCGGGTGTTGCCGCACGCGCGGATCAGGTCGGCGCCGCGCGACTCGTCGCCGCGCCCCCACTGCGCGTTGACCCACACCACCTCGGCCCGGATGCGGTCCCAGGCGATCCGGTACGTGGCCTCGTCGCCCGCCCAGATCGCGGCGAGGTCGCGCAGCAGGGCCGTCGGGATCAGCCCGCTGCCCAGGGCGGCCGTGGCCGCGTGCCAGGTGGCGAGTGGGGTGTGGGTGAGGGCGAACCGGTCCTCGGCGGGGGTCGCGCCGAAGACGTACTCGCCGGCCGCGTGGCCCCGCCGGTGGATCCAGTTCGCCGCGCCGGGCAGGTCGGCGGTGCGGATCAGCGCGAAGTGGGCCAGCCCGGCGTTGGTGAAGCGCAGGCCCGGATCCGGCGGCCACGGGACGGGGGAGGGGGAGTGCGGGTCGGTGACCGCCCGCGCGACGAGGGCGGCCAGGCCGGGATCGCTCGCGTACGTGCCGCCCGCGACCAGGTCCGCGTACTCGTCCCGGGTCCTCGCCGCCCGCGCCGCGGGGTCCCCGGTGTACGGGCCGGTGGTGTCCAGGACGAGGACCCGGCGCAGTCGCGGCGAGGGGTCGTGCGAGGCGGCGTCGAGTGCCAGGGCGCCCCCGGCGGAGTGCCCGGCGTACTGGTAGGGCAGTCGCAGTACGGCGTCCAGCGCGGCGACGACGCCGGCGAGGTCGCGGCGGTGCGCCGCGAGCCCCCGGTCGGCGCCCACGTCGGCGGGGCCGCCGGCGGCATCCTCGCGCGGGGTGACGCCCACGACCAACAGCCCCTGACGGCGCAGGTGGTGGGCGAGGCCGCCGCCGGCGTGGCCGTCGGGGGTGAAGTAGTCGGCGGTGAAGTTCAGGCCGCCGCCCGGCAGGAGGTACGCGATGCCGTGCGGCACCCGTGTGGTGTCCGCGAGCACCTCGACCGTGACCGGGGCCGGGCCGGCGTCGTGGAGCGGGAGGGTGAGGCGGATCCAACCGTCGCCGGGGAGGTAGACGGCGGTGCCCGTGCCCAGGGCGCGTTCGACGCGGGTCAGCAGACCGGCGCCCTTCACTGCGGCCCCGGCCTCGTGCGCCACGGCGGTGATGCGGGGGGCGGGCGTCGCCCGCACCGGGCCGACGCGCACGGGGTCGACCCGTACGCGGTCGGCCCGCGCGTGGTCCGCGTACGGCCCCTCGGGCCTGGGCTCGCTGTGCTCTCGTCCCATCGGAAGTGCCTCCCCCTTGCCGGCGGTGGCCGAATGCCGTCGCCGTCAACAGGGGACACCCTCGCCGGTCAGGACGTCCGCGCCAAGTCCGTTACGGCTTCCAGTTGTTGCGGCCCCGCGTTCCTCCTGCGGCGCAGTACCGCGAAGGCGATGCCGGCGGCCGTCAACAGCAGCGCGAGGCCCGCGGCGAGCCACGGTACGGCGAGGAAGTCCGTCTCGGACTCCGAGTTCAGATCCGGGTAGGCGCTCGCCCCCGCCGCCACCTTGACCGTCACCCAGTCCAACTGTGGTGAGTCCGCCCATGGTTCGGTCAGTTCGATCCGCTGCCCGGGCAGCAGCACGAGCCGCGGTCCGCGGTTCGGCCGGTCCAGGACGTTGCGTCCGAACAGCCCCTCGGCGGAGATCGTCACCTTCGGCTCCACGACCACGTTGCCCCGGTTGACCAGCGCGTACGAGACGCTCGCACGGGCGTCCTTGAACCAGGGCAGCAGCGGGGCGCCCCGGCTGACCCGTACGTCCTCCACGCTCAGGCCGGGTGTCAGCGGTCCCGGCACCCGGAAGTACAGGCGGGCGCCGACCGAGCGCTTCACCCCGACCTGCACCTTGCCGTCCGCCCGGACTCCCTCCACCGCCGTGTTCAGCGCGACGATCCCGCCGACGTGATCGCCCGGGGTCGCGTCCTCGGGGACCCGCACGGTGAACGGGATGTCCTCGCGGCCCTTCGGCGGGACGGTGACGGTACCCGCGGCCCCGGAGGACAGCGCCGTCCAGGTGCCCACGTCCTTCGGCTTCGACTCGACGGGCAACAGTGCGAACGCGCCGCCCACCGGGGTGTTCACGGCGTCGGTCGCGAAGACCTGGAAGGTCAGCTCCCGGTCGGAGGAGTTCACGATCGTCACGCTGTCGCGGACGGTGCTCCCGGCCGCGCCCTGGTGGAAGAAGTACGCCCGGTCCGTCATCGCCGCACCGGCCGGCGGCGTCGGGAACACCCCCCACGTGCCGTTGTCGGCGGCCGCGGCCGAGCCGGCGGGGAGCAGGCCCGCGACCGGCAGGAACAGACCGAGGAACAGACCGAGGAACAGACCGAGGAACGGGCCGAGGCGCAGACCGAGGAGCAGGTGCGGGCGCCGGCCGGGCCGCGGCCTGTGCGTCGTACCGGACGGGGAGGTGCGGGTGCGCATGGGCGGGACTCCAGACGGGACGGTCGCGGTGGGCGGCCGGGACGACCGGCGAGTGGGGAAACCGGGAAGGCGGCGGGGAAACCGGGAAGGTGGACGGGGAAGCCGGGAAGGGGAAGGTGGCGGGGAAACCGGGAAGGTGGTGCGGCGCCGGGGAGCGCCGCACCACCCTGGGCCGGTCCCGATCAGGAGATCGAGAAGGTGACGACCGACTGGTAGGTGTCGGCGAACATGAACGACGGGAGCTGGATCATCCCGGCGCCACCGACCGCGAACTCACCACCGGTCAACTCGTCCCCGCCCGCGGCCTGGGAGGCCACCTGCATCGGGGTGTCCGTGATCGCCCCGGGCGTACCCGCGGTGCACGTGCTCGGGCTGTCCGGGTTGGTGACGGTGCAGGACGGCTGGATGCCGATCTGCGCCTTCGGCATGGAGTGCCCGGTCGTGGCGTTCAGGAACGGCGTGCGGGTCGCCGTGACGTCCCAGCCGAGCGAGCCGCCGCGGAAGTCCTGGACGGTCGCGGCGTTGAACACGCCGACCACCGACTGGGGCTTGCCGTTGATGGTGACCGAACCGAAGTCGACCGCCGGCTGACCGTCCTTCGGGCCGAGGGCCAGCGGCCCGGGCAGCACCTCGACGTCCACCGGGTTCTTCACGCCCGCCTGGTCCTCCAGGAACACGAAGGACTTGTACGGGGTGATCGCGCCGTCGATCCTGAGGGCGTCGGCCTTCCTGGTGACCGTGACGTCGCAGGTGGCGGCGCCCGACGCGTCCGCCGAACCCGTACCGGTGTCACCGGTCGCCACACCCGCCAGCAGGGCGGAGCAGGTGACCGCGCCGACCGGGAAGTTGGCGCCCGTGACGACGACGGCGGTGCCCGCCTTGCCGCTGTTGGGCGTCACCTTGGTGGTGATCGGGTCCTTCGGGAGGGCCTCGACCGCGACCGAACCGAGCGAGGCGCTCGGACGGGGCGCCGGGGTGCAGGTCGTGGTGAAGACCGACCCGCTGAGGTCGGCGTCGGTCACGGCCAGGTCGAGCTTGACGTCGACCGAGGTGCCCTCGGTGCCGTCCGGGATCTTGATGGTTCCCGAGAACGCCTTCGGGTCCAGCGGTTGTCCCGCCACGACGCTGACGGTCTCGGGCGGGCTGGTGACCACCTGGGTGGTCGTGCCCACCTTGAGGGTGATCTTGGAGGTGTTCACCGTCGTGACGGAGAAGCCCGGGATCAGGGGGCTCGCGCCCGGGTCGATGGTGATCGGGACGACGTCGCCGGCCTTGGCGCCGTCCGGCAGGGTGACCGTGAAGTTCTGGTTGCCGGAACCGTCGGGCTGCGGCGCCGGAGCGTCGCAGTTCTCGAACACCGGCGTGGTCTTGGTCGCGGCCTGCGCCGTCCCCGCCAGACCCACGACGCCACCCGTCAGGGCCAGGGACAGTGCGCCCGCCCCGGCCAGAACTCTTCGTCGGAACGTTGTACTCACTGGGTCGCGACTCCTTCGTCAGACGAACCCCTCCCCCCACCCGCTGTGTGGGGGAGGCCGAGCCGGTGCGGAGGTCGACATTGACGCGTCGCGGTGATGAGAAGTCAATGACTTGCCTTCTCCCGAAGCACACACACATTGATGTCCCATCAGAACGGGTCTGACGGGACATCGGGTACCGACCGGTCGGTGGGCCGGCCGGGGGGTCGCGGGAGGTGTGGGTGGGGCGGCCGGGTCTCCCCGCCGCCGGGTGTCAGTGGTCGATCGGGGTGTGCAGCAGCAGGTTCGCGGTCCCCGCCGGGAGGCCGGTGATCCGGTCCGTCCCGGCGTCCCTCAGCAGGGCGGAGGTGACCTGCTCGGGGGTCCTGGCCGTGCCGCCGGCCAGGAGCAACGCGGCGACCCCCGCCACGTGCGGGGCCGCCATGGAGGTGCCGGTGGCCCGCGCGAGGGCGGTGGTGGAGCCCTTCCACGCGGACACGACGGACACGCCCGGCGCGAAGAGGTCCACGCACCGGCCGTGGCCGGAGAACGCGGCCTTGCGGTCCGCGGAGTCGGTCGCACCCACCGTGATCGCCTGGGGGACCCGGGACGGAGACCCGCCGCAGGCGTCCTCGGCGGAGTTCCCGGCGGCCACCGTGAAGGTGATCCCGGACGCCACCGCTCGGACGACAGCCGAGTCCAGCGCGTAACTGCGGGCGCCGCCCATGCTCATGTTGGCCACCGCGGGCGTCCTGCCGCGGGCGGCGTCCCGCACCGTCCAGTCAAGGCCGCGCAGCATGTCCGACAGCCGGCCGTCGCCCCGGCAGTCGGCCACCTTCACGGCCACGAGGGACACCCCCTTCGCGACCCCGTACGTGGCCCCGCCGATGGTGCCCGCCACGTGCGAGCCGTGCCCGTTGCAGTCGGTCGCCGTCTCGGACCGCACCGCGTTGTGGCCGAAGCGGGCACGGCCGCCGAACTCCTGGTGCGCCGTGTTGATCCCGGTGTCCAGGACGTACGCCGTGACCCCCGCCGCCTTCGTTCCGTACGTGTACGAGGCGTCGAGCGGGAGATCGCGCTGGTCGATCCGGTCCAGGGTCCAGGGCGCCTGCGGCTGTGTGTCGTCGACGTGGAACAGGGCGTCCGGTTCGACCGACGCCACCCGGGGGTCGGCGGCCAGGGCGGCGGCGCGGGAGGCGGTCGTGCGCAGGGCGAACCCGTTCAGCGCGGTGTCGTAGACGGCCCGCACCTCGTCACCGGCCTCCGCCGCCTCGGCGGCGAGGGCGCGGGCGGCGGCGTGGGCGCGCGTGCTGTCCTTGAGGACCACGACGTAGGGGGCGAGGGGGGCTTCGGGGGCGGCTTCGCCGGCGGGCGCGGTCGACAGGGCGGCCGTCGCCAGCAGGGCGGCGGCCGGGAGCAGCGCGGTGAGTGCGGTCATGCGGCCGATGCTCGGCGAGGCGCGGGGCGGGCGCGCGGAGGGTGCGCCGAGTGGGCGCACGACACGCCGCCGGACGGACGACGCGGAGCCCCGCGCGGGACGGCCGTCGGGACGCGCGGAAGGGCGGAGGTCAGGTGCCGGTGTCGGAGTCGGGAACGGGGTCGGCGAGGGGCCAGCCGCGCATCGTGAACACGCCCTCGTCGAGGGACCCGGCGGACGCGTACGTCGCCAGCGCTGCCTCGTTGTCCGTGTCGACCCCCACCCACATGCCGTAACAGCCCCGGGCGCGGGCCTCGTCGGCCAGCGCCAGCGTGAGGCTCCGGCCGATGCCGCGCCGCCGGTACCCCTCGTCGACCGACAGCTCGTACAGGCACATCTCGGTGCCCTTGTCGGGATGGCTCATCTCCACGCCCGAGACCATGCCGGCGGGCACGTCGTCCACGTACGCGATGAGCATCAGGTGCCCGGGCGCGGCCAGGAAACGGGCCGACCAGTCCTCGCGGGCCGGTCCGTCGAAGAGCCCCTCGGCGGCGCGCAGTTCCGCGGTGGTCAGAGCGCGGCGAATGTCCATGACGGCCACCCTACGGCGCGGGCCCCCTCGGGACCGCTCACCGCCCGGACAGGGCCAGGGCCGCGGCGTAATCCGCCGGGGCCGGCAGGTCGCGCAGGGTCCAGCCCGTCACCGGCGCGGGGGTGGGGCCCGAGCCGACGTACGGGTCGGTCAACCCGAGGGCCAGACCGGTACCGGTGGCCTTGAGGTAGGCCTCCTTGCGGGACCACAGCCGGGCCATCGGCACGCGCCGTTCCGCTTCCGGGAGCGCGACGAGTTCGGCCGTCTCCGCCGGGTGCAGGGTCCCCAGGACGTCGGACACCGCCTGCCCGCTCGGTACCCGCTCCACGTCGACCCCCACCGGCGCCCCGGCGAAGGCCAGGTACGCCAGGTCCCCGCTGTGGGACAGCGAGAAGTGCACCGCGCCCCCCGCCACCGCGGGCCGGCCGTGCGGGCCGCCGCAGCACGGGCAGTCCTCGCGGACCAGCGTGACCTTCTCCGGCGCCAGCCCCAGGTAGCCGCCGAGCAGCGCGCGCAGCCCCAGGTGCGAGGCGACGTAGCGGTGCCGGTCGCCGGGGCGCAGCAGCCGTCCCGCGCGGTCCTGTTCGCCGGCGTCGAGCACCGCCGACGCCTCGGCGACCGCGTGGCCGCCGACCACGTCGCGCGTGGTGTCCAGGGCCCACACGGCCACGGTCGCGCCCGCGGGGAGCGCGCCGAGTCGCGGCGTTTCACCGCCGAGTTGGTTCACTTCCTCGGTCACCTGATCAGGGTAGACGAGGCACCCACCGCCCTGGATGACCTCGTCCTGGATTCGTCGTACCGCAGACCGGGGGAACACCATGCTCAGTGCCGTCGTCACGCCGGAAGGCGACCGGCGCCGTTGGGCCGAACCGCCCGGTGCGCAACCGGCTCGCGTGCACCTGCACCGGCTCGGCTCCACCTCGCCCGCCCACTTCGCGGCGAGCGCCGCTCACCCCCCACCGCCGCGCTCCTGCGGGACGGCCTGGGTGCGTAGGGCGTCGACGGCGTCCTCGACCGTGGGCTGGAAGGTGAAGAGCTGGTCGAGGCCGACGATGCGGAAGACGTTCGTCAGCTCGGGGTTCAGCCCGACGATGAGCAGGGGGGCGTCGACCTCGTGCGCACGGTGGTAGGCACCGACGAGCACGGTGATCCCGGTGGAGTCGCAGTAGGTGAGCGCGGAGACGTCGATCAGCACGGGGACGTCGGGGCCGAAGGGCGTCTCCCGGATGACCCGGGTGAGCTCCGGAGCGGTGTGGTGGTCGAGCTCGCCCACCACCGTCAACACGGTGGCGCCGCGGGAGTGGGTGTGGCGGGTGGCGGTCAGGGTGTGGTCGGTCACCTGTGCTCCTGAGCGGGTGGCGGTGTGCGGCGGGGCGGTACGGACAGGGCGAGCAGCGCGGTGTCGTCGCTCACTCCGGTTCCCGGATCGGTGAAGAGCTCGTGCACCGTGGCCAGCAGATGGTCGGCTCCTCGTGTGGTGCGGGCGGACAGATGGCGGGCCAGTCCCTCCTCGCCGAGCATGCTGCCGTCCTCGGTACGGGCCTCGATGAGCCCGTCGGTGTACAGCAGCAGCGCGTCACCGGGGGCGAGGCGGGTGGTGACCTGCACGAAGTGGGGGTCGGGCAGGAGCCCGATCAGCTGGCCGCCGGTCGTGGACACCGGTTCGACGGTGCCGTCCGCGCGCACGGCCAGGGTCGGGGGGTGGCCGCCGCCGGCCAGCGTGACGGTGAAGGACCCGTCGGACGCGGCTTCGAGCACACCGAACACGGCGGTGCAGAAGCGCGGGTTGTCGCCCTGGTACTCGCCCTTGAGGACCGCGTCGAGGTTGGCCAGGGCCGTGCAGGGGTCGGGGTCGTAGATGGCGGCGGCGCGCAGGGTGTAGCGGGTCAGAGAGGTCAGCGCGGCGGCGTCGGCGCCCTTGCCGCACACGTCGCCGAGGAAGAACGCCCAGCGGCCGTCGTCCAGGGGGAACAGGTCGTAGAAGTCTCCGCCGACCTCGTCGACGGACGCGGTGTGGTAGGCGGCGGCCGTGTGCAGTCCGGGCACGGTGGGAAGGGCCGGCGGCAGCAGGGTGCGCTGGAGGGTGCGGGCCAGACGTTCGGCGTCCGCGCGCCGTGCGCGTTCGGCGGCGACCGTGCGCAGGGCGGACAGCCGCAGTTCGAGCTCGTCCATGACGAGCGCGGCCAGGTCCCGGAGGGTCGCGAGCTGGACGTCGGTGGGACGGCGGGCACGGGTGTCGAGGACGTCGACGGTGCCCAGGTGGTACCCGTCGGCCGTGGTGATCGCCGCCGCGGCGTGGAAGCGCACGCCCGGGTCCGCCCGGACGAGGGGGTCGGCGGCGCCGCGCGGATCGGTGAGGGCGTCGGTGAGGACGTACGGATCGTCGTACGGCACGGCGCAGGGGCTCGGGCCCGGGTCGCGGGGGACCTCCCGGACGCCCTGGAGGCCGTGCGCGGCCTTGAACCACACCCGGTCGCCGTCCACGATCGCCACGGTGGCCATGGGGACGTCGAAGATGCGGGCCGCGAGGGAGGCGATCTTGTCGAAGGTCCCGTCGGGCGGGGTGTCCAGGACCGCGTAGCGGCGCACCGCGGCGATCCTCCGCCCCTCTTCCTCCGCGACGTTTCCCACGTCCCGGTGGACGGCGTACTCGGTCCCCGTCATGTCGCCTCTCACACCGCCTCGTTGGCCGTGCCTCCTCGTCCGAGGCGCCGCTGTCCTATTCTACGGATCACGTCAACGAGTTCCTCCGGACGGCCCGGCGGCCGGTCGGGTGTCTCACGGCCCCTCGCGGCCACGACGCGGAGGGGACAGCACCATCGCCGCCGGCGGGCCACGCCCGGGTTGCGGCTGTCGTGAACGAAGGGGTGGACAGTGACGCGTTCCGAGGATGCCGAGCCGGAGGCGACGGCGACGGCCGGCACCGATGTGTTCGCCGCCGACGAGGTGGTCGGCCGGGATCTGGCCCTGGTGGACTGGGCGGCGACCACCCCGCTCGGGGACCCGGAAGGCTGGCCGCAGAGCCTCAAGACGACCGTGAGCATCCTGCTGTCGTCGAAGTTCTCGATGTGGATGGCCTGGGGACCGGAACTCACGTTCTTCTGCAACGCCGCCTACCGGCGCGACACCCTGGGCCGGAAGTACCCGTGGGCCCTGGGGCGGCCGGCGAGCGAGGTCTGGGCGGAGATCTGGGACGACATCGGCCCCCGCATCGACACCGTGCTCACCACCGGTGAGGCGACCTGGGACCAGGCGCTGCTGCTGTTCGTGGAACGCTCCGGCTACCCGGAGGAGAGCTACCACACCTTCTCCTACAGCCCGCTGCGCGACGATGACGGGCAGGTCGTCGGCATGCTGTGCGTGGTCAGCGAGGAAACCGACCGGGTCATCGGCGAACGACGCATGGCCACGCTGCGCGACCTCGGCTCCGACCCCAGCGTGGTGCGCACCGAGCAGGAGATGCTCGACTTCGCCCGCCTGCAACTGAGCCGCAACCCGCGCGACCTGCCGTTCACCCTGACGTACCTCTTCCACGAGGACGGCAGCGCCGCGCTGGCCGCGGCCACCGGCCTACGCGACGACCACCCCGCCGCGGTGCGGCTCCTCCCGCCGGGCTCCGAGACGGTGTGGCCGACGGACGCCCCGGCCCGGGGCGAGTCCGCGCTGGTGCCGTTGGACGGCGCCGTGTTCGCGGACCTGCCCAAGGGGGAGTGGCCCCACGGCCCCCTCCAGGCACTGGTGGTGCCGCTGCGGCAGCAGGGGGGCACCCCGTACGGATTCATGGTCGTCGGCCTGAACCGGTACCGGGACCTGGACGACGGATACCGCGGCTTCGTGGAACTGGTCGCCGGGCACGTCGCCACCGGAGTCGCCAGCGCCCGCAGCTACCAGGCGCAGCAGCGGCGCGCCGAGGAACTCGCCGAACTGGACCGGGCGAAGACGGCCTTCTTCTCCAACATCAGCCACGAGTTCCGCACCCCCCTCACGCTGATCATGGGGCCGGTGGACGAACTGCGGGAGCGCCTCGCGGACGCGGACGCGGGCGTGCGCGAGGAACTGGAGGTCGTCCACCGCAACGGGCTGCGGCTGGGCAAGCTGGTCAACACCCTGCTGGACTTCTCCCGCATCGAGGCGGGCCGGATGCAGGCGGGCTACGAGCCGGTCGACCTGGCCGAGGTCACCGGTGAACTCGCCAGCGTGTTCCGCTCCGCCGTCGACCGGGCCGGCCTGGACTTCCGCGTCGACTGTCCCCCGCTGCCCGAGCCGGTCTTCATCGACCGGAGCATGTGGGAGAAAGTCGTCCTCAACCTGCTCAGCAACGCGCTGAAGTTCACCTTCGACGGCTCGATCGGCATCTCCGTGGGCACCGAGGACGGAGCGGCGGTGGTGACCGTCGTCGACACCGGGATCGGCGTCGCCGCCCAGGAGATGCCCCGGCTGTTCGAACGGTTCCACCGCATCGAGAACGCCCGGTCCCGCTCCAACGAGGGCAGCGGCATCGGCCTCGCCCTGGTGAAGGAACTGGTCGGCCTGCACGGCGGCGAGATCAGCGCCACGTCGACCGAGGGACGCGGCACCCGGTTCACCATCCGGTTGCCCTTCGGCTCCGCCCACCTGCCCGCCGACGCCGTCCTCGCCGAGGCGGGCGACGGAGCGGCCCCCTTCGCGACCGACCCCTTCGTACAGGAGGCCCTTCGCTGGCTGCCCGGCGAGCAGACCGCGGCGACCTCCGCCGTGGTCACGGGCATCGAGGAGAGCATCGACGGACCGCCCCACGGCCCCGCGCTGCCCGTCCACGTCCTGGTCGCCGACGACAACGCCGACATGCGCGAGTACCTCAGCCGTCTGCTGCTCGGCGCCGGCTACCAGGTCAGCACGGTCGACGACGGCCGGCAGGCACTGCGGGCCGTCCGCGCGAAGGCCTTCGACCTGGTCGTCAGCGACGTCATGATGCCCCACCTGGACGGCCTCGCCCTGGTCGCTGCGTTGCGGGCCGACCCGCGCACCGCGTCGGTCCCCGTGCTGCTGCTGTCCGCCCGGGCCGGACAGGAGGCGTCCATCGAGGGCCTGCAGGCCGGCGCGGACGACTACCTCGTCAAGCCCTTCGCCGCCGCCGACCTCCTCGCCCGGGTCAGGGCGAACATCGAGCTGGCACGGCTGCGCAACCATCACGCCCGCTGGCGCACCGCGCTGGTGGACTCGCTCCAGGAGGCCTTCTTCGTCTGCGACGAGGACGGCGCCGTCATCGAGATCAACGCGGCCTTCACCGACATCCTCGGCTACGGCCCCGAAGGCCTGCCCTACCGGCCGATCCACCCCTGGTGGCCCGACGCCGGCACGGACGCCGAGGCACACCGGCAGGTCAGCGAGGCCTTCGCCCTGCTGCTCGGCAGCACCAAGGGCTCGTACACCATTCCGATCACCCACCGCGACGGACACCGGCTGTGGGCGACGGCCACCTTCAACCAGGTCGACGACCCCGACACCGGGCGCCGCGTGACCGTGGGCACCTTCCGCGACGTCACCGCCGAGCACTACGCCATCCAGCGCGAGAGCGCCCTCGCCGCCCTGGCCACCTGCCTGTCCCGGGCCACCAGCCTGCCCGAGGCACTGACCGGCGCCCTGGACGAACTGAAGAAGCTGTGGCGCGCCCGGTCGGTCCTGGCAGCGGTCTTCGACCACGGCGACGAACCCACACTGACCTCCACCGACACCTCGCTCGCCTGGCCGCAACTGCCCGCCGCACGCCGCGAAACGCTCCAAGACCTGCGCCAGGGACCGATCCTGACCCCGGTCGCCGACCACACCGGGGCCGGCATCCTCCTGGAGTTCCCCGAGGGCCCGCTCGTCCTGTGGATGGACCTGGGCGAGAACCGGCCCTTCACCGGAGAGGACCAGCTGCTGTTGTCCCTCCTCGCCGGCCACCTCGCCCAGGGACTGAACCGCGCGCACCAGTTCGACCAGCAGCGCGAGACCGCCATCGCCCTGCAACGCGCCATCCTCGGCCCCTCCCGACTGCCCGACGGTTTCGCCGTCCGCTACGAACCCGCGACCCGGCCCCTGGAGGTCGGCGGCGACTGGTACGACACCGTCACCCTGCCCGACGGCCGCATCGGCATCGTCGTCGGCGACTGCGTCGGCAGGGGACTCGAAGCCGCCAGCGTCATGGGTCAACTGCGCAGCGCCTGCCGCGCCCTGTTGCTCCAGGACGCCAGCCCCGCCCAGACGCTGATGGCCCTCGACCAGTTCGCCGCCGGTGTGCCGGGCGCGGTCTGCACCACCGTCTTCTGCGGCGTCCTCAACGCCGAGACCGGGCAGCTGACGTACTCCAGCGCCGGCCATCCGCCCGGCATCCTCGTCCAGCCCGACGGCGCCACCCGGCTCCTCGAGGACGGACGTTCCCTGCCGCTCGCCGTCCGGCCCGGCAACCACCGCCCCGAAGGCTCCTGCACCATCCCGGCCCGGTCCACCCTGCTGCTGTACACCGACGGGCTCGTCGAACGCCGCCGCCGCCCGCTCAGCGCGGGCATCGACCAGGCCAGCGAAGCCCTCCAGGACGGCCGGGACACCTCGGTCGACGACCTCGCCACCCACGTCATGTCCCGGTTGGCACCCGTCGACGGCTACGACGACGACGTCGCCCTGCTGCTCTACCGGCACCCGGCCCCGCTGGAGATGTCCTTCCCCGCCGAATCCTCCCAGCTCGCCCCCGTCCGCAAGACGCTGCGCGGCTGGCTCGCCCAGTGCGACCTGCCCCCCACCACGGTGCAGAACGTCCTGGTCGCCGCAGGCGAGGCCTGCGCCAACGCCATCGAGCACGGCCACCGCGACGCCCCCGGCGAGACCATCTACTTCCGGGCCGAGGCCTACGTCGACAATCTGCACCTGACCGTTGCCGACACCGGCCACTGGAAAGCCCCGCAGCCGGAACTCAACACCCACCGCGGTCGCGGGATGGGCCTGATGCGCGCCCTGATGCAGCAGGTCACCATCACCCCCGGCCCGTCCGGCACCACCGTCGACATGCATATGAGGATCGCCTGATGACCACACCCCTGACCCTCACCCCCGGACGACGGCCCGACGGTACCGCGCTGCTGACCGCTGTCGGCGAGATCGACATGAGCAACACCGAGGCACTGGCCGCCGCCCTCGCGGGCACGGACGGCCCCCTGGTCCTCGACCTCACCGGCGTCGAGTACCTCGACAGCGCCGGTCTCAGCGCGCTCTTCCCGCACGCCGACCGCATCGAGCTCATCGCCGGCCCCCTCCTGGAACCCGTCCTGACGATCTCCGGACTCACCGAGCTCACCACCGTCCACGGCACCTGACGGCAGACCGCTGACGGCAGGGCGCGGCGGGAGCGGCTAGCGGGGGACGGCCGCCGGGAGACGGCCGGCGTACCGTCAGCGGCCGGTCCGCACCGCGTGGACGGCGGCCGGGGCGCCGTCCTGCGACTCGACACCGGGGGACCGGGTCCCGTCGGTCCAGGCGTAGACCTTCTTGCCGCGCACCGCGACCTGGTACTGGTGCACGCCCCGGCACTCGGTGCGCTCGTCCCCGCGGGTGTCGCCCGGCCACCACCGGGCGCCCAGGTGGGGGCTGCGCACCGCCTTGGGGATGCCCGTGGTGCACTGCGGGCCGTCCAGCGGGGTCTCGCCCAGCGTGAACCGGATCAGGCGGGCCTCACCGGTGGTGCGCGCCTGTATGCGTATGTCGGTGGCGTCCTTCGGTATCCAGCCGGGCAGCGCGAACGTCCGCCCACCTCGGGTCGGCGCGTCCGCCACGGTCGCGAAGCGCTTGCTCTTCTCCTTGAACACGCGGTCGTTGAGGGTGTCGGTGACCGGGTTGGGCGGGAGGTTCGGCAGCGCGAAGGCGGCAGTGGCGAGGGCTCCCACGGTGGCGGCGGCGATGACGAGAGGGCGGCGTTTCATGGTCACAAGTGTTCCGGTCGGGAGGCGTCGCGCGCGTCCCTCCCCAGGACGAACCAGGAGTCTGCCGGAAGTCTGACACGGCCTCATACCTGAGAGCGGCTCGACCCGCCTCACCAGGCACGACACCCGCCCCGACACGATCCCCGTACGACGACCTAGGCTGGATGGCAGGAGCAGTTCGTCGTACAGGGATCCCCGCGCGGGCGCGGGTCCCCGTGTCCGAGGAGGAACCGTGACCGAGCGCAAGCCGACGGGCGTCAGCATCGAGTCCTGGGTGGACCGGCAGATCCGGGAGGCCGCCGAGCGGGGCGAATTCGAGAACCTGCCGGGCTACGGCAAGCCGCTGGCCTCGCTCGACGCCCCGTACGACGAACTCTGGTGGATCAAGGGCAAGCTGCACCGCGAGGGCTTCTCCCCGCTTCCGCCCTCGCTCGCGCTGCGCAAGGAAGCCGAGGACGCCAAGGAAGCGGTCCGGGCGGCGCGGTCCGAACGGCAGGTGCGGGGGATCCTCACGGCGATCAACGAGAAGATCGGCAAGGCCCTGCGCATGCCCCCGCCCGGGCCGCCCCTCAACCTGGGCACCTTCGACGTCGAGGCCGAGGTCGCGACGTGGCGCGCGGCCCGCGAGGCCGCCGAGCCCGGCCCGAACCCCGAGCCCCCTCGAAACCCCGACGCCTGACCCCGGCGCCTGACTCCGACGCCTGAGCCCGGCGCGCCCGCCCCGGCCCCTGAGTCGCGCGCCCCGATCCCCGCCCCTCACCCGCCCAGTGCGGCCCGCGCCTCGGACCGCACCTGCCGCACCAGGCGCCCCAGCTCCGGTTCCGACGCCGAGTCCAGGTCGACGAACGCCGTGAGCCGCAGCAACCGCGTCAGGCTCTCCCGGAGCACGGCACGAGAGGCCACGGCACGCGAGGCCATGGCAGGAGAGGCCACGGCACGGGATGCCACGGCACGGGAGGCGGGGCTCGCGCCGCCCGCCTCGTCGTCCCGATGGGTCCGCACGATGGCCCGCACCAGCGCCGGAGACCCGGCGAGTGCGGAGCGCCGCGCCATGATCTGGTCGAGGTCGGCCTCGCCGAGCACGTCCAGCAGGTGGTACGGGTCGTCCGCCGCGTCGTCGCGGAGCACGTGCGCGCGGGTCCACAGCCGGGCGAGCGCGTGCCGCGTCAGGTCGGTGCCCTTGAAGCGGTCGGCCACGTACCGGTTGCCCGCGTCGGCGGGCCACCGCCAGACGCACACGTCCGGAAGGAGCACGAGCGCGAGGAACGCCCACACCTGCCGTTGCGCGGCCTCGCCGGGCACCATCCGGCACCCCTCCCGCAGCACCTGCGCCGCCTCGCGGTCGAAGGCGGTGCGCTGCGCCGCGGACGGGGCGGCCGGGAAGCCCTGGTCGTGCGCCACGCGCAGCACGGAGCCCCGGAGTTGGTCGAGTTCGTCGCGCGTGACCCGCCGCCCGCCCGTGGCCGCGTACACGGCCCGCGAGGAGTGGTTGTCGGCCATGGACGCGTGCCCGCCCGCCGGTACCTCGTGGAGCATGCGGAACCGGCGCTCCGTCTCCCCGGGCAGCAGGCGCGGGTAGAGCAGGCTCATGACCCCGGTCCCGGCGTCGCCCGTGACGCGGCTCATGACGTGGCCTCCCTGTCCGTGAGGAAGCGGACACCGCAGTGGACGTCGGCGCGGAACCGCGAGGGGTCCCTGCGCCGGTCGTCCCGGAGTCGTTTGATCGCGTGCTCCGGGGACTCGGTCGGCCGTGCCAGATAGGTGCGGACCAAGGCGCGCACGAGCCCCGCCATCGTCAGGTCACCGTCGGGGTCGTCGGAGGGCGTCTCGTCGACGAAGGCGTCGTCGTCCAGTGCCCGTCCCACCAGGTCGGTCACGATGTCGGCCTCCAACATGCTCCACAGCATTCCCGAGAGCTCGCTCCGCGAGGCCTCCATCGCCTGCTTGACCGTGGGATTGTCCTCGTTGAGGAGGACGAGCAGACTGCCCATCGCGGCCTGCTGCCAGTCCCCGCCGTCCATGCTCACGTACCAGGCCGAGCCGGCGGGGAGCCCGGCTTCCGCGAAGGACACCGGCGCGATCGGCAGCAGACCGGCGCCGCCCTCCAGGTGCACGCGTATCTGATCGCTCCACAGGATGGATCCGCCGCGGGCCGCCACGAACGGCTCGGTGGTCGGCAGATCGCCGGCGAGGACGACGAGGGTCTCCACCGTCAGGAAGCCGCCCAACTCGGAGCTGTCGACCGAGATCAGCACCTCGCAGGTCGCCCGGTCCTGGTGGGGCGCGAGGTCCTGTGCGTGGGCGGACGTGCGGAGCAGCGACGTGGACGGCCAGTGGCGCACGGCCAGGCGCAGCGGCGCGTCGGGCGGCAGCCCGCAGTCCGCGCGCAGCTCGGCGAGGTCGATCTCGACCAGCCGGGCCAACGTGAGGTCCGAGGCGTAGTCCCAGGCGGGCAGCGCGGCCGGCACGGGGTCGCCGGCGGTGTCGCCCAGTCGCCACGGGGCGGCGCGGATCCGGTCGAGGGGTCTGCGGTAGGGCCAGACGCGCACGCTCATGCCCGACCCACCACGCTGATGTCGACGAGCACGTCGGCGACGGCGGTGACGATCAGATCGACCTCCGTGGCGTCGCCGGCGTGGTAGAACACCTCGCCGGCCACGAGGGAGCCGTCCGACGGCAGGCGCCAGCCGTGCACCTCGGGAGGTGTCACCCCCGTCGGGGACGTCCCTTCCGCCACACCGTCACCGGTGAGCACGCGCACCGCGCCCTCCACCCGGTCGGGTCCGTGGACCCGTACCCGCTGCACCACGTACGGCCTTCCGTCGATCATCTCGAAGCGCGGTCCGGCGATCAGGCTCGGCCGGCGGACACCGGACCGCCCGCCGCCCGGGGCCGCTCCGCCGCCCGGACCCGCTCCTGCGCCCGGGGGCGCGCCGCCGACGCCCTGACCGGGCCCGTCCGACCCCGGCGCGACGAAGGGCCCCGCCGGGTGCGCGCCCGCCGGTTGCCCGCCGGGACCGGCCGCGTTCCCGCCGGTTCGCGCCGTGCCGGGATGCGCGCCGGACAGCAGTACCGCGCTGCCCGTTCCGCCCGGTCCCGCCAGCAGGTGGCCCAGGCGCTGGGCCACGGACCCCATGGCGTAGGTGCCGACCTTGACGGCCCTGCGCGCCTGGGCGCCGCTCAGCCGGTCGCACTGTTCCTTCAGCCGACGGCCCGCGGTCCGTACGAACGTCGCCTCGCGGCCCTGCAACTGCTGGTACTCCCACGCGTCGTGGGTCGGCGGCTCCGCCCGGGCGAACGTCTCGTCGAGGTCGCCCAGGACCTTGAAGACCGCCGCGTATCCGGCGTCCGGATTCGACCGCTCGGGCCCCGGGTGGTAGCGGACCACGAGTTCCGGTCCGCGCATCAGACAGACGTGCCGGGGAGCGCCCTCGATGCCCAGCTCACGCGCCGCCGGCGACGTCACGAGGGCGCCGAACGTGAAGGCGTGGGCGAAGTGGCCCAGTTCCTTGAGCGGCTTGCCGCACGACAACACCTGAGCCGTGCCGTCCGCGACCTGGCGGTACGCGCCGGCGAAGAAGGCCAGGGCCGCGTCGGAGCCCTCGTCGGGCACCGGGACGTCCACCCCGTTCGCCGTGACCGTGACGCTCATGCGCCGGTCCCGGTCGGTGAGCAGGATGGGCCACAGGTTCCAGGCCGCGGCGTCGGCGAGGTAGGCGCCCGCCTCCGCCACGGACAGCTCGGGGGTGGTGTCCGAGTCCGGCAGCGTCGGGTCCGTGAGGTCGGGGTCGACCACCACGAGCGTCGTGCCGGTCTCCTCGCCGGCGAACCCGGGTATCCCCAACTCGTGCGCCGCGGCGTCCGCCCCGGCGTCCGTCAGCGGTTCGCAGTGCTCCGCCTCGGGGAGCCCCCACCAGTGCCGGCCGGTGTACCGCGTCTCCCCGTCCCAGAACGACTCGCGGATCGCGACGCCGATGAAACGCGAACGCACCCGCCCGTCGTCGTCCCGGAACCGGGTGTGGGCGAAGACGCAGCCGACCTTCGACATTCGGAACAGGGCGCTCTTGCCGTAGCCGAACGTGCCGCCGCCGGTCGAGCCGCTGCCTCCGTCCCGGTCACCGCTGTTCAGGACGAACCGCGCCCATTCCCGCCGGGCGGTCTTCCCGGCGTCGGAGCGCGTCGGGCCGGCCAGGCCCATCGTGCCCCGGTCGGATATCGCCAGGTAGCGCAGGGACTTCGCCTGGGAGAGCGGGCGGAACATCGTGTCGGAGCGGGTGGTGCCCGACGATGCGCCGGCGAACAGGCGGCGCCAGGCCGCGCTGTGGCCGGCGCCGACCGTGGTCAGGTCGAGCCTGAAGCGCACCACACCCTGATCGGGCAGGCGGGCGTCCCAGGAGTTCTGGGCCGCCTCGCGCACGAGCAGCGTCAGCGGGGACAGGCTGGGGCTGCCCAGTTGGCTCAGCAGACCGCGCGCCGTGATGCCGCCGTCGGCCCGGAAGGGCTGCGCGTACCAGCCTGTCTCGCTCACAGGTCGGCCCCCAGCCGCTTCAGGACGCGCTCCGGTTCGGCGGTGTGCGTGACGGTGTTCAGGTCGATCCGGTACTCCACGCTCCGGACCCCGGTGGGCGCGGTCCCGCCCGCGAAGCTGGCGGGCACGATGCGGGGGAAGTCTCCCGACACGTCGTACCAGCGCTGTTCCGCGGTGAGGAACCGCACCCGGTCGATCGTGGACTCCGCGCCCCGCGGCAGCCCGAGCGCCGTCAGTCGCGTCTCGAAGGCCCCGAGGTCGTCGATCCGCTCGCGGCACGCCGCGAGCAGGTCCGGTACGGAGCGCGCCCCGGGCGCCGCCGCCTCGGTGACGCGCGACCACGCCAGCGTGAGCGTGCCCTCCGGCGGTGTGTCCAACTGATCGACGCCGTGGACGTGGATGACGCGGCCTTCGGCGGCGACGCTGCCCTTGACCTCGATGGCGTGGTGGGCGCCCCGGAAGTCCTGGGGGCAGCCGAGCGGACCCAGCCAGGCCCGGACGGCCTGCGGGTTCACGTCCAGCAGGGCCTCCAGGACGCGGAGTTCGGCGAAGAGTCCGGCCAGGCGCGGCACGGTCCAACTCGTGGACGCCCCCGCCAGCAGCAGCCTCCAGGCGTGCAGCGTACGGACGATGAGCGAGGGGGCCTGATCCGGTTGGGCGAGGATCAGCCCGGCGAGGTCCGCGACCAGCCCCGTGAACGTCCCGGCGAGATCACGCCTGAGGCAGGCGATGTCCGCGTAACGCACCGGGAGGCCGTCGTCGTGCGACAGCGTCCGGGTGGTGAGGCGGACGCCGGCGCTGCGCACGTCGTCCTCGACCCCGGCCGACGGCCCGATCGGCACCAGCAGGTGACGCAGCCCGTCGCCGTCGAGGCCGAGGCGGAGCGCGCCCTGAGGGGTGTCGATCTCCAGCTTCGCCGTGATCACCGAGCCGCCGTGCCCGGGGCCGTGGGACGCCGTGCCGCCCGTCCCCGAGTGGCCCGACCCCGGGCCGCCGGCCGTCCCGGCCGCCCGCCGGTCGAGCGCGTTCCACTGCGACTCGAAGAGCTCACGCAGCCGGACGGTCGCGGCGGACCAGGGGCGCGCGGTCACGCGGCGCCCTCCGGGCCGCCGTCGAGGTCCTGTTCGAGCACCGAGATGTCCTCGTCCTCGTCCTCGCCGGCGGTGGGGAACACGCGCGAGAGATCGGCCTGGAGGTAGTCGTACTCGACGCCGAGGTCCACGCCGCCGGTCGGCTTGGGGAAGACCAGGGCGGCGCCCCAGACGATGTCGCCCGGCGCGTCCAGCGGGGCCCGACCGGCCACCGCCCGCTCCTGTCCCGCCGCGCCGCGCACCGGGACCGGGGCCTTGGCGTCGATCGGGTACAGCAGGATCAGCCCGCGCTCGGGCTGCTGGGAGGTCCGCAGCCGCTGGAGCAGGCTGCGGTTGACCTCCTCGCCCTCGGGGATGTCGAGGTCCAGCGCCTCGTCCCGGGAACCGGTGAGGGTCTTGATGTCGGCGACCGGGTCGCTCACGCCGAGGTCCAGCCGGGTACGGACCACGGGATCCACCGCGCCGCCGTGGGGCAACCCGATCAATCCGCCGCCGGCGGGCCGCTTCCCGACGACTCCCACGTTCCAACTGACCAGACCGCCGGCCTTGCTCCGCTTGCCGATGTACCCGCCGAGCAGGTCGCGGGCGGCGTCGAGGGCCTTGGGATGGAAGCGGTACTCGTCGACGAACGCGAGGACGTATTCCACGGGGATCCCGCGCCACAGGGCCCGACCGGCCCGGGTCTTCGCGTCGAGGGTGCCCTCACGGTGCGCGGCGGCCAACAACCGCGACACCGCGGCCGCGTTGTCCGCGTGCCACCGCTCGTCCTCGGCGGTCTTCTCGCAGGGGAAGTAGCGGGTCTCGACGAGTTGACCGCCGTAGGAGGCGGCGCCGCGCACGGCCCCCTTGGACTTGGCCGGAGAGGTCACCTTCATCTTGGGGTGGGACCTGATGCGCACGGCCATGTCCAGCGGGGTGAGGTGCTCCGTGATGTACCGGTCGATCTCCACGCGCATCTCCGCCTCGACCGTCGCCAGGTGCGTGAACCAGCGACGGGTCTCGGCGGGCATGAAGATGCGCGGCAGGTCCTCGTAGCCGGGGCGGTAGCCGAACCAACGCCCCATCTGGAGGAGGGTGTCGTAGACGTTGGACGAGCGCACGAAGAAGCTGACCACGAGCCCCTCCAGGGTGAGTCCCCGCGAGAGGGTGTTCCCGCCGACGGCGATGACGTTGACGGGCCCGGAGTCGTAGTCGAGGCGATCCGTGCTGCGGTAGTGGTCCATGACGATGCGCGTCCCGGAGACCACCGGCTCCAGGGCGGCGCGCACGGACGCGAAGTCGAGCGGGGGGCCGCCGTCCTGCGGCGTCACGCGACGCGACTCCTCGTCCCACAGGTCGCGGAACTCCCCGACGACGGCGGGGTCGTCCTCCCGGACGCCGTGCGCCGCCTCGTCGCGGAGCGCCTGGAGCACGGGCTGGTACGAGTCGTGGACGCGGGTGTCGGAGTGCGCGTGGATCAGCATCGACGAGTGCCCGTCGCCCTGCCCGCGGACGTGCCGCGCGGCGGTGGCCAGCCAGAACCAGAGGACGGCCCGGCGGAGCGAGGAGGCTTCCTCGGGGGCGAAGTCGGGGATCGCGGACCGTTTCGCCGGTCGTAGGAGGGCGAGTTCGTCGTCGGGAATCGTCCGGATCATGTCGAGGCCGCCGGGGACCTCGGCCGGGTCCTCCAGGTCCAGGGGATTGCGGCCGAAGAGGGTCTCCGGGCCCTGGTAGTCGTCGCCGCGGGGCAGGCTGAGGATGAAGTCGCGCGGGTAGAAGTCCTCCTCGTCCACCGGGTCGACGAGGAGGTTGGCGAACGGCGTCGCCGTGTACCCGACGTAACAGACCTTGGGAATACGGCCGATGACGTCCCGGATGAGCGGATTGATCCTGCGCGTGGCGATGGTCGCCTGGTCCGCCTCGTCGTCGATGATCAGCGTCGGGCAGTTGACGAGTTGCTCGCGCGCCTCCTCCAGCCAGTCCCGCAGCTTCTTCAGCACCGGTCCGTTCTTCTTGACCACCAGGAGCAGGCACTGGTCCTTGGACGCCAGGAAGGACTGGGCGTTCGGCGGCGGCTGGAAGTCGTGTTCCGCCTTGGTGATCTGGTGCCAGAGCGGCGGGTTGAGATCCACGAGGTCGCGGATCAGGCGGGTCTGGGTCTGCCGGCGCAGCGAGTTCGTGACGCCGGACAGGACGATGAACATGCGGTAGCCGCGGTCCGCCGCCTTGCAGCACACCGCCGTGAAGTTGCTGGTCTTGCCCGACTGCACGTGTCCGAGGACCAGGCCGCGGGAGCGGAAGGTGGGGGTGGCCGGATGGTCGAGCATGGCGACGACGCGATCGGAGGCCGTGTCGATCTTCCTGACCTCGTCCCGGTCGAGATGGCGCCCCAACCGCTTCTCGAACGCGGGCCAGTTCCGGTCCCCGGCGCGCGGCCCCGCGTACCAGCGGACGGCGTTCTCCCGCCCCACGGCCAGCGGTTCGCGCAGGGTGGCGATCTCGGTGGTGGCCGCCTCGTGGCGGCGCACCATCTCCTCGATCACCTCGTCCGGCACGAAGAGGTCGTGCAACTGCTGCGTCGCCTCGTGCGGGAGCATCCCGTCGAGCATGCTCTGATAACGCGACCAGGCCGCGTCCATTTGCGGGTTCCCCACCCATGCCTCACAAGTGATTCAGAGTCGACCAGGTGTGTTTCCGGCTGGTCGATACGACGTTCTTCCACGGATCACGCTAGCGAGCGGCGCGGTCGACGGTGATCGATCCGCCGAAGAACGTCATGTCGACCGACGTTCGTGAGGCGGTCGAGGCGGGCTGGGACGGGCGGAGGTCGTACGCCCGGTCGTCGGGTCGTGAGGGGCGTCCTGGAGGCGGTCGCGGGGATGGTGCGGACACGGCTCCCGGCCTCCGTCGCAGGTGGCTGCATGACCGATGATACGAAAATACCCCATGCCGGATGTGTCCGGCCGGTGTTTCGGGAGCCGGTTTCCGGGGCGCCGGCTCAGTCGGCGACGTCGACGCCGTAGGTCCGCGCGAGGGCCGCCAGGCCGTGGTCGTACCCCTGGCCGACGGCGCGGAAGCGCCAGAGCGGGCCGCGGCGGTAGATCTCCGCGAGGACCATGGTGCGTTCGGTCGTGGCGGCGTCCACCGTGACCTGCGCCAGCGGCATCGCGCCCGTGCCCGCCGCCACGGTGACCTGGACGGCGCCGACCTCGCCGAAGGCGGGCGCGCCGTCGATCGCGGCGCAGACGACGACCCGGCGGGCGGCAGGCGGCATGGCGCCGAGATCGATGCCGATCGTCTGCTCGGTCGGCCCGTCGCCGAGCAGCCGTACGGATCCGTTCGGGTTCTCCGGGGCCCCGTAGAAGACGAAGTCCTCGTCGCAGGAGACCTGTTCGTCCTCGTCGACGACGAAGGCGACCACGTCGATCTCGCAACGCGTCTGCTGGGCCCAGGAAGCGCCCACGTCCCAGCAGAACTCTGTTCCCGTACCGGGAAGGTCGATCACCCCGCCCCGCGGCAGTACCCGCGGGGACCGGGCCCGCGCGTCGTCGGCGGGGGTGCCGGCGGGGGAGTCGTGGGCGGAGCCCGCTTCGGAGCCGGCTTCGGAGCCGGTGCGGGGCGCTCCGGGCGCGGTGAGCCAGTCCGCGTCGTGCGTCGGGATCAGCAGGGAGGTGATCCGGGCCATCCGCCGGTCGGTCTCGGCGCCCGGGAAGAGGACGACGTCCGTGACGCTCGCGGAGAGGTTGACGGCGGCGGACCCGCCGAGTTCGACGATCCGGCCGCGGGCCCGCGAGGAGACGGGATGTGTCCCGCCGAGGACGAGGACCCGCCGACCGGTCAACGGCCGCACCCCGGCCGGGACCTCGGGCCGGCGGGCGGGCGCGGCGAGGGACGTGGTCGGTGAGGGGGCGTCGGACGGTGTGGGCGCGGCGGCCGGTGCGGGTGCGTCGGCCGGAGAGGGTGGGGCGGCCGGAGAGGCGGCGGCGGCCGGCGTGGGTCGCGAGGCCGGTGTCGCCTGGTGCGGGATCGCGGCCGTCCTCGTCCCTGTCCCCGCCGTCCCCGTCGCCGCGGGTTCCGCGGTCGTCGGTTCCGTGGCCGTCGGGTTCTCGTGCGGGGTTCCCGGCCGTACGTCGTCCAGCAGTCGGAGGAACGCGCGCTCGTCGACCACCGGGACGCCCTCCGCGATCGCCCGCCGGGCCTTGACGGACCCCGAGGCGGTGTCGTTCGTGACCAGGACGCCGGTGTGTCGGCTGACGTTGCCCATCACGTTCAGGCCGGCGGCGACGGACCGCGCCACGAGGTCGGCGCGCGCGGTCTCGGTGTCGCCCGTGATCGAGATCTTCATGCCCTGGACGAGGGGACCGCCCGCGGCCGGCCTGCCGGGGTTGCGGTACGCACACGGGGTCTTGGGAGCCCTGGGCGCGAACCGGGGGTCCTGCCGGGGCGGGCAGGGGACCAACGGCAACGGCAGGTCCAGCCGGGCCGCCTCCTTCAGGGTGGCGCGCAGGATTCCGGCGAGGACCCGGGTGTCGTCCAGGGCGTCGTGCGCCCGGGTCTGCTTCACGCCGTAGTGGGCGGCCAGCGTCCCCAGGCGCAGGTCCGGGGTCGGCGGGTCCACGCGCCGGTTCAGCGCGAGGGTGCACAGCCGGCGCGCCACGGGCAGGTGGACCCCGGCCCGCGCGAACTCGTGCGCCAGGAAGTCGTAGTCGAACTGGGCGTTGTGGGCGACCAGGACGCGGTCCCGGAGCAGTTCCGCGATCCGCCCCGCGACCTGCCCGAAGGTGGGTTGCCCGCGCAGCCGCTCGGAGGTCAGCCCGTGAACGTGGACGGGGCCGGGATCGCAGCCGGGGTCCAGCAGGGTCGAGAACTCGCCCGTCTGCCGGCCGTCCGGGCCGAGCGTCACCACCGCCACCGAGAGCACCCGATGCTGTCGCGGCGTCAACCCGGAGGTCTCCACGTCCACCAGCGCCCATTCGAGGGCGTAGTCGTGTGGATCGGACACGTCGGCGGCGGCGGTGGAGACGAGACTCATGACGGAAAGAATGATCCGACATTCGTTCCGTCTTCAACCGGAATGCCGATTTGTCCCCTCTCGGGTCGCCGTGGGCGCCGGCGGGGAACTGGGCGGGGAACCCGGCGGTGAACTCGGCGGCGCGGCGAACGGGTGACCTTCGAGAGCCGTCCGGGTCGGGCCGCCGGATGCGCCGTCAGGACCCCGGATGTGCTTGCGGCGCTGCTGCGGAGACTCCGCTGACACGCCGCTGACCTGCACGAAAGCCCTCCCGTGGGGGAGGGCTTCGAGGGGTGGAGAAGTGGTGCCCCCGGCAGGACTCGAACCTGCGGCCAAGTGCTTAGAAGGCACCTGCTCTATCCACTGAGCTACGGGGGCCGGAAGGTGGCCGTGGTGTCCTGGAGCCCCGAGGTGGGGGTGGGACCGTGGGCCGTGCCGGGTCAAGGATAGGGCTCCACTCACCTTGTCCCGGTTGCTTCACCCGCGTGCCACGATGTGGAGGTTCGGTGAAGCGGTCCCGATAATCGCAGGCAGGTGCGATTTTCGCATCGCTTTTGCGCCGCGTCGCCCCGGGTGTTGTGCACTCGTTATGCCTGAGTCCCGCTCGTCCGTCGTGTCCCGGGACGTCTCTCCGGGGTGGCGGTCGGCGCGCAGAGGACGTATAAGCTTCAAAAATGGTCCTAAATTGGGCATTCTTCGCATGTGGTGACCTTGGATGTTCGGCCTCAGCTGCTCGATGCCCTGTCCGCCCTGCGCGACCGGGTCGCGTCCGTGCGTCTGCCGCTGCCCCTGCCCGGCGCTCCGCGCGCCCGCCAGACCAGAGCCGAGCTGCTCGCGCAGCTCGACGACTACCTCGTTCCCCGGCTGAAGGCGCCCGAGGCGCCGCTGCTCGCCGTCGTCGGCGGGTCCACCGGGGCCGGTAAGTCCACCCTCGTCAACTCCCTCGTGGGGAGGCAGGTCAGCGAAGCCGGGGTGTTGCGTCCCACGACACGAATCCCGGTGCTTGTCTGCCATCCGGATGATCATCACTGGTTCGCCGGGATGCGCGTCCTGCCCGACCTGGTGCGGGTCTGGGTGCCCCACGAGGAGGACGAATCCCCTCCCGCGACCAGGAAGCCGCCCCGCGGGAACACCCACGCCACCCGCGAACTGCGGATCGAGACCGTCTCGACCCTGCCGCGCGGGCTCGCCATCCTCGACGCCCCCGACATCGACTCCCTCGTCGTCGAGAACCGCACCCTCGCCTCCGACCTCATCTGCGCCGCGGACGTCTGGGTGATGGTCACCACCGCCTCGCGGTACGCCGACGCCGTCCCCTGGCACCTGCTGCGCACCGCCAAGCAGTACAAGGCGACCCTGGTCACGGTGCTCGACCGGGTGCCGCACCAGGTGCTCGTCGACGTCTCCCGGCAGTACGGGGCCCTGCTCACCCGGGCCGGGCTCGGCGACGTGCCCCGGTTCACGGTGCCCGAGCTGCCCGAGTCCACCGGCGGGGGCGGGTTGCTGCCGGCCAGCGCCGTCGCGCCGCTCTTCGCATGGCTCAGCCACCACGCCCAGGACCCCGCCGCCCGGCAGTACGCCGTCGGGCGGACCGCGCTGGGCGCGCTGGACTCCCTCGGCCGCCGGATGCCGGAACTCGCCTCCGCGGTGGCCGCCCAGCACGCCGCCGCCGTACGGCTGACATCGGCCGTCACGGACGCCTACCGCCGCGAGGGCAAGCGGGTGCGCAACCGGCTCGACAAGGGCGCGGTCCTGGCCGGCGACGCGCTCACCAGGTGGCGCGGCTACCCCCTCGACACCACCGCCGACGAACTGCTCGACTCCCTCGCCGAGTCGCTCGCCGCGCTGCTCCAGTGCGCCGTGGCCGCCGCCGACGAGCGGATCGCGGAGGCCTGGCGGCGCGAACCGGCGGCCGCCGCGGTCGCCCTGCCGGCGCCCGACCGTGAGGCGGCGGACCGTATCGGCATGGCCGTGCGCCGCTGGCGGCGCGTGCTGGAGGAACTCGCCGAGGAGGAGGTCGCGCGGCTCGACAAGCAGCCCGCGCCCGACCCCGACGGCGTCGCGGCCCTCCTGGTCGCCGCGCTCCTCGGCGGCAAGCGGGCCCGCCCGGCGGGCGAGAAGCTCGCCGAGCGGATCGGCGTACAGGCCGCCGTACGGCTGCGGGACCGCGGCGGCGAACTGGTCGGCGAACACCTGGACCAGGTGCTGCGCGCCGAACGCGACCGCCGCCTCGCCCCCCTGGAAGCCCTCGAAGTGACCCCGGAACCACAGGCCGAGCTGATCGCCGCGTTGTCCGTACTGCAGAAGGAGAGGTGACACGATGACCGCCTTGACCGACCGCACCGACGACCGCTGGGACGACGGACTCATCGCGCGATCGCGCCCCCAGACCCTGGAGTTCGACGAGGAGCAGGAGGAGAGGGACGGCGAGGGCGGCGACGACGCGCTCGTACGGGCCGTCTCCGGCGCCGGCAGCGACGGCGGCAAGGTGACCGCGCCCCCGCTCAGCCCCGAGGCGCAGGCCCTGCGCACCCGCCTCGAAGCACTCCGCCAGCTCATCGGGCTCTCCAGGACCCGGATCCTGGACGGCAAGAGCCTCGGCGAAGCCGGACGGATCCTCGACGAGGCCGCGGCGCGGCGCGGGCTCTCGGCCCAGCACACGGTCGTCGCGATCGCCGGCGCCACCGGAAGCGGCAAGTCCACCCTCTTCAATTCACTCGCCGGGGTGCAGATCTCCGAGACGGGTCTGCGCCGGCCGACCACGGCCGCGCCGATCGCGTGCAGTTGGTCGGACGGTGCGGCGGGCCTGCTGGACCGGCTGGAGATCCCCGGCCGGCTGCGACGCCGGCCGCGCGAGACCGCGGAGGCCGAGGCGCTGCGGGGGATGGTCCTCGTGGACCTCCCGGACCTGGACTCGGCCGTCGGCGCCCACCGGGACCACGTGGACCGGGTGCTGGCGCTGGTCGACGCGGTGGTGTGGGTGGTGGACCCCGAGAAGTACGCGGACGCCGTCCTCCACGAGAAGTACCTGCGCCCGCTGGCCGGCCACGCCGAGGTGACGTTCGTCGTGCTGAACCAGGTGGACCGGCTGCCCGGCGAGTCGGCCGACCTGGTCCTGGACGACCTGCGACGACTGCTGGACGACGACGGGATCGCCCTCGGGGAACACGGCGAACCCGGGGCGACCGTCCTCGGAATCTCCGCCCTGACGGGTGAGGGCGTCGGGGAACTGCGCGAGCTCCTCGGACAGTTCACCCAGGAGAAGGGCGCGGCCACCCGGCGCATCTCCGCCGACGTCGACCGGGCCGCGCTGCGCCTCAGACCGCTGTACGTCGCCGACGGGCACCCCGGGCCCGAGATCGGGGAGGTGGCGCGCGCCGAGTTCGAGGACCGGCTCGCCGAGGCCGTCGGCGCGTACGCGGCCGGTCTCGCCGCCGAACGGGCCTGGCGGCGCAACGCCGGCAAGGCCTGCGGGACCCCGTGGCTGCGGCTGTGGCGCTGGTACGAGAGCCGGCGCGCCCCGCGCTCGCTGGCCGGCCTGGCCGCCCTCGCCGCGATCGGACGCACCCCGACGGCGACCGAGTTGCCCGTCGAGGAGGAGGTCACCGCCCGGCAGCGGGTGGAGCAGGCCGTACGGACGGTCGCGGACGAGGCGGTCATCGGGCTGCCCGACCCCTGGGCCCAGGCGGTCCGCGAGACCGCGGTGCGCGGCGCCGACCGGCTGCCGGAGGCACTGGACGAGATCGCGGTGACCCTGGGCACGGCGGTCACCGTGCCCCACGTCAAACCGCCGCGCCCCGGCTGGTGGCCCGCCGCGGTGCTGGCCCAGGCCGCGATGACCCTGCTCCAGATCTACGGCGGCCTGTGGCTGGTCGGGCAGATCGCCGGGGTCCTGCCGCCGCACCTGATGCCGCCGGTGCTGCTGATGGTGGCGGGCATCATCGGCGGGCCGCTCGTCGAATGGGCCTGCTCGATCGCCGCCCGGGGACCGGCCCGCAGGTACGGACAGGACGCCGAACGCCGGTTGCGACAGGCGGCGGCCGGGTGCGGGCGGGCCCGGGTGCTGGAGCCCGTCGCGGCCGAGCTGCTGCGCTACCGGGAGGTGCGCGAGCAGTACGCGACGGTGGCGAAGTTTTCCACAACCCGTCAGTAGTCCACAGGCCTGAGCGGGATCCGGGACGCCGGGCCAGCATGGTCGTACCTCGTGCGGACGGTCCGCACGGGTGCGGCATGCGGGGGAGGGCGACCGGGATGAACGACACCCTGGTGACGCTGGTGGGGCACGTGGCGACGCGGATCGACTTCAAGGAGACGCCGACCGGACCGTCGGCGAGGTTCCGATTCGCGGTGACGCCGAGGTACTTCGACCGGCGGACGGACACCTGGTCGGACGCCGCGACCAGCTTCTTCACCATCTGGGCACGACGGACCC
Source organism: Streptomyces sp. NBC_01426 (assembly GCF_036231985.1). Classification (GTDB taxonomy): domain Bacteria; phylum Actinomycetota; class Actinomycetes; order Streptomycetales; family Streptomycetaceae; genus Streptomyces. The sequence continues at coordinate 5,001,397 of NZ_CP109500.1, forward strand.
TCGCGTTGAACCTGGCGAGTTCCGTGTCCGTCGGCGAACCCCTCGTCGTGCACGGAAGGCTGCGGGTCCGCGACGATCCGCCCGACGGGGACGGGGCGCGGTGGTTCTCCGCGGACATCGAGGCCGTCGCCATCGGACACGACCTCAACCGGGGGACGGCGGCCTTCCGGCGCGTGGTCACAACGGACACCCCGCTGATGACGGCTCAGAAGGCGGCGGTGGTCTGAGTGTTCGAGGCGGTTAGGATTCCCCGGTACTCACGGGCACCCGGGTCCTCGGCATCCGGGTCCTCGGCCCGAAGGGGAAGACTGTGTCGATCGCTGTTCCCGCATCCTCCGTTCCCGATCCCGCTCCCGCCATCGCCGCACCCGCCACCGCACGCGTCCCCGGACCCGCCGTCCCCGGACGGGGCTCCACACGCAGGTCGTTGGCGGCGGTGGCGCTGTTGGCCGCGGCCCTGGCCGCCACGCCCGGCGCCGCGGTCGCGGCGGACTCCGAGCCCACACCGGGCCGGGCCCCCGAGGGTGCGAGCGCCGTGCTGGACGGGCTGAAGACCTACGGGCAGGCGGTCCTGCGCACCAACGACGGAGCCGTACGGCAGGTCCCGGCCGGACTGCACGAGATGCGGGTCGACGGTGGCGGCATGCTCCAGACCTACGGGGTCGGCGTCGCGGGCTACGCACAACCCGAGGCCCGGTACACCGAGAGCGGCTGGACCGACAGCCCCCTCGAAGGCAAGGACGGCGCGGGCCGGATCCGCTGGGTGCTGGAGCACTCCTACCCCCAGCTCAACGACCTGGCGGAGCTCGCCAAGGCCGCCGGCGCCGCCCCCCTCACCGCGGAGAGCGCCGCCGCCGGCACACAGGTCGCGATCTGGCGGCTGGCGGACGGGGCGCATGTGGAAGCCTCCGACCCGGCGGCGGAACAACTGGCCGACTACCTCCAGCGTGAGGCGGGCCGGATGGCGGAACCGCCGCCCTCGCTGGCGCTGGACCCCGGCGAGGTGTCGGGTGCGGTGACGGGAGCCGTCGGCAGCCGGCTCGGCCCGGTCACGGTGCGCACCGGGGCCCAGAGCGTCACGGTCACCCCCGACGCGGCGGCCCTGGCCATGGGCGTGCGGGTGGTCGACGAGCAGGGGCGGCCGCTGACCGCCGCCACCGACGGCACCCGGCTGTACTTCGAAGTGCCGCCGGGCACGGCCGACGGGCTCGCCTCGGTCATCGTGCAGGGCTCCACGAAGGTGCCCGTCGGACGGCTCTTCGCCAACGGCGTCCCGAACCAGGCGCAGATCGTGGCGGGCTCCAGCGAATCCGCGACCACCGCCACGGCGACGGCGCTCTGGCCGGCGCCCGAACCGGTACCGATGGGCGCCGTGTCCGGTACGGCCGTCCCGTCGGTCGGCTCCGAGCCCACCACCGAGACCGAGGACTCCCCGGCCGGCGAACGCCTCGCGACCAGCGGCAGCTCGGCGGCCACCCCGGTGATCGCCTCCCTCGCGGTCGGCCTGGTGGTGCTGGGCGGCATGGTCGTCCTGCTGCTGCGCAAGCGCCCGCTGGAGGGCGAGCACGACGAGGTCTAGGGCCTGCCTTCGCGGGCCCGGAGCGGTCCGAGAAGGACGGCCCGCGCCCGGTGGCCCGGGTGGCGGGTGGGGTTGGTTCCGGATCCGTGGCGCGGGGTAGGCGCTGAGGATGGCTGAACAGGAATTGACCTGGCAGGGGTCGGTCGCGCGATGGGACCGGCAGTTGTTCGACGCGGTGGCCCGCCGGCACTGGCCCGGGGCCGACCGGGTGCTGCCGAGGTTGGGTCGGGCCGCGAACCACGGCGTGCTGTGGGGTGGTACCGCCGCCGCGCTCGCCGCCTTCGGTTCGGCCCGGACACGCAAGGCCGCCGTGCGGGGGATCACCTCCCTCGCGCTGGCCTCGGCGACGATCAACACCGTCGGCAAGTGGTCCGTACGCCGGCGCCGACCCGTGCTGGAAGGGGTGCCCGCCACCCGGCAGCTGCGCACCCAGCCGCAGACCACCTCGTTCCCCTCCGGACACGCGGCCTCGGCGTTCGCCTTCACCGCCGGGCTGGCGCTGGAGGCGCCGGGGTGGGGCCTCGCGCTGGCCCCCGTCGCCGCGTCGGTCGCGTTCTCCCGCGTCTACACCGGCGTCCACTACCCGTCCGACGTGGCGGCGGGCGCGGCGCTCGGGGTGGCCGCCGGGTTCCTCGTCCGCCGGCTCGCGCGCGACGTGCAGGAGGCCCGGGTCGTACCGGGTGACGAACGGCCGGACGCGGGGGCTCCCGCGCTGCCGGACGGCGACGGCCTGACCGTGGTGATCAACTCCGGTTCGGGTTCCGCCGCCTTCGCCGGCCTCGACGTCCTCAAGCGCCGGCTTCCGAAGGCGGAGCTGGTCCACTGCGAGAGCGCCGAGCTGGAGTCGGAACTGGCCGCGGCGGCGTCCCGGTCCCAGGTGCTCGGCGTCTGCGGCGGCGACGGCACGATCAACGCGGCGGCCACGGCCGCGCTGCGCGCCGGGGTGCCGCTCGCGGTGTTCCCCGGCGGGACCCTGAACCACTTCGCCCTCGACCTCGGGCTCGCAGGAGCCGAGGACACCTGCCGGGCCGTGGCCGACGGGCACGCGGTCCGCGTCGGTGTCGGACGCTTCACCCCCGGCCCGCGGCGCCACCCCGACCCCGCGAGCGCGGCCGAGGCCGGTTCCGCGGCAGGTTCCGAGGCCGGGCGCGAGGAGTCGGGGTACTTCCTGAACAACTTCAGCATCGGCGCCTACCCCGAGCTGCTGCGCCACCGGCTGCGGTGGGCGCCCCGGATCGGGAGCGGCCCGGCCGCGCTGCTGGCGGCGTGGCGGGTGCTGCGGGCCGAGCGGCCCGTACGGCTCAGCCTCGCCGGGCGTCCGCGCAGCGTCTGGCTGCTGTTCGCGGGCAACGGGACGTACCACGGCAGCGGCCCCGCCCCCCGGCGCCGCGACAACCTCGGCGAGGGGCTCCTCGACGTACGGCTCGTCTTCGGCGGCGGTCGTCCCGGCCCGCGCCTGTTGGCCGCGGCCTTCACCGGGCCCCTCAGCCGTTCCCCGGTCCACACCGCCACCCGCCTGCGGAGCCTGAGGATCTCGGACGTGCCGCCCGGCACCCCCCTCGCCTACGACGGGGAGTACGCCAAGGCTCCCACCGCCTTCGTGCTCGACGAGCTGCCGGAAGCCCTCACCGTCTACCGCCCGCGCTGACCGCGGCGCGACGACCACACCCCGCCCGCCCCGGCGCCGCCCACGCGCCGGGGCGCGGTCGTGCCCCGGCCGGAGATCCGCCCCCGCCGCCCGGCCCCGGCCACCCCGCGCCCTCGAGCGCCTGCGGCGAGGCCTGGTCGGAAGCCGTCACGGCACCCGCCGACCCGGGCCGACCCGGGCCGGCCCGGGTCAGGGGGGCCTGACCTACCCATTCGCCCGCAGCTATGGACGACTGGCAAGATGGGGTGTATCTGCCCACCCATCGATCTGCCGGACGGTTTCTCTTGGCTGAGTTCATCTACACCATGCGCAAGACGCGCAAGGCGCACGGCGACAAGGTGATTCTTGATGACGTCACCCTGAACTTCCTGCCCGGCGCGAAGATCGGTGTGGTCGGCCCGAACGGCGCCGGTAAGTCCACCGTTCTGAAGATCATGGCGGGCCTGGAGCAGCCGTCCAACGGCGAGGCGTACCTCTCGCCCGGCTTCACCGTCGGCATCCTGATGCAGGAGCCCAAGCTCGACGAGTCGAAGACCGTCCTGGAGAACGTCCAGGACGGCGCCGCCGACACGATGAAGAAGCTGCACCGCTTCAACGAGGTCGCCGAGCTGATGGCGACCGACTACACGGACGCGCTCCTCGACGAGATGGGCAAGCTCCAGGAAGACCTGGACCACTCCAACGCCTGGGACCTCGACGCCCAGCTGGAGCAGGCCATGGACGCCCTGGGCTGCCCGCCCGGCGACTGGCCCGTCACCAACCTCTCCGGTGGCGAGAAGCGCCGCGTGGCGCTGTGCAAGCTGCTGATCGAGGCCCCGGACCTGCTCCTCCTCGACGAGCCCACCAACCACCTCGACGCCGAGTCGGTGAACTGGCTGGAGCAGCACCTTTCGCAGTACAAGGGTTGCGTCATCGCCGTGACCCACGACCGGTACTTCCTGAACAACGTCGCCGAGTGGATCCTCGAACTCGACCGCGGCCGCGCCATCGCCTACGAGGGCAACTACTCCACCTACCTGGAGAAGAAGGCCACCCGCCTCAAGGTCGAGGGCCGCAAGGACGAGAAGCGCCAGAAGCGCCTCAAGGAAGAGCTGGAGTGGGTCCGCTCCAACGCCAAGGGCCGTCAGACCAAGTCCAAGGCCCGCCTCGCCCGCTACGAGGAGATGGCGGCCGAAGCGGACAAGATGCGGAAGCTGGACTTCGAGGAGATCCAGATCCCGCCGGGCCCGCGTCTGGGCTCGATCGTGGTCGAGGTCAACAACCTCTCCAAGGCCTTCGGTGACAAGGTCCTCATCGACGACCTGTCGTTCACGCTGCCCCGCAACGGCATCGTCGGCATCATCGGCCCCAACGGCGCCGGCAAGACCACGCTGTTCAAGATGATCCAGGGCCTGGAGACGCCGGACTCCGGCGCCATCAAGGTCGGCGACACGGTCAAGATCAGCTACGTCGACCAGAGCCGCGCCAACATCGACCCGAAGAAGACCCTCTGGGCGGTCGTGTCGGACGAGCTGGACTACATCAACGTGGGCCAGGTCGAGATGCCGTCCCGCGCGTACGTCAGCGCCTTCGGCTTCAAGGGTCCGGACCAGCAGAAGCCCGCGGGCGTCCTGTCCGGTGGTGAGCGCAACCGCCTCAACCTGGCGCTGACGCTCAAGGAGGGCGGCAACCTGCTGCTCCTCGACGAGCCCACCAACGACCTCGACGTCGAGACCCTGTCCTCGCTGGAGAACGCGCTCCTCGAATTCCCGGGCGCGGCCGTGGTCATCTCCCACGACCGCTGGTTCCTGGACCGGGTCGCGACCCACATCCTCGCCTACGAGGGTGACTCCAAGTGGTACTGGTTCGAGGGCAACTTCGAGTCGTACGAGAAGAACAAGGTCGAGCGTCTCGGCGTGGACGCGACCCGTCCGCACCGCGCCACCTACAAGAAGCTGACCCGAGGCTGAGGTCGAGGACCATGGCCAGACACCACTACAGGTGCCCCCTCCGCTGGGCGGACATGGATGCCTTCGGGCACGTCAACAATGTCGTCTTCCTCCGCTACCTGGAGGAGGCGCGCATCGACTTCATGTTCCGCCTGGCGCCCGGGGAGGGCAGTGAGTCCTTCACGGGCGGTTCCGTCGTGGCCCGCCACGAGATCGACTACAAGCTGCCGCTCGTGCACCGGCACGAGCCGGTGCTGATCGAGTCCTGGGTGACCCGGATAGGCGCCGCGTCCCTGACCATCCGCTATGAGGTCAAGGACGAGGCGACCGAGTCCACGCCCGAGACGGTCTACGTGCGCGCCGAGACCGTGGTCGTGCCGTACGACCTCGCCGCGGGGCGGCCCCGCCGCATCACGGCCGAGGAGCGGAGCTTCCTGGAGGAGTACCTGGACGAGCCCGGTGACGCCAAGCGCGCCAAGGGCTCGGAAGGGCGCCTCGCGGCATGAACGACCGGTTGCACTGCGCCGACTCCGGGGAGGTGGCGGACCTCGCCGCCTTCCTGGGCCGGTTGGTGCACTACGATCGCGCCGCCGCCGTCCGCCTGCAGGCGCGGGCGGGCGGTGGCGCGCTCGCCGTTTTCGGGCGGCCGCCGTCCTTCGAGGTACTGGCCGTCCGCACGGTGCGGCTCGCCGCGCCCGTCGGGACGCCCCTGGATCTGACGGTGTCCGCCGGTGAGCTGCTGGAATCGGTGGACGAGGGCGCCGCGAGCGTCGTCGTGCCCGGCCCGGTCACCGGACCGCCCTGGGCGGGCGTCCTGCCTCCGCGCGGCGGCTGGGAGCCGGTGGCGGGCCTGCCCGGCCCCGAGGCGATGCGGGCCGCCGTGGCGGGCGCCGTCGCCGAGTTCCGGGCCCGGGACGAGGCCCTGCCCCCGCAGCACCGGACCCGGTCCGAGCGCGACCGCATCGGCCGCGAGATCTGGTCCCGCACGCTGGGGGACACCGAACTTCCGCTGCGCGTCGTGCACGCCGCGCAGTCCCTGGGCTTCCTGCGGCCGGTACGGGCCTCCGTGCCCGCCGGTCCCACCGGGCCGCCCGCGGCCCCCGCACCGGTGGCGCTGCTGGCGTCCGGGGGATGGCTGCGGCTGCGCACCCCGTACGGGTCCGTCGCCATGCGCCGCCCCGGCGGGACCGGTGGCCTCGGCGCCCTGCTGGTCCGGCCGGTCTAGGCCGTCTCTTCCGGATCTTGCCTGACCCACGCCGCCCGGCACCGCACCTCGCCGCGTCGTCGAGGCACCCGAGGACGTCCAGTGATCGGGAGCCTCTCCGCCTTGCGATGCACGGCACCGGACGACGCGGGCTTGACCGGCAAGATCCGAAAGAGACGACCCAGGGCCTGTCCTACGGATCATGCCGGGCTCGCGGGGCCTCGCGGCGGGTGCGTTCCGCCGCCCGCCTCAGCCCGCCGTGTTGATCATCGATGCGGCCGCGTACGTCAGGTACCGCCACAGCTGCGCCTCGTGCTCCGGCGCCAGGCCCAGCTCGTCCACCGCGACCCGCATGTGACCCAGCCACGCGTCGTGCGCGGCCGCGTCCACCTGGAACGGCGCGTGCCGCATCCGCAGGCGCGGGTGCCCGCGGTTCTCGCTGTAGGTGTTCGGGCCGCCCCAGTACTGCATGAGGAACAGCGCGAACCGCTCCTCGGCCGGCCCCAGGTCCTCCTCCGGGTACATCGGGCGCAGCAGCGGGTCTTCCGCGACACCCTGGTAGAACCGGTGGACCAGGCGGCGGAAGGTGGCCTCGCCGCCCACCAGCTCGTAGAAGGTCTGCTCCTGGACCGTGCCCTGCGGATCGTCATTCACCTGACCATCGTCTCAGACGCCCGGACCGAGGACCGGGGTCCTAGGACTGGGGTCCCAGGACCCTTCCCACAAGCCCGGGACCCCGCCCGCCACGCCGCGACGCGCGGGAACACGCCCGACCAGCGTTGGCCTTCGCCCCCGCAGGGCAGCACAGTGGAGACATGGGCGCAGATGCCGAAGTACGCGACCTGCGCGAGACCGCGCACGCGGCCCAGGTCATGGAGTTGATCGCGGCCGGGGCCCTGGACGACCCCGACTGGCGTGCGGCCTTCGCCGCGGTGCCCCGGCACGTCTTCGTCCCGTACTTCTGGACCGGTCGTGGAGCCGGACACGAGCGGCTCTGGGCCGAGGACCCGGACCCCGAACGGCGGGCCCGCTGGCTGCGCGGCGTGTACACGGATACCCCGCTCGCCACCCGGCTGCGCGATGGCGAACTGGTCTCCTCCAGCAGCCAGCCCTCCCTGATGGCGAGGATGCTGGCGGCGCTGGAGGTCCGTGACGGGAACAACGTGCTGGAGATCGGCGCGGGCACCGGCTACAACGCGGCCCTGCTCTGCCACCGGCTCGGCGAGGAACTGGTCACCACGGTGGACTTGGACGAGGAGATCACCGAGTCGGCGCGGGCGCACCTGGCGCAGCTCGGCCTGCACCCGACCGTCGTCACCGGCGACGGGGCGCGCGGCTGCCCCTCCCGCGCCCCCTTCGACCGGATCCTGGTCACCTGCACGCTGCCGCTGATCCCGCACGCCTGGCCGGCCCAGTGCCGGCCCGGGGCGCGCATCCTGGCCCCGCTGTCGACCGGGCTGATCGCGCTCACCGTGCGGGACGCGGACTTCGCGGAGGGCCGGTTCCTGCACACCTCGGCGTACTTCGTGCCGCTGCGCGGGGCGGGCGCGGCCCCGCACGCCCCCTCGCTGCCCCCACACGGACTCCCGTACGAGCTGGTGGACAACGAGCGCTTCCAGTTCCTGCTGATCCTCACCGAGGGCGTCCTGCACCCCCGGGAGGCCCTGGACCTGTGGCGCCGCGAGGGGCGCCCGGCGCGCGAGCGGTTCGGCGTCACGCTCACGTCGGAGGGACAGTGGTCGTGGCTCGACGACCCCCAGGGCCCGTACGTGTGGCCGCTGGGGGAGGTCGGGACGACCGCCTAACCCCGACGGACGGTGATCGTGGTCCAGGCGCCGACGTGGACCTGGTCGCCGTCGCCGAGGGGGATCGGGACGTACGGCTGGATCGGTTCCTCACCGCCGTTGATGGTCGTGCCGTTGGTGGAGTTCTGGTCCACCACCGCCCAGCTCCCGTCGGGCTGCTGGACGAGCACCGCGTGCTGGTGGGAGACGCCCGGGTCCTCCGGGGGCACCGACAGGTCGATGTCCGGGGATTCGCCCGAGGAGGCGCGCCGGCGGCCGATGGTGATCTGCCCGCCGGAGAGCGCGAGATGCTGCTCGGGGGAGTACGCGGGCAGGTTCAACCCGGCCGCCTCCGGGCCGCTGCGCTGCATCATCGCCATGAAGTACGAGCGGTCCGGGCCGACCGTCGCGCTCCAGGCGCCGCCGACGTGCGACGGAGCCTGACCCTGGGACCCGTAGTGCTGTTGCTGCTGGTGATGCTGCTGCGCCTGGTGCTGCGGGACCTGCTGTTGCTGATGCTGCGAGTGCTGCTGGTACTCCTGCTGCAACTGCTGCCCCTGCGACTGCTGGGGCTGCGGAGGTTGCTGGTATTCCTGCTGCGGCGGAGGCTGCTGTTGGTAGTGCGGCTGCTGGTACTCCTGCTGGAGGGGCTGCTGCTGGTGCGAGGGCTGTTGGTGTGACTGCTGCGCGTGCGACTGCTGCCCGTGTGCCTGCTGCTCGTGCGAGGGAGGCGGCAGCAGCCAGTCGTCCTCGCGCTGGAGCGGCTCGGCCGGCCGGTTGACCCGGGACGGCCGCGAGCCCTGGTAGTCGAAGTGGTCCTGCGAGAACGTCGGCGGGGCCTGCGGCGGCGGGGGAGGCGGGGTCCCCACGCTCCCGGTGCCCGCGGCCGGGCCCGTCTCCTGGGCGAGCGGCGTGTACGAAGTCGCCGAACGTGTCAGGAAGTTGTACCGGCACTCCTCGCAGAACGGGGCCATGGCCTCGCGCGGCGTCCGGCACTGCGGGCACAGCTCCGCCTGCGCGGTCGGCTCACCGGCCGTGGGAGGGTAGCCGTAGCCGTAGGAAGGCGCCGCGGGGGCGCTCGTGGCGGCAGCCATGCGGTGGCCGCAGACCTCGCACCAGTCCTCGGAGGCGGACTGGTGCCCGTTCGGGCAGGTCGGCATGGCTACGCTTCCCCCTTCTCCCTGCGTCATCGCGGCAGGTCTCTTCTCAGGTCTTCTTCACTCGGACGGTCTGCGTCGAACGCGTTTCAAGGGTCATCTCGTCGGCATCGGCGACCTTCGCTTTCAGCCGCACAGTACCTGCCGCCGCGTCCACGACATCCACCACCTTCGCCAGCAGTTTGGCAGTGTCCGCGTTGCCGGACGCGCTCGCCAGTTGTACCGCGCGTCCGAGTTTGGCCGTCGCACCATCGACATCGCCCAGTTTGCGTGCTTCCAAACCTTGTTGGATGGCCTGGGCCAGCTCCGCCTGGCCGGTGTAGTGCGCCACCTGCGGGCTGATCGCCGTGGAAGCGACGAGGTCGTCGGTCCACACCGCCCGCACCAGACCCTGGGCGAGGACGGTCGGCGTCCCGCCCGCCGCGTCCGGCACGATCAGCGTCGCGCGGGCCGCCAGCATCTCCTGCCCGACGGCCGCGCCCGGGACCCGCACGCACACGTGGTACTCGCGGGACTCGTCGCCCCACGAACCCGTCGGGTAGTCGCCGGCGCGCGGACCGGCCTCGGTACGGCGGTCGGTCAGGTCCTGGACGGTCGGCGCGACCTGCTTCACGTACCGGATCTCCACGCCGACCGGGGTCCACAGGCGCAGCGCGACGTCCGCGACCTCCTTGCCCATGGCGTTCTCCATCATGCGCGTGAAGTCCTCGGTGAGGTGCGCGGGATCGGCCACGATGTCGGCGCTGCCGAGCAGCGCGCTCGCGATGCCGGTCACCTCCTTCACCTCCCAGTCGGTCCCCACACCGCGCGCGTCACAGGTGAAGCGACCCGCGCAGGCTTCGAGGGTGGCGCGCAACACGGCCGGTTCCTCGTGCTCGTTGCGCCCGTCGGTGAGCAGGATCCCGTGCCGGATCGTGGCCTGCGACTGCCGCAGCAGCCCGTCCGCCAGCCGCAGCCACGTCCCGATGGCGGTGCCGCCGCCGGAACCGAGGCCGCGCAGGGACTCCTTGGCCTGCGCGCGGGTCACCGCGTCGGCCGTGGCCAGCCGGCCCTGACCGGGGTAGACCTCCCTGGCCACGTGCGTGCCCGCGATCACCGCGAAGCTCGTGCCGTCGCGCAGGGTGTCGATCGCGGCGGCCGTGGCCTCGCGGGCACCGCGCATCTTGTCCGGCGGGTACTCCATGGACCCGGAACAATCCACCATGATCACGACCGCGGCCCCGCCGGGAGCGGGGACGGCGGCCCGGGTGGCGGTGGCCCCGCCGCTGGAGGTGACCGTGACGATGGCGTGGACGTCGCGGCCGCCCTCGGGGAGGAACTCGTTCTGGTACACCTCCACGCTGAAGCGCGGGGCGCTCGGCTTGGCGAAGTTCGCCATCGATGGGACTCCCTCGGAGGATCGGTCGAAGATCAGGCCTGGGCGCGCGGGTCCGCTTCCGCTTGCGGTTCCGGTTGTGCCGCCGGGGTTGCCTCCGGCAGGGCCGCGAACGGCACGACGGCGACTGTGACGTTGTCGTGGCCGCCCCCGTCCAGCGCGTGCCCCACCAGGACCTGTGCGCTGTGCAGCGGTCGGACCGCCGCGTCCCGCGGCAGGATCCGGGCCAGATCCCGTGCGGACTCGGCGTAGTTCCACAGCCCGTCGGTGCAGACCACGACCACGCCCGGGTGGTCCGGCTTGAAGCTGGCGGTGTGCGGTTCGAGGACGTACGCGTCGGCGCCGAGCCAGCCGGTGATGGCGTGGGCCCGGGCGTCGGCGTACGCCTCGGCCTCGCCCATCAGGCCGGCCGCGACCATCTGGGCCGCCCAGGAGTCGTCCTCGGTGAGCCGCCGGGGGAGCGCGGCCCGGTCGTCGGGGACCCAGTACGCGCGGCTGTCGCCCACCCAGCCGATGGTGAGCAGGCCACCGCTGACGACGGCGCCGACCAGGGTGCAGGCGGGGGCGTTCTGGGCGCCGGGCACCTCCGGGGCCAGGGCGTTCACGGCGGCCGCCGCCGCCAGGATCGCCTCGTGCATGGCCTCCTGGGGGTGCGCGCCGCGGGGGAGCGCTTCCAACAGCGCCTCGTTGGCGGCGCCGGCGGCGGCGGCCGAGGCCTCGTCGGGGCGGCTGGCGGACGAGACGCCGTCACAGACGATCGCCACGGTGGCCGCGGAACCGTCGGGGAGGGCCGTCGCGGCCACCGCGAAGGAGTCCTCGTTGCGGTGGTGGCGCAGCCCGCGGTCGCTGACCGCGGCGACGCTGCCGAGTTCCTCCTCCAGGTGGTCGCGCTCGCGGGGCTGGGCGTGACCGCAGTGCTCGCAGTACCCGTCGGTGTCCACCCGGCCGGCGCGGCAGGCCACGCAGGTCTTGCCGGCGTCGCCGCCGGCGGGGTTCGCGGGAGCGGCCGAACTCGCGGGAGCGGCGGGCGCCGGGACGGGCGGGTCGTACCGCTCGCCCGCGTCGCCGAAGCCCTGCGGGGCGGGACCGGCCGGTGCCGCGTGGCCCGGGTCGGGGTGCCCGACAGGGTGCCCGGCCGGAGCGACCGGGGGCTCGGGGTGCCCGGACGGCGGCTCGGCGGCCCCCCACGGGGCGCCCTCGGGAGGCGCGCCGGCGGCGCCGTACGACGCGCCGCGGCCGTCCGACGGCCCCTGCGCGGCGGCGTGGTTCGGCTGCTGTTCCGGGGACGCGCCGTACGGCGGCCCGCCCGGACCCCACGGGGCGTCGGGAGCCGGCCGGGCCGGTGCGCCGGCCCAGCCGGTCGGATCCCCGACGAGGGTCGGCGCGGCGCCCGCGACACTGCCCCAGCCCGGCGCGGGCGCGCCGTCCGGATACCCGGCGGCGCCGCGACCCGCGCCGGCGTCACCCGGCGGGGCGGGTGCGGGCGCGGTGATCGGGAGGGTCGGGTCGGGGTCCGCCGACGCGGTTGGGGAAGAGAGGGCGTATCCGCACACGCCGCAGAAACGGTCCCCCTCTTCCAGGGGCTCAGCGCAGCTGGGGCAGCCCGACGGCCGATGCATCGACATCAATCACACCCACGTCCGGGGACGGAAACGGTTTGCCCGCTCCACCAGTTCGATCCTCTCCTCGCCCCGCTGCGCCAGCCGAGCGAGGACGCGGTACGAGCGCTCCAGGCCGAAGCGCAGCCCCCGCTCGTCCAGTTGACTGCCGAGCAACGAGGTCCGGCCGGGGTCTGCACCCCGGCCACCCGACAGTACCCAGTCCAGCGCCGACCCCAGAACCTCGGTCGACAGCCGTTCGTGGCGTTCGGCGTCGAGCCCGAACCGGGCCAACGCCTCGACCTGCGCGGCAGCCGCCGTCAGGTCGGGCAGCAGCGCCTCCTCAGGGGAGCGGTCGCGCAGGCGTGCCCGTACGGCCGCCACCCGGGCGGCGGTGTAGTGGATCGACGCCTCCGGCACGGATTCCAGGGTGCGCACGGCCCGGGTCCGGTCGCCGGCGGCCAACTGGACCCGCGCCAGCCCGAAGGCCGCGCTGACGAAGCCGGGATCGGTGATCCACACCAGCCGGTAGTACTCGGCGGCGTTGTCCAACTGGCCCAGGACCTCCGCGCACAGGCCCAGGGCCAGCTTCGGCGCCGGCTCGCCCGGGAAGGCGTCGTAGATCGCGTCGAAGGACAGGGCGGCCGTCTCGTCGTCCCCGCTCGCCAGCGAGGCGATGCCGCGCGTCCACACCACCCGCCAGTCGTCCGGATGCCGCAGTTCCAGTTCGATCAGGGCCTGTCCGGCCACGGCCAACTCGCCCAATTCGAGCCGGGCCCGCAGTTCCCGCAGCCGCAACTCGGCCGAGTCGGCGGGCGCCGCGCCCAGCGCGCCGAGCAGGTCGGCGGGAGCGGAGGCGAGCAGACCGGTCAGGAACCCGGCGTTGGGGTCGGCCGGGTCCACCAACGGCACCGGCAGGGCCAGCGCCGCGCTCCGGGCGTCCAGGGTCGCGAGGCCGATGCCGGCGTGCAGCGGCCCGCGGGCCTGCCGGGGCACCGGCGCGGACAGGAGGGTCGGGCCCGGGGCGGGCACGGTCGGGGCGGCCGCCTGCCGGGGCAGGGGGCCGGCCGGGGCCGACACGTGCGTGGCGGTGGTCCCCAGGACGGCCGCCGGGGCGTTCGCGGGCGGGCCCCCCGCGAACACGGACGCCACCGGCCCGGATCCCACCGGGCCCGCCGCCATCGGCCCGGACGCCACCGGTACCGACCCGATGGGTACCGACCCCGTGGGCGCGGGCAACGGCGCGAGCGGTGCGGCGGTGGCGACCGGCGCCGGCGCGGACCGCCCGGCGGTCCGCCCGTGTCGGCCCTTCGGCGCGGTGGAGCGCGCCCCCAGCCGGGACACCTCCGCCCCCGCCCCGTCGGCGAACAACCGGTTGTCCGGGACGCGCAGTTCCGGCCCGAACAGCGTGGACAACTGCGGCCGGGGTTTGCCCGTCTGCAGCGCCACGACCTCGCGCAGCACTCCCGTCAGCTGGTCGGCCATCTCCTGGGCGGAGGCGAACCGCCGCCCGGGATCGGGGTCGGTGGCCCGCACCAGCAGCCGGTAGAAGGACTCGTACCGCCCGAAGACCTCGATGTGCTCGGGATCGGGCAGGGAGTCCACGAACACGTTCGTGTAGCCCTGGAAGTCGAAGGTCAGCACGGCCAGCGTGCGCGCCACCGTGTACAGGTCGGAGGCCACCGACGGGCCCGTCTCCGCGACCTCCGGAGCCTGATAGCCCACGGTGCCGTAGATGGCCGACTCGTCGTCGTCCATCCGGCGGACCGCGCCCATGTCGATGAGCTTCAACTGGTCCTGCTGCTGGATCGCGTTGTCGACCTTGAAGTCGCAGTACAGGAGGTTCCTGCTGTGCAGGTGGCCCAGTGCCTCCAGCGCCTCGATCCCGTACGCGCAGGCCTGTTCCACCGGAAGCGGATCGCGCCTGCCGTCCGGCCTGCGGCGATCGTTGGCGATCTCCTTCAGCGACTTGCCGCCGACGTACTCCATGACGATGTACCCGTCCAGCGAACCCGTCCGCTGGTCCAGGTGCTCCACGAAGTTGTAGATCCGCACGATGTTGGAGTGCTCGATCTCCGCGAGGAACCGCCGCTCGGAGATCGCCGCCTCCATCGCGTCCTGGTCCCCGGTGTCCAGCAGGCCCTTGAGGACGACCCAGCGGTCCGACACCGCCCGGTCCACCGCCAGGTACACCCAGCCGAGGCCGCCGTGCGCGAGGCAGCCCGCGACCTCGTACTGGCCGCGCACCACGTCGCCGGCGCGCAGCTTGGGCACGAAGGAGTACGGGTGCCCGCACTTGGTGCAGAACCCTTCCGTCCGGCCCGGCCGCTCGCCGCGCGCCCGGCCCACCGGGGCCCCGCAGTCCGAGCGGGAGCAGAACCGCTTGCGCTCCGGGACCTCCGGGTTCTCCAGCACCGCCGCCGAGGGATCCGGACGGGGCACCTCCGGTACGTTCACCAGCCCGGCCCCGAGCCGGCCGCGCCCGGAGACCGAGGGCGCCGAACCCGAACTGCGCACCGACACCGAGCGGGTGGACGCGGCCCCCGACAGGGACCGCGACAGCCGGCCGGACACCGAGCGCCGCGAGGACGAGGAACGGGAGGACCGGGAGGAGCGCGCGGACGCCGAGGAGCCCGAACGCTCCGAGCCCCGGGAACCCGCGGAGCCCCGGGAGTCACCGTGGCGCGCCGCGCTCGTCATCCCCGTCGGCGGCGAGACCAGCTCCTCCGCGCCCGCCGCGACGGAGCCGATCGGCGCCAGCCCGCAGGTGTCGCAGTACAGCTCGCCGTCGCCCATGTCCTCGTACGTCCCCGGGCAGCCGGGGCGAACGCACGCGGTTCCGCTCGGGCTCATGCGTCATCCTTCCCCGGCCGGTGGGGCCAGTGTTCGTCGGAGCGGTCCGCGGGCACCGTGCCCGGCGGTGTCGGTGCGTCCCGAGGCGGTGGTGGGGCCGACGATTCGGCCGCCGCCCACTGGTAGCGCAGCACGGCCTCCTCGGCGGCCCGCAGATCGCAGGGAGCGCTCCACAACATCCGCCGGGCCGTGTCGTACCGCTCGATGAGCAGCGGATCCTCCGCCATCCCGAGCCGGGCCACCTTCGCCTTGTACGCGTCCAGCCGGCCGCGCAGCTCCGCCCGCACCGCGAGCGGGGCCGTCACGGCGGTCAACGACTCACGCGCCCTGCGCAGTTCCTCGTCGGCCCGTTCCTCCAGCGACTCCAGCAGGGGCGACAACCGGTGCCACTGCGACTGCCGCCGGTACTCGGCCGCCGCGGCCAACTGTTCCTGCAGGGCGGTCGGCGGCCCGCTGACCGCGGGCACCTCCGACGCCGCGATCTTCGCCAGCACCTCGCCGCGCGCCGTCCGCGCCTCGGCCAGCGTCCGGTCGGCCCGCGAGAGCACGTCCCGCAGGCTGATCAGCCGCTGTTCGGAGTCCTGCCGTACGTCGAGGACCGCCTCGATCTCCCGGCGCACGTCGTCCAGGGCGCGGGCCGCCCGGTCGTAGCGCGCGGTGTCCGGACGGCCGCCGCCCGGGGCGGAACTCCCCGCGGTCGCCGACCAGAACGCCAGCGGATCCGCGATGACCCGCGCGCGCAGCTCCGTCAGCTCGGCGGTGATCTCCTCCAGGTCGTCCCCCGAGGGGTGCTCGCCCGGCCGGATGCCCACGGAGCGCGCCAGGGAGCGCGTGCGGTGCAGCTCGACGGCGAGCAGGTCGATCCGCGCGGGCAGCGCCGACCAGACCGCGTCGGCGGCGACCACCACGTCCAGGGAGGACGCGTACAGCTCGTTCATCCGGGCCACCAGCTCCGCCAGCGACATCCGCTCGGCGAGCGCGGCGCCCTCCAGCCCGGCGCCGGCGATCAGCACACCGGGCCCGCACAGCCGCTCCGTCAGCTCGACCAGGTCCTCGCGGTTCGGCCGGCGACGGCGTTCGCGGATCTCCCGGGCGGCGCGCAGCGCCCCGCTGTAGGCGTCGAAGAGCGTCCACAGCCGGGTGATCGCGGCGTCGGCGGCGGCCCAGCGTTCCTTCGTGACCCCGGTGAGGGCCGCGCCCTCCAGCAGCCGTCGCCCCGAGTGGTCCTGGAGGGCGAGCAGGGAGGTCTCGACCGCCTCGTGCTCCGCGGCGAGGCGGCTGAGCGCACGATCCACCCCGTCCGCGTCCAGGACCGCCGGACCTTCCTGCGGACGCCCCGGTCCGACCACACCGCTCATGTAGGGCTCTGCCTCCGTCACGGGCCTCAGCCGTCCCGGTACTTGGGCGCGGGCGGGGCGGTCACCTTGGGCAGCACGGCCTCCAGGTGCTTGCGGTAGGACTGCATCCAGGGGCTGCCGTCGCCGCCCGCGCGGTAGTCCTCCAGCACCTTGTTGACCCGGCGCACCAGGTCGGAGGCGTCCTTGTTCATGGCGACGCCGTAGAACTCCCGGGTGAACGGGGAGCCGACCAGTTGCACCGACGGGTCCTGCGCCGCCTGGCCTGCGGCGAGCGCGTTGTCCGTGATGATGCCGTCCACCTCGCCGAGCTGGAGGCGCACCAGGCAGTCCAGTTGGTTGGAAACGGACACGGGCCGCGAACCGTACGACTGGGACTTGAGCGCGCTCTCGGCGGTGGAACCGGCCGCCGTGCAGATGCGGCGGCCGTTCAGGGAGGTGTCGTACCCGGTGATCGGCGAACCCTTGGGGGCCAGGACCTGCTGGCCCGCCTCGAAGTAGGCCGTCGAGAAGGCGACGTCCTCCAGCCGCTTGCAGTTGATCGTCATGGTCCGCACGACGACGTCGACGCGGTTCTCCCGGAGCGCCGGCACGCGCTGGCTGGTGGGGATGGCCCGGTAGATCACCGCGTTCTCGTCGCCCAGGATGTCCTTGGCGATGGCCTTCACCAGCGCGATGTCGAAGCCGTCGAGGTGGCCGTCGGGATTGCGGTAGCCCCACTTGAAGCTGTTCTGGTCGACGCCCGCGACGAGCTTGCCCGCCTGCCGGATCCGCTCGATGGTCGGGCCGTCGACGCCGGACGGGCGCAGGCTGGCCTCCGGGTCCTGGCAGGTGTCGGCCGGGCCCGCCGGGGCGATCGCCATCGTGGCGGGCGGCCGGACCGGGCCGGAACCGCCGGTGTCCGGCGTGGCGTGGGCCAGCGGCAGCAGCACGGCGACGGCCGTGACCGCGCAGGCGGCGGCCATCGCGCTCACCCCGCCCCAGCCGCGCAGCCGGCGCGTCACCCGGCGCAGTCCGCTCGCCGCGGGGGCGCCGTCGGCGCCGGTCCGGCCGTCCGTGCCGTGCTCTTGGTCGCGCCCCGCTCGTATCCGCATCGATCTCACCTGTACTCCGAAAGCCTGCGACCGATGCCGAGCAGTGCCGCCGCCGCGCCGACGACCGCCAGGGCCGCCGCTCCCGTCGTCAGCCCGCCCAGCGCCCCGAGTCCACCCCGGGCCGCCTGAGTGAATTCCTTCTGCTCGTGGACCACGGCCTGCTCCAGGGAGGCGTCCACGGTGTCGAAGGAGGCCCCGCTGCTGTCCTTGTGGTCCTTGTCGCCGACCACCTGGACGAGCGCGAGGTCGTAGTCGCCCCGCATGTCGCTCTCCCGGGCCGACGCGTGCCGCTGCTTCCACTGCGTGACACCGGCGACCGCCTTGGAGACCGGCTCCTCGCCGCTGTCGTCGTCGGCCAGCCGCAGCGCCGCCGACAGCCCGGCGGCCAGTTCCTTCATGTTCTTCGTGTAGTCCACGTCGTACTTGTCGGACTTCTTGTCCTCGGCCAGCACCGCGCCCCGCGCGACGAGCGTCAGGTTCTCGTTGGCCCGGGCCTGGAGGGAGGCGATCCGCGCGTCGTTGAGGACCTTGAGGGACTCCTGTCCGTCCGACCGGGCCTCGCTCAGCCCCGATCGTGCGACCGTGGTCCCGACGACGAGCCACAGGAGCACCACGACCGAGGCGGCCGTCGCCGCGACGAGGCCGTGGTTGAAGACCCGGTGGGTGCGCCGGTAGTTGCGTCGCTGCGCCCACGCCAGGGCGCCGATGCCGAGCAGTCCCGCGCCGATCGAGGCGAACGGCCAGGAACGGGCTTCGTCGTAGTCGGTGTAGAGGCGGCCGGTCTCCGCCTCGTAGAGCCGCTGGGCCGCCGGCAGCAGCACGGTGCTCATGCGCTCGTTGGCGTACCGCAGGTAGGCGCCGCCGAGCGGCAGCCCCTGCCGGTTCGTCGCCCGGGCCTGCTCGATCAGCCCGGTGTAGCGGGGCAGCTCCTCGCCGAGGAGCGCGATCTCCTTGCGGGAATCCCCGCCGGCCCCGGTGTTGGCCGCCGCGCTCACCAGCAGCCGGGAGGCGTTGGCGATGTCCTTCTCGTATCTCTGGCGGACCTCGCGGGGTTCCTGGGCGCCGGCGAGGAAGCCGCTGGAGGAGGCCGTGTCCGCGTCCGCGAGCGAGCGGTAGATGCTCGCCGCGTCCGCGCTGAGGGGCTGGCTGTGGCCCACCACGTCGTCGGCCGCGGTGGCACGGTCGGAGATCTCCCACACGGTGACCGCGCCGAACAGCACGACCAAGGCGGCGAGCGCGGCCCCGATGATCCGCAGCCGGCCCGGTTCCGTGGTCGCGGCCTCACGCAGCCGGTCCACGCCCTCGGCCCACGCGGTTCCCCGCCCGGGCGGTTCGGGCGCTCCCGCGGGCGCCCCGGCGGGCGGTGCGGAGACACCGCCGCCGGGCGCGGGCGCGCGTGTTGTGATGGCCACCGTGACCTCCCCCTCGGTCCTGAATTCCCCCAGCCACCGCTGGAAGGTACCCCCGTCGCAGCAGTATGGACGTAGTGGCGGTCAACCACAGCACCCGGTGCCGGCTCTTGGGCGATACGTCCCGAGCCCACCCCCGGTGTCGTCGCCGCGACCCCCACCGCGTCGTTCCCGCCACCCCTTCACCGTCTATACGTCCACGTGACCGCCACGGTTCCAGACGGGACGCCCCCCGGGGCGGGTTCACCCGAAATGGGCACGGAGTTTTTCACGGGCCCCGGCAGGTGCGTCCAGCGCGTCCAGCCCCAGCAGCCCCGCCCCCAGCACCGGCGGGGCCACGATCACCGACATCCGGGCCAGCGGGGCCCGTTCGGCGAGCCCCGTCTCGATCCGCCCGTTCAGCCGCGGATGCCCGGCCGCGAGCACACTGCCGCCCAGCACGACGGGGGCCTCCTCGCCCAGCAGGTCGAGGCGTGCCAACGCCACCGAGGCCATCGCCACCACCTCGTCCGCCTGCCGCTCCACGATCGCCGCCGCCACCGGATCGCCCGCGGCGGCCACCGCGAACAGCACCGGCACCAGTTCGTGCGTCCGCGCCCGGGGCGCCCCGCCCAGGTGCAGGGACTCGATCAACTCGTACATGGAGCCCAGCCCGAAGTGCTCGGGCAGCGCCCGCGCCAGCTCCGTCGGCCCGCCCCGGCCGTCCTCGGCCCGGGCCGCCCACCACAGGGCCTCCTCGGCGAGGCCGCCCCCGCCGCCCCAGTCGCCGGAGATCCGGCCGACCGCCGGGAACCGCGCGGTCCGCCCGTCGGGCAGCATCCCCACGCAGTTGATGCCGGCCCCGCACACCACCGCGACCCCCCGCGGCGGCCCGCTGTCCGGGAGCCCCGCCCGCAGGATGGCGAAGGTGTCGTTGCGGACCTCGGTCGCCGCGCCCCAGCCGCGCGCGCTGATCGCGTCCGCCAGTCGACGTTCCTCGACCGGCAGGTCGGCGTTGGCCAGGCAGGCCGAGACCTGCGCGGCGTACGGGGCGCCCGGCCGCAGCCGGGGCAGTCCGGCGGCCTCGGCGGCCTCCGCGACGGCCCGGCCGAGCACGTCCACGGCCGGTTCGACGCCGACCAGGGGCGGTTGGAAGCCCCCCGACCGACCGGTGCCGAGGACCGTGCCGTCCGCGCCGATCAGCGCCACGTCGGTCTTGCTGTTGCCCGCGTCGACGGCCAGGACCGCCGCCGGGCCGGGCCGGCTCACGCCCATGCCAGGTGCTCCTTGTTGTGCGCGAGCAGCCGGTCGGTCAGCCCCTCGGCGAGGTCGAACTGGCCCACCAGCGGGTGCGCGAGCAGCGCCCGGAAGACCCGCTCGCGCCCCCCGCGCAGGGCCGCGTCCAGCGCGAGGTCCTCGTACGCCGTCACGTGCGAGATCAGCCCGGCGTACAGCGGGTCCGGGCGCGACACGGCCAGCGGCACCGGTCCCGAGCCGTCGACGCGGGCCTGCACCTCGATGACCGCGTCGTCCGCGAGGAAGGGTAGGGTCCCGTTGTTGAGGGTGTTGACCACCTGCACGGACGGGGCGCCGCCGCCCAGCAGCGCCGCCGCCAGGTCCACGGCCGCCTCCGAGTAGAAGGCCCCGCCCCGCTTGGCCAGCAGCGCCGGCTTCTCGTCCAGCGCCGGGTCCCCGTACAGCGCCAGCAGTTCCTTCTCCATCGCGGCGACCTCGGCGGCCCGCGAGGGCTTCTCGCCGAGCTCCCGGACCACCTCGTCGTGGGCGTAGAAGTAGCGCAGGTAGTACGAGGGGACCACGCCCAGCCGGTCCAGCACGGCGCGCGGCAGGCGCAGGTCGGCGGCGACCGCGTCCCCGTGCTCGGCGAGCAGCCCCGGCAGCACGTCCGTGCCCCCGGGACCGCCGAGGCGTACGGCGGTCTCCCAGGTCAGGTGGTTGAGCCCGACGTGGTCGAGGTGGATCTCGGCGGGGGCCACGTCCAGCAGCGCCGCGAACTTCCGCTGGAAGCCGATGGCGACGTTGCACAGCCCGACCGCCTTGTGCCCGGCCTTCAGCAGGGCGCGGGTGACGATGCCGACCGGGTTGGTGAAGTCGATGATCCAGGCGTCCGGGTTGGCGCGCCGCACCCGCTCGGCGATGTCGAGGACCACCGGGACCGTGCGCAGCGCCTTGGCGAGCCCGCCCGCGCCGGTCGTCTCCTGGCCGACGCAGCCGCACTCCAGCGGCCAGGTCTCGTCCTGGAGACGGGCGGCCTGGCCGCCGATCCGCAGCTGGATCAGTACCGCGTCGGCGTCGGCCACGCCCGCGTCCAGGTCGGAGGTGGTGGTGATCAGCCCGGGGTGGTCCTGGCGGGCGAAGATCCGCCGGGCGAGGCCGCCGATCAGCTCCAACCGTTCGGCGGCCGGGTCGATCAGGACCAGTTCGCGGACGGGGAGGGTGTCGCGCAGGCGCGCGAAGCCGTCGATCAGTTCGGGGGTGTAGGTGGAACCGCCGCCCACCACTGCGAGTTTCATCGTGTCTAGCCCTTCACTCCGGTCAGGGTGACTCCCTCGACGAACGCCTTCTGGGCGAAGAAGAAGAGGACGATCACCGGGGCCATGACCAGTACGGTCGCGGCCATGGTCAGGTTCCAGTTGGTGTGGTGCGCGCCCTTGAAGGACTCCAGGCCGTAACTGAGCGTCCAGGCGGCCGGGTTGTCGGAGGCGTAGATCTGGGGGCCGAAGTAGTCGTTCCAGGCGGCGAAGAACTGGAACAGGGCGACGGCCGCGATGCCCGGCTTGGCCATCGGCAGGACCACGCGGAGCAGCGTCCGCACCTCGCCGCAGCCGTCGACGCGGGCCGCGTCCAGGTACTCGTCGGGGATGGTCAGCAGGAACTGGCGCAGCAGGAAGATCGAGAAGGCGTCGCCGAACGCCATCGGGACGATCAGCGGCCACAGGGTCCCGGACAGGTCCAACTGCTTGGCCCAGAAGAGGTACATGGGGATGACCACCACCTGCGGCGGCAGCATCATCATGGCGATCACCAGCAGCAGCGACAGCCGCCGGCCGCGGAAGCGGAACTTGGCGAGCGCGTAGGCGACGGGCACCGAGGACACCACGGTCAGCAGTGTGCCGAGTCCGGCGTACAGCAGCGTGTTGCGCCACCAGGTCAGGAAGCCGGGGGTGTTCCAGACCTGGACGTAGTTGTCCCACTCCCAGGTGCGCGGCCACAGGTCGCGGGTCAGCGCCTGCTGGTCGCTCATCAGCGAGGTGAGGAAGAGGAAGACGAAGGGGAGGACGAAGAACAGGGCGGCGGCCACCCCCAGGGAGTGCACCGCGACCCAGTGCAGCAGCGGCTTGCGGCCCCGGGGGAGTGCGGTCGAGTCGGCCATGTCAGTCACCGGATCCGATCAGTCCGCCACGGCGGCGCATGAGGAGCGCGGTGAAGGCCATGGAGAGGGCGAAGAGGACCAGCGCCACCACGGACGCGCTCCCGTAGTCGAAGCGCTGGAAGCCGACGTTGTAGACGACCTGCGGCAGCGTCAGCGTGGACCGGTCGGGGTAGCCGGGCTCGAACTGCTGCCCCGAGCCGCCGATGACGCCCGCCGCGACCTTCCCCGCCACCAGCGGCTGGGTGTAGTACTGCATCGCCTGGATGACCCCGGTGACCACCGCGAACAGGATGATCGGAGAGATGTTCGGCAGGGTGATGTGCCGGAACCGGGCCCAGGCACCGGCCCCGTCCAGCTCGGCGGCCTCGTACTGCTCCCTCGGTACGTCGAGCAGCGCGGCCATGAAGATCACCATCAGGTCGCCCACGCCCCACACGGCGAGCACGGTCAGCGCCGGCTTGGACCAGTCGGCGTCGGTGAACCAGCCGGGCGTGGGCAGCCCCACCGAGTCCAGCAGCACGTTTCCCGGCCCGGTCCCCGGGTTGAGCAGGAAGACGAAGGCCAGGGTGGCGGCCACCGGCGGGGCCAGGTAGGGCAGGTAGAACAGGGTCCTGAAGATTCCGGCGCCCGTCTTGATCCGCGTGATGAGCAGGCCGACGCCGAGGCCGAAGACGACCCGGCAGCTCACCATCACCACGACCAGCCAGAGCGTGTTGCGCATCGCGGGCCAGAACAGCGGATAGTCCGAGAACACGTACGCCCAGTTGTCCAGGCCGTTGAAGACGGGCGGACGGAAGCCGTCGTACCGGGTGAAGGAGAAGTACACGGTGGACAGCAGCGGGTAGGCGAAGAACACCGCGAACCCGATCAGCCAGGGCGACATGAAGGCCGCGGTGCGCAGCCGCGCCCTGCGGCGCTTCGCCCGCAAGGTGTGCGTGGTCATCGGGGCTACTTGGCCTTCGCGATGTCGGTGTCGATCTGCCGGTCGGCAGCGGCCAGACCGGCCGAGATGTCGGGCACGTCGCCCTTCTCGACCCGGTACGCGAAATCCTGGAAGGTCAGTTGGTAGGTGCCGCCGTCGGCCTGGGCCGGCGTGGTGCCCGATGCGGGGTGCCGGGCGATGTCGATGAAGGTCCGGAACTCGGGGGTCACCCGGAGCCGCGGGGACTCCAGCGCGGCCAGTGTGGAGGGCACGTTGTGGATGGCGTTGGCGAAGTCCACCACCGCGTCGGTGTCGGTGGTCATGTACTTCACCAGCTCCCAGGCGGCGTTCTGCTTCCTGCTCGCCGCGGAGATGCCCATGACCGTGCCGGAGAGGTAGCCCTTGCCGTACTCGGCGAGCCGGTCGTCCGGGACGGGCAGCGGCGCCGTCCCGATCTCGAACGTCACCCCGGCCTCCTTGGCCATCGCGGGGCGCCACTCGCCGTCGATCTGCATGGCGACCTGGCCCCGGTGGAAGGGGTGTTCGGCGCTCCACTCGTCACCGAAGGTGCTGCGGAAGCGCTCCAGCTTCTCGTAGCCGCCCAGCTTGGCGACCAGGTCCTTCTGCGCGGTCAGCATCTTCGCGAAGCCCGGGTCCTCGGCCAGGTTGGACTTGCCCCGCGCGTCGAAGTATTTCGGGCTCCACTGCGCGGCCAGCCGCATCGGGGTGGTCTCGTAGCCGTGGAAGGTCGGCATGACGCCGAGCCGGTCGTAGGTGTCCCCGCGGGCCACCGTCAGTTTCTGCGCGACCTCGACGAACTCGCTCCAGGTCTTGGGGGGTGCGGTGATCCCGGCGGCGGCGAAGGCGGTCTTGTTGTAGACGAGGCCGTACGCGTCGTTCAGCAGCGGCAGCGTGCACTGGTTGTCGTTGAACCGGGTGTACTCCAGCAGGGTCTTGGGGAAGACCTTCGTCCTGTCGACGCCGGACTTGGCGAGGAAGGGGTTCAGGTCCGCGAAGGCGCCGGAGTTGCAGAACTTGCCGACGCTGTCGGTGGTGAAGGAGGAGACCACGTCGGGGGCCTTGTCACCGCCCGCGCGCAACGCCTGGTTGATCTTGTCGTCGGTCATGTTGCCCGTGACCTGGACCTTGATGTTGGGGTGTGCCCGCCGGAAGCGGTCGATGTTGTCCTCGATGGCCTTCACCTCGCCGGGCGCGGACCAGCCGTGCCAGAAGTTGAGGGTGACCTCGGCCTTCGGGTCGTCCGCGGCGGCGGATCCGGCCTGGCCCGTACAGGCGCCGGCGAGGACGGATATCGCCGTGAGGAGCGCGGCTGTGAGGATCGGTCGTCCGGTTCTGGGCATGGCGGGGCTCGCTCTCTGCGTGAGGAACTTCCGTGAGGGGTGCCGCGGTGGATCGGGAGGAGGGAGGTGTCAGCGCGGGGGCTGGTGCAGGGGCCGGCGGGAGGTGTCGAAGACCTCGTCGCGGGTCGTGGCCAGGGCGCTCTCCAACGCGCCCCGCAGGACGGGCCGCTCGCGCACCTCGCCGGCGACCAGGCGGGGGCGGGAGGGGGCCAGCTCGGCGAGTTCGGTCTCCAGCAGGGCGTGCAGCGGTGCGCCGCCCGCACCGATCAGGGCCCCCGACAGGACCACGATCTCCGGGTCGAGCACGGAGACCAGCGAGGCCAGACCCGTCG
Organism: Streptomyces sp. NBC_01426; assembly: GCF_036231985.1. Taxonomy (GTDB): domain Bacteria; phylum Actinomycetota; class Actinomycetes; order Streptomycetales; family Streptomycetaceae; genus Streptomyces. Next base: position 5,026,366 of record NZ_CP109500.1, read on the forward strand.
CGAGGACGGTGGCGTACGAGCGGAGGAAGCCCAGGTGCGCGCCCTCGGGCTCGGCGGCGGCCCGCTCCAGCAGCGCGACGCCGACGGCGACCTCCGGGCCGGTCGGGACGTCGATGCCCAGCTCGGCGGCGAGCCGGGGCAGCACCTGTACGCCCGCCAGTTCCTGGTAGCCGCCGGTGTTGGCGCGGGCGACCTGCCGGACCAGGGGGTGTCCGGGCACGGGGAGGAAGCCGACCTCGCCCGCGCCGCCCGTCCAGCCGCGGTGCAGCCGGCCGCCGAGCACCAGGGCGGCGCCCAGACCCTCCTCGTTCCACAGCAGGACGAAGTCCTCGTGGCCGCGGGCGGCGCCGAGCCGCTGTTCGGCGACGGCGGCCAGGTTCACGTCGTTCTCGTACTCGACGGGCATCGGCAGCGCCGCCGCCAGCTCGTCGAGGAGGGTGGGGGAGTGCCAGCCGGGGAGGTGGCTGGCGTACCGCAGCCGGCCGGTCTGCGGGTCGAACGCGCCCGGGGTGGCGATGACGAGGCGGTGCAGGTCGGAGCGCTGGAGCCCGGCGGCCTTGACGGCCTCGCCGAGCGCCTCGGTGACCTGGTCGACGGCGCCCGTGCCCTCGGCGTAGGGGAGTTCGAAGCTGCCGACCACCGTGCCGGCCAGATCGGCCACGGCCGCGACGACCCGCTCGGGGGTGACGTCCAGCCCGCCGACGTGCGCGGCCCGGGCGTTGAGCGTGTACAACTGGGCGCTCGGACCGGGGCGGCCGCCGTCGGTGCCGGTGGCCACGACCAGTTCGGCCTCCTCCAGCCGGGCCAGCAGTTGGGAGGCGGTCGGCTTGGACAGTCCGGTCAGCCGGCCGATCCGGGTCCGCGACAGGGGGCCGTGCGTCAGCAGCAGCTCCAGGGCGGCACGGTCGTTCATGGCGCGCAACAGGCTGGGCGTTCCGGGGGTGGCGGCGGGCATGGAGCGTTTCTCCCTCACCGAGATGAACTGTTAGGTAAGTTTCCTATCACCGTTCGAGCCCTGTCAATGGCGCTGCCCCGCAGGATGTGACCTGCGGGGCAGCGGAAGGGGTGGGTGCGCCGGCTACTTGGTGATCCGGGGGTTGCCGGGCGCGCTCGGTCCGGGGATCGGCGTGGTGGCCAGAGCCTGCGGGGACGTCGGGTTCGACATCGCCGACGGCGCCGCCACGGAGGCCGACGGGTCGGCGGCCTCCTCGGCCTCCTCCGCGTCCGGCAGCCCGCCGATGATCCGGATGCCCGCCGCGTCGAAGGCCTCCTTGATCCGCCAGCGCAGCTCGCGCTCCACGGCGAACTGCTGCCCCGGCATCGTCTTCGCCGACACCTTCACCGTCATCGAGGCCAGCAGCACCTCGTCCAGACCCAGTACCTCCACCGGACCCCACAGACGCTCGTCCCACGGGGACTCCTTCGCCATGGCGTCCGCGACCTCCTGGACCACCTCGCGCAGGCGGGAGAGCCGCTCGGTCGGCTTGACCTGCACGTCGACGCCCGCCGTGGCCCAGCCCTGGCTGAGGTTGCCGATCCGCTTGATCTCGCCGTTGCGGACGTACCAGATCTCGCCGTTGTCCCCGCGCAGCTTCGTCACGCGCAGCCCGACCTCGATGACCTCACCGGAGGCCACCCCCGCGTCGATCTTGTCGCCGACGCCGTACTGGTCCTCGAGGATCATGAACACGCCGGACAGGAAGTCCGTCACCAGGTTCCGCGCGCCGAAACCGATCGCCACACCGGCCACACCGGCACTCGCCAGCAGCGGCGCGAGATCGATCTTCAGCTCGGCGAGCACCATCAGCACCGCCGTGCCGAGGATCAGGAACGAGGCCACCGACCGCAGCACCGAACCGATCGCCTCGGACCGCTGACGCCGGCGCTCCGCGTTGACCAGCAACCCGCCCAGCGTCGTCCCCTCGACGGCCGCCGCACCCCGGTTCATCCGGGATATGAGCTTGGTCAGCGACTTGCGGATCACCGAGCGGAGCGCGAACGCGATCACCAGGATGAAGACGATCCGCAGCCCCATGGCCAGCCAATCGGCCCAGTTCTGCTCGATGAAGTCCGCGGCGTTCGTGACGCTCTCCGCGGCGTCGTCGGTGGTCGCTGCCAGCGGTAGCAGGGTGGCGGGCGAGGGCACGGCGGGAACCTCCAGGCATAGCGGTCTGTCCGCGAGAGGTTTGTGCGGGCAGACCAACCACACTAACGGGGCACTCGCCCGACCTTGTTGTCGTCCGCGGGGGAGAGACCAGACTCACCCGGGGAGAAGGCGGGTGTGGTTGAAAACACCCCGGACCCGTTACGAGCGCGTGGTGGCGCTTCGACCTGCCATAAGGGGAGACTGGAGAGCAGATCGTCCCGGCGCGAGCCACGCGCCGCCGGCGTACAAGGAGGCAGTCCGTGCCGCACGTCCTGGTCCTCAACGCGTCGTACGAGCCGCTCGGCGTCGTACCGCTCCGCCGCGCGCTCGTCCTCGTCCTGGAGAACAAAGCAGTCTCCCTGGAGGAATCCGGCGCCTTTCTGCACAGCGCGACGAGAGCCGTCCCCGCTCCCAGCGTGGTCCGGCTCAAGCGCTTCGTGCGGGTCCCCTACCGGGGGCCCGTTCCGCTCACCCGTCGCGCGCTCTTCGCCCGCGACGGCGGTCGCTGCATGTACTGCGGGGCCGTCGCCACCAGCGTCGACCACGTCATCCCGCGCAGTCGGGGTGGGCAGCACGCGTGGGACAACGTCGTCGCCGCGTGTCGACGCTGCAACCACGTGAAGGCGGACCGCCACCTGCTGGAGCTCGGCTGGAGGCTGCGCCACCAGCCCGCACCGCCGTCGGGCCTCGCCTGGCGGATCATCGGCACCGGGCACCGGGACCCGCGGTGGATGCCGTACCTCCAGCCGTACGGGGCCGATGACGCGCTCGATCGGATCGGCGTCGGGGTGACGGCGACGGCCGCCGCGTCCTAGCCTCCGGCCCGGGCGAGGCCCATTCAGCCTCGCCGGCGTTTGAGGCGCGGGTCCGGGCGGAGCCCGGTGCCCGGCGGAGCCGGGGTTGCCTGGGGCTCCGCCCCAGACCCCGCGCCTCAAACGCAGGCGAGGCTGGTTTCGCGCGGCCGGGGTTCGGCCCGTCAGGGGGTTACCGCTCGGGCCGTGGCCGACCAGAGGCTGCAGCCGAAGCGCGTCGCGCGCCTGTCGCACGTGACGCGGACGAACCGGGCCCCCGGCGCGTCCAGGTGGACGGTGTCCGTGCCGCCCCGGGAGGCGACCGTCGCCGCCGCGTGCCAGGTGACCCCGTCCGCGGAGGTCTGGACCCGGAAGGCGGACGGGTACGCGTCCTGCCAGCGCAGCGTCAACAGGCCGATCCGGGCGGGGGCCGCCAGTTCGGCCTGCCACCAGGCCCCGTCCACCGGCGGGGACGACCACCGGGTGGTGTCGGCGCCGTCCAGCACCGCCGAGGCGGGGAAGGCCGGGGTCTCGTCGCCGGACGAGGAGGCCTTCGCGCCCCGCAGCAGGTCCGGGCCGCCCGTGCGGGGCACCGCACGGACCGTCAGGGTGCGCGACTGACCGGCGAACGTCATCGGGACGGAGTAGATCCCCGCCGGGGTGCCGGCCGCGACGGTGACCTCCAGCGGAACGCTGACCAGGGTGCCCCGGGGCGCCTTCACCTCGCCCGGGACGCGGACCGCGATCCCCCGCGGCGGGGCCGCCGACAGCGGGCCGCGGACCTCGCCGGGCCGCAGGGCGGACAGGTCCGCGGACACCCGCAGCGGGGCGCCGCCTATCTCCACGTCAGCCCGCCCGCCACCGGCCAGCTCGAAGCGGGCGGCGGGCCCGTCCCCGAGCCAGGGCACCACGTGGTGCACGGCGGGGGAGGCCCCGGGCCAGACCAGCCGTACGGCGTCCGCCCGCAGACCGCGCAGGTCGGCCTGGGTCCACCCCGAGGCGCCCGCGTCGGCGACCTTGCGCCAGCCCTCGCCCGGTACGTGGGCCTCCAGCGTCGCGAGCGTCCCGGGCGCGAGCGGGTCCGTCATGACGGTGACCGCCGACACGGGGCGTACGCCGTCCAGCCGGACGGTCCACGCGTCGGAGCCCCGCGACACCGTTCCGACGGTCCGCGACGCGCCCGTCCAACTGTCCGACTCGGCGGTCGCCTTCGTGAGGAAGGCGTCCAGTACGGCCGTGTCCACCCGGGCGTCGCCGGCCTCCGCGAGCCCGGCGCGGGCCTGCGCGAGGGCGCGCGAGGCCTTCCAGGCCGCCGCCCCGTCCCCCCGGGCCTGGGCCCGGAGCATGTCCACGGCCAGTTCGCCGGCGGTTCCGTACTCCGACAGCCGGTCCAGCCACGGTCCGGCCTCGCCGGTGAGGCCGGGCAGCCGGGAGGGGGCCTCCCGCAGCACGGTGAAGGCCGCGCGCAGCCGTTCGCCGGCCGCCCGGTCGCCCGCGGCGCGGCCCCGCCAGAACTCCTCGACGAGCGGCCTCAGGTACGCGGACTCCTCCTGCTTGAGCCCCGACGAGGCGGTGTTCCCGGCGAGGGCGGCCAGCGCCTTGCGGGCCCGGGGGTCCGGGCCCGCGAGATCGCGTACCGCCGCCGCCCACGATTCGCCCGCCCGGTAGCCGCGCGGGTTCCACGCGTAGTCCGCCGCCGTGAACACCGGGATCCGCGACAGGGTGCCCTGCGGCATCGCGTTGAGCATCAGCCCCGCCGAGGCGCCGGCCACCACCGGATCCCGGCCCGCGTACGGGCCGAGGAAGATCCGGCCCGGATCCCAGTCGTTGACCGGGTAGTTGTCCATGGTGACCAGCGCGTGCTGCCCGAAGGCCGCCCGGGCCCCGGCCAGTTCCCTGCCGGTGATGGTGCGGGGCACCACCCCGACGCCGGTCCACGCGACCTCCACGCGCGCGTTCAACGCGCCGCCGAGCGCGCTCCGGTAGCCGGTGGAGCCGTCCTGGAAGTACTCGGTCGGCAGCAGCGACAGCGCGGGCGCCCCCGGATAGCGGGCGGCGAGGTGCGCGGCCAGCTCGTTGGCGACCTCGGCGTGCGCCTTCGCGGCGGCGGCCGGGCCCCTCCCGTACCGCTCGCGGTCCTCCAGGCAGCCCCACTCCGTGTAGCTGACGTCCTGGAACTGGAGCTGGAACGCCCGGAAGCCCAGGTCCCACATCGCGTCCACCTTGCGGGTGAGCGCCGCCCGCTCGGCCGCCGAGGACAGGCACATCGACTGGCCGGGGGTCACCGCCCAGCCGAGCACCACCCGGTTGGCGCGCGCCCGCTCGGCGAGGGCCCGGAACTCGGCCTGCCGCTCGGGCGGGTAGTCCTCGCGCCACCGCGTGGTGCGGTAGGTGTCGTCGCCGGGCGCCAGCAACAGCCGGTTCTGCTTGGTGCGCCCCATGAAGTCGAGTTGGGCGAGCCGTTGCTCCCGGGTCCAGGGATCCCCGTAGAACCCCTCGGTGACACCGCGCACGGGAGCCGTCGGCCAGTCCCGTACGCGCACCCCGGGGGCCTTCGCGGTGCCCGACGGGAGGAGTTGGCGCAGGGTCTGCGCCGCGTTGAAGAGGCCGTCGTCCCCCACGCCGGCCAGCGCGACGGTGTTCCGGTCGCCGACCCTGCCCACCGCGATGCGGTAGCCCCCGGCCGGCAGGTCCCCCGCCTCGGCCGCGCCCAGCGCGCGCAAGGCCGCGAGGGCGTCGGGGCCCTGGAGGCGTACGACGAGGCCGTGTGCGGGCAGCGCGTCCCCGGGGGCCCGTTCGTGCAGGGTTCGTACGCCGGCCCCGCGCAGGGTGGTCCGGACGACCTCGGCGGCGTACGGGTCGACGTCGGGCGCCGCCACCAGCACGGCCTCGGTGCCCACCGGCACCGCGTGCGCCGGATCGGCCCTCATCGACTGCGGGCGCGGCCACACGGCCGGTCCGTCGGCGGCGGTCCGCGGGGTGTCGGAGCCCGGATCGAGGACCGGGCCGGGCGAGACGCCCGACGAGGCGGGCGCGGCGCCGTTCGCCGCGGCGGTGCCCGCCCCCGGCGTCGACGGGGGCGTGTCGGGCGTGTCGGGTGCGGAGGGTGAGGCGGACATCACCTGGGGCCCGGAGGCCGTCGCTCCGCCCAAGAGCGTCCCCATGACGGCGATCGCCGCCGCCGTGGCCCGCTTCTTGCCCCTGAGCTGCACGGAGCCTCCCCGTCCCGAGTCGTCCCCCGCTCGTACGAACGAGCCAGAGCCCACCATTCGTACGGTGGGGGTGTCAATGCGGATGGGGGATCTGGAGCGGATTCGCCAGGAATGCGCGGCCGTCGACTGGGTAGGGCTGCGTTGGTCCGCTCTGTTCCGACACGCGTGCCACGAGGCTGTTCCCCGGGCACGTCCACCGAATCCGCTCGAAGGAGTGCTCAGATGAACGTACGGACCACCCGCACGATCCGCACCGCCCGCAAACCCTCCGCCCATCCCATCGCCCCGCTCGCCCACCTGCCGACCCAGGCAGGACTGCCGGACGCCCCCCTGACCAGCGAGCCCCCGCTCGCCGACTCCGCGCACGCGCCGCTGACCAGCGAGCCGCCCCTCACCGCCGAGGCCCCGCTGACGAGCGAGCCGACCACACCCGCCGCGGCCGCGGCCGCGGGCAACTAGTGCGGTGAGCGGAAAGGTTCACCGTGTCCCGGCGCCCGGCACGGTACCTCGCCGCGTTGTCGAACCGCCCGAGTACGTCCCGTACAAGCGGCAGTCCTCCGCCTTGCCATGCACCGCACCGGACACCGCGACCCGGCAAACCTTTCCGGCCACAGCACTAGACAGGGACTGACATGGACGATCTCACCCGGCTCGCGGAACTGCACGGCATCGCCACCAGCTACCAGCCCGCCGCCGAGGTGACCGTCCAGGTCCCGCACGCCACCATCACGACGGTGCTGGCGTGCCTCGGGGTGCCCGCCGACACGCCCGAGAAGATCCGGGCCGCCGTCGCGGAAGCCGCCCTGGAGGCCGCCGTGCGGCCCCTGCCCCACACGGTGGTGCACTGGCGGGGGGAGCCCCTGCCCGTCGCGCCGGCCGGGAGCCGGGTGCTGCTGGAGGACGGCGGGGAGGCCCCGTGGGGCCCGGACCTGCCGCTCGGCGTGCACCGGCTCACGGCCGAGGGGCCCGACGGTCGCACCGCCGAGGCCACGCTGATCGTGGCCCCCGACCGGGCCCCGGCCGCGCCCGGGCGGACGACCCACGGGCTGCTCGTCCAGCTCTACTCGCTGCTGTCCGAGCGCTCCTGGGGCATGGGCGACCTCGGCGACCTGGCCGAACTCGCCCGCTGGGCGGGCCGCACCCACGGCGTCGGGTTCATCCAGGTCAACCCGCTGCACGCGGCCGTTCCCGGGACGCCGACCGACCCCTCCCCGTACCGGCCCTCCACCCGCCGCTTCCCGGACCCGGTCCACCTGCGCATCGAGGACGTGCCCGAGTACGCCCACTGTCCCGACCGGGAGGCCCTGGACGACCTCGCCGCACGCGGCGCCGAGCTGCGCCGCGCGGTCCTGGAGAAGGGCGAGCTCATCGACCGGGACGCCGTGTGGGAGTTGAAGCGGCGGGCCCTGGAGCTGCTGTACGCCGTTCCGCGCACGGCCGGACGCGCTGCGGCCTACGCCGCGTTCCGCGCCGAGCAGGGGGACCCGCTGGACCGGCACGCGGCCTGGTGCGCCGGGCACGCCGGGGAGGATCCACGGGAGCGGGTCGACTTCCACCGCTGGCTGGTGTGGCTGACGGTCGAGCAACTCGCCGCCGCCCAGAGCGCCGCCCGCGAGGCGGGCATGGCGGTCGGCATCGTGCACGACCTGGCGGTCGGCGTGCATCCGCAGGGCTCGGACGTCGGCGGCCCGCGCCACTACGCCGAGGACATCTCCGTGGGCGCCCCGCCGGACGCCTTCAACGCGCGGGGCCAGGACTGGGGGCTGCCGCCCTGGCGGCCGGACGCGCTGGCCGCCGCCGGGTACGCGCCCTTCCGGGACCTGCTGCGCGGGGTGTTCCGGTACGCGGGCGCGCTGCGGATCGACCACGTCATGGGGCTGTTCCGGCTCTGGTGGATCCCCCGGGGCACCCCGCCCGCGGAGGGCACGTACGTCTCGCACGACGGCGAGGCGATGCTGGCGGTCCTGGTCCTGGAGGCCCACCGGGCCGGGGCCCTGGTCGTCGGCGAGGACCTCGGGACGGTGGAGCCCCGGGTCCGCGACGCCCTGGCCCGCCGCGGGGTGCTCGGCACCTCGGTGCTGTGGTTCGAGCGCGACTGGGCGCGCGGCGGAGCCCCGCTGGAGCCCGAGGAGTGGCGGGCGGACTGCCTGGCGACGGCCACGACGCACGATCTGCCGCCCACCGCCGCGAAGCTGGCCGGCGCCCACGTCGAACTGCGCGACCGACTCGGTCTGCTCGCCCGCCCCGTGGAGGTGGAACGGGCCGAGGACGAGGCCGACACCGCCGAGTGGCTGGCCGTGCTCGACCGGCTCGGGCTGGAGACGAAGGACGAGGAGTCCGCCGTGCTGGCCCTGTACGGCTTCCTGCTGCGCACGCCCGCCCGGCTGGTCGGCGTGTGGCTGCCGGACGCGGTGGGGGACCGACGGCCGCAGAACCTGCCGGGGACCTGGGACCAGTACCCCAACTGGCGGCTGCCGATCGCCGACGGATCGGGGCGCCCGCTGACGCTGGAGGCGCTGACGGCCTCACCGCGCGCGAATGCCCTGTTGAGCGCGGTGCGTGAGGGCGTACGGACCCGTACGGCACCCCCGGGCGCGCGCTCCGTTTAGGTGTTCGCTACTTTTGCACCGTGGACAAGAAGAACGCACTGCGCGCCGGCGCCGTCACGGCCGGAACGACGCTGATGATGCTGCTGATGACGTCTCCCGCCCTCGCGCTGACCCGCGACGACGGCGACGACCCGGCTCCGCCCCTGAGCATTGGCGAGACGCTCGGCCTGTTCGTGGCCACGCCGATCGTGCTGTTCCTGGTCATCGCGGGCCTCGTCATGGTGGGCGACAAGTCGCGCAAGCAGCAGGCCACGGACTGACGTCCGCTCACGTGACCGCCCTGCGGGGTGGTCACCCTTCATGACTTCCGGGGCGCCGGGGGTCCGTACGCCGACGCGTGTCGGTCGTGTCGCGGACCCCCGGCGCCCCGTCGTGTTCCCGGGGTCCCGGCCGGCGACGTGCGCGGGGCCCCGACGGCAGGCCTTCACGGGGTTCCGGCGAGCAGCTTCCTGAGCAGGCCCGTGAGCACCTCCACCTCCTGCGGGTCGAGCCCGGTGAGCGCGGCGCGCTGTACCTCCAGGCCCGCGGTGACGGCCTCGTCGATGAGCGTCAGACCCCGGTCGGTGATGGTCACGTGGAGCCCGCGCCGGTCATGGGGATCGGGGCTGCGGGTCAGCAGTCCGGCCTTCTCCAGCCTGTCCAGACGCCCCGTCATGCCGCCGGTGGTGAGCATCAGCGTCGCGGACAGCTGCCGGGGCGAGAGGGTGTACGGGATTCCGGATCGCCTCAGGGTGGCGACGACGTCGAACTCCCCGCGGGAGATCCCGTAGCGGTTGTAGGTCCGCTCCATCTCGTCGCCCATGGCCTTGGTGATCCGGTAGATCCGGCCGAAGACGGCCATGGGTGCGGTGTCGAGATCCGGTCGTACGGCGTACCACTGGGCGGCGATCGCGTCGACGGCGTCCTTGTTGTCCTCGGTCATGGGCGCAGTATCCGGCTTCCGTTTGATTGAACGCAAGAAAGTTGCTTGACGGAAAGTAGCTTAGGGCTAAGCTACTTCCAAGCAATCTAAACGGGGGAGTGGCCCACGTGGGCGAGGACAGCGCGAGGCGGCGGGGGAACGGGTGGCGGGGGAGCGGTCCCTGCTCCTCGGGGTGGGGATCAGCGCGATCGGGATCGGCATGTATGTCCCCTTCTCGCGGTCCGGGGCCTCGGCTTCGCGCGCTACCCGCTGCTTCACCGTCAACACCGCCCTGTGCGCCGGCGCCGGAGTCCTGATCGCGCGCCGGGTCCGCCGCTCCGGAGCCGCGAGCGCGTCGCCGGCGCCGCCTGAGTCGGGCTCCGGTCCCGCTCCCTTGTCTTCTCCCCTCCGTCCGAGGAGTTCTCGTGAACCGCTTCGCCACCGTCGCCCTGACCGCCCTGGCCCCCGTCTCCTGGGGTTCCACCTACGCCGTCGCCACCGAACTGCTGCCGCCCGACCGGCCCCTGTTCACCGGGGTCATGCGGGCCCTGCCCGCCGGACTGCTGCTCGTCGCCCTCTCCCGGACCCTCCCCAAGGGCGCGTGGTGGTGGAAGTCGGCGGTCCTGGGCACCCTCAACATCGGCGCCTTCTTCCCGCTGCTCTTCCTCTCCGCCTACCGGCTGCCGGGCGGAGTCGCCGCCGTGCTCGGCGCCGCCGGACCGCTGTTCGTCGTCGGGCTCGCCGCGCTGCTCCTGGGGGAGCGGGCGCGGATGCGGACCGTACTCGCCGCCGTCGTCGCCGCGTTCGGGGTGAGCATGGTCGTCCTGACCGCGCAGGCCCGGCTGGACCTCGTCGGGATCGTCGCCGGAGTGGTCTCCTCCGCCTCCATGGCCGCCGGCACCGTGATGACCAAGCGCTGGGGACGCCCCGAGGGCGTCGGCCCGCTGGCCGTGACCGGCTGGCAGCTCACCGCCGGCGGCCTGTTCATCATCCCGATCGCCGCCCTCGCGGAGGGGGCGCCGCCCGCCCTCGACGGCAAGGCCCTCCTCGGCTACGGCTACATGATGCTGATCAACACCGGGATCGCGTACTGGCTCTGGTTCCGCGGCATCGGCAAGCTGACCGCCACCTCCGTCACCCTGCTCGGCCCGCTGTCCCCGCTCACCGCCGCCGTCATCGGCTGGGCCGCCCTGGGTCAGGCGCTGACCCCGGTGCAGGTGCTGGGCATGGCGATCGCCTTCGGCGCGACCGTGGCGGGGCAGCTCGCGCAGCGGACGCCCAAGGCGCCCGGACCGGCGGACGAGGCCGAGGTGATCCCCGTCGAAACGTTCAGTTCTGCTGAAAAGAACGATCGTAATGTTTCGATGGACCTGGGCAATGGCGGGATGCGACGGTAGATCCCCCACTGCGGTGGATCCCACACCGCGGTGGATCCCACACTGCGGTGGATCACACCGCGGTGGAGAACACCGCCGCACCCCACCCTCAGGAGGAGACACCCAGTGGCCGTCACGGACCGCGCCCGCACCGTTTCGCAGACCCGGCAGCCCGAGCGCCCCGGAGGCACCGGCGCGAAGGGGGCCGCCGGACTCGGCGTCGCGCTCGCCCTGGTCGCGACGGTCATCTGGTCCGGCAGCTTCGTCGCCACCCGCGGCATGGCCGACAGCGTGCCCCCGATCCAGGCCGTCTTCTGGCGCTGGGTCATCGCCGCGGTGGCCGTCGCCCCCTTCGCCGCCCGCCAGGCCTGGTCCCAGCGGGCCCTGCTCCGCGCCCACCTCGGCTACGTCTGCCTGGCCACCCTCTTCGGCGTCACCCTGTACAACACCCTCGTCCACCAGGCCGGACTGACCACCTCCGCCTCCAACATGGGCATGATCATGGCCGCTTCGCCGGTCATCATGGCCCTGTACGCCCGCCTCGGCGGCGAACGACTCGGAGCCCGCCGGGTCCTCGGGATGCTGCTGGCTGCCTTCGGGGTGCTGCTCCTCGTCGGGGACGGCTCGCTCGGCTTCGACTTCACCGCCGGCGACCTGTGGATGTTCGGCGCCGCCCTCTCCTTCGCCACCTACAGCGCCCTGCTCAAGCGCAAGCCCGCCGAACTGGGCGGACTCGCCTTCCTGTTCGCCACCTTCGTGCTCGGCGCACTGATGTTGGCGCCCGCGTACGCCGTGTCCCTGTCCGTCCAGGGCGGCTTCGCCCTCACCCCCGCCGCCGGGGGCATGCTGCTGTACGTCGGCGTGATGTCCTCCGCCGTCGCCTTCTTCGCCTGGAACAAGGCCGTCGCGGTGATCGGCGCCGCCCGCGCCGGCGTCGTGTACTACCTCCAGCCCGTCTGCGTCGCCGGCCTCGGACTGCTGCTGCTGGGCGAGCGGACCGGACCCGCCCAACTCCTCTGCATGGCGCTGATCCTGGGCGGCGTGGCCCTCGGTGCCCGGCGGTAGGTTCGGTCCCATGATCGAGTGGGACATCAAGAAGCTGCGGATCCTGCGGACCCTGGCCGACCGGGGCACCGTGACCGCGACGGCCGAGGCGCTGCACATGACGCCCTCGGCCGTTTCGCAGCAGCTGACCAACCTCGCCCGGCAGTTGGGGGTCCCCCTGCTGGAGGCCCAGGGGCGCAGGGTGCGGCTCACCGACGCAGCGCACCTGGTCCTGCGGCACGCCGAGGCCGTGTTCGCCCAGCTCGAACGAGCCGACGCCGACCTGGCCGGCTACCTGTCGGGTGACGCGGGCGAGGTCCGGATCGGCGCCTTCTCCACGGCCGTGCCCGTCCTCGTCGTCCCGGCCGTCGCCGCCCTGCGCCGGACCCACCCCGGCGTGGAGGTGCGCGTCCGGGAGACCGAGGCCGCCGAATCGTACGAACTGCTGTCCGCCGGCGCCGTCGACCTGGCGCTCTCCCTCGCGGCCCACGCCCCGACCGCCCGTGACCCCCGTTTCACCCGGGTCACGCTGCTGGAGGACCCGCTGGACGTGGCCCTGCCCCCCGACCACCCGCTGGCGGCCGCGCCGGCCGTGCGGCTGGCCGACCTGTCCGGGGACCGGTGGATCTACGGGGGCAGCGGGCCCTGGTCGCAGATCACCCGCAACGCGTGCGAGGCGGCCGGGTTCGTCCCCGAACAGGCCCACTCCGCGTCGGGCTGGACGGCCATCCTCGCCATGGTCGAGGCCGGCATGGGCGTGGCGCTCGTCCCGCGCATGGTGACGGGCCGCGCCTGCGGCGTCGCCGTCCGGGTCCTGGCCCACGACCGGCCCACCCGGCACGTGGTCGCGGCCCTGAGGCGCGGCTCCGCGTCGGCGCCGGCGCTGGCCCACGTACTGGCCGCGCTCAGAGCGGCGGCGGGCTGAGACCCCGGCGCCGGGACCCGGCGACCACGCGCGAGGGGCGCCCCCGGTACGCGTGTCGCGCACCGTGGACGCCCCTCGTCGGGTCGGGCCCGCGCCGTCAGGACGCGGCGGCCGCGTCCGCCGCCTGGGCCTTCAGCGCCCGCTCGACACCCGAGCGGGACTCCGAGACCAGCCGGCGCAGACCCGCGCCCGGGTCGGCCGAGGCCAGCCAGGCGTCCGTCGCCGTCAGGGTCTGCTCGGAGACCTGGAGCGCCGGGTACAGGCCCACCGCGATCTGCTGGGCGATCTCGTGGCTCCGGGTGTCCCAGACCTCCTTGACCGCCGCGAAGTACTTCTCGGTGTACGGGGCGAGGAGCTCGCGCTGGTCGGTCTGCACGAAGCCGCCGATCACCGCCTCCTGCACCGCGTTCGGCAGCGAGTCGCCCTCGACGACCGAGGCCCATGCCTGCGCCTTGGCCTCCGCCGTCGGACGCGCCGCCCGGGCGGTGGCCGCGTGGCGCTCGCCCGCCGCGGTGGCGTCCCGCTCCAGCTCGGCCGCGATGGCCGGCTCGTCGAGGACGCCCGTGGTGACCAGGCGCTCCAGGAACGCCCACCGCAGATCGGTGTCGACCGCCAGGCCCTCGATCTCCGCGGAGCCGTCCAGCAGCGCCGACAGGTACGTCAGCTGTCCCTCGGTCCGGGCCGTCGCCGCGAAGGCACGGGCCCAGGCCAGCTGGTGGTCGCTGCCCGGCGCGGCCGCACGCAGGTGCTCCAGCGTGGCCTCGGTCCAGTCGGCCAGGCCCTGCTCGCGCCAGGCCGGGTCGGCGTACAGGTCGATGGCCAGCTTCACCTGGCGGTGCAGCGACTGCACCACACCGATGTCCGACTCCTTGCCGATGCCCGACAGCACCAGCGCCAGGTAGTCGCGGGTGGCCAGTTCGCCGTCCCGCGTCATGTCCCACGCCGAGGCCCAGCACAGCGCGCGCGGCAGCGACTCGGTGAAGTCGCCCAGGTGCGCGGTGACGTTGGCCAGCGAGATCTCGTCCAGGCGGACCTTCGCGTAGGACAGGTCGTCGTCGTTGAGCAGCACCACGGTCGGGCGGGCGCGGCCCACCAGCTCCGGCACCGCCGTCAGTTCGCCGTCGATGTCCAGCTCGATCCGGTCCGAGCGGACCAGCAGGCCGTCGCGCAGGTCGTACAGGCCGACCGCGATCCGGTGCGGGCGCAGCACCGGCTCGCCCTTGGCGCCGGCGGGCAGCGCGGGTGCCTCCTGGCGGACGGCGAAGGCGGTGATGACGCCCTGCGCGTCGGTCTCGACCTCCGGACGCAGGATGTTGATGCCGGCGGTCTCCAGCCACGCCTTCGACCAGGCGGTCAGGTCGCGGCCGGAGGTCTCCTCCAGCGCGCCCAGCAGGTCGGACAGGCGCGTGTTCCCGAACGCGTGCGCCTTGAAGTACGCCTGCACGCCCTTGAAGAAGGCGTCCATGCCGACGTAGGCGACGAGCTGCTTGAGCACCGACGCGCCCTTGGCGTACGTGATCCCGTCGAAGTTGACGAGCACGTCGTCCAGGTCACGGATGTCCGCCATGATCGGGTGCGTGGACGGCAGCTGGTCCTGCCGGTACGCCCACGTCTTCATGGAGTTCGCGAACGTGGTCCACGCGTGCGGCCACTTCGAACCCTCGGCGTACGCCTGGCAGGCGATCGAGGTGTACGTCGCGAACGACTCGTTCAGCCACAGGTCGTTCCACCACTCCATGGTGACCAGGTCGCCGAACCACATGTGCGCGAGCTCGTGCAGGATGGTCTCGGCGCGCACCTCGTACGCCGCGTCCGTCACCTTCGAGCGGAAGACGTACTGGTCGCGGATGGTGACCGCGCCCGCGTTCTCCATCGCGCCCGCGTTGAACTCCGGCACGAAGAGCTGGTCGTACTTCGCGAAGGGGTAGTCGTACGCGAACTTCTCCTGGAACCAGTCGAAGCCCTGCCGCGTGACGTCGAAGATCGCGTCCGCGTCGAGGAACTCGGCGAGCGAGGGCCGGCAGTAGATGCCGAGCGGCACCGACTGCCCGTCCGGACCCTCGTACGAGCTGTGGACGGCGTGGTACGGACCGACGATCAGCGCGGTGATGTACGAGGAGATCCGCGGGGTCGGCTCGAAGCGCCAGACGTCGTCCTTGACGTCCGCGGCCTCCGCCCCCTCGGGAATCTCCCGCGGGGAGTTCGAGACGACCGTCCAGCCCTCGGGGGCCGTCACGGTGAACCGGAACGTCGCCTTCAGGTCGGGCTGCTCGAAGCTGGCGAAGACCCGCCGCGCGTCCGGCACCTCGAACTGGGTGTACAGGTAGGCCTGCTGGTCGACGGGGTCGACGAAGCGGTGCAGGCCCTCACCGGTGTTGGTGTAGGCGCAGTCCGCGACGACACGCAGCTCGTTCGCCCCGGCGACGAGGTGGTCCAGCGCGATCCGGGAGTCCCGGAAGACCGCGGCCACGTCCAGTGCCCTGCCGTTCAGCACGACCTCGTGCACGGCCGGCGCGACCAGGTCGATGAAGGTCTCGGCGCCCGCCTCGGCGGAGTCGAACCGCACGGTGGTCACGGAGGGGTAGGTGCCGCCCTCCTGCGCACCGCTGAGATCGAGTTCGATCTCGTACGAGTCGACGGTCAGCAGCTTCGCTCGCTGCTGGGCCTCTTCACGGGTCAGGTTCGTGCCAGGCACGCGTTCATCTCCTTCGATGGTCGTTGCCCCGCCATCCTTCCACGCGGGCGGCGCAACCGCCCCGGACTCATCCACGGGCGAACGCGGCATCCCCTTTGGGGGGTTTCGCCCCGGCACGGCACCGCGCCCCACCGGAGGAATCCGATGGGGCGCGGCGAGGGGGGCACCGGGGCGTCGCCCGCGGTGGGGGGACGCGACCGGATCAGATCAGGTCGGTGAACTGGTTCCAGCCCGAGCCCAGGGCGGTCCGGGGCTCGAAGGTGGCATCGGGGACGGTCGGGGTGAGGCCGCTCGCCGTGTACAGCCAGAGCTTGCCCTGGGAGTCGCGGGCGACCAGGTCGGACAGGCCGTCGGCGTTCAGGTCGCCGGGGGAGACGATCGCGGTCATGTCCTTCCAACCGCTGCCGACCTGGACCGGCTGCGCGAACGGCACGGCCGTGTCGTGGGTGCCCTGGTACAGCCACAGGCGACCGTCGGTGCCGCGGCCGACCAGGTCGGGGATGCCGTCGCCGGTCATGTCGCCGGCCCCGGTGATCCGGTCCAGGGAGTTCCAGCTGCTGCCGACCTTGAGGCGGTTGTAGAAGCCGGTGCCGGTGCCGCGACCCGGGTACAGGTACAGGTCGCCGCCCTTCTCGCGGGCCAGCAGGTCGCCGCGGCCGTCCCCGGTCAGGTCGCCGACGCCGATGACGGTGTTGTAGATGCCCCAGCCGGAGCCCAGGTTCACATCGCCCTTCTCGTGCAGCGCCCACAGCTGACCACCGGCGGTGATCTTGAGGACGTTGCCGTTCGGGTTGGTGCCGAGTCCCGAGGTGTGGATCAGGGTGTCGGTGCTGCTCGGGATCTGGCTGAACGCGTAGTAACCGGTCGGCCCCTCGAAGCGGTTGCGGCCGCTGGAGCGGTACGCCGACATGGAGCCGCCGGCGTCACGGGCGATCAGGCTCTTCTTGCCGTAGGCACCGTTCGGGGAGTCGTCACCGGCGAAGCCGAGGAAGTGCGGGAACTCCAGGGGGTAGACGCCGGTCTGGTCCAGCTTGCCGTTGCCCAGGCTCGTGTAGACCAACGCGCCGCCGTCGTTCTTGCGGGCCAGGAGCCGGACGTTGCCGTCCTTGTCGCCTTGGGCGAGGACCTGGTCGAACTCCTGCCAGCCGTGGCCGATCGGAACGGCCGCACCGAACGGGGCGTCGGTCTTGCCGGTGGAGGGCAGGAAGTACAGCAGGCCGTCCGAGGACCGGATGATCAGGTCGGCCAGGCCGTCCTTGTCGAAGTCGTAGCCCGTGACGAGGTTGACGAAGTTCCACTGGTTGCCCGTGACCTCGATCGGGTCCGCGTACGGGCTGGTCGTGTCCGCCTTGCCGGTGCCCGGGTAGAGGAAGAGCTGCCCCTTGGTCGTACGGGCCAGCAGGTCCGGGTGGCCGTCGCCGGTCAGGTCGCCCGCACCCGCCACCTTGTTGAACACGTGCCAGCCGCCGGAGGCCCAGCCGGTCGGCGTGCTGCCCTGCGTGGTCGCGGTGTGCAGCTGGATGCCGCCCAGGGTGTTGATGGTCAGGAGCTCGGGGCTGCCGTTCCCGTCGAGGTCGCCGACCGGCACGACCTCCTTGTGCTCGTCGACGTTCTTGATCTCCCCGGCGATCGGGAACGCGGCGGTGGTGCCGGAGTCGTAGCGCACCGACCAGCCGCCCCACACGTTGCGCAGGAGGAAGTCGTCCTTGCCGTTGCCGTCGATGTCCAGGCGCGGGGAGACGGCCGCGGCGGCCTTGCCGGCGGTCTTGGCGGCGGTCTTGGCCTTCGGGGCGGCGACGGCGCCACCCGGCTGCGGGACGGCCTGCGCCGCGGCGGACGGCTTGCCGGGGACGACCGGCGGCTCGGAGGCGAGGGCCTGCCCGGCGGTGATCATCCCGGTGGCCAGGGCGAGGGCGGTGCAGGTGAGCACGCGGAAGCGGCGAGAGGTGGTGCGGGCGTTCATGAAGATGTCCCCCAGGACTGCTGTCTTGACCTCCCCCCCTGGGAGGCAAGATGAAATGTAGATCATGCAAAAGCCCTGGTGGAAGGGGTTTCCGAGGGGCGGGTGGGGCTGCGTCGGCGTGGTGACGGCGCTGTGACGGGGTGGTGACAATCGGGTCGGGAAGGGGTCGTTCCGATGCGACGAAGGAGCGGACACGACGCCGGCCCGCCCCACCGGGACGGTGGGACGGGCCGGAGGCGTACGGCGGGGCGGGCGGGTCAGCCGCGCAGCTCCTCGGCGACCAGCTCCGCGATCTGGACGGCGTTCAGCGCCGCGCCCTTGCGGAGGTTGTCGTTCGAGAGGAACAGCGCCAGGCCGTTCTCGGCCGTCTCGTCGGTGCGGATGCGACCCACGTACGAGGCGTCCTTGCCCGCGGCCTGGAGCGGGGTCGGGATCTCGGAGAGCTCGACGCCCGGGGCGTCCGCCAGCAGCTCGTAGGCGCGCTCCACGCTCAGCGGCCGCGCGAAGCGGACGTTGACCTGGAGCGAGTGGCCGGAGAAGACCGGCACGCGCACGCAGGTGCCCGAGACCTTGAGCTCCGGGAGTTCGAGGATCTTGCGGGACTCGTTGCGGAGCTTCTGCTCCTCGTCGGTCTCGAAGGAGCCGTCGTCGACGATCGAGCCCGCGAGCGGCAGCACGTTGAAGGCGATCGGACGCTTGTAGACCCCCGGCTCGGGGAAGGTCACGGCCTCGCCGTCGTGCACCAGCGCGGTGGCCTCGCCCGCGACGGCCTTGACCTGGCCGTCGAGCTCCGCGACGCCCGCGACGCCCGAGCCGGAGACGGCCTGGTAGGTGGTGGCGATCAGCGCGGTCAGGCCGGCCTCGTCGTGCAGGGGGCGCAGCACGGGCATCGCGGCCATGGTGGTGCAGTTCGGGTTCGCGATGATGCCCTTGGGGCGGTCCTTGATCGCGTGCGGGTTGACCTCGGAGACGACGAGGGGGACCTCGGGGTCCTTGCGCCAGGCCGAGGAGTTGTCGATCACGACGGCACCCTGGGAGGCGACCTTCTCGGCGAGGGCCTTGGAGGTGGCGCCACCGGCGGAGAAGAGCACGATGTCCAGGCCCGAGTAGTCGGCCGTGGAGGCGTCCTCGATGGTGATCTCGCGGCCCTGCCACTCCAGCGTCGAACCGGCCGAACGGGCCGAGGCGAACAGCCGCAGCTCGTCCACCGGGAACTTGCGCTCGGCGAGGATGCCGCGCATGACTCCGCCGACCTGTCCGGTGGCTCCGACGATTCCGACCCTCACGGTGACTCCTTTTGGTACGTACGACGCGGGCGCGCGTGGAGCCATCATGCGTTCGACCCCACGAGCCTTGTCCAATCCATTGTCCGAGGTGCGGACGGTGTCCTGAACGTGAACCCCCGTGACAACTCCGTGGCGGGTGTGTTGCACCACCCCGAAAGGCCCGTTTACCCAGTTCAGAGCCGATTGGCGTCCGATCCGGCCGTGACCGTTGTCCGGACACGGCGTATCGGACATCGAAACGACTGACTCGGGGAGAACCATCGTGCGAGCCACCCGCCACCGCCACCGGTCCATACCGGCGCCGGCCGCCCTCGCGGCCGTCTCCGTCGCCACATCCGTCCTGCGCCTTCACCTTCACCCGGTCCACCCCGGCCGGCGGGCACCCCGGTGCGCGGCACCTTCTCCTCGCCCGCCGAGGGATTCGTACCGAGCGCGGGCATCAGCCTGGCCGACGGTGAGGCGCTCGCCGCGTCGGCCGCCGGGGGCGAGGTGACGGTCCGCCTGGACCTGGACCACGAGCACGTCAAGAAGACCACCCGGAACGTGATCGCGCACGCGCTCGGCACCTACGCCGCCGACCTGAGGTCGCTGGGCCGGTAGGACCGAGGGGGACGAGGCGGAACGAGGAGGGGGCGGTGCTCGTCAGAGCACCGCCCCCTCTTCTTCAGGGTCCTACGGGGTTACGGCAGGACCTTCTCGATCTGCACGCTGCCGGTGCCGGCGGCGGTGCCGCGGGCGTTGAGCAGCTTGACCTGGCCGAAGAACTGACGGCCCTCGGGGGCCGCGCTGTTGACCAGGACGTTCGCCGAGACCTGCGCGGTGGCGCCGGTGGCGAGGTTCACCGCGGCGGCCTCGTCGACCTGGACGGAGCCCAGGGCGGCCGAGAAGAACACGTCGCGGTAGTCGTACGTGGTGGTACCGGCCGGGATCGCGTAGCCGATGACCTTCACGGAGTAGGTGCCGGCGGCCGGGTTGACCAGGCTCACGGCCTCCTCGGAGTCGCCGTCGGCGGAGGTGCCGACCTTGACGCCGTCCTTGTAGACCTCGAGGTCGAGGTCCGCGCCGGTGTCGGAGACCTTGCCGATCGCGACGTCGAGGCGGGAGACGCCCTCGCCGATCGTGACCTCGCTGGTCTGGGTCTCACCGTTGGCGATGGTCGGCTTGGCGACCTTCGCGGAACCGAGCGGGCCGCCCTGGAGCTTGCCGCCGGAGATGGCCGCGGCCTCGTTCTTGACGGTCAGCTGGACCGGCGCCGGGGTGCCCTGCTTGACCTCGGGCAGCACCTTGACGGCCGGGTCGAAGACCGCGCCGAGGACGGAGACGTCCAGCTTGTACGGGTTGTCGAGCAGCGGCGACGTACGGCGCGACTCGACCTCGATCTCCCACACACCGGGCTGCGGGTCGGCGTACGACCGCAGGTCGGGGCGGCAGGTGTTCGCCGGGTTGTTGTAGTTCGGGTAGCACTGGGTCGTCGCGCTGTCCTCGACGCCCACGCCGTACGGGTGGATCGAGATGAAGCGCGTCTGGCTGCCGTCCTTCAGACCGCCCAGGGCGACCTCAAGGGTCTTGGCGCCCTGCGGGACCGTCACGAAGTACGACTTGTGGCTGTTGCGCTGCACCGAGGAGGTGTCCGACAGCGTGAAGGACGGCTTCGCCAGCGGGGTGGCGGCGACGACCGTGGTGAGGATCTGCTTGTCGATGCCCTCGGTGGTCGGGTCGTCGAGCTGCAGGATGCCGCTGTGGACGCCGGCCGACTTGGCGTTGGCCTCGACCTTGATGGTGACGGGCTTGTTCAGCGGCAGCGTGACGTAGTCGTAGCCGCCGATGACCTTGAAGGTCCCGTCGTTGTTGCGCCAGGTCAGGTCGTGCCGCGTGCCGTACTTGACGCCCGTGGTGCGGGTGACGACGACGTCGTAGACCTTCTTCTGGCCGACCTTCAGACCGCCCTCGCGGTCGTAGAGGCCGGTGCCGAAGCCCGGGGTCTTCAGGAACTGGTCGATCGCGGTGTCGACCGGGGCCTTGACCGTGAACTCCTCGGCCTTGGCGTTGCGCTGGATGGACTCCCACGCGCCGACGACGTCGATCAGACCGGAGCCCTGGGCGTGCGCCGGGACGTCGGCGATCTTCTTCGCGGTGCTGGTGAGCGCCACCCGCAGGCCCGCCGGGGTCAGCGCGATGTGCTGCTGCTTGGCGGCCGAGATGAGCAGGGCGCTCGCGCCCGCCGCCTGCGGCGAGGACATCGAGGTGCCCTGGAGCATGCCGTAACCGGCGGGCAGGGCGTATCCGGCCTCGGCCACGGGCGCGCCCGGCAGCCAGGTCTGGATGGTGTTGATCGCCGCGCCGGGCGCGGTGATGGTCGGCGTGAAGCCGCCGTCCTCACGCGGACCGCGCGAGGAGAACGGGAACATGTTGTACTTCTTGCTCACGCCGGAGCCGTAGTTGGCCGCCCAGGTGTCCTTGGAGACGGCGGCACCCACGGAGATGACCTTGTCCGCGAGACCGGGGTCGCCGATGGTGTTGACACCGGGGCCCTCGTTGCCCGCCGAGATGACGAGCTGGACACCGTAGGTGTCGATGAGGTTCTTGTAGAGCTCGGAGCGCGCGTTGTTGCCGTCGTTCAGCGCCGGCAGGCCGCCGATCGACATGTTGACGATGTCCACGCCGCGGTTGACGACGAGGTCGATCATGCCCTCGGTCAGCGCGATGTTGGTGCAGCCGCCCGACCAGGAGCAGGCGCGCGAGGAGACCAGCTTGGCGCCGGGCGCCTCGCCGTTCATCTTGCCGCCGAAGAGGCTGTTGGCGGCGGTGATGCCGGCGACGTGCGTGCCGTGCTCGGACTCGATGATGCCGACGTTGACGAAGTCGGCCTTCTTGCCGACCCAGTCACCGCCCAGCGGGTCCATCGGGACGTCCTTGCGGATCTCGATCACGAACGGGATGCGCTCGGCGATCTCGGTCGCCGGGTTGTCCGTGCCGAAGTAGCCGATCTGGTAGCCGTCCTTGTACGGCTTCATCGGCTCGTTGTTCGTGAAGTCGCCGTCCTGGTCGGTGTCGACGCGGACGGTCCCGGCGACCGGGTCGTAGAGCAGGCCGAACCGGTCGGTGGTGTCGCCGTCGCGGTTGACGTCGCCCTTGGCGTCGCCGGTCGCGGTGATCGACTCGCTGAAGCGGCTCCACTGGAAGGTGCCCTCGGGGGCCTTCCAGCTCTGGCCGCCCGCGGTGAAGCTGCCGCCGGCGGGGGTGACCGGGGTGATCTGGGCGCGCCATGTGGCGTCGTTGTCCGTGATCGGGTCGGTCGCCGTGACCCAGTCGACGATCTTGCGCTCGCCGGTGGTGGTCTTCTGCAGGGCCGGGTGGCCGAGGTCGACACCCGAGTCCATGATGCCGATGGTCACGCCGCGGCCGTCGGCCTTCGGGTTCTTCTTGACGAAGTCCACCGCGCCGGTCTCGAAGGACGGGTTGTACGGGTTCTTCGCGGGGGTGTCCTTGCCCGGCGCCGGGTAGGTCTCGGCCGCGGTCTTCTTGGCCTTGCCGGCCTCCTTGCCCGCGTCGGGACGCGGGTCCGGGAGCTGGATCTCGTGCCGCAGGTCGATGCCGTGCACCGAGGACAGCTTGCCGGCCGCCTTCAGCGCGGCCTCGGCCTTGTCGGTCGGCAGGGTGGCGCGCACGTAGCCGAGCTTGTCGTACGTCCGGCCCACCGAGGCGCCCTGGACGGCGTCGAGCTGCTGAGCGACCTGCTTGGTCTCGCCCGGGGCGGTCGCGACCATGACGGTGACGTTCTTGTCACCCTTGGCCTTGGCCTCCTGGAGCAGTTCGGCGTCGGCCGAACCGAGCTTCTGGTCCGCGGACTTGACCGGCGCGGAGGAGCCGGGGTCAGTGGCTCCCGTCGCGGCGAAGACGGGAACGGCTCCGGTCGCGCAGAGCGCGGCCACCAGGCCTGCGGCGGCCGCGACGCGGGCGACGCGTCTGGCGCCGGGTATGGCCCCGGGCGTGGAGCTGGGGGATTCGAGGGTCATCAGCATCCCTGGCTAAGTGAAAGATACGGTCCGGATTTCGGTGCCGGATGACCGGTCAGCTTTGCGCAAGTGACAGCTGTTTGGGGAGTGTTGTCATTGACCGAGACCTGACATGGCGGACTCCCGCCGGCGCGGGGAACCCGCCAAGAGGCCCGGACCGGGGCATAGCGGGGCGACTCGCAGGGGTCGGAGAGTGGATTTATCGACTTACCGGTCGCATGTCGGCATCACGACGGACTTCAGCCGTGGGACAGGTGTGACAACTTTCGAGCGTTCAGCGCTCGCGCGTGCGCGCGTTGTGTCGCGGGCCTTCGGCGTGGTCGCCGCACGCCGTCGAGCACCACCGTCGGGTGCCGTCGCGCGAGACGTCGTGGAAGTGCAGCCCGCACGTCGGCGAGGCGCACACGCGGATCCGGTCCGGGGCGGTGCCCAGGAGCTCCAGGTGGCCGCGGACCGCGATCCAGGCCGGACCCCAGGTCGGATCGGCGAACTCGGCGCACTCGCCAGCGCCTTCGGCGGTGAAGGTGATCCGGATCCGGCCGTGCTCCAACACGGCGTCGAGCAGGGCCCGCGCGCTCGCGTCGGCCGGATCCGCGACGGCCCGTGCCAGGGCCTCGCGGGCGGTCAGCAGGTGGACGAGGGTCGCGGCGTCGGCCCGGGAACGGTCGGCCAGGCCGACGCTCTCCAGCCAGACCGCGAGCCCTTCGACCCGGGACAGTCCGGCGGCGCCCGCGAAGAGGTCCACGGGTTCCCCGTCCTGGACCCAGCGGGTGTTCAGCAGGTCGAGGGAGACCGGTTCCCCGGTCAGCGGGCGCGGGTCCGCGCCGGTCCGTGTCGTCATGCCCTCGTCTCCCGCCGCCCCTCGCCAACCCTGCGAGAGTACGTGACCGGCCGGCCCGGCCGGCGGTTCCGCGTCCGGGGCGCGGTCGCCGTCCCGGGATCGATCGCAGGCCCGGAACCGGCCGCCGTCCGGGGCGCGGGCGCTCGGGCGCTCGGGGCTCACCGGGGGAGGACGACCAGGTAGGCCGCGGGTTCGCGGTCGCCCGACGCCGTCAGCGCCGTCCGGACCACCGAGGCCTGCTGCTCGGGCCAGTCGCGGAGCTTGCGGGGGGTGAGGTGCAGGACGGTCACCCCGAGCCGCTCCAGCGTCTCGCGCTTGCGGACGCACTCCGACCACTCCTCGTCCTCGTCCTGGCGCGGGGCGCGGGTGTCGATCTCGATGGCGACGGCCTGCTCGGGCCAGTACGCGTCGACCCCGCCGAGGTGCGGGCCGCCGGGCAGGCGCAGGTCCACGTTCCAGACGGGCTCGGGGAGGTCGTGGCCCCGGACGAGCTGGTACAGCCGGTCCTCGGCGATGGCCCGGCCCTCGGCGAGCAGGGACTCGACGGCGTCGACGACGTGGGGACGGTTCAGCAGCCGGGCCACGGTCAGCTCCCGGACGACGGCGGCGGGTTCGCAGTGCCCGCTGCGCACCGCCTCGCTCAGCAGGCGGCGCACGACCCCGGCGTCGGAGATCCGGGCGACGGCGTCGGCGACGGCCCGGGCGACGGGGGCCAGGGGGATGCCGGCCACCTCCTGCGACCGGGGCGGGGTGTGGGAGCGCAGGATCCGCACGTCGCCGGTGGAGCGCAGTCGGCGGGTGCCGGGCACGAGCACGTCGATGTGCGGGAGTCCGGCGAGCGGGGGAGCGGAGGTGAACCGGTACAGCGCCAGGGCCGCCATCCCGGTGATCATGGCCTCGCCGGATCCGCGCCGGCCCGCGTACAGCAGCGCCGCGTGCAGCCGCTCCTCGCTGGTCGCGGTGCCGGAGTGGAGCAGGAACACCCCGGGCAGGATCTGCCGCCAGGGTCGCCCGGCGGCGTCGGAGGCGCTGACGCCGTGCTCGCGGAGCTGCGCGAGGGTGAGCACGCGGGGGCGGCTGCCGGTGAGGTGGGCGAGGGGGAGGGGCGTGTTGTGGTTCATGTGCCGGAGATTCCCGCAGGGCGGGGGCCCGCTAACCCTTGTTACAGTCCCGTCGACAAATCGGGACAACACCGCACTAAAGTACGGGCGTTCGACTGCCGATAGCGCCGTTCGTCCGAGGCCGTTCACCTGCGCGGACCCGGCCCGCCGGCCCGCGCCCGCCGACCGGCCCCCGACCGGCCCGCGCCCGCCTCGCGTACGAGACGGGCGCGGGCTCCGGGGCGTCGGAGGCTAGGCCGTCGCCGCCGCGTCGCAGGTCTGGGCGCGCAGGGCCCGGGCCAGGTCGTCGCGGGACTCCAGCACCAGTCGGCGCAGCGCCGGCGGGGCCGACTCGTGCGCGGCCAGCCACGCGTCGGTGGCGTCGACCGTGCTCTGCGAGTCCTGGAGGGACGGGTACATCCCCTTCACCACGTGCATGCCGATCTGGATCGACCGGTCGGCCCACACCCGCTCGATGGCCTCGAAGTAGCGACCCACGTACGGGGCCAACAGCCCCCGCTGCGAGGACTGCTGGGAACCGGAGATGGTCGCCTCGACCAACGCGTTCGACAGCGCGTCCGATTCCACGACCGCGGCCCACGCCTGGTCCTTGACCGCGGCCGACGGGCGCGCCGCCAGGCACCGGACCTGGTGCCGCTTGCCCGACGCCGTGTCGTCGCGGGCGAGTTCCGCGGTCAGGGCCGCCTCGTCCACCGCCCCGTGCGCCGCCAGCGGCAGCAGGAAGTCCCAGCGCAGCTCCTGGTCCACATCCAGCCCGTCGATCCGTGCCGAACCGTCCATCAGCCCCAGCAGCAACTGGAAGTCGCCCTCGGTCGCCGCGCCCGCCGCGAAGAACCGGGCCCACGTCAACTGGGACTCCGAGCCGGGCTCGGCCATCCGCAGCTCCTGGAGCGCGACGGCCGACAGGACCCGGCCGCCCTGCTCGCGCCAGTCCGCCGCCGCGTAGTGGGAGACCGCCGACAGGGCCTGCGCGTGCAACTGCTGGAGCACGCCGACGTCCGTCTCGCGCCCCGCGTGCGCCAGGACCAGGGACACGAAGTCCCGGGCGGGCATCAGCCCGTCGCGGGTCAGGTTCCACAGCGCCGACCAGCACAGGGCCCGCGCCAGCGGGTCGGTCAGGCTGCCCAGGTGCGAGCGCAGCGTGGACAGCGAGCGCTCGTCGAAGCGGATCTTGCAGTAGGTGAGGTCCTCGTCGTTGACCAGCACCAGGTCGGGCCGCTCCTGCCCGGCGAGTTCGGCCACGGCCGTCCGCGCGCCCGCCACGTCCGTCTCGGCGCGCGCGAAGCGCACCAGGGCGCCGTCCTCGATCCGGTACAGGCCCACCGCGACCCGGTGCGGCCTGAGCTCGTCGCCCTCCTGCACCACCGCGAGTTCGGTGATCCGGCCGCCCGCGTCGTGGGTCACCACCGGCGTCAGCGCGTTCACGCCGGCCGTCTGGAGCCAGGCCCGCGACCATTCGGCCATGTCCCGCCCGGAGACCTCGCCGAGCACCGACAGCAGGTCGTCCAGGGTGGTGTTCCCGTACGCGTTCGCCTTGAAGTAGCGCCGCGCGCCCTCCAGGAACGCCTCCCGGCCCACGTACGCCACGAGCTGCTTGAGGACCGCCGCGCCCTTGGCGTAGGTGATCCCGTCGAAGTTCAGCTTCGCGTCCTCCAGGTCACGGATGTCGGCCGTGATCGGGTGCGTGGACGGCAGCTGGTCGGCCCGGTAGGCCCACGCCTTGCGGTGGTTGGCGAAGGTGACCCACGCCTGGTCGAAGCGGGTGGCCTCGACGAGCGCGAAGGAGCCCATGAAGTCCGCGAAGGACTCCTTGAGCCACAGGTCGTCCCACCACTTCATCGTGACGAGGTCGCCGAACCACATGTGCGCCATCTCGTGCAGGATGACGTTCGCGCGGCGCTCGTACGAGGCCTGCGTGACCTTCCCGCGGAAGATGTACTCCTCCCGGAAGGTCACCATCCCCGGGTTCTCCATCGCGCCGAGGTTGTACTCGGGCACGAAGGCCTGGTCGTACTTCCCGAAGGGGTACGGGTAGTCGAACAGCTCGTGGAACAGGTCGAAGCCCTGCTTGGTGACCAGGAAGACGTCGTCCGCGTCGAAGTGCTTCGCGAGCCCCTTGCGGCACATCGCGCCGAGCGGGATCGTCAGGTCCCCGCGCGTGTAGGTGTCCGTCACGTAGTGGTACGGACCGGCCACCACGCAGGTGATGTACGTGGAGATCGGCGCGGTCTCGGCGAACCGGCGGGTCAGCCCCTCGCGGGACTCCTCGACGCCGTTGCTCCACACCTGCCAGCCCTCGGGCGCGGTCACCTCGAAGCGGTACGGGGCCTTCAGGTCGGGCTGTTCGAAGTTCGCGTACACCCGCCGGGCGTCCGCCGGCTCGTACTGGGTGTACAGGTAGACCTCGCCGTCCTCGGGGTCGACGAAGCGGTGCATGCCCTCGCCGGTCCGGCTGTAGGCGCAGTTCGCGTCCACGACCAGGACGTTCTCGGCGGCCAGCGCCTCCAGGGCGATCCGGGAGCCGTCGAATACGGCGGCGGTGTCCAGCTCGGTCCCGTTCAGGGTCACGGCGTTCACCGAGGGGGCGATCAGGTCCGCGAACGTGGTGGCGCCGGCGGCGGCCCGGAAGCGGATCGTCGTCACCGAGCGGAAGGTCCGGGGGCCCTCGGCCGGCTCGGCCTCGTCCACCGCCGACCGCAGGTCCAGGACCACCTCGTACCCGTCGACGGACAACAGTGCGGCCCGTTCGCGGGCCTCGTCACGGGACAGATTCTCTCCGGGCACGTGCACTCCTTCGTGCGTGATCGTCGTCTTCCGTCGAATCCTCGCACGGGGGGAATGCGGGGGGCCCCGGGCTGGTTGGCGAGGGGGAACACGACCAGAGACGCCTTTATGTGACTTGAGGAGAGACATGCCCGACACGCAGGTGCGCGAGAAGACCCCGGTCGATTTCTGGTTCGACCCGCTCTGCCCCTGGGCCTGGATGACGTCCCGCTGGATGCTCGAAGTCGAGAAGGTGCGCGACGTCGAGGTCCGCTGGCACGTGATGAGCCTCGGCGTGCTCAACGAGAACAAGCTGGACGAGCTGCCCGAGTCCTACCGCAAGCTCCTCGGCCCCGAGGCCTGGATCCCGGTCCGCGTGGTCATAGCGGCGCAGCAGAAGCACGGCTCCGAGCTGACCGGCAAGCTCTACACGGCGCTCGGCACCCGCATCCACAACGAGGGCCGCGGCAACACCCCCGAGGTGATCGCCGAGGCGCTGGCCGAGGTCGGTCTCCCGGTGGAGCTGGCCGCGTACGGAACCTCCGACGAGTACGACGAGGCCCTGCGCGCCTCGCACAACGAGGGCATCAACCGGGTCGGCCAGGAGGTCGGCACCCCGGTGATCTCCGTGCCCGGCGACAACGGCAAGGACGTCGCCTTCTTCGGTCCGGTCGTCACGCCCGCCCCGCGCGGCGAGGACGCCGCCCGCCTGTGGGACGGCACCCTGCTCGTCGCCTCCACGCCGGGCTTCTTCGAGATCAAGCGGACCCGCGACAAGGGCCCGTCCTTCGAGTAGTCCGAGAGCGGTACCCGGCCGGTCCGCCGGCCCGAGACCACAGAAGGCCCCCGCGAGTCACGTCCTCGCGGGGGCCTTCCGTTGGACACGCCCGCACGCGAAGGTTGAGAAGACGATCACGAGGCGGACGGGACGGTGGCGCCGATCAGCCCTTGGCGGGGATCAGCAGCGGGGTGTTGGCCTTGGCGTCGGCGTAGCGCTGGGAGACGTCCTGCCAGTTGACGACGTTCCACATGGCCTCGATGAAGTCCACCTTCTGGTTCTTGTACTGAAGGTAGAAGGCGTGCTCCCAGGCGTCGAACACGAGGACCGGCACGGAGGCCTGGCCGACGTTGCCCTGGTGGTCGTAGACCTGCTCCACGATCAGCCGGCCGCTGATGGGCTCGTACGCCAGCACGCCCCAGCCGGAGCCCTGCGTGGCGGAAGCGGCGAAGGTCAGCTGCTTCTTGAACTTCGCGAAGGAGCCGAACGACTCGGTGATCGCGTCGGTGAGGTCGCCCAGACCGTCGGCCGCGGTCGGCTCGCCGCCGCCCTCGCCGGTCTTCGGGCTGGCCATGTTGTGCCAGTAGATGCTGTGCAGGATGTGGCCGGAGAGGTGGAACGCGAGGTTCTTCTCCAGCCCGTTCAGCGCGCCCCAGTTCTCCTTGTCGCGCGCCTCCGCCAGCTGCTCCAGCGTGTTGTTGGCCCCGGTGACGTAGGCCGCGTGGTGCTTGTCGTGGTGCAGCTCGATGATCTGCGGATTGATCACCGGCTCCAGCGCCGCGTAGTCGTACGGAAGCTCAGGAAGCGTGTAGATGGCCATGCGTGTATCCGGTCCCCTCAGCGTGCCAACCGCTCATGGTGCGACAGTTATTGCAATCAATGCGCAACTGCACGCTAGCAGTATCTATTCCTGACGACGAGTAAGGGTCGCCTCTCTTGTCAAGCCCGCCGGAACGCCGAAAGCCGGGCCCATGCGATCGCATGAACCCGGCCTTCGACCAGGGGTGGAGCAGGGGTGGAACGGCGGTGGAGGAGTGGTGGGGCGGGAAAGTGGCGCAGGGTCAGGCCGTCGCGCGCGACCCGGCCCGACGCTGCATCACGTATCCGGCGACCGCGAGTGCGACGGTCAGTCCGCCGGTGAAGAGGACCTGGATCCGGGTGTCGTCACCGCGGACCATCAGCGCCAGCACGCCGACGACCCCGGCCAGTGCCACCCAGGTCAGGTACGGGAAGCCCCACATCCGCACGACCAGCCGCTCGGGGGCCTCCCGCTCCAGCCGGCGGCGCAGCACGAACTGGGAGACGGCGATGAAGCCCCAGACGACCAGGATCACGCCGCCGACCATGTTGAGCAGCCAGGCGAACAGGGTGTCCGGGTACCAGTAGGACAGCAGCACGGTGACGAAGCCGAAGCCCGAGGAGGCGAGCACCGCGCGCCGCGGCACGCCGCCGGAGGCCTTGCCGAGCGCCTTGGGGCCCTGCCCCCGGGCGACCAGCGAGTAGGCCATGCGCGAGGAGCCGTAGATGTTGGCGTTCATCGCGGAGAGCAGCGCGATCAGGATGACCACGTTCATGATCTCGCCGGCCGCGGGGATGCCCAGGTGGTCCAGGGTCGCGGCGTACGGGCCGTCCTCGGCCACCGCCGGGTCGTTCCACGGCAGCAGGGTGACGATGACCAGCATCGAGCCGACGTAGACGATCGCGATCCGCCACATGGTGGTCTTCACGGCCCGGGCGACGCCCTTGACGGGGTTGTCCGACTCGGCCGCCGCGATGGTCACCGTCTCCAGGCCGCCGTACGCGACGACCGAGGCGAGCAGGCCGACCAGCAGGCCGTCCGTGCCGTTGGGAAGGAAGCCGCCGTCGTGGAGCAGGTTCGCGGAGCCGGGGGAGGAGGTCCCGGGCAGCAGACCCAGGACGGCGAGCACGCCCAGGCCCAGGAACAGCGCGATCGCGCCGATCTTGAGGGCGGCGAACCAGAACTCGAACTCGCCGAAGTGGGAGACCGCCGCCAGGTTGGCCCCGCAGAAGAGCGCCATGAACACCAGCACCCACATCCACGAGGGGGTGCCCGGGAACCAGCCCGTCATGATGTGCGCCGCGCCGATCGCCTCGATGGCCACGCCCACGCACAGCAGGGTCCAGAACATCCAGCCTGCCGTGAAGCCCGCCCACGGGCCGATGGCGCGGTCGGCGTGCACGGAGAAGGAGCCGGAGGCGGGGTTGGCGGCGGACATCTCGCCGAGCATCCGCATCACGAACATCACGAGGATCCCGGACGCGGCGTACGCGATCACGATCGACGGGCCCGCGGCCGCGATGCCGGCCCCGGAGCCCACGAAGAGCCCGGCGCCGATGACCCCGCCGAGGGCGATCATCGAGAGGTGGCGCTGCTTGAGGCCGTTGCCGAGGGGGGAGGACCCCGGTTCGGTCGGCGGCGACTGCCGGTCGGACGGGTTCAGGGTGCTCTGACTCATGGGGGTGGTGCCTTGTCCGGTGCGGGGACGGGAGGGCGTCCAGTCTGCCGATCGTCCGATAAGCGGACATCCGACGTCCATCATGCGGACACTCGCCTCACAGGACGTGATCACCCCCGCGCGGAGACGGAACAGGCCCGGGACACCGGTCCCGGGCCTGTTCCGCGTACGGCGAGGAGGGGCGTCAGGCCCGCCGGGCCCGCAGCTCCCGCACCCCCGCCACGACCAGCACCGCGGCGGCCGCGCCCGTCGACCACAGCAACTGCGGCCGCGCCGAGTCGTCGAACAACATCAGGACCAGCACCACGGCCATCCCGACCAGCGCCGCCCAGGTCAGGTACGGGAACAGCCACATCCGCAGCGTCAGCCGCTCCGGCATCTCCCGCTCCAGCACGCGCCGCAGCCGCAACTGCGAGACCGCGATCAGCGCCCACACGAACAGCAGCACCGCGCCGACCGCGTTGAGCATGTAGAGGAAGACCGTGTCCGGCCACAGCAGGTTCAGCACCACCGAGACGAACCCGAACGCCACCGAGGCGAACACCGCCCGCCGCGGCACCCCGCCGCCCGAGACCCGCAGCAGCCCCTTGGGCGCCTCGCCCCGCTCGGCCAGCGAGAACACCATCCGCGAGGACCCGTACAGGTTGGCGTTGAGGGCCGAGAGCAGCGCCACGAAGACCACGATGTTCATGATCTGACCGGCCGCCGGGATGCCGATCGAGTCCAGGACGGCCACGTACGGGCTCTGCCCCGGCTCCAGCGAGTCCCACGGCAGCAGGGTCACGATGACCGCCATCGAGCCGACGTAGAAGAAGAGGATGCGCCACACCGCGCTGCGCACCGCGCGGGCGACCGATCGGGCCGGGTCGTCGGACTCGGCCGCCGCGATGGTGACGACCTCCAGGCCGCCGAAGGCGAAGACCACGGCGAGCATGCCGGCGACCACACCGCCCATCCCCTCGGGGAAGAAGCCGCCGTGGCCGGTCAGGTTGGCCGCGCCGATCGGGTCCGTGTCGGGCAGCAGCCCGAGGATGGCGAGGGTGCCCAGGATCAGGAAGAGGACGATCGCGCCGACCTTCAGCGCGGCGAACCAGAACTCGAACTCGCCGAAGTTCTTCACGGCGGCCAGGTTGCTCACGGTGAAGACCACCATGAAGATCAGGACCCAGATCCACTGGTCGACCGATGGCACCCAGCCGTTGGCGATCTTCGCGGCGCCGGTGGCCTCCACGGCGAGCACCACGACCAGCAGGAACCAGTACAGCCAGCCGGCGGAGAAGCCGGCCCAACGTCCGAGGGCCTTCTCCGCGTACACGGAGAACGAACCGGAGGCGGGCATCGCGGCCGACATCTCGCCGAGCATCCGCATCACGAGCATCGCGAGGACGCCCGCGAGCAGGTACGAGCAGATGATCGCGGGGCCGGCGATGCCGATGCCGGCGCCGGAGCCGACGAAGAGCCCGGCGCCGATGACGCCGCCGAGGCCCAGCATGGTCAGGTGACGCTGCTTCAGGCTGTGGCTGAGGGGTTCGGAAGGGAGCTCACCCGTGGTGGCGGGCGGGTCGGGCAGGAGGTCGCGCATGAGGAGTGCTCGTACTCTCGTTCGGCCTGGCGGCGGTGGGGGCTCCGCGACTGGTTGGAGGGAACCTACAGTCTCGCTGGAGGCCGTCCATCCGCGCAAAACGGACGTGCGGGCTGTAGTTGCTCGTGATGCGGATCACTTCAACTGGGGTGTGACCCGGGCTCTTTGTGTACTCCCCACCAAACCGGGGAGTACGGCTTTGTCCCGGCCGGCGGTGGGGCGGAGCCCTGCACCGGACTAACGTCGGTGATCGTCCCGTCACCACCACCCCCGGAGCCTCCCGATGAGCACCGCTTCCGTCTCCTTCCGGCCCGGCGCCGTCCTCGCCGACCTGCTGCCCGCGAGCCGCGTCCGTGACATCGCGCTCGTCGTCGGCGGCGCCGCGCTCACCGGCATCGCCGCGCAGATCGCCGTGCCCGTCCCCGGCTCCCCGGTCCCGGTCACCGGCCAGACCTTCGCCGCCCTGCTGGTCGGCACCGCGTTCGGTGCCCGGCGCGGCTTCCTCGCGCTGGCCCTGTACGCGCTCGTGGGCATGGCGGGCGTGCCGTGGTTCGCGGGCGGCACCTCCGGCGCCGGCGGCGCCTCCTTCGGCTACGTCCTCGGCATGCTGCTCGCCGCCACCGTCGTCGGCGCCCTCGCGCGGCGCGGCGCCGACCGCTCGGTCGCGCGCACGGCGGGCACGATGGTGCTCGGATCCGCGCTCATCTACGCCGTCGGCGTGCCCTACCTGGCGCTGTCCACCGGGATGTCCTTCGGCGCGGCCGTCGCGGCGGGCCTGACCCCGTTCCTGCTCGGCGACGCCCTCAAGGCCGCGCTGGCCATGGGCGCCCTGCCGGCCACCTGGAAGCTGGCCGGCCGCCGCGGCTGATCCCGTACGCGTCGACCACGACGCAGCCCCCGGACCGCGAGCGGCGGTCCGGGGGCTGCTGTCGTTCACGGGCGATCGATCGCTCAGACGCGCGCGGCGGCCTTGCGGCGCATGTCGCGCACCACGCCGATGGCCAGCACCACGGCCGCCACCAGCAGGGAGAGCAGGACGACCTGGCGGTTGTCCTTGTCGTAGACCATGTAGGCCAGGACGAAGGTGATCATGCCGGCGGTGGCCCAGGTGAGGTACGGGAAGAGCCACATCTTGACGGCGAGCTTCTCCGGCGCCTCGCGCTCCAGGATCTTGCGCATGCGCAGCTGGGTCAGGCAGATGACCAGCCACACGAAGAGGGCGATGGCACCCGAGGAGTTCAGCAGGAAGGTGAAGACCGTGTCCTTGAAGGCGTAGTTGAAGTAGACGGCGACGAAGCCGAACACCACGGAGCCCAGGATCGCGACCGTCGGGACGCCCCGCTTGTTGACCTTGGCGAAGGCCTTCGGGGCGTCACCGCGCTCGCCCAGCGAGAACGCCATGCGGGAGGCGGTGTACAGGCCCGAGTTCAGGCAGGACAGCACGGCGGTCAGCACGATCACGTTCATGATCTGGCCGGCGTGGGCGATGCCGATGGAGTCCAGGGCGGCCACGTAGGAGCCCTTGTCGACGATCGACTTGTCGTTCCACGGCAGCAGGGTCAGGACGATGAAGATCGAGCCCAGGTAGAAGATGCCGATGCGCCAGATCACCGAGTTGGTGGCCTTGGTGACCGCGCGGCGCGGGTCCTCGGACTCGCCGGCGGCCAGCGTGACGATCTCGCTGCCCATGAAGGAGAAGACGACCATCAGCACACCGGTGAGGATCGAGCCCCAACCGTTGGGCATGAATCCGCCCGCGTCGGTGAGGTGCGCGAAACCGGCGCCGGGGTTGTCCGAGCCCGGCAGCACGCCGAAGACGGCCAGCATGCCGATGATCACGAACGCGCCGATGGCGACGACCTTGATGCCGGCGAACCAGAACTCGAACTCGCCGTACGAGGCGACCGAGCCGAGGTTGGTGACGGTCAGGACCGCCATCACGATCAGAGCCCAGGCCCACTGCGGGACGGCCGGGACCCAGCCTTCGAGGATCACCGCGCCGGCGGTGGCCTCCACGGCCAGCACGACGACCCAGAAGAACCAGTACAGCCAGCCGATGGAGAAGCCGGCCCAGCGACCGAGCGCGCGGTCGGCGTACGCGGAGAACGAGCCCGAGTTCGGGCTGGCGGCGGCCATCTCGCCGAGCATCCGCATCACGAAGACGACCATGGCGCCGACGAGTGCGTACGAGACGAGGATGGCGGGACCGGCCTTGGCGATGCCGCCGCCGGAGCCGACGAAAAGACCGGCGCCGATGACGCCGCCAATGGCGATCATGGACAGGTGGCGGTTCTTCAGACCGGCCTTCAGACCGTCGGAGGGCTTGGCGTCGCCGGGGGTGCCGGAGGGGTCGCCTGCCTTCTGAAGGGTCGTCGTGGAGCTCATGGACGATTCCTTAGGTTCTCGGGTTGCGAGCCCCGGCATTCAAACCTGAGTTACCTCCAATACGGAAGAGTTTCTTCCGATGGTTGCCCTGGGCACAAGGTCCGGGACGAAGGTCCCGACCCGTCCTGTCTGGGTTCTTTGGGTTTATTTGAGGTTGAGAAGTGATTTACGCGACACCCGCTGCGGGCCCCGGGTCCGGCGCGTGCCACACTCGACCCATGCGCGTGTACCTCGGATCCGACCATGCCGGCTTTGAGCTCAAGAACCACCTGGTGGACTGGCTCAAGAACAACGGCCACGAGCCCGTCGACTGCGGGCCCCACATCTACGACGCGGTGGACGACTACCCGCCCTTCTGCCTGCGGGCCGCGGAGCGGACCGCCGCGGACGGCGAGAGCCTCGGCATCGTGATCGGCGGCTCCGGCAACGGCGAGCAGATCGCCGCGAACAAGGTCAAGGGCGTCCGCGCGATCCTCGCCTGGAGCGTGGAGACCGCCAAGCTCGGCCGTGAGCACAACAACGCCAACGTGATCTCCGTCGGCGGTCGGATGCACACGCAGGACGAGGCTGTCAGCTTCATCGAGGCCTTCCTGGCGACCCCGTACTCCGGCGAGGAGCGCCACACCCGCCGCATCGACATGCTCTCCGCCTACGAGCTGACCGGCGAGCTGCCCCCGATCCCGGCCCACCACCCGCAGGCCTGACACCCCTCCGCCGTGCCGCCGGAAAGCCCCGGTGGCGCGGCGGTTTCGTGCCGCCGTCCGGCCGCGGCGCCACCGGCGCCACCGCGGCGCGGCCCGGCCGTCCCGCCGTCGTGCGGGGCCGTCCCGCGTCGTGTCGCCCCGCCGTGGCGCCGTCCCGTCCCGTCGTCGTGTCTCAAGGAGCAGCGTCGTGCCCGAGGGGCATACGATCCACCGCCTCGCCCAGGACCACACCGAGCGGTTCGCCGCCCGCCCGGTCCGGGTCAGCAGCCCGCAGGGCCGGTTCGCCGAGAGCGCCGCACTGCTCGACGGCCGTGAGCTGGAGAGCGCCGAGGCGCACGGCAAGCACCTCTTCCTGGAACTCGGGGACGCCTGGATCCACATCCACCTCGGCCTCTTCGGCAAGCTCGGCTTCGGCCCCGCCCCGGCCCCGCCCGCCGCGGACACCGTGCGGCTGCGCCTGCTGAACGCCGACCACTGGGCCGACCTGCGCGGCCCCACCGCCTGCGCGCTGATCGGCGACGGCGAGAAGAAGGCGATACACGACCGGCTCGGCCCCGACCCGCTGCGCCCGGACGACGACCCGGACCGGGCCTGGGCGCGGATCTCCCGCTCCCGCACCACCGTCGCGGCCCTCCTCATGGACCAGAAGGTGATCGCGGGCGTCGGCAACGTCTACCGCGCGGAGGTCCTCTTCCGGCACGGCATCGACCCGTACCGCCTCGGCCGGGACCTCACCCGCCGCGAATGGGACGCGATCTGGGCCGACCTGGTCCTGCTGATGCGCGAGGGCGTACGGAACAACCGGATCGACACCGTCCGCGACGAACACCTGCCCGAGGCCATGGGGCGCCCGCCCAGGGTGGACGACCACGGCGGCGAGGTGTACGTCTACCGGAGGGCGAACATGCCCTGCCACATCTGCGGGGGCGAGATCCGCACCGCCGATCTCGCCGCCCGCAACCTCTTCTGGTGCCCCGACTGCCAGACGCGTTAGCGCCCGGGCCCGACCGCCGGAGGTCGTGGGGCCCCGGAAGCCGTGAGGCAATGGAAGCCGGCCCCGGAACCCGTGTGGCGTCGGAACCCGTGCGACCGCCGCCCGTGCCCCGCTAGAACCCGTGCGGCAGCCAGGGGGCCACATCGCCCCGGAAGGCGCGCGAGGCCTCGGCCAGGGCCCCCGGGCGCAGCTCGCGGACCCGCCCGGCGGCTGCCAGCGAGACGAGGGTGATCCCGCCCAGATAGGCGGACCCGAGTTCCCGGACGGACAGCTCCAGCTCGGCCGGCTCGGCCGTCCGCACGCAGGACGCACCGCCCTTCCCGTCGACGGTCAGCCGCCAGCGCCCCTCGTTCCACGGGCAGAACGCGTCCTCCACCTCCAGGACCACGTCCAGCGGCGCCCCGTACGCCCGCGCCTCCAGCGCCGCGCTGACGTCCACGAGCCGTACGTGCAGCGCGTCGCGCGGGAACGGCCGGGACCGCCGGACATCGCTGACCAGGTGCAGGACCGGATCGTCCACCGGCCGCTTGGTCGCCCGTACGGAGGAGGTCAGGTCGATCTCGAAGAGGTAGCGCCACAGCGCGGCCGTGGCCGCCGGATCCAGCGCGTCCAGGTCGGCCAGATCGACCCGGCCCTCGGCGCCTGTCAGCTCCCAGTCGGGCTTCACCCGATAGCGGGCGTACCCGATCACCTCCCCGTCCGGCCGCCGCGCCACCACGCACTTGAGCGGGGACGCCCCGCCCCGCATGCTCTCCGGGTCCAGCAGCGCCTGCCGCTCCCAGCCCGGCTGCCGGGCCGGCATCCCGGGCCGCCGGGGGACCAGCTCGGCGTACACCTGCTCGCAGTCGGGCAGCGCCTTCTCCGGGTCCACGAGCTCCAGCACGACCTCGTCCGTGCCCGGCGGCACGGCGAGCCGCACCCGGACCGTGTCGATGTGGACGGCCAGGCCGTACGCACCGGTGCCGTAGCCGAAGCGCCCGTAGATCGCCGGTTCCGAGGCCGTCAGCACGGCGAGCGCCTCACCACCCGCCCGGATGTCGTCCAATTGGCGGCGCATCATCGACGTCAGCACCCCGCGCCGACGGTGCGTCGGCGCCACCCCCACCATGGTCACGCCCGCCGCCGGCACCACCGAGCCGCCGGGGACGGAAAGCCGGAAGCTGAAGGCGCCCGCCGAACCCACGCAGGTCTCGCCGTCCCAGACGCCGAGCGAACGCTCGGGCTCCGTCAGGGACTTGTACAGTTCCCGCTCCGCCGGAGATTCGGGCACACCGCCGAACGCCAGTTCCAAGTGGTCGTACCAGGCATCCCACTCATCAGCCTTCAATACGCGCGTCTCAAGAGCCATATGGCCATCCTTACCAGGGCATTCCGTCCCAGTCGAAATGATTTCGACCGGCGAGGGACCTCAGGTCCGGGGGTACCCCTGCGCACGCACAGCCAGGATGGATAGGGTCCCGATGCAATGGCCGGAGCACGTGTGGAGACGCTCATGGCCCGGACACGCATGCTGTGGCACCGGGCCCGCACCACCCTGCGCAAATCGGCGGTCGACTACTTCCGCGGCGACGGCTCGGACTGGCTCGCCTTCGGCGGGCTGCTCCTGACCATTCCCGCGATCGCGTGCGGCACGCTGATGATGCCCGTCTGGTTTTCGCCGGCCGCGCTGGTCCTGCCCATCGTGGCGGGCGGCCTGCTGCTGAGACCCGCCAGCCTGCTCGCGCTCTACGCCGCCTCCGCGGCCGCCCTGATCGTCGAGGCCCTGGTCCTCGGCCCGTACACCCAGGGCCCCGCCCGGGTCACCCCGGGCACCGTGCTCGTCGTCGCCGCCTGCGGGTTCTTCGGGCTGGTCATCGCCCAGTTCCGCAGCCGCGTCGGCGTGCCCTGGCGGCGCGGCGGCACCATGCTCTTCGACCTGCGCGAACGGATCCGGGTCCAGAGCAAACTGCCCTCCCTGCCACCCGGCTGGCACCGTGAGATGGCCCTGCGCCCCGCCGGCGGCCAGTCCTTTTCCGGCGACTTCGTCGTCGCCGCCCGCACCAACGGCGGCCGCACCCTGGAGATCGTCCTGACCGACGTCTCCGGCAAGGGCATGGAGGCCGGCTCCCGCGCCCTGCTGCTGTCCGGCGCGTTCGGCGGCCTGCTCGGCGCCCTCCCGCCCCACGGGTTCCTCCCCGCCGCCAACGGCTACCTCCTGCGCCAGGACTGGGAAGAGGGCTTCGCCACCTCCATCCACCTCGTCCTGGACCTGGAGAGCGGCGACTACGAACTGCTCTCCGCCGGCCACCTCCCCGCCCTCCAACTCTCCGCCGGCACCGGCCGCTGGCGGGAGGTCTCCGGCGAGGGCCCGCTCCTCGGCGTCTACGACGGGGCCGAGTTCGAGCCCGCCCGCGGCAACCTGCGGCGCGGCGACGTCCTGATGCTCTTCACCGACGGCCTCGTCGAGACCGCCGACCGCGACATCAGCGAGGGCATCGACCGCCTCACCGGCGAAGCCGACCGCTACGTCGCCGCCGGCTGGGAGGGCGCCGCCTGGCACCTCATCGAGAAGGTCGCCAAGGACGTCAACGACGACCGCGCCCTGCTGCTCATCCGCCGCTCCATGTGAGCCGGTGGTGGGGTTTTCCCCACCACCGACCCGCCTGGTTCCGCCATGGTCCGCACCCCGACGTGCTCCGTAGCGTCGCAAACACGATCAGGACCTGATCGGCGGACACGGACGGACGGGCACACCATGGGGATCCTGCGGAACAAGCGGCGGCGCGAAGAGCGGGAGCCGGCGCACGAGCACGGAACCCCGCCCACCGCGGACGCCGCGTACGGAACCCCGCCCACCGCGGACGCCGCGTACGGAACCCCGTCCCCGACCGATGCCGGGTTCGGAACCCCGCCCCCGGCCGGCGCCGCGTACGGAACGCCGTCCCCGGCCGCCGTCGAACTGCGCGGCGTACGGCGCCGCTACGGGCGCGGCGGCGGCGCCGTACACGCCCTGCGCGGCATCGACCTCAGCCTGCCGCGCGGCAGCTTCACCGCCGTCATGGGCCCCTCCGGCTCCGGCAAGTCCACCTTCCTCCAGTGCGCCGCCGGCCTCGACCTGCCCACCGAGGGCTCCGTCCGTCTCGGCGGCACCGAGATCACCGGCATGAACGAGAACCAGCTCACCGAACTGCGCCGCAGCCGCCTCGGCTTCGTCTTCCAGGCCTTCAACCTGCTGCCCTCCCTCACCGTCGAACAGAACGTCCTGCTCCCGATGCGCCTCGCCGGCGGCGGAACCGCACGCCAGGGCCGGGCCCACGCCGCCGAACTGCTCGCCCGCGTCGGCCTGGAGGGCAAGGGACACCGACGCCCCACCGAACTCTCCGGCGGCCAACAGCAGCGCGTGGCCATCGCCCGCGCCCTCGTCACCCGCCCCGACGTGATCTTCGCCGACGAACCCACCGGCGCCCTCGACACCACCACCGCAGCCGAGGTCCTCGACCTGCTGCGCTCCGCCGTCGACTCCCTCGGCGCCACCGTCGTCATGGTCACCCACGACCCCGTCGCCGCCACCCACGCCGACCAGGTGCTCTTCCTCGCCGACGGCCTCATCGCGGACCGACTGCCGCGCACCGACGCCACCGCCATCGCCGCCCGGATGCGCACCCTCACCACCCGCCCCGCACTCGCGGGAGCGGCGGCCTGATGCCCACCCCGAACGGCCTGGCCCGCGCCGCGCTGCGGTTTCGCCCCGCGGCGTTCGCCGGCACCTTCATCGCCCTCCTCCTGACCGTCGCCATCGTGTCCGCCTGCGGGATCCTGCTGGAGAGCGGACTGCGGGCGAGCGTCCCGCCCACCCGCTACGCCCAGGCCCCCGTCGTGGTCGCCGCCGACCAGCAGGTCCGCATGCGGGCCGGCGCCGGCGAGGGCACCTACGAGGTCACCGCCGCCGTCCCCGAACGGGCCCGCGTCGACGCCGCCCTGCTGGAGCGGCTCACCCCGCTCGGCCGGGCCGTCCCCGACGTGACCTTCCCCGTACGGGACGCCGCCGGAGCCGCCCTCGACGCGTCCGGCTGGGGCTCCACCGCCTTCACCGGCGAACACCTCGCCGCCGGCCGGGCCCCGACCCGCCCCGGAGAGGTCGCCCTCGGCACGGCCGCCGGCCCCGACCGGGTACGCCTGGACACCCCCGCCGGACAGCGCGAGTTCCGCGTCGTCGGACGCACCGACCGGCCCGGAGCCTGGTTCTCCGACACCGAGGCCCGCGCCCTGTCCGGGCACCCCGACGCGCTCGACGCCATCGTGCTCCTCGACGCGGACCCGCGCGCCGCCACCCCGGCGGTCCGGGCCGCCGTCGGCAACCGTGCCCAGGTCCTCACCGGCGCCGCCCGCGTCATGGACCCGCGACTGGAGGGCGCCAAGGCGCTGCTGTCCGGCCTCGGCGGCTCCTTCGGCGGCGTCGCCACCCTCGTCGCCGTCTTCACCGCCGCCGGCACCGTCGCGCTCTCCGTCGGCCAACGCTCCCGCGAGTTCGCCCTGCTGCGGGCCATCGGCGCGACCCCCCGCCAGATCCGACGCACCGTCGCCACCGAGGCCCTGCTCGTCGCACCCGCCGCCGGCGCGCTCGGCTGCGTACCCGGCATCGCCCTGGCCTCCTGGTGGTTCGGGCAACTCCGGCAGAAGGGCGCCATCCCCGACGCCGTCGAACTGTCCGTCTCCTGGATCCCCCTGCTCAGCGCCGTCGGCATCGGCCTCGCCACCGCCCTGCTCGCCGGCTGGGCCGCCGCCCGCCGACCCGCCCGCACCCGGCCCGGACAGGCCCTCGCCGCAGCCGCCGTCGAACGCCTGCGACCCGGCTGGATCCGCACCCCCCTCGGCCTCGCCGCCCTCGTCGGCGGGATCGTCTGCGCGCGCCTGGCCGCCGGGAACACCGGCGAGGACGCCGCCAACGCCTCCCTCGGCGTGGTCATGCTCTTCATGCTCGCCGTCGCCCTGCTCGGCCCGCTCGTCGCCCGCGCCTGCGCGGCCGTGTTCGGCCTCCCGCTGCGCGCCACCGGGCCCGCCGGCCGACTCGCCGCCGCCAACTCCCGTACCAACGCCCGCCGACTCGCCTCCGCGATCACCCCGATCGTGCTCGCCATGGCCTTCTCCTCGACCCTCGTCTTCCTGCACACCAGCCAGGACCGGGCCACCCGCCAACAGCAGGAGGCCGGGCTGCTCGCCGACCACGTCGTCACCGACCCGCGCTCCACCGACGCCGGCATCGCGGTCACCCGCACCTCCGTCCTCGCCGTGACGGGCTCCGGCGCCGACCGCTGGTTCCAGTCCGCCACCGCCCAGGGCGTCTCCGGCGACCCGACCCCGGTCCAGGACCTCGGCGTACGCTCCGGCTCCCTCGCGCACCTGCGCCCCGGCACCGTCGCCGTCGACCGCACCCTCGCCGACTCCGCGCACGCCTCGGTGGGCGACCGCATCGACCTGCGGCTCCCCGACGGCACCCCGACCCGCCCCGAGATCACCGCCGTCTACACCCGAGGCCTCGGATTCGCGCAGGTCACCCTGCCCGCCGCGGACCTCGCCGGACACACCACCGCGGGCCGGCCCACCGAACTCCTCGTCCGCGGCCCCGTACCGGCCGACGCCGGCCCGGCGATCGCCGCGTCCCGGTGGACCGCCGCCCAGGACCTCGACCGCGCGCTCAACGCCTGGGCCAACACCACCATGGCGGCCGTACTCGGCGGCTTCGCGGCCGTCGCCGCCGCGAACACCCTCGTGATGACCGTCCTCGACCGCCGCCGCGAACTGCGGATGCTGCGCCTCGTCGGCTCCACCCGCCGGCAGGTCCTGCGCATGCTCCGCTGGGAAGCCCTGCTGATCACCGGCGCGGGCATCACCCTCGGCTCCGCCATCGCCCTGGCCACCCTGATCCCCCTGACCCAGGCCGTCACCGGCACGGGCCCGTACGTCCCGCCCCTCGTCTACGCGTCCTTCGCGGCGTCCGCCCTGCTCCTGGGCCTCACCGCCACGGCCCTCCCCGGCCGCCTCCTCACCCGCCGCCCGTCGCGGACGGCCTGACGCCGGGTCTTCGGGGAGTGCCCCGCCCCCGGGGGCTCCGGGGGGCATGACCCCGGGGGCGCAGGGGGCGGGCCACTCCCACCCGATTGGCCCGCCCCCGGAGCCCCGCGAAGACCTACCGTGCCCCCATGCACCGCACCCTCGCCG
This sequence comes from Streptomyces sp. NBC_01426, assembly GCF_036231985.1. GTDB lineage: Bacteria > Actinomycetota > Actinomycetes > Streptomycetales > Streptomycetaceae > Streptomyces. The sequence continues at coordinate 5,069,173 of NZ_CP109500.1, forward strand.
CCGACCTCGCCCGCCTCCCGGACCTCCTCGACGCCACCCGCCGGGCGGCCGTCGAGGCCCTCGCCGGCCTGGACGCGCGTCCCGTCGTACCCCCGCGCCCCACACCGGACCCGCACCCCGAACCCCTCCCCGCCCACGGCGCCGGCGCGGACGCCGCCCTGGACGCCTTCCAACGCCGCTGGGCGCCCCTCCTGTCGGCCTCCGCCGGCCCCCGCTACCTCGGCTTCGTCACCGGCGGCGCCACCCCCGCCGCCCTCGCCGGCGACTGGCTGACCGCCGTCCACGACCAGAACTCCAACTCCGCCCTCGACGGCGCCGGCCAAGACCTGGAACGCGAGACCGTCTCCTGGCTCCGCGACCTCTTCGGCCTCTCCGACGCCCACACCGGCACCTTCCTCAGCGGCGCCACGATGTCCAACACCACCGGCCTCGCCATCGCCCGCGAATGGCTCGGCGAGCGGCGCGGGATCTCCGTCTCCGAGGACGGCGCGGCAGCGCTCGGCCCCGTCCGCGTCCTCTCCGGCGCCCCGCACTCCTCCATCGCCAAGGCCCTCTCCGTCCTCGGCCTCGGCCGCAACGCCCTGGTGCCCGTCCCCACCCTTCCCGGCCGGGAGGCCGTCGACCCCGCCGCCCTCGACCGGGCCCTCGCGGACACCCCCGGCCCGGCCGTCGTCGTCGCCAACGCCGGCACCGTCAACACCGTCGACTTCGACGACCTCCGCGCCATCGCCGCCCTGCGCGAACGCCACGACTTCTGGCTCCACACCGATGCCGCCTTCGGCGCCTTCGCCGCGCTCTCCCCGGAACACGCCCACCTCGTCGACGGACTCGACGCCTCGGACTCGGTCTGCGTCGACCTGCACAAGTGGCTGAACGTCCCCTACGACAGCGCCGTCCAGTTCACCCGCCGCCGCGACCTCCAGGCCCGCGTCTTCCAGAACGCCGCCGCCTACCTCGGACCGCTCGGCGAACACCCCGACCTCGTCCACCTCACCCCGGAGAACTCCCACCGACTGCGCGCCCTCGCCGCCTGGTTCACGCTCCACGCCTACGGACGCGAGGGCCACCGGGAGATCGTCGAACGCGACATCGCCTGCGCCCGCTCCCTCGCCGCGGAACTCGCCGAGGACCCCGCCTTCCGCATCCTGGCCCCGGTCCGCCTCAACGTCGTCTGCCTCACCCTCGCCGAGACCCCCACCGCGGCCCGCCTGACGGCCCTGCGTGAAACCGTCGGCACGGAGGTCTTCCTCACCCCCACCGTCTACGCGGGAACCCCCGCCCTGCGCGCCGCGTTCTCCAACTGGCGTACCACGCAGGCGGACGTACGCCGAGCCGCCCAGGCTCTCCGTACGGCAGCAAGGAAGCTCACATGACGGATCACGCCCTGACCCTCATCGAGGTCGAGGCCCTCGCCCGCGCGGCGCACGAGGGCCAGACCGACAAGGCCGGCCGCCCCTACGCCGAACACCTCGCGGCCGTCGCCGAAGGCGTCCGCCTGCGCGGAGGCACCGCCGAACAACAGGCGGCGGCCTGGCTCCACGACGCGATCGAGGACGACGCCCTCACCCCGGAGTGGCTCGAATCGGCCGCCCTGCCGACCCACGTCAAGGACATGGTCCTCGCCCTCACCAAGATCCCGGGCGAACCGGTCGAGGGGTACACGACCCGCATCCTCGCCACCCCGGGCGCCCTCCTCGTCAAGGAGGCCGACCTGGCGCACAACGCCGACCCGGTACGCCTCTCCGTACTCGACGCCCCCACCCGCGACCGCCTGTCCGCCAAGTACGCCCACGTGCGCGCGCTCCTCGGCCTCACCACCCCATGACCCCCGCGCCGCACCCGAAACACGCGACCCTCACATCCCGTTGACGGCAAAGTCACCATGCCTATTCGTCACGGGACGGATAGTCAGGCCCGGTTGGTGGGAGGATGGTGCATGTGGGGGCATGGGCCCCAGGCCGACCAGGGGACGACCGAAGGTGTGATCAGTAGTGGCCATTTCGCTGTCAGTGGTGGTTCTGTTGGCGATCATCCTGGTGATCCTGATCCGCGGCAAGCACATCAAGGCCGGCCCCGCGATCATCGCGGTCCTCTTCGGCTTCTTCCTGGCGTCCAGCTCCATCGCCCCGGACGTCAACCGCTTCCTCAACTCCCTGGCGGACACGATCGCCGGCATCAAGCTCTGAACCCCATGACGCAGAACCGACTTCGGCCGGGCGTCGTTCCTCGGGGACGGGGAACGCCACCCGTGGGAACGGCTGCCGACTGGCGATGACGCGGCATCGGTGGCTGCCCTGGCCACCCTCCACCACCGCGTGAGTGCACGAGGGCGCGCTCAGAGCGAGTCGTCACGCTCCAGGACGAGGCCGGACGAGCCGTCCTCAAGGTCAACGCTCGCATCGAGGTGCAGGTGGTGCCTGTTACGGACGCCAGGGCCGGCGAGCTCCAACAGCCGCTCCGCGAGGACGCGAAGCCCTTCCGCATTCGCCTTGATGAGAGCCTCGCCGGCTGAGCTCTGCACCTTGATCAGCGGTTCGTCCGTGTATCCACGCCGGCCTGCGGCCAGTCGAACAAACGTCCCGGTTCCTCGCGATGAAGCGCCGCCTGTAGTCAGACGAGGGTCCCGGCCTCATCAAGGGGCATCACGTCCGCGACCTTCGGCACACGGGCAACACGCTCGCCGTCGGGACCCGCTGATCGCCGACGCGTTGAGGGGGCTCGCGCGGAAGCGCCGCAAGAGGCACGCAGGGGATGCGGAGAGCTGGTCTCGCCCCCCGGAACGGCGAAGGGCCAGGTCGAGGAGACGTCCTCTGACCTGGCCCTTCGCATCTCTGAGCGGGTGACGGGAATCGAACCCGCGTAGCTAGTTTGGAAGACTAGGGCTCTACCATTGAGCTACACCCGCAAGGCGTGCGACGCAGGTCCGGGGACCGCGGCACGGACAGCATCCTAGCGGGTCGCGGCGGGGGATCGCACACCGCTTTCGGGGGCGGCGTCGTGTCCGGTGTCGGTCCGCGATCACGCGCGCGCACGCCTCTGCGGAAAACGCGCGCGTCGGAGGGTCTCCGGGCATGTACCCTACGTGTCGCACCGACGGGGTGTGGCGCAGCTTGGTAGCGCGTCCGCTTTGGGAGCGGAAGGTCGTCGGTTCGAATCCGGCCACCCCGACCAGCCAGCCTTACCCGCACGATGATCGCGTTGTGGGCTGATTGCCGCTTGCGGTTACTATGCAAGCTGCGTGCCCGTGTGTCTGATGCCGGGCCGAATCCGCTGAACCGCTGAATCACAGCGTGACGGCAGAACCCCCAGCAGTCAGCCACAAGGAGACCGAACCGTGAAGAGCGCCGTGGAGACCCTGAACCCGACTCGGGTTCGGCTCACTGTTGAGGTGCCCTTCGAGGAGCTCAAGGACAGCCTCGACGCGGCCTACAAGAAGATCAACCAGCAGGTCACGGTGAAGGGCTTCCGCAAGGGCAAGATCCCGGCCCGCGTCATCGACCAGCGCTTCGGCCGCGGTGCGGTGCTGGAGGAGGCCGTCAACGACGCCCTCCCGAAGTTCTACACCGAGGCGGTCAACGAGGCCGACCTGAACCCGCTGGGCCAGCCCGAGGTCGACATCAAGGAGCTGAAGGACGGCGAGCTGCTGTCCTTCACCGCCGAGGTGGACGTCCGCCCCGAGATCGAGATCCCGGACTACGCGGGCATCGAGGTCGAGGTCGACGCCATCGACGTCTCCGACGACGAGGTCGAGAAGGCCGTCGAGCAGCTGCGCGGTCGCTTCGCGTCCACCAAGGACGTCGAGCGCGCGGCCGAGGACGGCGACGTCGTCACCATCGACCTTGAGGCCAAGGTCGACGGCGAGGTCCTCGAGGACGGCGTCGCCCAGGACGTCTCCTACACCATCGGCTCGGGCGAGCTTCTCGAAGGCATCGACGAGGCCGTCAAGGGCCTGGAGGCCGGTGGCGAGGCCACCTTCACCTCCCAGCTGAAGGGCGGCTCCGCCGAGGGCAAGGACGCCGAGGTCACCGTCAAGGTCACCAAGGTCTCCGCCCGTGAGCTGCCGGAGCTGGACGACGAGTTCGCGCAGATGGCGAGCGAGTTCGACACCCTCGACGAGCTCAAGGCGGACAGCCGTACCCGCCTGGAGAACCAGAAGCAGTACGACCAGGCCACCCAGGCCCAGGAGCGCGTCCTGGAGAAGTTCCTGGAGCTCGCGGAGATCCCCGTTCCCGAGAAGCTGCTCGCGGACGAGGTCCAGACCCGCAAGCACAACCTGGAGCACCACCAGCTCGGCCAGATGGGTCTGACCATCGAGAAGTTCCTGGAGATCCAGGGCAAGACGGTCGAGGAGTTCGAGGCCGAGACCGGCGAGCAGGCCGTCAAGGGCATCAAGACCCAGTTCCTGCTGGACGCCCTGGTCAACAAGGAGAAGCTGGGCGTGACCCAGGAGGAGCTCACCGAGCACCTCATGCGCCGCGCGCAGTCCTCCGGCATGTCCCCCGACCAGTTCGCCCAGGCGGTCGTCGAGGGTGGCCAGGTTCCGATGCTGGTCGGCGAGGTCGCTCGCGGCAAGGCCCTCGCGGTCGTCGTCGAGAAGGCCAAGGTCACCGACACCAACGGTGAGGTCGTCGACCTGTCCGACGAGGACGAGGACGAGGCCGCCGCCGAGGTCGTCGAGGCCGACGCGGACGCCGACGCCGACGAGGCCAAGGCCGACGAGGCCAAGTAACACCTCGGGCGACGCCTCGCGCGGAGCCCGTTGAGCGTGGCTTGAAACATGCCCCGAAGGGCCCGGACGCAGCAGCGTGCGGGCCCTTCTGCGCTTGCCGGCCGGCGTCCCGACCTTGCGCTCCGAGCGAACAGTTCGGGAAGCGGGATGGCGTTGTCCCACCTGCGCGTTAGGGTCCATGAATACGAGGGCACGGGAGTACCCGAAGCCGGCGGACGTCGTCCGTACCGGTTGGTCCGCGCCCCAGAACGAGACGCTGAGACGGCATGTGGCCGTCGGAGACGAGCAGGTGGATACGTGACGAATCTGAAGCCTTACGCCGCGGGTGAGCCGTCCATCGGTGGCGGCCTCGGCGACCATGTCTACAACCGGCTGCTCGGCGAGCGCATCATCTTCCTCGGCCAGCAGGTAGACGACGACATCGCGAACAAGATCACGGCGCAGCTCCTGCTCCTGGCCGCCGAGCCGGAGAAGGACATCTTCCTGTACATCAACAGCCCCGGCGGCTCGGTGACGGCCGGCATGGCGGTCTACGACACCATGCAGTACATCCCCAACGACGTCGTCACCATCGGCATGGGCATGGCGGCCTCCATGGGCCAGTTCCTGCTGACCGGCGGCGCCAAGGGCAAGCGCTTCGCCCTGCCGAACACCGACATCCTGATGCACCAGGGTTCCGCCGGCATCGGTGGCACCGCGTCCGACATCAAGATCCAGGCCCAGTACCTGCTGCGCACCAAGCAGCGCATGGCCGAGATCACGGCGTTCCACTCGGGCCAGACTGTCGAGGCGATCATCCGCGACGGTGACCGCGACCGCTGGTTCACCTCCGAGGAGGCCAAGGAGTACGGCCTCATCGACGAGATCATCTCGGCCGCGTCCAACGTTCCGGGCGGCGGCGGCACCGGGGCCTGATCCCCGGCAAGCACCGTCAGTCCCCAGTCGACAGCCCGCAGAACGCCACCAGGATGGTGAACACCCAGATGCACATGAACAACCTCTCTCCCGCGAGCGGCCTTTACACCGGCGCTCAGGTGGACAACCGCTACGTCATCCCGCGCTTCGTCGAGCGCACCTCGCAGGGCGTGCGCGAGTACGACCCGTACGCGAAGCTCTTCGAGGAGCGCGTGATCTTCCTCGGCGTGCAGATCGACGACGCCTCCGCCAACGACGTGATGGCGCAGCTGCTGTGCCTGGAGTCGATGGACCCGGACCGCGACATCTCCATCTACATCAACAGCCCCGGTGGCTCCTTCACCGCGCTGACGGCGATCTACGACACCATGCAGTTCGTGAAGCCGGACATCCAGACGGTCTGCATGGGCCAGGCGGCCTCCGCCGCCGCGGTCCTGCTCGCCGCCGGCAGCCCCGGCAAGCGCATGGCCCTTCCGAACGCCCGTGTGCTGATCCACCAGCCCTCCGGCGGCACCGGTCGCGAGCAGCTCTCCGACCTGGAGATCGCGGCGAACGAGATCCTGCGCATGCGTGACCAGCTGGAGACCATGCTGGCCAAGCACTCGACGACGCCGCTGGAGAAGATCCGCGACGACATCGAGCGCGACAAGATCCTGACGGCCGAGGACGCCCTGGCGTACGGCCTGATCGACCAGATCGTTTCGACCCGCAAGAGCAACGCGGTCTGATCCTTGCCGCCAGTTGGCGTGGGCGTTTCGCCGGACGAGGCGATGTGAACCACGTCAAGGGGGCCCCGCAGGGGCCCCCCGGCAAGGTACCGTCGGATATGAGGCACCAGGAGCGCTGAACCAGGCGTCTCCCAGGCGAAGGGGAAGCACCTCGTGGCACGCATCGGTGACGGCGGCGACCTGCTCAAGTGCTCGTTCTGCGGAAAGAGCCAGAAGCAGGTGAAGAAGCTCATCGCAGGACCCGGTGTGTACATCTGCGACGAGTGCATCGACCTCTGCAACGAGATCATCGAAGAGGAACTCGCGGAGACCTCCGAGGTTCGGTGGGAGGAACTCCCCAAGCCCCGTGAGATCTACGAGTTCCTGGAGAGCTACGTCGTCGGCCAGGAGCCGGCGAAGAAGGCGCTCTCCGTCGCGGTCTACAACCACTACAAGCGGGTCCAGGCCGGCGAGAACGGCGGCGCGCAGGGCCGGGACGACGCGATCGAGCTCGCGAAGTCCAACATCCTGCTGCTGGGCCCGACGGGTTCCGGCAAGACGCTGTTGGCGCAGACGCTGGCCCGCATGCTCAACGTTCCGTTCGCCATCGCCGACGCGACGGCGCTGACGGAGGCCGGCTATGTCGGCGAGGACGTCGAGAACATCCTGCTCAAGCTGATCCAGGCGGCCGACTACGACGTCAAGAAGGCCGAGACCGGGATCATCTACATCGACGAGATCGACAAGGTCGCCCGCAAGAGCGAGAACCCGTCGATCACCCGCGATGTGAGCGGCGAGGGCGTGCAGCAGGCCCTCCTGAAGATCCTGGAAGGCACGACGGCCTCCGTCCCGCCGCAGGGCGGGCGCAAGCACCCGCACCAGGAGTTCATCCAGATCGACACGACGAACGTGCTCTTCATCGTGGGCGGCGCGTTCTCGGGTCTGGAGAAGATCATCGAGTCGCGCGCGGGCGCCAAGGGCATCGGCTTCGGTGCGACGATCCGCTCGAAGCGCGAGATCGAGGCGAGCGACCAGTTCCACGAGGTCATGCCGGAGGACCTGGTGAAGTTCGGGATGATCCCCGAGTTCATCGGTCGTCTGCCCGTGCTGACCTCCGTGCACAACCTGGACCGCGAGGCCCTGCTCCAGATCCTGATCGAGCCGCGCAACGCCCTGGTGAAGCAGTACCAGCGGCTGTTCGAACTCGACGGTGTCGAGCTGGACTTCGAGCGCGAGGCGCTGGAGGCCATCGCCGACCAGGCCATCCTCCGCCAGACGGGTGCGCGAGGCCTGCGCGCCATCATGGAAGAGGTCCTGATGTCGGTGATGTACGAGGTCCCGTCTCGCAAGGACGTGGCCCGCGTGGTCATCACTGCGGATGTCGTCCGCTCCAACGTCAACCCGACGCTGGTCCCGCGGATCGTCCCGAAGGACCAGGGCCCGCACGAGAAGTCGGCGTAGCAGCAACGCGGTTGTGAGAAGGGGGCGCCCCGGCCGGTCGGCCGGGGCGCCCCCTTCTCTCACGTCATGGGACGCTCGCGGTTCACTTCTTGACGCGGGCGCTCTTGTAGAGCTTCGCGGTGAACTCGGCGTTCTGTTCCAGCGTGTAGCCCGTCTTGCCCGTCAACACCGCGCCGTTGTCGATCGCGCTGACGACGGCGAGGGTGCTGTAGTCGGCCCAGATGCACACCGGGAGCGTGAGTTCCTTCGGTCCGGGCGTCGTGGACTTCTTGGTCTTGAGCTTGAGTTCCTGGCACTTCATGACCGCGCCCTTGAAGCCGGAGGGGCTGATCTCCTTGGGGCTGCCGATGAGTTCGGCCTCCACGTCCGAGCTGTCCTTGGCGGCGCTGAGCTTGGCCTGGGCGAAGTACCCGTCCACGGTCTTCTCCGGGTCGGCGATCTCGCCGTAGAAGCCCTGGAAGTCGACGCTCTTGCCCGCCAGCGGGTTGGTCGGGTCACCGCCCTGATAGCCCATGCCCACCTGGGTGGGGTTCTTGACGCCCGCAGCCTCGACCTCCTTGCGGCTGGTGTCGGTGAACGGCTTCTGCTTGTACTTCGGGTTCTGCTTGAAGTCGTCCACGTTCGCCGGGGCGACCAGCTTGTAGCCCTTGGTGTCGTCCGACACCGCGCCCCCGCCGCCGCTGCCCAGGAAGTACCAGGCGCCGCCCGCGATGGCCGCCACCAGGACGACCGACAGGACGATCACGCCGGCCTTGGACTTCTTCGGCGGCTGCTGCGGCGGCATCCCGCCGTACGGCGGCTGCTGGGGCGGGATCCCCGGCTGTTGCGGGTAGCCGTAGCCAGGCTGCTGCGGGGGCTGCTGGGGGTAGCCGGGCTGCTGCGGGTACCCCTGGGGGGCGCCCGGCGGGGGCGGCTGCTGGGGGTAGCCGTAGCCGGGCTGCGGGGCAGGTTGCCCGTACGGGTTCGGCTGCTGCGGAGGCGGACCTCCGTAGGGCCCGGGCTGCTGCGGCTGCCCGCCGCCGTACGGTCCCGGCTGGTTGTAACTCATGACCGCGTCCCCCTTTAGGAACTTCTTATGTTGCTCTCATCCTGACGGAAGGACGGCGGGTTCCGGCCGCCGGGGCCCCAGGCGTTACGGAACCACGACGCCGGCGCCGCCCCGATCGGCGACGTCGGACGGGAGCGGCCCGGGCGCGGGCCGGGAGACGGAATGGATTCGTGACTGGGGCGGCGGCGCCCGTATCCTGTGACCCGTGACCGAGAACACGCAGACACCCAGCGCCCCCACCTCCGAACTGCCGACCCAGTACGCGCCGGCCGAGGTAGAGGGAGAGCTCTACGAGCGCTGGGTGGAGCGCGGTTACTTCACCGCCGATCCGGCGAGCGAGAAGCCCCCGTACACCATCGTCATCCCGCCGCCGAACGTCACCGGCTCGCTCCACCTGGGACACGCCTTCCAGCACACGCTCATGGACGCCCTCACCCGCCGCAAGCGGATGCAGGGTTACGAGGCGCTGTGGCTGCCGGGCATGGACCACGCCGGCATCGCCACCCAGAACAAGGTCGAGCAGCAGCTCGCCGAGGAGGGCAAGTCCCGCCACGACCTGGGCCGCGAGGAGTTCATCGAGCGCGTCTGGCAGTGGAAGGAAGAGTACGGCGGCAAGATCCTCGGCCAGATGCGTCGCCTCGGCGACGGCGTCGACTGGTCGCGTGAGCGCTTCACCATGGACGAGGGCCTGTCCAAGGCCGTCCAGACCATCTTCAAGAAGCTCTACGACGACGGACTGATCTACCGGGCCGAGCGCATCATCAACTGGTGCCCCCGCTGTCTGACCGCCATCTCCGACATCGAGGTGGAGTACCAGGACGACGCGGGCGAGCTGGTCTCGATCCGCTACGGCGAGGGCGAGGACAGCCTCGTCGTCGCGACGACCCGCGCCGAGACGATGCTCGGTGACACCGCCGTCGCCGTCCACCCCGACGACGAGCGGTACAAGCACCTCGTCGGCACCCGGATCAAGCTTCCGCTGACCGACCGGACCATCCCGATCGTCGCCGACACGCACGTCGACCCGGAGTTCGGCACCGGCGCCGTCAAGGTGACGCCCGCGCACGACCCGAACGACTTCGCGATCGGGCAGCGCCACGACCTCGAATCCATGACGATCATGGACGAGCGGGGCGTCATCACCGTCCACGGCCCCTTCCAGGGCCTGGACCGCTTCGAGGCCCGTTCGGCCGTCGTCGGCGCACTGCGCGAGCAGGGCCGCATCGTCGCCGAGAAGCGCCCGTACCAGCACTCCGTCGGGCACTGCTCGCGCTGTAGCACCACCGTCGAGCCGCGCCTGTCGCTCCAGTGGTGGGTCGGCGTCAAGCCGCTCGCCACCGCCGCGGGCGACGCGGTCCGTGACGGCCGGGTCACGATCCACCCGCGCGAGATGGAGAAGCGCTACTTCGACTGGGTCGACAACCTCAACGACTGGTGCATCTCGCGCCAGCTGTGGTGGGGCCACCGGATCCCGATCTGGTACGGCCCGGAGGGTGAGATCGTCTGCGTCGGACCGGACGACGAGATCCCGACCGGCGAGGGCTGGACGCAGGACACCGACGTCCTCGACACGTGGTTCTCCTCCGGCCTGTGGCCGTTCTCCACGCTCGGCTGGCCGGAGAAGACCCCGGACCTGGAGAAGTTCTACTCCACCGACGTCCTGGTCACCGGCCACGACATCATCTTCTTCTGGGTCGCCCGGATGATGATGTTCGGTCTGTACGCCATGGACGGCGAGGTCCCCTTCAAGACGATCGCGCTGACCGGCCTGGTCCGGGACGAGCGCGGCAAGAAGATGTCGAAGTCCTTCGGCAACGTCGTCGACCCGCTGGACTGGATGGACAAGTACGGCTCCGACGCCGTCCGCTTCACCCTCGCCAAGGGCGCCAACCCCGGCACCGACGTCCCGATCGGCGAGGACTGGGTCCAGGCGTCCCGGAACTTCGCCAACAAGATCTGGAACGCGACCCGCTTCGCGCTGATGAACGGCGCCACCGTCGAGGGCGAGCTGCCGGCCCCCGAGCAGATGTCGGCGACCGACCGCTGGATCCTGTCGCGGCTGAACAAGACCGTCGAGCAGGTGGACGCGTACTACGAGGACTTCCAGTTCTCGAAGCTCAGCGAGGCCCTCTACCACTTCGCGTGGGACGAGGTCTTCGACTGGTACGTCGAGCTGTCGAAGACGACGTTCTTCGCGGGCGGCGAGGGCGCGAAGGTCTCCGGCCGCGTCCTCGGCGAGGTCCTCGACGTCACGCTGCGCCTGCTGCACCCGGTGGTCCCCTTCGTCACCGAGACCCTGTGGACCACGCTCACCGGCGGCGAGTCCCTCGTCATCGCCGACTGGCCCAAGGACAGCGGCTTCCGCGACGAGGCCGCCGAGCGGGAGATCGAGAACCTCCAGGCCGTCGTCACCGAGGTCCGCCGCTTCCGCGCCGACCAGGGCCTGCAGCCGGGCCAGAAGGTCCCGGCCCGCCTGGACCTGGCCGGTACCGCGCTGGCCGCGCACGAGGGTGCGATCCGGCAGCTGCTGCGCCTCCAGCCGGAGGGCGAGGAGTTCAGCGCCACCGCGACCCTGCCGGTCGGCGGCGCCACCGTCGCGCTCGACCTGTCGGGCACCATCGACGTGGCCGCCGAGCGCAAGCGGCTGTCGAAGGACCTGGCCGCCGCGGAGAAGGAGAAGCAGCAGGCGGAGGGCAAGCTCGGCAACGAGGCCTTCCTGGCCAAGGCCCCCGACAACGTCGTGGACAAGATCAAGGGCCGGCTCGCCAAGGCCGAGTCGGACATCACGCGGATCCAGGCCCAGCTGGATACGCTGCCGCCCGCGTAGCGGCCGGCCGGCAGGGCACGGGCGAAGGCCCCCACACCGTCGGGCGGCGTGGGGGCCTTCGCCGTACACCGCCCCGCCGCCCATGTCTTTCGCCGCCCGTGCCTTCGCCGCCCGTGCCGCGCCGCATGCCGTCCCGTCGACGGTCGTACGGCGCACGGGATGGGGCCGTCCGGCCCTGTCGAAAACCATCCCGAGTGCCACAAATCACTTCTTATGCCCGGTCATCTCATTCGATCGGGGCCGCTCACCACGGATGATGGGGGACATGCACGCCAAGCCCGTCGTCTCGGCGCTCCGCCAAGCCGCGGCCACCGGCCGCCGACTCGGCGAGGGCTGGGCCGGGTCCCCGCGGGCCATGGACGTCCTGACCGCCCTGAGCTGCCTCGCGCTGATGGCGCTGGACCTGCCGGGCCTGGCCGCCGCCGACAACTCGCTCAACGGCTGGATGGCCGCCGCCGTCCTCACCGCGGGCTGCGCGAGTCTGCTGGTGCGGCGCCGGATGCCCTGGCTCGCGTACCTCACGGCCCTGCTGTTCGTCGGATGGCTGCACGAGCTGACGCTGATCCAGTTCGCCCTGTACTCCGTCGGCCGCTACCGGGGCCGGCGGGCCGGGATCCTGGCCACCCTCGGGTACGTGGCCTTCGCGCTCGCGGTGTTCTGCGTGCCGGGATGGCCCGAGCCGCGGGCGCAGAGCCTCAGTGCCTTCCTCAGCCTGGTCGTGCCGATCGGGGTGCTCGCCTCGGCCGTCGGGATCGCCGCGTACCGGCACGACCTGGTGCGGGAGCTCGACGTCCGGCGGGCCGAGTCGGCCGTCCTGCAAGCCGTCCAGCAGGAGCGCACCTCCGTCGCCCGCGACGTGCACGACTTCGTCGGGCGGGAGCTGACCCTGCTGACCGTGCGCTCCGAGGTGCTGTCGTCGCGGGCGCGCGAGACGACGTACGCGAAGGACTTCGAGGAGCTGGCCGACACCGCGCGCCGCGCCCACCTGGTGCTGAACGAGATCATCGTGCAGCGCGGCGGACCCTCCGCGACGCCCGGCGTCGATGGCCTGGCGGCGCTGGCGCAGGAGAGCGGACGGGCCGGCTCGCCCGTCCGCCTGGTGATGGATCCCGAGGTGCACGAGGTGTCGCCGCTGCGCCAGGCCGCGGTCTACCGGGTGGTGCAGGAATGCCTCACCAACGCGGCCAAGCACGCCCGGGGCGAGACCATCGACGTGTCGATCGAGGCAGCCGGTCCGCACCTGCGGATCGCCGTCATCAACAGCCTCCCCGAACGCACCCCGACCCGCGCCCCCGTCTCGGCGGGCTCGGGCACGGCGAGCATGTCCGAACGCGTGCGCAGCCTGGGCGGAACCCTGAAGGCGAAGCGGACCGACGAGTCGTACGTGGTGATCGCCACGCTGCCGCGCGGCTAGGTCGTCTCCGTCGTCTCTGCCGGCGCTTTCGGATCGTGCCGGGCGCGGCCCCTCCGTCAGGCCTTGGCGGGGGACAGCAGGCCGTTCAGGGTGTCGAGGTCCTCGACGCACTTGCCCGACCCCAGTGCCACGCAGTCCAGCGGGGCGTCCGCGACGAACACCGGGATGCCGGTCGCGGAGGCCATGCGCAGGTCCAGGCCCGGAAGCAGGGCGCCGCCGCCGGTGAGGACGATGCCGTGCTCCATCACGTCGCCCGACAGTTCCGGCGGGCATTCCTCCAGGGTGCCGCGCACGGCGGCGATGATCGCCTCGACCGGTTCGTCGAGGGCGGCCCGGACGTCGACCGCGGTCAGTTCCAGGGTCTTCGGCATGCCCCCGACCTTCTCGCGGCCCCGCACGGTGAAGGCGCGGGTCTCCAGTTCGGGCCGGTCCGGGACCGGCCAGGCCGAGCCGATGGCGACCTTGACGTCCTCGGCGGTGCGCTCGCCGACGAGCAGCCCGTGCGCCTTGCGGACGTGGTCCGTGATCGCGGCGTCCAGTCGGTCCCCGCCGACCCGCAGCGAGCGGGAGGTGACGATGCCGCCGAGCGAGATGACGGCCACCTCGGTGGTTCCGCCGCCGATGTCGACCACCATGGAGCCGCGCGCCTCAGACACGGGCAGGCCGGCGCCGATCGCCGCCGCCATCGGTTCCTCGATCAGGTGCACGGTCCTGGCGCCGGCCCGGGTGGACGCGTGGACGATGGCCCGTCGTTCGACCGGGGTGACACCGGACGGCACGCAGACCACCATGCGGGTGCGCGGCCGGCGGCCCGGGACGGCCTTGCGGACGAAGTGCCGGATCATCTCCTCGGCGGCCTCGTAGTCGCAGATCACCCCGCCCTGGAGGGGGCGGATCGCGGTGATGGAACCGGGGGTGCGGCCGATGGTCTCCTTGGCCTCCGTTCCGACGGCCAGCGCGGTGGTCGTACCGGCCTTCACGGCCACCACGGACGGCTCATTGAGGACGATGCCGTGGCCCCGGGCGTAGACGAGCGTGTTCGCGGTCCCGAGGTCGATCCCTATGTCGCGGCTGGAATTCGTCTTGTTGCTGCTGGCCTGCGGCATTTGTTCCCCTATCTCCTGCCCGCAAGGCTTGCATAACGATCCGGTCGCTTTGATCGCCGAAGGTCCTGAAACGGCCGGGCCGAAAGTACTGCGGGTCCTCGTCCGTAGACTGGCCCCGTGAGTGAGCAGCAGCCCGAGAGCCATGGCCCCGACGAACCGGGCCGCCCCTTCGACGGGATCGACGCGTTCGACCAGATCATCGCGGAGGAGTCCGACCGCGACCCCGACCTGGCGGTGATCGAGGCCGGCAGTCGCACCCTGCGCGCACACGGCGGAGCACCGCTGGGCGACCAGGTGCCCGCCGTCCCCACCGACCCGGAGGTGGCCAAGGCGCTGCAGGAGGTGGAGCAGGAGCTGGCCGGCCGCTGGGGCGAGACGAAGCTGGAGCCGTCGGTCTCGCGGATCGCCGCGCTGATGGACGTACTCGGCGAGCCGCAGCGCGCGTACCCGTCCATCCACGTCACCGGCACCAACGGCAAGACCAGCACGGCCCGCATGATCGAGGCCCTGCTGAACGCCTTCGAGCTGCGCACCGGGCGCTACACCAGCCCGCACGTGCAGTCGGTCACCGAGCGGATCAGCCTGGACGGGGCGCCGATCACCCCGGAACGGTTCGTGGAGACCTACCACGACGTCAAGCCGTACGTGGAGATGGTCGACGCCGCCGAGGAGTACCGCCTGTCGTTCTTCGAGGTGCTCACCGGGATGGCCTACGCGGCCTTCGCGGACGCCCCCGTGGACGTGGCGGTCGTCGAGGTCGGCATGGGCGGCACCTGGGACGCCACCAACGTGATCGACGGCGTGGTCGCCGTGGTCACCCCGATCAGCCTCGACCACACCGACCGGCTCGGCTCCACCCCCGGCGAGATCGCGCAGGAGAAGGGCGGCGTGATCAAGCAGGACGCCACCGTCATCCTGGCGCAGCAGCCGGTCGACGCGGCGCAGGTGCTGCTGAAGAAGGCCGTCGAGGTCGACGCGACCGTGGCCCGCGAGGGCATGGAGTTCGGGGTCGTCTCCCGCGAGGTGGCGGTGGGCGGCCAGATGCTGACCCTGCGCGGCGTGGGCGGCGAGTACGACGGCATCTTCCTCCCGCTGTACGGGGCCCACATGGCGCACAACGCGGCCGTGGCGCTGGCGGCGGTCGAGGCCTTCTTCGGGGTCGGCGCGGAGCACGCGCGGGAGCTGGACACGGACACCGTGCGCAAGGCCTTCGCCTCGGTGACCTCGCCGGGCCGCATGGAGGTCGTCCGCCGCAGCCCCACCGTGGTCCTGGACGCGGCCCACAACCCGGCGGGGGCCCGGGTCACCGCCGAGGCCGTCACCGAGGCGTTCGGCTTCAGTCGGCTGATCGGCGTCATGGCCGCCAGCGAGGGCAAGGACGTCAGAGGCGTCCTGGAGGCCTTCGAGCCGATCTTCGCGGAGATCGTGGTCACGGAGAACTCCAGCCACCGGGCGATGTCGGCCGACGAACTGGCGGGCGTGGCGGTCGAGGTCTTCGGGGCCGACCGGGTGCAGGTGGAGCCGAGGCTGGACGACGCCCTGGAGGCGGCGATCACCCTGGCGGAGGAAGAGGCCGAATACGGCGGGGCCGGGGTCCTGGTGACCGGCTCGGTGATCACGGTGGGCGAGGCCCGCCTGCTGTTCAAGAGGGGCTGAGGGAATGCGCACGCTCTGCGCGAGCACGCTGATCGGCGAGTTCTTCGTGATCGGTTTCGCGGGCCTGGTGGCCATGAAGGACCCGGACCTGACCCAGGCCACCGTGTGGACGGTGTGCGGCGTCGCGATGCTGCTGTCGGTCCTGCTGTGCGGGATGTTGTCGCGGCCCGGCGCGGTGCAGCTCGGATGGGCCCTCCAGGTGGGCCTGATCCTCAGCGGTTTCGTGGTGCCGACGATGTTCTTCCTCGGGGCGGTCTTCGCCGGCCTGTGGTGGTGCTCCGTGCACTACGGGCGTCGCATCGACGACGTGAAGGCCCGTTGGGCCGCCGCCCATCCGGAGCACGAGGCACAGGCCTGAGGTCACGGCCGCGTCACCCCTGGGCGGCGGGCACCCGGCGGGGGCGGCCCGGCTCCGGCGCACCTGTAGATTCGTCCCACCGCACCCGTTTGCCGCAAGGAGTTACCACATGACCCAGCGCACCCTCGTCCTGCTCAAGCCCGACGCCGTCCGTCGTGGCCTGATCGGCGAGATCATCGGCCGCATCGAGCGGAAGGCCGGCTGGACCATTCCCGCGCTGGAGCTGCGCACGCTCGACCAGGAGACCCTGGAGGCGCACTACGGCGAGCACAAGGGCAAGCCGTTCTACGAGCCCCTCATGGGCTTCATGTCCGGCGGCCCGGTCGTCGCCCTCGTGGTCGAGGGCGAGCGCGTGATCGAGGGCGTTCGCGGCCTCGCCGGCCCGACCGACCCGATCGCCGCGGCACCCGGCTCGATCCGCGGCGACTTCGGGTCCATCACCCGGGAGAACCTGATCCACGCCTCGGATTCCGAGGAGTCCGCGGAGCGCGAGCTGAAGCTGTTCTTCCCCGCGCTCTGAGGCCGTTCCCCCATCAAGCGGAACGCTGTCACCGCAGTCTCTTCTGACGCGAGATCAGCCGAATAGCGCTCACGACCTGGGGCGACCGACGTAATTCCGGTCGCCCTTCGGTATTACCGGCGCCGACGGGGAACGCATGTGCAGGACACGACGTCACCACTAAGGGGGCGGGTATCCGTTCCGGCGGGATTGCCGGAGTCCCGTCGCGCGATGTCCGTACTTGCGGCACTACGATGGGGCCTCCACCCACACACCCACCTCGCCGACCTGACAGCAGCCGCTATCAACTGGAAGGCCAGACGCTCCTCATGGGGAACAAGGGGAACACTATGTCGTTCATCGGCCGTGACATGGCGATCGACCTCGGGACCGCCAACACGCTGGTGTACGTGAGGGGCCGGGGGATCGTCCTGAACGAGCCGTCCGTGGTCGCCATCAACACGAACACCGGTGGCATCCTGGCGGTCGGCTCCGAGGCGAAGAAGATGATCGGGCGGACGCCCGGCAACATCGTCGCCGTCAGGCCCCTCAAGGACGGCGTGATCGCCGACTTCGAGATCACCGAGCGCATGCTCCGGTACTTCATCCTCAAGATCCACAAGCGCCGTTACCTGGCGCGTCCGCGCGTGGTGGTCTGCGTGCCCTCCGGCATCACCGGAGTGGAGCGCCGCGCCGTCATCGAGGCGTCCACGCAGGCCGGCGCCCGCCAGGTACACATCATCGAAGAGCCCATGGCCGCCGCCATCGGCTCGGGCCTGCCCGTCCACGAGGCCACCGGCAACATGGTCGTGGACATCGGCGGCGGCACCACCGAGGTCGCCGTCATCTCCCTCGGCGGAATCGTCACGGCACAGTCCATCCGGGTGGCCGGTGACGAGCTGGACAACGCGATCATCCAGCACATCAAGAAGGAGTACTCGCTCCTCCTCGGTGAGCGCACCGCCGAACAGATCAAGATCACCATCGGTTCGGCGTACGACCTCGACAAGGACGAACACACCGAGATTCGCGGCAGGGACCTGGTGTCCGGGCTGCCGAAGACGGTCGTGATCTCCGCCGCCGAGGTCCGCAAGGCCATCGAGGAGCCGGTCAACGCCATCGTCGACGCGGTCAAGACGACGCTCGACAAGTGCCCGCCGGAACTCTCCGGCGACATCATGGACCGCGGCATCGTCCTGACCGGCGGCGGCGCGCTGCTGCGCGGCCTGGACGAGCGACTGCGCCGTGAGACCGGCATGCCGATCCACATCGCGGAGGATCCGCTCGACTCGGTCGCGCTCGGCTCCGGCAAGTGCGTGGAGGAGTTCGAAGCACTCCAGCAGGTCCTGGACGCCCAGCCCCGGCGGTGATCGACTCCCCGTCCACGGGGCACGCGGAACACAAGGATCCGCCGTACGGGTGCTAGCGCGCCGGTGCGGCGGATCGTTGATATACAGGCAACAGTCCGGTGCGATCACAGCTGCACGTCTCACCGGAGCGGCTCTGCCGCACGGGTATCTACGAGGAAGGCACGGCCGCCGCACGTGAGGGACACACGAGAGAGCCGGCTGCTCCTGGTGCTTCTGATCGCCATCGCGTTCGCATTGATCACGGTGGACATCAGAGCGGGCGAGGAGTCACCGGTCGACGGTGCCCGACAGGCCGCCGCAGCGGTCTTCGGCCCCGTCGAAAAGGGCGTGGCGACGGCGGTGGATCCGGTCGCCCACGCCATAGGAGCCGTTCGCGACTCCGGCGAGCGCCACAACCGGATCGCGACGCTGGAACGCGAGAACACCGCGCTCAAGGCCAAGCTCGGCAGTGACGACCAGAACCGCAGCCGCGTCCGCGAGCTCGACGAGATGCTCAAGCGGGCCGGCGCGGGCCAGTACGGCATCAAGGGCGCCGAGGTCATCGCGATAGGAGCGGCCCAGGGCTTCTCCTGGACCGTCACCATCGACGCCGGCAGCAAGGACGGCATCGAGCGCGACATGACCGTCCTCAACGGGGAGGGTCTCGTCGGCCGGGTCTCCACCGTCGGCCCCGACACCGCCACCGTGGTCCTCGCCAACGACCCCGACTTCACCGTCGGCACCCGACTGGAGAAGACCGGCGAACTCGGCTTCGCCACCGGCCAGGGCGACCGCGCCCTGTCCGTGCAGATGCTCAACGGCAAGGCCAAGATCAACGCCGGCGACCGGCTCGTCACCTTCGGCTCGCGCGGCAACAAGCCGTTCGTGCCCGGCGTGCCGATCGGCGAGGTGGTCAAGGTGGACCCCTCCCGCGGAGACCTCACCCGTACCGTCTGGGTGCGCCCGTTCGTAGGCTTCTCGCGCCTGGACATCGTCGGCGTCGTCGTGATGCCGCCGCGCGAGGACCCGCGCGACGCGGTCCTCCCGCCGAAGCCCGCCGCACCCAAGCCCACCCCGACGGTCACCGTCACGGTCACCCCGTCCGCCAGTGTGCCCGGCAAGCCGGACGACGAGTAGGAGCTGACCGTCCATGCGTTTCAACCGGATCCTGCTCTCGGCCACGCTCGTCGTGGTCGCCCTGGTCCTCCAGGTCGCCGTTCTCGGCCGGCTCCAACTGCCCGGCGCGGTACCCGACCTGGTCCTCCTCACCGTCGTCGCCCTCGCCCTGGTGTACGGCCACCTCGGCGGAGCCGTCATCGGCTTCGGCGCCGGCCTGCTCGCCGACCTGGCGCCGCCCGCCGACCACGCCGCCGGACGGTACGCGCTCGTGCTGTGCCTCATCGGCTACCTCGTCGGCCTGGCCCGCCCCGACAACGGGCGGTTCCGTTCCGCCTGGGGGCCGATGCTGACCGTCGTCGCCGCCGCGATCGGCTCCACCCTGCTGTACGCGGGCGTCGGCGCCCTCGTCGGGGACACCGCCGCCCGCCACGTCGGCCTGGCCGGCCTGCTGTTCACGGCGACCCTCTACGACCTGCTGCTCGCACCCTTCACGGTGCCGTTCATCATGGCCCTCGCCCGGCGCGCCGAGAACGACCCGATGGCCGTCGAGGCCGGCGGCGGCCCGCCCCAGGGCAAGGACGTGTCCTCCGGCTGGCTGGCCGGCGGCACGGGGCTGCGCATCGGCAGCCAGCGCGGTGGACTGCGCCTGAAGACCGCACGCGGACGCGCCAACCGGGCCGGCCGCATAAAGGGCGTCAAGGGTGTGAAGAGCGTCAAGAAACTGTGAGGGAGGAGAAGGCGTGAGCAACAACCCCGACACCGGCCGCACCTCCCGGGTGCGCATCCGACTCGTCATCATCCAGGTGCTCGTCTTCTCCCTGCTCCTCACCCTCGGCGGGCGCCTCTGGTACCTCCAGATCCGCAACGGCGACGAGTACTACCACGAGGCGAAGAACAACCACGTCCAGCAGGTCGTCCAGCCGGCCGTGCGCGGTTCGATCCTCGACGCGCGCGGCGTCGCGCTCGCCGACAACGAGACCCGTCTGGTCGTCTCCGCCAGCCGCACCGAGCTGATGAAGATGAAGGACAAGGGCAAGGGGGTCCTCACCCGGCTCTCGGACGTACTGGACATGACGCCGCAGGACGTCATGGACAAGGTCCGGCTCTGCGACTCGCGGACCCCCCAGCCCTGCTGGAACGGCTCCCCCTACCAGCCGATCCCGGTCACCAACAAGGCCACCACCCAGCAGGCCCTGCAGATCCGCGAACGCCCCGAGGAGTTCCCCGGCATCACCGCCGAGCCCACCGCCGTCCGCCGCTACGCCGCCCCCGGCGGCGCCAACACCGGACAGGCGCTGGGCTACCTCTCCCCGGTCACCGACGGCGAGATCACCCGGGCGAAGGACACCAACTCGCCCTTCCTGCGCTCCGACCAGGTGGGCCGCTTCGGCCTGGAACGCACCTACGACAGGCCCCTGCGCGGCAAGTCCGGCGTGACCCGCTACGAGGTGGACAACCTCGGCCGGGTCATCGGCATGGCCCGCAACGATCCCGCGATCCCCGGCGCCAACCTCGTGACGAGCATCGACGCGCGCGTCCAGGCCGTCGCCGAGTTCGAGCTGAACGCGGCCATGGTCGAGGCGCGCAAGCAGATCGACCGCAACACGGGCGTTCCCTACAAGGCCGACGCGGGCGCCATCGTCGTGCTGGAGTCCAAGACCGGCCGCGTCGTCGCCATGGCCTCCAACCCGACCTACGACCCGAACGTCTGGGTCGGCGGGATCTCCGCCAAGGACTACGCGAAGCTGACCGCCAAGGACTCCAACGTCCCGCTGATGAACCGGGCGATCCAGGGCCAGGCCGCGCCGGGCTCCATCTTCAAGGTGATCCCGACCGCCGCCGCCGTCAACGCCGGGTACAAGTTCGACGGCGAGTACCCCTGCCCCAGTTCGTACTCCATCGGCGGACAGGTCTTCAAGAACTTCGAGTCCCAGGGCCACGGCTCCATCACCCTCGGCCGGGCACTGGAGGTCTCCTGCGACACCGTCTTCTACGCCCTCGGCCACCAGCAGTGGCTGAAGGACGGCGGCCTCAAGCCGAAGAAGCACCCGGCCGAGATCTTCTACAAGACCGCCCACCAGTTCGGGCTCGGCGCCGAGACCGGCGTCGACCTGCCGGGCGAGGAGAAGGGCCGGGTCCCGGACCGCTCGTGGAAGCAGCGGTTCTGGGCGGCCAACAAGGACATGTGGTGCAAGACGGGGAAGAAGGGCGGCACCTACGTCGAGCTGCTGTCCTACGAGAACTGCCTCGAAGGCAACCTGATGCGCGCCGGTGACGCCGTCAACTACTCCATCGGCCAGGGCGACACCCTCGTCACGCCGATCCAGATGGCCACCATCTACGCGGCCATCGCCAACGGCGGCACCATGTGGAACCCGACCATCGGCAAGGCGATCATCAGCGCCGACGGCAAGCGGGTCGAGAAGATCCCGCCGCGCGCCCACGGCCGACTGCCGGTCACCCCGGAGACCCTCCGCAAGATGGACGGGGCCCTCGCGGGCGTCGCCACCGAGGGCACCGCCGCCTGGCGGTTCGGCGGCTGGCCGCAGAAGGAGATCCCGATGCACGCCAAGACCGGCACCGCCGAGGTCTACGGCAAGCAGACGACCTCCTGGTTCGCCACCTACACGACGGACTTCACGATCGTCATGACGATCTCCCAGGGTGGTACCGGTTCCGGTGCCTCCGGCCCCGCCGTGCGCAACGTGTACAACGCCATCTACGGTCTGGACATGGCCGGCAAGCAGGACGTGAAGAGCGCCCTGCTGATCAAGCCGGAGGCGAACCTGCCGACCATCCAACCCGACGGATCCATCGACGCCCCCGCGGTCAGGCCCTACGTGCCCCCGTCCCCGGAGGAGGTGCCCGCGCTCGCCGGGCCGCCCGCACCGCCCGCAGCAAGGCAGGATTGATGCAGACCGCGAACAAGTTCTCCGTATCCCGGTACGCCCCGGAACGCGGAGCCATGGCCAAACTCACCGCCCGGGACTCGGTGGTGCGCCGGCTCGACTGGCCGATACTCCTCTGCGCGCTGGCGTTGTCCTTCATCGGCTCCATGCTGGTGTGGTCGGCGACCCGCAACCGGACCTCCCTGAACCAGGGGGACCCGTACTACTTCCTCTTCCGGCACGCCCTGAACACCGGCATCGGCCTGGTGCTGATGATCGGCACGATCTGGCTCGGGCACCGCACCCTGCGCGGCGCGGTCCCGGCCCTCTACGGGCTCTCGCTGGTGCTGATCATCGCCGTGCTCACCCCGCTCGGCGCGACCATCAACGGCGCCCACGCGTGGATCGTGATCGGCGGCGGCTTCTCCATCCAGCCCTCCGAGTTCGTCAAGATCACGATCATCCTGGTCATGGCGATGCTGCTGGCCACCCGGGTGGACGCGGGCGACCTCGCCCACCCCGACCACCGCACCGTGGTCAAGGCGCTGTGCCTGGCCGCCGCGCCGATGGGCATCGTCATGCTGATGCCCGACCTGGGCTCGGTCATGGTGATGGTCGTCATCGTGCTCGGCGTGCTGCTGGCCTCCGGCGCCTCCAACCGCTGGGTGCTGGGCCTCATCGGCGCGGGCGCCGGCGGGGCCATCCTGATCTGGCAGCTCGGCGTCCTCGACGAGTACCAGATCAACCGCTTCGCCGCCTTCGCCAACCCCGAACTCGACCCGGCCGGCGTCGGCTACAACACGAACCAGGCGCGCATCGCCATCGGCTCCGGCGGACTCACCGGCTCGGGCCTCTTCAAGGGCTCGCAGACCACCGGCCAGTTCGTGCCGGAGCAGCAGACCGACTTCGTGTTCACGGTCGCGGGGGAGGAGCTCGGCTTCATCGGGGCCGGGCTGATCCTGGTCCTGCTGGGCATCATCCTGTGGCGGGCCTGCATCATCGCCCGCGAGACCACCGAGCTGTACGGGACGATCGTCTGCGCCGGGATCATCGCCTGGTTCGCCTTCCAGTCCTTCGAGAACATCGGGATGACACTGGGGATCATGCCGGTCGCGGGACTGCCGCTGCCGTTCGTGTCCTACGGAGGCTCGTCGATGTTCGCCGTGTGGATCGCGGTGGGGCTGCTGCAATCGATCCGGGTGCAACGGCCCCTTTCGGCCTGATCACCCGGGCGGCGGGTTTGGCTCCTGCCGACCTTCTCGCCGCCGGCCGGGCGGGACTAGATTCGATACATGGCCGAGACGAAGCGCGAGATCGAGCGGAAATTCGAGTTCACGCAAGCCGACGCGGATCAGGGGAGCGGTTCGGGCTCCCCTGACCGGTCCGGTCCCCCCGACCGGAAACCGGCCCGGGCGGAGCGCCCCCGAGTGCCGGACCTCACGGGCACCGCGGGCGTCGAGGCCGTCTCCCCCCAGGGCACCGTCGACCTCGACGCCGTCTACTGGGACACCCCCGACCAGCGGCTCGCCGCCGACGGGCTGACCCTGCGCCGCCGCACCGGCGGCGCCGACGCCGGCTGGCACCTCAAACTCCCCGTCTCCCCGGACGTCCGCGACGAGGTCCGGGCACCGCTCAGCGACACCGTCCCCGACCGGCTCGCCGAACTGGTCCGCTCCCGGGTACGCGACGGTCGTCTGGAACCGCAGGTACGGCTGCGCTCCTCACGCGAGGTCAGCCACCTGCTCGACGCCGACGGAGCCGTGCTCGCGGAACTGTCCACCGACACCGTCCGGGCCAGGCGGGGCAAGGCCAGGGCCACCTGGACCGAGGTGGAGGTGGAACTCGCCGACGGGGTGGACCCCGAACTCCTCGACGCCGTCGAACGGCGTTTCCGCGAAGAGGGCCTGCGGGTCTGCGACGCCCCCTCGAAACTGGCCCGGGCGCTCACGGAGACGGGCGGCGCGCCCCCCGCCCGGCCCGGGCCCGACACCGCCGAGGACACGGCCGGCGCGCAGGTGCTCCGGTACCTGCGCGAACAGCGCGACACCCTGGTCGCCCAGGACCCCGCCGTCCGCCGCGACCTGCCCGACTCCGTCCACCAGATGCGGGTCGCGATGCGGCGGATGCGCAGCGCCTTCAAGACGTACCGCAAGGTCCTCGACCGGGCGGCCACCGACCCGCTCGGGGAGGAACTGCGCCGGCTCGCCGCCGAACTCGGCGTCGCCCGCGACCAGGAGGTCATGGCCGAACGCCTCCTGACGCACCTCGGCGAACTCCCCGACACCCTGTGGCTCGGCCCCGTCCGCGGCCGGCTGCGCGTCTGGGACACCACGCGCGGCCACGCCGCCCGGCAACAGGCCCTGGCCGCGCTCGACAGCGACCGGTACGTCGCCCTGCTCGACGCCCTCGACGCCCTGCTGGCCGACCCGCCCCTGCGCGAGGCCGCCGGGCACCCGGCCGGGGACGTCCTGCCCCGGGCGGTGACGCACGACTTCGAACGGCTCGCCGGCCGGGTCGAGACGGCGCTCGACCTCGCCCCCGGACACAACCGGGACCTGGCCCTGCACGCCGCCCGCAAGGCCGCCAAACGCGCCCGCTACGCGGCGGACGCCGCCGTACCCGCCCTCGGCAAGCCCGCCGCACGCCTGTCCAAGGCCGCCAAGAAGGTCCAGACCCTGCTCGGCGACCACCAGGACGGCGTGGTCGCCCGCGAGGCCCTGCGCGCCATCGCCGTCCAGGCGGCCGCCGCGGGCGAGTCCGCCTTCACCTGGGGCCTGTTGTACGGCCACGAGGAGGCGCTGGCCGAGCGGAGCGAACGCCGGCTCCCGGAGGTCTGGCGCAAGGCGGCGGCCGTGCGGGACCGGGTCGACCTCACCGGCTAGCCCGTGATCTCGGCGGCGGGCGGCTGCCGGGCATCGGGGTACGCTTGAGAGTCGCCCCCTGCCCGCTTCACGAAAGTCGCGTGATGTCCGAGTCGGTCTTCCCACAGCTCGAAGCTCTGCTCCCGCATGTGCAGAAGCCCATCCAGTACGTCGGTGGTGAGCTGAACTCCACCGTGAAGCCCTGGGAGAGCACGGACGTCCGCTGGGCGCTCATGTACCCGGACGCGTACGAGGTCGGTCTGCCCAACCAGGGCGTCATGATCCTCTACGAGGTGCTGAACGAGCGTGAGGGCGTCCTCGCGGAACGCACCTACAGCGTGTGGCCGGACCTCGAAGAGCTGATGCGCGAGCACAAGGTGCCGCAGTTCACCGTCGACTCCCACCGCCCCGTCGGTGACTTCGACGTCTTCGGGCTCTCCTTCTCCACCGAGCTCGGCTACACCAACATGCTCACGGCGCTGGACCTCGCGGGCATCCCGCTGGAGGCCCGCAACCGCACGATCGACCACCCCATCGTCCTCGCGGGTGGCCACGCGGCCTTCAACCCCGAGCCGATCGCGGAGTTCATCGACTGCGCGGTCATCGGCGACGGCGAGCAGGCCGTCCTCGACATGACCGAGATCATCCGCGCCTGGAAGGCCGAGGGCCGGCCCGGCGGACGCGAGGAGGTGCTGCTGCGCCTCGCCAAGACCGGCGGCGTCTACGTGCCCGGGTTCTACGACGTCGAGTACCTGCCCGACGGCCGCATCGGCCGCGTCGTCCCGAACCGCTCCGGCGTGCCGTGGCGCGTGTCCAAGCACACCGTCATGGACCTCGACGAGTGGCCCTACCCCAAGCAGCCGCTGGTCCCGCTCGCCGAGACCGTCCACGAGCGGATGTCCGTGGAGATCTTCCGCGGCTGCACACGCGGCTGCCGTTTCTGCCAGGCCGGCATGATCACGCGCCCCGTGCGGGAGCGAAGCATCACCGGCATCGGCGAGATGGTGGAGAAGGGCCTCAAGGCGACCGGCTTCGAGGAGGTCGGCCTCCTGTCGCTCTCCTCCGCGGACCACACCGAGATCGCCGACATCGCCAAGGGCCTGGCCGACCGCTACTCGGACGACAAGGTGGGCCTGTCCCTCCCGTCGACCCGCGTGGACGCCTTCAACGTGGACCTGGCCAACGAGCTGACCCGCAACGGTCGCCGCTCCGGTCTGACCTTCGCCCCCGAGGGCGGCTCCGAGCGCATGCGCAAGGTCATCAACAAGATGGTCTCGGAAGAGGACCTGATCCGCACCGTCGCCACCGCGTACGGCAACGGCTGGCGCCAGGTGAAGCTGTACTTCATGGTCGGGCTGCCGACCGAGACCGACGAGGACGTGCTCCAGATCGGCGACATGGCGGTCAACGTCATCGCCAAGGGCCGCGAGGTCTCCGGCCAGAACGACATCCGCTGCACGGTGTCGATCGGCGGATTCGTGCCGAAGCCGCACACCCCCTTCCAGTGGGCGCCGCAGCTGAGCGCCGAGGAGACCGACGCGCGGCTCACCAAGCTCCGCGACAAGCTCCGCGGCGACAAGAAGTACGGCCGTGCCATCGGCTTCCGCTACCACGACGGCAAGCCCGGCATCGTCGAGGGCCTGCTCTCCCGCGGCGACCGCCGCATCGGTGACGTCATCCGCGCCGTGTACGAGTCCGGCGGCCGCTTCGACGGCTGGCGCGAGCACTTCAGCTACGACCGCTGGATGCAGGCGGCCGAGAAGGCGCTGCCCGCGTACGGCGTGGACGTCGCCTGGTACACGACCCGCGAGCGCACCTACGAGGAGGTCCTGCCCTGGGACCACCTGGACTCCGGTCTCGACAAGGACTGGCTCTGGGAGGACTGGCAGGACGCCCTCGACGAGACCGAGGTCGAGGACTGCCGCTGGACCCCGTGCTTCGACTGCGGCGTCTGCCCGCAGCTCGACCTCGACATCCAGATCGGCCCCACCGGCAAGAAGCTGCTGCCGCTCACGGTCGTGAAGTGACCGTCCTGCGAGTGACGCCCTTCGGTCACACCCGGTAACACCTCGGTCTCGACAGGCCCCCACCCGCAACGGTGGGGGCCTGTCCCGTGTCCCTACCTGCATGGAACCAGACAAGGGGCGACCGGCGAACGGCGGCGAGGGCTGCCTCGTCGGCGTCGTCCGCATCCCCGTGAAGATCGTGGCCGTGCTCGTCGTCCTGCCCGTACGAGTGGTGTGGGACCTGCTCGTGGCGTTCGGGCGGACGCTGAACCGGCACCTGTTCGGCCCGATCGGCCGCGGCCTGGGCTGGTGCCACCGCACCGTTGTCCGACCGGTGGCGCGCGCCCTCGGCCTGGTCCTCGTGACCCTGCTGAAGCTGGTGTTCGTCTGGCCCTGGGTCGGGCTGTGGCGGTACGTCCTGGTCCCCGTCGGGCAGGGCCTGGCCCGGCTCGGGAGCGCCCTGAGCACGCACGTGCTCGCCCCGATCGGCGGCGCGCTGCTGCGGTACCTGCTGCGACCCGCCGGCCAGGGGATCTCCCGGCTGGCCCGCGCCGCGTACGCCCACCTGCTCACCCCCCTCGGCCACGGACTCGCCCGCTTCCTCCCGCTCCTGGGCAAGGCCCTGTTCGTCTGGCCCTGGGTGGGGCTGTGGCGGTACGTCCTGGCGCCCGTCGGACGGGGCGTGGCCTGGACGGCGCGGTGGATCGGCACGGGTCTCGGTTGGCTGGCGAAGGCGCTGTTCGTCTGGCCCTGGGTGGCTTTGTGGCGGTACGTCGTCGCCCCGATCGCGGTCGGCGCGTACCGGTACGTGCTCGCCCCGGTCGGGCGCGCGCTGTACACGTACCTCCTCACCCCCCTCGGACACCTGCTGCGCGGAGCCTGGTACCTGGCCGGCCGGATCAGCCGCGCCCTCGGCCGCGGCCTGCTCCGGCTGTGGCGCGGACTCGTCGTCCGGCCCGCCCGCTGGGCCCACCGGCGCGTCGCCACTCCCGTCGGACACCTGCTCCGGGAGGTGTGGCGGACCTCCCGCACCGCGGTGCGGGAGGCGCGGGCCGATGTGCGCCGGGCGCTGTTCGGTACTCCTCCCGGGGAACCGGCGAGGTCACGGGCGCGTACTCTGGGTAGTACGAAAGCCGCAGGCAACACGCCCGCCCCCGAGATCTCCCTCCACGAACGGCAGGGGTGAGCCGGCCGGTGGGGCGTGGCCGGCAGGCTCACCAGACCTCAGGGCGACGCGCGAGCCGCGGAGCCCCGCACAAGGAGAAGAACCACTGGGCAAGCGACAGCCCGAAGGCCCGCCTCCCGCACCGGTGGTGCAGCGCATTCGACTGCGCTACACCAAGCGCGGCCGCCTCCGGTTCACCAGCCACCGAGACTTCCAGCGTGCCTTCGAGCGGGCCCTGCGCCGCTCGGAGGTGCCCATGGCGTACTCGGCCGGCTTCACCCCCCACCCCCGGGTCTCCTACGCGAACGCCGCACCCACCGGCACCGGCAGCGAGGCCGAATACCTGGAGATCGCCCTCGCGGCACCCCGCGACCCCGACAAGCTCCGGATCCTGCTCGACGAATCGATGCCGGTCGGCCTCGACATCGTCGACGCGGTGGAGGCCAGGACGTCCGGACTCGCCGAGCGACTGACCGCTTCCGTGTGGGAGCTGCGCCTGGACGGCGTCGAGCCCGCGGACGCCGAACGGGCCGTGGCCGCCTTCCTCGCGGCCGAGACCGTCGAGGTCCAGCGCCGCACGAAGAACGGCATGCGAACGTTCGACACGCGCGGCGCCGTGGTCAGTCTCGAAGCACATCCGGCCCCGGCTGATAGGCCTCTGGACCATGCTTGTGCGATACTGCGGCTGGTTGTTCGGCATTTGACACCTGCCGTACGACCCGACGACGTCCTGTCCGGTCTCCGAGCTGTGGCCGACCTGGCGCCGCCGGTCCCCGCAGCGGTGACCAGGCTGGCGCAGGGGCTCTTCGACGAGGAGTCCGGCACGGTGACCGACCCGCTCGCGCCCGACCGCGAGGCTGTCACGGCCGCCCCACCCACGGCCGCCGTAGCCGCCGACGCGAAGGCGCCGGAAGGTCCCGCCGCGTAAGGAACGCCGTTGTCGCGCCGCCCTGGCACTCGGTAGCCACCTGGGCCGGGCAGCGCACACAGACCTGAAGACTTCCGCCAGGCCGTACGGACAACACGTACGGAACCGGCGGCCATGAAACTGAGCTCCCGTGTGGCGAACGCGCCCCGGAGGCCGGTTCCGCGCTCATTACGCGGCGCCGTGCCGGACCGGATGTCAGCCGCGGCGCCCGGGAGCGTGACGGGAGAACCGCCCGCAATGCTCAACAACGAAACGTCTGAGAACAACCACACCGCCGGCAACGCCGACGGCGGAAGCCCCAGCGACAACCTGCCCCCGCGCAGGCGTCGCCGCGCCGCCTCCAGGCCCGCGGGCCCGCCCGGCGCCACCCCCGCCGAGGCCGTGACCGAGACCCCGGCCGCCGCCCCCGCCGAAGAGGCCGCCCCGGCCGCGGCCCCCGCGCCGCGTGCCCGTCGCCGTGCCACCCGCGCCGTGACCGCCCCTGCCGCTCCCGCCGCCGAGGCCGCCGCCCCGGCGCCCGCGGTCGAGACGCCGGCCCCGGTCGTCGAGCCCCCGGCCGTTCCCGCCGTGGAGGAGCCCGCGGCCCCTGCGCCGCGTGCCCGTCGCCGTGCCACCCGCGCCGTCACCGCCCCGGAGGCACCCGCCGCCGAGGTCGCCCTGGAAGAGCCCGCCGCCGTCGAGGACCCGGTCGCCCCCGCGCCGCGTGCCCGTCGTCGCGCCACCCGCGCCGTGACCGCCCCTGCCGCTCCCGCCGCCGAGGCCGCCGCCCCGGCGCCCGCGGTCGAGACGCCGGCCCCGGTCGTCGAGACCCCGGCCGTTCCCGCCGTGGAGGAGCCCGCGGCCCCCGCGCCGCGTGCCCGTCGCCGCGCCACCCGCGCCGTCACCGCCCCGGCCGCTCCCACGGCCGAGGCCGTCGTCGAGACCCCGGCCGAGGCCCCCGCCGCGGTCGAGACCCCGGCCGTCGCGGTCGCTGCCGAGGAGCCCGCCGCCTCCGCGCCGCGTGCCCGTCGCCGCGCCACCCGCGCCGTCACCGCCCCGGCCGCTCCCACGGCCGAGGCCGTCCCGGCCACCGCCGTCGAGACCCCCGCGCCGGCCGCCGAGACCCCGGTCGCCTCCAAGGCCACCGTCACCGTCGCCGACGCCGTGGACTCCCCGAAGCGCGGCGGCCGCCGTCGCGCCACCCGCTCCGGCGCCGTCACCCCGGCCGCCTCCGCGCAGCCCGCCGCCGAGGCCGAGGCGCCCGCCGCCCCGGCCCAGTCCCGCGCCGGCCGCCGCGCCGCGCGCCCCGCCGTGGCCGTGTTCCAGGCCCCGGTCTTCGCCGAGCCGATGTTCCAGACCCCGGAGACGGCCGCCATGGCCGCCGCGGCCGCTGCCGCCGCCGGCCAGGTCGACGACGAAGAGGACGAGGACGACACGGAGGTCGTGGCCGAGGCCGTACAGGCCCCCGCCGCCCAGCCGGCCGGTCGTCGCCGTCGCCGCGGTCGCGGCGCCGCCGAGCCCGCGGCCCCGGCCGTCGAGTCCGCCCCCGTCTCCCTCGCCGACGTGGAACTCCACGAGGCCGAGGAGACCGAGGCCGAGTCCGCCGACCTCGACGAGGACGAGAACGACGGCGACCGTCCGTCGCGTCGCCGCCGTCGCGGTGGCCGTCGCCGCCGTCGCGGCGAGTCCGCCGACCTCGACGAGTCCGCCGACGAGGACACCGAGGCCGAGTCCACCGAGCAGGAGAGCGACGAGGAATCCGCCGAGGACGACGACGAGTCCGACGACGGCGCCCTCGGTTCCAGCTCCAGCCGCCGTCGCCGTCGTCGCCGCCGCCGCAGCGGTGACGGCGGTACCGACGCCGACGCAGCCGAGGACGACGGCGTACGCACCGTCGTCAAGGTCCGCGAGCCGCGCCCCGCGCGCGAGCGCTCCGAGTCCGCCGGTTCCGGTTCCACCTCCTCCGACGAGGTCCAGTCCATCAAGGGCTCGACCCGCCTGGAGGCGAAGAAGCAGCGCCGTCGCGAAGGCCGCGAGCAGGGCCGCCGCCGCGTGCCGATCATCACCGAGGCCGAGTTCCTGGCCCGTCGTGAGGCCGTCGAACGCGTCATGGTCGTCCGCCAGGCCGGCGAGCGCACCCAGATCGGCGTCCTCGAGGACGACGTGCTCGTCGAGCACTACGTCAACAAGGAGGAGGCCACCTCCTACGTCGGCAACGTCTACCTGGGCAAGGTCCAGAACGTGCTGCCGTCGATGGAGGCCGCCTTCATCGACATCGGCAAGGGCCGCAACGCGGTCCTCTACGCCGGTGAGGTCAACTTCGAGGCGCTCGGCATGGCCCACGGCCCCCGCCGCATCGAGTCCGCCCTCAAGTCCGGCCAGTCGGTCCTGGTGCAGGTCACCAAGGACCCGATCGGCCACAAGGGCGCCCGCCTGACCAGCCAGGTCTCGCTGCCCGGCCGCTACCTCGTCTACGTGCCCGAGGGCTCGATGACCGGTATCAGCCGCAAGCTGCCCGACACCGAGCGCGCGCGCCTCAAGACCATCCTCAAGAAGATCGTCCCCGAGGACGCGGGCGTCATCGTGCGCACCGCCGCCGAGGGCGCGAGCGAGGACGAGCTGCGCCGTGACGTCGAGCGCCTCCAGGCCCAGTGGGAGGACATCCAGAAGAAGTCGAAGCAGATCTCGACCTCTTCGCCGAGCCTGCTGTACGGCGAGCCGGACATGACCGTCCGCGTCGTGCGCGACATCTTCAACGAGGACTTCTCGAAGGTCATCGTCAGCGGTGACACCGCCTGGGAGACCATCCACGGCTACGTGAACCACGTGGCCCCGGACCTGGCCGACCGGCTCTCGCGCTGGACCTCCGAGGTCGACGTCTTCGCGACGTACCGGATCGACGAGCAGCTCGCCAAGGCGCTCGACCGCAAGGTGTGGCTGCCCTCGGGCGGCTCCCTCGTGATCGACAAGACCGAGGCCATGATCGTCATCGACGTCAACACCGGCAAGTTCACCGGTCAGGGCGGCAACCTCGAAGAGACCGTCACCAGGAACAACCTGGAGGCGGCCGAGGAGATCGTGCGCCAGCTGCGGCTGCGCGACCTGGGCGGCATCGTCGTCATCGACTTCATCGACATGGTCCTGGAGTCCAACCGCGACCTGGTCCTGCGGCGCATGCTGGAGTGCCTGGGCCGCGACCGCACGAAGCACCAGGTGGCCGAGGTCACCTCGCTGGGCCTCGTCCAGATGACCCGCAAGCGGGTGGGCCAGGGCCTTCTGGAGTCCTTCTCCGAGACCTGCGTCCACTGCAACGGCCGCGGTGTCATCGTCCACATGGAGACCCCGACCGTGGTCGGTGGCGGCGGCAACGGCAAGCGCTCCAAGCGCCGCGGCGGCCGTACCCAGGACCACGACCACGACGTCGAGTCGATCGAGTCGACCGACACCGGTGACGCCGAGGTCTACGAGACCGAGGAGGAGCTGGCCGCCGAGGTCGCCGCGCCCCGCGCGCTGCCCGAGCCGGAGTTCGTCCCGGACGAGGAGCTGTACGGCAGCCGGGCCGAGGCGGAGGCCGCGGCCTCCGGCGTGAGCGGTCGACGCAACCGTCGCCGCGCCACCCGCAAGGCGACCGCCCCGGCGGGCGCCCCGCGCGGCGCGGTGGCCCCGGAGCGGGCCCCGGCCGTCGTGGCCGAGCCCGAGCCGGTCGTGGAGCCCGTCGCCGAGCCGGTGGCCGTCGTCGAGCCCGAGCCCGTCGCCCCGGTCGAGGCCGAGGTCGCTGCGGAGCCGGTGGTCGAGGAGGCCCCCAAGGGCCGTACGCGTCGCCGTGCCACCCGCAAGGCCACCGCCCCGGCGGGTGCCCCGGCGGTCGCCGCCGAGGCGGCCACGGAGCCGGAGCCGGTCGTGGAGGCCGCCGTCGAGCCCGTCGTGGAGCCGGAGCCCGAGCCCGTCGTCGTCGAGACCCCGGCCGAGCCGGTGGCCGAGCCCGTCGCGGACGCCGCTCCGGCCCGCCCGCGGCGCCGTGCCACCCGCAAGGCCACCGCACCCGCCGGTTCCCCGGCGGGCGCGGCCGAGGCGGCCGTCCTGGTCGTCGAGGCGGCTCCCGCGGCAGCCGAGTCGGAGCCCGAGGCGGCCCCGGTCGAGGCCGAAGCCGAGGCCGAGGCCCCGGTGAAGAAGAAGGCCGCCCGCAAGGCTCCGGCCAAGAAGGCGACCACCACCGCGGCGAAGAAGGCCCCGGCCAAGAAGGCGGCGGCCACCAAGACCGCCGCGAAGAAGACCGTCGCCAAGAAGGCCGCCACCACGGCCAAGAAGGCGCCGGCGAAGCGGGCCACGAAGAAGACCGCGGCGGCGGAGCAGCAGACGCTCCCGTCCGTCTCGGCTCCCACCGAGGCCTGATCCGCGTCACACCCGTGGGCCCCGCCGAACGGCGGGGCCCACGGGCGTTCCGGGCCCGGTTTGACCCCCTGAGACCAGGCCCGTAACCTAGACCGTCGGCATGTCCTAGATGATTTTCCGTCTAGTGCGCGTCGCGCTCCTGAGCACCTTCCTCCTCTGTACGTCCGTGTACGCGCCTCGCGCGTGCGCGCCGCCGGGGAGAGGCCGCTCGTCCAATCCGGATCACCGTGGGCCTCGGCCCGCGTGAGCGGCTGGCTTCAGGAGCATCCGTCCCGAGTGAGAGAGAGATCCGCGTGTACGCCATCGTGCGCAGCGGTGGTCGCCAGCACAAGGTTGCTGTTGGTGACATCGTTGAGGTTGACAAGATTTCCACTGCCAAGGTTGGCGACACGGTCGAGCTCTCGACCCTGCTCGTTGTCGACGGCGACGCCGTGACCAGCGACCCGTGGGTGCTGGCCGGGATCAAGGTCCAGGCCGAGATCGTGGACCACCACAAGGGCGCCAAGATCGACATCCTGCGCTACAAGAACAAGACCGGCTACCGCCGTCGCCAGGGTCACCGCCAGCAGTACACGGCGATCAAGGTCACCGGTATCCCCACGGCTGCGAAGTAAGAGGGACTGAGACATGGCACACAAGAAGGGCGCATCGTCCACTCGGAACGGGCGCGATTCCAATGCTCAGCGGCTCGGCGTGAAGCGCTTCGGCGGTCAGGTCGTTTCCGCCGGCGAGATCCTCGTCCGCCAGCGCGGCACCCACTTCCACCCGGGTTCGGGTGTCGGTCGTGGTGGCGATGACACGCTGTTCGCGCTGCAGGCCGGTTCGGTCGAGTTCGGCACGCACCGTGGCCGCAAGGTCGTCAACATCGTTCCGGCCGCCTGATCCAGCTCCTGCTGCATCACACGCGTTCGTAACACCCCGAGGGCGGATCTCAACTCTTCCCGGCGGAAGCCGGGAAGAGAGGTCCGCCCTCGGCGCGTTGTCACATAGACACGTTTAATGGGCGGCAAGGCCTGCCCGGGACATTCCCGTATGTATCTGGAGGAACACCCATGACCACCTTCGTGGACCGCGTCGAGCTGCACGTCGCCGCGGGTAACGGGGGCCACGGCTGCGCCTCCGTTCACCGGGAGAAGTTCAAGCCGCTCGGCGGCCCCGACGGCGGAAACGGCGGCCGTGGCGGCGACGTCATCCTGGTGGTGGAGCAGGCGGTCACCACCCTGCTGGACTACCACCACAGCCCCCACCGCAAGGCCACCAACGGCCAGCCCGGCGCCGGCGACAACCGCTCCGGCAAGGACGGCCAGGACCTGATCCTGCCCGTGCCGGACGGCACCGTCGTCCTCGACAAGGAGGGCAACGTCCTCGCCGACCTCGTCGGCCAGGGCACCACCTACGTCGCAGGTGAGGGCGGCCGCGGCGGCCTCGGCAACGCGGCCCTGTCGTCGGCCCGCCGCAAGGCGCCCGGCTTCGCCCTCCTCGGCGTCCCCGGCACCGCCGGTGACATCGTCCTGGAGCTCAAGACCGTCGCCGACGTGGCGCTGGTCGGCTTCCCGAGCGCCGGCAAGTCCTCGCTGATCTCGGTGCTCTCCGCGGCCAAGCCGAAGATCGCGGACTACCCGTTCACCACCCTGGTCCCGAACCTGGGCGTCGTCACGGCCGGCTCGACGGTCTACACGATCGCCGACGTCCCGGGTCTCATCCCCGGCGCGAGCCAGGGCAAGGGCCTCGGCCTGGAGTTCCTGCGCCACGTCGAGCGCTGCTCGATCCTCGTGCACGTGCTGGACACCGCCACCCTGGAGTCCGACCGCGACCCGGTGGCCGACCTGGACGTCATCGAGGAGGAGCTCAAGCTCTACGGCGGCGGCCTGGAGAAGCGCCCCCGCCTCGTGGTCCTGAACAAGGTCGACATCCCGGACGGCCAGGAACTCGCCGACATGGTCCGCCCGGACCTGGAGGCGCGCGGCTACAAGGTCTTCGAGGTCTCCGCGGTGTCCCGTACGGGGCTCAAGGAGCTCTCGTACTTCCTCGCCGAGGTCATCGCCAAGGCCCGCGCCCGCAAGCCGAAGGAGGAGGCGACCCGCGTCGTCATCCGTCCGAAGGCCGTCGACGACTCCGGCTTCACCGTCACCTACGACGAGGTCGAGGACGTCTACCAGGTGCGCGGCGAGAAGCCCGAGCGCTGGGTCCGCCAGACCGACTTCAACAACGACGAGGCCGTGGGCTACCTCGCCGACCGCCTCGCCCGCCTCGGCGTCGAGGAGGCGCTGAAGAAGGCCGGCGCCCGCGCCGGTGACGGCGTCGCCATCGGCTCCGACGAGAACTCCGTCGTCTTTGACTGGGAGCCGACCGTGATGGCCGGCGCCGAGATGCTGGGCCGTCGAGGCGAGGACCACCGCCTGGACGCACCGCGCCCGGCCACCACGCGCCGCAAGGACAAGGAAGCCAAGCGCGGCGACTCCGCCCAGCAGGAGTACGACGAGTTCCGCCCCTTCTAGGACATGTCCGGATCCTGACGGCGGTCCGCCGCCGTCAAGGGTCCGACGGGGGTCTTGAGGCGACCTTTACCCGGGTCGCCTAGGATCCAGCGGGTGACCAGCATCAATCCCGCCACCGTCTCCGTCGTGGTGATCGCGTACAACGACGCCGGGCTCGTGGGCGAGGCCGTCTCCTCGGCACTCGACCAGGGCCCGGTGGTCGACGAGGTCATCGCGGTCAACGACGCCTCGTCCGACGACACCGGGCGGGTCCTGGACGAGCTGGCCGCGTGCCACCCCCGCCTGAAGGTCCTGCACCGCACGGAGAACAGCGGCGGCTGCGGGACCCCGCGCAACGACGGGATCGCGGCCGCGACCGCCCCGTACGTCCTCTTCCTCGACAGCGACGACGTCCTGCCGCCCGGCGCGGCGGACGCCCTCGTGCGAGCCGCCGAACGGCACCGCGCACCGGTGACGGTCGGCGCGTGCGTACGGCGCGAGCTGCCGCAGCGTCAGGACGTGCCCTGGGTGCCGGGGCTGTACACCGCGGGCGACGTCATCGAGCGGCCCGCCGACCGGCCCGAACTGGTCCGCGACACCCTCTGCGTCAACAAGCTGTACGCGCGCGCCTTCCTCGACGAGCACGACCTCCGCTTCCCGGACGGCCGCTTCGTCTACGAGGACTTCGTCTTCACCGCCCGCGTCCTGGCCGCCGCGCCCCGCGTCGCCGTGATCGACGACCTCGTCTACGTCTGGCACGTGCGCCGGTCCGCCGCCCAGGTGTCGATCTCCCTCGACCGCAAGGACGTCGCCAACTGGCTGTCCAGGATCGAGGCGCACCGCACCGCGGCCCGGATCCTCACCGCCTCGTCCCCGGAACTGGGCCACGCCTGCCAGGTCAAGTTCCTGGAGTACGACCTGCGCATGTACCTGCGCGAACTCGGTGACGACCCCGACTACCAGGCCGCCTGGTGGACGGCGACGCGCGAGTACCTCGACGGGTTCACGGACGCCGACGTCGAGGCCGCCGGGCCGCACGCGCGCTGGATCGTACGACTGTTGCGGGCCACCCCGAAGCCGCCCGCCGACGTGGAGCGGCTGACGCGCTTCGCCGCCGAGCCCCCGCGCCTGCTGCCGCCGTACGCGAGCACCCCGGAGGGGCTGCCCGTGTGGAGCGAGGAGCTCCCGGTGGAGCTGGACGGGCTGGCGACGGTGCCGACCGGGGAACTCCCCGTCACCGTCGACGCCCGCCTGAGTGGAACCGCGGGCCTGCGGATCCGCGTCCACGACATGTACGGACGGCTCGCCGCCGCCGGGCCGCGCACCGCGTGGTTGGGCTTCCAGGCGCGCTCGGGCGGGGAACCGGTCCTCGGCGAACCCGTGGAGCTGACCCCCGCGACCGACGGGGACGGCTGGACCGCCGAGCTGCCGTTCCGGCTCACCGCGCTCGCGGAGGCCGGACGACGACGCGGCGGACGCGGCATGCAGGCGTGGGGTGTGCAGATCGGAGTGCGGTGTGAGGACGGGAGCTCCCTCGTGATCCCGCCGCGCCCCCTGGACGACCTGCTGCGACGTCGGGCGCTGCCCAGCAGCCGGTACGGTGTTCTGCTGGCGCAGCCGTACCGCACGGCCGCAGGTTCACTGGGCGTGCGGCTCGCACCGGGCGCGGCCGGGGCCATGAGCCTCGTACGCAACCGCCTCGGCAGGGTCAGGGCAAGCCTTCGGTCGGGCTGACAGCAGGACACCGGTCGCAGACGGCCGGCGGAATCGGACAGGACTCGGGAGAACACGGCATGACTTTTCTGATCACCGGTGGCGCCGGCTACATCGGCTCGCACGTCGTCCGCGCGATGAGGCTCGCGGGGGAGGACGTCGTCGTCCTCGACGACTTGTCCACCGGCAACGAGAACCGCGTCCCGGACGGCGTCCCGCTCGTGATCGGCTCGGTGCTGGACCGGCCGCTCCTGGACAAGACCCTCGCCGAGCACCGGATCACCGGCGTGGTCCACCTCGCCGGCAAGAAGCAGGTCGGCGAGTCCGTCGAGAAGCCGCTGTACTACTACCACGAGAACGTGCAGGGCCTCACGGTGCTGCTCCAGGCCGTGGCCGAGGCCGGCATCCGCAACTTCCTCTTCTCCTCCTCCGCCTCCGTCTACGGCATGCCCGACGTGGACCTGGTCACCGAGGACACCCCCTGCCTGCCGCTGAGCCCGTACGGCGAGACCAAGCTCACCGGCGAGTGGCTCGTCCGCGCCGCCGGCAAGGCGCACGGCATCTCCACCGCCTGCCTGCGCTACTTCAACGTGGCGGGCGCCGCCACCCCCGAACTCGCGGACACCGGGGTCTTCAACCTCGTCCCGATGGTCTTCGAGCGCTACGAGGCCGGCGAGGGCGCCCGCATCTTCGGCGACGACTACCCGACCCCGGACGGCACCTGCATCCGCGACTACATCCACGTCGAGGACCTCGCGGACGCCCACGTGGTGGCGGCCCGCAGGCTCGCCGAGTGGGGCGCGCAGGGCGAGTACAAGGACCTCACCGTCAACATCGGCCGCGGCGAGGGCGTATCCGTCCGCGAGATGGTCGAGCTGCTGAACGCCAACACCGGCAACGACTTCGCGCCGGTGGTCACCCCGCGCCGTCCCGGCGACCCGGCGAAGGTCGTGGCCTCCGCCGACAGGATCGCCGCCGAGCTGGGCTGGAAGGCCCGCCACGACGTCCGCGAGATGATCACCTCGGCGTGGGCGGGCTGGCAGGCCAACAAGGTGGCGGCCGCACAGCGCTAGGCCCCGTCGGCCCCTTCGTCCGCTTCGGACATGCCATCGGCCCGCCGCCCCGAGGGGCGGCGGGCCGATGTGCGTTTCAGCGAAACCGGTGCGCGTGTCAGCGGGCCGGCGCGCGCACGATCCGGGAGACCGTCCGGCGGGCGTGCCGGCCGAGCCGGCGGTGCAGCGGCAGCGGCACCCGTACGGTGAGCGCGGCCCCGTCGGCCGAGTGCACCGGCAGCTCCCGGGTGAAGCCCCGGTCCCGTATCCGCAGCCTCACCTGCCACTCGCCCTCCGGCACGCCCCGCACCTGCGACCGCAGCCGCAGCAGGCCGTCCGGATCGGCGCCGCCCACCGCCGGGGTGGTGAACGGGGCCCGGCCCGGCGCGTGCAGCACGAAGTCCACCGGGGCGTCCGCCGGCCAGCCCGGTATGGTCGCCGTCGCCTCCAGGACCGGGGCGCCCACGACCCGCGCCGCGGCCGTGCCGCGCGCGTCGGCGGCCAGCGGTATCCGGGTGGCGCCCAGGTCCAGGTTCACGTGCTGGTGCGCCTCGGAGTGGAACACCGTCGCGGCCTGCGGAGGCTCCCCGGGCGTGCCGTGCACGATCCGGGGCACCGGCGCGGCGTCGTACTCGGCGGCCTTCGGCCGCGGCAGCCAGGCCTCCTTGACGAGGGAGCCCGCCGCCACCGCGACCCGTACGGTCCATATGCCGTCGTCGAGCCGCAGGCCCTCGGCGGCCCGGTTGACGTCCACCGCCGCCTCGTAGCCGCCCCGCGCGTCGGTCCGCGCCGCCGGTATCCGGATGGTGTGGCCCTGGCGCCGCAGCAGCAGCGCCACCTCCTGGTCGGCGGCGCCGCCCATGCCGTCGAGCCGGGCCGTCCCGCGCAGCCGCAGCACCGGACCGTCCCAGCTGTACGAGGCCAGCTCCTGCCGCAGCACCACCCGCGAGGTCAGGTCGTACAGCTCGTCGGGGAGAGCGGCGTCGGGGGCCCGGAAGAACGGGTAGGCGGCGAAGGCGCGACCGCCCTCGATCACGGCGGGACCCAGCTCGTCCACGGTGTCGGCGGTGACGACGGCCGTCAGCTCGCGGGTACGACCCGCTCCGATCAGATGGGCGCGCAGCCGCAGCCGGGGCGGCAGCGCGGCGCTGATCCGCTCGGTCAGGTAGGCCTCGACGAGCGGCCGGGCCGCCCGGACCAGCGCCTCGCGGCCCGCCTCGTCGCGGGCCAGGTACGGCTCGGCGAACATGCCCAGCACCTCGCCGTGGAAATGGCGTTCCATGAGCTTGTCCCGCTCGCGACCGGCCGGCACGTGATCGGCCACCAGCTCCAGCAGCTCGCCGACGTAGGCCAGCTGCGCCACCCAGTCGACGTCCTGCTCGGTGGCGTTCGTGCCGTCGCCGCGCCCCTCCAGGAAGTAGCAGTCGTGGTCGGCCACCACCGATATCCGCCGGGCGTGCAGCAGGGCGTGCGCGCCGAACGGGAGGTCCTCGCCGAGCAGCCGGCCCTCGGCGAACCGCAACCGGTGGGCGTCGACCAGGCTGCGTCTCCACAGCTTGTAGGCGGCGAGCGTCCAGTACACGGGGGAGTCGTGGAGGGAGACCTCGGCGCTGGTGGTGCGCAGGTCCACCGGGGCGGCCCGCCCGTTGATCCCGACGATCCGCCCGTACACGACGTCGGAGTCCTGCTCCTCGGCCATCCGGACCAGCCGTTCCAAGGCCTCCGGGCCCAGGTAGTCGTCGGAGTCGAGGAAGAACAGGTAGTCGCCGCTCGACGCGTCGATGCCGACGTTGCGCGGCTTCCCGGCGCCACCGGAGGCGGCCTGGTGGATCACGGTGGTGTTCGGGTGCCGCGCCGCCCAGGCGTCCAGCCAGTCCCCGGAACCGTCGGTCGAGCCGTCGTCCACGGCGATGACCTCGATCCGGTCCGCCGTGAGGGTCTGGGCGGCCACCGAGTCGAAGCAGCGGCGCAGGTAGCGCCGGGTGTTGTGCACGGGTATGACGACGCTGACGCTCGCGGGGGAGCCCATGGGCGGTTCCTCGGATCGGCGGGATGACATCGGCTGCTCGGCCGCTTGCCCCTTGCGTCGAGGGTACGTGGACGGGCCACCCCCGAGAAGGGGATGGCCCGTCGTCGTGCTCTGCTGTTCGCGCCGTGCCCGCAGGTCAGCGGTGCAGCAGCGTGAAGAGTTCCTCCCAGCGCCTGCTGATCTCCTCCGTGGAGTACCGCTGGATGTCCTCGCGCGCCCGCTCGCCCATCCGGTCGCGCCGCTCGCGGTCGGACATCAGCGCGTCCAGGCGGCGGGCGAACTCGCCGGTGTTCCCGGGCGGGGCGATGAGGCCGTTGACCCCGTCGGAGATGATCTCGTGGACACCGGGGGCCACGTCGAAGGCGACGCAGGGCACCGCGGTCGCCATGGCCTCCATCAGGGCGAGGGGGAAACCCTCACCGCGCGAGGACAGGGCGAACACCGCGCTGTCGCGCAACGCGCCCGGCACGTCGGAGGTGCGGCCCATCCACTCCACCGAGGAGGAGATCCCCAGCTGGGCGCACTGCTTCTTCAGCGCCTCCTCCTCCGGACCCGAGCCGTAGAGCGTCAGCACCCACTCGGGATGCTTCGGCGCCACCTCCGCCCAGGAGTCGAGGAGCATGTCCACGCCCTTCTCCTCGTGCAGCCGGCCGATGCTGACCACGCGCTTGGCGGTCCGCAGGGACGGCTCCTCGGGGAAGAACGGCAGCGGGTTCGGCATGGAGCCCACGTTGTCCATCCGCTGGCGGATCCACAGGTCCGCGTCCTCGCGGGTCAGGGCCAGCATCCGGTCCACGTTCTTATAGAACCGCTTGACCCGACCGAACCGGGAGGACCTGCGGCAGGTCTCGAAGGACTCGTGGCTCATGCCGACGAGCTTCAGACCGGAGGTGTCCGCCATGGCCACCCACTCCATCGCCCAGACCTGGCTCACGATGACCACGGCCCCCGGGCGGGCAGCCCGGAACAGCGCGGTCAGCTTCGCGGCCTGCGCCCGCATGCCCGCGTCGCGCGCGGCCCGGCGCCGGCGCTCGATGATGTCGAGCTTGCCCTTCAGGCCCCTGAGGGCCTTGATGGAGGGCGGGTGCACGTCGTACAGGGTCGTGGTGCGGTACGGCAGGTCCTCGCCC
This sequence comes from Streptomyces sp. NBC_01426, assembly GCF_036231985.1. Lineage (GTDB taxonomy): Bacteria > Actinomycetota > Actinomycetes > Streptomycetales > Streptomycetaceae > Streptomyces. The sequence continues at coordinate 5,110,981 of NZ_CP109500.1, forward strand.
AGGTCGGCGCGCCGCCCCTCGGGGGCCGGCACGATGCCCACCACGTGGACGGTGTGTCCGCGCTCCGAGAAGATCCGGGCCATCTGGTGGGACCAGCTGGTGATGCCGCCCAGCTCGTCCACGCTGTTGGAGACCAGGAAGATGTCCCGGGGCACGCTGTCGTGCGTCTCGGTCATCGCCGCCCCACTCGTTCCGGTCGCGGGGTTCGTCACGGTCGTCGTCTCGATCACCTCGGACATCAGCGGCTCCACCCGGAGAAGAACGTGTCGACGATCCGCTCGGCGGCGTTGCCCCGGTCGTACTCGCCGAACTCGGCCACGAAGCGCTTGCGGGCCTCGGCGTGCGCATCCTGCGACGCGTCGAGGCTCTTCAGGACGTCGTGGAACTCCTCCTCGGTCCGGAACACCGGCCCCGGGGCGTGCTCCACCAGGTCGAAGTAGGTGCCGCGCTCCTCGTGCACGTACGCGTCGTAGTCGTACGCGAAGAAGAGGATCGGCCGGTCCAGCAGCGCGTAGTCGAACATCACGGAGGAGTAGTCCGTGATCAGCGCGTCGGACAGCTCCATCAGCGGCATCACGTCGTGACGCGCGGACACGTCGATGACCTTGCCCTTGGCCGTCGGCGGCAGCACCACGTGGTTGAGGTAGTGCGCCCGGACGAGCAGGACGTACTGGTCACCGAACTCCTCGGTGAACTTCTCCACGTCGAACGGCATCGGGAACGCGCCCGGCGTACGGAACGTCGGCGCGTACAGCAGGACCTTCTTGTCGGCGGGAATGCCGAGCTCGGCCGCCAGCGCACCGCGCTCGCGGCGCCCGTCCGGCGCCACCTCGGCCTGCCGGGCCCGCACGAGCGCGTCGTTGCGCGGGTAACCCACCCGCAGCAGCTTCGTGTCGGCGATCCGGAAGGCCTTCGCGAGGGTCCGCACGTCGTGCTCCGAGCGGCACACGAAGTGGTCGAAGCGACCGAGGTGCCTCTCCTCCGCGGCCTGCTGGGCGTGCGTGGCCGCCTTCAGACCGGGCTGGTCGAAGCCCATCTTCTTGAGTGCGGAACCGTGCCAGGTCTGGATGTACGTGGTGTCGGGCCGCTTGGCGAGCTTCAGCGGGTAGCTCTGGTTGTCCACCCAGAACTCCGCCCGGGCCAGCGCCTTCAGGTAGGGCAGCGACCAGCGGCGCACCAGGTGGGCGTCCGCGGGGAAGTCCTTCGGGCTGCCCGCGTACGACCAGAACGCCTCGAACTCCAGGCCGCGGCTGCGCATCTCCTCGTAGATGGCGCGCGGGCTGTCGCTGTACTGCTTGCCGAGCATGCTCTCGAAGACAATGGTGCGCTTCTTCACGGGCAGCCGGCCGTAGACCTCGTGGAAGAGGCGCAGCTTGGTCTTCTCCGAGGTCAGCGTCTTGCGCAGCTCCTTGGCGCGGCGGTAGCCGGCCTTGGCCAGCTTGCCGGGCCTGCCGCGCACGGCGCTCTGGATCAGTTCCTCGATCCGCTCGTTGTCGTGCCGGGCGGAGACCAGCCGGAAGGCCAGGTGGCCCTTGGCCGTGGGCTGCGGCTCGATGTGGTCCGCGACCAGGCGGGTCAGGCGCGGCTTGACGGGCAGCAGACCGCTGCCGAGCTCGCTCTCGCCGATGGTCAGGCGCGTGTTGGTCTTCGCGCCGTCGACGTCCAGGATCACGCGGACGTCCCAGACGGAGTCGATGATGCCCAGCGGACGGAGCTTGGCACTGAGGTCGACGTCGGCTTCCCAGGAGATGGTGCTGCCCTCGTTGCGCAGCGCCTTCACGGGGAAGACGAACGTCTGCAGGCTGCGGCGCCGGGCCCGGAACTCGACCTGGCCCTTGATCTTCGCCTCGGGCCTGATGACGCCCAGCGGGTTGGTGATGCGGCCCGCGAGTCCCACGGTGCCGTCGGTCTCCGTGTAGCGCGTCAGCTCGTTGCGCAGGAACAGTTCCCGGATCGGCTTCTGGTGGTAACCGAGGTCCGTGACGTCGAGCACGCTGCGGGCGAACTCGTCGTCGAGGTGCTCGGCGCACCAGTAGATCCGGCCGTCCTTCTTGGCGAGCGGGGAGGACACCTTGTTCCGGTGGATCAGGGTGTCCACGGCGGGCAGCAGGTTGTCCCAGTCGCCCTGCTGGAGCAGGTAGGCGCAGATGGCCTGGATGGGCTGGACCCGGGTGTACGCCTCGCGGTCGAGACCCTCCAGGTAGCCGCGGGAGAGCTCGGCGAACTCGCGCCGGTAGGACTCGTCGCGGAACGGCAGGTCACGCAGGTGCAGCACGAGGTCGTGCTTGAGGAACTTGACGTCCTTGGCCGTCTGCATCTCGGTCATGCCGCGCTGCGCCAGGAGGGCGTCGATCCGCCGGTGGATCTCCAGCCGGTGGATGTAGTTGGTCATCTCGTGCCGGCGGTTGGTCACGGACTTGACCTTGGCCTGCGCGTAGACGTTCCAGAAGTACACCTGGTTCGGGATGAGGGTGATCTTCTTCGCGGCGAGGTAGGCCTCGGCGATGAACATCAGGTCCTCGTACAGCATCCCCTTCGGGAAGAGGAGGTTGTTGTCCAGGAGGAAGTCGCGGCGGTAGCACTTGTTCGTGGACAGGGTGTCCCACACGAACAGGTCCGGCAGCTCGCTGACCGAGTTCAGGGTGCGCGTGGTGCGGTACAGCCACGCGTACCACTCGTCGCGCTTCTGGTTGCGGGTGTCCTTGTGTACCCGGACGCACAGTCCCGAGACGATGTCGGCGCCGGTCCGCTCGGCGGCCTCCAGCATGTTGCGGCAGGCGTTCACCTCAAGGACGTCGTCGCTGTCCAGGAACATGACGTAGCGGCCCTCGGCGTGGCCGATGCCCACGTTGCGGGGCTCGCCGCCGGCGCCGCTGTTCTCGGGCAACTGGTAGGCACGCACCCGCCCCGGGTGCGCTGCTTCGAGTTCCTTGGCGACCTCGAAGGAACGGTCCTTGCTGCAGTCGTCCACGATCACGACTTCGACCCCGTGCAGGGTCTGGTCCAAAACCGACTGGACGGCTGTCGGCAGACGCTCTGCGTCGTTGTAGACGATGACGACCACGGAGACGTCAGGCACGTGCACCTCGATCCCTTTGTTCCATTGCGTTTATCCCGACAAAGCTACCGTGTGCGGCACTCGACTCGGGCAGCGCGGCTCGGCCGTGCATACTTCTCAAGAGGTGGTGGTGTCGAGTCAGTCGTCGACAATCACCCGTTCGGATCCGGCAGGAAGTGTTCATGACCAAGCTGTCCGTAGTTGTTCCCTGCTACAACGAAGAAGCCGTCATCGACCGCTTCGACGCAGAGATCCGCAGGGTTCTCGACACCCTGCCCATCGAGTACGAGGTTTGCTACGTCGACGACGGTAGCCGGGATGGGACGCTCGAAAAACTCCGCAAGATCGCCGCGGACTACGGCGACCAGACGCGCTACGTCTCCTTCAGCCGTAACTTCGGCAAGGAGTCGGGCATGCTCGCCGGACTGCGCGAGGCCACCGGCGACGCCGTGGTGATCATGGACGCGGACCTCCAGCACCCGCCGGAGCTCATCGCCACCATGCTGGAGCACTACCGGCAGGGGCACGACCAGGTCATCGCCCGCCGCACCCGCGAGGGCGACAAGAAGGTCCGCTCCGCGCTCAGCCGCCTGTACTACCGAGGCGTCAACCGCTGGGTGGACGTCGAGCTCACCGACGGCGTCGGCGACTTCCGGCTGCTCTCGCGCCCCGCCGTGGACGCCCTCCTCGCGCTCCCCGAGTACAACCGCTTCTCCAAGGGACTCTTCTCCTGGATCGGCTTCGACACGGTCCACTTCGACTACCGCAACGCCCAGCGCGAGGCCGGCGAGACGAAGTGGAAGTTCGGCGCCCTCCTGAACTACGGCATGGACGGGTTGATCTCCTTCAACAACCGTCCGCTGCGGATCGGGATCTGGCTCGGCGTGTCGTTGGTCGCACTCACCGGCCTGTACGCCCTGTGGACCACCGTGATGGCGATCACGTACGGGGTCGAGTCGCCGGGTTACGTCACGCTCGTGGCGCTCATCACCGGCCTGGGCGGCGTACAGATGATCATGCTCGGGCTGATCGGCGAGTACATCGGCCGCATCTACTACGAGTCCAAGCGCCGCCCGCACTTCCTGGTCAAGGAGGCGCACGGCGCGGAGCGGGTGCCCGGGGTCTCCGAAGCCGTGATCTCGGAGCGCAGCCGCCGATGACCTCGAACGTCCCCGCCCCCGGTCACCCGCCGGTGACCGGGAGCGCCCCGGCGCCCCCGAGCACCCGACGGGAACAGCTGGGGCAGATCGTCCGCTTCGGCCTGGTGGGCGGCGTCAACACGGCGACCTTCTTCGGCATCTACCTGCTCCTGCACCCGTGGATGCCGTACTTCGCCGCGTACACGCTCGCCTTCCTGCTGTCGATGGTCGGCTCGTTCTTCATGAACACCTACTTCACCTACCGGACCCGGCCCACGTGGAAGAAGTTCGCCCTCTTCCCGCTGACGAACATCACCAACTACGTGATCCAGTCGGTCGGCCTGTTCGTCCTGGTGCAGTGGGCCGGCATGGACGACCGGATCGCCCCGCTCGTCGCCGCCGTCGTGGCCATCCCGTTCACCTTCCTGCTGTCCCGCAAAATCCTGGTGCCGGGCGCCGCGGCCGCGGCGCAAGCCGGTCCGGCCCGCGGTTCGTCCACCCTCTGAAACCCGCGCGCGGCCCCCACGGGCCACCCCGTAGATTGAGTTCCCGGCGCTGCGGCAAGGCGCCGGGAACATCAGGCAAGGGGCAAGGGGACAGACGTGTCAGCGGCTAGGCAGAGCGTCGTGGACGCCCGCAGGATCGTGGTCAAGGTCGGCTCCTCCTCCCTGACCACCGCCACCGGCGGGCTCGACGCGGACCGGGTGGACGCCCTGGTCGATGTACTGGCCAAGGCCCGCAGCGGCGGCGAGAAGGAGATCGTCCTGGTCTCCTCCGGCGCCATCGCCGCCGGACTGTCCCCGCTGGGCCTGCGCCGCCGGCCCACCGACCTGGCCCGCCAGCAGGCCGCCGCCAGCGTCGGACAGGGCCTGCTCGTCGCCCGGTACACCGCGTCCTTCGCCCGCTACGGCGTCCGCGTCGGCCAGGTCCTGCTGACCACCGACGACACCAGCCGCCGCGCGCACTACCGCAACGCCTACCGGACGCTGGACCAGCTCCTCGCCATGGGCGCCCTCCCGGTGGTCAACGAGAACGACACCGTCGCCACGGACGAGATCCGGTTCGGCGACAACGACCGGCTCGCCGCCCTGGTCGCCCACCTCGTCCGCGCCGACCTGCTCGTGCTGCTGTCCGACGTGGACGGCCTCTACGACGGCGACCCCGCGCTCCCCGGCACCACCCGCATCGACGAGGTGCGCGGCCCCGAGGACATCGCGCACGTCTCCATCGGCAGCGCCGGCAAGGCGGGCGTGGGCACCGGCGGCATGGTCACCAAGGTCGAGGCCGCCCGCATCGCGGCGGCCGCCGGCATCCCCGTCGTCCTGACCTCCGCCAGCCAGGCCACCGACGCCCTCGCCGGGCGCGCCACGGGCACCCTCTTCCACTCCACGGGCCGCCGCTCGGCGGACCGGCTGCTCTGGCTCCAACACGCCTCCACCCCCCAGGGGCACCTCGTACTGGACGACGGGGCGGTCCGCGCCGTCACCGAACGCGGCAGTTCCCTGCTGGCCGCCGGGATCGCCGGCGTCGAGGGCGACTTCGTCGCAGGCGATCCGGTCGAGCTGCGCGCCACCGACGGCCGCGCCGTGGCCAGGGGGCTGGTCAACTTCGACGCCAAGGAACTCCCGCAGCTCCTCGGCCGCTCCACTCGCGAGCTCGCGCGGGAGCTCGGACCCGCGTACGAGCGGGAGGTCGTCCATCGTGACGATCTGGTCCTGCTGCAGGGCTGAGGTTCGGCAAAACCGCCGCGCGGCCGGCCGAGGACTGGTCAACTGTGTGGGGCGGACACGCGTAGCGCAGACAGGAGGCGGCTGGTGAGACGAGCGCTGACCAGCGTCGGCACCGGGGACGGTGACGGCGGCGTTGGCGGGGGCGGCAACGGGGACGAGCCGGACACCTCTCGCCTCTGGCACGTCACCCTGAGCGTCTCCGGCAAGCCGGCGCCGTTGTCCGAGGTCCGGCGCGGGCTGGAACAGCTCGCTCACGACCATCCCTTCCTGCTGACCAGCCGGTACGCCGACGACCACGCCGAGATCCGGTACTGGGAGGAGGCCCGCGACCTGCACGACGCGGCCGCCGTCGCCCTGCGGCTCTGGGGCGAGCACCGGTCCTCCGCGCAGCTCCCGCCCTGGGAGATCGTCGGCCTGGAGGTCATCGACCGCGCGACCTACCACCAGCGCGTGGCCGAGGGGTACGGCCCGCCCCCGGCCCACCCGGTGGGCGTGCACCCCTACTGAACGCGAGGACGGGCCCGGGGAGGGCCCCCGCGCGACGCCGCCGCCCCGCGCCGGCCCGGTGCGCGGCGGGCCGTCGCGCGGGGGTCCGTCTCGCGGGGTGAAACCCCGTCGGTCCGGCCGGTACCGGGGCTTACCCTGGGCCGCATGACCTCGCTCGACGACGCCACCGCAGCCTCCCCCGTGATCGCCACCGCGCAAGCCGCCCGGACGGCCGCCGCAGCCATCGCCCCACTCCCGCGGTCCGCCAAGGACACGGCCCTCCTGACCATCGCGGACGCACTGGAGGCCCGTACCGCGGAGATCGTCGAGGCCAACGCCCTCGACACCGCCAAGGCCCGGGAGGCGGGCACGAGCGAGACCGTCATCGACCGTCTCACCCTGACCCCCGAGCGCATCGCCGCGATCGCCTCCGACGTCCGCGACGTGGCCGCCCTCCCCGACCCCGTCGGCGAGGTCGTCCGCGGCTCCACCCTCCCCAACGGCATCGACCTCCGCCAGATCCGGGTACCGCTCGGCGTCGTCGGCATCATCTACGAGGCCCGCCCCAACGTCACCGTCGACGCCGCCGCGTTGTGCCTCAAGTCCGGCAACGCCGTGCTGCTGCGCGGCAGTTCCTCCGCCTACGCCTCCAACAGCGCGCTCGTCGCCATCCTCCGAGACGCCATCGCGACCGCCGGACTGCCCGCCGACGCCATCCAGCTCGTCCCCGGCGAGTCCCGCGACTCCGTCCGCGAGCTGATGCGCGCCCGCGGCCTCGTCGACGTGCTGATCCCGCGCGGCGGAGCCTCGCTCATCAAGACCGTCGTCGAGGAGTCCATCGTCCCGGTGATCGAGACCGGCACGGGCAACTGCCACGTCTACGTCGACGCCCAGGCCGACCTCGGCATGGCCGTGGACATCCTCGTCAACTCCAAGGCGCAGCGCCCCTCGGTCTGCAACTCCGCCGAGACCCTCCTGGTCCACCGGGACATCGCCGCCGCGTTCCTGCCGCTCGCCCTCGACGCCCTCGCCGACGCCGGAGTGACCGTCCACGGCGACGGCGAGGTCCTCGCGTACGCCGAGGGTTCCAAGGTCACCGCACTGCCCGCCACCGACGAGGACTGGGCGGCCGAGTACCTGTCCTACGACATCGCCGCGGCCGTCGTGGACTCCCTCGACGACGCCGTCACGCACATCCGCCGTTGGACCTCGGGGCACACCGAGGCGATCGTCACCACCTCGCAGGCCGCCGCGCGCCGCTTCACCCAACTGGTCGACTCGACCACGGTGGCGGTGAATGCCTCCACCCGCTTCACGGACGGTGGTCAGTTCGGCTTCGGCGCGGAGATCGGCATCTCCACGCAGAAGCTGCACGCCCGGGGCCCGATGGGCCTTCCGGAGCTCACCTCCACCAAGTACATCGTCACCGGCGACGGTCACGTTCGGTAGTCGGACGGGGAACTCCGGGTGCCCGGGAATTCGGCGGACACCCTGCCCAAAGCGGCCCCCCAGGTCTACGCTGGTCCCGTGCCGGACGACGTGGGGGGCAAGCCGTTCCCGGACGACGGGGAGCCCGACGACGACCGCGGAGGCGCGGATCAGCACTTCGCCTCCGTGGTGTTCGACGAGGCCTTCGTCCGGAACGCCGAGATCCATGAACCGAGCGCGGCCGAGCGGCAGCGGGCCGCCGACCGGGCGCGTGCCGAGGCCGAGGCCGCACGCGTGGCCGGCGGCTGGACGACCGAGGACGACCACGACGGGTACGCCTACGGCCACCCCGACGGCTACGGTCTCGACGAGCCCGGCTGGGAACACGGCCCCTACGGCCGCGGCTACGCCGAAGGGCCCTACGGGGCCTACGGCGGCAGCATGCGCCCCTACCGCGGCCGGGCACCCTGGCTGCGCCCCGTCGCCTGGGTGCTCGCCTTCGTGATGGGCCTCGGAATGATCGCCCTCGCCTTCAGCGCCGTGTACCGCAGCGCCTCAGGAGACGCGGACCACGCACCCGCCCCAGCCAGCACCCCGCAGCGCGAAGTCACCGGCGTCGGAGCGTTTACGTACCCCGTCGGCCGCCAACCCTGAAAGTACGCCCCGCTTGCGTTCACCGGATCCGGGGGCTTCTCTGAAGCGGGGACAGCGGGGAGAAGCGATGGCCGTTCCAGGAGACCCACCCAACGGCGCCCCCGACGGCATCGGCGAGGGCGATGACGAGTTCCGGCCGGACGAGTACCGGTCGGTCGTGTTCGACGAGGACTTCGTGCGGGCCGCCCGCCTCCAGGAGTACTCCGCCGAGGAACGCATGGGCGAGCACGCCCGGGCGGTCCGCAGCCGGTCCATCTGGTCGGGAAGCGGCTCCTCGGGCCACCGCGACGGCACACCGAGCCGCGGCGCCCGACAGGGCCTGCTGCTCGTGCTCCTCATCGCCGCGGCCTTCGCGGCCGCCGTCTACATGGGCCTGCGCAGCCCGTACGTGCCCGCGCCCGGGACGACCGCGGAGCCGCTCGCGGCCACCGTCGTCCCGCTGGCACCGACCACCGTCGTGCCCGGCGGGAACCCGGCCGATCTGTTCGCGAAGAGTCCGGCGGCCGATTACCGCATCGGGGCGGCCGGGATCACCCTGCCGGCCGTACGCCGCACCCACCATTTCAGCGAGAGCCAGATCGTCTCCGCGCTGTCCGTCGCCAAGGACTACCTGGTGCAGTCGGGGCTGGACCCGGACGTCCTCGCCGGGGCCGCCACCCGGCCCGTACGGGTCCTCCTCGACCCCGACCAGCTCGCGCAGTTCGACCGGAGCATGACCGCGCCCGTCGGCGACGGGCGGCACGCCGCCACCGGATGGCTGGTGCGCTTCGACCCCGCCGTCGCCGCCGTGGCCGACCCCAGGGTCCGGGTGAGCGGCACCCTCGCCTACCAGGAGATCTCCTCCCAGGTGCTGGAGATCACCACCGACCACACCTTCGTCTACGTCGTGCGCGCCGCCGGCGGGCAGCCGTCGGCCGCCGACGGCGCCTCGCTCTTCACCGTCCGGCGCGAACTGCGGCTGCGCCTCGACCGCGAGGACCTCGTCGCACGCCGGGCGGAGCTGGCCTCCGCCTACGTGATGGCAGGCCCCCAGGACTGCGCCTCCGAGCCCGCGGCGGGCTTCCGGCCGCTGCTCGCCGGGGCCGCGCCCACCACCGTCGGTCCGGCCGCGAGCGACCCGTACGCCTCCGGCCACCCGCGGCGCGCCGCCGGGCTCTGCGGGGTCCTGGCGCCGCCCACGAACCCCCAGGACCCTCCGCCGGCAGCCGTCGGCCCCGTCAGCCCGGCTGCTCCGTAGCGCCGCCGGGGGAGCCCTTGCCCTCGCCGGCGCCCGCGGAACCGTTCGCCGCGCCGGCCCCGGCCCCGGTGAACTTGTCACGGAGCTTGCCGCCCAGGTCGCCCGCACCGCCGGCGAGGTCGCCGACCAGCTTCATCAGCGGGTCCTTGCTGGTGCGCACCGAGTCGGCGTAGTGCGAGGCGGACTGCCGGAAGGTATCGCTCACCGAGGCGTCCTTGTCCTCGTCCCGCCGCGGGTAGTGGCCGTCCATGATCCGCTGGTAGTCGCGGTTCTGCGACCACTTCTTCAGCTCGGCCGCGCGGACCGTGGTGAAGGGGTGCGAGCGCGGCAGCACGTTGAGGATCTTCAGCACGGAGTCGCGCAGGTCCCCGCTCGACTCGTACTCCTCGGCCTGGGCCAGGAAGGCGTCCACGTTCATCTCGTGCAGGTGGTTGCCGCCCGCGATCTTCATCAGGCCGCGCATCGAGGCGTTCACGTCCTGACCCACCAGCAGCCCGGCCCGGTCCGCCGACAGCTCGGACTTGCGGAACCACTCCCGCAGCGCGGTGACGAGCGCCATGATCGCCACATTGCCCAGCGGGATCCACGCGACCTTCATCGCCAGACCCGTCAGGAACAGCAGCACCGTGCGGTAGACGGCGTGCCCGGACAGCGCGTGCCCCACCTCGTGGCCCACGACCGCCCGCATCTCCTCCTCGTCGAGGAGTTCGACGAGCCCCGTCGTGACGACGATGATCGGCTCGTCCAGCCCGATGCACATGGCGTTGGGCTTCGGGTCCTGCTGGACGTACATCTGCGGGACCTTCTCCAGGTCCAGGATGTAACAGGCGTCCCGCAACATCCCGTGCAGGTGCGGGAACTGGGTCTCGCCCACCCGCACCGACTCCGACAGGAACAACAGCCGCAGGCTGCGCTCGGGCAGCAGCCCGCTCAGGGCCTTGAACACCGTGTCGAAGCCGCTGAGCTTGCGCAGCGCGACCAGCGCCGAGCGGTCCGCCGGATGTTCGTACGCCCGCGAGGAAATGCCGGGGAACCTCCTGCGGTTCCGCGCCGGCACCTTCTCGAAACCGGTGTCCGTCATCTTGCCCTCCCCCTTGATCGACCTGTCCGCTTCTGCGTCCATCCTCTCCAACGTCCGAGTCGGCGTGAGCGTGCCCAAGGGCCCCGCATACGATGTGAGCGAAGTCTCCGCCCGGTCCCCGACTCGATAGGTATCTGCCTGATGAGCCTCTCCACCACCGCCCACAACCTGGTCGTGCTCGCCTCGGAGGGCGGCGCCGAGCACGGCGGCAACCACGACAGCCTGAGCCCGTACCTGACCGGTGGCGGCGCGTTCGTGATCCTGCTGCTGATGCTCTGGGTGACCACCCGCCTGAACCGCGACCGCTAGAGCGGCCTCGCGCACGCGCTCGCACGCGGGTCTCTCGCCGCCTCACCGGGCCAGTAGGCTCTGCGCTCATGGGAGAGCAGGAAATGCCTACCGGCCCGGTCAAGCGCCGGCTCGGCGTGATGGGCGGGACATTCGACCCGATCCACCACGGACACTTGGTCGCCGCCAGCGAGGTGGCCGCCCTCTTCCACCTCGACGAGGTGGTGTTCGTACCGACCGGCGAGCCGTGGCAGAAGTCGCAGCGGGCCGTGTCGCCCGCCGAGGACCGTTATCTGATGACGGTCATCGCGACGGCCTCCAACCCGCAGTTCTCGGTGAGCCGCATCGACATCGACCGCGGCGGCCCCACCTACACGATCGACACCCTGCGGGACCTCAAGGCGATCAACGACGACGCGGACCTGTTCTTCATCACCGGCGCCGACGCCCTCGCGCAGATCCTCACCTGGCGCAACGCCGACGAGCTGTTCTCGCTGTCGCATTTCATCGGCGTCACCCGTCCGGGTCACGTGCTCACCGACGACGGGCTGCCCGAGGGGGGCGTCTCCCTCGTGGAGGTCCCCGCGCTGGCGATCTCCTCCACGGACTGTCGCGCGCGGGTCGTCAAGGGCGATCCTGTCTGGTATCTGGTGCCGGACGGTGTCGTGCGCTACATCGACAAGCGTGAGCTGTATCGGGGAGCCTGAGCTTCCGGTTTCGGAGAGAGGGGCCCGCGGTGAACGACCGACAGGATCCGTACGACCCGTACGCAGCCCGGGAGCAGCAGCTCATCGGCTATGACGCGTACGGTCAGCCGGTGTACGGACCGGTGCCCGCGCAGCCCGCCGCCCAGGCGCCCCGGTACGAGCAGCAGCCGGGCACCTCATACGAGCAGCAGCAGTATCCACAGCAGTACCGGCAGCAGTACGAGCAACCGCAGCAGTACGGCTACGACCAGCAGACGTACGGGCAGCAGCAGTACCAGGAGCCGCAGCAGACCTCCCCGGGCGACCCGGGCCGGGAGTACGCCCGGGAGCCGTACGCCCAGGCCCCCGACCAGGGGTACGACAGCCCGCAGGCCCGGCAGCAGACCCGGCAGTGGATCCCGCAGCAGGGCGCCCCGCAGGCACCCGCCGAGCCCGATCGGGCCCCGGAACCCGCCGCGGCCCAGGTCCCCGAGCCGCGCCGGCCCGACACCGGATCCGAGGAGGAGCGGGATTACCACACCGGGATGTTCGCCTTCATCGACCAGCCGGACGAGGAGTCCGACGACGTCATCGACTGGCTCGCCTTCACCGAGAGCCGCACCGAGCGCCGCGAGGAGATCCGCCGCCGGGGCCGCAACCGGGTGGTCGCGCTGATCGTCGTCCTCGCCCTGTTCGTCGTCGGAGGCCTCGGCTACCTCTGGTACGCGGGCAAGATCCCCTTCCTCGACGGCCCCGACGCCAAGAAGGGCGCCGCGGCCGCCCCCGGCGCCCAGAAGCGCGACATGATCGTCGTCCACGTGCTCAACACCAAGAAGGGCGGCACCTCCACGGCGCTGCTCGTCGACAACGTCACCACCGAGCGGGGCGCCACCGTGCTGGTGCCGAACACCCTCGACCTCCCCCAGGCCGACGGCGCGGGGATCACCCTCGGCACGTCCGTCGAGGGCGGCGGCCTCGGCACCAAGGACGCGCTCGACTCGGTCCTCGGCACCCACATCGGCGGCACCTGGCGCCTGGACACCCCCTTCCTGGAGAGCCTGGTCGAGCTGATCGGAGGCATCGAGGTGGACACCGACACGGCGGTCCCGGCCGATGACAAGGCCAAGACCCCGGCGGTGGGCAAGGGCCCCAAGCAGAGCCTCAACGGCGCGATGGCCGTGGCGTACGCCACCCACCGCGGCCAGGGCGAGCCGGAGGCCCGGCAGTTGGACCGGCTGGGCAAAGTGCTCTACGCGGTCCTGCGGAAGATCCCCGCCGACCCGAAGGCGGCGGCCACCACGGTCGAGAGCATGGGCCAGATCCTGGACCCGGCCCTCGACGCGCAGAACCTCGGCGGCCTGCTGTCGCGGATCGGCGAGCACGCCAAGGTGGGCGCCTACCGCACCGACGTCCTCGGGCTGAAGCCGGACGGCGGCCTCACCGACGAGGCCAACAAGAAGATCGTCAAAGAGGTCCTCGGCGGCTCCGCCACGGCCGCGCAGCCCGGCGCCACCCCCCGGGTGGGTCTCAAGGACGCCACCGGGAACGAGAAGACGCAGAACGCGGCGAAGGCCGCCCTGCTCAACGGCGGCTACACCTTCGTCGACGGCGGCAAGGCCGACGACACGGCCGCGACCTCGCAGATCACCTACCAGGACGACGCCCAGCGCGAGCGGGCCGTCGAGGTGGCCAAGACGCTGGGGCTGCCGGAGACCGTCGTGAAGAAGGCCGAGAACGTCGTCAACGCGGACGTCGTGGTGGTCCTGGGCCGGGACTACAAGGCGTCCTGACGCCCCCGATCCGGCCCTGAGCTGTGATTTCGCCCGCGTGGAACGTTCCGCGCGGGCGGGGTCGGCGGTACATGAGACCCTTGTAAGGATCTGCCCGCCAACCCGAAAGCATGGCCAGTGACCGCCACGGACCGCTCCATCGAGCTCATCACCGCCGCCGCCCAGGCCGCGGCCGACCGGCTCGCGCACGACATCATCGCGTACGACGTCAGCGATGTGCTGTCGATCACCGACGCCTTCCTGCTCGCCTCCGCGCCCAACGACCGCCAGGTCAAGTCGATCGTGGACGAGATCGAGGAGCAGCTGCTCAAGAAGCTCGGCGCCAAGCCGGTGCGCCGTGAGGGCGACCGCGACGCCCGCTGGATCCTGCTGGACTACGTCGACATCGTCGTCCACGTCCAGCACAGCGAGGAGCGCGTCTTCTACGCGCTGGAGCGCCTGTGGAAGGACTGCCCCGAGATCGAGCTCCCCGAGGACGCCAAGCTCACCATCGGCAAGGCCGAGGAGCACGCCAAGCTGCGCGAGGCGCAGGGCGACGACGAACTGGACGGTGATCTGTTCTGAGCGGGACCGACACGGGCACGACCGCATCGACCGGGACGGACGCCTCGTCCGGCTCCGGATCGGGCAGGACCGGCAGGAAGATCGTCCTCTGGCGACACGGCCAGACCGCGTGGAACCTGGAGCGCCGCTTCCAGGGCTCCACGGACATCGAGCTGACCGAGACCGGTGTGGCGCAGGCGCGCCGCGCCGCCCGGCTGCTCGCCTCGCTGAAGCCGGACGCCATCGTGGCCTCCGACCTCCGGCGGGCCGCCCACACGGCCGCCGAACTGGCCGCCGTCACGGGGCTCGCGGTGCAGCACGACGAGGCGCTGCGCGAGACGTACGCCGGCGAGTGGCAGGGCCTCACGCACGACGAGATCCTCGCGAAGTACGGCGAGCAGTACGCGGCGTGGAAGCGCGGCGAGCCCGTCCGCCGCGGCGGCGGGGAGCTGGAGACCGAGGTCGCCGACCGGGCCGCCCCGGTCGTGCTGCGCCACGCCGACCGGCTGCCGCAGGGCGGCACGCTGGTCGTGGTCAGCCACGGCGGCACCATCCGCACGACCATCGGCCGCCTGTTGGGCCTGGACTCGTACCACTGGGAGGGTCTCGGCGGGCTCTCCAACTGCTGCTGGTCCGTCCTCGGCGAGGGCGCGCGCGGCTGGCGTCTGATGGAGCACAACGCCGGCACGCTGCCGGAACCGGTGCTCGGCGACGACGACTGAGCGCTGCTCTCGGAGGCTTCCACCCGGATTTCACTTTCCGGCTGGTCACAGGCTAGAGTTCTTCTTGTTCGCAGCGCGGAACACCGGAAACGGGGGAAGCGTGGTGAAGAGCGGGGCTATAGCTCAGTTGGTAGAGCGCCTGCATGGCATGCAGGAGGTCAGGAGTTCAATTCTCCTTAGCTCCACAATCAGGATCCCGTCCCCAACTGGGGGCGGGATCCTTGCGTTTGTTCCTTTTGCGTCGGCTGACCTGGCCCGTACCGGCATGGCAGAATCGGACGGCCGGAGGGGGACACGACGGCCCGACGCGGGAGGGAGTCGCTGACGGATGGGTGCACACCGGCGGCGGTGCGACTGGTGCAACAACGGCACGCCGATCGTGCGTGACATGGACCCGGTCAATCCCGACTACCAGTACTGGTGCGAGGAATGCGCCCGGGCGCTGATCATAAAAGGCGACCCGATCGAGACCTACCGCGAGCTGGAAGGGGAACCGATCTATGGCCGCCTGCTCGACGAACACTGCACGCTCAAGCGGTTCTACCAATTCGCGAGAGCGTGACCCGCGTCGCGGACGCGAGCAGTGCGACGGGTGCGACGCGAGCGACCGGCGAGGCACGCGTGGCCCTCGGGGCGCGCGTGGCCGGTATGGCGTGAACGTGTGACGGAGTGGAGCATGTCGGACATGGCCCGAGGTCGCGGAAACCGATTTTTGGACCAGGGCCATGACCGTGTAATGTTTGGGACGTCGCCAAGGGGAACCGGCAAGGGAAACCGAAACGACAAGCACAACAAGGGGCTATAGCTCAGTTGGTAGAGCGCCTGCATGGCATGCAGGAGGTCAGGAGTTCAATTCTCCTTAGCTCCACAGTGAAAGAAGCGGGCCACCCGGATCGGGTGGCCCGCTTCTCGTTGTGTCCGCACGTCGGAAGGGCCGAGCGGCCCTGGGGGGCGCTGCGGTACCCTGACGCCATGCGTGCCGTACGCCTTCTGCTTACCGAGCCGCGCTGATCAGTCCCGACCCATCGAGCCCCACGGATGCGGTCGGCATCGGCGCGGCGTCCCCTCCTGTGCGAGGGGTTTTTTCGTTTGGGCAGGCAGAGACGGCAGAGACGATCGATGGAGCTTCAGAAATCATGAGCGAGACGAACACCCCGGCCCCCGAGGCGGCCGAGGGGCACCGTTACACGGCTGCCATGGCCGCCGACATCGAGGCACGCTGGCAGGACGTATGGGACACGGAGGGGACCTACGAGGCCCCCAACCCGACGGGTGACCTGGCCGGGGACCCCGCGGTCGTCGCGCGCCCCAAGAAGTTCATCATGGACATGTTCCCGTACCCGTCCGGCGCGGGGCTGCACGTCGGCCACCCCCTGGGGTACATCGCCACCGACGTCTTCGCCCGTCACCAGCGGATGACCGGCCACAACGTCCTGCACACCCTGGGCTTCGACGCCTTCGGCCTGCCGGCCGAGCAGTACGCCGTGCAGACCGGCACGCACCCGCGGGTGTCGACCGAGGCGAACATCGAGAACATGAAGGTCCAGCTGCGCCGGCTGGGTCTGGGACACGACCGGCGGCGCTCGTTCGCCACGATCGACCCGGACTACTACAAGTGGACCCAGTGGATCTTCCTGCAGATCTACAACTCCTGGTACGACACCGACGCCGCCAAGGCCCGGCCCATCGCCGAACTGGTCGCCGCCTTCGAGGACGGCTCCCGTGAGGTTCCGGGCGGCCGCGCGTGGGCCGGGCTGACCGCGGGCGAGCGGGCCGACGTACTGAACGGCTTCCGGCTGGCGTACGCCTCCGACGCGCCCGTGAACTGGTGCCCCGGGCTGGGCACCGTCCTGGCGAACGAGGAGGTCACGGCCGACGGCCGCTCCGAGCGCGGCAACTTCCCCGTGTTCAAGGCCAAGCTGAGCCAGTGGAACATGCGGATCACGGCGTACGCCGACCGCCTGCTGGACGACCTGGACGCGCTGGACTGGCCCGAGGCCATCAAGCTGCAGCAGCGGAACTGGATCGGCCGCAGCGAGGGCGCACGCGTCGACTTCGCCGTCGGCGAGGACGCCGTCACGGTGTTCACCACGCGCCCCGACACGCTGTTCGGCGCCACCTACATGGTGCTGGCGCCCGAGCACGAGCTGGTCGAGAAGATCGTCCCGGCCGAGTGGCCCGAGGGCACCCGCCAGGTGTGGACCGGCGGCGCGACGAACCCCCGCGAGGCCGTCGACGCGTACCGCAAGCAGGCCGCGTCCAAGTCGGACGTCGAGCGACAGGCCGAGGCCAAGGACAAGACCGGTGTCTTCACCGGCGCGTTCGCGATCAACCCGGTCAGCGGCGACCAGGTGCCGGTCTTCATCGCGGACTACGTGCTGATGGGCTACGGCACCGGCGCGATCATGGCCGTCCCGGCGCACGACACCCGCGACTTCGCGTTCGCGCAGGCCTTCGAGCTGCCGATGCGCTGCGTCGTGGAGCCCTCCGACGACCGCGACGCCGACCCGACCGAGTGGGAGGACGCGTTCGCCTCCCACGACGGCACGATCGTCAACTCGACCGGCGAGGGCATCACGCTGGACGGCCTGGGCGTCGTCGAGGCCAAGGCCGCGATCACCGACTGGCTGACCGAACGCGGCCTCGGCGAGGGCACCGTCAACTTCCGCCTGCGCGACTGGCTGTTCAGCCGCCAGCGCTACTGGGGCGAGCCCTTCCCGATCGTCTACGACGAGGACGGCGTCGCACACCCGCTGCCCGACTCGATGCTGCCCCTGGAACTGCCGGAGGTCGAGGACTACTCGCCGCGCACCTTCGAGCCGGACGACGCCGCGTCGAAGCCGGAGACCCCGCTGTCGCGCAACGAGGCGTGGGTCGACGTGGAGCTGGACCTGGGCCGGGGCGAGGGCGTCAAGCGCTACCGCCGCGAGACCAACACCATGCCGAACTGGGCCGGCTCCTGCTGGTACGAGCTGCGCTACCTGGACCCGAACAACTCCGAGGCGCTGGTCGACCCGGCCATCGAGCAGTACTGGATGGGCCCGAGCGAGAACGCCCCGCACGGCGGTGTCGACCTGTACGTGGGTGGCGCCGAGCACGCGGTGCTGCACCTGCTGTACGCGCGCTTCTGGTCGAAGGTGCTGTTCGACCTGGGCCACGTCTCCTCGGTCGAGCCGTTCCACAAGCTGTTCAACCAGGGCATGATCCAGGCCTACGCCTACACCGACGCGCGTGGTGTGTACGTTCCGGCGGCCGAGGTCGAGGAGCGCGACGGCGGCTACTTCTACCAGGGGCAGCCCGTCAAGCGCGAGCACGGCAAGATGGGCAAGTCCCTGAAGAACGCCGTCACGCCCGACGAGATCTGCGAGGAGTACGGCGCGGACACGCTGCGCCTGTACGAGATGGCGATGGGCCCCCTGGACGTCTCCCGTCCCTGGGACACCCGCGCCGTCGTCGGCCAGTACCGCCTGCTGCAGCGCCTGTGGCGCAACGTGATCGACGAGGAGACCGGCGCGGTCACCGTCGTGGACGGCGAGCCCGGCGAGGACACCCTGCGGGCCCTGCACAAGGCGATCGACGGGGCCGGCGCCGACATGGCCGCGCTGCGGTTCAACACGGCCATCGCGAAGATCACCGAGCTGAACAACGCCCTGACGAAGGCCGGCCGGCCGCTGGAGCGCTCGGTCGCCGAGCGACTGGTGCTCCTGGTCGCCCCGCTGGCGCCGCACATCGCCGAGGAGCTGTGGCACCGGCTGGGCCACGGCGACTCGGTCGTCCACCAGGACTTCCCGGTGGCGGACCCGGCGTACGTCGTGGACGAGAGCGTGACGTGCGTCGTGCAGGTCAAGGGCAAGGTCAAGGCACGCCTGGAGGTGCCGCCGACGATCTCCGAGGCGGACCTGGAGCAGCTGGCCCTGACCGACGAGGGCGTCGTCGCGGCGCTCGGCGGCGCCGAGATCCGCAAGGTGATCGTGCGGGCGCCGAAGCTGGTGAACATCGTCATCTGACGGGGTCCGAGCCGGTGTGACGTCGCCTGACCTGGTTCGACGGCCGTTCCGTGGCCGTGCGCCGGTGGTCGGGCGGTCGTCCGGCGCGGCTGGGGGTTCTCCCCTACGGGCAGGTTGGGGGTTCGATGGGAACCCCTGACCTGCCCGTTGCGTTTACGGTGGAGGGGACGGAAAAAGCAGGGGAAAGGGAACCTCATGGAGCCGGGCTCAGTGCTCATCATCGTGGCCCTGTTGATGCTGTTCACCTTCCTGGGGCTGGGGGCGTGGGCCACCGTGAAGGTGATCGGGGCGGCGAAGCGCGGCGTGGACCGGACGATCACGCAGGCTCGCCGGACCGTCGAGGACACCACCCTGAAGGCGAAGAGCCTGGGTCAGGTCGGGGTCCCGGGTGCGCTGGCCCAGCTGCGGTTGGACCTGCGGACGTCGATGCGGGCCACCCAGCAGGCCCTGTACCGGGGAGCGCAGCAGGACGCCTCGCTGAAGGAGTCCATCGGCCTGTTCGAGCGACTGAGCGCGCACGGGTACGAGCTGGACGACGAGCTGAAGCGGCTGGAGCAGGAACCGGACCGCAAGCGGACCGCGGAACTCCTGCCCGACCTGCGGGAACGCACTGCCAAGATCATCCAGTCCGCCGATTCGCTGCGGTGGGCCGCCCGCGACCGGGCACGACGTTTCGCGCAGGACGACCTGTCCTCGCTGTCCGCCCAGATCGAGGTCGAGTCGGACGCGCTGCGGGACTGGTCCCGTGAATCGGTGGACGAACTCGCGGAGGCCGCCGCGGCCTGGGACGCGGCACAGGAGCGGTTCCCGGGAGCCACCCCGGCCCCGGGCGCCGGCCCGGCGCGGCCGGCGGCCCTGGACCCGTCCACGCCGGCGCAGCGGTACCCGTGGCAGAAGACGGCCCGCCCGGAGCCCACCACCTGAGACCGACCGCGGGGGAGGTCACGATTGAGGCCCAGGAACCCCCCCCGCACGGTCCTGACATGGGACCCAGGCTGCCGGAGGGCCCCCTGTGGCGGTAACCTCCGGCTCATGTCCCGCCATGTCGCGATCGTCACCGATTCCACGGCCTACCTGCCTCATCCGGCGATGGCGCGGCACGGAATCACCGCCGTGCCCCTGACCGTGGTGCTCGGCGACGAGGCCCTCGAAGAGGGCACCGAGATCTCGGCACGCAGCCTCGCCCTGGCCCTGCAGAAACGCCGCTCGGTCACCACGTCCCGCCCCAGCCCGGAGGAGTTCTCCCGGGCCTACCGGGCGGCGGCGGACGCCGGCGCGGTCGGCATCGTCAGCCTGCACCTCTCCGCCGAGTTCTCCGGCACCTACGACGCCGCCGTGGTCGCCGCGAAGAACGCGCCGGTGCCCGTCCGCGTCGTCGACACCGGCATGGTCGCGATGGCCCTCGGATTCTGCGCGCTGGCGGCGGCGGAGGTCTCCGAGGCCGGGGGATCCGTGGACGAGGCGGTGGCCGCCGCCGAGAAGCGGGCCGCGGACATGTCGGCGTACTTCTACGTCGACACCCTCGACTACCTCCGTCGCGGCGGACGCATCGGGGCGGCGCAGGCGCTCCTCGGCTCGGCCCTCGCGGTCAAACCGCTGCTCACGCTGGACGGGGGGCGGATCGAGATGCTGGAGAAGGTACGGACGGCCTCCAAGGCCATCGCGCGTCTGGAGGAACTCGCCGTCGAGCGGGCCGGTGCGGCCCGGGTGGACGTGGCGGTGCACCATCTGGCGGCGCCGGAGCGGGCCGAGAAGCTCGCGGAACGCCTGCGTGAACGGATCCCCGGGCTGGTCGAGCTGCACGTCAGCGAGGTCGGCGCGGTGATCGGAGCGCACACCGGGCCGGGGCTGCTGGCAGCGGTCGTCTCCCCCCGCTGATCACCGGAACGGGTGGCCCGGATATCCACAACGGGTCGTTCATCCACCGGAATTGATGGCTCCGAACGGAGGTCGGGGCAGGCCCCTACCGTCGTGCCATGACGACTCGAACGCAGACGCGCACCCGTACTTCGCGGCCCGTGGGGGCCGCTGCCGCAGCCACCCGTGGGCCCGGTCGAAGGCACCGGTTCGGCGGTCGGAACGGTGATCCGCCCGATGGTCGTTCCCCTGGCCGTTTCCCTGGCCGTTCCCGTGGTCGGGCGGTCGGGATCGTGGGGCGGCGGCCACGACCGGATCCGTCGGCGGTGCGACGCAGGGCCGAGGCCATGCTGACCGCTCCGCCACCTGACGGGGCGGCCGGGGTGGTGGGGCCCGATCCGGCGCTCGGAACCGTACCCGGACCGGTGGTGGGGCCGGCGGTGGGGCCGGTGGTGGATCCGGTGGCGCGCGTCGGGGAGGTGGCGACGGGTGACCCGGTGGCGGGGCCTGCGGGCCGGGACGCGTGGTCGCTCGCGGTGCGGGAGCGCATGCCGGTGTGGCTTCAGGCGCGTTGCGCGGTGGAACCGAGAACGGTGGCCGCCGTGGCGGTGGTCCTGGTCGGGGCCGTCGGGTTCGCCGCACAGCAGTACTGGACGGCGAGGTCGGAGCCGGTGACCGCGCCCGCCGTGGTGGCCCCTGCCGCGAGCCCCTCTCCGGCGGCGACCCCCGCCCGGGTGGTGGTGGACGTCAGCGGCAAGGTCCGGGATCCGGGGGTGCGGCGGCTGCCCACGGGCGCCCGGGTGGAGGACGCGCTGGCAGCCGCCGGGGGAGTGCGGCCCGGCACGGACACCACCGGGTTGAACCGGGCCCGGGTGCTGGTGGACGGCGAGCAGGTCATGGTGGGCGTTCCCGCACAGCCGCCGGCGGCAGGCGGCGCCGCTCCCGGTCCGGGTGCGGGGCGGGGGTCTTCAGGCGCGGGGGCCGGCTCCGGCTCCGGCGCGGGACCGTTGAGTCTCGCCGGCGCCACCGTCGAGCAACTGGACGGGCTGCCCGGGGTGGGGCCGGTGCTCGCGCAGCACATCATCGACTTCCGGACGGCGCGCGGCGGCTTCCGGTCCGTGGACGAACTGCGACAGGTCGACGGCATCGGCGAACGACGGTTCTCCGACCTGCGTGCGCTGGTGCGGCCGTGAACGGGGTCGAGCGGTCCGGTCCCACGGACCTGCGCCTGCTCGCGCCAGCGCTGGCCACGTGGGCGGCCTCGGCCGTCGCGCTGGGGACGCCGGGCGGGTGGACCGCCGTCGGGGTGGGCCTCGCGGTGGCCGTCGCCGGCGGGCTGTTCCTCGCCGGGTACCGGCGGCCGGGGCCGTCGTGGGGGATCGGCGCCGCCCTCGCCGGCGCCCTGCTGTGCGCGGCGGCCGGAGCCGGGGTGGCCGGGCTCCAGCGGGCCGAGGCACGCGCCGGACCCGTCGAGGGCGCCGCCCGGGGGCACGCCCGGGTCGCGGTGGAACTCACCGTCGAGTCGGACCCCCGTACCGTCCGCGGCGGAGGCGGGCCGCCCGCCGTGGCCCTGGACGCGATGGTGACCCGGATGACCGGCCCCTACGGGACCCGTACCAGCGTCGAGACCCCGGTACGGGTCCTGGCCGGGCACCAGGGCTGGGCCCGGCTGCTGCCCTCCACCCGGGTCGAGGCGGTGGGCCGGCTGGCGCCGGGCCGCGACGGGGAGCGGGCCGTGGCACTGCTCCGCCTCGCCGGCGACGCCCCGCCGCGGGTGACGGGCCGGCCGGACGTCGCGCAGCGCGTCGCGGGGTCGCTGCGGGCCGGCCTGCGGGAAGCCACCGAGGGGCTGGGGCCCGACGCCAGGGCGCTGCTCCCCGGCCTGGTGGTCGGGGACACCTCCCGGGTGCCGACCGACCTGCACGACGCCTTCAAGGCCACCGATCTGCTGCACCTGCTCGCCGTGTCGGGATCGAACCTGACCGTGGTGCTGTTCCTGCTCATCGGGCCCCCGGCCGCCGCGCAGCGCGCGGAACGCGGCGGACTGGCACCCCGGTTCGGGCTGTCGCTGCGGGCCACCGCCCTGTGCGGAGCGGCGCTGACGTCGGGCTTCGTGGTGGTGTGCCGGCCGGAGCCCAGCGTGCTGCGGGCCGCCGCCTGCGGGGCCGTCACCCTGCTGGCCCTCGCCACCGGGCGGCGCAGGTCGCTGCTTCCGGCCCTCGCCGCCGCCGTTCTGCTGCTGTTGCTGTACGACCCCTGGCTGTCCCGCAGCATCGGCTTCCTGCTGTCCGTACTGGCCACAGGGGCCCTGCTCACCCTCGGCCCCCGGTGGAGCGAAGCGCTGCAACGGCGGGGGATGCGGCCCAGGTTCGCCGACGCGGTGGGGGCCGCCGCGGCCGCCCAAGCGGTGTGCGCGCCGGTGGTCGTCGTGCTCACCGCCCGGGTGAGCCTCGTGGCGGTGCCGTGCAACCTGCTCGCCGAACTCGCGGCGGGACCGGCCACGGTGCTCGGCTTCGCGACGCTCGCGGTGGCCCCGCTGTGGATGCCCGCCGCCGAGTGGCTCGCCTGGTGTGCCGGAGTGCCCGCCGGGTGGATCGCCGCAGTGGCGCGGACCGGGGCGCGACTGCCGGGGGCGGAGCTGCCCTGGCCGGGCGGGCTGCCCGGCGGACTGCTGCTCGCCGCCGCCACGGCCGCCCTGTTGGTGCTGTGCGTCCGATGGGGGCGCCATCGCGGGCTCTGCTCCGCCCTGGCCGTGCTGCTGCTCCTGGCCGTCCTGAGGCCGCCACAGCTCACGCGTCCGTTCAAGGGCTGGCCTCCGCCCGACTGGACCTACGTACAGTGCGCCGTCGGCCAGGGGGACGCCGGCGTCCTCGCGGTGGGCCCGGGTACGGCCGTCGTGGTCGACACGGGACCGGACCCCGGCCCCGTGGACGACTGCCTGCGCGACCTGGGTGTGAGCAGGATCCCATTGCTGCTGCTGACGCACTTCCACGCCGACCATGTGGGCGGAATCTCAGGGGTGCTGCGGGGACGCACCGTCGCTGTGATCCAGACCACCGCCCTGGCGGAACCGCACGCCCAGGCCGAGTCCGTGCGCCGCACCGCCGCCGCGGCCCGGGTACCCGTCGTACGCGCCGCCTCGGGGGAACGCCGCCGGGCCGGAACGCTGGAGTGGCAGGTGCTGTGGCCGATGGCCGACGGCCCGACGCCCGAGGGGCCGAACGACGCGAGCGTGGCCCTGCTCGTACGGGCCTCCGGACTGACCCTGCTCCTGCTCGGAGACCTGGAACCACCGTCCCAACAGGCCCTGTTGAGGAGCCATCCGGAACTGGGTCCGGTGGACGTCCTGAAGGTCGCCCACCACGGTTCGGCACACCAGGACCCCGGACTTCAGGATCGGGTCAGGCCCAGGATCGCGATTGTTCCCGTCGGTACAAGAAACCGCTACGGGCACCCCGCGCCAGGTACGCTCGCGCGACTGCGGGCGATGGGCGCGACGGTGTTGCGCACCGATACCGATGGTTCGGTGGCGATCTCCGGAAGCGGCCCGCGGCTGCGGGCCTTTCCGTCCGGACGGCGGGGCAGGCGACGCGGGCATACCGGGCACACCCGTTCTGTTTGCCCACAACCCGACAGCATGATCGAATGCGTCTTCGCCAGAACGGCACAAGTCCACACAGCACGGGGGTGCACCAACCATGTTCGGACGCCGACGGGGGATGGAGACGGCCGGAAGCGCCGGCTCCCAGACGACCGCCACACTCGCGCTCCCGCACACCGCGCGACTGTTGAGCTGTCGCGTTCTCGACACGGTCCACCAGCCCATCAGACAGGCGAAGTTCGAGGTCACCGATCCGATCGGCCGACGCGTCGTCAGCGGCGAGACCGATCCGTACGGCGGGTTCACCGCGGCCATGCCGGAGGGGGAGTACCGACTCTCGGTGACCGCCGAGGGCTATGCGCCGTTCCACGGCGCGACGCTGGTGGGGGATCCGGCGCAGCCCGGCACCGCGGAGATCATCCTGGACGCCGTCGAACCGCCCCTGCTGCCGGCGCCCGGCCACTGGGAACTCGACCCGACGCACTCGTCGATCGGCTTCACGGCCCGGCACATCGGCTTCGCCCGGATCCACGGCCGGTTCAGCACCTTCGCCGGCGCCGTCCGGATCGCCGAGCGCATGGAGGACTCCTCCATGCGCGTGATCATCGATGCGGCGAGCATCGACACCGGCCTGCGGATGCGCGACGACCACCTGCGCTCGGCGGACTTCCTGGACGCGGCA
Organism: Streptomyces sp. NBC_01426; assembly: GCF_036231985.1. Classification (GTDB taxonomy): domain Bacteria; phylum Actinomycetota; class Actinomycetes; order Streptomycetales; family Streptomycetaceae; genus Streptomyces. The sequence goes on from NZ_CP109500.1 coordinate 5,135,970, forward strand.
CGCCACCCCACGGTGGAGTTCTACAGCGAGCGCTTCATCCACCGCAGCGGCAGCCGTTGGGCGGTCGCGGGCGCGTTGACCCTGCACGGGGTGAGCCGCTCCGTGACCCTGGACACCCAGTACCTGGGCCACGGCACGGGCCTGGAGGGCGAGCCGCGAGCCGCGTGCCGGGCCACCGCCGAACTTCAGCGCGAGGACTTCACCCTGAACTGGCAGTCGATGCTGGCGCACGGGATCGCGGCGATCGGTTCGAGCGTGGAAGTGGACCTGGACATCCAGATCGTGCACAAGGCGTAGGGCCCGCCCGGCGAGGCTCAGGGGGCCTCCAGCCACCCGTCGTACTCGGCGGCGAACTCGTCCAGCGCGGACGCGTCGAGGCGTTCCGTCGGGTCCTCGACGACCACCAGCCACTGGGCGTCCTCCGCGTCGTCCTCGCCGGCGAGGGCGTCGCGGACCAGCTGGGGTTCCTCGGGCACGCCGAAGCGGTCCACGAGTTCGCGCGCCACCTCCTCGGCGGCGTCACGGTCGGGCAGGACGAGTACATGTCGCACGTTCACCCGACCATTCTCGGGTACCGCGTGAGGGGGTACGGGGCGAGGGGGACTGTCACTGCGGCGTGGGATGCTGGAGGCGATGGCCACCAGGAAGAACTCCACCGACGATCCGCTCGCCCCGCTCACCCTCGCGGTGGGGCAGGAGGATCTGCTGCTCGACCGCGCGGTCCGGGAAGTGGTGACGGCGGCCCGTGCCGCCGACGCCGACACCGACGTGCGGGACCTCTCCTCCGAGCAGCTCCAGCCCGGCACGCTCGCCGAGCTGACCAGCCCCTCGCTGTTCTCCGAGCGTAAGGTCCTGGTCGTGCGAAACGCGCAGGACCTGTCCGCGGACACGGTGAAGGAGGTCAAGGCGTACCTCGCGTCGCCGTACGAGGAGATCATCCTCGTCCTCCTCCACGCCGGCGGCGTCAAGGGCAAGGGGTTGCTGGACGCGGCACGCAAGGCGGGTGCCCGCGAGATCGCCTGCCCGAAGATGACGAAGGCCGCGGACCGGCTGTCCTTCGTGCGGGGGGAGTTCCGGACGCTGGGGCGCTCCGCCACACCCGAGGCCTGCCAGAACCTGGTCGACGCCATCGGCAGCGACCTGCGGGAGCTGGCGAGCGCGGCCGCGCAACTGTGCGCGGACGTCGAAGGCACCATCGACGAGGCCGTGGTCGGGCGTTACTACACCGGCCGCGCCGAGGCCTCCAGCTTCACGGTCGCCGACCGGGCGGTCGAGGGGCGGACGGCCGAGGCCCTCGAAGCCCTGCGCTGGTCGCTGTCCACCGGGGTGGCACCGGTCCTGATCACCAGCGCCCTCGCCCAGGCGGTCCGGGCCATCGGCAAGCTGGCCTCGGCGCCGCGCGGTGCCCGCCCCGGAGACCTCGCCCGGGACCTGGGCATGCCGCCGTGGAAGATCGACCGGGTTCGGCAGCAGATGCGGGGCTGGTCGGCGGACGGTGTCTCGGACGCCCTGCGCGCGGTGGCCGCCGCCGACGCGGGCGTGAAGGGCGGGGGCGACGACCCCGAGTACGCGCTGGAGAAGGCGGTCGTGGCGGTGGCCCGAGCGGCCCGCCCGAACCGCCGCTAGCCTCCGGCGGGTTGACGGTACCCGGGGTGCGGGGGCGGGTGTCTCGCTCCCGCGCCGTGCCGTTCGCTTCCCGTGCTCTGCGCGGTTCGGCGGTTCTCCGGGGTGCCGGGGGTGCGCTGGGGCGGTGGGGCGTGTGCTGCTCCGTGCCGCCCGTGCGGTCGGGGGCTCAGGACCCGTCGCCGGGGGCTGCTTGTGCCGATCGTGAGGGCGGGCCCTGGAAGCGGCGGACGTAGCGCTTCTGCCACGGGGTCTCCACGGCGCGGGGGTGGTGGCTGCGGCGGACGAACTCCACCGCGCGTTCTGCCGGGATGCCGTCCAGGACCGCGATGCAGGCCAGCGCGGTGCCCGTGCGACCGCGGCCGCCCGCGCAGGCGAGTTCGACCCGGTCCGTGGCGGCGCGCTCCCAGGCCAGGGCGAGGAGCTCGCGGGCACGGGAACGGTCGGACGGGAGCCGAAAGTCGGGCCAGCGCAGCCAGTCGGCCTCCCAGTCGACCTCGGGCGGTGGCGAGCCCAGCAGGTACACGGCGTACGTCGGTTCCTGGCCGGCCGGAAGGGGCCGACTGAGCCCGCGCCCCCGGACGAGCCGCCCCGAGGGCAGGCGCAGGACCCCCACGTCGGTCGAGTTCCATACCTCGGTCATCCACCCAGGCTAGCCGGCCCCGGTGCGGCGGGCGACGGTCCTGCCCCCGGGCCTGGGCCCTGGGGTGATGCCCGGACCGGCGGCCCCGCACCGCCCCGGCCCCGCCCCCGCGGCCCCGGGAAAGGCGAAGGCCCCGGCGGCACCCTGGGGAAGGGTGGCCGTCGGGGCCTTCGGTGGTTCTGGTTGCGCCGCACCCGCGTGGCGAACGCTTCGCGTGCGGCGCGGAGTGCCGGTCAGGAGCGGGAGAGAGGGCCCGCTGGATTCCTACCCGGCGATCACATCAGGAGCTCAGCCCTGGAGGGAGGCAACCTTGATCGCCAGCGCCGACTTCTTGTTGGCGGCGGCGTTCTTGTGGATGACACCCTTCGAGACAGCCTTGTCGAGCGCACGCGAAGCGTCGCGGGAAGCCAGGGTGGCCTTCTCGACGTCGCCCGCGGCCACGGCCTCGCGGGCCTTGCGGATCGCGGTCTTGAGCGAGGACTTGACGGCCTTGTTGCGCAGGCGCGCCTTCTCGTTCGTCTTGTTCCGCTTGATCTGGGACTTGATGTTCGCCACGAAAGAGCCTTTGCAGGTTCAGAGTTTGATCTTCGGATTGCGTCTCGAACGGCTTGAGGCCATACGAGACACAGCTGCTCAGGCTACCAGGCACGCTCCGGGCGGCCCAAACCGGGCGCATGCCCCCGTCCATGGGACCATGGAGCGTATATAGAGACGACTTCCCGACTGCGACCCGAGAATCAGGACACTGCGTGCCCGCGATCCCCAGCCACGTGCCCGAGCCGAGCCGTACCGACCCGGCGCTGATCCGCAATTTCTGCATCATCGCGCACATCGACCACGGCAAGTCGACGCTTGCCGACCGGATGCTCCAGCTCACCGGTGTGGTGGACTCGCGGCAGATGCGCGCCCAGTACCTCGACCGCATGGACATCGAGCGTGAGCGCGGTATCACGATCAAGTCCCAGGCGGTCCGTCTGCCCTGGGCCCCGAACACGGGCGAGGACGAGGGCAAGACCCACGTCCTCAACATGATCGACACCCCGGGGCACGTCGACTTCACGTACGAGGTCTCGCGCTCCCTCGCCGCCTGCGAGGGCACGGTCCTGCTCGTGGACGCCGCGCAGGGCATCGAGGCCCAGACCCTCGCCAACCTGTACCTGGCGATGGAGAAGGACCTCGCGATCGTCCCGGTGCTGAACAAGATCGACCTGCCGGCCGCCCAGCCGGAGAAGTTCGCCGAGGAGCTCGCGAACCTGGTCGGCTGCCAGCCCGAGGACGTGCTGCGGGTCTCCGCGAAGACCGGTCTCGGCGTGGACGCGCTGCTCGACAAGATCGTCGCCACGGTTCCGGCCCCGGTCGGCCCCAAGGACGCCCCCGCCCGCGCCATGATCTTCGACTCGGTCTACGACTCGTACCGCGGTGTCGTCACCTACGTCCGTGTCGTGGACGGTCAGCTCAACAAGCGCGAGCGCATCCGGATGATGTCCACCGGCGCGACCCACGAGCTGTTGGAGATCGGCGTCTCCTCCCCGGAGATGACCCCCTCCGACGGCATCGGCGTCGGCGAGGTCGGCTACATCATCACCGGTGTGAAGGACGTCCGTCAGTCCAAGGTCGGTGACACCATCACCAGCCTGCACAACGGCGCGACCGAGGCCCTGGGCGGCTACAAGGACCCGCGGCCGATGGTCTTCTCGGGCCTGTACCCGCTCGACGGTTCGGACTACCCCGACCTGCGCGAGGCCCTGGACAAGCTCCAGCTCAACGACGCCGCGCTCGTCTACGAGCCGGAGACCTCGGCGGCGCTGGGCTTCGGCTTCCGCGTGGGCTTCCTCGGCCTGCTGCACCTGGACGTGGTCCGCGAGCGCCTGGAGCGCGAGTTCGGGCTCGACCTGATCGCCACCGCGCCCAACGTGATCTACCGCGTCGTCATGGAGGACGGCAAGGAGGTCAACGTCACCAACCCGAGCGAGTTCCCCGAGGGCAAGATCTCGGACGTGTTCGAGCCGGTCGTGCGGGCCACCCTGCTCGCGCCCTCCGAGTTCATCGGCGCGATCATGGAGCTCTGCCAGCAGCGCCGCGGCACCCTCCTCGGGATGGACTACCTCTCCGAGGACCGGGTCGAGATCCGCTACACGCTCCCTCTCGCGGAGATCGTGTTCGACTTCTTCGACCAGCTGAAGTCCAAGACGCGCGGTTACGCCTCCCTGGACTACGAGCCCACCGGCGAGCAGGCCTCCGGGCTGGTCAAGGTCGACATCCTGCTGCACGGCGACAAGGTCGACGCCTTCTCCGCCGTCACGCACAAGGACGCCGCCTACGCCTACGGCGTGCGCCTCGTCGCGAAGCTGCGCGAGCTCATCCCGCGCCAGGCCTTCGAGATCCCGATCCAGGCGGCCGTCGGCTCCCGCGTCATCGCCCGCGAGACCATCCGCGCCATCCGCAAGGACGTCCTCGCCAAGTGCTACGGCGGTGACATCTCCCGTAAGCGGAAGCTGCTGGAGAAGCAGAAGGAAGGCAAGAAGCGGATGAAGATGGTCGGCTCCGTGGAGGTCCCGCAGGAGGCCTTCATCGCCGTCCTCTCCAGCGACGAGTCCGGCAAGAAGAAGTAGCGGACGCCGGACGGATGTAAAGGGCGGGTCAAGAAGCGCGCCCGTCCCATGTCGTGAGAAACGGGCCCACATGCACCCGCATGGGGGCCCGTTTCGTTATGAAGCGGCCGCTCGCCGCCTCTTACGCGTCGGGCGGGCGGCCTCTAGTCTGATCACTGCTTGATGGTTACTCGCCAGTCACAAACTCGCCAGCCGTAACGCGCAGGTCCCCACCCGCCCGTCCCAAGCGCCCCACGCCCACGCACTGCCGCGTGGACCGGTCCGGAGGATGTCGTGAGCGACACACAGACCTTGATCGAGAACCGCCCGCCCACCGTGGCGGCCCTCTTCCTTGAGCGCGTCGCGGCCACGCCGAACGCCGAGGCCTACCGCTATCCGGTCCCCGCGGCCGGCGGCTCGGGGGGCCCCGACGACTGGAAGTCGCTCAGCTGGGGACAGGCGGCCGAGCGGGTGTTCGCCATCGCCGCCGGTCTCGCCGACCTCGGACTCCAGTCGGAGGACCGGGTCGCGCTCGCCTCCAACACCCGGGTCGAATGGATCCTGGCCGACCTCGGCGTGATGTGCGCCGGCGCCGCGACCACCACCATCTACCCGAGCACCAACGGCGAGGAGTCGGCGTTCATCCTGGCCGACTCCGAGAGCCGGGTGCTGATCGCCGAGGACGCCAAGCAGCTGGCCAAGGCCCGCGCGCACCGCGCCGACCTGCCCCGCCTCGCCCATGTGGTGGTGCTGGACGCGGAGGACGCCGTCGCGCACGAGAGCGACCCCGAGGGCTGGGTGCTCTCCCTCGCCGAGCTGGAGGCGCGCGGCAAGGAGTACCTCGCCAAGCACCCCGAGGCGATCAGGGAGCGGATCGCGGCGATCACCGCCGACCAGCTCGCCACCCTGATCTACACCTCCGGCACCACCGGCCGCCCCAAGGGCGTGCGACTGCCGCACGACAACTGGTCGTACATGGCCAAGGCCACCGTCGCGACCGGCATGATCAACTCGGACGACGTCCAGTACCTGTGGCTGCCGCTCGCGCACGTCTTCGGCAAGGTGCTGACCTCCGGACAGATCGAGGTCGGCCACGTCACCGCCATCGACGGCCGGATCGACAAGATCATCGAGAACCTGCCGATCGTGCAGCCGACCTACATGGCCGCCGTTCCGCGCATCTTCGAGAAGGTCTACAACGGCGCCGCCGGCAAGGCCCGTGCCGCCGGCGGGGCCAAGTACAAGATCTTCAAGTGGGCGGCCGGCGTCGCCCGCGAGTACGCCAAGGTCAGCCAGGACAACTTCCGGCGCACCGGCAACGCGTCCGTCCCCCTCGGCCTCGCCACCCGCCACAAGGTCGCCGACGCGCTCGTCTACTCCAAGCTCCGCGACGCCTTCGGCGGAAAGCTGCGCGCCGCGATCTCCGGCTCCGCGGCCCTCGCCCCCGACATCGGCTACTTCTTCGCCGGCGCCGGCATCCACATCCTGGAGGGCTACGGCCTCACGGAGTCCAGCGCGGCCTCCTTCGTCAACCCCGGCGAGGCCTACCGCACCGGCACCGTCGGCAAGCCGCTCCCCGGCACCGAGGTCCGCATCGCCGACGACGGCGAGATCCTGCTGCGCGGCCCCGGCATCATGCAGGGCTACCACGGGCTGCCCGACAAGACCGCCGAGGTGCTGGAGGCCGACGGCTGGCTGCACACCGGCGACATCGGCGAGCTCTCCCCGGACGGCTTCCTGCGCATCACCGACCGCAAGAAGGACCTGATCAAGACCTCGGGCGGCAAGTACGTCGCCCCGGCCGAGATCGAGGGCCGGTTCAAGGCGATCTGCCCGTACGTCTCCAGCATCGTGGTGCACGGCGCCGACCGGAACTTCTGCTCCGCGCTGATCGCCCTCGACGGGCCCGCCCTCCTGACCTGGGCGGCCGACCACGGCCTGGAGGGCAAGACGTACGCCGAGGTCGTGGCCGCGCCCGAGACGGTACGGCTCGTCGAGACCTACGTGCAGACCCTCAACGAGGGCCTCCAGCGCTGGCAGACGATCAAGCAGTTCCGGCTGCTGCCCCGTGACCTCGACGTCGAGCACGGCGACCTCACCCCGAGCCTCAAGCTCAAGAGGCCGGTCGTGGAGCGCGAGTTCAAGTACCTCATCGACGAGATGTACGCGGGCGCGAACGAGGCGTAGGCCCTCGCGGACCGGCCGCGGTCGCGGAGCGTAAACGACCTTCGGGCGGTGCGGGACAATGGGCTCATGCCTTCCGCACTGCCCGACGGTGAACCCATGCCCGAAGACGGCTCGCTGCCGTCGCACGCCCTGGCGGGCGCCGGCGAGCGGCCGCTCGGCTTCTACCTGCACGTCCCCTACTGCGCGACGCGCTGCGGGTACTGCGACTTCAACACCTACACGGCCACCGAGCTGCGGGGCACCGGCGGCGTGCTCGCCTCCCGCGAAAACTACGCCGACACCCTGATCGACGAGGTCAGGCTGGCGCGCAAGGTCCTCGGGGACGACCCGCGGGCCGTGCGCACCGTGTTCGTGGGCGGCGGCACGCCCACCCTGCTGCCCGCCGGGGACCTCGTGCGGATGCTCGCGGCGATCCGGGAGGAGTTCGGGCTCGCCGAGGACGCCGAGATCACCACCGAGGCCAACCCGGAGTCGGTGGACCCGCGGTACCTCGCGGAACTGCGCGAGGGCGGCTTCAACCGGGTCTCCTTCGGCATGCAGAGCGCCAAGCAGCACGTCCTGAAGGTGCTCGACCGCACCCACACGCCCGGACGCCCCGAGGCGTGCGTGGCGGAGGCGCGGGCGGCCGGCTTCGAGCACGTGAACCTCGACCTGATCTACGGAACGCCCGGCGAGTCCGACGAGGACTGGCGGGCCACGCTGGCGGCCGCGCTGGGGGCCGGGCCGGACCACGTCAGCGCCTACGCGCTGATCGTGGAGGAGGGCACGCAGCTGGCCCGACGGATCCGCCGCGGCGAGGTCCCGATGACCGACGACGACGTGCACGCCGACCGGTACCTGATCGCCGACTCGGTGATGGCCGAGGCCGGCTACTCCTGGTACGAGGTGTCGAACTGGGCCACCTCCGAGGCCGGGCGCTGCCTGCACAACGAGCTGTACTGGCGCGGCGCCGACTGGTGGGGCGCGGGCCCCGGCGCCCACTCGCACGTGGGCGGGGTGCGCTGGTGGAACGTGAAGCACCCCGGCGCCTACGCCGCCGCGCTGGCCGGGGGCCGGTCCCCGGGCGCGGGCCGGGAGCTCCTGTCGGACGAGGACCGGCGCGTCGAGCGGATCCTGCTGGAACTGCGGCTCGTGGACGGCGTCCCGCTGTCGCTGCTCGCCCCCGCGGGCCTGGCGGCGTCCCGACGCGCCCTGGCGGACGGACTGCTGGCCCCCGGCCCGTACGAGGCCGGGAGCGCCGTGCTGACCCTGCGGGGGCGGCTGCTGGCCGACGCGGTGGTCCGGGACCTGGTGGACTAGGCCGTCTCTTTCGGGTCCTGCCGGGCCCCGTCAGGCGGTGACGTGGTCGATCAGGTGCTCCACCGCCCCCAGCAGGGTCGGCTCCAGGTCCCGGTACGAGGTCACCCTGGACAGGATGTGCTGCCAGGCGGCGCCCGTGTTCGGCGGCCAGCCCAGCGCCCGGCAGACGCCCGTCTTCCAGTCCTCCCCGCGCGGGACGACCGGCCAGGCCGCGATGCCCAGGGCGGACGGTTTCACGGCCTGCCAGACGTCCACGTAGGGATGGCCCACGATCAGGACGTGCGGGGAGGTCACCTCGGCCGCGATCCGCGACTCCTTCGAACCCGGCACCAGGTGGTCCACCAGGACGCCCAACCGGGCGTCGGCGGCCGGCGCGAAGTCCGCCACGATGGTCGGCAGGTCGTCGATGCCCTCCAGGTACTCCACGACCACGCCCTCGATGCGCAGGTCGTCGCCCCAGACCCGCTCCACCAGCTCGGCGTCGTGGCGGCCCTCGACGTAGATCCGGCCCGCCCGGGCCACCCGGGCACGGGCCCCGGGGACGGCGAGCGAACCCGAGGCCGTACGGGCCGGGGCGGCGGGGGCGCGGGACGGGCGGGTCAGGGTGACCACCGCCCCGTCCAGCAGGAAGCCGCGCGGCTCCAGCGGAAACACCCGCCGCTTGCCGAAGCGGTCCTCCAGGGTCACCGTGCCGGCCTCGCAGGCCACCACCGCGCCGCAGAAGTCCGTACCGGCCACCTCGACCACCAGGTCGGGGTCTGCCGGCACCTCGGGCACGGCCTTGGCGCGCTTCCACGGCGGGGTCAGGTCGGGGGAGTACTCACGCATCCGGCGACCGTACGAGAGAGCCCGCGCTCACGCCGTCGACACGCCGAACCTCGTTGCCAGTGTGTCCCGTTGCGCACGGACGAAGGCCGCGTCGACCACCGCTCCGTGACCCGGCACGTACAGTGCGTCGTCGCCGCCCAGCGAGAGCAGCCGGTCCAGGGCCGCCGGCCACTGCCCGGGCACCGCGTCCGAGCCGGCCTGGGGTTCGCCCGACTCCTCGACCAGGTCCCCGCAGAAGACGACCTCCCGTTCGCCCGGCACGAAGACCGCCAGGTCGTGCTGGGAGTGCGCGGGGCCGAGGTTCGCGAGCAGCACCTGTACGGCGCCCAGATCCAGCGTCCGCTCGCCCGACACCGGGTGCTCGGGTGCCACGACCAGGTCGGCGGCCTCCGCGGCCTCCGCCGCGTCCAGGCCCTGCGCGGTCGCGCTGTGCCGCAGTTCCTCGCGGCCGGTGGGCGTCGACAGCACCTTGTCCAGGCCGACCGCCGCGTGGAACTCGGCGCCCGTGAAGGCGGAGCCACCCAGAACGTGGTCGAAATGTCCGTGCGTGAATGCGATATGGGTCACGTGCCGGCCGGTCAGCCGCTCCGCCTCGGCCCGCACCCGCGCACCCTCCCGCACGCACGAACCGGGGTCGACGAGAAGAACCGAATCGTCGCCCACCACCAGCCCCACCGTGCAGTCCCACACCGGCAACCGGCGCCGTCCGACCCGTCCGGTCAGCCGTTCCCAGCCCGCCTCTTCCCATTGCACGTCCATGCGGTGACGCTACCCTGGCGGGCCGCCCTTGCCTCCCGCGTACCACCCGGCCGTACACTGACCGGGGGATCTCTGGCACTCGAATGCGCAGAGTGCCAACGAGGCCCGCAACGGGACCGCACGACGACCGAAGACGACCGACCGCATCTGGAGGTGTGCGCGATGCTCAGCGAACGCAGACTCGAGGTGCTGCGCGCCATCGTCCAGGACTATGTCGGGACGGAGGAGCCGGTCGGCTCCAAGGCGCTCACCGAGCGGCACCGGCTCGGCGTCTCGCCCGCCACCGTGCGCAACGACATGGCGCTGCTGGAGGACGAGGGGTACATCGCCCAACCCCACACCAGCGCCGGTCGGATCCCCACCGACAAGGGCTACCGGCTCTTCGTGGACAAGCTGGCGGGGGTCAAACCGCTGTCCACCCCGGAGCGGCGGGCCATCCAGAACTTCCTCGACGGCGCCGTCGACCTCGACGACGTCGTGGGGCGCACCGTACGGCTGCTCGCCCAGCTCACCCGGCAGGTCGCCGTGGTGCAGTACCCGTCGCTGACCCGCTCCACCGTCCGGCACGTCGAGCTGCTCTCGTTGGCGCCCGCGCGCCTGATGCTCGTGCTGATCACGGACACCGGTCGGGTCGAGCAGCGGCTGGTCGACTGCCAGACGCCCTTCGGGGAGACCTCGCTCGCGGACTTGCGGGCGCGGCTCAACAGCCGGGTCGTCGGCCGTCGGTTCACCGACGTGCCGCCGCTGGTACAGGACCTTCCGGAGTCCTTCGAGACCGAGGACCGGGCGACGGTCAAGGCCGTCCTCGCGACCCTTCTCGAAACGCTCGTGGAGGAGGCGGAGGAGCGGCTGATGATCGGCGGCACCGCCAACCTCACACGGTTCGGACATGACTTTCCCCTGACGATCAGGCCGGTGCTCGAAGCGCTGGAGGAGCAGGTCGTGCTCCTCAAGCTGCTGGGCGAGGCCAACGAGTCGGGGATGGCCGTGAAGATCGGGCATGAGAATGCCTACGAGGGACTGAACTCCACGTCCGTCGTCTCGGTCGGCTACGGTTCGGGCGGCGAAGCAGTCGCCAAACTCGGCGTGGTCGGACCGACCCGCATGGACTACCCCGGAACGATGGGAGCGGTACGCGCAGTGGCACGTTACGTCGGACAGATCCTGGCGGAGTCGTAAGTGGCCACGGACTACTACGCCGTTCTCGGCGTGCGCCGCGACGCATCGCAGGACGAGATCAAGAAGGCCTTCCGTCGCCTCGCGCGCGAACTCCACCCGGACGTGAATCCGGATCCGAAGACGCAGGAGCGCTTCAAGGAGATCAACGCGGCCTACGAGGTGCTCTCGGACCCGCAGAAGAAGCAGGTCTACGACCTCGGCGGCGACCCGCTGTCCTCCTCGGGCGGCGGCGGAGCGGGCGGCTTCGGAGCGGGTGGCTTCGGCAACTTCTCCGACATCATGGACGCCTTCTTCGGCCAGTCCCAGCAGCGCGGACCGCGCTCGCGGACCCGCCGCGGCCAGGACGCCATGATCCGCCTCGACCTGGAACTGGACGAGGCGGCCTTCGGGACGACCAAGGACATCCAGGTCGACACGGCCGTCGTCTGCACGACCTGCTCCGGTGAGGGCGCCGCCCCCGGCACCTCGGCGCAGACGTGTGACATGTGTCGCGGTCGCGGTGAGGTCTCGCAGGTCACCCGGTCCTTCCTGGGCCAGGTCATGACCTCGCGACCCTGCCCGCAGTGCCAGGGCTTCGGCACCGTGGTCCCCACCCCGTGCCCCGAGTGCGCGGGCGACGGCCGGGTGCGGTCCCGCCGCAGCCTCACGGTCAAGATCCCCGCCGGTGTCGAGAACGGCACCCGCATCCAGCTCGCGGGCGAGGGCGAGGTCGGCCCCGGCGGCGGCCCCGCCGGCGACCTGTACGTGGAGATCCACGAGCTGCCGCACCCGACCTTCCAACGGCGCGGGGACGACCTGCACTGCACGGTCACCCTCCCCATGACGGCGGCGGCCCTGGGCACCAAATGCCCGCTGGAGACGCTGGACGGCATGGAGGAGATCGACATCCGGCCCGGCACCGGCTCCGGTCAGGCGATCCCCCTGCACGGGCGCGGCGTCACGCACCTGCGCGGCGGCGGGCGGGGTGACCTGATCGTCCACGTCGAGGTCACCACCCCCGGCAAGCTGGACGCCCAGCAGGAGGACCTGCTGCGCCAGCTCGCGAAGCTGCGCGGCGAGGAGCGGCCGATGGGCCAGTTCGCGCCGGGCCAGCAGGGTCTGTTCAGCCGCCTGAAGGACGCGTTCAACGGCCGCTGACCGGCCGTCGGCGTCATCTCGTACGAGCCCGATCCGGGGATGTCCCGGGTCGGGCTCGACGCCGTGCGGGGCGGGGTGCGACACGGGGTCGAGCGACTTCGCAGGCGGACTATGCCAGGCGAATGCGATGATTCGGCCCGGTGCGCGGGACGTGGCACGATGCAGTCCATGTCCTCCTCGCCGAACGGTCTCACCCCTTACCCGATCGTGCAGGCGCCCATGGCGGGCGGCGCCTCCTGTCCGCCGCTGGCCGCCGCCGTGTGCGAGGCGGGCGGGCTGGGCTTCCTGGCCGGCGGCTACAAGACCGCCGACGGCATGTACCAGGAGATCAAGCGGCTGCGCGCGCTCACCCGACGTCCGTTCGGCGTCAACCTCTTCATGCCGCAGACCGGCTACGTGGACCCGGCCGAGATCGAGACGTACCGGGGACAGCTCGCGGGCGAGGCCAACTGGTACGAGGTGTCGCTGGCCGAGGAGGACATCATCGGCACCTCCGACGACGGCTACGAGGCCAAGCTCGCCATCCTCGTCGAGGACCCCGTCCCCGTCGTCTCGTTCACCTTCGGCTGTCCGCCCGCCGCCGTCTGTACCCGGCTGCGCGAGGCCGGCACGTACACCGTCGTCACGGTGACCTCGGTGGAGGAGGCCCGCGCCGCCGAGGCGGCGGGGGCCGACGCCGTCTGCGTCCAGGGCGTCGAGGCGGGCGGCCACCAGGGCACGCACCGCGACGACCCCGAGATCGACGGCACGGCCGGGGTCGGACTGCTCGTGCTGGTCGCCCGGGTACGGGAGGCCGTGGCCCTCCCGATCATCGCGGCGGGCGGGTTGATGCGCGGCGCGCAGGTCGCGGCGGTGCTCGCGGCGGGCGCCGAGGCCGCCCAGCTCGGCACGGCCTTCCTGGCCTGTCCGGAGTCGGGCGCGCACCCCCTGCACAAGAAGGCGCTGACGAACCCCCTCTTCCCGCACACGGAACTCACCCGCGCCTTCTCCGGCCGGCCCGCCCGGGGCCTGGTCAACCGCTTCATGCGGGAACACGGCCCGTACGCCCCGGCCGCCTACCCGCAGGTCCACCACCTGACGTCGGGCCTGCGCAAGGCGGCGGCCGCCGCCGGGGACCCACAGGGCATGGCCCTGTGGGCGGGGCAGGGCCACCGGCTGGCGCGGGCGCTGCCCGCAGGGGAGCTCATGGAGGTGCTGGCGGCCGAACTGGCCGAGGCACAGAGCGCGTTGAAGGTGTTGCAGATGAGGAGAGCGTCATGACGGCCCCCGTGTTCGTGGTCGAAGAGGTCCCCGCGGGGCCCGAGTTCACCCTGGAGGGCCCCGAGGGCCGGCACGCGGTGTCGGTCAAGCGGCTCAACCCCGGCGAGGCGGTGGTCCTCACGGACGGCCGGGGCCGCTGGGCCGACGCCGTCGTGAAGGCCGCCGAGGGCAAGGACCGGCTCGTCGTGTCCGTGTCCGGATCCTTCGAGGAGCCGGCGCCCGCCGTCCGCGTCACCGTCGTGCAGGCCCTGCCGAAGGGCGACCGGGGCGAGGTCGCCGTGGAGACCATGACCGAGACCGGCGTCGACGCGATCGTGCCCTGGCAGGCCTCGCGCTGCATCACGCAGTGGCGCGGCGACCGGGGCGCCAAGTCCCTCGCCAAGTGGCGCAACACGGCCCGGGAAGCGGGCAAGCAGTCCCGCCGGGTGAGCTTCCCCGAGGTGGCCGAGGCCCTCTCCACGAAGCAGGTGGCGGCGCTCCTCGCCGAAGCCGACCTGGCCGTGGTCCTGCACGAGGACCGCGACGCCCCCTCCGGAGCCCTGGCGACGGCCGAACTGCCGTCGTCCGGGTCCGTCGTCGTGGTCGTCGGCCCCGAGGGCGGGGTCTCCCCGGAGGAACTCGCGACCTTCGCTGAAGCCGGCGCCCTGCCGTACCGGCTGGGGCCCTCGGTGCTGCGCACCTCCACCGCCGGCACCGCCGCGGTCGCCGTCCTGCTGGCCCGCACGGGGCGCTGGGGCTGAGCGGCCCCGCCGGAAACCCCTGGCCGGGGCGGGGGCGCCGGCGGATACGATGCCGGGACCGATCACCTTCACGGGAGGCTCAGCAATGGCCGGGGAACCCCAGGCGGACTGCCTGTTCTGCAAGATCGTCGCGGGCGAGATCCCGGCGACCGTCGTCCGGGAGACCGAGACGACCGTCGCCTTCCGGGACATCAGCCCGAAGGCGCCCACGCACGTGCTCGTCATCCCGAAGGTCCACTACCCCGACGCCGCCTCCCTCGCGGCCGCCGAGCCGGGCGTCGCCGCCGACGTGCTGCGCGAGGCCGGCCAGGTCGCCGCGGACGAGAAGGTCGTCGACCAGGGCTACCGGGTCGTCTTCAACACCGGCGCCGGCGCCGGGCAGACCGTCTTCCACGCGCACGCGCACGTCCTCGGCGGCCGCGGCCTCCAGTGGCCCCCCGGATAAGCCGTGTCCGTACGAGAGTTCGTGGTGCTGGGCACCGCCAGCCAGGTCCCCACCCGAAGCCGCAACCACAACGGCTACCTGCTGCGCTGGGACGGCGAGGGCATCCTCTTCGACCCGGGCGAGGGCACCCAGCGCCAGATGCTGCGCGCCGGGGTGGCCGCGCACGACATCAACCGGATCTGCGTGACCCACTTCCACGGTGACCACAGCCTCGGCCTGGCCGGGGTGATCCAGCGGATCAACCTCGACCGGGTTCCGCACCCGGTCACCGCGCACTACCCGGCCTCGGGGCAGAAGTTCTTCGACCGGCTCCGGTACGCCACCGCCTACCGCGAGACCGTCCCGCTCCGAGAGGAACCGGTCACCGCCGACGGCCCGTTGGCGCGCGAGGCCGGATACGTCCTGGAGGCGCGACTGCTCTCGCACCCGGTGGAGGCCTTCGGCTACCGGCTCGTCGAACGGGACGGGCGCCGCATGGTGCCCGAACTGCTCGCGGAACGCGGGATCAAGGGGCCGGACGTCGGCCGGCTGCTGCGCGAGGGGGAGTGGAACGGCGTCACCCTGGACGACGTCAGCGAGCACAGGCCCGGGCAGCGGTTCGCCTTCGTCATGGACACCCGGCTCTGCGAGGGCGTGTACGCGCTCGCGGAGGGCTGCGACATGCTCGTCATCGAGTCGACCTTCCTCGACGAGGACGAGCGACTCGCCACCGACCACGGGCACCTGACCGCCGGTCAGGCCGCCCGGGTGGCACGCGACGCCGGCGTCCGCCACCTGGTGCTGACGCACTTCTCGCAGCGCTACTCCGACCCGACCGAGTTCGAGCGACAGGCCCGCGCGGCCGGCTACGCGGGCGAACTGACGATCGCCGCCGACCTCGTACGGGTGCCGGTGCCGAAGCGGAGCCAGGCCGCCTAGTGCGGTGACCGGAAAGGTTCACCGTGTCACGGCGCCCGGCACGGCACCTCGCCGCGTTGTCGAACCGCCCGAGTACGTCGCGTACAAGCGGCAGTCCTCCGCCTTGCGATGAACCGCACCGGACACCGCGACCCGGCAAACCTTTCCGGCCACAGCACTAGACGGAGACCCGCCGGTCGGGCGTCCTGTCCTCGGTGCGGGCGCGGGCGCGCCGGGCCGCCGGGGAGAGCAGCAGCACCCGGCGGGGCAGCCGGCGCACGGGGCGCACCGAGATCTCGGCGACCTCCAGCTCCGGTGCGCCGACCCGGGGCACCGCGCCCGTCGGGGCGCCCGCGCTCGCGGCCAGCACGGCCGCCGGCGCGCCACCGCGGCGCCGGACCGAGCCCGGCACCAGCGGGCGGCCGCCCGCGTGCAGCGCGACGGCGGTCATCGGCCAGGCCACCGCCAACAGCAGGACGCCCAGGGTCAGGCCCATCCCGGGGAAGCCGACGGCCTCGGCGAGCAGACTGCCGGTGACGGGCCCGCACGCCACCCCGAGGGAGGAGGCGGAGCCGGCCAGCACCGCCCAGCGGCCTCGCGGGTCCAGGGCCGCCGCCAGCCCGATGACGTAGGAGAGGACCACCGGGTAGAAGGCGTTCCAGAGGATCTCCCCGGCCGCGAAGCCGCCCAGGCCCCGCGCGGAGGTGGCCACCACCACGCAGCAGGCGATCACCGCGGTCCCCGCGCCGATCGGGACGGCCCGGCCCCACCGGGAGCCGAGGGCCGAGGCGGCCGTGACGCCGACCAGGCCGGCGCCCAACGCCGCGGCGAAGACCATGCCGAGGGTGACCTCGGACAGGCCCGCCTGCTCGGCGCCGATCCGGCCGCTGACCCCCCACAGCGAGTTCTGGGCGAGCGACCACAGCAGCAGGCCGCCCGCCAGGACCACCCCGGCGCGCGGGTAGGGAAGGCGCCCGGAGGTCCGTACGGCGGGGCCGGGGGCGGCCGGGCCGCCGAGTCGGGAGGTCGCGGGCCAGACCGCCGCGGCGACCAGCGCGATCGCCGCGAACGGCAGCCCGTGCCCCAGCAGGTCGCCGCCGAACCGGGGCAGCGTCAGGTAGAGCGCGCCCGCGGTCGCCGACACCGACAGCAGTCCGAGGGCGGAGGTGCGGTGCGGATCGCGCGTCCCGGCGATCCCGGAGGCGGCCACGGCGGTCGCCGTCCCGGAGCCGAAGCCGCCGACCACGGCGCCCACGACGACGAGGGGCAGGAGGGAGGTCGACGCCGCGGCGCCGTAGCCCGCGACGGCGAGCAGCAGCCCGAGCCGGGCCAGGGCGCGGGGCCCGTGCCGGGGGATGCGGGAGGCCAGGGTGAATCCGGCGCCGGCGGATCCGAGCAGCAGGGCCGAGCCGATCAGGCCGGCCTGGGCGGGACTCAGCGGAAGGTACGCGTCGAGCCGGCCGACCACGGTCGGGAGGAGGTAGGGCGCCGCGTATCCGGCTGTGAAAAGGGCCACCAGGGGCCAGGCGGCGGGGTGCGCGGACGAGGGCGCGGGGGAGGTGATCGACACGGGTGTTTCCGTTGCTGCGCAGCTGGAACGAGGGTTCCGGAGAGTGGGCGGTGCACCTGTTTATCAAGCGCCGGTCGGTCGACAGAAGAGCGTTCCGGTGGTGATGTGCGTCACACTGGGGTTTGCGCCGGCCGAACCGGGGCAGGGGTGGCTGCTTTCCACCTCAAGCCGACTTGCAGAAACGACTCTTCGACACATCCACGAGACTTCGATCCGCACACGCACGAAACGGGGAGCACACCGTGACCAGTCGGGACAGCCGCATCAGCCGACCCATGAAACTGGACCCGCTCGGTCCGGTGCGGGATCCCCAAGAACCGGGCTGCGACGTCTTCCTGACGGGAACGGTGTTCCTCGACATCATCTTCACCGGCCTGGACTCCGCCCCGGTCCGCGGCACGGAATCCTGGGCGCGCGGCATGGGCTCCAGCCCCGGCGGCGTCGCCAACATGGCCGCCGCGCTCGCCCGGCTCGGCCTGCGGACCTCGCTCGCCGCCGCCTTCGGGGACGACCACTACGGCGAGTACTGCTGGGACGCGCTCGAACAGGGCGAGGGCATCGACCTGTCGATGTCCCACACCCTCCCCGGCTGGCACAGCCCCGTCACCGTCTCGATGGCGTACGAGGGCGAGCGCACGATGGTCTCCCACGGCCACGAGGCCCCGCCCCCGGCCGGCCCCGACCCCTTCCCGCTCTGCCCGCCCCGAGCCCGCGCGGCCGTGGCCTCGCTGGCACCGGGCCGGAGCGAGCCCTGGGTCGCCGAGGCGGCCCGGCAGGGCTCGCTGGTCTTCGCCGACGTGGGCTGGGACGAGAGCGGGCGCTGGGACCTGGGGGCGCTGGCCGACCTGGAGCACTGCGAGGCCTTCCTGCCGAACGCGGGCGAGGCGATGCGGTACACCCGGACCGACTGTCCGCGCGCGGCGGCCCGGGCGCTGGCCGAAAGGGTGCCGCTCGCGGTGGTGACCATGGGCGCGGAGGGCTCGTACGCCGTCGACGGCCGGACCGGGGAGACGGCGGAGGTCCCGGCGATCGTCGTGGACGCGCTGGACCCGACGGGCGCCGGCGACGTGTACGTGGCGGGGTTCGTGACGGGCACCCTGGCGGAATGGCCGCTCGCCGACCGGCTGGCCTTCGCGGGGCTGACGGCGGCCCTGTCGGTCCAGGAGTTCGGCGGCTCCCTGTCGGCCCCCGGATGGCCGGAGGTCGCCCACTGGTGGCAGACGGCCCCGGCCGAGCTGCGGGGCCGGTACGCCTTCCTGGAGGAACTCGTCCCGTCCGGGGCGACACCGGGACCGAGGCGCCGCGCCGTGCCCACGATCGGCTTCCGGCACCCGGTCTAGGCCGTCGCCCCGGGACGCCGCCGGATGCGCGGGCCGGCCACCGTCGGACCCCGTCGGGGCGCGCGCCCCGACAGGCCGGGACGCGTGCGGGAAAACCTCTCGGGGAAGCGGCGGCGGAGACGTACCCTTGGTAGTCCGGAGGTCGACGACCCGAGCGACCCCTCAGTGGGAGGTATGCGCAGGCCACAGTGCCGGCCCATGACTCAGACACCGACAGCCCGCACCCCCGCGCCGGGCCAGGCGCGCGCCCACTTCACCGTTCCGGCCACCCATCCCATGGTGACCGTGCTCGGATCGGGCGACGCCCTGTTGCGCGTGATCGAGAAGGCCTTCCCGAAGGCCGACATCCATGTTCGGGGCAATCAGGTCAGCGCGATCGGCGACGCGGCGGAAGTCGCGCTGATCCAGCGCCTGTTCGACGAGATGATGCTGGTGCTCCGCACCGGGCAGTCGATGACGGAGGACGCAGTGGAACGCTCGATCGCCATGCTCAAGGCGAACGGCAACGGCAAGGGCGACGCCGGGGACGAGACGCCCGCCGAGGTGCTCACCCAGAACATCCTCTCCAGCCGCGGTCGGACCATCCGTCCCAAGACCCTCAACCAGAAGCGGTACGTCGACGCGATCGACAAGAACACGATCGTGTTCGGCATCGGTCCCGCGGGCACGGGCAAGACCTACCTGGCCATGGCCAAGGCGGTCCAGGCCCTGCAGTCCAAGCAGGTCAGCAGGATCATCCTGACCCGTCCCGCCGTCGAGGCGGGCGAGCGGCTCGGCTTCCTGCCGGGCACCCTGTTCGACAAGATCGACCCGTACCTGCGCCCGCTCTACGACGCGCTGCACGACATGATCGACCCGGATTCCATCCCGCGGCTCATGGCCGCCGGGACCATCGAGGTGGCGCCGCTGGCCTACATGCGGGGCCGTACCTTGAACGAGGCGTTCGTGGTGCTCGACGAGGCACAGAACACCACCACCGAGCAGATGAAGATGTTCCTCACCCGACTCGGCTTCGACTCGAAGATCGTCGTCACCGGCGACGTGACGCAGGTCGACCTCCCGGGCGGGGCCAAGAGCGGTCTGCGTCAGGTGCAGGACATCCTGGAAGGGGTGCCGGACATCCACTTCTCGCGGCTCACGTCCGAGGATGTCGTCCGGCACAAGCTGGTCGGCCGTATCGTCGATGCGTACGAGAAGTACGACGACAGCCGGGACCCCACGCAGTCCCGGAACGGCTACCAGCGGAAGTAGAACCCAGCGCACCATGTCGATCGACGTCAACAACGAGTCCGGAATCGAGGTCGACGAGCAGGCGATCCTCGACATCGCCCGCTACGCGCTCGCCCGGATGAGGATCCACCCGCTGTCCGAGCTGTCCGTCATCGTCGTCGACGAGGCGGCGATGGAGCAGCTCCACATCCAGTGGATGGACCTGCCCGGACCCACCGACGTCATGTCCTTCCCGATGGACGAACTCCGTCCGCCGGCGAAGGACGACGAGGAGCCCCCGCAGGGGCTCCTCGGCGACATCGTCCTGTGTCCCGAGGTGGCCAAGCGGCAGGGCGAGGAAGCGCCGACGCGGCACTCCATGGACGAGGAGCTCGGGCTCCTGACGGTCCACGGGGTGCTGCACCTGCTCGGGTACGACCACGAGGAGCCGGACGAGAAGGCCGAGATGTTCGGCCTCCAGGCGGCCATCGTCGACGGCTGGCGCGGTGAGCGCGGCCTGACCGGTCCGTCACCCGCGCCCACCGTCTCGTGAACGCCCTCCAACTCATCACCGGCGCGGTCCTGCTGGTGGTGGTCGCCTGGTTCGCGGCGTGCGCCGAGTCCGGGATCGCCCGCATCTCCGCCTTCCGGGCCGAGCAGGCCGTACGGGAGGGGCGGCGCGGCAGCGCGAAGCTCCTCCAGGTCTCCGCCGACCCCACCCGCTACCTCAACGTCGCCCTGTTGGTACGGGTGACGTGTGAGATGGCGGCGGGCGTGCTCGTCACGTACGTCTGCCTCGACGAGTTCGGCGACACCTGGACCGCGCTGCTCGTGGCCATCGGGGTCATGGTGCTGGTGTCGTTCGTCGCCGTGGGGGTGTCGCCGCGCACCATCGGCCGGCAGCACCCGTTGAACACGGCGACGGCGGCCGCGTACGTCCTCGTGCCGCTGGCCCGGGTCATGGGGCCGATCCCGCAGCTCCTCATCCTCCTCGGCAACGCGCTCACGCCCGGGAAGGGCTTCCGCAAGGGGCCGTTCGCCTCCGAGGCGGAACTGCGGGCCATGGTGGACCTGGCGGAGAAGGAATCGCTGATCGAGGACGACGAGCGCCGCATGGTGCACCAGGTCTTCGAACTCGGGGACACCCTGGTGCGCGAGGTGATGGTGCCGCGCACGGACCTGATCTGCATCGAGCGGTACAAGACGATCCGTCAGGCGACCACGCTGGCCCTGCGGTCCGGCTTCTCGCGCATCCCGGTGACCGGGGAGAACGAGGACGACATCGTCGGGATCGTCTACCTCAAGGACCTCGTCCGCAAGACGCACATCAGTCGTGAGGCGGAGTCCGACCTGGTCTCCACGGCGATGCGGCCGGCGGTGTTCGTGCCCGACACGAAGAACGCCGGTGACCTGCTGCGCGAGATGCAATCGGTGCGCAACCACGTGGCCGTCGTCATCGACGAGTACGGCGGCACGGCGGGCATCGTCACCATCGAGGACATCCTCGAGGAGATCGTCGGTGAGATCACCGACGAGTACGACCGCGAGCTTCCGCCCGTCGAGGACCTGGGCGCGGACCGCTACCGGGTCACGGCCCGGCTCGACATCACCGACCTCGGCGAGCTGTTCGGCGTCGAGGCCTTCGACGACGAGGACGTGGAGACGGTCGGCGGACTGCTGGCCAAGGCGCTGGGGCGGGTGCCGATCGCCGGTGCCTCGGCAATCGTGGACCTGCCCGAACCGGACGGGCGGCCCCTGCGGTTGACGGCCGAGTCCCCGGCGGGCCGACGCAACAAGATCGTGACGGTGCTGGTGGAGCCGGTGGTCGCGGCAGCCGGCGAGGGCGAGGAGGGCTCGGAGTGACGCCGGAGCAACTGCGCGCGTTCTGCCTGGACTTCAACGAGGCGGTGGAGGAGTTCCCCTTCACCCCCGCGACCTCGGTGTTCAAGGTGCTGGGGAAGGTGTTCGCGCTGTCGGCGCTGGGCGCCTCACCGTTGAAGATCAACCTGAAGTGCGATCCGGACCTCGCGGTGCGGCTGCGGGCCGATCACGAGGCGATCGTGCCGGGTTGGCACATGAACAAGCGGCACTGGAACACGGTGACGGTGGGCGGGCTGTCGGATGCGATGGTCCGGGAGCTGGTGGAGGACTCGTACGACCTCGTGGTCGCCGGGCTGCCGAAGGCGGAGCGGCTGCGGCTCGACCGGCCGTGACGCGGGGGCGCCGAGAGGCCTGATCCGAGGTTTCGGGGGATGGAATCCGGCAGGGCCGAAGGTCACTGCCCTCCGGGACCAACGGATCGTCGGCCACTCGCGGCGCTTAGGTTTGGTGCATCCCGAGCAAGATCCGTCTGCCGGGTACCCCGCGTTCACGGGGGGACGAGGGGATGGAGGGGAGAGCGCCTCGGTGGGGTCGTCGCACGGCCCGCCGAGGCGCTCCCTATGCTTTCGCCCATGACCCAAAGCACCGCGGACACCGGGATCGACCCCGAGGACAGCAAGATCATCACGCTGGCGCGCAGCGCCCGCGCCCGCAACGGGGTGCCCGAGGGTGCGGCGGTCCGGGACGAGACGGGTCGTACGTACGTCGCCGGGACCGTGGACCTGGCCTCCCTCAAGCTGAGCGCGCTCCAGACGGCCGTCGCCATGGCCGTGGCCAGCGGGGCGCAGTCCCTGGAGGCCGCGGCCGTGGTCAGCGCGGCCGACGCGCCGGCCGACGCCGATCGCGCCGCGGTCCGCGACCTCGGCGGCCCCGACACCCCGGTCCTCCTCGCGGCCCCGGACGGCACCCTCAGGTCCACGACCCCGGCCGGCTGACAGGCACGGGGGAGCGGCCGCCGCGTTCCCGACGTCCGCCGGGCCGGGCCACGCCCGGCCGGCGGCGCGGAACGCTCAGGCCGTGGCCGTTGCCGCGGTCACGGCGGGACGGCGGCGGATGACCATCGCCATCAGCGCGGCCATCGCGCACAGGCCGCCCGAGGCGTACCAGACCAGGTCGTACGAGCCGAAGGCGTCGCGGGCCAGGCCGCCCAGGAAGGCCACCACGGCCGCGCCCACCTGGTGCGAGGCCAGGACCCAGCCGAAGACGATCGCGCCGTCCTCCCCGAACTGCTCCCGGCACAGCGCGATGGTCGGCGGGACGGTGGCGACCCAGTCCAGGCCGTAGAAGATGATGAAGAAGACCATCGGCGGGTGGACGGAGGGGGCCAGCAGCATCGGCAGGAACATCAGCGAGATCCCGCGCAGGGCGTAGTACACGGCCAACAGGCGGCGCGCCTCGAAGCGGTCGGTGAACCAGCCCGAGGCGATCGTGCCGACCACGTCGAACACGCCGATCACCGCCAGCAGTCCGGCGGCGGCCGTCACCGGCATGCCGTGGTCGTGGGCCGCCGGCACGAAGTGGGTCCGCACCAGGCCGTTCGTGGAGGCGCCGCAGATCGCGAAGGTGCCGGCCAGCAGCCAGAAGGGGCCGGTGCGGGCCGCCTTGAACAGCACCGACAACGCCCGGCGCGCGGCTCCCGGGACCGGTGCGGGCTTCTCCGCGTACGGGCCCCCGTACGGCGCGAGGCCCACGTCCGCCGGGTGGTCGCGCAGCAGCAGCCAGACGAACGGGACGACCACCAGCGCCGCGAGCGAGACCGTGACCGCCGCCGGCCGCCAGCCGTGGTGCTCGACCAGCCAGGACAGCAGGGGCAGGAAGATCAGCTGACCGGAGGCCCCGGCGGCGGTCAGGATGCCCGTGACGAGTCCGCGCCGGGCGGTGAACCAGCGATTGGTGACGGTCGCCGCGAAGGCCAGTGCCATCGAGCCGCTGCCCAGGCCCACCAGCACGCCCCAGAACAGGATCAGTTGCCACGACTGGGTCATCCAGAGGGTGGCCACGGTGCCGCCGGATATGACCAACAGGGCGACGGCGACCACCTTGCGAATGCCGAAGCGGTCCATCAGGGCCGCCGCGAAGGGCGCGGTGAGCCCGTAGAGGGCGAGGTTCACCGAGACGGCGAAGCCGATCGTGCCGCGCGACCAGTCGAACTCCTCGTGCAGCGGCTCGATGAGCAGGCCGGGCAGGGAGGCGGAGGCGGCGGCGCCGATGATCGTCACGAAGGCGACGGCCGCGGCGAACCAGGCGCGGTGCACGCGCCCCGGCCGCCGCGGGGCGGCGGGCACGGCGGCGGGTGTGGGGGCGGGTGTGGAGGCGGGTGTGGAGGCTGTCTGCGTCACGCAGTCAGCTTCCGGCCCGCGGGCGGCGCCCGACAGTGGCCTGAACGACATGCTTCGATACGATCGGGCCATGGAGCCCCGTGCGCACCGTGTCGTCGTCCTCGCCCTCGCCGGGCTGCTGCCCTTCGAGCTCGGCATCCCGCACCGGATCTTCGGGTACGCCAAGGACCCGGCCGGGCGACCCTTCTACGAGACCCTCACCTGCGCGCTCCGTCCCGGACCGGTGGCCACGGACGCCGACTTCGCGGTCGACGTCGAGCACGGCCCGGAGCTGCTGGCCACCGCCGACACGGTGGTGGTGCCCGCCTCGTACGAGCTGGGGCCGGTGTACAAGGAGGGGCGGCTGACCGAGCCGCTCGGTGCGGCCCTCGGCCACATCCGACCCGGCACCCGGCTGGTCTCCATCTGCACCGGGGGCTACGTCCTCGCCGCCGCCGGCTACCTCGACGGGCGCCGGGCGACCACCCACTGGGCCTCCGCCGAGCACTTCCAGCGGCTCTTCCCGGCCGTGCGGGTCGACCCCGGCGTGCTCTACACCGACGACGGGGACGTGCTGACCTCGGCCGGGGTCGCCGCCGGCATCGACCTGTGCCTGCACATCGTCCGTCGCGACCACGGCGCGGCCGTGGCCAACGAGGTGGCCCGGCGGACCGTCGTACCGCCCCACCGGGACGGCGGGCAGGCGCAGTTCATCGAACGGCCGGTTCCCGAAGCGCAGTCGGCCGGCACCACGGCGGCCCGTGCCTGGATGCTCGACCGGCTGCACGAGCCGATCCGGTTGAGCGACCTGGCCCGGCAGGAGTCCATGTCGGTACGGACGTTCACGCGCCGCTTCCGCGAGGAGTCCGGGGTCAGCCCGGGGGAGTGGATCGTCGGGCAGCGGGTGGAGCGCGCCCGGCGTCTGTTGGAGCGCACGGAACTGGCGATGGAGCAGGTGGCGCGCGAGGCGGGCTTCGGGACGGCGCAATCGCTGCGCAAGCACGTGCAGGCGGCGTTGGGGGTGAGCCCGACGGCGTACCGGCGCACGTTCCGGGCCGCGGGCGCCCTGGTGGGGTCGGGCGGGGCGGGCGGGGCGGTCGGGGCGGTCGGGGCGGACACCCTCCCATCTTCTGATGGGTCATCAGTTGTTGCCGGTCCCGTGCATTGACTTCTCCCGCCGTCCGCTCGTGAATGACCCCCTGCCGGGGTGACGGAACGCGGGCGACGCAACGCGGGGGGCGGACAGTGCGAGCAGGACGGGCGGGACGGGCCGGGGCGCGCGACAGACGGTGGGCGGCGGCCGTCGCCGTGAGCGGCGGCGTGGTGGCCCTGCTGGCCGCCACGACCGGGGGAACGCCGGCCGCCGCCGAGGGCGAGCCGCCGCCCCCGGGGCAGGTGGAGTTCCCCACCCACTGCCTCCCGCCCCAGGAGGCCGGGCTGCCGCCCGCCGACGGTCCGACGACAGCCCGGATCAGCGTCGACGACCCCGCCCCGAAGGTCGGCGACACCGTCACCGTGACGTACCGGATCGCCGCGACCCCCGCAGTGAACCCCGCCGCGACCGAACTGCCCGCCGACGCGGTGACCCCCGGCGGGCGGATCGTGCTCGCGGGCGCGCAGAGCGGCGAGGTGACCGTGGTGGGCGTCCGACGCAACGACCCGGTGCCGGCGGGCGCGACCCTGCCGGGCGTGACCATGACCGGGACCTTCACCGTCACCGCGCCCGGCGAAATCACCCTCGCCCCGGGCGGCTACACCCTGCACACCGGTCATCCCGTGGACCTGGACACCACGTGCACCGCGGCCGGTCCCGCCCCCGTGTCCCAACGCCTCACGGCCGCCCCGCTGCCGACGGCCAACCTGCGCGCGCTCACGCTGGGGACGGCGTTCGGGAAGCCGGGCGCGAGGGTCGCCGTCACCGGCTCCGGCTTCGCCCCGGGGGCGGCCGTCACGGTGGCCGGCCGGACCGGCGCCGCCGAGACCGCCGACCGGGTGGCCGCCACCGCCGACGAGCGGGGTGTGGTCCGGGCCGCGCTGCCGGTCACCGACAAGGGGACGACGGGCGTGGTCGCGTACGAGGGCACGGCGTGGTCGGCGCAGGGCGGATCGGGGCCGGCCGCCTACACGGTGGTCGATGCCGCCGCGCTGGTCGAAGCCGCGCCGGTGGTCGATGGCGCGCCGGTGGTCGATGCCGCGCCGCCCTCGCAGGGCACCCGGAAGGTGACGGTGGTCGTCGAGCCGGGCGCGCTGGCCATGACCCAGGCGGGGGAGTCCGTGACGCTCGGCGCGGTCCCGTACGGGGACGGCGGGGCGGCGGCCGGCCGGATCGGCACCGTCACCGTCGAGGACGCGCGCGGCGGCCCGGCGGGCTGGTCGCTGGTCGGCAGGGTCACGGACTTCGCCGGACCGGGCGGGGTCCGGATCCCGGGCGCCTCCCTGACCTGGACCCCGCGGTGCGTCGCGGCGGCGGGGAGCCCGAGCGGGTGCCGGGCGGGCAGCGCGGGCCCGGTCGGCCCGGAGGGGGCCGTGCTGGCGTCCACGGCGGACGGGGCGCCGGCGGGCGGGACCTTCACGGTGGACGCCGGGGTGGAACTGCGCGTACCGCCCTACACCCCGCCGGGGGCGTACACGGCCGTCCTGACGCTGACCCTGTCGTGACGCGGTCGGCCGCCCGGTGGCGGCGGCTCCCCGCCGCCCTCGTCGTCGCGGGCCTGGCCTGGCTCGCCGGCGCCGGACCGGCGACGGCCGCGGACAACGGCCGGTGGTCCGTGCTCCCCGCCGCGAACACCCTCGGACAGCGCCCGTACTTCTACCTCGCGGCCGCCCCCGGCACGGTCGTCCGGGACACCGTCACCGTCGCCAACCGCACCGACCGCCCCCGCACCTTCCGGCTGTACGCCGCCGACGCCCACAACACCGCCCGCGACGGCGGCTTCGCGGTCCGCGGCCTCGACGAGCCGCGTCGCGCCACCGCCGCCTGGACCGCGCTCGCCCGGGAGCGGGTGACCGTGCCGGCCCGAGGATCGGTCGACGTCGGGTTCACCGTCACCGTCCCCGACCGGGCCGAGCCGGGGGACCATCCCGGAGCCGTCGTGGCCCTGGAGGACCGACCGGAGGACGCCGGCGCGGGCGTCGACGTGCGACAGGCGGTCGCGGCCCGCCTCTACCTCCGGGTCACCGGGCCGACCGCGCCCGCCCTCGCCGTCCGGGACGTCCGGGTCGGCGGGAGCGACGGACGCGCCGAGGTCACGTACACGCTCCACAACCGGGGCAATGTCACCCTCCGGCCCCGCGCCGTCCTCACCGTCTCCGGAGCCTTCGGTCGCACCCTGTCGCGGCGGGCCCTCACCGGCCTGCCGGCCGAGCTGCTGCCGGGCCAGGACGTACGGCTGAGCAGCAGGTGGGACGGCCCGCCCGCCCTGGAGTGGACCCGGTTGACGATCCGGGCGCAGGCCCCGGGAACCACCGCCGAGGGCGCCGTCGAGCATGCCGCGCACCCCCTCCTGGCCACCCTCCTGGCGGGCGCTTCGACCGTCCTGGCGGTGGGCTGGTCGGCGCTGGGAGTCGCATCGGGGAGAATGGCCCGTATGAGCGATCGTTCCCCCGAGCCCACCGCCCCGCACCGCGCGGGCTTCGCATGCTTCGTCGGCCGCCCCAACGCGGGGAAGTCGACCCTGACCAACGCGCTCGTGGGCACCAAGGTCGCGATCACCTCCAACCGGCCGCAGACCACGCGCCACACGGTCCGCGGCATCGTGCACCGCCCGGACGCCCAGCTGGTGCTGGTCGACACCCCCGGCCTGCACAAGCCGCGCACCCTGCTCGGCGAGCGCCTCAACGACGTCGTCCGCTCCACCTGGGCCGAGGTCGACGTCATCGGCTTCTGCCTGCCGGCCGACCAGAAGCTCGGCCCAGGAGACAAGTTCATCGCGAAGGAGCTCGCGGGGATCAAGAAGACCCCCAAGATCGCCATCGTGACGAAGACCGACCTGGTCGAGTCCAAGCAGCTCGCCGAACAGCTCCTGGCCATCCACCAGCTCGCCGCCGAGCTCGGCTTCGAGTGGGCCGAGATCGTCCCCGTCTCGGCCGTCGGGGACAGCCAGGTCCAGTTGCTGGCCGACCTGATCGCGCCGCTGCTGCCCGAGAGCCCGCCGCTGTACCCGGAGGGCGACCTCACCGACGAGCCCGAGATGGTGATGGTCGCGGAGCTGATCCGCGAGGCCGCGCTGGAAGGCGTACGGGACGAGCTCCCGCACTCCATCGCCGTCGTCGTCGAGGAGATGATCCCCCGGGAGAACCGCCCGGCGGACCGCCCGCTGCTGGACATCCACGCGAACGTCTACATCGAGCGGCCCAGCCAGAAGGGCATCATCATCGGCCCGAAGGGCTCCCGCCTGAAGGAGGTCGGGATGAAGTCGCGCAAGCACATCGAGGCGCTGCTCGGCACCCCGGTCTTCCTCGACCTGCACGTGAAGGTCGCCAAGGACTGGCAGCGCGACCCCAAGCAGCTGCGCAAGCTCGGCTTCTGACCTCGATCAGGGCGAGAAGAGACGCACTAGGGCAGCCGGCGGACCTTCACCGCGTTGTCCAACCGGGTCCCGGGCCGGCCGTCAGGCCGGCTCTGGGCCCGTTCGTGCTCCTCGGCCAGCAGCACCTCCCAGGCGCCGTCGGGCAGCTCCAGGTCCGCGACGACCTCGGCGGGCTTCGGGAAGCGGACGCCCTCGACCGGCGGCTCCTGCCAGGGCGCCCAGCCCGCGTGGCCGACGATCAGCAGGACTCCGCCGGGGGCCACGGCGGCGGCCGCCCGGCGCAGGATCCGCTCGCGCGGGAAGTCCCCGTACGAGTGCAGGAAGCAGGCGGAGACCAGGTCGTACTCGCCGGCCGGGAAGGAGTGCGCGAAGTCGTGCCGCTGCCACTCCACCCGGTCGCCGACGCCGGCGTCCGCCGCGTGCGAGGCAGCTCGTTCCAGGGCCACCCCGGAGATGTCGGTCGCGGTCACCCGCCAGCCCCGCCGGGCCAGCCAGACGGCGTCGCCGCCCTCGCCGCAGCCGAGGTCCAGGGCCCGGCCCGGGGCGAGGTCCGCCGCCTCGCGAACCAGGGCGACGTTGGCCTCGCCGCTCCAGATCCGGTCGTTCTCCCGGTAGCGGCCGTCCCAGAACTCCTCGCCCGTGGCACCGGGCTCCGGGGTGGGCGGCTGGGCGTCGGTGTGCACGTGGTCGGACACGGGAACCTCGGTCTCTCGCGGTCTCGCGGGGAAGGGTACGGGCCAGGCCCCGACCGTCCGGGTGCCTGTGTCGCCGATGCTCCGCCCGGGCACCCCGAAGCGCCAAACACTCTTGCCGTTTCGGCAACCGCGCGCCCGTCCGGACGGGCATCCGCCGCACCGCGCCGGACCCCCGCCGGCCGGACCCGAGGGGCTACCGGGCGGGTGGGACGGGCTCCGCGATGAGGGCCGTCGCCACGCGGCGGAAGCCGATCCGCCCGTAGATCCGCGCCACGTCCTCGTCTCCCGCCGACAGGAACACCGTCCGGGCCCCGCCCGCCAGCGCCTGTTCGACCAGGGCCGCCGTCACCGCGAGGGCCAGGCCCTGCCGGCGCGCCGCCGGGAGGGTGCCGACGCCGACGACCTCGGCGACGTCGCCGACCGGGATGTACTGGCCCGAGCAGAGCACCACGCCGTCCCGTACGGCCGCGGCCATCCCCGTGCCGCCCGAGGCGAGCTGACCCGAGACCCGCGCGCGGCGCGGTTCCACCGTCGGATCCGTCAGCGCCGCCGCCAGTTCGGTCGGCCCGGCCTCGCCCAGCGCCGTGCCCGGGGCCGCGAACGCCAGCATCGGCACCGTCACCGCAGCCGCCAGCAGCGGGTCGTCCGCGCCGAGGACCCGTACGTCCGGATGGGCCGGGGTCGGCCGTACGGACTCCAGCACCATCAGCGGATGGGAGCTGACGCGCAGTCCCGCCGCCTCCACCGCGGCCCGCAACGAGGGGCTGTTTTCGGCCACCCATTCGAAGGCCTCGGGCACCTTCAGCTCCCGTTGGCGGGCGAGCACCCGCTCCACGTCGGCCGCGCAGGCCTCGGGACCGCCGAGCGAGGGGCGCGCGTAGTACGGCCACCCCTCGCCCTCCCGCACGAACAGGGTGAGCGGCCCGAAGTCCTCGGCCCGGGCTCCGCCCACGCGCGGGACCGTGTCGTAATACCGCTCCAGGGCGGAAAGCATCTCTGTGGTCATCCGCCGATCCAAGCAAAGCGCCGGCTCGCGGGCCTCCCAATTACCGAGGGATCACCGAGGGATCACCGGGGGAGCGGCGCAGGCGCCCGAGGGTGGCCTACGCGCCCTCCTTCAGCACGCGCGAGATCAGATCGCGTTGGGCGTCCGACAGGTACGGCTCCGCGCAGGACACCGTCCGCCCGTCCACCGTGATCCGGTACGAGAAGCCGTCCCGCACCCGGTCCGGCCCGTGTCCGGGCGGACCGGACAGCAGGGCCTGTCGGGCCAGCCGCCGCCACTCGTCCTCGTCCGGCCGGCCCGAGGTGTCCACCTCGGCCCGGCGCTCGATGCCCGCGAAACCGCCCGTCCGCACCACCAGAATCCGCATGACCGCCTTCTTACCCCGGATCGGCCGCCTACCCCAGGCCGACCGTCGACCACGCCTTCTGGAGCGCCTGGTGCTCGGGTCCGCCGTCCCCGTAGCGCGCGACGGCCGCCGCCGTCGAGAGCCGGGCGAAGTCCGCGAACTGCGCGTCCGCGGCGAGCTCCCCGCCGGTGAGGGTGTCGTACCAGATCCGCCCGGCCCGCTCCCAGGACTTGCCGCCCAGCTCGGTCGCCACGATGTAGAAGGCGTGGTTCGGGATGCCGGAGTTGATGTGCACGCCGCCGTTGTCGCTGTGGGTGCGGACGTAGTCGTCCATCGACGCCGGCTGCGGGTCCTTGCCCAGCTCGTCGTCGTCGTACGCCGTGCCGGGCGCCTTCATCGAGCGCAGCGCGACCCCGCTGACCTGGGGCCCCAGCAGCCCCGCGCCGATCAGCCAGTCCGCCTGGTCCGCCGTCTGCTCCAGCGACCACTGCTTGATCAGGGAGCCGAAGACGTCGGACATCGACTCGTTCAGGGCTCCCGGCTGGCCCCGGTACTCCAGGTTGGCCGTGTACTGGGTGACGCCGTGGGTCAGCTCGTGGCCGATCACGTCCACCGACACCGTGAAGTCGAGGAAGAGGTCACCGTCCCCGTCGCCGAAGACCATCTGGCGGCCGTCCCAGAAGGCGTTGTTGTAGTCCTCGTCGTAGTGCACGGTCGCGTCCAGGGGCAGCCCCGCGTCGTCGATCGAGCGCCTGCCGAAGCCCTTGAGGAAGAGTTCGTGGGTGGCGCCCAGTCCCGCGTACGCGCGGTTGACGGTGGCGTCCCGCGTCGGGGCGTCGCCCTCCCCGCGCACCTTCGTCCCGGGGAGCCGGGTGCGGTGCAGCGCGTCGTAGACGGTGCGGCGCGGTTCGTCGGAGACGGGTGCGCCGAGCGCCGGGGCGACGCCCCGGACGGTGGTGACCCGGCGCCGGGTGCGCAGCAGGGAGTCGCGTTCGAGGGTGCGCTGCGCGGCGTCGGCGCGACGGGTGTCCTCGGACCGGGCGATGCGGTCGAGGAGGTGGGGCGGGACCACCGTGCAGAAGACGGGGTGCGCGGGGTGGTGAGTGGCGTCCATGCGGGCAATGTGGCAGTGCGTGATGGCCGTGTCACTAGCAGCGACCATGATTCATTCGGTTGTCTGAAAGCGCCCGCGTCACGTTGACGGATCGCCCGGACCTGGCGGCCAGGAAAGAGCTTTACCTCACAAACGGTGCAAATCGGACCACCCGGTCTTGCATACTGAAACAGGTCCTCGCATCACGGCGCGGCTCGGCTAGGCTCGATCCATCATGCGTTTCGGGCTGCTTCTCCTTAGCTGCCGCGGCGAGGGTCTGTAGTCGTAGGCCGGCCCCCTCCCCGCGGAGTTTGGTGTTGCGGTTTTGCGACCGCCCGTCGGCCGTCCCAGCGAACTACACGCGGACACGCGAGGAGCCCTACGCCATGAGCCAGCAGCCTTTTGTCGGTCGCCCCACGCCCATCACGAACGCGACCCACACCCAGCGCCCCTCCGGGATGCCGGTGCACAAGTACGGCTTCTACGAGCAGGTCGAGATCCCGGACCGCACCTGGCCGAACGCCCGCGTCACCCAGGCCCCCCGCTGGCTGTCCACCGACCTGCGCGACGGCAACCAGTCGCTGATCGACCCGATGACCCCCGCCCGCAAGCGCGAGATGTTCGACCTGCTGGTGCGCATGGGCTACAAGGAGATCGAGGTCGGCTTCCCGTCCTCCGGCGAGACCGACTTCAACTTCGTGCGCTCCATCATCGAAGAGGGCGCGATCCCCGACGACGTCACCATCTCCGTACTGACCCAGGCCCGCGAGGACCTGATCGAGCGGACCGTGGAGTCCCTGGTCGGCGCCCGGCGCGCGACCGTCCACCTGTACAACGCGACCGCCCCCACCTTCCGCCGCGTCGTCTTCCGCGGTTCGAAGGAGCAGATCAAGCAGATCGCCGTCGACGGCACCCGCCTGGTCATGGAGTACGCGGAGAAGCTGCTGGGCCCGGAGACCACCTTCGGCTACCAGTACAGCCCGGAGATCTTCACCGACACCGAGCTGGACTTCGCCCTGGAGGTCTGCGAGGCCGTCTGCGACGTCTGGCAGCCGGGCGAGGGCCGCGAGATCATCCTGAACCTGCCCGCCACCGTGGAGCGTTCGACGCCGTCCACGCACGCGGACCGCTTCGAGTGGATGGCCCGCAACCTGACCCGCCGCGAGCACATCTGCATCTCCGTGCACCCGCACAACGACCGCGGCACCGCCGTCGCCGCCGCCGAGCTGGCCCTGATGGCCGGCGCCGACCGGATCGAGGGATGCCTGTTCGGGCAGGGCGAGCGCACCGGCAACGTCGACCTGATCACGCTGGGCATGAACCTGTTCTCCCAGGGCATCGACCCGCAGATCGACTTCTCGCAGATCGACGAGATCCGTCGCACCAGCGAGTACTGCAACCAGATGGAGGTCCACCCGCGCCACCCCTACGCGGGCGACCTGGTCTACACCGCCTTCTCCGGCTCCCACCAGGACGCCATCAAGAAGGGCTTCGATGCGATGGAGGCCGACGCGGCCGCCGCCGGCAAGACGGTCGACGACATCGAGTGGGCGGTCCCGTACCTGCCCATCGACCCCAAGGACGTCGGCCGTTCCTACGAGGCCGTCATCCGCGTCAACTCGCAGTCCGGCAAGGGCGGCATCGCCTACGTCCTGAAGAACGACCACAAGCTGGACCTGCCGCGCCGCATGCAGATCGAGTTCTCCCGGATCATCCAGGCCAAGACCGACGCCGAGGGCGGCGAGGTCACGCCGAAGGCGATCTGGGACGTGTTCTCCGACGAGTACCTGCCGAACCCGGAGAACCCGTGGGGCCGCATCCAGCTGCGCTCCGGCTCGACGGCCACCGACAAGGACGGCACGGACACGCTGACCGTCGAGGCCGTCGTGGACGGCGTCGACGCCGTGCTGACCGGCACCGGCAACGGCCCGATCTCGGCCTTCTTCGACGCCCTGGCCGGCATCGGCATCGACGCCCGCCTGCTGGACTACACCGAGCACACGATGAGCGAGGGCGCCTCCGCCGTGGCCGCCTCGTACATCGAGTGCGCGATCGACGGCCGCGTCCTGTGGGGCATCGGCACCGACGCCAACACCACCCGCGCCTCCCTGAAGGCGGTCATCTCCGCCGTCAACCGCGCGGGCCGCTGACCCTCCCCGCCCCCGTCCGGAACCCCGCCGCTCCCGTCGGAGCGGCGGGGTTCCGCGCATCACGGGAGAGCCGGACGTCATCGGCGTGACCTCCGCGCCGCTCCGTCCGGATGGTGCGGGCGGCCACGACGTTGACGCGGATCCCGCCCACCGCACGATCCGGCGCGAGCCACCGCGCGGGGCCGACACCCCCTGCGCCGCCAGGCCAAACGCCGCCCGGGCGGGCCGGAATCGGGCAGGCGGAGATCGGCCAAGTCCCGGATCCGGGGGATGTTGTCTTGTCACACGACTGACGCATCCTCACCGATGTGGCTAACATCACGCCAACCCGGGCGATGGTGCCAGGGGGTCCCGCCCGTGCCCGAAGGGCCACGGGGGAGTTACGGAGGTGCGACGTGCTGCCAGCTCGGGATGGGGACGGCCGGAAGCTGACGGCCTGGGGCATCCGGACCACCTGGAGCACGGTGGGCGACGGGGAGTTCTTCTGCCCCGGCTGCGGGGGTGACCGCAACTACCGCCGCCGCACCGGCCGCCGCAGGTTCACCGTCCTCGGCGTCCCGCTGCTGCCGCGCGGCCAGGCCGGGCCCGTCGTCGAGTGTCAGGCCTGCCGGGAACGCTACGACACCGACGTGCTGGACCACCTGACCACCACCCGCTTCTCGTCGATGCTGCGCGACGCGGTCCACACGGTGACCCTCGCCGTGCTGGCGGCGGGCGGAACCGCCTCCCAGAGCACGCTGGAGGCCGCCGTGTCGGCCGTACGGTCCGCCGGGTTCCAGGACTGCACCGAGGAGCAGTTGGAGTCCCTCGTGGACGCCCTGGCCGCCGACGAGGGCCGACTGGGGCTGTACGACGGCCCGGAGTGCCGCGGGGCCGCGCTGTCGATAGAGCTCCACGAGACCCTGGAACCGCTGGCCCCGCACCTGGCCGGCCCGGGCCGCGTCTCGCTGCTGCTCCAGGGCGCGCGGATCGCCCTCGCCGACGGGCCGTACACCCCGGCCGAGCGCGAGGTGCTGGCCACCGTGGGCGCCGCGCTGCGGATGGACACGGACGAGGTGGCACGACTGCTGTCGGCGGTCCGGGCCCCGTAGCCCGGCCCGGCCCGGCGCGCTGTGACCCGGCCCGCTGTGACCCGGCCCGCTCCGGTCCGGCCGCGTCCGGACACCGTGTGTCCCGCCCGCCCCGATCGCATCCGAAACCGGTCGCCGCGCCCCTCCTCGGCGTAACGATCCGGCCTCGCGGGGCCGAACCGGAGCGCCGCGCGATCCGTGCCACGGGAGGGAACCGGCCCCTCCGCGAGCGGGGCGCCGTCCTGCCCGGTGGCTGGAATCATGCGCTCTGCTTGGCCGTGTCGAACCCCGGCGAAGGCGGTCCGCGCAGGTCATCGCCGGGGACTTCGCGCGAGCGCCGTGCGCGCCCGGCGCGGGACGCGGCCTTCGCGGTCCGCCGGCCATAGCCGCCCCCCGCGCGTTTCCGCCAGAGGAGGAAGCTCCAGATCGCAGCTCCCGGAACGTCAACACTTTGTAGAAGTCGACGATATCTGTGAGCGCCCCCACAGGCGTTCAATTCCGGTCACACGACGAGACGCCGCCGGTAACACAGCGGGGCTTCGATGCACGTGAATTCACTGACATCCCGGCGGACCAACGGGTTCGCGACCCACTCCGGCCAGGGATGACCAGATCTCCTCTCGTTTACCTACCTATCGAAGGGCAAGGCAGAGATGGCACGTGTCGCCGCCCGGCTTTCCGTCAACGGAGAGCAGAGCTCGCACCCGGTCGACGAGGTGCTCCCCCTCCCCAAGCTGGCGCTGTACGGCTTCCAGCACGTACTCGCCTTCTACGCCGGTGCGGTGATCGTTCCGATCCTCGTCGGCAGCGCGCTCAAGCTCAGTCCCGAGCAACTGGTCTACCTGATCAACGCGGACCTCTTCACCTGCGGCATAGCCTCGATCATCCAGGCCTGGGGCATGGGCCGGATCGGCGCCCGACTGCCGATCGTCCAGGGGGTCACCTTCACCGCCGTCTCCCCGATGATCGCCATCGGGCTGGGCGCCGGTGGTGGCACGGCCGCCCTGCTGGTGATCTACGGAGCCGTCATCACGGCCGGCATCGCCACCTTCGCCTTCGCCTGGATGCCCGCACGCGTCTTCCGCGTCGCGATGTCGCTCTTCCCGCCGGTGGTGACCGGCACGGTGATCACCATCCTCGGCATCGTCCTGCTCCCGGTCGCCCTCAAGGACGTGGTCGGCGGCGCGCCGCTGGTCGGCGATGGCGGGGACCCGAAGCAACTGGCCTACGCGGTCGCCACCATGCTCTTCGTCCTCCTGATGATGCGCCTCGGCGGTCCCTTCGTCTCCAGCATCGCGGTCCTGCTCGGCCTGGTCGGCGGCACGCTCGTCGCCTTCGCCCTCGGTGACGCGAAGTTCGCGGCCGTCGGCCAGTCCGACTGGATCGGCGTCACGACGCCCTTCCACTTCGGCGCCCCGAAGTTCGAGTGGTTCCCGATCCTCCTCATGCTGATCGTCATGCTGATCACCATGGTCGAGACGACCGGTGACACCTGCGCGGTCGGCGAGATCGTCGGCAAGGACGTCGACAGCGAGACCGTCGCCCGGGCGCTGCGGGCCGACGGCGCCGCCACCGCGATCGGCGGCCTGCTGAACTCCTTCCCGTACGTGGCCTTCGCCGAGAACGTCGGACTGGTCCGGGTCACCAAGGTCAAGAGCCGGTTCGTGGTCGTCGCGGCGGGCGTGATCATGATCATCCTGGGTCTGCTGCCCAAGGCCGCCGCGGTCGTCGCCGCGATCCCGCCCGGCGTCCTCGGCGGCGCCGCCACCGTGATGTTCGGCATGGTCGCCCTGGCCGGCATCCAGACCCTCGGCAAGGTGGACCTCAAGGAGGAGAAGAACGCCCTGATCGTCGGCGTCGCCCTCGCCTTCGCGCTCTTCCCGGCGACCGTCCCGGCCTTCTTCGAGAAGCACATGAGCGTGGACCTCGCCTCGCTCCTCAACAGCGGTGTGACCCTCGGCGCCACGGCCGCGATCGTGATGAACCTGCTCTTCAACGGCCTGGGCAAGGGCGATCCGCACGCCGACCCGCACACCGCCCCCGACGCCGCCGCCCCGGAGGTCGTGCTGCCCGCCCAGGCGGACGCGCCGGTCGCCCTGGCCGCCGCGCACAAGGCGGACGGGCCGGACAAGGCCAACGCGGCGGACAGGGTCGACGCGACGGACAAGGTGACCGCGACGGACAAGGTGAACGCGGCGGATGCGCCCGGCACCGCGGGAGCGCCCGACACGGCGGACGGCGCGGCGACGCCCGCCGGCTGATCCGCCCCCCGAGGCCCGACGACCCGACGGCCCTCCGCCCGGACCCCGGTCCGGGCGGAGGGCCGCGCCCCGCGCCGTGCCCCGCGCCGTTCCCCGCGCGGGTCCTCGTACAGGCGTCCCCGCTCGGGTCCCCGTACAGGCGACAATGGGGCCATGAGTCTGTTCCGCGACGACGGCATCGTGCTGCGCACCCAGAAGCTGGGTGAGGCGGACCGCATCATCACGCTCCTCACCCGAGGTCACGGCCGGGTGCGGGCCGTCGCCCGCGGCGTACGGCGCACGAAGTCGAAGTTCGGCGCCGGGCTGGAACCTTTCTCCCACGCCGACGTGCAGTTCTTCGCCCGGGGCAGCGAGCTGATCGGCCGCAGCCTGCCGCTCTGCACCCAGACCGAGATCATCGCCCCGTACGGCAACGGCATCGTCACCGACTACGCCCGCTACACCGCCGGCACCGCGATGCTGGAGACCGCAGAACGCTTCGCCGAGAACGAGGGCGAACCCGCCGTACAGCAGTACCTGCTGCTCGTCGGCGGACTGCGCACCCTCTCGCGCGGCGAACACGAACCAAACCTCATCCTCGACGCCTTCCTGCTGCGCTCCCTCGCCGTCAACGGCTACGCGCCGAGCTTCGACGACTGCGCGAAGTGCGGGATCCACGGCCCCAACCGGCACTTCTCCGTCGCCGCGGGCGGGGTGATATGCGGAGACTGCCGCGTACCCGGCAGCGTCGTACCCTCGTCTGAGGCCATCGCTCTGCTCAGCGCGCTGCTGACGGGCGACTGGGGTCACGCGGACGCCTGCGAGGCGCGTCACGTGCGGGAGGGCAGCGGGCTGGTCTCGGCCTATTTGCACTGGCATCTGGAGCGCGGGCTACGCTCCCTGCGATACGTCGAGAAATAGGAGCTGGACACATGGCACGACGCGGCATTCTGGGACGCTCTCGCCGGGAGTACAAGGTTCCCGAGCCGCACCCGTCCGGTGCGCGCCCGCCGAAGATCCCCGGCGAGCTGGTCCCGAACCACGTTGCCGTGGTCATGGACGGCAACGGCCGATGGGCCAAGGAGCGCGGACTGCCGCGCACCGAGGGCCACAAGGTCGGCGAGGGCGTCGTCCTCGACGTGCTCAAGGGCTGCCTGGAGATGGGCGTCAAGAACCTCTCCCTGTACGCCTTCTCGACGGAGAACTGGAAGCGCTCGCCCGACGAGGTCCGCTTCCTCATGAACTTCAACCGCGACGTCATCCGCCGCCGTCGCGACGAGATGAACGAACTGGGCATCCGCATCCGCTGGGTCGGCCGCATGCCCAAGATGTGGAAGTCGGTCGTCCAGGAACTCCAGGTCGCCCAGGAACAGACCGTCGACAACGACGCGATGACCCTGTACTTCTGCGTCAACTACGGCGGCCGCGCGGAGATCGCGGACGCGGCGCAGGCCATCGCCCGTGACGTCGCGGCCGGCAGGCTCGACCCGTCGAAGGTCAACGAGAAGACCTTCGCGAAGTACATGTACTACCCGGACATGCCCGACGTGGACCTCTTCCTGCGCCCGAGCGGCGAGCAGCGGACCTCCAACTACCTGCTCTGGCAGAGCGCGTACGCCGAGATGGTGTTCCAGGACGTGCTGTGGCCGGACTTCGACCGCCGGAACCTGTGGGCGGCCTGCCTGGAGTACGCCCAGCGCGATCGCCGCTTCGGCGGCGCCGTACCGAACCAGGGGGAGCCGGGCGCGTCCGCCTGACCGGATACCGCCGAGGGGCCCCCTTTCATCAACACGGACAGGGGGCCCTCGGCGCAACCGGACGGGCAGGTGGTCGAGGGTGACCGGGACCGCCACCGCGCAGGCTGTTCTTCCCCGCCGCCGGCCCTCGGGCCGTGCTGGACCGGAACCTGCGCAGGGTCTAACCGGCCGCGGCCGCGCAGTCGGCGCAGGTGCCGAAGATCTCCACGGTGTGGGCGACGTTCACGTAGCCGTGCTCGGCGGCGATGGACTCCGCCCACTTCTCCACGGCCGGGCCCTCCACCTCGACCGCCTTGCCGCACTTGCGGCAGACCAGGTGGTGGTGGTGATCGCCGGTGGAGCAGCGGCGGTAGACGGACTCGCCGTCGCTGGTGCGCAGCACGTCCACCTCGCCCGCGTCGGCGAGGGACTGCAGGGTGCGGTACACGGTGGTCAGGCCCACGGAATCGCCGCGGTGCTTGAGCATGTCGTGGAGTTCCTGGGCGCTGCGGAACTCGTCCACCTCGTCCAGTGCCGCCGCCACGGCCGCCCGCTGCCGGGTGGATCGTCCTCGTACTGGCGCGGTATTCATCTCGCCAGGCGCAGTCGCCACCGGTTCCTCCTCGTTTCGGCCTCGGCCCATTGTGCCAGGCGGCCGAGACTCCTAGACCTTCACATCGTCGCGCGTACAGACCTCCTCGGCGCTCCGGGCGGCCTTGGCCCGGCGCCGGGCCAGCGGGGTGGACAGGGCCGTCATCACCATGAAGACGGCGATGGCGAGCAGCACGATCATGGCGCCGGAGGGCGCCTCGACGTAGTACGTGGCGGCCGTGCCGGTCAGCGCGACGGTGACGCTGATCGCGATGGCCAGGCCCAGCGTCGTGGCGAAACCGCGGGTCATGCGTTGGGCGGCCGCGACCGGGATCACCATCATGGCGCTGACCAGGAGCAGGCCGACGATCCGCATCGCGACGGTGACGGTGACGGCCGCGGTGATCGCGATCAGCAGGTTCAGCGCGCGCACCGGCAGCCCGGTGACCCGGGCGAACTCCTCGTCCTGGCAGACGGCGAACAACTGCCGGCGCAGACCGATCGTGACGGCGAGGACGAAGGCGGCCAGGATCACCATGGCGATGACGTCCTCGGACGCGACCGTGGTGATCGAGCCGAACATCGACCCGAGCAGCATGGTCGTGGACCCGCCGCCCAGATTGATGATCATGACTCCGCCGGCCAGGCCGCCGTAGAAGAGCATCGCGAGCGCCACGTCGCCGCTGGTCCGGCCGCGGGAGCGGATCAGCTCCATGCCGACGGCGCCGACGACCGCGACCAGGGTGGCCATCCACACGGGGCTGGTGTGGAGGACGAAGCCCAACGCGACGCCGGTCATCGCGACGTGGCCGAGGCCGTCACCCATGACGGCCTGGCGGCGCTGGACGAGGTACGTGCCGATGGCGGGGGCGGTCAGGCCGACCAGACCGGCCGCGATCAGCGCCCGCACCATGAAGGGGTAGGTCAGGAGGTCCATCAGCTCAGCAGTCCCGTCCGGAGGGGCTCGGCGTCGTGCGCCGCGTGGGGGTGTACGTGGTCGTGGCCGGGGAGGGCGTGCTGGCCCACGGCCTCCGGGGGCGGGCCGTCGTGCATCACGCAGCCGTCGCGCAGGACGACGGCCCGGTCGATCAGCGGCTCCAGCGGGCCCAGCTCGTGCAGGACGAGCAGGATGGTCGTCCCGGCCTGCACCTGGTGCCGCAGCGCGTTCGCGAGGACCTCCTGGTTCGCCAGGTCCACGCCGGCCATCGGCTCGTCCATGATCAGCAGTTCGGGTTCCACGGCGAGTGCCCGGGCTATGAGCACCCGCTGGTGCTGGCCGCCGGAGAGCGCGTTGATCGAGGCGTCGGCGTACGTGTCCATGTCGACCAGGGCCAGTGCCCGCTCGACGGCGGTCCGGTCGGCCTTGCGCAGCACCCCGAAGCGGGAGCGGGCCAGGCGGCCGGCGGAGACGATCTCCCGGACGGTGGCCGGGACGCCGGCGGCGGCCGTGGTGCGCTGCGGGACGTAGCCGATGCGGGACCACTGGCGAAAGCGCCTGAACTCGGTTCCGAAGAGGGACAGC
This sequence comes from Streptomyces sp. NBC_01426, assembly GCF_036231985.1. GTDB lineage: Bacteria > Actinomycetota > Actinomycetes > Streptomycetales > Streptomycetaceae > Streptomyces. The sequence continues at coordinate 5,176,854 of NZ_CP109500.1, forward strand.
TCGCCGTCGGTCAGCGGGACCTGGCCGACCACGGCGCGCACGGCCGTGGACTTCCCGGAGCCGTTGGCGCCGAGCAGGGCGACGACCTCACCGCGCCGGACGGTGAGGTCGATCCCGCGCAGCACGGGGCGCGAGCCGAGCGAGGCCGTGGCCCCGCGCAGGGATATGACGGGCTGGTCCGTTGTCTGACCCGACGTGGACTGCATGGCGCGCGCCTCCGTTGCTGCTGCTGTCATCACTTGGCTCCGAGGGCCTTCTGGAGGTTCTTCAGGTTCGACCGCATGACCTCGAAGTAGTCAGCGCCCTGGGACTTGTCGGTGATTCCCTCCAGCGGGTCGAGGACGTCGGTCTTCAGGCCGGTGTCCTTCGCGAGGGCATTGGCCGTCTTGTCGCCCACCAGCGTCTCGAAGAACACGGTGGTCACCTTGTCCTTGGCCGCGACGCCCTGGAGGTCCTTCATGCGGGCCGGGCTGGGCTCGGACTCGGGGTCGATGCCGGAGATGCCCTCCTGGTCGAGCCCGTACCGCTCGGCGAGGTAGCCGAAGGCGGCGTGGGTGGTGATGAAGGTCTTGGAAGCCGTGGTCTTCAGGCCGTCCTTGAACTCGGTGTCCAGGGAGCCCAGTTCGGTGACCAGCGTCGCGGTGTTCTTCTCGTAGTCCGCCGCGTGCGCGGGGTCGGCCTTCCCCAGGGCCGCGCCGACGCCCTTGGCGATCTCCGCGTACTTGGCGGGGTCGAGCCAGACGTGCGGGTCCTTGCCGGCGCCGCCGTGGTCGTGGTCGTGCTCCTCGCCCTCGGCCGCGTGGTCGTGGTCGTCGTGCCCGGAGGCGGCGTGCGCCTCCAGCGCGGTGAGGGTGCCGGCGTCGACGACGTTCTTCACGCCGGACTGGGCGACGGCCTTGTCCACGGCGGGTTGCAACGTCTTGAGGTAGAGGATCACGTCGGATTCGCCGAGTCGGCCCGTCTGCTTCGGCGTGATCTCCAGATCGTGCGGTTCGACACCCGGCTTGGTCAGGGTGGTGACCGCCACGTGCTCCTTGCCGATCCGCTCGGCGAGGAACTGCATGGGGTAGAACGACGCCGTCACGGCGAGCTTGCCGTCCGTGTTCCCTCCGGCGGCACTGGCTCCGGAGCAGGCGGTGAGGGTCGTCGCGCCGAGGGTGACGGCGCCGGCGAGGGCTGCGGCGGGTATGAGGCGTCGTACGTTCATGACATCCATTTTCATCAAAGATGGAAACGATTGTCAAAAACCCTGGTGGGGGGAGCCCGTGCGGGCCGTCCGGGGGCCGGGGAAGGGCATCCCGATTTGAAAGGGGGGGTGCGGGCGCCGGTAACCTAAAGGCTTCGCCGTTCGTCCTCGTAATGAAGAGAGCACCGTGGCCGCCGACAAGATCGAAACCATCGTCAGCCTGAGCAAGCGCCGTGGCTTCGTTTTCCCGTGCAGTGAGATCTACGGCGGCTCCAAGGCCGCCTGGGACTACGGCCCGCTCGGTGTCGAGCTGAAGGAGAACATCAAGCGCCAGTGGTGGAAGGCCATGGTCACCGGGCGTGAGGACATCGTCGGTATCGACTCCTCCGTGATTCTGGCCCCCGAGGTGTGGGTGGCCTCCGGCCACGTCGCCACCTTCTCGGACCCGCTGACCGAGTGCACCTCCTGCCACAAGCGCCACCGCGCGGACCACCTGGAGGAGGCGTACGAGGCCAAGCACGGCCGCGTGCCCGCCAACGGTCTTGCCGACATCAACTGCCCCAACTGTGGTGTGAAGGGCCAGTTCACCGAGCCCAAGCAGTTCTCGGGCATGCTGGAGACCCACCTGGGCCCGACCCAGGACACCGGCTCCAAGGCGTACCTGCGCCCGGAGACCGCCCAGGGCATCTTCACCAACTTCGCCCAGGTGCAGACGACTTCCCGCAAGAAGCCTCCCTTCGGCATCGCGCAGATGGGCAAGTCCTTCCGCAACGAGATCACCCCCGGCAACTTCATCTTCCGCACGCGCGAGTTCGAGCAGATGGAGATGGAGTTCTTCGTCAAGCCGGGCGAGGACGAGCAGTGGCAGGAGTACTGGATGCAGGAGCGGTGGAACTGGTACCGCGACCTCGGCATCCGCGAGGAGAACATCCGCTGGTACGACCACCCGAAGGAGAAGCTGTCCCACTACTCGAAGCGCACCGCCGACATCGAGTACCGCTTCAACTTCGGTGGCAATGAGTTCTCCGAGCTCGAAGGCGTTGCCAACCGCACCGACTTCGACCTCAAGGCCCACTCCGCCGCCTCCGGCCAGGACCTGTCGTACTTCGACCAGGAGGCCGGCGAGCGCTACACCCCGTACGTCATCGAGCCGGCGGCCGGTGTCAACCGCGCCATGCTCGCCTTCATGCTCGACGCGTTCAACGAGGACGAGGCCCCGAACGCCAAGGGCGTCATGGAGAAGCGCACCGTGATGCGCTTCGACCCGCGCCTGGCCCCGATCAAGGTCGCCGTCCTGCCGCTGTCCCGCAACCCGCAGCTGTCGCCGAAGGCCAAGGGCCTCGCCGCCGACCTGCGCAAGAACTGGAACATCGAGTTCGACGACGCGGGCGCCATCGGCCGCCGTTACCGTCGCCAGGACGAGATCGGCACGCCGTTCTGCGTCACCGTCGACTTCGACACCCTGGACGACAACGCGGTGACCGTGCGCGAGCGCGACACCATGAAGCAGGAGCGCGTCTCCCTGGACCAGATCCAGAGCTACCTCGGCAGCCGTCTGCTCGGCTGCTAGGACCTCTCGGCGGCTTCGACGTCGCGGCTTCGCCGAAACGCCGGTGGCCCGGTGCGCAGTGCGCACCGGGCCACCGGCGTTCTCCGTCCCCGGGGGGCGCCCCTCAGGCCTGCGCGGCCCCGGTGGGCTGCGCTGCCGCGGCCGTCTCGGCGGCGCGCCGTTCGCCCTCCGCCTGCGAACGCCTGCCGTAGAGGGCGGTCCAGACGCCCAGCAGGCCGAGCACCGTGTAGATCATGACGGGGCTGAGGACCACCATCGTGTCGGTGTCGAGCGCGTAGGTCAGGGCGATGCGGATCCCGGCCTCGACCAGGTAGGCCATGCCCCACACCGTGGTCATCACGATCATGGTCCGGCGGAAGCCCTCGTACTGCCACAGGCCGTTCCACCAGGCCGTGCTCTCGGGAGTCCCGTCCGTGGCGAACTTGCGGCCGAAGTAGAACATCAGCGGCCTCGGCGCGAGCAGCGTGACGAGGCAGAGCACCCCGAACAGCCCCGTCACCCCCGAGTCCTTGATCAACAGGGCCCGGGCCGAGTGCGCGCCGATCAGCGAGACGGCCGCGGTGATCACCAGGAAGACCAGGGTGACGATCGCGAACTCGTCGACCTTGCGACGCCAGGCCAGGTGGATCGCGCTGTCGAGGACGGGCCACGCGCTGCTGATCAGCAGCGCGTCGAACTCCCTCCAGCCGTGATCGTGCAACTGGTTGTAGGTGATGATCGGCGCGACCACGTTGAGCCCGATGGTCAGAACCCAGCCGAGCGCCGCGGCGCCGCCCGACCGCGCGGGTGGCGCGGGGCGGGCGCTCTGAGGCTGTGGAGCGGACATGCTTCCCCCTGAGAAGTACCTGACGGTGTCTCGGGGAACGTAGGGCAGGGCCGGGACCGGGGACAGGGTTCTCCGACTCAAATGATCACCAAGTCGAACGGAGCCACCCGTTCCGAATCACCCGGACCCACGGCCTCCGGACCAACGGAGCCGCCGGATCAACGGCGACCGGATCGAGCCGCCGGGCGAGGGGGCCGGCGGTCCGGGGAGGTGGTCGGGTCAGGCGCGCAGGCCCCGGATGACGAGCGAGGTGACCGCCTCGAACTCCGGGAGGATGGTCGGGGAGAGCCAGTCGGCGGCGTACTGCGGGTCATGGAACCGGCCCGTGGCGTCGAACACGGCCCGCGCCGCCGCCGGCACGTCGGGCGCGGCCAGTGTCCCGGCCTCGACCCCGTCGGCGATGATCCGGACCAACTGATCGATCAGCTCGCTCAGATGCCGGTCCACCACGCCGCTGTTCTCGGCGAGGAGCACGGTGTACGTCGCGAACAACTCCGGGTCGGCGCCCGCCTTCTTGCGCTTGGCCTCGAAGAGGGCCTCCAGCCACGACTCCAGCTTGGAGGGCGCCGTCTCGGCGGGGGCCGAGGCGATCTCCTCCAACATCACGACGCTCTTGGCGAGCCAGCGGTCCGTGACGGCCTCGCGCAGCGCCGCCTTCGACGGGAAGTGGCGGTACACGCTGCCGTGGCTGACGCCCAGCGCGCGCGCCACGTCCACCACGGTCGCCTTGGTGGGGCCGAAGCGCCGCAACACGTCCTCGGTGGTTTCGAGGATGCGCTCGGGAGTCAGGGGCTCGGCAGCAGCGGGAGGCATGGGTACGACCGTACAGCCGGCTCAGTGCTCACTGTCGAGGTGGGCCATCTGGGCCTCCGGGTACCGATCGCCGGCCGCGGCCCCGGCCGGGACCGCCTCCTCGATGGCGGTCAGGTCGGCAGCGGTCAACTCCACGTCCAGGGCGCCCAGGGCCTCGTCGAGGCGGTCCCGGCGGCGGGCGCCGACCAGCGGCACGATGTCCTCCCCGCGCGCGAGAACCCAGGCGATGGCGATCTGGGCGACGCTCACGCCCTTGCTGTCGGCGACCTTGCGCAGGGCGTCCACCAGGTCGAGGTTCCGGTCGAGGTTGTCGCCCTGGAAGCGGGGGCTCATCCCGCGGAAGTCGCCGGGGGCGAGCGCCCGGTCGCGGCCGAAGTGGCCGCTGATCAGGCCCCGGGAGAGCACCCCGTACGCGGTGACGCCGATGCCCAGCTCGCGGGCGGTCGGCAGGATCTCCTCCTCGATGCCCCGCGAGATCAGCGAGTACTCGATCTGGAGGTCGGAGATCGGAGCGACGGCGGCGGCCCGGCGCAGGGTCTCCGCGCCGACCTCCGAGAGGCCGATGTGTCGTACGTGTCCGGCCTGGACGGCCTCGGCGATGGCGCCGACCGTCTCCTCGATGGGGACGTCCGGGTCCACGCGGGCGATCCGGTAGACGTCGACGTGGTCCCGGCCGAGCCGCTGGAGGGAGTAGGCGAGGAAGTTCCGGACGGCGTCGGGCCGGCCGTCGTAACCGGCGAAGCCGCCCTCGACCGTGCGCAGGGCGCCGAACTTCACGCTCGTCAGCGCCTGCTCGCGGGCCGCGGCGGGCGCGGTGCGCAGGGCCTCGTTGATCAGCAGTTCGTTGTGGCCCATGCCGTAGAAGTCACCGGTGTCGAGCAGGGTGACGCCCGCGTCCAAGGCGGCGTGGATGGTGGCGATCGACTCGCTCCGGTCGGCCTCGCCGTACAGGGCGGACATGCCCATGCAGCCCAGTCCCAGCGGGAAGACGGAGGGGCCCGTGGCACCGAGGCGGCGGGAGGGGTGAGAGGTGTGGGGAGCGTTCTGGTGAGCGGTCATGAAAAGAGAATGGCATGACGAGTGACAGATTTCAATATCTGTCACTCGTCAGCGTGGAGGAGTGTCGGATCCGGGCCGGGGGTGGGTCAGGAGGCGAGGCGCAGTGCCAGGGCCGCCGCCGAGATCAGCGTGAGGACGGCGGCCGGGGCGAGGTCGTAGTGCTTGACGCGCAGGTGGCTCGCGACCGCACCGATGAAGTAGAGGGTCACGCCGATTGCGGCGGCGACGCCGAGCGGCGCCACCCACATGCCCGCGACCAGCCCCACCGCGCCGGCGGCCTTCAGCGCGGCCAGGACCGGCAGGAGGGAATCGGGCACCGCCACCTTCCGCATGTTCGCGAGGATCGTCTCGTTGCGAAGGAAGGTGAGGGTCGCCGACGCGGCGAGCACGAGGGCGAGCAGGCCGGCGACGACGACGTAGCCAATGAACATGGTGCACTCCAACGGTCGAATGTGTAGAACCATTGAATAGCATCAATGATCGGATGATCGCAATCATTTCGTGAGCGCTACGATGTGGGCATGACGGCAGCACAGGACGCCTCGAACCCGCCGCAGCGGCTGGGCCTGCTCCTCGCCTGGCACGGATCGGTCACCCAGACCCGCATGAAGAAGGCGCTCAGCGCGGCCGGGCTCACCCCCCGGCACGCCATGACGCTGATGCACCTGGAGACCGGACCCGTGGGCCAGCGGTCACTCGCGGCCCGACTGGAGGTGGACCCGAGCGTGCTCGTCGGGATCCTCAACGACCTGGAGCGCGACGGTCTGGTGGAACGCCGCCGCGACCCGGCCGACCGCCGCCGCCACAACGTGGCCATCACGGCCGCCGGCTCGACCGTCCTCGGTGAGACGAACGCGGCCCTCGACGCCGTCGAGCTGGGCCTGTTCTCCGGTCTGTCCGAGGCCGACCGGGAAGCCTTGCGCGCGCTCCTGGCCCGGATCGACTCGCACGCCGACGACTTCGAGTGCGGGGAATAGCCGCCGGGCACCCGCCGTACGACAGGACCCGGGTCGTCTCTTTCGGATCTTGTCGGTCAGGGCCGCGGCGCCGGACACCGCGGCCCCGGCACGATCCGAAAGTGATGGCCTAGGAGACCCGCGAACCGACGTCCCGGCTCGGGGCCTCCAGGGTGCTCGCCGTGCGCAGGGCCGTCGCGCGGGCCCAGGAGCCGGTGGTCAGGAGGCCGACCGCGAGGACCGACACCCCGCAGAGCGTGATGATCCACCAGGCGGGCCGGGTCGCCTCCGCGAAGGCCGCGCCGCCCGACGTGCCGGCCGCCAGGACGGCGCCGATCACGGCGACGCCCAGGGTCGCGCCGGTCTGCCGGCTGGTGGACGCCACCGCCGCGGCCACTCCCGCCTGGGCGCGCGGCATCCCGGAGACGGCCGTGTTGGTGATCGGCACGTTGACCATGCCGAAGCCGAGCCCGAAGAGCACGTAGCCGGCGAACATCAGCGGCGTCGAGGTCTCGGCCGAGAACGCCGCGAAGAGCAGCCCGCTCGCCGCCATCGTCACGCCGGCGATCGCCAGCGGCAGCCGCGGCCCGGAGCGGGCCAGGAGCCGCCCGGACACGGGCGCGCAGAGGAAGGCCATCGCGGCCATCGGCAGCATGTACAGCCCCGCGCCGAGGGCGTCGAGTTCGCGCACGTCCTGGAGGTAGAGGGTGTTCAGGAAGAGGAACCCGGACATCGCGGCGAAGGCGCTCACGGCGATCACCGTCGCTCCGCTGAAGGGGGCGCTGCGGAAGAACCGGGGGTCGATCAGCGGCTCCGCCCGGCGGCTCTCGTGCAGCAGCAACCACACCAGGGTGACCGCGGCGGTCAACGCGCAGCCGATGACCAGCGGCGAGGTCCAACCGGCGGCCGGGGCCTCGATGATCCCGTACGTCACCGAACCCAGCAGCGCCATGACGAGGAGCTGGCCCACCGGGTCCGGGCGGCGCGCGTGCTCGGCCCGGGACTCGGGGACGTAGCGCAGGGTCAGGACGAGGGCGAGCAATCCGATCGGCAGGTTGAGCCAGAAGATGGAGCGCCAGCCGACCGAGTCCACGAGCAGCCCGCCGATCAGCGGGCCGGCGGCCATCGAGATGCCGACGACGGCGCCCCACACGCCGATGGCGCGGGCGCGTTCCTTCGGGTCGGTGAAGGTGTTGGTGATGATCGACATGGCGACCGGGTTGAGCATCGAGCCGCCCACGGCCTGGAGCATGCGGAAGACGATCAGCCATTCCAGGCTCGGTGCGAGCGAGCACAGCAGGGAACCCGCGGTGAAGAGCACCAGCCCGAGGGAGAAGATCCTGCGGCGCCCGAGCCGGTCCCCGGTGGATCCCGCCAGCATCAGCAGCGAGGCCAGTACGAGGGTGTACGCGTCGATCGTCCACTGCATCCCCGCGACCGAGGCGTCCAGGTCGTGCCGGATGGCGGGCAGGGCGACGTTGAGGACGGTGGTGTCGAGACTGACGATGAGGAGGCTCATGCAGCAGATCGCCAAGACGAGAGTGCGCCGCCTGGGGCTCAAGTCACGCATGCTGCCGATAGTACGACTAACTAACGACATGCGTGATGCGACAATGGGCGGATGACCACGCTTCCTCCGCCTCTCGCGATCGGCCCGCACACCGTGCAGCCCCCGGTGGTGCTCGCGCCGATGGCAGGCATCACCAATGCCCCGTTCCGTACTCTCTGCCGCGAGTTCTCGGGCGGCAAGGGGCTGTTCGTGAGCGAGATGATCACGACCCGCGCCCTGGTCGAGCGCAACGACAAGACCATGCAACTGATCCACTTCGACGAGACCGAGAAACCTCGCTCGATTCAGCTGTACGGGGTGGACCCCGTCACGGTCGGCAAGGCCGTCCGCATGATCGTCGAAGAGGACCGGGCCGACCACATCGACCTCAACTTCGGCTGCCCCGTCCCCAAGGTCACCCGCAAGGGTGGCGGCTCCGCCCTCCCGTACAAGCGGAACCTGCTGCGCGCGATCCTGCGCGAGGCCGTCGCCGGCGCCGGGGACCTGCCCGTCACCATGAAGATGCGCAAGGGCATCAACGACGACCACCTCACCTACCTCGACGCCGGTCGGATCGCCGTCGAGGAGGGCGTGACCGCCATCGCCCTGCACGGGCGCACCACCGCCCAGCACTACGGCGGCACCGCCGACTGGGACGCCATCGCGCGGCTCAAGGAGCACGTGCCGGAGATCCCGGTGCTCGGCAACGGCGACATCTGGTGCGCCGAGGACGCGCTGCGCATGGTCCGCGAGACCGGTTGCGACGGAGTCGTCGTCGGTCGCGGCTGCCTGGGGCGGCCGTGGCTGTTCAACGACCTGGTGGCGGCCTTCGAGGGACGCCCGCAGGACTTCCACAAGCCGACGCTGCGCGAGGTCGCGGCCACCATGCTCCGGCATGCCCAGTTGCTGGGGGAGTGGATCGGTGACGAGGCGCGCGGGGTGATCGACTTCCGTAAGCACGTGGCCTGGTACCTCAAGGGCTTCGCCGTGGGCTCCGAGATGCGGGGCAGGCTCGCGGTCACGTCTTCCCTGGCCGAGCTGGACGCTCATCTGAGCGAGCTTGATCTGGATCAAGGTTGGCCCGAGAGCGCCGACGGTCCGCGCGGTCGGACGTCCGGAAACAACCGGGTTGTCCTGCCCGAGGGCTGGTTGAACGATCCTTACGACTGCGCCGGCGTCGGCGAGGAAGCCGAGCTGGACACTTCCGGAGGCTGACAAATCGCCCTCCGTGCCGCGTGATATACGCCACGCATGGGACAGGTTTCGCTCAGATGAGCACGGAAGTCACGGGTAAGACTTTCAAAGGGTGGCACTGGGTGCCACCCTTTGTTCGTTCAACTCTTGAACGCAAATGTATCGATGATCGCTCATCCGAGCGTGATGACGCCTCAATCGACCCCTCTGTCTTCGGGATCCGAACGCTCTTCGTACTTTCGCATTACTCATCGGTTACTTTCGAATGGCTGGCGCACGGGTGGTTACGGCCGTATGACGACCAAGTGGACGTACCCAGAAGCCTTCGATCTGGGTATGTTCCTGGCCGTCAGGGCAGCCACCGAGTCCTCGAGGAGTCGAGACCCGTGTCGGAAAACAAAGATCAGAAGCTCGTCTACGACTTCACCGAGGGCAACCGGGACCTCAAGGACCTTCTCGGCGGCAAGGGAGCCAACCTCGCCGAGATGACCAACCTCGGTCTTCCGGTCCCCCCCGGCTTCACCATCACCACCGAGGCCTGCAAGGTCTACCTCGAAAGCGGCGAGGCCCCGGCCGAGCTGCGCGACGAGGTCAGCGCGCACCTCGCCGCCCTCGAGGCGAAGATGGGCAAGAAGCTCGGGCAGTCGGACGACCCGCTGCTGGTCTCCGTGCGCTCCGGCGCGAAGTTCTCGATGCCCGGCATGATGGACACCGTCCTGAACATCGGTCTCTCCGACGACTCCGTGACCGGCCTCGCCTCCCAGTCCGGCGACGAGCGCTTCGCGTGGGACTCGTACCGCCGCCTCATCCAGATGTTCGGCAAGACCGTCCTGGGTGTCGAGGGCGAGCTGTTCGAGGACGCGCTGGAGGCCGCCAAGGCCGCCAAGAAGGTCACCGTCGACACCGACCTCGACGCCGCCGACCTGAAGAAGCTCGTCAAGCAGTTCAAGAAGATCGTCGCGAGCCAGGCCGGCCGCGAGTTCCCGCAGGACCCCCGCGAGCAGATGGACCTCGCCGTCGAGGCCGTCTTCGACTCCTGGAACACCGACCGCGCCAAGCTCTACCGCCGCCAGGAGCGCATCCCCGGCGACCTGGGCACCGCGGTCAACATCTGCTCCATGGTCTTCGGCAACCTGGGCCCCGACTCCGGCACCGGCGTCGCCTTCACCCGCGACCCGGCCAGCGGCCACCAGGGCGTCTACGGCGACTACCTGCAGAACGCCCAGGGCGAGGACGTGGTCGCGGGCATCCGCAACACCGTCCCGCTGGCGGACCTGGAGGGCATCGACAAGGCCTCCTACGACCAGCTCATGACGATCATGGAGACGCTGGAGACCCACTACAAGGATCTCTGCGACATCGAGTTCACCATCGAGCGCGGCCAGCTGTGGATGCTCCAGACCCGCGTCGGCAAGCGCACCGCGGGCGCCGCCTTCCGCATTGCCACCCAGCTCGTGGACCAGGGCCTGATCGACGAGGCCGAGGCGCTCCAGCGCGTCACCGGCCACCAGCTCGCGCAGCTGATGTTCCCGCGCTTCGACGAGGACGCCAAGACCACCCTGCTGGGCCGCGGCATCGCCGCCTCCCCGGGCGCGGCCGTCGGCAAGGCCGTCTTCGACTCGTACACGGCCGTCAAGTGGTCCCGCTCGGGCGAGAAGGTCATCCTGATCCGCCGCGAGACCAACCCGGACGACCTGGACGGCATGATCGCCTCCGAGGGCATCCTGACCTCGCGCGGCGGCAAGACCTCGCACGCCGCCGTCGTGGCCCGCGGCATGGGCAAGACCTGTGTCTGCGGCGCCGAGGAGCTCGACGTCGACACCAAGCGCCGCCGGATGACGGTCGGCGACACGGTCATCGAAGAGGGCGACGTCGTCTCCATCGACGGCTCCACCGGCAAGGTCTACCTCGGTGAGGTACCCGTCGTACCGTCCCCGGTCGTCGAGTACTTCGAGGGCCGCATGCACGCCGGCGCCGACGACGCCGACGAGCTGGTCGCCGCCGTGCACCGGATCATGGCGTACGCGGACCGCGTCCGCCGGCTGCGGGTGCGCGCCAACGCCGACAACGCCGAGGACGCGCTGCGCGCCCGCCGCTTCGGCGCCCAGGGCATCGGCCTGTGCCGCACCGAGCACATGTTCCTCGGTGAGCGCCGTGAACTGGTGGAGCGACTGATCCTCGCGGACACCGACGGCGAGCGCGAAGAGGCACTCAGTGCCCTGCTGCCGCTGCAGAAGAAGGACTTCGTCGAGCTGTTCGAGGCGATGGACGGACTGCCCGTCACCGTCCGCCTCCTGGACCCGCCGCTGCACGAGTTCCTGCCCGACATCACCGAGCTGTCGGTCCGCGTCGCCCTCGCGGAGTCCCGCAAGGACGCCAACGAGAACGACCTGCGCCTGCTCCAGGCCGTGCACAAGCTGCACGAGCAGAACCCGATGCTGGGTCTGCGCGGCGTCCGCCTCGGCCTGGTCATCCCGGGTCTGTTCAAGATGCAGGTCCGGGCGATCGCCGAGGCCGCCGCCGAGCGCAAGAACGCCAAGGGTGACCCGCGCGCCGAGATCATGGTCCCGCTCGTCGGCACCGTCCAGGAGCTGGAGATCGTCCGCGACGAGGCCGACCAGGTCATCGCCGAGGTCGAGGCCGCCACCGGCACCCGCCTCAAGCTGAGCATCGGCACCATGATCGAGCTGCCGCGCGCCGCGCTGACCGCCGGTCAGATCGCCGAGGCCGCGCAGTTCTTCTCCTTCGGTACGAACGACCTGACCCAGACGGTGTGGGGCTTCTCCCGCGACGACGTCGAGGCCAGCTTCTTCACCGCGTACCTGGAGAAGGGCATCTTCGGGGTCTCGCCCTTCGAGACCATCGACAAGGACGGCGTGGGCGCGCTGGTCCGCAGCGCCGTCGAGGCCGGCCGGGCCACCCGCCCCGACCTCAAGCTCGGCGTCTGCGGCGAGCACGGCGGCGACCCCGAGTCGGTGCACTTCTTCCACGAGGTCGGTCTGGACTACGTCTCCTGCTCGCCGTTCCGGATCCCGGTGGCGCGCCTGGAAGCGGGCCGTGCGGCCGCCGAATCCAAGGGCTCGGACAGCCGCTGAGTCCTCCCTGAGCCGGGTTCCGGAACGGCTCGGTCGGGCACGAACCCTTCCGAGCCGAACCGGTTCCCAAGACCGCGCCCGTCCCCGGGATTCCTGACCACCGGGGCCGGGCGCGGCCTGCTTTCGCACCGCGCATATTCACCGGGCCTTTACGGCACCAGGCGGTGGACGGATCCCCACCCGTCCACCGCCTGCCGCCTATCCGCCGGACACGTCGGCGCTTCCCGGTGCGACCGACCGCCAGGCCCCGCAAAGCCCCCCACGGCCTTCACGGAGCGTTTCGGTCGCACTGGAGTGTGCCCGGCGGAGTACAGGATTTCGGTTGTCACGCCCCCGCCGAAAGGGGTTTCAACTGTGGCCGAAAGGGCGTGGTGACCACGTGTGACGGCATGCATACTCATGGGGCGGGGGGATTGCGGTTGCACAGGTGGGGGTTCGGTGCTTCGTATCCATTTCACGGGAGTGGATCTCGCACGCGTACGGATGGCAGCACGTCCCGATGCGTTGTGGGAAACGATTCTCAGTTTTCACCGTTTAAGGGACCGGCGCGATGCCCGGCTGTTCGGTGAATGGCGTACGGAAACCCGGAGCCGGTTGAATGGTGAAACAAGGCTCCTCGGCGCGCTGATACCGGGGCGCGGTTATTTCCCGGATTTCCTGACTCCGGTAGAGGGTCAGTACGGGTGGGACGTGGGCCTCGACGCGCTGCGCGGGATCCGTCCCGAACGCATGCGGCGGGAGCTGACGTTGCTGGGTTCGGGAGGCGGCTTCGGGGCTGCCTTCGGCATGCCCTCGGGCGTGAGCGACGGCGCCGACACCATGGTCCCGCGACGCCTGCGGGAGTTCATGGACGGCGGGACCAAGCACCTGCCGAGGCTGCTGGCGGAGCTCCGCGGATACCACCGGGCGGCCGTCGAGCCGTACTGGACGCACATCCAGGCGCAGATCGAGGCCGAGCGGGCCGCCCGGGGCCGGGACCTGCTGGACGGCGGCGCGGACGAACTGCTGGCCTCGCTGCCGCCGATGCTGCGCTGGCGCGCCCCGGTCCTGGAGTGCGACTACCCCGTGGACCGGGACGTGCGGCTGCGGGGGCGCGGGCTGCTGCTCCAGCCGTCCTTCTTCTGCCGGCGCACGGCGGTGACCCTGCAGGACCCGGAACTGCCCCCGGTGCTCGTCTACCCGGCGGCGGCCCAGCTCGCCTCGACGACACCCGGGGGCGAGGTCACCCGGCCGGTCGAGGAGCACCGCCAGCGCACCCTGGGCAAGCTGGTCGGGCACACCCGCTCGGTGGTGCTGCGGGCCATCGGCGACGGCGCCACCACGAGTGAACTGGCCCGCCGGGCCGGGGTCTCCCTGGCCTCGGCGAGCCAGCACGCCTGTGTGATGCGCGAGGCGGGCCTGGTCACCACCCTGCGCCGGGGCAACGCCGTGCTGCACACGGTGACCCCGCTGGGCGCGGCCCTGCTCAAGGGCGGCGCCGTGGCGTCCTGAGGCCCGGTGTGTCGGACCGGCCGGGGTCGCACCCGGCCGGCGGCCGCGGGGGACCGGAGTCCGCCCGCCGGAGCGCCGGCGGCCGGGCCCTACACGCGGAAGGGGCCCGAGACCTCGTAGGTGATGCCGCCGGCGGAGCTGCCGCTCGTGCCGCGCTGGCTGCTGAAGTACAGGCGGTCGCCGGCGGGGGAGAAGGCCGGGCCGGTGATCTCCGACGAGGACTGGCCGGTGATCCGCAGGAAGGGGGCCACCACGTCGTCCGGGGTGATCACGCAGATCTCCATGCTGCCGCCGTCCTCGGCGACGTACAGGTCCCCGTACGAGGACCCGGTGACGTTGTCCACGCCGGTCAGCGGGGCCGCCCCGCCGGGGACCAGCGAGTCGTCGTAGGTCAACTCGTAGGTGCCGGCGGCGAGGTTCAACCGCCAGACCCGGTTGTCGCCCTTGGTGGTGAACCAGACCGTGTCGTCGGCGTAGTGGCAGCCCTCGCCGCCGTTGAACTTCTTGGCGCCGGAGACCTGGCTGCGGGTGACGGTCGGGGAGCCGTCCGGGTCGGGGACGGTGGCCCAGGTGAAGGAGCCCGAGGCGGCGCTGCCGGCCTTGAGGACCTGGAGGGTGCCGGCGGAGAGGTTGCCCCAGGTGGTGGGGATGAAGCGGTAGAAGCAGCCGTTCGTCTCGTCCTCGGTCAGGTAGATCACCTTGCGGACGGGGTCGGCGGCGGCCGCCTCGTGCTTGAAGCGGCCCAGCGCGGGCCGCTGGACGGAGGCGTTGATCCCGTACGGGTCGGTCTCGTACACGTAGCCGCGGTCGACCTCCTCGCAGGACAGCCAGGTGTTCCAGGGGGTCTTGCCGCCGGCGCAGTTCTGCCGGGTGCCGGAGAGGATCCGGTAGGCGCCGGTGACGGTGCCGGCGGCGTCGAACCGCAGGGCGCTCGCGCCGCCGCTCGGGTTGATCTCCGAGTTCGACACGTAGATCCAGCCGGTGCCGTCGGCGAAGCAGGCGCCGCCGTCGGGAGCCTGGTGCCAGGTGTACGAGGTGCCGCCGACGGCCTGCCCGGAGCGGGCGACGACGCGGCCGGCGAAACCGGCGGGCAGCATGATGCCGTTGGCGTCGGCCGCGCCGAGCGCCCCGTACGGTCCGGTGCCGGGCTGGGCGGGGGCGGCGTAGGCGGCCCCGTGCGTCAGCGTGCCGGCGAAGGCGGCGGCCGAGGAGCCGATGACGGCGCCGCGCAGGAAGGTACGACGTTCCACGGTCACTCCTGAGGGAGAGGGCCTCGTCGTCCGGGTGGGCGGCGAGGTCGCACGCGTCGAGGAACCTAGAGGCGTCGAGTTGACGTGACGTCAATTCCTCATGACGCGGGAGCGACCTGCGCGAGGTCAATCCCCCGGCCGGGGACTTCGGGGGGTCGGCGGCGCCGGACGCGGTCCCCTCGCGACGGCGCCCCGGAGGGTCGTCCGGCCCGCGCTCGCGTCCCCCGTACGAGGAGTTTCGGAAAGTTCTCGCCGGGACCGATGAGTTTCCGCGGCGCCCGCGGTCCATCCCTCGAACGCAGCGAAACCGCCACGCGCCCAGCGAGAGAAGAGAGACCGAGATGTCCTCCACCATGATCTTCGTCAACCTGCCGGTCAAGGACCTCGACGCCAGCAAGGCCTTCTGGGGCAAGCTCGGCTACTCCTTCAACGCCCAGTTCAGCGACGAGAACTGCGCCTCCATGGTCATCAGCGACACGATCGTCGCGATGCTCCTCACCGAGGCCCGCTTCAAGGACTTCACCCACAAGGCCATCACCGACACCTCCACCAGCACCGAGGTGCTGCTGTGTCTGAGCGCCGAGAGCCGCGCCGCGGTGGACGAGCTGGTCGACGGGGCACTCGGCGCGGGCGCCACCGAGCCGCGCGCCGCCCAGGACTACGGCACCATGTACGGCCGCGCCTTCGAGGACCTCGACGGCCACACCTGGGAGATCATGTGGATGGACCCGGCGATGATCCAGGGCTGACCTCAGACGGGGACCGTGACGCTCTCGGCGGACGGCGCGAACGCGGCGGCGGGCGTCGCGGCGGGCGCGCAGGTCGCCGGCGCCTCGGAGGCCGCCGGCGGCGCAGGGATCGCGGAGGTCGCGGTGGTCCGCACCGGGTAGGTTCGGACCGCCACCTCCTCGTCGTCCAGGCAGCGCCCCGATTCCAGGTCGAAACGCTGCTTCAGCAGGGGCGACGCCACGAATGCCCTGCCCCGCGCGCACCCCACCAGCCCCCGCGACAACACGTGCGCGCCGGTGAAGGGGTCCTGGTTGCCGATGGCGTACGGGCGCCCCGCGCGGTCGACGAACACCGCGACCTGGCTCCCGTCGGGCAGCAGGGCCGCGACGCCGCGCCCCGGCACGAGCGAGGACAGTTCGCACACGGCGAGCCAGTGATCGTCCAGCCTCAGTTCCACGGTCATCGGGTGCCTCCCACGGGCTCCAGGGTCAGGATCGCCAGGTCGGGCTTGACCTGGTCGCGTTCGGGTACGAAGCGCACCGTCGGGTCGGGGGCACCGGGGGCGTTGACGAAGGACACGAACCGGCCCAGACGCTCCGGGTCCCGGAGCGTCTCGGCCCATTCGTCGCGGTAGTGCGCGACGTGGTCGGCCATCAGGGCCTCCAGCTCCGCGCACAGCCCGAGCGAGTCGTGCACGATCACGTCCCGCAGGTGGTCGAGGCCGCCCTCCAGCCGCTCCAGCCAGGTGGAGGTGCGCTCCAGCCGGTCGGCCGTGCGGATGTAGAACATCAGGAACCGGTCGATGAGCCGGACGAGTTCGGCGTCGGACAGGTCCTGGACCAGCAGGTCGGCGTGGCGCGGGGTGGCCCCGCCGTTGCCACCGACGTAGAGGTTCCAGCCGCTCGCGGTGGCGATGACCCCGAAGTCCTTGCTCTGGGCCTCCGCGCACTCGCGGGCGCAGCCGGACACCGCCGACTTCAGCTTGTGGGGGGCTCGCAGGCCCCGGTAGCGCAGCTCCAGGTCGATGGCCATCCGGACGCTGTCCTGCACCCCGTAGCGGCACCAGGTCTGCCCGACACAGGACTTCACCGTCCGCAGGGCCTTGCCGTAGGCGTGCCCCGACTCGAAGCCCGCGTCCACCAGCCGTGCCCAGATCCGCGGGAGCTGGTCCACGCTCGCCCCGAAGAGGTCGATGCGCTGCCCGCCGGTGATCTTCGTGTAGAGGCCGAAGTCGCGGGCCACCTCGCCGATCACGATCAGTTTGTCGGGGGTGATCTCCCCGCCGGGGATGCGCGGGACGACGGAGTACGAGCCGTTGCGCTGCAGGTTCGCCAGGAAGTGGTCGTTGGTGTCCTGGAGGGCGGCCTGCTCCCCGTCGAGGACGTAGCCGCTCGCGCCGAGCGTCGGGGCCAGGGAGGCGATGATCGATCCGACGGTCGGCTTGCAGACCTCGCAGCCGTCGCCGCCCCGGGCGCCCTCGCGGCCGTGGGCGTCCAGGATCTCCCGGTACGAGGTCAGCCGGCGGGTGCGGACGATCTCGTACAACTCGGCCCGACTGAACGGGAAGCAGCCGCACAGTCCCTTGTCGGCGGCGGCCGGCAGCAGCTGTCCGATGACCTTGAGGCAACTGCCGCAGCCCGTGCCCGCCTTGGTGCACTTCTTGACCTCGGGCAGGTCGGCGCAGTCGGCGATCGCCTTCTTCGTGACGTTGTGACAGGAGCAGATCACCGCGCCGTCCGGGAGCGCCGACGGGCCGAGCGCGACGGGCGCGCCGGCCCCCGCCGGCAGCACCAACTGCTCGGGGGCGACGGGCGGCACGCTGCCGGTGAGCGGGCGCAGCAGCCCGTACGCGTCCGCGTCCCCGACCAGGACCCCGCCGAGCAGCACCCCGTCGGGGGCGACGACCAGCTTCTTGTAGACGCCCGATCGGGCGTCGGAGTAGACGACGTCGAGGCAGCCCGGGGTGGTGCCGTGCGCGTCGCCGAAGGAGGCCACGTCCACGCCGAGCAGCTTGAGCTTGGTGGACAGGTCGGCGCCGGTGAACTCCTTCTCCCGGCCGAGCAGGTCGTCGGCGGCCGTCTCGGCCATCTCGTACCCCGGGGCGACCAGCCCGTAGACCCGGCCGTCGGAGGCCAGCGCGCACTCGCCGATGGCGTAGACGCGCGGGTCGGAGGTGCGGCAGCGGGCGTCGACGCCGATCCCGCCGCGCTCCCCGACGGTCAGCCCGCTGTCGCGGGCCAGCCCGTCGCGGGGGCGGACGCCGGCGGAGAAGACCACCAGTTCCGTGTCCACGGTGGATCCGTCGGACAGCCTCATGCCGGTGACCGAGCCGTCCTCGCCGGTGAGCACCTCCTGGGTGCCGACGCCGGTGTGCACCGTCAGCCCCATGTTCTCGATGGTGCGCAGCAGTGCCCCGCCGCCGCCGTCGTCGATCTGCACGGGCATCAGC
Source organism: Streptomyces sp. NBC_01426 (assembly GCF_036231985.1). GTDB lineage: Bacteria > Actinomycetota > Actinomycetes > Streptomycetales > Streptomycetaceae > Streptomyces. The sequence continues at coordinate 5,195,021 of NZ_CP109500.1, forward strand.
CGCGGGGCGAACTCCACGATGCGGGTGACCAGCCCCAGGCCCTGGAGGGCGCCCGCGGCCTCCAGCCCGAGGAGCCCGCCGCCGACGACGGCGCCCGCGGTACGGGTCCTCGCGTACTCCTCGATGGCCAGCAGGTCCTCGATGGTGCGGTACACGAAGCAGCCGGGGGCGTCGTGACCGGGGACCGGCGGCACGAAGGGGAAGCTGCCGGTGGCCAGGACGAGCACGTCGTACGGGAACACCCGGCCCGAGCGGGACACCACGGTGCGGGCCTCGCGGTCGATGCGCTCGGCCGGGTCGCCCAGGTGCAGGTCGATCCCGTGCTCGGCCATGAACCCGTCCGGGACCATCGACAGGTCCTCGGGGCTGCTGCCGGAGAAGTACGAGGTCAGGTGGACCCGGTCGTAGGCGGGCCGGGGCTCCTCGCAGAGCACGGTGACGCGGTGCGTGGCCGTGGCCCCGCGCTCGGCGAGGGCCTCCAGGTAGCGCTGCCCGACCATGCCGTGGCCGATGAGCACGATGGCGGGGGTGGGCGTGGGCGTGGCTGCGGCCATGATCGGGAGCCTCCGTCGTCGGTGGGCGGGTCGGTGGGCAGGGGGGACGGGCCGCTGCGGATCACCGCCGTGCGCTGCCGCTCCGCCGTCATGGCACGAGCGTGCGCGGCCGCTGTTTCCCCGCCGCATCGCCGTTGTTACCCGGACGGAACGCGCACCTCAGCACCGGGGTTAAGGGTCGGTGAGGCGTTCCTCAAGGCCGCCTTAAGGATCACGTCGGCTGCCCGCGCGCCCCCGAAACCGGCCCGCCGGCCGCCTGGCGTGAGCGCCATGCGAGATGCGGCGGGGCGGGTCAAGGGCGGTTTGCCGGGCGGGGCGGGGCTGGTCGTCCTGCTGTGGGCGGCCCAGGTGCACCCCTCGGCCCGGCTCGACGCGCTCTTCGCCACCGCCGCGCACCTGACGTCGCCGTCCTGCTGGTCTGGTACCGCGCGGTGGTCCCCGTACGGCAGGCCCTGCGGCACGCGCTGCGGGTGGCCGAGGTGCGGGTGGAGGGCCCCGGGGTGGTCTCCGTCGTCATGTACGGGCAGCACCTGGCGGAACTGCGCGCAGAACCGGGCCAGTTCCTGCGCCGGCGGTTCCTCCAGTGCGGCTCTGGTACACCGCCCTGCCGTTCTCGCTGTCCGCTCCGGTGCGCGGCGGCACGCTCCGCATCACCGTCAAGGCGCTCGGCGGGCACTCCCGCCGGATTCGCCGACTGCGGTCCGGCACACGGGTGTTGGCCACCGGGCCGTTCGGGGCGCTCACCGCCGCGCGACGGACCCGGCCCAAGGTGCTGCTGATCGCGGGCGGTGTCGGCATCACCCCGATGCGGGCCCTCTTCGAGACGCTGCCCGGCGGCCCCGGGGACATCACCCTGCTCTACCGGGCCGGCGCGGAGGAACAGCTCGTGCTGCGCGCCGAACTGGAGGCCATCGCCGCCGCGCGACAGGCCGGGCTGCACTACCTGCTCGGACGCTCCGACGATGCCCACGACCCGCTGGCCCCGCGGTCGCTGCTGACGCTGGTGCCCGACCTGGTGGAGCACGACGTGTACCTGTGCGGGCCGCCGGGAATGTCGGACGCGACCCGGGCGGCGCTGCTGCGCGCCGGGGTGCCGGCCGGGCGCGTGCACAGCGAGTGCTTCAGTTTCTGAGCCCCGCGCCCGGCCCCCGCCGCCCTGCCTTCCGGCCCGTCCTGCCCTCCAGGGCCGTCCCGCCCGCCCCTGTCCCTCCGCCCGGCCGGCCCGTCACGCCGCCCGTCCCGTCCCGCGGCTCCTGAGCCCGTCGTTCCCGAGAGGCCAACGCGCCATGCGTCACCCGCTGCACGTCGCCCTGCCCGTGTCCGTGCCCGCCGCACCCGCCGCCGCGGCCCGGCACCGCAAGCCGCGCCGCCCCTCGGTCCTGCGGGCCGGGGTGGCCGCGCTCGCGTCCGTACCGCCCGCGCGGCGGCTCGCCGCCGGGCTGGGTTTGGCGAGCGTGCTGGCCGCGAGCGCGCTGACGGCGGCCGTGGACCCGGCGTCGCCGGTGGCTCCCGACCGGGCGCCGGCCCGGCAAAGCTCAACCTTTGCGCAAGTTTCCGGCGATTGATGGTTCGTGCACCCATCCGTTGCCTAGGGTCGAGGCCGTGCCTGACATATCCACGACCATGATCGTCGTCCTCTGCGTGGCCGCCGCCGCGGCCGGCTGGATCGACGCGGTGGTGGGCGGCGGCGGCCTGCTGCTCCTGCCCGCCCTGCTCCTCGGCCTGCCGAACGCCCATCCCGCCACCGTGCTCGGTACGAACAAGGCCGTGGCCATCGTCGGCACCGCGGGCGCCGCCGTGACGTACGTGCGCAAGGCGCCGGTGAACGTGAAGCTCGCCGTCCGGATCGGCCTCGCCGCGCTCGTCGGGTCGATGGGTGGCGCCGCGCTGGCCGGCGGGATCAGCAAGGACGCGCTCCGCCCCCTGATCATGGGCGTGCTCGTCGTGGTCGCGGGCGTGGTCATCTTCAAGCCGGGCTTCGGCGCCGCCCCGTCCACCGCGCCCGTGAGTCGACACCGGGTACTCCTGGCCATCGGCCTCGCGGGCCTCGGCATCGGCTTCTACGACGGCCTCATCGGCCCCGGCACCGGCACCTTCCTGGTACTGGCCCTCACCGCGCTGCTCCACCTCGACCTGGTCACCGCCTCGGCCACCGCCAAGATCGTCAACTGCTGCACGAACGCCGGGGCGCTGGCGATGTTCGCGTACCAGGGCATGGTGCTGTGGCAACTCGCCGCCCTGATGGCGGCCTTCAACCTGGCCGGCGCGATGATCGGGGCCCGGATGGCCCTCAGCAAGGGCAGCGGATTCGTCCGCGCCGTGCTGCTGACGGTGGTCGGGGCGCTGGTGGTGAAGCTCGGCATCGAGCAGTGGGGCTGAGGGGCGCCGTGGCCGTGAAGCCGTGACGGGCCCGGGCGCGGTCCCCGACGCGTGCGCCGCCGGCGCGGTGTCCACCCGCGGGCTCAGGCGAGGGCGGTGACCAACAGGGCGAAGGCGGCGACGATGACGGCGACGCGGACGTAGTGGAAGCGGTCCCAGCGGTTCATCTGTTCCTTCCAGCCGGCGGGCCGGTTCTCGGTGGTCCACGTCTTGCTCCGGTTGTTGATCGGGACGAGCAACAGGAGCGACATGACGACGCTGAGGATCAGCAGCGCGCCGGCGGTGACGACGAGCCCGACGCCGTCGTGGCGCCGGCCGGCGCCGGCCCAGACCGCGACGAGGACGAGCGAGCCGATGTACCAGACCGGCATGACGGCGCCGAGCATCCGGGCGCCGTGGCTTCGGCCGCGTTGGTTGCTGTCGTCGGGGAGGGCGTCGAGGATCCGGTTGATGACGAAGGCGACGGAGAACTCCACTCCCACCATCAGCCCGACGAGCACGGTGGTGACGATCTCAAGTGCGTTGAACATGGCTGCCCCTCCTGGGATCTAGCGCTGCTAGATGATGGGGCGATGCTAGTGCTGCTGCCGCTTGATTGTCTAGCGGTGCTAGGATCGACTCATGTCGGTACAGGAACGCAAGGAGCGCGAACGGGCGGTTCGCGAGCGCCTCATCGTGGCGACGGCCCGCGAACTCGCCGAGCGGCAGGGCTGGGACGCGGTCACCACCCGCCGGCTCGCCGAGCGCATCGAGTACAGCCAGCCCGTCCTCTACAGCCACTTCCGCGGCAAGCGCGAGATCATCGGCGCCGTCGCCCTGGAGGGCGCCGCCGAGATGGCCGCCGCGCTGCGGGCCGCGGCCTGCGCCGCGGACGGCCCGCGCGCCCGGGTCGCCGCCCTCGCCCGCGCCTACCTCGACTTCGCCGAGCGCAATCCGGCGGTCTACGACGCCATGTTCCAGCTCGACGGCGGACTGGCGTTCGCCGACGAGGAGACCCCGGAGCCCCTGAAGGACGCCTTCGCCGCCCTGTCGGAGACGCTCGGTGAGGTCGCCGGGGAAGGAGTCCACCCGGCGCTGTTCACCGAGGTGTTCTGGGCGGCCCTGCACGGGCTGGCGACCCTGACCCGGGCGGGACGGCTGCCCAGGGGGGACGCCGAGCGCAGAGCCGGGCTGCTGGTGGACCGGCTCGCCGTGGTCTGACGCGTCGTACGCCCGGGCGGCAGGGGCGCTCGTCGCTCACGACCCGGTGCGCGCCCTAATGGGTTCCCGTCAGGTGCGCGAAGACGACCACGTTGCCCTGGTAGCCCGTACGGGGGGAGAAGCCGCCCCCGCAGGTGATCACCCGGAGCTCCGCGCGCGGCGAGAGCCCGTACACGCGGTCGTCGGGGAAGTCCTCGGCCTCGTACACCTCGACGGCGTGGACGGTGAACACCGCCGTGCGCCCGTCCGCGCGCGCCACCTCGATCGCGGCCCCGCGGTGCAGTGCGCCCAGGTGGTAGAAGACCGCCGGACCGGTCGCGTGGTCGACGTGTCCGGCGATGACGGCCGTGCCGACGGCGCCCGGCGTGACGCCCTCCCGGTACCAGCCCGCGAGGTCGCGCCGGGCGGGCGGCGGCACCTGGAGGCTGCCGTCGCGCTCCAGGCCGAGGCCGGTCAGCGGGGCGTCCACACGGATGGCGGGGATCCGGATCCGGGTGGGCGGTGAGCCGGGGAGCGGATCGATGCTCCCGGGGTACGAGGCCTGGGCGCTCAAGGTGTTCAGGGCCTCGGCGGGGGAGGGCAGCGGGGGCCCCGTGGTCTCGGCGGAGCCGTTGGAGACGAGCCAGACGCCGACGCACGCGGCCAGGGCGAGGAGCCCGCCGCGGCCGGCGGCGCGGGAGGTGCCCATGTCTGCCCCCTTGCGCTCGGCGTGCCGTTCCTGTGGCTGAGCCGTCGCCCGGCCCCGCGAACGGGGGGACCTCGCGGGGCGGGCGACGGGATGCGGTACCGGTCGGACCGCGGCCGAAGCCGCGGCGGGCCTCCGTCAGCTCTGCGTGCCGCTCGCCCGGCGACGCATGAGCCAGGTACCGCACACGGCGACCGCGGCCAGGACGGCCGCTCCCGCCGCGATCTTGGTGGGGTTGGCGGTGGTGGTCGTCCCACCACCGACCCCGGTGTGGACGTGGCCCTGCGGGCCGCGTTCGGTGACGATCAGGTTGCCGGTGGCGAACTTGCCGTTCGCGCAGGTCACCCCGATGTCATAGGTGCCGGGTGCGTGGTGGCGGGAGACCTGGAACTGCCCCACGACGACTTCCTTGTGGGTGCCCGGGACCAGCTTGAAACGGCCGCCCCCCACGGTGGTGGCGTCACCGTCGGCGCTGCTGCCGGGTCCGCACGCGGTCGTGTTCACGGTGACGGTGGCCCCGGCGACGGCGGACTTGGGCCACACCTCCAGCGGGGCGAAGTCCCCCGCGACGAAGCCGGGCATGCCGAGGTCCGCGGCGGCGACCGCTCCGGCGACCGGGCCGGCGAAGGCGACGGCGGTCAGCGCGGTGGCGGTGAGCACGTGTGCGGTGCGTCGGCGCATGGGGACTCCTCGGGACGCGGGGTCGTGATCCCGAGGTAACCCGGGGTCGAGCCGTCGTGCCTGCTGATGAGGTGTCAGGTATGCCGGTCGTACGAGCGTTCTCGCAGGTCAAGGGCAGGGTTCGGGTCATCTGCGGCCCCCGGCCGGACGGGTGAACCGCGTCCCCGTCGCCCGCCTTGGGGTCCCGCCCGCCCGAGCGTCCGGACCACCCCCGTCCCGCCGGGCGTTCAGGCGTCGGGGAGGGTGACCACCGCCGAGGCGCCGGTCGGGGGAGGGTTCGACAGGGTGACCGAGGCGCCGATCACCGCGGCCTGACCGAGTGCGATGGTCAGGCCGAGCCCCGTGCCCTGTCCCCGTTCCGGCGTCCCCGTCAGGAATCGCCGGGGCCCCTCCCGCAGCACTTCCTCCGGGAAGCCGGGCCCCTGGTCCCGGATCGTCACCGTGTTCCCGGACACCGTGACCGAGATCGGGCCCGCGCCGTGGCGGCGCGCGTTGACCAGCAGGTTCGTCAGGATCCGCTCCAACCGGCGGGCGTCCGTGCGGATGGGGTCGGTCGTGTCGCCCCCGATGACCTCGGCCTCCACCCCGGAGCGCCGGGTGATCGAGAGCGTCAGCGGCCCCAGCGGATGCGCCTCCAGGCGGGCCTCCTCCCGGTCCGCGTCCAGTCGGGCCACCTCCAGCAGGTCCTCCGTCAGGGTCCTCAGTGCCGCGACCCGGTCGCGCACCAGTTCGGTGGGCCGCCCGGGCGGCAGCAGTTCCGCGGCCGTGTGCAGGCCCGTCAGCGGAGTCCGCAGCTCGTGGGCCACGTCCGCCGTGAACCGCCTCTCCGCTTCCAGGCGTTGCTGGAGACTGGCGGCCATGATGTCGACGGCCGCGGACAGTTCGGCCACCTCGTCACGCGTACCCGGTGCCCCCGCCGGGCCGATCCGCGCGTCCAGGTCCCCCTCGCTGATGCGCCGGGCCGTCTCCGCCGCCGCCCGCAGGTCCCGGCTCATCCGGCTGGCGAGCAGCGCCCCGCCGACCGCCGCCAGTGCCACGACACCCACCCCGTACGCCACCAACTGCGCGTCCAGCTCGTCCAGTTCGGCCTGCTCGCGGGCCAGTGACCGCCGTACGGACAGGACGTGCTCCCCGCCCACCGGACGGGCCGCCCACACCGTCGGGTGCTCCCCGCCCAGGTCGAGCCAGGTCGTGCGCTGCCCCGCGAGGGCCGCCTCCCGGAGCCCCGGCGGCAGGCCCGGACAGTCGATCCGCGCGTCGATCTCCCCGACCCTGCCGAAGTCGAGCCCGCCCGTCAGCTCGTACACCTGCCGTACCCGGACCAACTGGGCCACGGCGCCCGCCCGGGCGGCCTCCCCGACCTGACGGATCCGCGCGTCGTGGATCAGCAGGCCGATGGTGACGGCGACCAGCGAGCACCCCACGGCCAACAGGACGGCGATCTTCCAGCGCAGGCCGAGCGCCCCCGGCAGGCGCCGCACCCGCGCCCCGAGGCGTCTCACCGCCCCACCCGCCCGCGGTCCGCGCCCGGCGAGGCGCCGGGGGCGGGCGGCGCCCCGGACGCACCGCCGGAACCGCACCCGCCGTAGCGGCGCTCCTCGCTGACGACCGTCATCCGCCGCCCGTCCCACTGGTATCGGACGGCCTGCTGCGCGCCCGCGTCCGCCGCCGTGCGGATCAGCAGGTCCCGGCCCAGGGACTCGACCGCCATCCGCCGGCCCGTCGCGAAGAGGACGGGAACGATCCGCCCGTCCTGCGCCGTGTACACGGTCAGCGCGGTGCGCCCGGACTCCGTGTCCGCGGCGACGATCAGCTCGGGCTTCCCGTCGCCGGTCAGGTCCAGGTACACGGGCGGCCGCAGCCCGGGCCGGCCGGGGGCGTCGATTCTGCCCCGGGTCGCGTAGTGCGCCATGTTCCGGTCGGCCCGCACGACGTCCGCGACGTCCACGCCCGCGAGCCCGTCCGGGCCGAGGGCGGGCGCGTGCGGCAGCGGCGCCGGAGGCGTGCCCCCGGCGGCGGCCTCCGCGCCCGGGGAACGGGGGGAGTCGTCGACCCAGGCCCGCCAGAGCGGCTCGGGTCGGGGCTGCGTGGACACCGGGGGCGCCGGCTCGCCCGCGGCGAGCCCGCCGGGGGAGGCGCAGCCGCCCGACACCGCGGCGAGGGCGCACAGCAGCAGGGCGGCGAGGGGACGGTGGGGCGATCGCGTCATGGAGGAGGGCAGCCGTGGGGTGGGGGACGGGCGGAATCCGATGATGGACGGGGCCCGTCACGGGGACCGGGAGATTGTGTAACAGCGGTGCGTACGGTGGGATCGTGCGGGGGAAGTCGGGTCTTTCGGCCCGGGGCCGACCCCGCCGAACGTCCAGTGGAACCCGAAGGAGCACCCCGTGACATCGGTCGATCGGCCGGAATCGGTCGGATCACCCCTGCCGTTCTTCGTGTACGGCACCCTGCGCCCCGGCGAGGTCAACCACGACCTGTTCCTGCGGGGCCGGGTCGCCGCCGAGACGCCGGCCACGCTGGCGGACGCCGTCCTCTACGAGGGCCCCGGATATCCTTACGCCGTCGCGCGCCCCGGCTCCGCGATACGAGGCGAGCTGATCACCCCGGCCCTCGGCCGGTACGCGGAACTGCTGGTCGCGCTCGACCTGCTGGAGGAGTACGAGGGGCCGGACCGGCCGGGCAACCTGTACGACCGGGTCGTCCGCGAGGCCCTGCTCCCGGACGGCACCCCGGTGCCCGCGTGGGTGTACCTGGCCTCCCCGCTGCTCGCCCGGGACCTGGCCGCCTCCGGCACCGAGATCCCCGGCGGCGACTGGCTCGGCCGCTGAGCGGCCCCGCCCGACCGGGTGTAAGGGCGTCGCGGGACTACAGCCCCTCGGCACCCCGGTTGCGCAGCCGCCGGCCGTACTGCTGGAGCACCCACAGCTCCTCCTGGACCGCCGCGTGCTGCTCCGGCGGGGCCTGCGGGCTCAGGCGGGTCAGCGTGCCCTGGATTTCGAGGACCCGGCGGTCGACCGCGCGCAGGCGGACCTGCACCAGCTGGACCCCGGCATAGATCTCGTCCACCGTCTTGGAGTGGATGGCCTCCACCGCCAGCTCCGTGACCATCGCGCGGACGGTGTCGTTCGGGGCGGCCTCGCGGACCCGGGCCAGGTAGTCGTCGGTGTCCTGGGAGGCGCCGCCGGCGTCCTGGATGGCCTGGCGGACCGCCGCGTAGGGCGGGGCGGTGAACTCGTCGATCCCGTACGCGTCGAACGCGGGGGAGACCAGGGCCGGCCGCTGGAGCGCCAACTTGAGCAGCTCCCGTTCGGTGCGGTGGGCGGGGCTGCGCAGGTTCAGCGCGGGCCCGCCGCCGAGCGGCGCCGGCGCGGTGGGGGCGGCCTCCTCCCGGGAGCGCCCCCGGCCCTGCTGCTGCGGCTGGTTGCCGCGCTCGCGCGCCCACCGCGCCAGCTGGGCGACCCGCTTGACGACGAACTGCTCGTCGAGGATGCCGAGCATGCCGGCCAGTTGGACCGCCGACTCGTGCTGGATCGAGAGGTCCTTGATGCTGGCGACGACCGGTGCCGCCTCGGCCAGCGCGGCCGCGCGCCCCGCCGGGTTCTCCAGGTTGTGCCGGGACACGATGTGCCGCAGGGCGAACTCGAACAGCGGGGTCCGGGCCTCCACCAGCCCCGACACGGCGGCGTCCCCCTGCGCCAGGCGCAGGTCACAGGGGTCCATGCCGCCGGGGGCGATGGTGATCGAGGTCTCGGCCGCGAACTTCTGGTCGTCCTCGAAGGCGCGCAGCGCCGCCTTCTGGCCGGCGGCGTCGCCGTCGAAGGTGAAGATCACCTCGGCCGTGGCGTTGTCCATCAGCAGGCGCCGGAGGATCTTGATGTGGTCCCCGCCGAAGGCGGTGCCGCAGGTCGCGATCGCCGTGGTGACCCCGGCCATGTGGCAGGCCATGACGTCCGTGTAGCCCTCGACGACCACGGCCCGGGAGGTCTTGGCGATCTCCTTCTTGGCCAGGTCGATGCCGTAGAGGACCTGGGACTTCTTGTAGATCGCGGTCTCGGGGGTGTTCAGGTACTTGGGGCCGTTGTCGTCGTCGCGCAGCTTGCGCGCGCCGAAGCCGACGACCTCGCCGCTGATGTCGCGGATCGGCCACATCAGCCGGCCGCGGAACCGGTCGATGGGCTTGCCGCTGCGGCTGTCCTGCGCCAGCCCGGAAGTGATCAGTTCCTTGTCGGTGAAGCCCTTGCCGCGCAGGAACCGGGTCAGGTGGTCCCAGCCGGCCGGGCTGTAGCCCACGCTGAAGTGCGTGGCGGCCGCCTGGTCGAAGCCGCGCTCCGCCAGGAACTTGCGGCCGATCTCGGCCTCGGCACCGTCGAGCTGCTCCACGTAGAACTGCGCGGCGGCCTTGTGCGCCTCGACCAGCCGGATCCGCTCGCCGCGGCCGCTGGTGCCGGCGGTGTAGCCGCCCTCCTCGTACCGCAGGGTGATGCCGGCCTGGCCCGCGAGCCGTTCGACCGCCTCCGAGAAGGAGAGGTGGTCGATCTTCATGATGAAGTCGAGGGTGTCCCCGCCCGCCTGGCAGCCGAAGCAGTGGTACAGCCCCTTGCCGGGGCTGACCTGGAAGGACGGGGACTTCTCGTCATGGAAGGGACAGAGGCCCTTGAGGTTGCCGCCACCCGCGTTGCGGAGCTGGAGGTAGTCGGAGACCACGGCGTCGATCGGGACCGCGTCCCGTACCGCCTTCACGTCGTCGTCGTTGATCCGTCCTGCCACCCGTGAAGTCTACGGCCGGGCGACGGCATTCCCGTCAGGCCCCCTCCGCCACCACCAGCGAGGAAAGCGGAACCGACGGGTCCGAGAGCCTGCCCGGGTCCACCGGCGCCTTCGACCTGATCAGGGCCTGGATGTGCTCGGTGACGTCCCACACGTTCACGTTCATCCCGGCCAGCACCCGGCCGTCGGACAGCCAGAAGGCGATGAACTCCCGCTTCCCCACGTCGCCGCGGATCAGCACCTGGTCGTACCCGCCGGGCGGCGCGTACCCCGAGTACTCCAGGCCCACGTCGTACTGGTCGGAGAAGAAGTAGGGCACCCGGTCGTAGGAGACCTCCCGGCCCAGCATCGCCCGCGCCGCGGCCGGACCGCCGTTGAGGGCGTTCGCCCAGTGCTCCACCCGCAGCCGGGTCCCGAGCACCGGGTGGTGCGCCGCCGCCACGTCCCCGACGGCGAACACGTCCGGGTCGGAGGTGCGCAGGGACGCGTCCACCGCGATCCCGCCGCCGTGCTCCCGGTCGATCAGGGCCAGCCCCGAGGTCTCGGCCAGCGCGGTGCGCGGCGCGGCGCCGATCGCCGAGAGCACCGCGTGCGCCGGGTGCTCCTCGCCGTCGTCGGTACGGGCGGCCAGCACCATCCCGTCGTGCCCGACGATCTCGGTGAGCCGGGAGCCGAAGTGGAAGCGGACCCCGTGCTCGGCGTGCAGGTCCGCGAAGAGCCGGCCGATCTCCGGGCCCAGCACCGCGTGCAGCGGAGTCGCCTCCGGCTCGACCACGGTCACCTCCGCGCCGTACCCGCGCGCCGCCGCAGCGACCTCCAGGCCGATCCAGCCCGCGCCCGCGATCAACAGGTGGCCGTTGTCCCGGCCCAGGCCGGCCAGGACGTTGCGCAACCGCTCGGCGTGCGCGAGCCGCCGCAGGTGGTGCACGCCGGCGAGGCCCGTGCCCGGGATGTCGAGGCGGCGCGGCTCCGCACCGGTCGCCAGCAACAGCTTGTCGTAGTGCAGCGCGGTGCCGTCGCCCAGCACCACCTTCTTCGCGTCCCGGTCGAGCTGCACCGCGGGCTGACCCAGATGCAGCTCGATGTCCGAGCGCGCGTACCAGGACGGCTCGTGGACGAAGACGCTCTCGCGCTCCTCCTTGCCCGCCAGGTAGCCCTTGGACAGCGGAGGCCGTTCGTAGGGATGCTCACGTTCGTCGCCGATCAGGATCACCCTGCCGGTGAACCCCTCGGTCCGCAGCGTCTCGGCCGCCTTTGCCCCGGCCAGTCCCGCGCCGACGATGACGAATGTTCGGTGTGCGTCGACCACCTGATGCCTCCTCATAACCTCTCCGCCACATGCGACCACATGCGAGCGTCCCGCACTGAGCCTGCCCCGTGAAGGGGGAATGGCCCGATCGGCTCACCCTTCGGAGCGTCAGGGCCTTCTGGTGAGACGGGCGTGAAGGGAGCGCGCGGACGCGTCGGTGAGACAGGCGATCTGGTCGACGACCGCGCGCTTGCGGGCCTTGTCGTCCGTCGCGGCGTCGAAGATCGCCCTGAACTGCGGTTCCAGGCCCTCGGGCGCGCGGGCGCTGAGCGCCTCCGCGAGTTCGGCCAGGACGACGCGTTGGTCGGCGCGGACCCGCTCCTGCTCGTCGCGCTGCATCACGTACAGGTCCGCGACCGCCTTGAGGACGGCGCATTCGTTGCGGGCCTCGCGCGGGACCACCAGTCCGGCGGAGTACCGGGTCAACCGGCCCGGCCCGTGGGCCTCCCGGGTCGCGGTCTCGGCGGCCGTGCAGAAACGGCCGATCAGTTGGCTGGTGGCGTCCTTCAACCGGGCCTGCGCGATGGCGGATCCGTCGTAGCCGTGCGGCCACCACTCCTGCTCCATCAGTCGGTCCAGGGCCTCGCGCAGTTCCTCGGGCGCGGTGTCGGCCGGCACGTACCGACCGATGGCGACCCGCCAGATCGTGGCGCGCTCGGGCTCCGCGAAGAGCAGGTTCGGGTCGAGGTGGCCGGCGTGCAGGCCGTCCTCGAAGTCGTGGACGGAGTACGCCACGTCGTCCGCCCAGTCCATGACCTGCGCCTCGAAGCACTTGCGGTCGGCGGGCGCCCCCCGGCGCAGCCACTCGAAGACGGGCAGGTCGTCCTCGTACGCGCCGAACTTGACCGAGCCCGGGTCGGTGGGGTGGTCACCGCGGGCCCAGGGGTACTTGGTGGCGGCGTCCAGGCAGGCCCGGGTGAGGTTCAGGCCGACGCTGACGAGCTCGCCCGACACGGCATCGGGCACGAACCGCTTGGGCTCCAGGCGGGTGAGCAGGCGCAGCGACTGGGCGTTGCCCTCGAAGCCGCCGCAGTCCTTCGCGAACTCGTTCAGCGCCTCCTCGCCGTTGTGGCCGAACGGCGGGTGGCCCATGTCGTGCGAGAGGCAGGACGCCTCGACCAGATCGGGATCGCAACCCAGGGCCAGCCCGAGTTCCCGGCCGATCTGCGCGCACTCCAGCGAGTGCGTCAGGCGCGTACGAGGGCTCGCGTCCCAGTCGTACGAACGCGTGCCCGGGGTGACGACCTGCGTCTTGCCGGCGAGCCGGCGCAGCGCGGCGGAGTGCAGCACCCGGGCGCGGTCCCGCTGGAAGGCGGTCCGGCCGGGCCGTTTGTCGGGCTCGGCGGCCCAGCGCTCGGTGTCGGCCGGGTCGTACGGGTCGACGGGACGGGCGGGTGCGGTGGTGCCTTCCAAGCCTTCCATGGTCAGACGGTAACCGGAACCACCGTCAAGGCGGGCGATCCGACCGGACCCGACCCCGGCGGGACCTACGCGACGGCCCGCTCCAGCGGTCGTTCCCGGCGGGCCAGGGCCTCCTCGTACCGCCGCACCACCAGCCGGGCCAGCACCGGGTGCGCGCCCAGCGGCGCCGCGGCCGGCCCGGTCGCGGCGGCCGCGCTCGCGGTGGCGAACCGGCCGGGCGCGGTGAAGTACGAGGCGACGGCGACCCGGCGCCCGGTCCGGACCGACAGCGCCCGCACGGCGTCGGGCACGCTCGGCGCCGCGGCAGAGGCGTGGCCCGGGACCACGGCGACGCCGCCGAGGCGCTCGGAGAGCAGGGCCGCGCCGCGGCGGACGTCGGCGGCGGCGTCGGGGTCGCGCGAGCCGGCCGCGGCCAGCACGACGGGCGTGCCGGGGCTCCAGCCCGCTTCCAGCAGCCGCTCGTACAGGGCCTCGACCAGCAGCGGATGCGGACCGAGCGGCTCGGCGACCCGGGTCCGCAGATGGCCGGCCCGGGCGGCCGTCGCGGGCAGGTCCCGCTTGACGTGGTGCCCCCGGCTGAGCAGCAGCGGCACCAGCACGGCCTCGCCGGTGGCGCGGTCGAGGGTGTCGGCGAGCAACGGCCGGTTCAGCTCGACGTGCCCCAGCCGGACGTCGAGCCGGGGGCGGAGCTCACGGACCCGTTCGAGCAGGGCCTCGACGGTGGGCAGGGCACGAGGGTCGCGGCTGCCGTGGGCCACGGCGACGAGGGTGGGGTGCATGCGTGGACTCCGTGGTGCCGGGCGCCCGGGCCGTGCCGGGGGCGCAGTCCGCTGAGCTGCGTGCCGAGCTGCGCGGTGATCCGCGTCAGCAGCTCCGCGGCGGTGGCGGGAGGGAGGGGGATGGACTGGTACTCGGGCGGGTGCGCCGACTCCGTCATGAACCGATCCTGCGGGGTCGAGGTTGCCGGGGCGTTGCGCCGGGGTGACGGGTCTTTACCGGCTGCTCACCGGCGCCCGTCGGGCGCTGTGCTTTCCGCGCGCCGTCGGTGGCCGGCGCACGCCCCGGGGCGTGCGCCGAAACCGCGCGCCTCCTCCCCGCGTCCTGATCAGCGACACATCCGAGGGCACCACCGGGGGGACCGTCATGCGTGGGATCGGGAAGAGGCCGAGGCTGCCGCTGCGCACCGTCAAGGCCCGGCGGCGGGCAGTGCAGGCCGTCATGGTCGGCTGCGTGCTGGCGCTGCTGCCCTCGGCCTGGACGCACGCGACGGCCGCGCCGCGGCTGCGGACCACGGCCGACGCGCCGGCGGCCGACGTGGCCGTGGTGTTCGGGGCCGGGTTGTGGAACGGCAGACCGACCCCGTACCTGGCCGACCGGCTCGACGCGGCAGCCGAGTTGTACCGCGCCGGCAAGGTCAAGGTCGTCCTGGTCACCGGCGACAACAGTCGGACGGAGTACGACGAGCCCGACGCGATGCGCACCTATCTCACCGGGCACGGGGTGCCGGACGACCGGGTCGTCAGCGACTACGCGGGCTTCGACACCTGGGACTCCTGCGTGCGCGCCAAGGAGATCTTCGGGGTGCACCGGGCGGTGCTGGTCAGCCAGGGCTTCCACATCCGGCGGGCCGTCGCACTGTGCCGGGCCGCGGGCGTGGACTCGTACGGGGTCGGGGTCGACGACGTCCACGACTCCACCTGGTACTACGGCAGCACCCGCGAGGTCTTCGCCGCCGGCAAGGCGGCGCTGGACGCGACGCTGCGGCCCGAACCGCGCTTCCTGGGACCGAAGGAGGAAGGGGTCTCGCGGGCCCTGGCCGCTCTGGCGGACTGACGCCACCGTCGGCGTATGCCGCGGTTTGGGGCGGCTCCCGGGCCCCTCCGTCGAAGCGGCGAACGACCACGCGGGTTCCGCGCGAGGACGGGGCGTCGGCCTTCTCGGACATCCGTCCGATCCGCATCGGGGTTCCCGCCAGGGGGTAACCATCGGTCACGCACCGGACTCAGAAAGTGCTCGCACGCCCCTCGTGGCGGCGATGTGTCGTACCCCACACTGAGGTGCGGTGCCCCCGTCCTCGGAGCCCTGGAGGTCGCCCCCGTGCAGACCCAGACCCTGACCGTGAACGTGAGTCACCCCGCTCGGGCCGACGAACCCGTCGAGGCAGAGGCTGAAGCCGTGGACGACGAGCCCGAGGTCCTGGAGCTGATCGAACCGGTGCCGGAGCAGCGCAGGCGCAGCGCGGACAGCGGGAGCGGGGCGGGTCCCTCCGCCGACCTCTTCCGCCAGTACCTGCGCGAGATAGGCAGGATCCCGCTGCTCACCGCCGCGGAGGAAGTGGACCTGGCACGACGCGTCGAGGCCGGGCTGTTCGCCGAGGAGAAGCTGGGCAACACCCCCGGCCTCGACCTCCAGCTCACCCTCGACCTGGACAAGCTCGTCGTCATGGGACGCATGGCCAAACGCCGTCTCATCGAGTCCAACCTGCGCCTCGTCGTCTCCGTGGCCAAGCGCTACGTCGGCCGCGGGCTCACCATGCTCGACCTGGTCCAGGAGGGGAACCTCGGGCTGATCCGGGCCGTCGAGAAGTTCGACTACGCCCGCGGCTACAAGTTCTCCACCTACGCCACCTGGTGGATCCGGCAGGCGATGTCCCGGGCCCTCGCCGACCAGGCCCGGACCATCCGCGTCCCCGTCCACGTCGTGGAACTGATCAACCGCGTCGTGCGGGTCCAGCGCCGCATGCTCCAGGAACGCGGGTACGAGCCCACCGCCGAAGAGGTCGCCGTCCACCTCGAACTGACCCCCGAGCGGGTCCTGGAGGTGCTCCGCCTCGCACAGGAGCCGGTCTCCCTGCACGCCCCGGTCGGCGAGGAGGACGACGTCGCCCTCGGCGACCTCATCGAGGACGGGGACGCCACCTCGCCCATGGAGTCGGCGGCCTTCTTCCTGCTCCGCGAGCACCTGGAAGCCGTGCTCTCCACCCTCGGCGAGCGCGAACGCAAGGTCGTCCAACTGCGCTACGGCCTGGCGGACGGGCGGCCGCGCACCCTGGAGGAGATCGGCCGGATCTTCGGCGTGACCCGCGAGCGGATCCGCCAGATCGAGTCCAAGACCCTCAAC
The DNA here is from genome assembly GCF_036231985.1 of Streptomyces sp. NBC_01426. Taxonomy (GTDB): domain Bacteria; phylum Actinomycetota; class Actinomycetes; order Streptomycetales; family Streptomycetaceae; genus Streptomyces. The sequence continues at coordinate 5,211,141 of NZ_CP109500.1, forward strand.
AAGCTGCGCGACCACGCCTTCGCCGACCAGCTCCGCGGCTACCTGGACTGACGCGCACGCCGTCCGGACCGCACGCGACCCGGACGGACCAGCAGAAAGGGGTGCCCCCTCGACGAGGGCACCCCTGACACGACCGCGACGACCCCGCCCGGTCAGTCGACCTCGGCCACCGCCTGCGCGAACTGCGCCGCGTACAGCCGCGCGTAGGCGCCGTCCGCCGCCAACAGCTCCTCGTGGGTGCCCTGTTCCACGATCGACCCGCTCTCCATCACCAGGATCACGTCCGCGTCGCGGATCGTGGACAGCCGGTGCGCGATGACGAAGGACGTACGGCCGTGCGCGAGACGCGCCATCGCCTTCTGGATCAGCACCTCGGTACGGGTGTCCACCGAACTGGTCGCCTCGTCGAGCACCAGGATCACCGGGTCCGACAGGAACGCCCGCGCGATGGTGATCAGCTGCTTCTCGCCCGCGCTGACCCCCGCGCCCTCGTCGTCCAGCACCGTGTCGTAGCCGTCCGGCAGGGTGCGGATGAAACGGTCCGCGTGCGCCGCCCGCGCGGCCTCCTCGATCTCCGCGCGGGTCACCTCGCGCGAAGCACCGTAGGCGATGTTCTCCGCGATGGTGCCGCCGAACAACCAGGTGTCCTGGAGCACCATGCCGATCCCGCTCCGCAGCTCCTCGCGGGTCATCTTCGCGATGTCCAGGCCGTCCAGGGCGATCTCGCCGCCCGTGACCTCGTAGAACCGCATCAGCAGGTTGACCAGCGTGGTCTTGCCGGCGCCCGTCGGGCCGACGATCGCGACCGTGTGCCCGGGTTCGACCGTGAGCGAGAGGTTCTCGATCAGCGGCTTGTCCGGCTCGTAACGGAAGGCGACCTTGTCCAGGGTGACCTGGCCGCGCAGCGACTCCGGACGCTCCGGGACCTCCGCGTCCGCCTCCTGCTCCTCGGCGTCCAGCAGCTCGTACACCCGCTCCGCCGAGGCCACACCGGACTGCACCAGGTTCGCCATCGAGGCGACCTGCGTCAGCGGCATCGAGAACTGGCGCGAGTACTGGATGAAGGCCTGCACGTCACCGATCGACAGGGTGCCCGAGGCCACCCGCAGACCGCCGACGACCGCGATCAGCACGTAGTTGACGTTCGAGATGAAGAACATCACCGGCTGCATGATGCCGCTGACCAACTGGGCCTTGAAGGAAGCCTTGTACAGCTCCTCGTTCTCCGCGGCGAAGACCGCCGCGGACTCCTTCTGCCGCCCGAAGACCTTGACCAGGTTGTGCCCCGAGTACATCTCCTCGATGTGCGCGTTGAGCGTGCCCGTGGTCTTCCACTGCGCAACGAACTGCGGCTGCGACTTCTTGCCGATCTTCGCCGCGACGAAGATCGAGACCGGCACGGTCACCAGCGCGACCAGCGCCAGCAGCGGCGATATCCAGAACATCATCGCCAGCACGCCGACGATCGTCAGCAGCGAGTTCAGCAACTGCCCCATCGTCTGCTGGAGGGTCTGCCCGATGTTGTCGATGTCGTTCGTCGCCCGGCTCAGCACCTCGCCGCGCTTCTGCTGGTCGAAGTACGACAGCGGCAGCCGCGACAGCTTCGCCTGGAGCTCCTCGCGCATCCGGTACACGGTGCCGTTCATCACGTGGTTCGACAGCCGCGTCGCGACCAGCATCAGCAGACCGGCGAGGGTGAAGACCACCAGCGCCCAGATCGCCACGACCCCGACGGCGCCGAAGTCGATGCCCTGGCCCGGGGTGAAGGCCGTCCCGGACAGCATGTCCGCCATGCCGCCCTGGCCCCTGGCGCGCAGGTCGTCCAGCGCCTGCTGCTTCGTGATCCCGGCCGGCATCTGCCGGCCGACGATCCCCGCGAACACCAGGTCGGTGGCATGACCCAGGATCTTCGGGCCGACCACCGTGAACGCGACGCTGCCGATGACGGCGACGACCATGCCCCACAGCTTGACCCGGTCCTGCGCGAGCTGCCCCAGCAGCCGCTTGCCGGACCCCTTGAAGTCCATGGACCGCTGGGCCGGCCCCATCATCATTCGTCCTCCGGGCCCGCTCACGCCGCCTCCGCCTCCGTCAGCTGGGAGAGCACGATCTCCCGGTAGGTCTCATTGCCGGCCATCAACTCGTGATGGCGTCCCTCGCCCACCACCCGGCCCTCGTCGAGGACGATGATCCGGTCGGCGTCACGGATCGTGGACACCCGCTGGGCGACGATGACCACGGTCGCGTCCTCCGTCTCGCGGGACAGCGCCGCGCGCAGCGCCGCGTCCGTCGCGTAGTCCAGCGCCGAGAAGGAGTCGTCGAACAGGTAGATCTCCGGGCGCTGCACCAGCGTGCGGGCGATCGCCAGCCGCTGCCGCTGACCGCCGGAGACATTGGTGCCGCCCTGGGCGACGGGCGCTTCGAGGCCTCCCTCCAGCGCGGACACGAACTCCTTGGCCTGGGCCACCTCCAGCGCCTGCCACAGTTCCTCGTCCGTGGCGTCCGGGCGCCCGTAGCGCAGGTTGGAGGCCACGGTGCCGGAGAACAGGTACGGCTTCTGGGGCACCATGCCCACCGTCCTGGCCAGCAGCTCCGGATCCAGCCGGCGCACGTCCTCCCCGTCGACCAGCACCTCGCCGCCGGTCGCGTCGAACAGCCGGGGGACCAGCCCCAGCAGCGTGGACTTGCCGCTGCCCGTGGAACCGATCACCGCCGTCGTCTCGCCGGGACGGGCCACCAGGTCGACGCCCCGCAACACCGAGGCCTCGGCGCCGGGGTAGCGGAAGTCGGCGCCGCGCAGTTCCAACTGCCCGTGCCGCCGCAGCTCGCGCACCGGGTCGGTGGGCGGGACCACGCTGGACTCGGTGTCCAGGACCTCCTGGATGCGCTCGGCGCAGACCTCGGCGCGCGGCACCATCATGAACATGAAGGTGGCCATCATCACGGACATGACGATCTGCATCAGATAGGCGAGGAAGGCCGTCAACTGGCCGATCTCCATGCCACCGCTGTCCACGCGCATGGCGCCGAACCAGATGACGGCGACGCTGGAGATGTTCACGACGACGATGACGACGGGGAACATCAGCGCGAGCAGCTTCCCCGAGGCCAGCGACACCCCGGTGAGCTCGGCGTTCGCCTCCCGGAAGCGCTCCTTCTCGTACGCGTCGCGGACGAAGGCGCGGATCACGCGGTTGCCGGTGATCTGCTCGCGCAGCACCCGGTTCACGATGTCCAGGCGGGTCTGCATCTTCCGGAACAGCGGCCGCGTCCTGAAGACGATCGCGCCGACCGCCAGGCCGAGGATCGGGACGACCGCGAGCAGCACGCCGGACAGCTTCACGTCGAGCGACAGGGCCATCGCGATGCCGCCGACGCACATGATCGGCGCCGAGACCATCAGCGTGAAGGTCATCAGCGCCAGCATCTGGACCTGCTGGACGTCGTTCGTCGTACGGGTGATCAGGGACGGGGCGCCGAACTGGCCGAGCTCCCGCGCGGAGAAGCTCTGCACGCGGTCGAAGACGGCGGCCCGGACGTCCCGGCCGAGCGCCGCCGCGGTGCGGGCGCCGTGGTAGACGGCCCCGATGTTGCAGACGAGCTGGACGAGCGAGACACCGAGCATCAACGCGCCGAAGCGCAGGATGTAACCGGTGTCACCGTTGACGACACCGTTGTCGATGATGTCGGCGTTGAGCGTGGGCAGGTAGAGGCTCGCACTGGTCTGCAGCAGTTGCAGCAGCACCAGCAGGGCGATGGGTTTCCGGTACGGACCCAGATGGGTCCGCAGAAGTCGTATGAGCACGCGCAGGCTCCGGTCGGCAAGATCGAGGGGGTTCGCTCCATCTTCGGCCAATCGGGTGCCTGATCCCCACCCGTTTTCGCAAAGGCAGGTCAAAAGGAGTAGGCCGTCTCGGACCCCCCGCGCCCGCCGACCGGGCGCACCCCCTCCGGGCCGAAGCCCGAAGCCCGCCGGCCTAGAACGCCCCGGGGTGGATCTGCTCGCGCGTCGCGACGTACTGCTGGCGCACCGCCTGCCAGGCCGGGTAGTCCTCGTCCGGCTCGAAGACCTGCGCCGCCGGACCCGGCCAGACCGGCGGGGTGTGCGGGGCGAGGGTGCCGCGCGCCACACCGAGGGCCCACGCCGCCTGGCGGGCCGCGCCCAGCGCCGCGTAGTCGGCCGGGGCCGGGACCACGATCTGCGTCCCGAACAGGCCCGGCGCCGCCGCCTGCACGGCCGGCAGCTCGGCCGCCGCGCCCAGCAGGAACACCCGACGGATGTCCACCCCGCGGTGCCGCAGGATGTCGAGGGCGTCCGCCAGCCCGCACAGCATGCCCTCGAAGGAGGCCCGCGCCAGGTGCTCCGGCTTCATGGAGTCCCGCCGCAGCCCGGACAGGGTCCCCGAGGTCTGCGGCAGGTTCGGCGTCCGCTCGCCCTCCAGGTACGGCAGCAGGACGAGGCCGTGCGCACCCGGAGTCGACTTCAGCGCCAGCGCGCTCAACCCCTCCAGGTCGGTGCCCAGCAGCTCGGCGGTGCCGCGCAGGGCCCGTACGGCGTTGGAGACGTTCACCACCGGCAGGTGCATGCCGCCCGCGTCGGCGAGCGAGGTGATCAGGCCGCCCGGGTCGGGCAGCGCCTGGTGGTGCACCGCCATCACCGAACCGGAGGCGCCCAGCGACACCACCGCGTCGCCCAGACCGAGGCCCAGCCCGAGGGCGGCGGCCATGGTCTCGCCGGTGCCGGCGGATATCAGCAGCCCCTCGGGGGTGGTCCCGGCGGCGTCGGCCGGGCCGAGCACCTCGGGCAGCAGCGCCTGGTGCCCCAGGGCCAGTTCGACGAGGTCGGGGCGGTAGGTCCCGGTCGCCGTCGACCAGTAGCCGGTGCCGGACGCGCCGCCCCGGTCGGTGGTGCGGCGGGCGGGCCGACCGAGCAACTGCCAGACGAGCCAGTCGTGCGGGGACATCAGCACGGCCACCCGACGCGCCGACTCGGGCTCGGTACGGGCCAGCCAGGCCAGCTTCGCGATCGGCTGCGCGGAGTGCGGGACGCAGCCCACGGCCTCGGCCCAGCCCCGGCGACCGCCCAGCACCTCGATCAGCTCGGCCGCGGCGACCTGCCCGCGCTTGTCGTTCCCGACCAGTGCCGGACGCACGAGGGCGCCCTGCGTGTCCAAGGGGAGCAGGCCGTGCTGCTGCGCCGAGACCCCTATGGCCTGGACCCCTTCGAGGAGACCGCCGCCGGCCGCCTCGCCGAGCGAGAGCAGCCACGCCTGGGGGTCCGTCTCGTGGGGGTTCGTACCCCCCGGTTCGCCCGTCGGCTGCGGATGGGGCGCGTAGCCCTGGCGCAACACGGCACCCGTGTCGGCGTCACAGACGACGATGCGAGTGAAGGTGGAAGAGCTGTCCAGCCCGGCGACTATCCCCATGCGGAGAATTCTGCCGCACGCACCGGCGGACTCCGCCGTCGAGGAGGCCTCCCGGCCACGGGCCGAGGGAGGCCTCCGGCCGGCCTCAGGTGTTGCTGGTGCCCCAGTCGTCCTCGCCGCCGGCGCCGGTGCCCCGACCGCGCAGGGTCCGCACCCGCTCGGCGAACGCCTCCGGCACCGCGTCGCCGACCTTGTCGCTCACCGCGGCGTAGGCCTTGCCCGCGAACCGGCGACCGCTCTGACCGGCCGTCTCCGCGGCATTGCGGACCGCCGGGTTCTGCGCGATCTCACGGGCCGACTTCTTCAGCTGCTCGTACCGCTCGCGCCCGGCCCGGGTCCCGAGCACGTACCCGACGGCCAGTCCGACCGCGAACGTGACCTTGTACCGCATGCCTGTCACCCTTCGTCGTGTGGTGCCCGGCCTGCCGCCGATACCGATTGGCGGAGCACCCCCCTGCTTGCGCTAATCTATGACTCGCAACGGGCGCTCGCCCCCCGGCAAACGCCGGAGGTGGGCTGTTCGGTGCAACGCAGCAATCCCCTGTAGCTCAATTGGCAGAGCAGCCGACTGTTAATCGGCAGGTTACTGGTTCGAGTCCAGTCGGGGGAGCGCGGTCCCCTGTAGCTCAATTGGCAGAGCAGCCGACTGTTAATCGGCAGGTTACTGGTTCGAGTCCAGTCGGGGGAGCAAAGAAGAGGAGGGCCCGCAAGGGTCCTCCTTTTTTTGCCCTGATTCCGGAACCGGGCAGCGCTCGGCGCGGTCTCTCTGGACAGCGAAGCCGATCATGCGAGGCATCCGAGGCAGGAGATCGTATGAGCGGCTATGCTGCGGCAGACGGCGCGCACACATGTACGCGCCACGCCGTAAAGGGGCGGTAGCTCAGCCGGTTAGAGCAGCGGACTCATAATCCGTCGGCCGTGGGTTCGAGTCCCACCCGCCCCACCACGGGGCTGGTTCGCAGAAACGTTGCGACCAGCCAATCCGGTGCCTCGCCCAGCCTCGCTGGGCCGAGGCACCTTCTCGTTTCCGGCCCCCTTGTCGTGCGGGGCGGTGGGCGCGGGGCGGGGGTCAGGCGGTCGGGCAGGCCGTGGCCGGGGCGTCGTGGGTGAGGGCGCAGACCATCCCGGCGCCGCGTCCGCGGTCGGGGTACGCCGCGAGCAGCCCGGCCTCGAAGTCCTTCCACTGCCGGGCGATCTCGGCGGTGGCCCCGGCCGTCGCGTGCCGGAAGTTGTCGCCCGTCCTCGAACGGTCGGACGCGGCGGTGTCCTTGTTCAGGACGCGGTTGTGGGCGACGCGGCCGGCGCAGTCAGGGGGCTTGACCCCGGTGGAGTCCATGTCGGGGTAGCAGCCGGTGGTGAGGTCCCCGGGGATCCGCTCGCGTGCCTCGCGGGTCCACTCGGCGTCCGTCAGGGCGCTGTAGCGGCGGATGTCGAGGAACGGCGCGACGTCCGTGCGTTCCAACCCGGGCGGGTTGTCGAGGCCGATCGGGCCGGGGGCCGGTCGGTCGACCCAGTTGGAGTGCGAGTAGAAGTCCTCGATCTGGTGCCAGCCGCGGCCGAGCTGCTCCAGGACGGCGCACTTGGCCCGCCCGGGCTTCCCGTCCCACGCGCAGGGGGAGGACAGGTCGCTCTGGTCCGCGCGCACCTTCCCGTCGGCGTCGACGAGGCCGTCCGCGGCCCGGACCGCGTTGCGGAAGCGGGCGACGGAGGTACGGACGCAGGCGAGGAGCTCGGTGGTGGCCTCGTCCCGGGTACGAGGGTAGCCGCGGGCGTGGCGGGGGTCGAGGTAGTCGGCGTTGTCGCAGTGCAGGGGGCCGACGTCGAAGTAGGGGCGGTGGTCGTTGGCGTTGATCGCGCCGCTGCGGGCGTCGGCCATCGCGGTCAGGGTCACCGGCTCCCAGGGCAGCGCGGCGCGGGTGACGTCCTCGTGGTTGTCCCCGGTGAAGGCGTGGGCGGGGCCGCTCGGCACGGCGGCCAGGGCGACCGCCAAGAGCGCCGCGGCGGTCGCGGCGGCGGGCCGGGGCCGGCCGGGGAGCGGAAGGTGGGACATGCGGAGCTCCAGGCGTCCGGGGCGCGCCCCGGGGAGGGCGAGCCCTGCCTCCATGCTGCGCGCCCGCCCCGGGCTCCGCACGCGCGCGGCGGCCGGCACGCTCGCGCGTCCCAGCCGGTGTACACGGGCGGTCAACCCTGGGTCCTGTCGTCGAAGTGGCGCCGCGGGCCGGGCGAGACTTCGACGACAGGGCCTAGGTGTATTGATCACGAGCGTTGTTGACACTCGGTAGGTCTTGAACATGACGAAGACCTCCGGTGTGGTGGGAGCTGTCTAGGAACCCATTGCGCAACGGAGGTCTTCGTGTCCCACCGTAATGCCCGGCTGACCGTCTTCGGTAGGCGCCTGCTGGTCGAACGCGTCGTATCGGGCCGACCGGTCGCCCACGTGGCCGCCGAGATGGGCATATCGCGGGCCACCGCCCACAAGTGGATGCGGCGGTGGCGGGCCGAAGGCGAGGCCGGGCTCCACGACCGCTCCAGCCGGCCCCGCACGACGCCGCACCGGACCCCCGCCGACGTGGAGACGAGAGTCTGTGACCTGCGGCGGGCACGCAAACTGGGCCCCGCCCGCATCGGCCCGGTCCTGGGGCTGCCCGCCTCGACCGTCCACCGGATCCTGACCCGCCACGGCATGCACCGCCTCGCGTTCATGGACCGTCCGACCGGCACTGTGATCCGCCGCTACGAACGCGACCACCCAGGCGAACTCATCCACGTGGACGTGAAGAAGCTCGGCCGGATCCCCGACGGCGGCGGCCACCGCGTCCTGGGCCGCGACGCGGGCCGGCCGATCCGGGGGATGGGCTTCGACTACGTCCACTCCGCGGTCGACGACCACTCCCGCCTCGCCTACAGCGAGATCCACAACGACGAGAAGGTCGCGACCTGCGCGGGTTTCCTCACCCGCGCGGCCGCGTTCTTCCACAGCCAGGGCATCACCCGCATCGAACGAGTCCTCACGGACAACGCGTGGGCCTACCGCAAGGGCCTGGCCTGGAAAGCCGTCCTGGCCGAGCTCGGCGCGAGCGGCAAACTCACCCGTGCCTACCGGCCCCAGACCAACGGCAAGGTCGAACGCTTCAACCGCACCCTGCTGGACGAGTGGGCCTACCTGCGGCCCTACACCTCCAACCAGGAACGGACCGAAGCCCTGACAGACTTCCTCCACACCTACAACCACCACCGCTGCCACACCGCACTCGACGGCAACCCACCCATCAACCGTGTGAACAACCCTGCGGGTCAATACACCTAGGGCTCCGTCGAGCGGGGCTGGGTCGACGGGATCCGTTGGGCGAAGAACAGGGCGATGAGCGCGGCGAAGGCCAGGATGGCGAGCGCCGCGCGCAAGCCGTCGAGCCTGGCGTCGGCGTTGGCGGTCATGGCCGCCTCGGACACCTCCGGGCTCGTGCCGGCTTCGTCCAGGGCGGTCTTGAGCTGGGCGTCGGACAGGAACGGCGCGCCGCTCTGGAGCTGGACGGTCGTCTGGCTCTTGACGCTGTCCGGGACCGCCGGATTCGCCTCGACGTTGGTCAGGAAGGACGTCGTCAGCGCGCCGATCATGATCGATCCGGCGAGTGCCGTGCCGATCGAGGCGCCGAGGTTGGTGACGGCGTTCTGTACGCCGCCGACCTCCGCGCTCTGGGACTGCGGTACCGCGGACACGGTGACCGACCCGAGCTGGGATGCCAGCGCGCCCATGCCCAGCCCGATCAGCAGGAGGGGGAGGGTGACGATCTCCGCTCCGGCGTCCGCGTCGAGCGCGGCCATCAGCACCACCGCTCCCGCGAGCAGCGCGAGGGTGCCGAGCCGTACCACCCGCCGCGGCGAGACGTCCGGGAGGAAGCGCGGGATCAGGGTCGCGGCGGCCAGCAGGCTCACCGAGAGCGGCAGGAGACGGGCGCCGGTCTCCAGCGCGGTGAGGCCCAGGGCGACGGACAGGTAGAGCGGGACGACGAAGAACACGCCCATCTGCACGAGGTACTGGAAGAAGAACATCGTCAGGCCGCCGGTGAGCTGCCTGTTCCGCAGCATGCCGGGATCGACGAGGGGATCCCCGCCGCGCTCGACGACCCTCGCCTCCCAGTGGAGGAAGATCCGGATCAGCAGCAGACCCGCCAGCATCAGCCATGTCGTCAGGGACACCCCGATCCACGACGGCGCGTCGGGCTTCGGCTGGAACCAGCCCCACTCGTCGGACCGGAGCACGCCGTAGACGAAGATCCCGAGCCCGAGCGCGGAGAGGACGGCGCCCACGTAGTCGACGCTCCGGCGTTCACCGGGCGGGGCGTCCGCGATGCGGCGCGCGAGCACGAGGATGCCGAGCACCACCACGACCTCGCCGGCGAAGACCCACCGCCAGGAGAAGTACGTCGTCGCGACACCGCCGATGAGCGGTCCGACCGCGATGGCCACGGCCCCCGCCGCGACGACGAGTCCGTAGGCGGCGGGCCGGCGTTCGACGGAGAAGTTGCCGGCGACGAGCGCCACGATCGCGGGCAGGATGAGCGCGGCTCCGAGCCCCTCCAGGAACGCCCAGCCCAGCAGCAGCACGGGCAGGTTCGGTGCGAGCGCGGTGGTGAGGGAGCCGACCCCGTACACACCGCAGCCGATCATGAACGCGCGTCTGCGGCCGATCAGCGCCCCGACCTTGCCGCCGGGGATCATGAACATGGCCATCACGAGGGTGTAGGCGGTGATCGCGCCCTGGATGCCCGTCACGGTCGTGCCCACGTCCTCCGCCACCGTGGCGATGGAGACGTTCATGACGGAACTGTCGAGCGCCATCAGGAACTGACCGGACGCGAGCGTCAGCAGGACGAGCCGCGCCTTCGCCGAACTCTCGGCCGTGCTTGGGGAAGCCATTGCCGCATGCTTCCAGCCGCCCGGGGGCCCCGGAGGGTCGGCGCGCCAGGCGGTCAACCGGACGGAGGCGGCCCGCCCCGTGCGCGAGGTACGGGCGAGGCCCGCCGACCCGCGGCCCGGTGGCCGACCCGGCCCCGACCCGGTGTCCCGCCGACCCGCCCCCGACCACCGACCCGGCATCCGGGGCCGGCGGTCGGCGGTTGGCGGTTGGCGGTCGGGCCGTGCTTAGTCGTCCTCCGTGTCGTCCGCCACGAGGCGCAGTACGTCCATCAGGTCCTGGCGGCGGGCGTACGCCACGCGTTGGCGGTGGGCGCCCGAGCCGTCGCGCAACAGGCCGGCCAGGGCCTTGGCCGCGTGGTCGAGGTCGCCGGCCGCCGCCAGTTCCGGGGCGACCCGGTCGAACAGGGCTTCCGCCAGGTCGGCCGCGGGGAGTTCGGTGCCGGAGTACGGGTCCAGGCCGAAGCCCTCCAGGCCGTCGTGGGCCGCCCGCCAGCGGGCCAGGCGCAGTACGTCGTCCCGCACCGGCGGGTCGGGGACGTGTTCGGCGATCTCGCGCAGGGCCGTGGCCACCAGGGCGCGGGCCAGTTCCGCCTGGAGGATGGCCGAGTCGATGTCCGAGGACATGTCGGGCGCCCGGATTTCGAGCGTCGGCCAGTGCCCGGACGGGCGGAGGTCCCAGTAGACCATCTTGGTGTCCAGGGCGGCCCCGGAGCCGAGCAGGGTCTGTACCGAGCGTCGGAAGTGGGCCGTGGACGTGTAGTGCGGGGGCAGGCCCGCCGAGGGCCAGCCCGCCCAGGCCATCGCGCGCCAGCTGGAGTGGCCGGTGTCACGGCCGCCCCAGAAGGGCGAGTTGGCCGCCAGCGCGATCAGTGTGGGCAGCCAGGGTCTGACCCGGTTGGACACCGCCACGGCGGTGTCCACGTCGAGGGTGCCGATGTGGATGTGGCGTCCGCAGCTGACCAGGGTGTCGGTCAGGGCGCCGAACCGGCGGTGTTGTTCGCGCTGGCGGGGTTCGTCGTCGGTCAGGTGCAGCGGGCCCTCCACGGCCAGGATCGGCGAGGGCGCCGCCAACAGCCGGCAGCCGTGGGCGCGGGCCGCCGCGCCGAGGGAGCGCCGCAGGGCGCTGAGCTCCGCCCGCAGCGTGATCGCCGAGTCCGCGATCGGGGTGGCGATCTCCACCTGGTAGCGGGTCCCCTCGGGGTGCAGCTCGTGCGGGAGCCCCGCGGCGGTGGCGAGGACGAGAGGTGCGGCCGGGACCACGCGCAGGGTGCGGGCATCGACGAGGAGGAACTCCTCCTCGATCCCGAGCGTGAGGGGGGCCGGGACGCCGCCCATGAGGTGCAGACCGCCGCTGTCCGCGGCGCGGACGCCGGTGTGACTGGTGCTCGTGGTGCTGTTGCCAGGTTCGATCACTACGCCTCCCTGGACATACGAGTCTTTTCATCATGGGCCGAGCGGGAGGCGAGGAGGGTACGCCGATTCGGTCAAATGTCCGGTGATAATGGCGAGTTAGCGGCAAGACCCGACTCGGGGTGGGGTGCCCGTTTCCGGTGGGGCGGCTGTTGCGCGGGCGTGAACAGGCGGGAAAAGGACGCGGGCCGCGCGCGGGCCGCTGGTTATCATCCGATGTGACCGGTACGACGTCCCCTCCCCGACCCGAGCGGCGCATATTCGCCGACCTGACCCCGCTGCGCACCTCCCCGGACTACCGGCGGCTGTGGGTCGGCGGGACCATCTCCTGGATGGGCCAGGCGATGACCGCCCTGGCCATCTCCCTCCAGGTCTACGAGATCACCGGGTCGAGCTTCTCGGTGGGGCTCGTCGGGCTCTTCTCCCTCGTGCCGCTCGTGGTCTTCGGTCTCTACGGCGGCGCCATCGCGGACACCGTGGACCGGCGCAAGCTCGGCCTCCACAGCTCCACGGGACTGGCGGTCCTGTCCGTCGCGCTGGCCGCCGCCGCGCTCCTCGACTACCACCGGGTCTGGCTGCTCTACACGATCGTCGCGCTTCAGGCGGTCTGCGGGGCGCTCAACGGGCCGGCCCGGTCGGCGATGATCCCGAGGCTGCTGCCGGCCGAGCAACTCCCGGCGGCCAACGCCCTGGGCTCCGTCACGATGACCTCCGGCACGATGATCGGGCCCGTCCTGGGCGGGCTCGTCGTCGGCTGGTGGGGGTACCAGGCCGCCTACCTGGTCGACGCCGTCACCTTCTGCGCCGCCCTCTACGCGATGTGGCGGCTGCCCTCGATGAAGCCCGACCGGGCCGAAGGGGTCCGGGGCCGGGCCTCCGTGCTGGACGGGCTGCGGTTCCTCGGGACCCGGCCCAACATCCGGATGACCTTCTTCTCCGACATGGCGGCCATGGTGCTGGCCCACCCCCGGGCACTGTTCCCGGCGATCGCCGGACTCTGGTACGGCGGCGACGCCAAGACGGTCGGCCTGCTGGTGGCGGCGCCGGCCGTCGGGGCGCTGCTGGGCGGGGTGTTCTCCGGCTGGCTGGGGCGGATCAGGCGGCACGGCCTGGCCATCCTCCTGTCCGTCGCCGCCTGGGGGCTGGCCATCGCCGTCTTCGGGCTGACCCGGAACCTGTGGCTCGGGCTGTTCTTCCTCGCCCTCGCCGGCTGCTCCGACACCATCTCCATGGTGTTCCGCTCCACGATGATGCAGGCCGCCAGCCCCGACGAGATGCGGGGCCGGCTCCAGGGCGTCTTCATCGTGGTCGTCGCGGGCGGGCCCCGACTCGGGGACTTCCTCGCGGGGACGGTGGCCGACCTGACCTCGCCCGCCGTGGCGATCACGGGCGGGGGACTGGCCTGCGTCCTGGTGGTGGGTCTGCTGGCCTCGTGGTGGCGCGGGTTCGCCCGGTACGACGCCAGGTCGCCGCAGGCCTGATCCCGGGTCCGGCGCGGGGTCGGACGGGGCGGCGGGGCCGGGACCCGCGGGTGGTCCGGGACGTCCGGCGGTCACGGCCCCGGCCTCGGCCCGCGCACCGGTCCTGTTGTCGAGCTGCCCGCGCGCCCGGCGCTGACCCTCAGGGTTTCGCCGCGACCACGCCGCGCGCCACCCCCAGGGCCACCAGGTCCTGGGGGCGGACGCGGAGCTGGTCCGCGGTGGCCGGGGCCTGGTCGGCGGGGCGTTTGAGGATGGCCGCCGCCAACTCCGGTGCGATCACCGAGAAGTAGCTGTCCGGGGTGACCCAGGTGTTCCCCGGCGCGGCCAGGGCGAGGGCCCCGCCCGATCCGCCCTCGCCGATCAGCAGGGTGGTCACCGGTACCGAGGCCCCGGCCACCGCCGCGAACGTGTCCGCGATCGCCGCGCCGGCGCCCGCGTGTTCGGCGGCGGCGTCGTTGGCCGCGCCCGGGGTGTCCACCAGGGTCAGCACGGGGATCCCGAGCCGGTTCGCGAGGCGGATGACACGGGCCGCCGTCCGGTAGCCCGCCGGGCGGGTGGCGGTGCCGCACTGGGCGGCGTACGCGACGGCCCGCCCCTCCCGCAGCCCGAACCCGCACAGCATCCCGGGATCCGTGCCGCCCGCCCGGTCCCCCGACAGGGGCAGGCGCAGCGCGAAGTACGCGTCGAGGTACGCCCGGGCGCGCGGCCGGTCCGGATGCCGGGCCTGACCGACGGCTTCCCAGCCCGTCGCGGGCGGCGTCGCGTCCGCCAGCGCCGCCGGCGGCTCGACCGGTGCGGTCGACCGGGGCGCGGCCAGCAGGCGCAGCCAGTCCGTCACGGTGCCCGGCAACGACGCCGCGGGCACCACGGCGTCCACGTGCCCGGCCGCGTACTGCCCCTCGGCGGTGTAGGCCGCCGGGTCCGCGTCGGCAGGCCGCACCCGGGACCCGGCGAAGCCGACCTGCGCCCCGGGGAGCGCGAGCACCACGTCGGCGCCCGCCCCGAGGGTCGCCCAACCGCCGCCCGTGGTCGGGTCCCGCAGGACCGTGATCTGCGGGAGCCCGGCGGCGCGGGTCAGCACGGACTGCCGGGCCACCCGCTGGAGTTGGGTCAGGGCGAGCATCCCCTCCTGCATCCGGGAACCGCCGGTGGCGATCAGGGACACCAGGGGGAGCCGGTGCGCGCGAGCATGGCTGTACGCGGCTTCGAGCCGGTCTCCGGTGCGCTCGCCCAGCGACCCCCCGAGGAAGCCGAACTCGAAGGAGATCAGGGTCGCCTCGTGACCGCCGATGCGGACGGTCCCGGTGACGACGGACTCCCGCTCGCCGGTCCGCAGTTCGGCGCGGGCGCGGGAGTCGTCGTACCCGCTCCACGCGAGCGGGCCGTCGGCCGGGGACTCCCGCGGCGGTACGGGGAGTTCGACGAAACTGCCGGGGTCGGCGAGGGAGGCGATGGCCGCGCGGGCCGAGAGGCGGGTCACGGGCTCACCCTAGAGGGTGAACAAGATCCTCGCCCGGGCGCCGGCCCACGCCCCGGTGCCCGGCCCGGCTCAGGTCCGGGGGAGGGGGAAGGCGATCTTCAGGGCGTAGGCGGCGACGAGACCGTGGCCGAGGCGGAAGGTCCACAGGCGGACGGTGGGGGAGACCCTGGCCCCGGCGAAGGAGCCGAGGACGACGAGGAACTGCTGCCAGAGCAGGGAGGCGAGGGCGACGCCCGCGAGGAAGGCGGCTCCGGTCGGGCCGCTGCGCAGACCGCCGCCCTGGGCGGTGGTGAGCGCCGCGAAGTAGAGCGCGGTGGTGGGGTTCACGGCGGTCAGGGCGACGAACCGGCCGAAGGCCCTGCCCGGCCCGGCGGCCCTGCCCGGCCCGGCGGCCCCCGAGCCGACCGCCGGCGAGGCGGCGGCGGGTGCCGCGGGTGCCGCGGGCGCCGGGGATCGCGTGGGCGGGGCCGTGACCTGCGGGAGGCGGGGGCCGCGCGCGGAGTGCAGCCCACGCGCGGCGATCACCAGCAGGATCAGGGCCGACGCCAGTCGGACCCAGGCCTCGACGGGCCCGACGTGGGAGGCGAGCCGGGGCCCGAGCACCGTCGCGAGCGCCGCGTAACCGAGGTCCACCACCGCGATGCCCGCCGCCGCGGCGACGGCCGCGCCGCGATGCCGCATCGCCTCCTGGAGCAGCAGCACGCTCATCGCCCCCATCGGCACCGCCACGCCCAGGCCCGCCACCGCCCCCGACACCGCGGGAGCCATCAGTTCGCTCATGCCCGTGAGGATGCGGCGGGCACCCCCGCGGACGGCGGCGGATATCGGCCGGCGCTGCGACAATCGCGGCATGGACCGTCTGGACAGGGAGATCCTCGGCATCCTTCAGCAGGATGCGCGGATCTCGTACCGCGACCTCGGCGTCCGCGTCGGACTCAGCGCCAACGCCACCGCCGACCGTGTGCGCCGGATGCGCCGGGACGGGGTGATCCTCGGATTCACCGTCGTGGTCGACCCGGCGGCCGACACCCGGGGCGGGTTGGTCGTCTTCATCGACCTCACCCTGCGCCAGGACGTCACCAACGAGGAGTTCGAGCAGCGGGTCGCCCGGCTGCCGGGGATCACCGAGGTCGTGCACGTCACCGGGGAGTACGACTACCTCGTGCGGGCCCGCGTCGCCGACGCGCCGGCCCTCGACGCGCTGCTGCGCCGCCTCAAGCGGGAGACCGGGGTGGCCCAGTCCAGCACCCGCATCGCCCTGCGCGCCGCGAACACTGCCTAGTGCTGTGACCGGAGCGGGGACTCCCAGGTCAGGGTCGTGCCCCGGGTGCCCGTCTCGGTGCGGCCGTCGTCGGAGACCGTCAGCCTGACCCGGGTCGGGCCGGCGTCCACCGCGACCCGGATGGAGGTGACGTCGGTGCGGCGGTGGGCCGCGGCCAGGGCCCCGCGCAGGGTGGACAGCAGGTCGCCGGCCACCGGTTCGGTGAGCAGGGTGTCCACGGCGCCCTCGAAGTGCACGGACGGTTGGAAGCCCAGCAGCACCGCCGCGCCGCCCGTCTCGCGCAGCACCCGGCCGCGGAAGGTGGTCGGGGCGTCGGTGGGCGGCTGTTGGAGGGCGAAGATGGCCGTGCGGACCTCCTGGATCGTGGAGTCCAGTTCGTCGACGGCCCGGCCGAGTTCGTCGCCGACGGTGTCCCCGGCGGGGGCGGCCGCCGAGCGCTTCTTGGTGCTCTCCAGCATCATCTCCGTCGCGAACAGCCGCTGGACCACGAGGTCGTGCAGGTCCCGCGCGATCCGGTCGCGGTCCTCGTACACGGCCAACTGCTCCCGGTCGTGCTGCGCGTCCGCGAGGACGAGCGCCAGCGCCGCCTGGGAGGCGAACTGCGAGGCCAGCAGCCGGTCCACCGCGTCGTACGGCCGCCCGCCCCGCTCCCGGGGCAGCGCCAGCGTGCCGATGAGCTGACCGCCGCTCTGCAACGGGAGCATCATGCTGGGGCCGAACCGCACCCGCACGTGCGTGGTCATCCGCGGATCCGTCGCCGAGTCCTCTATGAAGACGGGCTCGCCGCCCAGAAGTTGCTCCAGGACCGCAGAGCCGGGGGCGATGGCGGTGCCGACCATGTCGCCGGGGTCGCCGTGCGTGGAGGCCGCCACGATCTCCATGCCGCCTTCGGGGGTCGGCTGGAGGACGACGCCGGCCGCCGCGTCCGCGAGCAGCCGGGCCCGTTCGGCCACGCACATCAGCGCGTCCGCCGCCGGGCGGCCCGCCAGCAGGGCCGTGGTCACGGCGGCGGCGCCCTCGATCCAGCGCTCCCGGCGGCGCGCGGTCTCGTACAGCCGGGCGTTGCCGATCGCTATCCCCGCCTGCGAGGCCAGGACGCGCAGCAGCGCGAGGTCCTCGTCGGTGAACGGGCCGCCGCCCTGCTTCTCGGTGAGGTACAGGTTGCCGAAGACCTCCGTGTGCACCCGGATCGGCACCCCGAGGAAGGTGCGCATGGGCGGGTGGCCGGGTGGGAGGCCCACCGAGCGGGGGTCTTGGGCGAGGTCGTCCAACAGCAGCGGCCGGGCGTCCGTGATCAGCGCTCCGAGGACCCCGGACCGGCCGTCGGGGAGCCGGGGGATCGCGGCCCGTTCGGCCTCGGTCAGTCCGGCGGTGAACAGCTCGGTCAGCCGGGCGCGCTCGGGGTCGACGACCCCGAGCGCGCCGTAGCGTGCGCCGCACAGTGCGGCGGCCGACTCCACGATGTGCTGGAGGGTGGTGCGCAGCTCCAGTTCGGAGCCGACCGAGAGCACCGCCTCCAGCAGGGCGGGCAGGGCGGACCGTTCGGCCGCGGTCCCCTGGGGATCCAGCGTCATCCGGCCAGCGGGTTGAGAACCATGGGGGCGATCTTTCCTTCGAGCATCGCGCCGAGACCCAGAACGGCGCACACGTCGGGCCGTTCCGCGATGGCGACGGGCATCCCGGTCGCGTCCCGCAGCATCTGGTCCAGGCCCGGCAGCAGGGCGCTGCCTCCCACCATCATGATCCCTCGGTCCGTCAGGTCCGCGACCAGGTCCGGAGGGCAGTCCCGCAGCACCTTGCCGATCCCGTCGAGGACGGCGGTCAGCGGGGTGAAGATCGCGTCGCGGACCGCGGCGGTGTCCACCTGTACCGAGCGGGCGAGCCCGGTGGCCACGTCGCGGCCGTGGATGAGGGTGGAGGCCGGCCCGTCGGGGGTGATGCCGTTGCCGTGCAGGGCCAGCTGGAGCGGCCGGACGGCCTGGCTGGGCAGCATCAGTTCGTGCGCGTGCCGCAGGTGCTGGACGATCGCGTGGTCGATGGCCTCGCCGCCGACGGGGATCCGCTCGGCCGTGACGATCGAGCCGAGGGAGAGGACCGCCACCTGCGTGGCCGCCGCCCCACACACCATGATCATGGTCGCGGTCGGCTGCTCCACGGGCAGGCCGCAGCCGACGGCCGCCGCGATCAGGGTGTCGACGAGTTCGACACGCCGGGCGCCGAGTCCGACCAGCGTCTCCACGGTGGCCCGCTGGGCCAGTGGATCGGCGTCGTGCGGGGTGCAGGCCGCGGCCCGCAGCCGGGGCTTGCGGCGCAGGGCGCGCCGCAGCTTCTCGCCGAGGAGGTGACGCAGCATCCGCTGGGCCATCTCGATGTCGACGACGGTGCCGCCGGAGACGGGGCGCACGACCCGGATGTAGTCGGGTGTGCGGCCGGTCATCCGTTCGGCGAAGGTGCCCACGGCGATGAGTGCACCGGTGCGCGTGTTCACGGCGGCGACGCTGGGCTCGTCGACGACGAGGCCGGCGCCCTTCACGTACACGCGGGTCCTGGCCGCCCCCAGGTCGACGGCGACGTGGCAGCGGCGCAACTGGTCAAGGCTGACGGTCACGGCGGATCCTCCCGAGTGCGCTGACGCAAGGAGACCGACGGATGCCGGTCGCAATCCATATCTTCTCGGGTAAATGGGGTATACCGCCCGTTGGAATGCTCCGGGTGGGGTGTGCCTGAGGGGTCGAGAGGTGCTGCACGGGGGTGGATTTCTGTACCGACAGGCAGCACGATGCGCGCACCGTCCGCGCTACTCGCGCGTAACAAGGTAAAGGGGACCCGATGCTGACGCCCCGCCAGAGATTCCTGGCGCTCCTGACGCTCTGCCTGGCCCTGCTCGCGCCCTTCCCGGCCCGGGCCGCCGACCAGGCCGCTCCCCGGCAGGCTCCCGCCCGAAATCCGGTGGTCCTGGTGCACGGTTACAACGCCGACCCCGGCGTCTGGGGGTCGCTGCGGGAGGACCTGCGCGCCGACGGGTACGCCGACGCGCAGCTGTACTCCTGGGGGTACGACACCCACCAGTCCGTCAACGAGGTCCTCGCCGGCAGGCTCGGCGCGTACGTCGAGCAGGTCCGCCGGGAGACCGGCGCGGCCCGCGTGGACATCGTGGCGCACTCCTTCGGATCCCTCGTCAGTCGTTGGTACGTCACCTACGGGGGCGGCGGCGCGACGGTGGACCACCTGGTCTCGCTGGCCGGCCCCAACCACGGCACCTCCATCGCCTGGGGCTGCGCCCTGTGGGACCAGGCCTGCCGGGACATGACGCCCGGTTCGTACGTCGTCAAGAACCTGGCCGCGGGCGACGAGACGCCGGGCGCGGTCGCGTACGCCACCTTCTGGTCGAACTGCGACGAGGTCGTCAACCCCGACAACAGCGTCCCGCTGACCGGGGCCGCCAACACCCCCGTCGGCTGCCTGGGGCACAACGACCTGCTCGGCGACGACGCCACCTCCGCGGGCATCCGGGCCTTCCTGCGCCCCTGACCCCGCGCGCCCGCACCCGGCCCGGTCAGCTGCCGCCGGGCCGGACCTCCTGGAGCAGCCCGTAGGTGAACTCCGCGACGTACGGCGCCCCCGACACGGCGAACGCCAGCCGCCACCGTGTCGGCGCGGTTCCCTCCATCGGCCGAACCGGGGCGAAGGCCCGCGCCACCTCGTCCACCGTCGCGGACCAGGGCAGCAGGTCCGCCGCCGTCTCCAGGACGGGCGCGGGCGCGCCCGGGGCCCGTACCAGCCACTCGTTCCACACCGCCCCGTCGGGCGCGGCCAGCACCTCGAAGCGCAGGTCGGGCCAGAGGGGCACCGGCCACAGCAGGGCCTCGCACTCCAGGTCGCCGATCCTGCGACGCCCGGTGGACTCCGCCGGGCCCAGCACCGACCGGTAGCGGGCCAGCGCACCGCGCGAGCGCGGCGACCGGACCATGGCCTGCCAGCGCTTGTTCGCCGCCCGCTGCTCCGCGAGCGAGGCGCCGAGGCGCAGCCGGGCCGCCTCGGCGAGGTCCGGCCGGAAGTCGGCCATTCTGCGCAACAGCACCAGTTGGAAACCGGCCGGGCCGAAGGGGCCCGGGGTGGTCGGGCCGTGGTTCAGCGTCATGGAGTCCACGATTCCACACAGAATCCTTACGTTCCCGGGGCCCGGATGTGCTCCCTCGCCGCATAGCCTGCGGGCGCCATGAACTTCTGCCACGCCTGCCGGAGACACCTCAATGGCGCACTGGCGTGCGCCGGGTGCGGAACCCCGGCCGAATACCTGACCCCCGCGGCGCCGACCGCCCCCGCCGCCCCGGCCGGGTACGCCGAGCCCGGGTACCCGGAGCCGGGACACGCCTCGCCGTACGCGCGACCGGAGCAGGCGCCGCGGTACGCGGAGCCGCAGTACGCGCCGCCGGGGTACGACGAGCCCGTGCGTCCGGCCTCCGAGTACGCGGCCTCCGCGTACGTGGCGTCCGAGTACGCGGCACCCGGCCACGTCGACCACGCGGCACCGGGGTACGTCGAGCCCGGTTATCCCGAGCCCGCCCGGGAGCGGCCCGAGGCCTCCGAGGCGTACGTCGAGTCGCTCGTCACACTGTCCGGCCCGGCCGACGGCCGGTCCGGCGCACGGCGCCGCTCCGCGAACCGCAGGCGCCGGACCGTCCTCGCCGTCGGGCTCGGGCTGGCCCTGGCCACCGGCGGGTCCGTGGCGCTGGCCCGGATGGCGACCGACGAGGAGCGCACGGACCGGGCGACCGAGGTCGTGCTGACCGACGACACGGGGCCGCAGCAGCCGGTCCCCGCTCCCGCCCTGCCGAGCACGGTCGCGCCCTCGGCGCCGTCCAAGGGCGGCGGGAGCACGAAGGCCTCCGTGATCGCCACGCGGACGACCGGTCCCACCGGGTCGCCGAGCGGGACCGCGGCGCCGGGGCCCGAGGGGAGCGCCTCCGCCCCCGAGGAGTCGTCGTCGGCGCCGTCGTCCTCGCGGACCGCCGGCCCGGGACCGGGCCCGTCCGCGAAGCCCTCGACCTCCGGACAGCCGTCGCCGAGCACGTCGTCCGGGACCGCGAAGCCGAAGCCCACGGCGACCCCGAAGCCGACCCCCACGCCGACGCCGACCAAGAGCGAGTGCTGGATCTGGTTCCTCTGCTGAGGGGCGGGGGGCCGGGGCTCAGCCCAGCATCCGCCTGAGCAGGTCCCTCAGCGCCGTCCGCTCGGCCGTGGACAGGCCGGCCAGCGGTTCGCGCGCGAAGTCCAGCGACTCGCGCAGCCGGTCCGCGGTCTGGAGCCCCTCCTCGGTGGCGGCGGCCAGCTTCACGCGGCGGTCGGCCGGGTCCGGGCGCCGCTCCACCAGGCCGCGGCTCTCCAGCCGGTCCACGATGCCGGTGACGTTCGACGGCTCGCACTTCAGCTTCTGCGCGATCTTGCGCATGGCCGTCGGTTCCAGGGAGAGCAGGTTCAACACCCTGGCCTGGGCTCCGGTGAGCTGGTGGCTGGCCGCCGCGTGCTCGTATTCCTGGTGGTAGCGGGCCACGACGTCGCCGATGAGCTCGACGACCTCAAGGGTCAGTGGGTCTGCGCGACGACTGGGCATGGATCCAGCGTACCCATTTACTTGACAACATGAAATATCCAGGAGCATGGTTGTTTCACGTTGTGAAGCATTTTCTTCCGCCCTTCACCCCGAGCGTCAGGAGCGCACCATGTCTGAGATCCCCGCCGTGAGCCGCGAGTGGCACCTCGTCCGCCGCCCGCAGGGCTGGCCCGTCGCCGAGGACTTCGCCCTGCGCGAGGTCCCCGTGAACGCGGAGCCCTCGCCCGGCCGGATCCTCGTGCGCAACCTCCACATGTCCGTCGACCCGTACATGCGGGGCCGGATGAACGACGTGAAGTCCTACGTACCGCCCTTCCAGCTCGACAAGCCGATGGACGGCGGCGCGGTCGGCGAGGTCGTCGCCTCCGCCGACGAGCGCTTCGCGGTCGGCGACCACGTCCTGCACGGCCTCGGCTGGCGCGAGTACGCCGAGCTGGACGCCAAGCACGCCACCAAGGTCGACGGCTCGCTCGCCCCGCTCTCCACCTACCTCGGCGTGCTCGGCATGCCGGGCCTGACCGCCTACGCCGGCCTCTTCGAGGTCGCCTCCTTCAAGGAGGGCGACGCCGTGTTCGTCTCCGGCGCGGCCGGCGCGGTCGGCAGCCTGGTCGGCCAGTTCGCCAAGATCAAGGGCGCCTCCCGGGTGATCGGCTCGGCCGGCTCGGACGAGAAGGTGACCCTCCTCACGGAGAAGTACGGCTTCGACGCCGCCTTCAACTACAAGAACGGCCCCGTCGGCGAGCAGCTGAAGGAAGCCGCCCCCGAGGGCATCGACGTCTACTTCGACAACGTCGGCGGCGACCACCTGGAAGCCGCGATCTCCTCCCTCAAGGTGCACGGCCGCGCCACCCTCTGCGGTGCCATCGCCCAGTACAACGACACCGAGCCCACCCCCGGCCCGCGCAACCTCGTGCAGGTCATCGGCAAGCGCCTGCGCCTTCAGGGCGTGCTGGTCGGCGACCACGCCGACATCCAGCAGCAGTTCGTCCAGGACGTCGCGGGCTGGCTGCGCTCCGGCGAGCTGCGCTACGACGAGACCGTCCACGAGGGCGTGGAGAACGCGACCGAGGCCTTCCTCGGAATGCTGCGCGGCGAGAACACCGGAAAGATGATCGTTTCTTTCACCGGTTAGGCTCACTGCACACCGTCGTGATCGTGGGCGCGAGTCACGGCGATTACCAGGAGGATCTTCTTACATGTCCATCCAGCAGTCCGATGTCGCGTACACCGCTGTCGCCACCGCCGAGAACGGCCGTGACGGCCGCGTCGCCACCAACGACGGCAAGCTCGACGTCGTGGTGAACCCGCCGAAGGAGCTCGGTGGCAGCGGCGCCGGCACCAACCCGGAGCAGCTGTTCGCCGCCGGCTACAGCGCCTGCTTCCAGGGCGCCCTGGGTGTCGTCGCCAAGAACGAGAACGCCGACATCTCCGGCTCGACGGTCACCGCCGAGGTCGGCATCGGCAAGAACGACGACGGCTTCGGCCTGATCGTCAAGATCTCGGCGTCGATCCCGAACGTGGACGCCGCCACCGCCAAGGACCTCATCGAGAAGGCCCACCAGGTCTGCCCGTACTCCAAGGCGACCCGCGGCAACATCACGGTCGAGCTGGCCGTCTGATCCCGCACCCCGCTCATCGCGAAGGCCGCGCCCCTCAGGGGGCGCGGCCTTCGCCGTAAACTGCGCGCATGAGTGCTTTCGCGGGGGGATTGCGGTACTTGCTCGCCGGCCAGCGGTGGGTCTTCGGCCACGGGCGGTGGTTCGGCGTCGGCCTGCTGCCGGGACTGGTCGCGCTGGTGCTGTACGCGGGCGCACTCATCGGGCTGGGATACGGCGCCGACGACCTCGTCGGTTGGCTGACCCCCTTCGCCGACGACTGGGGCTCGCCCTGGCTGAGCCTGTTCCGCGGCTTCCTGACCGCGCTGGTCTTCAGCTTCGGGCTCTTCCTCGCCGTGATCACCTTCACCGCCGTGACCCTGCTGGTCGGCCAGCCCTTCTACGAGTCTCTCTCCGAACAGGTCGACCGGTCCGAGGGCGGCGAGGTCCCCGAGTCCGGCCGAAGCCTGTGGCAGGACCTGTGGATCTCCGCCCGCGACAGCGTCCGCCTGCTCGGCCGGGTGGTGCTGTACGGGATCCTGCTGTTCGCCCTCGGGTTCATCCCCGTGCTCGGGCAGACCGTGGTCCCGGCGATCGGGTTCTGCGTCTCCGGCTACTTCCTCACCCAGGAACTCACCTCGGTCGCCCTCCAGCGCCGCCGCGTCGACCTCGACGAGCAACTGGTCCTGCTGCGGTCCCGGCGCGCGATGGCGCTCGGCTTCGGCGTCCCGCTGGTGCTGGCGTTCCTCGTCCCGCTGGTCGCGGTGTTCCTGATGCCGGGCGCCGTGGCCGGAGCCACCCTGATGGCCCGCGACCTCGTGGGCGCGGACACCGAACCCGAGGGCCCCGACGGGGGAGCCGGCCCCGAAGAACCCGCCCCGGGCCCCCCGGCGCCGCAGGCCACCGGCTTCGGCCCGCCGCCGCCCGCCTACTCCTAGAGCCCGCGTCGGTCCCGTCCGGGCCGGCGGCGCAGCAGGGTGATCGCCCCGGTCGTGTCCTCGCCCGCGTGGGCCGCCGGGTCGGCCTCCAACCGCTCGCGCATCAGGTCCAGGTACGGGGTGATGAGCTTGGCGTCGACCCCCTGCTCCGCGGCCGTGCGCACCAGGGTCCCGCTCGCTGCGACCTGCATGGACAGGTTCGACACCACCGCGGTGGTGAAGTCCCCCGAGGTCAACCGGTCGGCGGCGTTGCCGACGAAGAAGCCCATCGCGCCCAGCCACTCCGACAGCAGCGGCGCCAGGTCCTTCGGGGCGACGTCCTCGCCGTCGATCAGGGCGTAGGCGTGCGAGATCCCCGCGAACAGCCCGTACATCGCGCTGAGCAACGCCACGTCGTGCAGGGCCGCGTGCCCCGGGTCCTCGCCGACGAAGCGGGCCCCGCCCGGTACCTCCAGCGTCGCCCTGTGGTGGTCGAAGAGGGCCCGGGAGCCGCTGTAGAAGACGTAACCGCCGGCCTCCGGGACCCCGATCATCGACGGGGTGGCCATGATGCCGCCGTCGACGAACCGGGCCCCGCGCTCCTCGGCCCAGGCGGCGCGGGAGCGACCCTCCGCGGGGGTGCCGGTGGTGAGGTCGACCAGGTCCCTGCCCGTGAGGTCGATCCCGTCGAGGGTCGAGCCGACGGAGTCGTCGTCGAGCAGGCACAGGACGACCAGGCCGTTCGCGGCGACCGCCTCGGCGGCGGTCGCGGCGACGCGCGCGCCTTCGGCGGCCAGGGCCTCGGCCTTGGCCGCGGTGCGGTTCCAGACGGTCAGGGGGTGGCCGGCGGCCAGTCAGGTGCGGGCGAGGGCGGTGCCCATGTCGCCGAGTCCGAGGAGGGTGAGCGGTGTCTTCACGAGGTTGTCGGTCATGACGTTCAGCCTGGTCGCAGGCCGTGAGACGCTCAAGTACGCACTTCGGAGTGGGTGGTTACCCCGAGGTGAGCGAACAGGTGGGAGGGGTGCGCGATGGCGATGACACGAAGGCCCGGGGCGGATCACTGCGGGATCGCCGCGGCGATGTCCGTGATCGACGGCAAGTGGAAGGTCTCCCTGCTGTGGGAGTTGGAGCAGCGCCCGCGCCGTTTCGGTGAACTGCGCCGGCTGGTTCCGGGGGTCTCGGAGAAGGTGCTCTCCGCGCAGCTCAGGGAGTTGGAGGCGGACGGGATCGTCCACCGCGAGGTGTACGAGGAGGTGCCGCCCCGGGTGGAGTACTCGCTGACCCCGCTCGGCAGGGAACTGAACGCGGCCCTGGCCCCGCTCGGGGAGTGGGGCGGCAGGCACCTGCTCCCCGCCCCCGCGCCGGTGGGAGCGGCCGGTCAGCCCACCGCGGCGTACGGATCGGTCGAGCGCTTGGTGTAGGCGCCGGGCGTCTCGCCGAAGTGGCGGCGGAAGGCCAGGATGTAGCCGTTGGCGCTGACGAACCCGACCCGGGCGGCGACCACGCTCACCAGCTGGCCCTGCCCGAGCAGTTCCAGCGAGTGGTTCAGCCGCAGCCGGGTCCGCCACTCCGAGAAGGCCAGGCCCGTCTCCGTGCGGAAGGCCCGCCGCAGGCTGGTCGAGCTGGTGTACAGGTCCTCGGCCCACTCGGTCGCGGTGCGCGGGTCGGCGGGGGTGCGGGCCAGCTCCCGTGCGACGGTCGAGGCGGCCCGGCTGGTCGGTTGGGGCAGCGGGAGGCAGTCGCGGTGGGCCGAGCAGAGGGCCGCGAAGACCGCCGGATCGTCCTCGGGCACCTCGGAACTGCGCATCCGGGCCAGCAGCAACCGGCGCTGTTCGGCGGTCGCGTTGACGACGGTCGCCTCGGTGTACGGCAACGCGTGCAGGCCGGCGTCGAAGTCCTCGACCGCGATGAGGGAGTCGCTGTCGAAGCGGGCGCTGTGCCACACCCCGGCGGGTATCCACAGGGCCACGGACGGGGTCAGTTCGTGTTCCCGGTCGCACGCGGTGACGACGATCCGCCCGATCGCACGTACAGGAACTGGTGGAACGCGTGGACGTGGGGCGGGTGTCCGCCCGCCGCGATGAAGTCCTCGTCCACCGTCAGCTCCTCCAACCGGTCTGCCGCCACCGCGCCGTGACCCCCCATGGTGGGCGGTGCGACACGGCACCGACCCCCGCAAAGAAAGTAAGGGTAGCCTAAGTGATCGCCGCGACCGCGCCGGAGGCGATCACGGCCCCGTGGCCGATCCGTGCGGGGGCGTCACCAGTGGCCGGAGCGGCGTCACCCGCGGCTGCCCCGCCACGGGGTGCGGCACCGACGGGTCGGGCGGGACGGGGCTCATGCCGGCACCTCCGCCGTCACCACGCCCTGCGTATGGTCGTCGGCCTCGACCACCGCCGAACCGTCCGGTGCCCAGACGGCCGCCCCGCCGCAGCCGGTCCACGGGCCGGCCGGTCCGACGTGGTTGGCGAGGACCACGTACAGGCCGTGCTCCTTGGCGATCCCGGGATACACGGTGGTCCGCTCCGCGACCCCGGCGCCCGTCCCGTAGAGGGAACTCGCCAGGTGGACCGTGCAGCCGTCGGCCGCGCCCCGGCCGGGCAGGTCGGGGAAGTGGTTGTCGAAGCAGACGCCCAGGCAGAAGCGGATCCCGCCGAGTGTGAAGCGGCCGTCGACGGTGCCGGGCGCGAAGGCGTCCCGCTCGTGCTCGAAGAGGTGCTGCTTGGCGTACGTCGTCACGTGCGCGCCGTCCGCGTCGTGGACCAGGGTCGCGATGGCCGGCAGCGGCCCGTCGGTGCGCAGCGCGGCGTTGACCGCGGTGGCGATCCCGGCGGAGCGCAAGGGGTCCAGTCTCGGATCGTCGGGGCCCGTCAGCCACAGCCCCGGGTCGGCGGTCAGGGCCTCGATCTCGTAGCCGGTCAGGGCCAGTTCGGGCAGGACGACGAGTTCGGCGCCC
Source organism: Streptomyces sp. NBC_01426 (assembly GCF_036231985.1). GTDB lineage: Bacteria > Actinomycetota > Actinomycetes > Streptomycetales > Streptomycetaceae > Streptomyces. Next base: position 5,238,219 of record NZ_CP109500.1, read on the forward strand.
TGGTCGCGGGCCGCGGCCGCGAGGGCGGCGGCCTTCGCGGAGTTGGCGTCGACATCGGCCGGGACGCAGGTCATCTGGGCGGCGGCTATCCTCATGCGCTCAGCATGCCGGCCCGGCTCTCGACCCCCGTCCGGCAGGGCCGCCCGGGTCGCTACGGCGCCTCGGGGGCGCCGCGGAGCAGCGTCAGGAACGAGCGGAACGCGCCCGGCATGTCCACCGACTCGGGGGACAGCAGCCACTGGTACTGGAGCCCGTCCATCACCGCGGTGAGCAGGGGCGCCGCCTGTTCGGGGGTGAGGCCCGAGGGGAGCCGGTCCCCGAACTCGGCCCGCAGCACCGCGGCCATCTCGCCCCGGACCTGCGCGTACCGCTCGGTGAAGAACTCCCGGGCGGGGTGCCCGTCGGTGACGCTCTCGCCCAGCAGCGCCGAGAAGGTCTGCACGATGCCCGGGCGCATCGCGTTGTAGTCCACCAGCGAGGCCAGCAGGTCCAGCCGCCAGGTACCGGCCGAGGCGCGCGAGCCGCCGCCGGTGTCCCAGCGGTCGCGCTCCTCCAGCACCGCGACCAGCAGCGCCTCCTTGGTCGGGAAGTAGTGCAACAGCCCCTGTTGGGTCAGGCCCACCCGTTCCGCCACGGCGTGCAGGGACGCTCCCCGGTAGCCGCGTTCGGCGATCACCTCGACCGCCGCGCGGACGATGTCGCCGCGCCGTTCCTCGCTCCTCGCCCTGACCATGGCCCGGCACTCCCTCCGACTCGCACCCCTGCCCGCAGGACCGTACGCGATCCGCGCCCGACAAGCCGAGATCACAAGAAGGTAACGAACCCTACCGTTCACCAGGCGACGGGTCCACGATGGGGTCACCGCACCGCACCGCACCGCACCGCACCGCACACAGCACCGCACCGCACCGCACCGCAAGCCGCACCGCACCTCGCACCCGCACACCGCACTCGATGAGGAGGCTCGGCCGTGACCGATGCCGAACAGGTCCGCCACGACACCGCGGAAGCCGCACTCGACAAGCTGGACCTCGACACCAAGACCCGGCTCCTGGCCGGTCGGGACATGTGGTCGCTGCCCGCCCTCCCGGAGATCGGCCTGGGCTCCCTGGTCATGTCCGACGGCCCCATCGGGGTGCGCGGCGTGCGCTGGACCGCCGACGACCCCTCCATCGCCCTGCCGTCCCCCACGGCGCTCGCCGCGGCCTGGGACCCCGCCCTCGCCCGCCGCGCCGGCCGGCTCCTGGCCCAGGAGGCCCGCCGCAAGGGCGTCCACGTCCTCCTCGCCCCCACCGTCAACCTGCACCGCTCCCCGCTCGGCGGCCGGCACTTCGAGTGCTACTCCGAGGACCCGTACCTCACCGGCGCCATCGGCACCGGCTACGTCAACGGGGTCCAGGACGGCGGTGTCGGCACCACCGTCAAGCACTTCGTCGGCAACGACGCCGAGACCGAGCGCTTCACCGTCGACTGCGTCATCGCGCCCCGCCCGCTGCGCGAGCTGTACCTGGCCCCCTTCGAGGCCATCGTCACCAACGCCCACCCCTGGGGCATCATGACCGCCTACAACCGGGTCAACGGCACGTCGATGACCGAGAACGCGTACCTGGTCAACGAGGTCCTGCGCGCCGAGTGGGGCTTCGACGGCGCCAACGTCTCCGACTGGATGGCCGCCCGCTCCACGACCGGCGACATCCTCGGCGGCCTCGACGTGGCCATGCCCGGCCCGCAGACCGTCTACGGCCCCGCCCTCGCCGAGGCCGTCCGCGCCGGCGAGGTCCCCGAGTCCGCCGTCGACGACGCCGTCCGCAACGTCCTGCGGCTCGCCGCCCGCGTCGGCCTCCTGGAGGGCGCCCCCGCCGTCGTCACCGACCCTCCGGCCGCGATCGACGGACAGGCCCTGGCCCGCGAGATCGCCGCCCGCGGCACCGTCCTCGTACGCAACGAGATCGTCTCCGGCGAGCGGCGCGCGCTGCCCCTCGACACCGGCTCCGGCCGCACCGTGGCCCTCCTCGGAGCCGCCGCCCGCGACGCCCGCGTCCTCGGCGGCGGCTCCGCCACCGTCTTCCCCGAACGGATCGTCTCCCCGCTCGACGGACTCACCGCGGCCCTCCCCGACGGGGCGCTCACCTTCCGCGTCGGCGCCGACCCCAGCGAGGAACTCGTCCCCGCCGACAAGGGCTTCGAGCTGCGCGCCGTCTGCCGCGACGCCTCCGGAGCCGTCCTGGGCGAAGGCAGCCTGCCCACCGGTCAGGTCCAGTGGATCGGCGACGACCTGCCCGAGGGCGCCGCGTACGAGACGATGGCGAGCATCGAGGTCACCGGCACGTTCCTGCCGCGCGAGAGCGGCGAGCACGCCTTCGGCACCCGCGGGCTCGGCGCCTTCGCCCTCGCCGTCGGCGGCCGCACCCTCTGGGAGGGCGTCCAGGAGATGGGCGACGAGGCCGACCCCTTCGAGGCCTTCTTCGGGGCGCCCAGCGAGCGTGCCCGGCTCCCGCTGACCGCGGGCGAGCCCGTCGAGGTGTCGCTGACCTTCCAGGTCCCCGACATCACCGGCCTGCCCCTCAAGGCGATCATGTTCTCCCTGCTCCACCTCGGCCCCCGGCGCGACCCGGACGAGCTCATCGCCGAGGCCGTGGCCGCCGCACGGGCCGCCGACACGGCCGTGGTGGTCGTCGCCACCACCGAGCGGGTGGAGTCCGAGGGGTTCGACCGCACGGACCTGACCCTGCCCGGCCGACAGAACGACCTGGTCGCGGCCGTCGCCGCCGCCAACCCGAACACCGTGGTCGTGGTCAACGCCGGTTCCCCCGTGGAACTGCCCTGGCGCGCGGACGTGGCCGCCGTGCTCCTGACCTGGTTCCCGGGGCAGGAGGGCGGCGCCGCACTGGCCGACGTGCTCCTCGGGGACGCGGAGCCCGGCGGGCGACTGCCCACCACCTGGCCCGCCGCGCTCACCGACGCGCCCGTCACCGAGGTCACCCCGACCGACGGCAGGCTGGAGTACCGCGAGGGGCTCCTCGTCGGCCATCAGGCGTACGAGGACCGGGGCGTGGTCCCCGCCTACCCGTTCGGCCACGGCCTCGGCTACACGGACTGGAGCTACGACTCCCTGGAGGTCACCGGCACCACCGCCCGCGTCCGCCTCACCAACACCGGCGCCCGGACCGGCCGCGAGGTCGTCCAGGTCTACCTCGCCCCGATCGCCGACACCGTCGAGCGCCCCGCGAGCCGGCTGGCGGCCTTCGCCTCCGTCGAGGCGGCCCCCGGCGAGAGCGTCGAGACCGAGATCGAGCTGCCCGCCCGGGCCTTCGAGATCTGGGACGAGGACACGCGCGGCTGGCGGCGGATCGGCGGCGGATACGAGGTCCGCGCGAGCCACGCGCACGGCGACACCCGCCTCACCGCCACCCTCGACGTCCGCTGAGCCGCCGCATGGCCGGAAACCACCCATGAACCGGACCGGGGACGGGTCCTGACCCCCGTCCCCGGTCCGTACCAACCGTCAACGCGGCGCTTGCGCCGCCGTCACCTGTCGGTGCGCGAGTTCCGCCAGCCGCGCCTGCCCGTCCTTCCCCGGATGGAAGAAGTCCCAGCGACTCAACTGCTCCGCCGAGAACGGGTACTGGAACACCGCGCCCCCGTCGTAACGGCACAGCGGGTCCTTCGCGCAGACCTCGCGCAGTACCTCGTTGTACTCGACCACCCGCGCCCGGACCTCCTCCCGCCGCGAGGTCGCACCCGTCGCCAGGGACAGCGGATCGGCCAGCATCGACTGGCAGATCCCCAGCTTCCAGATCTGCCGCACCATCGGCAGGTCCTTGCCCTGCTCCCACAATCGCTGGAGGTCCGGCACCGAGGAGACGTACACCTGAGAGGTCGGGGACGCGGCCCGCAGACCGGCCAGCGCCTTCTCGAAACCGGCCCGGAAGTCGGCCACCGAGGTCATCGACGAAGCCAGCGGCCGGCAGGCGTCGTTGGAGCCCACCATGACCGTGACCAGGTCGGGCTTGTGCGCGGCCGCCGAAGCCAGCTGCCCTGGCAGGTCCGCCATGCGCGAGCCGGTCACCGCGTGGTTCCAGCTGCGCGCGGGCGCCTCGGCGGCCCCGATGAGGCGGGTGGCGAGGGAATCGACCGCGGGGTCGTCGCCGGTGGCCCAGGAGACCTCCGGGCAGTCCGCCAACACCGAACAGGCGTCGAAGCCGCGCGTGATGGAGTCGCCCACGGCGGCGATCGAGGTCGGCGCGGTGTTCCAGCGGGGACCGGACTGCGCCCCCCGCTCGCCCTCGGCCGCCGACCCGCCGCCGTCACAACCCGTGACCACCCCGGCCAGCACGGCGGCCGCCGCGACCGCGCCCGTCAGCTTCCCACGCGCGCGACGGCGTGGAGCGGTGGTGCCCATCGGGTGGTCCCTCCCTCGTCGCCCCGTGTCCTTCCGGGGCGTCCTGCTGAGTGAATGCTGTGCGTTCACGGGTTTCGGAGCGACCGTACGTCACACCGGGACCCCCCGCGCACGGTAGCTTTTTCCCGTGGCGTTTCGGCCGCACGTCCCACGACGCAATGTCAGATCATTTCCGGTAAATTACATCACGTCACATACTGTCCGTTTTCTGGAGTTTATTCCCGACCTCGTCCCACACTGGAGGTCCCGGTGACGACACGTGGAGTTCTGTACGTGCATTCCGCGCCGCGTGCGCTCTGCCCGCACGTGGAATGGGCTGTTGCGGGCGTACTCGGGGTGCGGGTGAACCTCGACTGGATCAGACAGCCCGCCTCCCCCGGCACCTGGAGAGCCGAGTTCTCCTGGCAGGCCGAAGCGGGCACCGCGTCGAAACTCGCCTCCGCCCTGCGCGGCTGGCACCTGTTGCGCTTCGAAGTGACGGCCGAACCCTGCTCGACCTCCGAGGGCGAGCGGTACAGCTCCACCCCGGAACTCGGCATCTTCCACGCCGTCACCGGAATGCACGGCGACATCCTTGTTCCCGAGGACCGATTGCGCGCCGCCCTCGTGCGATCCGCGCACGGCGAGACCGACCTGGAAGCCGAGATCGCCAAACTGCTCGGCAAGCCCTGGGACGACGAGTTGGAGCCGTTCCGCCACGCCGGCGAAGGCGCCCCCGTGCGCTGGCTCCACCAGGTTGTCTGACCCGGCGACGCACGGACGACACGCGAGAGGGGCCCCACCCGGCAACCGCCGGGTGGGGCCCCTCTCACACGGTGCGTGCGACTCAGACGGAGCGGAACGCCAGCGAGACGTTGTGGCCGCCGAAGCCGAAGGAGTTGTTGATCGCGGAGATCGGACCGTCGACGGGCAGCTTGCGCGGCTCGCCGCGAACGATGTCCGCGTCGATGTCGTCGTCCAGGTCCTCGACGTTGATCGTCGGCGGGGCGATCCGGTGGTACAGCGCCAGCACGGTCGCCACCGTCTCGATGCCACCGGCGCCACCCAGCAGGTGACCGGTCATCGACTTGGTCGCGGAGATCGCGATGTGGTCGAGGTCGTCGCCCAGGACCTTGCGCAGGGCCTTCAGCTCGGCCGTGTCCCCCTGCGGGGTGGACGTGGCGTGCGCGTTCAGGTGCACCAGCTCGGCCGGGTCCAGCCCCGTGTTGTCGAGCAGGTTCCGCAGCGCGGCGGCGACGCCGCGGCCGGTGGGCTCCGGCTGCGCGATGTGGTGGCTGTCCGCGGACAGACCCTGACCCAGGACCTCGCAGTACACCCGCGCACCGCGCGCGGCGGCGTGCTCGGCGGACTCCAGGATCACGACGCCGGCGCCCTCGCCGAGGACGAAGCCGTCACGGGCCTTGTCGTACGGGCGCGAGGCCTGCTCGGGGTGCTCGTTGTTCTTGGACATCGCCATCATGTTGGCGAACGCGGCGATCGGCAGCGGGTGGATCGCCGCCTCGGTACCGCCGGCGACGACCACGTCGGCACGGCCGGTACGGATCATCTCGACGGCGTAGCCGATGGCCTCGGCACCCGAGGCACACGCGCTGACCGGGGTGTGAACGCCCGCGCGGGCGTTCACCTCCAGGCCGACGTTGGCCGAGGGACCGTTCGGCATGAGCATGGGGACGGTGTGCGGGGAGACCCGGCGCACACCCTTTTCCTTCAGTACGTCGTACTGGTCGAGCAGGGTCGTCACGCCACCGATTCCGGAGGCGATCACGGTACCCAGGCGCTCGGGCGCGATGGACTCGTCCTCGCCGGCCGGTGCGGTGTAACCCGCGTCGGCCCAGGCCTCACGGGCCGCGATGACGGCGAACTGCGCCGAGCGGTCCAACTTGCGGGCCAGCGGACGGGGCAGTACCTCGCTCGGGTCCACGGCGGCCTGCGCGGCGATACGGACCGGCAGTTCGGCGAAACGCTCGCCCTCCAAGGGCGATACGCCGGAACGGCCGGCAAGCAGACCTTCCCAGGTCGAAGCGCTGTCGCCACCCAGCGGAGTGGTTGCGCCGATACCGGTGACGACCACGGTGCGATTGGTCGGGCTCACAGGAATTCTTTCTCCACGTCTCAGGGGGTGCTGAATTGTCACGGCGCCACCGCCAGGTGGCGACAAACGCTCGTCAGGCTCAGGCCTGGTGCTTCAGGATGTAGTCGGCGGCGTCGCCGACCGTCTTGAGGTTCTTGACGTCCTCGTCCGGGATCTTGACCTCGAAGCGCTCTTCGGCGGCGACGACGACCTCGACCATGGACAGCGAGTCGACGTCCAGGTCGTCGGTGAAGGACTTGTCGAGCTGGACGTCCTCCTGCGGGATGCCGGCGATCTCGTTGACGATCTCCGCGAGACCTTCGAGGATCTCTTCCTGCGTGGCGGCCATGTGGCGCTCCTTCTTTAGCTACTGGATGTTCAGGGTGGGAAAGCGATCCCGACCCTAGGGGAGGGTAACGACCGTCGCGGCGTAGACGAGTCCCGCCCCGAAGCCGATGACGAGCGCCGTGTCGCCGCTCTTCGCCGCACCGGTCGCCAGGAGCCGCTCCATTGCGAGCGGAATCGAGGCGGCCGAGGTGTTGCCGGTGGTCTCGACGTCACGGGCGACCGTGACGTGCTCCGGCAGCTTCAGAGTCTTCACCATCGAGTCGATGATCCGCATGTTTGCCTGGTGCGGAATGAAGACGTCCAGGTCGTCCGCGGTGATCCCGGCCGCGTCGAGCGCCTGCTGGGCCACCTTGGCCATCTCGAAGACGGCCCAGCGGAAGACCGCCTGACCCTCCTGCGTGATGGCCGGGAACTTCTCCCCGCCGCCCTTGCCGAGGTACTCGTCCCACGGCACGGTCTGCTTGATCGTCTCGGACTTGTCGCCCTCCGAACCCCACACCGTGGGGCCGATGGCCGGCTCGTCCGAAGGGCCGACGACCACGGCGCCGGCGCCGTCGCCGAACAGGAAGGCCGTCGCGCGGTCCTCCAGGTCGGTGAGGTCCGACAGCCGCTCGACACCGATGACGAGGACGTACTGCGCCGACCCCTCCACCACCAGGCCCTTGGCCAGGGTCAGGCCGTAACCGAACCCGGCACAACCCGCGGAGATGTCGAAAGCGGCGGGCTTGATCGCCCCGATCCGGTGCGCGATCTCGGTCGCGACGGCCGGGGTCTGCTTGAAGTGCGACACCGTGGAAACGATCACGGCGCCGATCTGCTCGGGGGAGACCCCGGCAGCGGCCAGCGCCTTGCCGGAGGCCTCCACCGACATCGCGGCGACGGTCTCCTGGGGCGAGGCCCAGTGCCGGGTGGCGATGCCGGAACGCGAACGGATCCACTCGTCGGACGAGTCGATCGTCTCCAGGATGACCTCGTTGGGCACCACGCGGACCGGGCGGTAGCCGCCCACCCCGAGGATGCGGGCGTACGGGGAGCCCTTGGCCGGCTTGATCTTCGACATGCTGTGTGGGCTCCTTCTCTCAGACCGCGTGCTCGGCGAGGAGCGCGGCGGCCTTGTCGAGATCGTCCGGCGTCTTCAGGGCGACGGCCGGCACGCCCTTGAGCGCACGCTTGGCCAGACCCTGGAGGGTGCCGCCCGGGCAGAGCTCGACGATCCCGGTGACGCCCAGTTCGGCGAACGTCTCCATGCACAGGTCCCAACGGACCGGGTTGGCCACCTGGCCGACCAGGCGGGCGACGACGTCGGCGCCCGTGGTCACGACCCGACCGTCCTTGTTCGACACGTACTTCAGCGCCGGGTCCGCCGGGGCGAGGGCCTCGGCGGCCTTCTCCAGCGTGGCGACCGCGGGCGCCATGTGGTGGGTGTGGAACGCGCCCGCGACCTTGAGGGCGACGACCTTCATGGAGCCTTCGGGCTTGTCGGCCACGAGGGCGGCGATCTGCTCCGCGGTGCCGGCGGCCACGATCTGGCCCGCACCGTTGATGTTCGCCGGGGTCAGCCCCAGCTTCTCCAGGTGCGCGACGACCACGTCACGGTCGCCGCCCAGCACCGCGGCCATGCCGGTCTCGGTGACGGCGGCGGCCTCGGCCATGCCGAGCCCCCGGGTGCGTACGAACGACAGGGCGTCGTCCTCGCTCAGTACACCGGCGTACGCGGCCGCCGTGATCTCACCGACGCTGTGACCCGCGACCGCGCCGAAGGCGGTCGTGGTGCCGAGCGCGGAGGCGGACAGCAGACCCGCGGCGACCAGCAGCGGCTGGGCCACCGCCGTGTCGCGGATCTCGTCCGCGTCGGCCTTCGTGCCGTAGTGGGCAAGGTCGAGCCCGATGGCGTCGGACCACCCCGCGACGCGCTCGGCGGCGCCGGGGAGTTCGAGCCAGGGAGTCAGGAAGCCGGGCGTCTGAGCGCCTTGGCCTGGAGCGACGAGTACGAGCACCCTCACACTCTCTCTTGTATGTGGCCCGCGCCGCCCGTGGGGACAGGGACGAAGAACCGACGGGGTAATTGTTGATGTCCGACAAAAGTCTAGGACTGGGGATCGCCGTCGGCCAGGCGCCCCAGGATCAAGGCGATCCGCAACGTGAACGCCGAACGGACATCGGAGGGTGACCAGCCGGTGACGTCGGTCACACGTCGGAGCCGGTAGCGCACCGTGTTCGGGTGGACGAACAGCATCCGCGCGGCCCCTTCCAGACTGCTCGCCTGCTCCAGGTAGACGCTCAGCGTCTCCAGGAGCGCCGAACCCGCCTCCTCCAGTGGTCTGTAGATCTCCTCCACCAACTGCTCCCTCGCCGAGGGATCGGAGGCGATCGCGCGCTCGGGCAGGAGATCATCCGCCAGAACGGGGCGCGGCGCGTCCTGCCACGCCGTACAGGCCTTCAGTCCGGCCGCGGCGGCCTGCGCCGACTTCGTCGCGTTCAGCAGGTCCGGGACCACCGGACCCGCCACCACGGGACCCGCCGCGAACGGCCCGATCAGGGACTTCGCCACCTGCATCGGGTTGTCGCTGCCGCCCGCGATGACCACCAGCCGGTCGCCCAGCACCCCGGTGAGGACCTGGAGCTTGTGGTGCCGGGCCGCCCGCCGGATCGCCTCGACCGTCAGTTCGCTGTCCCCGTCCGGGGCGGTGCCCAGGACGACGCACACGTGCTCCGGCGAGTTCCAGCCCAGCGCCGCGGCCCGGGACAGGGCGCCCTCGTCGGCCTCGCCCGACAGCACCGCGTTGACGACCAGGGACTCCAGCCGGGCGTCCCACGCCCCGCGCGCCTCGGCCGCCTGGGCGTACACCTGGGCCGTCGCGAAGGCGATCTCCCGGGCGTACACCAGCAGCGCCTCCCGCAGGATCGACTCGTCGCCGGGGGCCGCGACCTCGTCGATCGCGGTCTCCATCACCTCGATCGTCGTACGGACCATCTCCACGGTCTGCCGCAGCGTGATCGCCCGGGTCAGCTCGCGCGGAGCCGTCCCGAACACGTCGGTCGAGATCGCCTGCGGGGTCTCCGGGTGCCGGAACCACTCCGTGAACGCGGCGATGCCGGCCTGGGCGACCAGGCCGATCCAGGACCGGTTCTCCGGCGGCATCGCCCGGTACCACGGCAGGGTCTCGTCCATGCGCGCGATGGCGTTGGCGGCGAGCCGACCGGAGGATTTCTCCAGCCTGCGCAGCGTCGCGGTGTGCGGATGGGCGGGATGCACGGCATGCGCCGGGTGCGCGGGGCTGGTCTCGGGAGAAGGCTCACGTTCGGGTTGGGGCACGGGACAAGACTGCCCTATCGGCGCCCCGGCGCGGACTCCGGTCCCGCGGCGGAGCGCCCGCGCCCCGAGTCGCGCCGCGGCCGTCGGGGTCTACGGTGGCCTTCATGATTGATGTACGCCGCGCCGCCGACCGGTACGAGGGCGGGGACCCGGCCGCCGGGATCACCACCCGGCACGCCTTCTCCTTCGGATCCTTCTACGACCCGGACAACATCCGGTTCGGCCCGGTGCTGGCCTGCAACGAGGAGATGCTGCGGCCCGGCTCCGGCTTCGAGGAGCACGCGCACAGCCACACCGAGATCGTCACCTGGGTGGTGGAGGGCGAACTCACCCACAAGGACAGCGCCGGCGGACACAGCGGGCAGGTCCGCCCCGGCGACGTGCAGCACTTCGGCGCCGGATCCGGTGCGCGGCACGTCGAGCGCAACGACGGGCCCGAACGGCTGCGGTTCGTACAGACCTGGCTCGCGCCGCTCGTCGCGGGCGGCGAACCCTCGTACACGCTCGTGCGGGACCTCGCCGACGACACCGCGTACGAGATCCCCGCGGCCGGCGCCGTCCTGCGCGTGCGGCGGCCCGGCGCGGGCGAGCGGGTCCCCGTGCCGGCCGCCGAGCGGGTCTACCTGCACGTCGTGCGCGGGGACCTGCGGATCGACGGGGAGGAACTGGGCCCCGGCGACTCGGCGCGGATCACCCGCGAGAGCGGGCTGGAGATCACCGCCGGCTCCCCGGGCGAACTGCTGATCTGGGAGCTTCCGTAGCGGCTGCCCCTCTGCTCCGGCGGGTCAGGAACGCAGCTCGGCGAGGACCGCGTCCGTGAACGGGGTCCAGGCCTCCACGGCCCAGGGGCCGAAGGCGCGGTCGGTCAGCGCCACGCACGCGGCGCGCGCGTCCGGGTCCACCCACAGGAAGGTGCCCGACTGGCCGAAGTGCCCGAAGGTACGGGGCGAGGACGTGTGACCCGTCCAGTGCGGGGACTTGCCGTCGCGGATCTCCAGGCCGAGCCCCCAGTCGTTGGGGGACTGGTGCCCGTAGCCCGGCAGGACGCCCTTGAGGCCCGGGTGCACGACGGCGGTGGCCTCGGCGACGGTGCGGACGTCGAGCAGCCGCGGTGCCTGGAGCTCGGCGGCGAACCGCGTCAGGTCCGAGACGGTGGACACGCCGTCCTTCGCGGGGGAGCCGTGCAGCACGCTCGACTCCATGCCCAGCGGTTCGAAGACGGCCTGGTGCAGGTACTCGGCGAAGGGGATCCCGGTGGCCTTCGCGATGTGGTCGCCGAGCACCTCGAAACCGGCGTTCGAGTACAGCCGGCGCTGCCCGGGAGGGCCCATCACCCGGTGCTCGTCGAAGGCCAGCCCACTGGTGTGCGCGAGCAGGTGACGGACCGTGGAACCCTCCGGTCCGGCCGGTTCGTCCAGTTCGATCGCCCCCTCCTCGTACGCGACGAGGGCGGCGTACGCGGCGAGCGGCTTGGTCACCGAGGCCAGCGGGAACGGGTGGTCGACGGGACCGTGGGAACCGGCCGTGGTCCCGTCGGCGCGGACGACGGCGGCGGCGGCCGTCGTCACCGGCCAGTTCTCGACGATGCGCAGGCTTTCCAGGCTGTTCTCCATGCGGCCGAGCCTACTTGCCTGGAGTGCACTCCAAGGTTTTAGCGTGGAGTCATGAGCCTGACGCAGACGCGGTACACGATCAGCGAGGTCGAGGCCCGGACCGGTCTGACCCAGCACACACTGCGCTGGTACGAGCGGATCGGCCTGATGCCGCACGTGGACCGCTCCCACTCGGGCCAGCGACGGTTCACCGACAAGGACCTCGACTGGCTGGCCTTCGTGGGCAAGCTGCGCGCCACCGGGATGTCGGTGGCGGACATGGTCCGGTACGCGGAACTGGTGCGCGAGGGCGCGCACACCGTCGACCAGCGGCGCGAACTGCTGGAGCGGACCCGCCACGAGGTGCGCTCGCGGATCACGGAGCTGACCGACGCGCTCGGCGTACTGGACTACAAGATCGGGATGTATTCGATGGGCACGACGACGGGGAAGGCACGGCCATGACGGAGCACGACAAGGTCATCGAGCAGGTCGAGCTGGGCAAGGGCGGCCCGCTGGTGGGCGTCCAGGGCCTGGGCTGCATGGGCATGAGCGAGTTCTACGGGGACACCGACGAGGCGGTCGCCCGGCAGACCCTGGAGGCGGCGCTGACGGCGGGCGTCACCCTCATCGACACCGCGGACGTCTACGGGCGCGGCCGCAACGAGGAGTTCATCGCGCCGTTCGTGGCCGCCCACCGGGACGAGATCACCCTGGCCACGAAGTTCGCCATCGAACGCAACGACGACCCCCACTACCGGGGCATCCGCAACGATGCCGCCTACGTCCGGCAGGCCGTCGAGGGCAGCCTGCGCCGGCTCGGGACCGACGTCATCGACCTCTACTACATGCACCGGCGCGACCCGGCCGTGCCGTTCGCCGAGTCGGTGGGCGCCATGGCGGAGCTGGTCCGGGAGGGGAAGGTCCGGTACCTGGGGCTGAGCGAGGTCACCGGGGCCGAACTGCGCGAGGCGCACGCGGTGCACCCGATCACCGCGCTCCAGTCGGAGTGGTCGCTGTTCAGCCGGGACGTGGAACGCAGCGCGGTCGGCGCGGCGGCGGAACTGGGCGTGGCCTTCGTGCCCTACTCGCCGCTCGGGCGCGGCTTCCTCACCGGGGCGTTCGCGGACGCGGGCACGGACCTGTCGGCGGACGACTTCCGCAAGTACCAGCCGCGGTTCACCGGCGACAACGCCAGGACCAACGCGGCGCTGCTGGCCCCCGTCCGCGAGATCGCCGCCGCCCACGGGGCGACGCCGGCGCAGATCGCCCTGGCGTGGGTACAGCAGCGGGCGAAGGTGCACGGCCTGCCGGTGGTCCCGATCCCGGGCACCCGCAAGCCGGGGCGACTCGCGGAGAACGCGGCCGCCACCCGCATCACCCTGACGGACGCCGAACTGGCGCTGCTCGAACCGATCGCCTCCCGGGTGGCGGGCGACCGGTACCCCGACATGAGCTCCACGTCGGCGGCGCGGGAGGGCTAGGCTCCGGGCGTCGCTTGCGGATCCGGCGCGGTGGTGGGGGAGGCCGCCCCCCCCGCCGCCGGGCTCAGGCGTCGGCCGCGAAGCGGTCGCGCAGGGCCGCGTACTCGGCGTCGGTGAGCAGGCCCGCGCCGTGCAGCTCGCTCAGGTGCCGCAGCCGCTCGTCGACCTGCGGTTGCGGGACGGATCCCACCGGGGCCCTGCCGCCGACGGCGGCCAGGACGGACGCCGCGAACGGCAGCGACTCGTGCACCGCGCCGTATCCGATCCCGAACACCGCGGCCGCCAGGTCGTGGTCGGGCCGTGCGTCGCCGGCGGCGACCCCGTCCCGGGGCAGGAGCCGCAGGTGCCCGTCCGGGCCGTCGGGGGAGCGCCACTCGACCCCGCCGATCGCGGCCAGCGGGTACCGCTGGTCGCCCGCCTTCCACTTCGTGCTGCTGGCGCCCGTGCGCGACCACTGGAAGGTGACCGCCGAACCGTCGAAGCCCACCCGCGCGTCGTACGCCTTCAGGTGGATCGGCGGTTCCGGGGCGCGGACGAGGAAGCGGTCGGCCGGTTCGGCGGATCCCAGCCGTCCCCGCAGGGCGTCGACCAGCGACGCCGCCTGGGGTGCCCGATCACCGGGCAGGACCAGCCGGTACGGATCGCAGGCTTCCTTCAGCTGCCCCGCGGCGGCCTCCATCAACGGATCCGCCCCCGGGCGCGGGACGGCGCGCAGGACCGCCGTGTCCCGTTTCCCCCCGGTCACGGTCACTTCGGACAGCGCCTCCAGGGGGATGTGTCGTTCCCCCAGGGCCTGCCAGAGCCTCGGTGTGCGCAGCCCCCTCGTGAAGCGGATGATCACCGAGTCCGAGTCGAGTTCCCAGACGGCATGGTTTCCGGCCAATACATCCCCCATGCGGCACATCGTAGAGGGAGGGGCGCCCGCGCGTCCCCTGGCCGCAGGAACGGTTTTCCCGCCCGCCACGTCCGGTGGTGGCCGTCAGCCCTCGTCAGTCACGGTCTGTGGCGAAATTCCGCTGCCACAACCGTCGGCACCGTTCGCGCACACGACGGAAGCGAAGGTGCCGGTTCCGATCTTGGCGAAGTTGTCCAACGAGGCCGTCCCTGGCTCGAAGTAGCCGTTGTGGCTCCCGGCCCCGGCCGAGGACAGCCGCCGCGCGCCGAAGGCCCGGGAGACCGGATCCGCCCCGTGGCCCACCCCGCCGACCTCCAGGTGCGGCACGTCGGCGATCCAGTCGCCGGGGTCCCGCGTCGCCCACACCCGTGCGCGGGTGTGCAGGTCGGCGGCGCTCGACGCGCGCATGCCCGGGCTGCCCGCCACCACCACGTCGGTCACCCGCGCCGGCAGGTGGTGCGCGGCGACCCCGCACACCACCGACCCGTAGCTGTGGCAGAACAGGGCGACGCTGGCGTTCCCGGGCAGGGCCGTGGCGAGCGACTCCAGCCGGGCGGCCCCGTCCACGGCCAGCCGGCCCGTCGCTGCGTCCACGCCCACGCCTATGGGCGCGGTGTACCCGGCCCAGGCGATGACGGCGGTCCGGCCGTCGGGCGCGGCCGCGCGCTCGGCCTCGTACAGGGACTGCGCCATGCCGACGGGAGAGGTGAGCCGGCGCCGGCTGCGTTCGAAGGTGACCACGTCGGTGTCGACCCCGGGCACGATCACCGAGACGCGGCGCGCCTGGTCGAGGTCGCCGAAGACCTCGGCGACGAGTCCGTCGCCGGTGGGGTCGAAGGCGAGGATCTGCCGGTCGGGATCCGCGAGGGACTCGTAGCGGTGCACGCGACGGGTGGCCTCGGCCCGGTCGGTCGGGGTCACTCCGACGTCCCGACTGCGGGCCTCCTCGACGCGTCGGGCCTGCTCCAGGCCGCGCAGGTTGGCCCGGTAGCGGGTGGTGGCCGGGACGCCGTCGAGGTTTCCGACGACGAGCGGGTAGCCGTCCGCGAGTCGGGCGCGCTGGGCGCCGTCGAGGCTGCCGAAGAACCGGGCCACCGTGCGGACGGGTGCGTCGGCCGGCGGCAGCGGGCGACCGTCGATGCGGGCCACGGCCCACGCCGAGAGCGCGACGGCACGCGGCGAGATGCCCGACTCGGGGCGGTGGACGGCGGTCCAGCCCGTCGTCACCAACATGACGAGGACGACCGCCAGCACGAACAGGGTGCGCAGGGCGGCGGGGCGCTCGGAGGCGCCGGCGAGGTGGTGGACGGGGCCGGGCAGGTTCACTGGAGCCAGCCTAGGAGACCGTTCGAGCCAGTGGCGCGCCAGGTGACGGGCGTCACCGCCGACCGTGTCACAACCGCGTGATCCAGCGCGTGATCCACCGCGCGCGCCGGCGCGTCGTACGCAATCCGCCGGCTCGCCCCGCACCCCGCCGTGCGCACGCCCCGCTACGCGGGCCGCCGCCAGTCCGCGGCCAGCGCCGGACCGATCTGGTCCAGGTACGCCTCGGTCATCCGCCGGATCGCGGCCACGCTGGCGTCCTGGCCCTGCCCCCACAGTCGGCCGGTGACCCGCATCACACCGGAGAACGCGGCGACGACCACCCGCGGACGCGGGTCGAGGTCCAGGTCCAGGCCCTCGCGGGCGGCGATCAGCCGGGAGATCTCCTCCTCCAGCTCCGTGGAGCGCCGCAGGTGGACGGCGAGCAGGGCCGGAGTGGACTCGATGAGCTGATAGCCGCGCATGTACAGGTCGACCGGTACCACCTCGGAGATGGCCTCCTCGACGGTGTCCCAACCGGCGAGCACCGCGTTGCGCATGGCCTCCATCGGACCCTCGGACGCCGGACGGGCCCGCAGTTCGGCGAGGAAGTGGGACTCGACGATGTCCTGGACGGTGAAGGCGACCTCTTCCTTGTTCGCGAAGTAGCGGAAGAAGGTGCGCTGGGAGACGTCCACCGCGTCGGTGATCTCGTCGACGGTCGTCTGCTCGTAGCCCTGCGCGATGAAGAGCAGGAGGGCGGCGCGCAGCAGCGCGTCCCGGGTGCGTCGCTTCTTGCGTTCGCGCAGTCCGGCCGCCGGGGAAGCCGGGGCGGGCCGCAGGTCGGTCATCACCGTGGGTTCCCTTTCTGACGCTCAGTGAGCGGTCAGGGTACCTGTGACCGACCTGACAGTTACTGTCTGGTTAAGCCGTCTGTGAAGTGTCAGTCGCTGTCACTAGCCTGTCCGCATGACTAGTCAGATCACCGTCAAGGACCGGGGACCCGCCGGGGGACAAGGCCCGGCTTCGGCCCGCACCGGACTGCGCGGCCACCCCTGGTTGACCCTCTTCGCCGTGGCGATCGGCGTCATGATGGTCACCCTCGACGGCACGATCGTCGCCGTCGCCAACCCCGCGATCCAGAAGGACCTCGGCGCCTCGCTCGCCGACGTCCAGTGGATCACCAACGGCTACCTGCTCGCCCTCGCGGTCTCCCTGATCACCGCCGGCAAGCTCGGCGACCGCTTCGGACACCGACAGACCTTCCTCATCGGCATCGCCGGCTTCGCGGTCTCCTCGGCCGCCATCGGCCTGTCCACCGGCGTGGAACTCGTCATCGGCTTCCGCGTCGCCCAGGGCCTCTTCGGCGCCCTGCTGATGCCCGCCGCGCTCGGCCTGCTGCGCGCCACCTTCCCCGCCGAGAAGCTCAACATGGCCATCGGCATCTGGGGCATGGTCATCGGCGCCTCGACCGCCGCCGGCCCCATCGTCGGCGGCCTGCTCGTCGAACACGTCAACTGGCAGTCCGTCTTCTTCATCAACGTGCCCGTCGGCATCATCGCGCTCGCCTTCGGCCTGTTCATCCTGCTCGACCACCGGGCCGAGAACGCCCCGCGCTCCTTCGACCTCCCGGGCATCCTGCTGCTGTCCGGCGCGATGTTCTCGCTGATCTGGGCCCTCATCAAGGCCGCCGAATGGGGCTGGGGGGACGCGAAGACCCTGCTCTTCCTCGCCGCCTCCGTGATCCTGTTCGTGCTGTTCGCCGTCTGGGAGACCAAGGTCTCCGAGCCGCTGATCCCGCTCGGCATGTTCCGCTCCGTGCCCCTGTCGGCCGGCACCGTCCTCATGGTGCTGATGGCCTTCGCCTTCATGGGCGGCCTGTTCTTCGTCACCTTCTACCTGCAGAACGTGCACGGCATGAGCCCGGTCGACAGCGGCCTGCACCTGCTGCCGCTCACCGGCATGATGATCATCGGCTCGCCGCTGGCCGGCGCCGCCATCACCAAGGTCGGCCCGCGCCTCCCGCTCGTCTCCGGCATGGTCGCCACCGCCGTCGCCTGCTTCGGGATGGCCCGGCTCACCCCGGACACCGCCACCCTCATCATGTCGATCTGGTTCGCCCTCCTCGGCCTCGGCCTCGCCCCCGTCATGGTCGGCGCCACCGAGGTCATCGTCGGCAACGCCCCGCTGGAACTGTCCGGCGTGGCCGGCGGACTCCAGCAGGCCGCCATGCAGGTCGGCGGCAGCCTCGGCACCGCCGTCCTCGGCGCGGTCATGGCGGGCACCGTCAGTGACTCGTTCGGGGACAACTGGATCAAGGCGCAGCTCCCGCCGCTCACCCCCGAACAGCTCGACCTCGCCGAGAAGGGCGTCCAGGTCGGCATCGCCCCCGTCCCCGAGGGCGTCCCCGCCGAGGTGGCCCAGGCGATCACCACGGTCGCGCACGACACGTTCGTGTCCGGCATGAACACCGCCTTCACCGTCGCGGGCGTGGTCGCGGTCCTCGCCGCGGTCGTGGCCTGCTTCACCAAGCGCGGCGACAACGCCCCCGCGGGAGCCGGCGCGGCCCACATCTGAGCCGGCCCGAAACCCCGCGACGGCGTCAACCCCGTACGCCCGACAGCCCCGCCGGACGGTTCCGGCGGGGCTGTCGCCTATCCGGGTGGACCCGCCCGCGCCCCCTTCCGCCCGAGCGTCCGCGCAGGTCAGCGTGGTGCCATCGGAAACCCGGAAACGGTCCGGGACCCCGTGTCCACAAGGAGTTGACCCGTCATGCGTACGAGTTTCCCCACCCGCCCCAGCACGTTCCTGGCCGCCGCCGTCCTCGCCGCCACCGTCCTGATCCCCGGTACGGCCACCGGCGCGCACGCCGCCGGGCCACCGCCCCTCGCGGCCTGCGCCCCCGGTCAGCTGTGCCTGTGGGCGAAGCCGGACTTCAAGGGCGCCAAGCAGGTCCACGAGCTGAGCACCGTCAGCATCAACAGCTGCACCGCCCTGCCGCCCGGTACCAGCGCCCAGTCGCTCGCCAACCGGGTCGGCCGCCCGGTGACCACGTACCAGTCGGCCGAATGCGCGGAGACCGGGGAGTTCCAGACCTACCCCGGCGACGGGGTCTGGCTGCCCTCCTCGCCCTACCAGGTCAGGGCGTTCAAGGTGTGGGAGCGGTAGCCCCGCGCGGCGCCGGGGACCCCGGGCGGACGCCCGCGGCCGCGGCCACGGGCCCGGCGGCCCCCTGATCCCCGAGCGGGCCGGTCCCCGGGCCGCCGAGCCGGGCGACCTCGGCGCGCAGGGCCCGCACCTCGGCGGTCAGCTCGGCGATCGCCGCGGTCTGGGCCCGCTCCACCTGGTCGTCCCGCTCGAAGCGGGAGATGAACCAGGCCGCGATGTTCGCCGTCACCACACCGAGCAGGGCGATCCCGGACAGCATCAACCCGACCGCCAGCAGCCGGCCGAGCCCGGTCGTCGGGGAGTGGTCCCCGTACCCGACCGTCGTCATGGTGGTCACCGACCACCACAGGGCGTCCCCGAGGTTCTTGATGTTGCCGTCGGGGGCGTCCCGCTCCACGCTCAGCACCGCGAGCGAGCCGAACATCAGCAGCCCGACCACCGCGCCCGCCACGTACGTCGTCAGTCGGATCTGCGGTGCCATCCGGGCCCGCCGCCCCACCAGCATCAGCGTCGACACCAGCCGCAGCAGCCGCAGCGGCTGGATCATCGGCAGCAGCACCGCCGCCAGGTCCAGCCAATGGGTCCGCACGAAGGCCCCGCGGGCCGGCGACAGGAACAGCCGCACCAGGTAGTCGGCGGCGAACGCCCCCCACACCACCCACTCCGCATGGGTGCAGGCCCGGTGCACGGCCGGGCCCGCGTCGGGCGCGACGATCGGCACGGCATAGGCGACGGCGAACGTCAGGGCGAGGACGAGCAGCGGAGTCTGCGTCCGCCGCTCCCACCGCGACTGCCGGGAGGCTTCCTTCATGCCCAGCATCGTAAGGAATGCGTAAACCCCCGGAGAACGCAGAAGGGAGCGGGGCCGGGGCATCCGCCCCGACCCCGCTCCCGACGATCAGCCCGTCACGGGCGTCAGGCGTCGCCGCCCGCCGCGCCCGGGTCGGCCGCCGTGACGTCCAGCAGCTGGTACCGGTCGATCGCCTGCTTCAGCAGCGAACGGTCGACCTTCCCCGCCTTCGCCAGCTCGGTCAGCACCGCCAGCACCACCGACTGCGCGTCGATGTGGAAGAACCGGCGCGCCGCGCCCCGCGTGTCCGCGAAGCCGAAGCCGTCCGCGCCCAGCGAGGTGTACGCACCCGGCACCCACCGCGAGATCTGGTCGGGCACCGACCGCATCCAGTCCGAGACCGCCACGAACGGCCCCTCGGCACCCGACAGCTTGCGGGTCACGTACGGGACGCGCTGCTCCTCCTCCGGGTGGAGCAGGTTGTGCTCCTCCACCGAGACGGCCTCGCGGCGCAGCTCGTTCCAGGAGGTCGCCGACCACACGTCCGCCTTGACGTCCCAGTCCTCGGCCAGGATCCGCTGGGCCTCCAACGCCCACGGCACGGCCACGCCCGAGGCCATGATCTGCGCCCCGGTGCCGCCCGCCGTACCGGCCGAGACCCGGTGGATGCCCTGGAGGATGCCGTCCACGTCCACGTCCGCCGGCTCGGCGGGGTGCCGGATCGGCTCGTTGTAGACCGTCAGGTAGTAGAAGACGTCCTCCGCGTCGGGCCCGTACATCCGCCGCAGGCCGTCCTTGACGATGTGCGCGATCTCGTACCCGTACGCCGGGTCGTACGCCACACAGCCCGGGTTGGTCGACGCCAGCAACTGGGAGTGACCGTCGGCGTGCTGGAGGCCCTCACCCGTGAGAGTGGTTCGACCCGCCGTCGCACCGAGGACGAAACCGCGCGCCAACTGGTCGGCCATCTGCCAGAACTGGTCACCGGTGCGCTGGAAACCGAACATCGAGTAGAAGACGTAGACCGGGATCAGCGGCTCGCCGTGCGTCGCGTACGCGGAACCCGCCGCGATCAGCGAAGCCGTGCACCCCGCCTCCGAGATGCCGTCGTGCAGCATCTGGCCCGTCGGCGACTCCTTGTACGCGAGCAGCAGCTCACGGTCGACCGCCTCGTACTGCTGGCCCAGCGGGTTGTAGATCTTGGCGCTCGGGAAGAACGCGTCCATGCCGAAGGTGCGGTACTCGTCGGGCGCGATCAGCACGAACCGCCTGCCGATCTCCTTGTCCCGCATGAGGTCCTTCAGGATGCGGACGAAAGCCATCGTGGTGGCGATCGACTGCTGACCCGAACCCTTCTTGGCCGCCGCGTAGGTCTTCTCGTCCGGCAGCTGCAACGGCTTCGCGCGCACCACACGGGTCGGCACGTAACCGCCGTGGGCGCTGCGCTGGTCGTGCATGTACTGGATCTCGGGGGAGTTGCGGCCCGGGTGGTAGTACGGCGGCGCGCCGCCCTCCAGCTGGGCGTCCGTGATCGGGATGTGCAGACGGTCGCGGAAGCGCTTGAGGTCGTCGACCGTCAGCTTCTTCATCTGGTGCGTCGCGTTGCGGCCCTCGAAGTTCGGGCCCAGCGTCCAGCCCTTGACCGTCTGCGCCAGGATCACCGTCGGCTGACCCTTGTGGGCCTTGGCCGCCGCGTACGCCGCGTAGACCTTCTTGTGGTCGTGACCGCCGCGACCCAGGTGTTGGATCTGGTAGTCGGTCATGTTCTCGACCATCGCGCGCAGCCGCTGGTCTCCGCCGAAGAAGTGCTCGCGGATGTACGCGCCGGACTCGGTGGCGTACGTCTGGAACTGCCCGTCCGGCGTCGAGTTCATCTTGTTGACCAGGATGCCGTCGCGGTCCTGGGCCAACAGCGGGTCCCAGGAACGGTCCCAGATCAGCTTGATGACGTTCCAGCCGGCGCCGCGGAACTGCGACTCCAACTCCTGGATGATCTTGCCGTTGCCGCGCACCGGGCCGTCGAGCCGCTGGAGGTTGCAGTTGACGACGAACGTCAGGTTGTCCAGGCCCTCGCGAGCGGCGATGGACAACTGGCCCAGCGACTCCGGCTCGTCCATCTCGCCGTCGCCGAGATACGCCCAGACGTGGGACTTGGAGGTGTCCGCGATCCCGCGCGCCTCCATGTACCGGTTCATCCGCGCCTGGTAGATGGCGCCGAGCGGACCGAGACCCATCGAGACGGTCGGGAACTCCCAGAAGTCCGGCATCAGCCGCGGGTGCGGATAGCTGGACAGACCGTACGGCGCCTTCGACTTCTCCTGCCGGAACGCGTCGAGCTGCTGCTCGGAGAGCCGGTCGAGGAGGTAGGCGCGGGCGTAGATGCCGGGGGAGGCGTGACCCTGGAAGAAGATCTGGTCGCCGCCGTCACCCTCGTCCTTGCCCCGGAAGAAGTGGTTGAAGCCCACGTCGTAGAGGGAGGCCGAGGAGGCGAAGGTCGCGATGTGACCGCCGACGCCGATCCCGGGACGCTGGGCGCGCGAGACCATGACGGCCGCGTTCCACCGGGTCGCGTTCAGGACCTTGCGCTCGATCTCCTCGTTGCCGGGGAAGAACGGCTCGTCCTTGGTGGCGATCGTGTTGACGTAGTCCGTGCTGCGCATCTCGGGCACGGCCACGCGCTTCTCGCGGGCCCGCTCGATCAGCCGCAGCATCAGGTAGCGGGCGCGTTCACGGCCCCGCTCGTCGACGGCGGCGTCCAGGGAGTCGAGCCACTCCTGCGTCTCCTCCGGATCGAAGTCCGGGACCTGACTCGGCAGGCCGCCAATGATGATCGGATTGCGATCGGATGCGGAAGCCACGCTGTTCCTTCGCTGTCGGGGGAGTCGTGCCTTGGGGTCGCCGCCTCCCATGGTCTTACGCTCGGCCGAAATCTTCACCTCTACCACTGGGTAACCCCTGGAAACTCCGGGCATCGCGACTGGAGCGGGGAGAACGGGCGGTGAGCGGGTGTCGAGCGGGTACGGCCAAATCGCAACCTTACGCCCAAGACGATCAGCCGGTTCGTAAGGCCGTTCGTCCCTCAAACAGGCGGGAAAGTCCTCAAGCCGCCTCGAATGAGCCGCAATGGTGTGGGATGAATCACCCGGGGTACGCGAGGGAAGGCTGAAAGTTGCGGCGAGACGGCCGCAATCGTCACCGTTTCGACGGTCTCGGCGGCCGGGTACTTGCGCGATCCGCCGCGCCCGTGTGGACTACGCCCAATGCTGCGCGTACGCGCGCCGCCGAAAGACATTCACCGAACATGAGCAGGAGGCACCCCGTGAGCGCGACCGCGGACCACGCGGAGACCAGTCTGGTTTCCAGGCTGGGTTTCGAGTCCGAACAGGTGGTCCAGGAGATCGGCTACGACGACGACGTCGATCAGGAATTCCGTGACGCCGTCGAGAGTCACATCGGCAACGATCTCGTCGACGAGGAGTACGACGACGTCGCCGATGCGGTGCTGCTCTGGTTCCGGGACGAAGACGGCGACCTGACGGACACGTTGGTCGATTCCATCAACTTGGTGGAGGACGGCGCACTGATCCTGCTGCTGACCCCCAAGACCGGTCGTCCCGGTTACGTCGAGGCCAGCGACATCAGCGAGGCCGCCGAAACGGCCGGCCTGTCGCAGACCAGGAGCGTCAGCGTCGGCAAGGAGTGGGCCGCCACCAAGTTGGTGACCCCCAAGACCGCAGCCAAGTCCAAGCGCTGAGCCGCGCCCCGCAGCCAAGCGGACAACGCACCCCGCCGACCGGTATCGACCCCGGTCGGCGGGGTGCGTTCGTTCCGCTCCCCGGACCCGTCGTCGACGTGGGGCCCGGCGCCGGCGTCACCACAGGGCCTAGGCTGCACTCACCCGAACAGCTCAACGCACGCATGCGGGAACGAAGGGATGCGACAGATGGCGATCGAGGTCGGCGACAAGGCCCCGGACTTCGAACTCAAGGACAACCACGGTGCCACCGTGCGGCTCTCCGACTTCCGGGGGGAGAAGGCCGTGGTGCTGCTCTTCTACCCGTTCGCCTTCACCGGCGTCTGCACCGGCGAGCTGTGCGAGCTGCGCGACCGGCTGCCCCGGTTCCAGAACGACGACGTGCAGCTGCTGGCCGTCTCCAACGACTCCGTGCCGACCCTTCGGGTCTTCGGCGAGCAGGAGAACCTGGACTACCCGCTGCTGTCGGACTTCTGGCCGCACGGCGAGACCTCCCGCGCCTACGGCGTCCTCGACGAGGAGAAGGGCTGTGCGGTCCGCGGCACCTTCATCATCGACAAGGACGGCATCGTGCGCTGGACTGTCGTCAACGGCCTGCCCGACGCACGTGACCTGAACGAGTACATCAAGGCCCTCGACAGCCTCTGAGGGACCCGGAAGGCCCACGAGACGCGCTCGCGGGCATTGTTTCCGGGCATTGTTCCGCACGAAAATCAGTTACAGGCGGGAACCCGTCACTAGGATCGGAACGTTGATCCGGTAGCAACCGCACGACGGGGCCCCGCCCCACACAAAAACCTTATGGAGGACCTGTGGGAGTCAGCCTCAGCAAGGGCGGCAACGTCTCGCTGACCAAGGCCGCGCCCAACCTGACGGCGGTCATCGTCGGTCTCGGCTGGGACGCTCGCACCACCACCGGTGTCGACTTCGACCTCGACGCGAGCGCGATCCTGACCAACGACCAGGGCAAGGTCGCCAACGACTCGAACTTCGTGTTCTTCAACAACCTGAAGAGCCCGGACGGCTCGGTCGAGCACACCGGCGACAACACCACCGGTGAGGGCGAAGGCGACGACGAGGCGATCAAGGTCAACCTCGCCGGTGTCCCGGCCGACGTCTCCAAGATCGTCTTCCCCGTCTCGATCTACGAGGCCGAGAGCCGTCAGCAGAGCTTCGGCCAGGTCCGCAACGCGTACATCCGCGTCGTGAACCAGGCCGACAACACCGAGCTCGCCCGCTACGACCTCTCCGAGGACGCCTCGACGGAGACCGCCATGGTCTTCGGCGAGCTGTACCGCAACGGGGCGGAGTGGAAGTTCCGCGCCATCGGCCAGGGCTACGCCTCGGGCCTGCGCGGCATCGCGCAGGACTTCGGCGTCAACGTCTGAGCCTCAAGCTCCACGGCCGCTCCCGCGGCCGCACCCGTCCGGCGCCGTGCACTGTGTGTACGGCGCCGGACCGGCTTGTACCACCGGCACCACCATCACCACGTCGTCCGGGGAGGACCACAACATGGGCGTCACACTCGCCAAGGGGGGCAATGTCTCCCTGTCCAAGGCCGCACCGAACCTCACCCGGGTTCTGATCGGACTCGGCTGGGACGCGCGCTCGACCACGGGGGCGGACTTCGACCTCGATGCCAGCGCGCTCCTGTGCAACAGCGGCCGGGTGCTCGGGGACGATTACTTCGTCTTCTACAACAACCTGACGAGCCCCGACGGCTCCGTCGAACACACGGGGGACAATCTCACCGGCGAGGGTGACGGCGACGACGAGTCGATCATCATCGACCTGAGCAAGGTGCCCGCCCAGGTCGACAAGATCGTCTTCCCGGTCTCGATCCACGAGGCGGAGGCCCGCCGGCAGAGCTTCGGCCAGGTCAGCAATGCTTTCATTCGCGTGGTCAACCAGGCCGACGGCCAGGAACTCGCCCGCTACGACCTCACCGAGGACGCCTCCAGCGAGACCGCGATGATCTTCGGCGAGGTCTACCGGTACGGCGGCGAATGGAAGTTCAGGGCCGTGGGGCAGGGGTACGCGTCGGGGCTCCGGGGCATCGCTCTAGACTTCGGGGTCAACGTTTCGTAAAGCCGTACAACACGATGGGGTGCCAGTGGTTCTCAAAACCTTCGGCTGGTCGTTCGCAGTCACTGCGCTCGGTCTGGTCGCAGCGGTGTTCTACGGGGGGTGGACCGCTTTTGGAATCGTGGCGATCCTTTCGATCCTCGAGATCTCGCTGTCCTTCGACAACGCGGTGGTCAACGCCGGAATCCTGAAGAAGATGAGTGCCTTCTGGCAGAAGATCTTCCTCACGATCGGCGTGCTCATCGCGGTCTTCGGCATGCGACTGGTCTTCCCCGTCGTGATCGTCGCGATCAGTGCCAAGATCGGTCCTATCGAGGCCGTCGATCTCGCCCTCAATGACAAGGACATGTACCAGCAGCTGGTGACGGACGCTCACCCGTCCATCGCCGCCTTCGGTGGCATGTTCCTGCTGATGATCTTCCTCGACTTCATCTTCGAGGACCGGGACATCAAGTGGCTCGCGTGGCTGGAGCGCCCGCTGGCCAAGCTCGGCAAGGTCGACATGCTGTCCGCGTGCATCGCGCTGATCGTCCTGCTCATCACCTCGATGACCTTCGCCGCCAACGCCCACCAGCACGGCGGGGCGCACGTCGACAAGGCACAGACCGTCCTGATCTCCGGCATCGCCGGTCTGATCACCTACATGGTCGTCGGTGGCCTCTCCGGCTACTTCGAGAACAAGCTCGAAGAGGAGGAGGAAGCAGAGCACGAGGCCGAGGAGGAGGCCAAGAAGACCGGCAAGCCGGTCTCCGCGGTCGTCATGTCCGGCAAGGCCGCGTTCTTCATGTTCCTCTACCTCGAAGTCCTCGACGCCTCCTTCTCCTTCGACGGGGTCATCGGCGCCTTCGCCATCACCAACGACATCGTGCTCATGGCCCTCGGCCTCGGCATCGGTGCCATGTACGTCCGGTCGCTGACGGTCTACCTGGTCCGCCAGGGCACCCTCGACGACTACGTGTACCTGGAGCACGGCGCGCACTACGCGATCGGCGCGCTCGCCGTGATCCTGCTCGTCACGATCCAGTACGAGATCCACGAGGTCATCACCGGCCTCGTCGGTGTCGTCCTGATCGCCTGGTCCTTCTGGTCCTCCGTGCGCCGCAACAAGCGCCTGGAGCTGGAGGAATCACCCGCGGAGGCATGACCGCGGCGTTAATGCGGAACGCTCCATTTGCGGGGCGGCCCAAGGGTCCCTCCCGGACGACGTCCGGGGGGCCACGGACCCGGCGGGCCGCCCCGCTTCCGTACGTACAGGGGATACCGGGGATACAGGGGCAAGGGGGGAAGATGAGTTTCTTCGAGGGGTTCTTCGACGGCATCAGGGGCGCACGGGCCATGCGGTTCGACTCGGGGCAGGCCTCGTCCAACGCGATCGAGCTGACCAAACGACATCCGACGGTGTCGCTCACCAAACAGCAGGCGGTGCACGGCAATCTGCGGGTGAACCTGTCCTGGCGGATGCGCACCTCCGACATCGGAGGCCGGTCCGGCCAGAGCGGCCGGCTCTTGCGCCACCCCTTCAAACTGTTCAAGCCGGACATGGTGCAGGCGCACACCCAGGGCATGGTCAACGTCGACCTCGACATCGGCTGCCTCTACGAACTCGCCGACGGCACCCGGGGCGTGGTCCAGCCGCTGGGGAACCTGCACGGCGACATCAACAGCCCGCCGTTCGTGAAGCTCAGCGGCGACGACCGGTTCGGGGCACCGTCCGGCGAGACCATCTTCGTCAACCTCGACCACGCCGAGGCGATCAAACGGCTGCTCGTCTTCGTCTACATCTACGACCAGACCCCGGCCTTCGACCGCACGCACGCCCTGGTCACCCTCTACCCGATCACCGGGCCGCGGATCGAGATCCCGCTGGAGGAACGCCACCCGCAGGCCCGCTCCTGCGCGGTGGTCTCCCTGGAGAACGTCAAGGGGGAACTGATCGTCCGCCGCGAGGTGAAGTTCGTGTACGGCTTCCAGGCCGAACTGGACCGCCTGTACGGCTGGGGGCTCCAGTGGGGGCGGGGCTACAAGAGCACCAAGGCCTGACCGCACCGCGCGGGCGGCCGTCCCGCAGCCGTTCGCGATGCCCTGCTCAGGACCGTCTCCGCGGGGGTCGTTGTCGGGACCGTCCCCGGCGGGCGGCCCCGATACGGATCAGCGGCGGATGAACTGGGGGCCCTGCACCGGCAGCCGGAACGTCGGATCGCCGCCCGGACCCGGCACCGGGGCCGGCGACACCGGCTGCGGGTACCCGTACGCGGGCTCGACGGCCGGCGGGGCCTGGGTCGGCGGCGCGGGCGGCGGCGTCGGGGGCCGCATCGCGGCCGTCCGGTCCTCGCTCGGGCCGGCGGCGGGGCTCGCGGCGGCCTCGGCGTTCTCGTCGACCGAGATCCCGTGATCGGTGGCCAGCCCGACCAGGCCGTCCGAGTAGCCCTCGCCGAGCGCCCGGAACTTCCACCCGTCCCCGCGGCGGTACAGCTCACCGCAGATGAGGGCCGTCTCGGCGCCCGTCTCGGGGTGCACCTCGAAGTAGGCCAGGGGTTCGGCGCCGCCGTTCGGGGTGGCGTCGTACAGCAGGATCCGCAGGTCCCGGACCCGCTGGAAGGGCACGTCCTCGGCGGAGGCCACCACCAGGATCCGGTCCACGGTCGGGGTCACGGTGCGCAGATCGGCCTGCACGGCGTCCGTGATCGCGTCGCCGATCTGCTTCTTGCCCAGTCGCCACACGGCCCCCGAGGGGTGCCGGGGCTGGTTGTAGAACACGAAGTCCTCGTCCGAGCGCACCCGCCCGTCCGCGCCCACGAGCAGTGCGGAGGCGTCCACGTCGGGCACCTCGGGCCCGGTGGTCCACCGCAACACCGCCCGGACCGCCACGGCGGCCACCGGGATGTTCGAGCCCTTCTGCATCGCGTGCGTCATGCCCGTCATCCTGCCCTCCCGGACATGACCTGGACAATGCGGCCCCCCGTAGGCCCTTGTACCGAACGCAAGAGCTGGGCATGGTGCAAGAGGGTTACCTGAACTTCATGTGCTTGAGGAACTCTTGACTCAGGTTCGTACGTACTATTACCGGCCATGCCAGTTGGGTCGCCAAAGCAGTACGGGGGAAGCACATGCGTCACTTCGGGCACATTTCGCCCACGGTCCGCAAGGACCTCTTCCACCAGGAGCCGGTCGAGTTCACCGCCGCCTCCCCCTCCCGCCTGCTCTCCGCCGCACTCGGCGCCACCCTCTACAGCCCCGCCACCCGGCCCCACCTCGCCGCCGACATCCGCAAACAGGCCGCCCGCGGCGTCCTCTCCATGGTCCTCTGCCTGGAGGATTCCATCAGCGACGCCGAGGTCGGGTCCGGCGAGATCAACCTGATCCGCCAGTTCGAGGCACTCGACGAACAGGACGACGAGCTCCCCCTGCTCTTCATCCGCGTCCGCACGCCCGAGCAGATTCCCGACCTGGTGCGCCGGCTCGGCGGCACGGCCCGGCACCTGGCCGGATTCGTACTCCCGAAGTTCACCGAATCCCGGGGTACGGCCTTCCTCGACGCCGTGGCCGAAGCCGAGGCCCGCCACGGCATGTCCCGCCTGTATGCCATGCCCGTCCTGGAAACCCCCGACCTGCTGCACCTGGAAACCCGCGTCGAGGCCCTCGCCGGCATCTCCCGCACGGTCAACCGCCACCGCGAGCACGTCCTGGCCCTGCGCCTGGGCGTCACCGACTTCTGCTCCGCGTACGGACTGCGCCGCACCCCGGACATGACCGCCTACGACGTGCAGATCGTCGCGGGGGTCATCGCCGACGTGGTCAACGTGCTCAGCAGGGCCGACGGCACCGGCTTCACCGTCACCGGACCCGTCTGGGAGTACTTCCGCAGCCAGCAGCGCCTCTTCAAGCCGCAGCTGCGGCGCAGCCCCTTCCTGGAGGAGGGCGTCGAGGAACTGCGCACCGCCCTGATCGAACACGACCTGGACGGCCTGCTGCGCGAGATCGAGCTCGACCGGGCCAACGGGCTGCTGGGCAAAACCTGCATCCACCCCGCGCACGTCACGCCCGTCCACGCCCTGTCCGTCGTCTCCCACGAGGAGTTCAGCGACGCCCAGGACATCCTGCGCCCCGAGCGCGGCGGCGGCGGCGTGATGCGTTCCGCCTACACGAACAAGATGAACGAGGTGAAGCCCCACCGGGCCTGGGCCGAGCGCACCATGCTGCGCGCGGAGGTCTTCGGTGTGGCGCGCGAAGAGGTCGGCTTCGTCGACCTGCTCACGGCCGGGCTCCAGGTGTGAGACCGCCCGTGACCGCCGACAATCTTCAAGACGTTCGAGATGTTCGAGACGTCCGAGGCGTTCAAGACGAGAGAGGAAAGACGATCGAAGAGGTGTGGTCGGGAACCTGGGTCGCGGACCGGCTGGGCGTCAGCCTGGAACAGGGCGAGGACGGCGGAGCGGCGGGAGCGGCTGGAGCTGCGGGAGCGTCGGGTTCCGCGGGTTCTGAGGGCGGCTCTGCGGGTTCCGCGGGAGCGTCCGGGTCGTCCGGGGAACCGCCGCTGGAGGAGCTGCTCGGGCTCGCGCTGCGGCGCAACCCCAAGCGGGCCCATCTGCTGGTCTCCCGGGTCCTGGGCAAGCACGTGCCGCAGTCCCCGGCGGTCGTGCACGGCGCCGGGTTCGGCCTCGGGCAACGGGTGAGGGAACTCCTCGGTGACGACGCCGCCGCCGACGCGGTCGTCCTCGGGTACGCCGAGACCGCCACCGGGCTCGGCCACAGCGTCGCCGACGGCCTCGGGCTCGCCCCGTACCTGCACTCCACCCGCCGCCCCGTGCCCGGCGTGGCGCAGGCCGGCGGCTTCGAGGAGGCCCACTCGCACGCCACCTCGCACCTGCTGCTGCCCGAGGATCCGCGGCTGCTGGCCGGCAGCGGTCCGCTGGTCCTCGTCGACGACGAGTTCTCCACCGGCAACACGGTCCTGAACACCATCCGCGACCTGCACGCCCGCCACCCGCGCGGGCACTACGTCGTGGTCGCCCTCGTGGACATGCGCTCGGAGGCCGACCGCGGCCGGCTCGACGCGTTCGCCGCCGAGCTGGGAGCCCGGGTCGACCTCGTCGCCCTGGCCTCCGGGACCGTGCGACTTCCCGACGGGGTGCTGGCCAAGGGGCAGGCGCTGGTCGAGGAGCACGAGACGACCGAGGACGCCGCCGCTTCGGGCGTCGGCGGGTCCGCCGCCCCCGTCCGGCGGGTCGCACTGGACTGGCCCGCCGGGGTGCCCGACGGCGGCCGGCACGGTTTCACCCCCGCGCACCGCGCCCGGCTGGAGGCCGCCCTGCCCGCCCTCGCCGAGCGGCTCGCCGAGGCCCTGGACGAGGCCCCGGACGCGGATCGGGGCGCGGGCGCGGTTTCGGGCACGGATCGGGGCGCGGGCTCGGATCGGGACGCGGATCGGGGCTCGGGCTCGGGCTCGGAGTCGGAGTCGGAGTCGGGGCCGCGCTCGGCGCCCGTACGGGTCCTCGTCCTCGGCAACGAGGAGCTGATGTACGCGCCGCTGCGGCTCGCGCTGGCCCTGGAGGAGTCCTGGGCCACCCGTCCCGCGTCCGGCACCGGGGCCCCCCGCGAGGTCCGCTTCTCCACGACCACCCGCTCGCCCGTGCTCGCCGTCGACGACCCCGGCTACGCCATCCGCAGTCGCCTGGTCTTCCCGGCGCACGACGCCCCGGCCGACGGGCCGGGTGACCGCTACGCCTACAACGTCCTCGACACCGCGGGCGGTGGCTTCGACGCCGTCGTCGCCGTCGTCGACTCCCACGGCGACACCGCCGCCCTGCACGCCCCCGACGGGCTCCTGGCCCGGCTCGCCCCGCACACCGGGCGGGTCCTGCTGGCCGTCGTACCGTCGTACACCCCCGCCACCCCGTCCGAGCGGCAGGAGCCGATCATGACCGAGCCCCTGCGCGGGCCCGCCTTCTCCTCCTACGCGGCCGAGGACGTCGGCTGGCTGCTCCAGGACTTCTCCGACGTGGAACTGGAGGCCCCGACCGAGGAACGCGAGGAGGCCATCCAGGCGGGCGGCGCGCACTACGCCGAGTCCCTGCCCGTGGAGTACCAGCCGTCCCCCGCGTACCAGGAGCTGTACCAGAGCGCGCTGACCGCGTCCGCGGCCCGCATCGCCCGCGCCGTCGGCACCGTCACCGAAACCGTCCTCGCGGAGCGCTCCCCGTCCCCGGTCCTGGTCTCCCTGGCCCGCGCGGGCACCCCCGTCGGCGTCCTGATGCGCCGCTGGGCCCAGACCCGGCACGGCCTCGACCTGCCGCACTACGCCGTGTCCATCGTCCGCGGCCGCGGCATCGACGCCAACGCGCTGCGCTGGCTGGCCGCCCACCACGACCCCGCCGACATCGTCTTCGTCGACGGCTGGACGGGCAAGGGCGCCATCACGCGCGAACTCGCCGCCGCGCTGGCGGAGTTCGACGGCTTCAACCCGGAGATCGTGGTCCTCGCCGACCCCGGCTCCTGCGTGCCCACGTACGGCACCCGCGAGGACTTCCTCATACCCTCCGCCTGCCTCAACTCCACCGTCTCCGGCCTCATCTCCCGCACGGTGCTCCGCTCCGACCTGGTCGGGCCCACCGACTTCCACGGCGCGAAGTTCTACCGCGAACTCGCCGGAGCCGACGTCTCCGTCGACTTCGTCGACACCGTCGCCGCGCACTTCGACGCGGTGGCCGACTCCGTCGACGACGAGGTCAAGGAACTGCTCGCCGCCGACCGGACCCCTACCTGGGTGGGCTGGGCGGCCGTGGAACGCATCAGCGAGGAGTACGGCATCCACGACGTGAACCTGGTCAAGCCCGGCGTGGGCGAGACCACGCGGGTGCTCCTGCGCCGGGTTCCGTGGAAGATCCTGGCGCAGCGCGGCGCCGGGGCAGACCTCGACCACGTACGCCTGCTCGCGGAGCAGCGGGGGGTGCCGGTCGAGGAAGTCGACGGGCTGCCCTACACGTGCGTGGGTCTCATCCACCCTCGTTTCACGCGCGGCGCTACCGGCGCCGACGGAAAGGCTGTGTCCGCCAAGTGACCGTCCTCGTAGCCAGTGACCTCGACCGTACGCTCATCTACTCCACGGCCGCGCTCGCGCTGACCATGCCCGACCCGGTGGCCCCCCGGCTGCTGTGCGTGGAAGTGCACGAGCACAAGCCGCTGTCGTACATGACGGAGACGGCGGCGGGGCTGCTGACGGAGCTGTCCGCGGACCCGGGCGTCGTCTTCGTGCCGACCACGACGCGCACGCGCAAGCAGTACCAGCGGATCCGCTTCCCCGGCCGCCCGGCGAAGTACGCGATCTGCGCCAACGGCGGACAACTGCTCGTCGACGGGATCCCGGACCGGGACTGGCGCCGGGACGTCGCGACGCGGCTGGCCGAGGAGTGCGCCCCTTTGGACGAGGTCCACGCCCACCTGCTGGCCACCGCGGACCCGGCGTGGCTGCGCAAGGCGCGCATCGCCGAGGACCTGTTCGCGTACCTGGTCGTCGAGCGGGACCTGGTACCGCCGGAGTGGCTCAAGGCGCTGGCGGAGTGGGCCGACGCCCGCGGCTGGACGGTGTCCCTCCAGGGCCGCAAGATCTACGCGGTTCCGCGCCCGCTGACCAAGAGCGCGGCCATGCGGGAGGTGGCCCGGCGAACGGGCGCGACCACGACGCTGGCCGCCGGCGACTCGCTGCTGGACGCCGACCTGCTGCTCGCCGCGGACCGCGGGTGGCGACCGGGACACGGCGAACTCGCCGACGCCGGCTGGAACGCGCCGTCCGTCACCGCCCTGACCGTGGCGGGCGTCCTCGCCGGCGAGGAAATCGTCCGGGCTTTCGGGCGAGCGACCGGTACGGCGGGCCGCTGACTCGGCAGACTGGTGCCCATGACCAAGGGCAACAGCACCAAGATCACCGATGAGCTGTACCGCTACGTGCTCGCGCACAACCCCCCGCTGGACGCGGTCCAGCGGGGGCTCGTCGCGACCACCTACGAGAAGTTCCCGGACAGTGCCGGGATGCAGTCGGCCGAGGAACAGGGGCCGCTGCTGGCCTTCCTGGTCCGACTGACCGGCGCCCGACACATCGTCGAGGTGGGTACCTTCACCGGCTTCTCCTCCCTGTCGATGGCACAGGCGCTGCCGGCGGACGGCAAGCTGATCGCCTGCGACGTCTCGGAGGAGTGGACGGCGTACGGGCGCGAGGCCTGGGAGGCTGCGGGCGTCGCCGACCGGGTCGAGCTGCGGATCGGCAAGGCACTGGACACCCTGTCGGCCATGCCGAGGGAACCCCACATCGACATGGCCTACGTGGACGCCGACAAGGAGAGCCAGATCGCCTACTGGGAGGAACTCGTGCCGAGGCTGCGGCCCGGCGGGCTGATCGTCACCGACAACACGCTGTTCCACGGGTCCGTGCTCGACGCATCCGCCACGGGCTCGGCGGCGGGCGTCCGCGCGTTCAACGAACACGTACGGGCGGACACCCGGATGGAATCCGTGCTGCTGGCCATCTCGGACGGCCTGACACTGTCGCGCAAGGCCTGACGCTGTCGCGGAGGGCGTGACGTTGCTGCGCAGGGCGCGGCCTGAGCGGCGTACGGCTTTCGCGTAGGGCGGTCTGAGCGGCGTAGGGCTTTCGCGTAGGGCGGCCTGAGCGGCGTAGGGCTTTCGCCTGGGGCGGCGGTGTCAGCCGCAGCCACCTCCGCCGCAGCAGCCGCCTCCGCCTCCACCCGTGGGGGCGGGGGCGGGCGCGCCGCCCGAGGAGCCGCCGACGGCGACGGCGGAGAGCAGCTTCACGGTGTCGGCGTGCCCGGCGGGGCAGTCGGCGGGGGCGGACGACTCGGCCATCGGACGACTCACCTCGAAGGTGTCGTCGCAGGTCCGGCAGCGGTATTCGTAACGAGGCATGCGGACAGGCTACGCAGTGCGCGGGCCGTCCGGTATCCCACCACGGGCGTACGCGCCGCCGGTCTGCCCACTGGGTTGCCCACAGGCTTCCCCATCAGGGGGGCCATCCGCTTTCCCCACCGGGGCTATCCGCGGAATCCGCTCCTGGACCGCGCCCGCTCCTCGCGGGCCGCCTCCTCGGGGTGGCGCGCACGCCAGTACGGATTGTCGTGCGGCAACGCGCTGCCCACCCGCCCGTACATCCCGAACCACATCAGCATCACGCCGACCACGAAGCTGAACAGCACGTTCGGGATGTGGAAGGCCAGGAAGTTCATCCCGGTGTCCAACAGCGCGAGGTTCACGAACCCGCTCGCGATGAACAGCACGCCCAGCACGATGTTCAGCGTCGAGGCGAAGTTCCCGCCCACGACCATCCCGCCGATCAGCAGCAGCCCCACGAGGATCGACAGGACGCTCAACGCCCCGTTCGTGTTCAGCGTGAGAACCGTGTCGCCGCCCGTGTCGAAGAAACCGATCCGGTCGATCAACCCCAGGATCCCGAAGACGATCAACAGCACCCCGGTCAGACCCGCGCCCACCCGGTACACCTTGCTCAACCGGTGATCCACGGGAAGGTGCTCGTCCAGCCGGGTACGGACCGGCCGACGCACGCGCGGCCCCGTATGGGTGGTGGCCATGATCCGGCCTCCTCTGCCTCGGTTGCCCCGGACCGCCCGCCCGGAGACGGCAGCCGCAGGTACTACCCCCACCCACCAGCATCCGCCGCCGGGCCGCCCCCGACAACCTCGGCGCGTCGCGCATGCGCGTCGGGCATGGGGCGAGACGGCTCAGGGCGAGTGCTGCTCAGGGGCGACTGACCAGGGGCGGGTGATCAGGGGCGAGTGCCGCTCAAGGGAGAGTGCTCAGGGACGACCGATCAGGGGCGACCGATCAGGGGCGGCGGCTCATCCGTGGCCGCGCTGTTCCCGGATGTCGGCGACCACCCGGTTCACGGACGCACGCACCCCCTCCATCTCCTGAAGGAAATGCCAGTAGTCCGGATGCCGCCCCTCCAACCCCGCGAGCGCCCGGTCCATCCGCGCCACCGACTCGTCCAACGGCCCCGCGTGCCGCGGATCGGGCACACTGCGGCCCTCCATCGCCAGCCGCTGCGCGTCCCGGATCGCGAACCGCGTCCGCCGCACCTCGTCCTGCGGATCCCGCGCCACCGCCTCCAACACCGTCAACCGGTCCTGCGCAGCCGACACCGCCTCGTCGGTCACGTCCAACGAACCGCGCACCGCCTCGATCAACGCCGCCACGTCCGACCACCGCTGCTCGTCCCGCGCCCGGCCCGCCTCGACGAGCCGCTCCTCCGCCTGCGCGACCTCCCGCACCGCCTGGTCGGGCACGTGCTGGAGGTCCTGCCAACATGCCGCCGAGAACCGCCGCCGCAACTCGCTGAGCACCGGATCCACCCGGTCCGCCCGATTGCGCAACGCCTGCGCCCGGGTCCGCAGACTCACCAGCCGCCGATCGATCTCGGCCGCCCGCTCCGGCAACCGCGCCGCCTCGGCCCGTATCCCCTCCGCGTCCCGAAGGATCCGGTCCGCCCGCCGCACCGTCTCCTGCACCCCGTGCAGGGCGGCGCCCTGGTTCAACTTGGTCAGCTCCGGACCCAGCGCCGCCAACCGCGCCGCCAGATCGTCCGCCCGCATCCCCTTGCCGCGCACCTCGTCCAACGCGTTGCTCGCCGCCAGCAGCGCGGCCTTCGCCCGCTCCCGCGCCGGCGCCACCCGTGCCAACTGCGTCTCCGCCTTGTCCAACAGCGGCCGCAACCCCTGCTCGAACCGCTCCAGCTCACCCTTGACCCGGATCAGCTCGTCCCGGGCCCGCGTCAGCTCCTGCGTCGCCCTCGCCGCGACCGAGGCCTCCAGCTCGACCCGGTCCAGGTCGTGCGCGTCCACCGCCTCGATGTACACATGGCTGACCTCGTCGATCCGCCGCCCGAGCGCGGCGAACCCCTCCGTCGCCCGCAACGCGTCCGGCGAACCGTCCGCCGCCGCGATCGTCTCGATCGAGATCCGAAGATCCCGCTGCGCCGTGTCCAGGTCGTAGAACGCCGCCGCGGCGGCATCCTTCGCCGCCTGCGCGTCCGCCCGCCGACTCTCGTCCCGCCCGCCGAACCACCGCCGGGATGCCGTCGTCACAATCCCTCTCCCGTGCCGCGTCCGCCATGCCCCGCTCCATTCTCCCCCACGACAACGGGTTTGCGTGGGGGGTGCGCCCGCCATGTAGGCTGTCCACTCATCCACGGGTGCGTAGCTCAGGGGTAGAGCGCTGCTCTTACAAAGCAGATGTCGGCGGTTCGAAACCGTCCGCGCCCACCAGCAAAAAGGCCCCCCGCCGATCATGGCGGGGGGCCTTTTGCATCCGGTTTCGACGGCAACGGAAGCGGTCAAAGGCACAGTGGACGCTGCCGGTCTTGTGCGGTCGTGGTGGTGGTTGGGGTCTTGGTGATGGCCTTGACTGCGAGCGCTGTGGGGAGGGGGAGTTGGCCTTCTCGCGTGGTCGGAAGGCCGTCAGGTGGGGCGGTTTGTCGTCGGGCGGGGTGTGGGCCGTCTTGGCGGGGGGTTGGGGGCGTGGGATGGTCGGGGGATGGGGGAGTGGGTTGTTGCGGGGGTCGCGGTGTTGGTTGCCGGCGCGGGGTACGTCGTGGTGGCGCGGGCCGCGGGTGCGGCGTTCGAGCGGCGGCGGGACGCGGAGCGGGCGCGGTTGCTCGCGCTGACGCGGGCGGAGGCGGCGCCGGAGCCGGAGGTGGGTGATCCCAAGTACGGGGACACCGGGTGGCTCGCGCCGAGGACGGTCGGGCCCGCGCAATCGGGGGACCGGCACGACGACTTCACGCCCCTCCTCGTCGAGTACTACGCCTACGGGCTGACGCAGGCGCGGAGCAGCTTCGTGACCAGCCAGCGGTTCGCCGGCGTGGGGGCGATCATCCTGCTGCTGGGGGTGGCGCTGGCCGTGTGGAAGGCGGAGAGCAGTGGGGACCTGTACCTCGGCGTGGTGACCAGTTCGGTCGGGCTGGTCGTCACCCTCATCGGGCAGCTGTTCCATCGCCGGGCGGACGTCGCGCTCCGGCACATGGCCGACCAGACCGCTTCGCTACGGGACGACAGGCGGGCCGCCGAGTCGATGGCCCGGGCCGTCGAGCTGTTGGAGGAGGTCGCGGACCCCGAGCTGAGGGGGCGGCTGCAGGCCGGATTGATCATGAAGCTTTCCGGGGCCGAGCTGCCCCGGTAGCGGGATAGTGGAGACATGTGCCGTTCCATTAAGACCCTGCGCCCGCCCGTCCTCCCCGAGAAGGCCACCGAGGAGGAGATCCGCGCGGCAGCGCTCCAGTACGTGCGCAAGGTGTCCGGCTTCCGGGCGCCCGCCGCACACAATCAGGAGGTGTTCGCCGCGGCCGTCGACGCCGTCACCGACGCGACCCGGGACCTGCTGGACGGGCTCCAGGTCAGAGGAGCCCACGCCACTTCCTGAATCGGGTGGGCCTGAGCAGGGCGCGGGTCTGAGTCGGGTCCGGGCTGCGTCGGGCCCGGCCTGCGTCGGGAGTGGGGCGGGTCCCGCGGCGGGCGGGGCCTGCGGCCACTCCCGACGTTCAGGCGGTCTGCTCCATGCGGCGGCGGATCACCCACGCGCCGGCGCCGAGGGCGCCCGCGACGAGCACTCCGCCCAGGGCGATCTGGCCCGGGCTCATGGTGTCGATGCTGCCGCCCAGGCCGCCGCGGGCGGCGCCCGTGGCCACGTTCAGGGTGACGGTGACCCGCTCGCCGCCGCTGCCGCCGCACTCGTAGGTGACGGGGTGCGAGCCGGTGCGGGCGTTGCGGTAGACGGTCGCGCTGCCGAACAGGTTGGTGGCCTCCAGGTTGCCCGGTGTCAGCTGGACGTCGGGGAACGCGGGGGAGGTGGCCCTGCCGGTCTTGGTGCCGCAGCCCTGGACGTTCAGGCTGACCCGGCCGCCGGGAGCGACGGTGTACGGGGACAGGGTGGCGGTGGGGCGGGCGTAGGCCAGGGTGACGGGTGTGACGGCTGCGACTACGAGCGTCGCGGCCGCGCCTCTCATCAGGTGGTGCCGGATGCGGGTGGCGGGCATGGAGAGAACTCCTCGGGCTCCTCGAAACGGCGCGGCCAGGGCACGGGTGTGACGCGGATTCGGTCGCGCACCGTGCTGTGGACGCTAGAAGCCCCGACCGGAGGCGGCGATCGCTGTCGGGTGAACGGGTGACGCACCACCCCCACCCGGGCTAGCCGGCCACCGTACGGGCGCCCCCGGAATACGCCTGCAGATGCCCTTGATGCCTGCGGCTCCCGTGACACGTGCGACTCCCGTGACACGTGCGGGTGCCTGCGCGGCGTACGGGTGCTTGCGAGGCCCGTGATGCGTATGGATGCCCGCGACGCGTACGGGTGGTCTTGCCGTGCGGGACTCAGGTGGCCGCGGCGGGGCCCGATCCCGGGCGGCGCAGCAGGAACGCCGCCAGCGATCCCGCCGCGAACAGCGCGATCAACGACACCGCGGTACCCAGCCACGTCGTACCGAGCCACTGCGTGCCGAAGTAGCCGAGCGCCACGCTGTACCCCGCCCAGGTCATGCCCGCCAGGACCGACCAGGGCAGGAACTCCTTGACCTTGCGCTGGGTCTTGCCCGCGCCCAACGAGACCACCGACCGGCCGGCCGGGGCGAACCTGGCGATCACCACCAAGGCGCCGCCGCCACGCGCCAGCGCCACGCCCAGCCGCTCGTGGGCCCGGGTCAGCCGACGAGAACGGGCGATGGCCCGGTCCAACCGGGCACCCCCGCGCCGCGCCAACCGGAACGCGGCCATGTCACCCAGCACGGACGCCGACGTCGCGATCACCAGCAACGCCATGATGTCCGGCACCTGCTCGGGAACCGGCGTCGACGAACCCGCGGCTCCGGCCGCGGCCGCCGCGGCCGCTGCGGTGATCACCAACACCCCGCTGGGCAAGACCGGCAGGAACACGTCGAGCACCACCGACACCGCCACCACGGCGTAAATCCAGGGGCTGGTGGTCAGCGACCCCAGAGTCTCAATCACGTGGTACTCCCCAGTCCGAAGCGCCGCGTCGTCGCGGGGAGCGGCAGGGGCGGCTTGACAGCCAGACAGCGTACGCCCGGGAGTAACCCCCCGGATCCCCGGGGTGACGATACGACGACTCCCCGGGGTACGGCGTATGGCTTGTCGTGGACGGCTGGCTCGTCGCGGACCGCTGGCTCGTCGCGGACGGCGGCGGACGGCGGACGCGGACGCCGGCGCTCAGCTCATCGCGGTTCGGTGAGCTCGCGATCCAACACGGACGTCAGTCGAGCCTTCGACCCCCGCCCCCACCCCGTCCGCGCCTGATCCAGACGGAGGCGGGCCGTGCGACCCGCCAGCTCCAGCGTCATCAGCTGATTCCCGAACCAGGGACCGCCCGTACGCCGCCAACTCAGCGGCGGCCGACCCGTCCGCCCGTGCCGGGAGAAACCGCGCCCCAACCAGCGCCCCACCCGCGACCAACCCAGCCGGAAGCCCCACTTCACGGCCGTGTGGATGGAGTTGTGCACGGGCGAGCACGTCAACTGGAACACCCGCGCCGTACTCGGTATTCGAGGCTCGGCCACATACGCGTGGTGCACGTCGCCCGACAGCACGCACACCGTCGCCGGCGCCCGCGGGCCCGTCCCCACCTCCTCGATCAGATCACTCAGCGCCACGAAGGAATCGGGGAACGCCGCCCAGTGCTCCAGATCGCTGCGCCGCCGCAGATCCTCCCCGATCCGCGCCCACCGGGGCCCCCGCTCCCCACGGCACAGGGCGGCGTTCCACACTTCCGCGTCATGGATCAACGGCGGCATCAGCCACGGCAGCGAGGACCCGATCAGCAGATGGTCATAGCCGCCGTGCCCGTCGAGGGCGTTGTCCCGGAGCCACTCCTGCTCGGCCGGGTCGAGCATCGCCCGCCGGTCCTCGGCCAGCACCCGCGCGGCCCGCGTGTCCACCATCAGCAACCGCGAGCGGCCGAAGTCCCGCCGGTAACTCCAGCGGGCCGAGCCCGGATCGGCGTCGGCCGCGGCGGCGAAGGCGCGCAGTGCGTCCGTGCCGTCGGGGGAGGCCCGTACCGCCTCGTAGAGCGGATCCGCCTCCAACTCTGCGGGGGAGAGGTTGCCGAGGTGCTGATGCACCCAGTACGACATCAGCCCGCTCAGCACCCGCTCCGACCACCAGGGCGTCGCCCGCATCTCCGCCAGCCAGGCCGCGCTGGTGTTCCAGTCGTCGATGACGTCGTGGTCGTCGAAGACGTGCAGGCTCGACACCGTCGACAGCAACCAGCGGATCTCCGGGTCCAGCCAGGATTCGTAGTACAGCCGGGTGTACTCCTCGTAGTTCGCGACCTGCGCGCCCGGCGCCTCGCGCAGGTCCCGGCGGGCCGCCAGCCACCGCTTGGTCGCCCGCGAGAGATGGTCGGCGTACACCTGGTCGCCGAGCAGCAGCAGGACGTCCGGTCTGACCGCTTCCGGATCGGCCGCCAGCCGGGCCGCGAGGGTGTCCAGCGCGTCCGCGCCGTGCGGCCCGCGCCGGTCGGCGGGCGGCGCGGCCTGCCGGCACGACCCGAACGTCACCCGAAGCCCCGGAGCCGGCCGACCGGGCCCCGCCACGGCGGGCGCGGTGATGGTGCTGGGCGGGAAGCCGCTGTCGGGCAACGGCCACACCGGGGCCCCGGCGAGCCGGACCTCGTACTCGGTGCTGGTGCCCGGGGTCAGGCCGGTGACCGGGACCAACGCATAGTGGTGGCCCTCTATCTGGAAGGTGTGCGCACGGCCACCCGCCCCGTCCGCACACCGCACCTCGGCCGTGCACGGGCGGTCCGCCTCGACCCATATGGTCGCGGCACCGCCCGTGTCCCAGTCGACGTAACGCAGCAGCGGTCCCAGACGCAGTCCGGCCATGAGACTCCCCCTCCTTCATGTCCCCTTCGATCACGGTAAGGGGTGGAGGGGGAGCCTGGCCTCCCCCTGGCGGGGGAGAAAGATCGGCCCGCGCCCGGGGCCGGTGAGCCGGGGTCGGGTCGGTGGTGGGTCGGGGCCCGGTCCGGGGTGGGTCGGGATCCGGACCGGGATCCGGGCCGGTGGTGGGTCGGCCTCCGTCAGCAGCCGTTGAGCACGTTGGTCAGCGCGGTCTTCTCGCCGGAGTCCATCTTCAGGCCCCAGTACTGCTTCACCTGGACCCACATCCGGGTGTACGTACAGCGGTAGGCGGTGCGCGACGGCAGCCACTTGCCGGGGTCGAGGTCGCCCTTGGCCTGGTTGACGTTGTCGGTGACCGCGATGAGCTGCGGGCGGGTGAGGTCGTTGGCGAACTGCTGACGCTTCGACGTGGTCCAGGAGGAGGCGCCCGAACGCCAGGCCTCGGCGAGCGGGACCATGTGGTCGATGTCGATGTCGGACGCGGCGGTCCAGGTGGCGCCGTCGTACTCGGAGTACCAACTGCCGCTGACGGCGGCGCAGGCGGAGTCCTGTACGACGTTCACGCCGTCGCGCTTCAGGACCGTCTCGCGGGTGTTGCAGGTACCGGAGACGGTGCTCCAGTGCGGGAACAGGTCCCGGCTGTAGCCGCTGAGGGAACCTTCCGCCGCGGGCGTGACCGTGGCCAGGTACGAACGGGCGGCCGCGGCGCTGATGGGGGTGGGCGGGGAGGCCTGGGCGGCCGGCGCGCTGACGAGGGTGGTCAGGGCGGCGAGCGCGGAGGCCGATGCGAGCACGCCGATTCGACGCGCGTAGACGGAGGGTATGAGGGCCATGAGGGCTCCCTGGATGGGGGGGGTGGTGGCCGTGCGGCCCCGGTGGGGCGCGGCCATGGTTGCGGCGCCGGATGTCGTTCGGGTGGGCGCCAGGTGACAGGTTGCCGACATGGGCACGTCACATCAAGTCGTCCAACGGTCCCCAGATGTGCGGAAGTTGTGATTCCGAGCCGGGGAGTGTGGGCGATCCGGGGTCAACGTCGTAAACCGGGCGCGGGTGAAGTCGAGGCGCGCGTTGCCGAGTTCGTCGAGTTGCCGGGCTCGTCGAGTTCGTCGAGTCGCCGGGCTTGCCGTTCGTCCGGGGGCTGCCGTCTTTACGGGGCGCCCGGGTGGGTTGGGCGTCGGGGTGAGCGGGGCTGCGGGTGCGCGTCCGGGGTGTGGTGCGGTGTGCGGTGCAACGCTTTGGGGCCGGCGCTACGGGGGCGGGTGGGCCGGTACTTCGGGTCCGGTGCTTTGGGTGCGCTGCGTCGGGTGCGCTGCGTCGGGTCCGGTGCTTCGGGTTCGGCGTGTTGGCCCGTGCCCGGATGACGGCCGGAGGGGTGGGCGGTGCGGGCCGGCGGGGAGGCGCCGGCCGGCGAGGTGGTGCGGCGGGGCGGCGGGGTCGGGTGTGGGGCCTGCCGGAGGTGGAGCCGCGGGGGCGGGGTGCGCGGGGCGAGGCGGGTGCGCACGGGGCGGCGGCGGGCCTGTCGAATCCCTGTCGGGGCATACGAAAAGGCGCGTGGGCCGGCGGTCAACCGGGCCACGCGCCTTTTCGGCCTGTGGGTCAGACGGCGGGGGTGAGCGTGAGGTGGATGGTCCCGTCCGGGGTGGTGTGGACGCGGACCGACGTCAGGTCGGGCACGTGGGCCGTGGGGCCGTGCGCGGCGGCCCGGGAGCCTATGCCGATGACCCGCATCCCGGCGGCCTGGCCGGCGGCGATACCTGCGGCGGAGTCCTCGAAGACGATGCAGTCGGCCGGGTCCACGCCCAACTCGGCGGCGCCCTTGAGGAACCCCTCGGGGTCGGGCTTGCTGGCCCCGACCGACTCGGCCGTCACCCGCACGTCCGGCATGGGCAGCGCTGCGGCCGTCATCCGTGCCCGGGCCAGCGCGGCGTCGGCGGAGGTGACCAGTGCGTGCGGGAGGTCGGCGATCGCGGCCATGAACTCGGGCGCGCCGCCGACCGGGACCACGCCGTCGGTGTCGGCGGTCTCGCGGGCGAGCATCTCGACGTTCTCGGCGTGATTGAGCTCCATCGGGCGCTCGGGGAGAAGGATGGCCATCGTGGCGTAACCCTGACGCCCGTGGACCACCTTGAGGGCCTCGCGCGGGTCGAGCCCGTGGGACACGGCCCAGTCGCGCCAACAGCGTTCGACCACCGCGTCGGAGTTGACGATGGTGCCGTCCATGTCCAGGAGCAGGGCCTTGGCGGTGAGGACGGTCGGGGTCGAGGCGGTGGGGGTGCTGGCCGGCATCGGCGGGGCTCCAGACGGGGCGGGAAAAAGAACAAGTGGTTCCGCCCACCGGTCAGGGAGTGAAGGCGGAACCACTTTGTTCCCACACGATACAAAATCTGGGGCGGTCCGCGCCACCGGGTGTGCGGCGGAGAGGCCCTCCGGGGTGGGGGTGTGGTGCGCCGTGTGCGGCGTTACCGGTCAACTTGGCTGGTGGCGGGGTGAGTTGGGAATGCGGCTGCCGGCTCGACGGTGGGTGGCGGTGACGAACGGCACACGATCCGGGCCGCCGGCCG
The DNA here is from genome assembly GCF_036231985.1 of Streptomyces sp. NBC_01426. GTDB lineage: Bacteria > Actinomycetota > Actinomycetes > Streptomycetales > Streptomycetaceae > Streptomyces. The sequence continues at coordinate 5,281,918 of NZ_CP109500.1, forward strand.
CCGGCCGCTGCCCGAGGGGTCACCGGGGAGGCGGGTCGGGTGGCGGGTCGGGCGGGCGGGGGCGTGCGGGCGGCGGATGCGGCGGGCCGGGCGCCGTTGCGCGGAGCGGCCCCGGCTGCGCCGGGCTTTTCGGGGCTCCGCCCCGGACCCCGCGCCTCAAACGCCGGCGAGGCTGATCGGCGGGGCCCGGCTAGCCCTCCAGGGCGCGGCGGGTGGCGGGGCCGTAGACGCCCCAGGGGTCACCTTGGATGTCGTTGTACCACTGGAACTCCGACACGGCGTTCTCCACGGACTTGCCGTACCTGCCGTCCATCCGGCCGCGGTACAGCCCTTGCCCCGACAGGAGTTGCTGGAGCTTCTTCACCTCCGAGCCGGAGTCTCCGTATGCCAGGGTCGGCCCCTGGACCGGGGGCGGTGGGGGCGACTGGGGCTTGGGGGTACGGCTCGGTGTCGGCGGAGGGGTCGAGGCGGGCGGGGCGGTGGAGCGGGACGGGCTCGGTGAGGCGGAGGACGACGCCGAACGCGATGCGCTCGCGCTCGGCGACGCGGAACGGGACGCGGACGGTGACGGCGAGGCCGACCGGGAGGCTTTCGGGCTGGGCGAGGCCTCCGGTGAACCGGGCGGAGCCAGGCTCGCCACGGGGCCCGACGGCTTCGCGTCCAGCAACGCGGTATCGGTCTTCCCGGGCTCCGAACCCCCCAGCGCCAGTGCGAGCGCCGTACCGCCCAGGGCCACCACGGTGCAGGCGCCGGCCAGGATGAGGGCGAGTCGCTTTCTCCTCCTCGGGTCCCCACCCCCACCCCCGCCCCCTCCACCGTCGCGTCCCGCGTGGGGACCCTCACCGAAGCCCGCGCCCGGCTCCATGGCAGCGCCCGCGCCGTACCCCGCGCCCGGGCCTGCGCTGTACCGCGTGTCCGGGCCCGCGCTGTACCCCGCGTCCCGGCTTACCGCGTAGCCCGCGCCCGCGCCCGTGCCGTACCCCGCGCCCGGCTCCATGGCATGGCTCGCGCCGTACCCCGCGCCGTACCCCGCGCCGTACCCCGCGTCCGGGGCTGCCGCGTAGCCCGGGCCCGTCGGGCGCCCCGGGGCGTATCCCGTGCCGGGGCCGTCGGTGGGTCGGGGCGGGGCGGCCGGGGTGGTGCCCGCAGGGGGGCCTTCCGGGGGCGGGGTGTCGGTGGTGGGCGGGACCGGGCGCAGGGGGACCGTGTGGTCCGACCAGGCCGGTGGCGACTGTGGCGGCACGGGTATGCCGTACGCCGGGGTGTCGTGCGCCGGCGCGGGCGCCGGCGGGACCGGGGGCAGCAGCTGCGTCGGGGCATCGTCGGGTGGGCCGAACGGGTGGCCGGCCGACGGGCGGGTCGGATCGGCCATCGCACCCAGCACCGGCTGCGGGCTCGCCGAAGCGGATCCCGACTGCCCGGGGTCGGACAGGGATACGTACGGGCGAATGCGCAGGGGGTTGAAACCCGCCCCCGGCGCGCACTCGCAGCCGACGCCCTCGGCGCCGCAATCTGGACAGCGCTCAGCGCTCACTGGAACCCTCCCTGGCCACTGCCTGCGATTATGCAGACCCGCCAGGCCCGGCCCAACCCTCCCGAGAGGCCATAACCGGACACACCGCTCAGGATGGAGATGTTGATCCGGCCTGAGGAGGAGTCGATGGCCCAGGATGTGACCGCATCGGCCGTGCAACCCGGCCCCGGCGGTGAGCGCGCCTCACGCGACGTACTCGTTTCCATCGGCGCACTGCTGCTGGGGCTGCTGATCGCCGCACTCGACCAGACCATCGTCTCCACGGCCCTGCCGACCATCGTCAGCGAGCTCGGCGGCATGGAGCACCTGTCCTGGGTCGTCACCGCCTACATGCTCGCCTCCACCGCCGCCACGCCGCTGTGGGGCAAGCTCGGTGACCAGTACGGGCGCAAGAGGCTGTTCCAGTACGCGATCGTGATCTTCCTGATCGGGTCCGCGCTGTGCGGGATCGCCCAGGACATGGCGCAGCTCATCGGCTTCCGAGCCCTCCAGGGCCTGGGTGGCGGCGGGCTGATGGTGCTGTCCATGGCGATCGTCGGGGACATCGTCCCGCCCCGTGAGCGCGGCAAGTACCAGGGTCTCTTCGGTGCCGTATTCGGTGCGACCAGTGTCCTGGGGCCGCTGCTGGGCGGCCTGTTCGTGGACCATCTGACCTGGCGCTGGGTCTTCTACATCAACATCCCCATCGGTCTCGTCGCACTCGCCGTCATCGCCGCCGCCCTGCACATCCCGGTGCGCTCCACGAAGCACACCATCGACTATCTCGGCACCTTCCTCATCGCCTCCGTCGCCACCTGTCTCGTCCTCGTCGCCTCCCTCGGCGGTACCACCTGGGCCTGGGGTTCGGCCCAGATCATCGGTCTGGCCGTGCTCGGCGCCGTTCTCCTGGTCGCCTTCGTGCTGGTCGAGCGGCGGGCCGCCGAACCCGTCCTGCCGCTGAAGCTGTTCGCGATCCGTACCTTCACCCTCTGCTCGGTGATCAGCTTCGTCATCGGCTTCGCGATGTTCGGCGCGATGGTCTACCTGCCGACCTTCCTCCAGATCGTCCGGGGCGTTTCGCCGACGATGTCCGGCGTCCACATGCTGCCGATGGTGCTCGGCCTGTTGATCTCCTCCACCGTCTCCGGGCAGATCGTCAGCCGCACCGGGCGCTGGAAGGTCTTCCCGATCGCCGGCACCGGCGTCACCGCCATCGGACTGCTGCTTCTGCACCAGCTGCACCGCACCAGCTCCGACTGGGAGATGGGGTTCTACTTCTTCGTCTTCGGAGCCGGTCTCGGTCTGGTCATGCAGGTCCTCGTCCTCGTCGTGCAGAACGCGGTCAGTTACGAGGACCTCGGAGTCGCCACCTCCGGTGCGACTTTCTTCCGCTCCATCGGCGCCTCCTTCGGCGTCGCCATCTTCGGCACGATCTTCACCAACCGGCTCGACGACCAGCTCTCCGCCGCGCTGGCCGGTGCGCAGCTGCCGCCCGGTGTGACCATCGCGCGGCTGGAGGCCGACCCGCGGGCCATCCAAACGCTCCCCGCCGACCTGCGCACCCGGGCGCTCGACGCCTACTCCACCTCCATCACCGACGTCTTCCTCTACGCCGTGCCCATGGTGGTCGTGGCCTTCGTGGTGGCCTGGTTCCTCAAGGAGGACAAGCTCCGCGCGTCCGTCACCGCACCCGATGTCACCGAGACCCTCGCCTCCAATCCCGTCGAGCGCTCGTCACACGACGAGGTCGCCCGCGCCCTGTCGGTGCTCGGGACCCGCGAAGGCCGCCGACACGTCTACGAGAAGATCACCGCGAAGGCGGGATACGACCTGCTGCCCGCGTCCAGCTGGATGCTGCTGCGGATCAAGAAGTACGGATCCACGGACCCGTCGGTGCTCGCCGACCGCACCGGCGTGCCGATCAAGGTGATCACGGACGCGGCCCGGCAGGTCGAGGGGCGCGGACTCGCGGTACGCGACGGGCTGTCTCTGGTCCTGACCGACCCGGGCCGCGAGAGCGCCGCCCGGCTGGCCGCCGCCCGGCAGGAGTCGCTCGCCGAGCTGCTCGGCGATTGGTGGGGCCCGGACCGGCCGACCGACCTGATCAAGCTGGTCGAGCAACTGAACGCGGAACTGTGCGGGTCAGACTCCGAGGAGCCCTACGACACCCTGCCCCGCCGGGACCACGCCGCCCCCTGAACCGGCGCCCGGACCGCGCGGACGGGCCCGGACCGGAGCGTGCGGCCCCGCGCGTCCCTACACCAGGGGCTTCTCGAACCAGTGCTCCGCGTAGGGGCCGGAGCTGTACGCGGGTATCTCCGCGTATCCGTGCCGTGCGTACAGGGCCCGGGCCTCCACCAGGTCGGACCGGGTGTCCAGGCGCACGCGCGCGGCGCCCAGCGCTCGGCCCGCGTCCTCCAGGGCGGTGAGCAGGGCCGCCCCGCCGCCGGTGCCGCGGGCACGCCGGTCGACATACACCCGCGTGAGCTCGGCGGTGACGGGGTCCAGCAGGCGTATGCCGCCGCAGGCCAAGGGCCGGCCGTCGAGTCTGCCGACGACGAACTCGCCCGTGGGTGGCCGGAGCCCGTCGTCCGGGAAGTCGAGCAGGCCCTGGTCGATCTCCGCCTCGGTGACGGAGCGCTTCCAGTACCGCCCGGCGACCTCCGCGTAGTACGCGCGGCGCAGGGCCGTCCCCTCGGGCGTGGTGAACGGTTCCGGGGCGACCTTCCAGGTGCCCGTGGTGGTGATGGCGTCGTTGTCGCTGTTCATGGCGTCATTGTGCGAGAGGGGAGGGGAGGTCCGCGTTGGAATATCCACAGGGCCGGGCCGATGATAGGGAAAAGGACAAACCGTGCACATGGAGGGCGTGAACCGTCATGTCGGAGCATCCTGACTGTGCCCTGATCCGCCGCGGCTACGAGGCCTTCGGCAAGGGCGACCTGGAGGCGTTGGGCGCGATGATGACGGCCGACGTCATCCACCACATGCCCGGCCACAACCCGTTGTCGGGGCACCACAAGGGCCGGGAAACCGTCCTGGGCCTCTACCGCCGCCTCGCGGAGGAGACGAACGGGACGCTCCGGCTCCACCTGGAGTCGGTCCTGGCGGACGGCCGCGGCCACGTCATGAGCTTCCACACCGCGTGCGGCGACCGGGGCGACCGGGGGATCGAGATCCGGGAAGGGCTGTTCTTCACGATCGCCGGGCACAAGATCACCGACATCGACGGCTGCACCGAGGACATCGACGAGGCCGACGCGTTCTGGTCCGCCCGATCCGACCTCCCGAGCTGACCTGATCCCGCAGCCCTGACCCGACCTGACCTGACCCGAACTGGTCCGACCTGGTCCGGCCTGAGCTGACCTGACCCGACCTGGTCCGGCCTGACGTGGCCTGAGCCGACCCGACCCGCCGACCCGACCGCCAGGAACACCACCCCAACCGCCGGAAGCCCGCGCCGCGTGGCGAAGGCCCGGCCCGCGCCGCGTGGCGAAGGCCCGGGCCGCGCGCCGGAAGGCCCGGGGCCGCGCGCCCCCGGGCCTTCCCACGCGCTCGCTCAGCCCTGCTTCGGCGCCGCCTGCTGGACGACCTCGAACGACCACACCGAGGACCCGGACGCCGCCGGCTTCGGCCGCTCGCCGCCACCCGCGCCCGCGCCGCCGCCCTGGTGGGCCGCCTTCATCGGGCCTTCCATCCACGCCTGGAAGTCCTCCTCGGAACGCCACCGCGTGTACACGAGGTACTGGTCGGTGCCCTCCACGGGGCGCAGCAGCTCGAACCATTCGAAGCCGTCCGAACCCTCCACGGCGCCGGCCCGCGAGGCGAAGCGCTGTTCCAGCACCTCCCGCTGCTCGGCGGGGACGGTCAGTGCGTTGATCTTCACGATGCTCATGGTCGCCATCCTAGGGATCCGTGAGAGATATCGTCCTTCGGGTAATCAAGTGGTGCGTGAGGCGCGGCAGCCTGGCGAAGTCGAGGTTGCGGCCGACAGGGCGGGAGGCCGGCGAGACGTGGCTAACGCGGCAGAGCACAGCGGTGGTAACGGTCATGTCGGGGTCATAGGCGATCGCGACAGACCGGGAGCCCTGCACCTCCTGCTGTGGGCGCTGGCGGGCGCGCTCGCGGTCAGACAGGCCGTCGCCGTGTTGCGGGTGCCGCCGGCGCGATGGCTCGACGGCTTCCATCTCCCGGGCAGTGCGCCGGGCTCGCTCTACGAGAGCGGATCCGGCCGGTTCACCGGTACTCCTTTCGCGGGGTTGGTCCTGAAGCCGCTGGCCGGTCTCGCGGCGCCCTCCCTGGAAGTGGCCTGGACCTGCGTCACCCTGCTGTTCGTCGCCGCGATCGGGCTGGTCGCCGCGCGCGGTCTGCCCGATCCGGTGCCGCGGCGTGCCGCGTTGCCGGCCGCGCCCGTGCTGGTGGCGCTGATGATGGTGTCGCTGCCGGTCCGGGAGGCCGCGTCGCCGGGTCAGACCGCCGTCCTGCCCGTGCTGTTGGTGTTGCTCGCCGTCTTCCGGGTGCCCGGCGAACGCCCCGCCGGTTTCCTCGTCGGTCTCGCGGCCGCGCTGCAACCCGGACTGCTGCTGTTCGCGCCGCTGTTGTGGCTGACCGGGCGCCGCCCCACCGCCAAGGCCGCCGCCGTGACGTTCGCGGGCGCGACCGCTCTGTCCTGGGCCTCGCTGCCGCGCGACTCGTGGACGTACTGGGTCGAGCACCTCGCCGGCACCGGTCTCGGGCGCGCCCCCGACGGCCTCGCCAACCAGTCCGTGCACGGCGCGCTGCTCCGCCTGGGGTTGAGCGGGCCCGCCGAGATCGCCCTGTACGCGGCGCTCGCGGGCGCGATCCTGTGGATCGGGCTGCGCCGCGCGGTCCGTTACGCCCGCGACGGCCAACTCCTGCTCGCCGTCGCCGTCACCGGCTGCGTGGCCGTCGCCGTGGCCCCGGAGGGCTGGCGCCACCAACTGCTGTGGGTGCTGCTCGCCGTCGCCGGCAAGGTGGGCAGGCGGGCCGCCGACCGCACCGTCTGGCCGGTCGCCGTCGTGCTCGCCGTGATCCTGCCGAGCACCGTGCTGCTGCCGAACCTGGGCGCGTTGGCCGTCGTACGGGACAACGTGCTGCTGCTGGCCGCCCTCGCGGCGGCGTGCGCGGTGCCGTTCCTGTCGCGTTCCTCGCCGTACTGGCGCGAGCCCGTGCCCACCGCGTACGGCCGGCCCGCCGCCGCACGCCGGTCCCGGGTGCCGCTGCTGCCGTTCTGGCGGCGCGTGCTGTCCCGCCCGAACCTGCTGCTGGAACTGCTGTTGATACGGGTCGGCTACTCGATCTACTCGCACATCCGGGCCGCCGCCACCGCCGGCCGCGACCTCGCGGAGGCCAACGGCAGCCGGATCCACGGCATCGAGAAGGCGCTCGGCATCGACATCGAGCACGCCGTCAACCACGCGGTGGTGAACACGCCCTGGCTGGAGGCGTTCTTCGACTTCTACTACACGTCCTTCCACTTCGTCGTCCCCATGGGGATCCTGGCGGTCCTGTACTGGCGCCGCCCCGCCGACTACCGGTGGGCGCGCGCCTCGCTGGGGCTGGCCACGGTCCTCGCGCTCGTCGGGTTCTGGCTGTACCCGCTCGCACCGCCGCGCCTGATGCCCGACCTCGGGTTCATCGACACCGTGCACGGGGTGCAGGACCTCGCGAACCCGCAGTACGGGGCGATGACCGCGATCTCCAACCAGTACGCGGCGATGCCCTCGCTGCACTTCGGCTGGTCGCTGTGGTGCGGGATCGTGATCGTCGTCCTCGCCCCGAAGGGGTGGCAGAAGCTGCTGGGCGCCCTGCACCCGCTGATCACGGTGTGCGCGATCGTGGCCACCGCGAACCACTGGGTGCTCGACGCGGTCGGCGGAGCGCTCGTCGTCGGCGCCGGGTTCGGGCTGGTCCACGTACTCTCCGGGCCGCGCGGCGCGCAGGCCGGGCCCGACGCCGGGTGGGCGTTGCCGCGGCCCCGCACCCCCGAGCAGGAGGCCGGTACCCGCACGGCGGGGGAGCGCACCACCGCCTGACGGCGGGTCCGGTGGGAGCGCGGAGGCCCGCGGACCCCACCGGGGCCGGTCGGGCGGGAGCGCGACCGAAGGGGTGCCGGAGCGGTCTCGACCCCGCTCCGGCACCCCTTCGGTGGATCGCCGCGTCCGTCCAGGATCCGCCCGGTACGGCGCTCCCGCCACTCGACGGCCCCTCACGGCACCGGACGTACCGGGGCGAACCCGATAACGCGGCGAGGTGCGGCGGCGGCCGTCGCGGGCCCGCAAGGATCCGGAAGAGGCGCACTAGGCCCTGTCGTCAAAGTTTCGCCTGGCCCGCGGCGCCCGGTACCGCACCTCGCCGCGTTGTCGGGGCACCCGAGTACGTCCCGTACACGGGCGCCGCTGCGCCTTGCGATGCACGGCACCGGGCACCGCGGGCCCTACCGGCGCCACTTTGACGACAGGACCTAGTCCGGGGGGAGTTGGGCCACCACGAGGGCGATGGCCGCCTCGGCGGTGTCGGCCTCGCCGATCACGTTCGTCATGCGGGGGCCGCGCACCCGGAACCGGCCGTCGGCCAGCGGCTCGACCGCCGGCACGCCCACGTTGAACGGGGGGCTCGTACGGGAGCTGAACCACAGGGTCCAATGGCTGGTGAACGGGTACAGCCGTCTGAGTCTCGGCTCCTTGGAGGCCGCTTCTATCAGCGCCAGGACGCCCTGACCCATGGTCTTGGAGTCGGCGCGGTCGAGCATCAACCGCCACGTCAAGGGCATCCGCTGCCAGCGTGCTTCCACGGCGTCGGCGGGCTCGCGTTCGTCCTGAAGGTTCATCCGCGCAGTGTGCCGCGCCACCGGCTCCGGGACAACGGTCGAGAAGGTCACAACCGGAACATCGCGACCGGAACGACACGACCGCAAGGGCGCGGCCGGGACGCCGCAACCGGAGGATCGCGACGGAACGTGACGGCCGGAGGGGGCGGGGGCCGGGCGGGGGTGGAGCGGCCCCCGCCGCCCCGGTCGCGGGTCAGCGGCGGCTGACCCGGAGCTCCTTGATGCCGTTGAGCCAGGCGGCGCGCAGTCGCCTCGGGCCCTCGCCGGCCAGGCGCAGGTCGGGCAAGGCGTCGGCCAGCGCGTTGAAGATCAGGTCGATCTCCATGACGGCCAGCGACTTGCCGAGGCAGAAGTGCGGGCCGCCGCCCCCGAAGCCCAGGTGGGGGTTGGGGTCGCGGGTGATGTCGAAGGCGTCCGGGTTCTCGAAGACCTCGGGGTCGTGGTTGGCGGAGGAGTAGAACATCCCCACCCGGTCGCCCGCCTTGATCTTCTGGCCGCCCAGTTCGGTGTCCTGGGTGGCGGTCCGTTGGAAGGACACCACCGGGGTGGCCCAGCGCACGATCTCCTCCGCCGCCGTGGCCGGCCGCGTCGCCTTGTACAGCTCCCACTGCTCGGGGTGGGTGAGGAAGGCGTGCATGCCGTGGCTGATGGCGTTGCGCGTGGTCTCGTTGCCCGCGACCGCGAGCAGCAGCACGAAGAAGCCGAACTCGTCGGAGCCCAGGTTGCCCTGTCCCTCGGCCGCGACCAGCTGCGTGACGATGTCCTTGGCGGGACACTCCTTGCGTGCCGCCGACAGGTTCATCGCGTAGCCGATGAGTTCCATGGCCGCGTTCGAGCCGACCTCCTCGGTGATCGCGTACTCGGGGTCGTCGTAGGCGATCATCTTGTTCGACCAGTCGAAGATCCGGAGCCGGTCCTCCTGCGGTACGCCGATCAGTTCGGCGATCGCCTGGAGGGGGAGTTCGCACGCCACCTGCGTCACGAAGTCGAAGCTGCCGTCCGAGGAGGCGGCCACCGCCTCCTCGACGATCTTCCGCGCCCGGTCCCGCAGGGCCCCTTCCAGGCCGCGGATCGCCCGCGGGGTGAATCCGCGCTGCACGATCTGGCGGACGCGGGTGTGTTCCGGCGGATCCATGTTCAACATGATCAGGCGCTGGGCATCGATCTGTTCGCGCGCGATGTGCTCGTTGAAGCGGATGATCGCCGTGTTCGTGGTCGAGGAGAACAACTCGGGGTGCGTGGAGACGTACTTGACGTCCGCGTGCCGCGTCACGGCCCAGTAGCCCTCGTCGTCGAAACCGGTGATGCCCCGCCGCTGCGGGCACCACCAGACGGGGGCGGTCTGCCGGAGCTGTGCGAACTCCGGGAGGGGGACCCGGTCCTGGAGGAGATCGGGGTCGGTGGCGTCGAAGCCTTCGGGCAGCGCGGGGCAGGGCATCGGGCGACTCCAAGGTCTGACGGCCCATCAGAAGTTGGCTCGAAGGTAATAACGAGTTCCAGAAGAGACAAGGGCTCCGGCGCCAACTGTTGCGTGTGGAATCCGTGGAGCCGCGTGCAAGACCCTTGCGTGCCGGGCCTCCAGGTCATAAGACTGCGGATGGAACTAGAACGCGTACTAGTTCAGGGCGGGGCGCCGGGACGGCCCGCCGCGCCGGTACCGTGCAGGAGAGGACGAGCTCATGGCCGCGGAACCCGTCATCGTCGAAGCCGTACGCACCCCCATCGGAAAGCGCGGGGGCGCGCTCGCCAACCTTCATCCCGCCTACCTGCTCGGTGAGACCTACCGCGAACTCCTCGCCCGTACCGGAATCCAGCCCGACTGCGTCGAACAGATCGTCGGCGGCACCGTCACCCACGCCGGCGAGCAGTCGATGAACCCCGCCCGCAACGCCTGGCTGGCCATGGGCCTGCCCTACGAGACCGCCGCGACCACCGTGGACTGTCAGTGCGGCAGCTCCCAACAGGCCAATCACATGGTGGCCAACATGATCTCCGGCGGGGTCATGGACATCGGCATCGCCTGCGGGGTCGAGGCCATGAGCCGGGTCCCGCTCGGCTCCGGCTCCAAGCACGGTCCCGGCAAGCCCTTCCCCGACGAGTGGAACGTCGACCTCCCGAACCAGTTCGAGGCCGCCGAGCGCATCGCCCGCCACCGGGGACTGACCCGCGAGGACGTCGACACGCTGGGCGTGCTCTCCCAGGAGCGGGCGGCCACCGCCTGGGCCGAGGAGCGCTTCAAGCGCGAGACGTTCGCCGTGCAGGTGCCGACCACCGAGGCGGAACAGGCCGCGGGTCAGGGCATGTGGCGGCTGGTCGACCGTGACGAGGGACTGCGGGACACCTCCATGGAGGGCCTCGCCCGACTCAAGCCGGTCATGCCGACCGCCGTGCACACCGCCGGGAACTCCTCGCAGATCTCCGACGGGGCCGCGGCCGTGATGTGGGCCTCGCGCAAGATGGCCCGCGCGCTGAAACTCAAGCCGCGCGCCCGGATCGTGGCGCAGACGCTGGTCGGCGCGGACCCGCACTACCACCTGGACGGACCGATCGACGCGACACGGGCCGTGCTGGGCAAGGCCGGGATGTCCCTCCGGGACATCGACCTCGTGGAGATCAACGAGGCCTTCGCCTCCGTCGTCCTCAGCTGGGCGCGGGTCTTCGACCAGAATCTGGAGAAGGTCAACGTGAACGGCGGCGGCATCGCGCTCGGCCACCCCGTCGGCGCCACCGGCGCCCGACTGATCACCACCGCGCTCCACGAGCTGGAACGGCGCGACAAGGAGTTCGCGCTGATCACCATGTGCGCGGGCGGGGCGCTGGCCACCGGCACGATCATCCAGCGGCTGTAACGGCCGCGTCCGCACCACCACCACCGCGCGAGCGGTCTCGGACCCAGTGGGATGGGAAGCCGAAGGCCCCGACGACCGGACCTGGGGAGGCCGGCCACCGGGGCCTTCGCATGTCTGTCACCGCCTTGTGGGCGGATTCCGCGTTGCCACGCGGGGGGTGTTCTCGTCGCCTCGTGGGCGGGAAGTCGTGCGTCGCCTCGCGGGCGGGTCCTGCCGTGTCCGCTGCCACTGGTCGGCTTAGTACCAGTGGTGGGACTGCCAGAAGTTCCAGGCGCCGACGGGGCTGCCGTAGCGGGAGTTCATGTAGTCCAGGCCCCACTTGATCTGGGTCGCCGGGTTGGTCTTCCAGTCCGCGCCCGCCGAAGCCATCTTCGACGCCGGCAGCGCCTGGACCAGGCCGTACGCGCCGGAGGAGGAGTTCGTGGCGGTGTGGTTCCAGCCGCTCTCGTGGGAGACGATCTTGGAGAAGGCTGCGAACTGGGCCGGGTCCTTGATCATCTGCTGCGCGATGGACTTGGCGTTCATCGGGGCCGCCTGGGCCGGGACCGTGGCGAGCATGGAACCGGCGACGCCGAGGGCGAGCACGGAACCGGCGATGGCCTTCTTGGAGGCGGTGATGCGGCGGATGACGGTGTTGGACACGGAATGGCCTTCCGTAGGGGACGGGGACGGCCGCAGGCACGCCGAAGACGTGCGTGAGCCACTCACGCAGCGGAGAGGGGTTCGTCGGCGGGGGGTGAAGTACCCCTGCCGCCTTGCGACTCATCCAGTTCTACAGACGCCCCGACGGCCTGGCAACGACCCCTCTTACTAGCGGCCCTCGCAGGCGGGGTGTTTCGACCCCCCTTCGCCCCGAGCGGCCTTCACGCAGGTCGGGGCGGGTCCGAAGGGGGTGATACGGGACCCTTGAGGGCTACTAGTCCCTTTCGTATGTGACCTGCGTCCTGTGGGGCGGGTCACCGGCCAGGGCCTCGAATCTCACCGTCCGTGGTCACCCGTACCCCTCTCGGGGAGGGGGTCGGAAACGGACTAAACCCCTGAATCAAAGGAAATCGGGGCATCGAAGGCGGCTTTCCGCGTCGCCCGCCGGAGGGCCTTCAGCAGGGTGGCGCCGAGGGTGAGGGTCAGTACGAGGGTCAGCGCCGCCCGCCCCAGATCCCAGCCCAGCGAGGTCGCCAGGCAGTACGCGACGAACCGCGCCAGGTTCTCCGGCACCGGGTCCCCCGGGTGGAAGGAGACGCCCTGCCCCATGCCCTGGAGGATCACCCACCCCTGGAGGTTCATGATCGTGCCGTACGCGAACGACCCCACGAACCCGTACGCCGCGAGCATCCCCAGCTCCACCCGGCCCCGGATCCGGTCCGGACCGGGCAGCAGACCCGCCCCCAGCGAGAACCAGCCCAGCGCCAGCATCTGGAACGGCATCCACGGCCCGACCCCACCCGTGAGCAGGGCGGACGCGAACATCGTCACCGAGCCCAGGACGAAGCCGAAGCCGGGCCCCAGCACCCGGCCGCTCAACACCATCAGGAAGAACATCGGCTCCAGGCCCGCCGTGCCCGCGCCCAGCGGTCTGAGCGCCGCTCCGACGGCGGCCAGCACGCCGAGCATCGCGACGGCCTTGGCGTCCATGCCGTTGTCGGCGATCGTCGCCACGACCACCGCGACGAGGAGGGGCAGCAGCGCCGCGAAGAGCCACGGGGCGTCCTGGGAGTGGGCCAACCCCGACTGCCGGTCGGCGAGCAGCGGCCAGCCGAACGCGACGATGCCGATCAGGGTGACCAGGACCAGGGCGACGGCGGCACGCGGCCCGATGCGGACCGGGCGGGCGGACCGGGCGGACCGGGTGGACCGCGTGGTGCCGTCGACGGGGCGGACCGGGCCGACGGGGCCGACGGGATCGGTCGAGCCGGCCGGATCGGCCGGATCGGCCGGGTCGGTGGTGCGGGGAGTGCGCGTGGTGCTCACGGGGCGAGACCCCCGGCCATGTCGTCGCCGGCGCCTGCGACGCTGTCCCCGTCCCCGTCCCCGTCCCCGTCCCCGTCCCCGTTCACGTCACCCTCACCCTCACCGTCATCGGAGAGGGCCCGCGCGACCTGGGACACCGTGAGCCACCGCCCCGGCGCCAGGATCTTGGCCACCTGCGGGGCGAAGGCGGGGGAGGAGACCACGACCTCGGCCGTCGGACCGTCCGCGACGATCTCCCCACCGGCCAGGATCACCACCCGGTGCGCCAGCTCGGCGGCGAGTTCCACGTCGTGCGTGGCCAGGACGACGGCGTGCCCCGCGCCGGCGAGCGAGCGCAGGATCCCGATCAGCCGGGCCTTGGCGGCGTAGTCCAGGCCGCGGGTGGGCTCGTCGAGCAGCAACAGGGCGGGTTCGCCGGTCAGCACCAGGGCCAGGGCCAGCGCGAGACGCTGCCCCTCGGAGAGGTCCCGTGGATGGGTGTCGTCGGGGACGTCGGGCAGCAGGGCCGTCACCAGGTCCCGGCAGGTGCCGGGCGCCGCGCCCGCGTCGGAGTCGGCGGCCGCGCACTCGGCGGCGACCGTGTCGGCGTAGAGGAGGTCCCGGGGGTCCTGCGGGACCAGCCCGACGTGGCGGACCATCTCCGGCGGCGGGGTGCGGCGCGGGATGCGGCCGCCCACGAGCACCGTGCCGGTGGTCGGCTCGATCGTGCCGACGAGGGTCGCGAGCAGGGTGGACTTGCCGGCGCCGTTGCGGCCCATGAGGGCCACGGTCTCGCCGGGGGCGATCGTGAGGTCGATCCCGTGGAGTACCTCGGCCCGGCCCCGGCGTACGGACACACCTGCGGCCGTGGCCGTCGCAGCCGTCGTGGCACCGACGCCGACACCGACACCGGCACCGACACCGACACCGGCACCGACACCGGCGCCGGCGCCGGCAGCGGGCGCGGGCGGGGTGCGGCGCAGCAGCCGGGCCAGGCGGCCGGGGGAGCCCTGGGGGCGCCTCGGCCCACCCGCCGCACCCGGCCCCTTCGCGGGCTCGGGCGGCGTCCGGACCCCCGCCGCGCACGCCACCGGGACGGGATCCGTCGCCGCGTCCTGCGGCAGGCGGGACCGCAGCGGGCCGGCCAGCCGGCGGGCGTCGCGGACCGACAGGGGCAGGGGGGACCAGCCCGCGAGTCGGCCCAGGGAGATCACCGGGGGGTGCACCGGGGAGACCGCCATGATTTCCGCCGGGCTCCCCATGACCGGGGCCGCGCCCGGCGACGGCAGGAGCAGCAACCGGTCCGCGTACTGGACCACCCGCTCCAGGCGGTGTTCCGCCATGAGCACCGTGGTGCCCAGGTCGTGCACCAGCCGCTGGAGCACCGCCAGGACCTCCTCGGCCGCCGCCGGGTCCAGCGCCGAGGTGGGTTCGTCCAGGACCAGCACGCGCGGGTGCGGGGTCAGCACGGAGCCGATCGCGACCCGCTGCTGCTGCCCGCCGGAGAGGGTGGCGATGGGACGGTCGCGGAGTTCGTTGAGGCCCAGCAGATCGAGGGTCTCCTCGACCCGGCGGCGCATCACCGCGGGCGGGAGCCCCAGCGACTCCATGCCGTAGGCCAGCTCGTCCTCCACCACGTCCGTCACGAAGTGGGCCATCGGATCCTGGCCGACCGTGCCCACCACGTCGGCGAGCTCGCGCGGCTTGTGCGTACGGGTGTCGCGCCCCGCGACCGTGACCCGGCCGCTCAGCCGGCCGCCCGTGAAGTGCGGGACCAGCCCGGAGACCGCCCCCAGAAGAGTCGACTTGCCGACACCGGACGGGCCGACCAGCAAGGTCAGCTCCCCTTCCGGCACGACGAAGTCCGCGCCGCGCAGCGCCGGTCCGGCGGCTCCCTCGTAGGTCACCGACACCTGCTCGAAACGGATCACTGCGACGCCTCCTTCGGCGGAACGGGTGCCACGAAGGCGGGAAGCAGGCCGATGAGGATCGCGGCCGCCGGCCACAGCGGGAGCGTGGGCGCGACCAGGGGCACGACCCCCGGGCGCAGCGCCTCCGGGTCCCGGGTGCCCGCGTAGATCAACAGGCCCGCGACCGCCGCCCCCGACCCGGCGACCAGCCAGGCCCGCGCGCCCCAGCGATCGGGCCGGTACCGGGTGCGGACGCTGCGCCGGCCGCCCAGGCGCAGGCCCGCCAGGGCCAGCACCAGGCCGACGAGGAGCAGGGGCAGGCCGAACGCGGCGCCCTCCGCCGCGAGCAGCCCGTACGTGCCCGCGCACATGCCGAGGAGCCCGCCGAGGGTGAGCGCGTTGGTGGTGTGCCGGACCGCGGGCGGAACCCGCGCCGTGCGCCCGTACCCGCGCGCGTCCATCGAGGCGGCCACCGCCACCGAACGCTCCAGCGCGCCCTCCAGGACCGGCAGACCGATCTGGAGGACGGCCTTGACACCGCCGGTGGGCCGGCCGCGCAGCCGGCGGGCGGTCCGCAGCCGCACCACGTCCGCAACCATGTTCGGCGCGAACGTCATGGCGACGACCACGGCGACCCCCGCCTCGTACAGGGCGGCCGGCAGGGACTTCAGCAGCCGGGCCGGATTGGCGAGGGCGTTGGCGGCGCCCACGCAGATGAGGAGGGTGGCCAGCTTCGCGCCGTCGTAGAAGGCGAAGACCAGCTGCTCGGCCGTCACCCTGCCGCCGAAGCGGATGCCCTGCGCCCAGGCCGGCAGGGGAACCTCCGGCAGCATGAAGAGGGTGTGCGAGCCGGGCAGCGGGGAGCCGAGCAGCATGGAGAAGACCAGGCGCAGGCCGATGACGAACAGGCCGAGCTTGACGAACGCCCCGTACGAGCGCGCCCACGGCGCCGAGGTCCGGCGGGCGGCGACCACGTAGCCGGCGACGCCGACGATCAGGCCGAGGAGGAGGGGATTGGTCGTCCGGGAGGCGGCCGTGGCCAGCCCGAGGGCCCACAGCCACCAGGCCCCCGCGTGCAGGGCGTTCCCGCGACGTGCCTCGGGGGCCAGGTGCCGCCTCTTCTTGTACACGGGCCCGTGCGGGTCGGTCTTCGCCGCCGCGAGGCGGCTCCGCCCGGGCGGTGTCACGTCGCCGACCGCCGCGCCGTGGACGGTCCCCGACACGTCGACGGAGGCGGACGTGGCCGCCGGACCGGTGTCGGACGCGGTACCGGGCCTGCGCGCCGGCTCCGTCATCGGGCGCGGCGGCGGGACTGCCAGACGCCGGCCGCGGCCAGCGCGGCCACCGCCACGACGCCCACGACGAGACCCGCCGAGGGCCCACCGGAGCCGCCCGAGGACGATGCCGAGGACGGGGCGGAGGCGGAGGAAGAGGACGCCGACGGCTTGTGCCCGGTGTCGTCGGCGATCGGCTCGCCGCAGCCCTGCCGCGGGTAACCCGAGATCCCGCACAGCAGCGCGGCGCCGTTGTAGCGCAGCGGCTTCGCGACCGCCGCCAGGGCCTCCGCCGACGTGGCGTCCGGCGCCACCCGGGCGCAGGCCGTGCGCGGCGCGTCCCCGGGCGGGGTCTCGCCCGAAGGGGCCTCCGCGGGGAGCCCGAAGTCGATGACCAGGGCCACCCGCTTGCGGCCCTGCTCCGCGGGGGTCGCGGAGCAGACGGCGTCGAAGTCGGCGTCGGCGCGGGGCCGCCCGGACTGGTCCCCGGCGTCCTTGCTCACGCCGAAGCGGAACCCCTGTACCGAGCCGTCCGCCGGGCGCGCCGTCGAGGGGCCCTGGGTGGCGTACGACCAGGAACCGTTCGCACCGCCGTCCCAGAACGACCAGTAGCGGTAGCTCGACGCCATCGCCGGGGCGGAGGCGAACAGCACGAGGAGGACGCCGAAGGCGAGGGCGAGGGCCGGGAACCGGCGAGCGGGCAGCCCGCGCATCAGATCTGGTTCTTCTTCCGGCGGCCGCTCAGCAGGATGCCGATGCCCATGCCGGCCGCGGCGCCCGCGCCGATGATCCACCAGAGGTTCCCGTTGCCGGAGCCCTCGTCGTCCTTCTTCTTGTCGGCGTCCTCGGAGGCCTGCGCCGTCGGGGTCGCCGACCGCGGCGCCGGGCCCGTCGCGTTCAGCGCGGCGACCAGGTCGGTGGACCCGAAGGCCTTCGGGTCGGTGCCCGTGGCGTGCGCGGTGAGGATCAGGGTGCCCAGGGCCGCCGGGTTGCCCTTGGACCACTCCGCCGAGTTGGCCTTCAGCCACTCCAGCGCGCCGGCCGCCGACTGCTTGTGGCCGGCCGCGGCCAGGGCGATCACCGCGTCGGCGGTGTTGCCGGTGTCCGGGGTGGGCTGGTCGGCGCCCGGGGTGACGGCGGTGAGGTGGCCGTCCTTCTTCAGGGCCTCGGCGAGGTTCCCGGCCGCGCCCTGGGCGGCGGCCGTCGGGTCGCCGGCGGTCGCCGGGCAGGCGAGCGCGGCGGCCGGGGTGTCCGTACCGGCCGGGGCGACGACCGCGCCCTTGCCGAGCGCGGCCAGCGTCGCGGCGGCGGTCGCGTCGGCGTTCGCCGCGAGCTTGCCGTCGGCCGGCTGGTACCCGAAGGCGCCCCGGTCGGCGGCCGGCTCGGCGGAGCAGCCCAGCTGGAAGGAGAGCAGGCCGTCGTACGCGGACTTGCCCGCCTTCGACTTCACGTCGGCGGGCTTCTCGCCCGCCACGGCCAGCGCGCTGATGACGACGGAGGTGGAGCTGCCCTCGCTGGGGGAGCCGGGGACGTACGCCCAGCCGCCGTCCTCGTTCTGGACGGACTTCAGCCAGTCCACGCCCTTCTTCACCGCGGCGTCGTGGCCGCCCAGCGCCGCCAGCGCCTGCACGGCCACCGCGGTGGCGTTGGTGTCGAGCACGGTCTTCGCGTCGCAGGCCTTCGAGGCGTCGGCGCGGAAGGAGGCGAACCCGCCGTCGGCGCACTGCTGGCCGACGAGCCAGTCCACGGCCTGCGCGGCCGGCTGCTCGCCGACGGTCCGCTGGGCGAGCAGCGCGAACGACTGGCGCCACACGCCGTCGTACGTCGGGTCGCCCTTGCCGAACAGACCCGAGGGGACGACCGGCGCCGGGGAAGGGGAGGGCGCGGCGAGGGCCGCGGGGGCGGCACCCGCGCAGAGCACGGCGGAGGCGGCGAGCGCGGCGGCGCTGCGTCGTACGTTCATGTGGGGCGGGTGCCTCTCGTGCTGGGGAACGGAGGCAGGCACGCGCGGGTACCGGGCTCCGGCTCCGTTTACCTCGACGGTGCCGGCCACCGGAAGACCCGGCGGCACGAGCCGCGCACTCCGGTACAGGGCATTCCGGCTCCCCGCCCCGATGTCGCGGGGGTGGGTCACGGTTGCGGGTCAGCGCCGGATTCGCACCGGCTTCCCCCCGTACGGAAGTGTGGACGACGGGCCCACTCTACCGGCCCGTAGGTGTCGGTGACCGGGGCGTGGGGCCCTGCGCCCCTTACCGAGCCCGGCCCACGCCCCCGGCCCACGGCGCCCGGTCCACGCCCCCGGTCCACCGCGCCCGTTCACCACGCCCCGTTCACGGCTCCCCGTTCACGGCTCCCCGTTCACAGGGCCCGGTACGTCACCGGGTCGCTGCCCGGTACCGGCTCCGCCCGGCCCTGTTTCACCAGCCGCCGCAGATGCGCCTCCGCCTCGGAGACGGCGATGTTCCGGGAGCCGTACGGGATCTGCTCCCAGGGACGGTTCCACTCCATCCGCTCCGCCAGCTCCCACGGGGTCAGGGGGGTGGCGAGGAGCCCCCACAGCCCGGTGAGTCGCTCCTCGTGGTGGTCCAGCAGCTCGCGCACGCGGGCCGGGGCGTCGGTGAAGGGGTGCTGGTGGGCCGGCAGGACCTCGGCGGGCTCCAGCCGGCCGACGCGTTCGAGGGAGTCGAGGTAATCGCCGAGGGGGTCGGTGACCCGGTGCTCGGAGGGGTCCTCGTACAGGCCGATGTGCGGGGAGATGCCCGGCAGCAGGTGGTCGCCCGAGAACAGCCGGCCGTTGCCGGGCAGGCCCGCGGGGTGGGCCTCCTCCAGGTGGAGGCAGACGTGGCCGGGGGTGTGGCCCGGCGTCCAGATCGCCCGCAGTCGCCGCCCGGCGAGGGGCAGCAGTTCGCCCGGGACGATCTCCCGGTCGGGGACGGCCGCGTGCAGGCCCGGCAGGGTCCGCAGCCGGCCGCTCGCGCGGGCCGCGCGCAGGGGGGCGATGTGCTCCTCGGGAGCGCCGGCGACGGCCAGTTTCTCGCTCATGTAGTCGAACCAGACGCCCGGTTCGGCGGAGCGGGTCCGCACGACGACCTCGGTGTCGGCTGCGTGCATGGCGATCCAGGCGCCCGATGTCTCCCGGACCCGGCCGGACAGGCCGTGGTGGTCGGGGTGGTGGTGGGTGATGACCACGCCGTGGACGTCGGCGATCGCGATGCCGAGGGCGTCGAGGCCGGCGACGAGGGTGTCCCAGGACTCCGGGTCGTCCCAGCCGGTGTCGACGAGGACCGGGCCGCGGTCGGTGTCGAGGACGTGGACGAGGGTGTGCCCGAGGGGGTTGTCGGGGATGGGGACCTTGATGCCCCACACGCCTCCGCCGTGGTCGGTGACCTGAGGTGTCACGAGGGCTCCCTGTCTGCCGGCTGTCCGGTGGTCGTGCGTCCGCCCGGACACGATAAAGAGAACTTGTTCCAGTAGTCGCCCAAGTCGACCATCTCTTCGGGTTTCTGGCTACCCGTCGGATGCGCGGTGGATCTTCTCCGCGGTTCCGTCCTGGCCGTGGACTCCTGGAACTAGAACTGGTATCAGTTCTGGAACGTCACGCCGCAGGTAGCCGCAGGAGGCCTCAGCCATGACCGAGCTCGTGGAACACGGACAACTGTTCATCGGCGGGGAGTGGACGGACCCGCTGGGCACCGACATCATCCGGGTCGTCTCCCCGCACACCGGCCAGGTCATCGGCAGCGTCCCGCACGCCACCACGGCGGACGTCGACCGCGCCGTCGCCGTCGCGCGCAAGGCGTTCGACGAGGGCCCCTGGCCCCGGATGTCCCTCGACGAGCGGATCGCGGTCGTCGCGCGCGTCAAGGACGCCATCGCGGTGCGGCACGAGGAGATCGCCCGGTCCATCAGCTCCCAGAACGGATCCCCGTACTCCTGGTCCGTCCTCGCCCAGGCGCTGGGCCCGATGATGGTCTACGACGCCGCGATCACGGTGGCCCGCGACTACGCCTACGAGGAGCACCGCCAGGGCGTGCTCGGACCCATTCTGGTCCGCCGGGAGCCGGTCGGCGTGGTCGCCGCCGTCATCCCCTGGAACGTCCCGCAGTTCGTCGCCGCCGCCAAACTGGCACCCGCGCTGCTGACCGGCTCCGCGGTGATCCTCAAGCCCTCGCCGGAGTCCCCGCTGGACTCCTACATCCTCGCCGACATCGTGCGCGAGGCCGGGCTGCCCGAGGGCGTGCTGTCGATCCTGCCCGCCGACCGGGAGGTCAGCGAGTACCTCGTCGGGCACCCCGGCATCGACAAGGTCGCCTTCACCGGATCGGTGGCCGCCGGCCGGCGCGTCATGGAGGTCGCCTCCCGCAACCTCACCCGGGTCACCCTCGAACTCGGCGGCAAGTCCGCCGCCGTGATCCTCCCGGACGCCGACCTGGAGACCACCATCGCCGGCATCGTCCCGGCGGCCTGGATGAACAACGGTCAGGCCTGCGTCGCCCAGACCCGCGTCCTCGCCCCGCGCGCCCGGTACGCGGAGGTCGCCGAGGCCCTCGCCGCCGCCGCCGGCGCGCTGGTGGTCGGCGACCCCCTGGACCCGGCGACCCAGCTCGGACCGCTCGTGGCCCGCCGTCAGCAACAGCGCTCGCTGGACTACATCCGGATCGGACAGGAGGAGGGCGCGAAGATCCTCGTCGGCGGCGGTCGCCCCGCCGGCCTGGACCAGGGCTGGTACGTCGAACCCACCCTGTTCGGCGACGTCGACAACTCCATGCGCATCGCGCGCGAGGAGATCTTCGGGCCCGTGGTCTGCCTGATCCCCTACGGCGACGAGGCCGAGGCCGCGCGGATCGCCGACGACTCCGAGTTCGGACTCAGCGGCAGCGTCTGGACGGGCGACGTGGAGCGCGGCATCGACTTCGCGCGCGGGGTGCGCACCGGCACCTTCAACGTCAACACCTTCAGCCTGGACATGCTGGGACCGTTCGGCGGCTACAAGAACAGCGGCGTCGGGCGGGAGTTCGGCCCCGAGGGACTGAGCGAGTACCTGGAACACAAGATGATCCACCTGCCCGCCGGCTACCAGCCGCCGGCCGCCCCGGGAACGGACGCCTGATGGGGGACCGCTGGCAGGTGGAGGTGGACCGGAGCGTCTGCATCGGCTCCGGCATGTGCGTGAACCACGCCCCGGCCGGCTTCTTCCTCGACTCGGCGCGCCAGTCCCACCCGGCGGCCCCCGAGACGGACGCGAACGAACCGGTCCTGACGGCGGCCGAGGGCTGCCCCGTCGAGGCGATCACGATCACCCTGCTGGGCAGCGGGGAGGCGGTGTTTCCGCCGGAGGAGTAGGCGGGCCGGCCCCGCCCCGCCGCCCCTACGTCAGGATCAGGACTTTCCCGCGGCCTTGGAGCGCGCCTTGGACGGAGCCGGCGTGGGGGTCGGCGTGGAGGTCGGGGCCGGCGTCGTCAGGTCGATCAGGCGGCAGACCGTCTCGATGTCGATCTTGACCTGGGCGATCGAGGCGCGGCCCGACAGCCAGGTGATCAGCGCCGAGTGCCAGGTGTGCTCGATCACGCGCACCGCCGACAGCTGTTCCGCCGTCGGCGGGGCGTCCAGGCCCATCGCGTCCAGGATGATCGCCGTGGTCAGCCGCGACACCGTGTCCACCTCGGGGCTCACGCTCCGGTCGGCGAACGTGAGGGCGCGCACCATCGCGTCGGCGAGGTGCGGTTCGCGCTGGAGGGCCCGGAAGGCGCCCATCAGGGTCTCCGCGACCCGGGCCGCCGGGTCGTCGCCCGCCGGGGGGCGCTTGCGGAGCGTGGTGTGCATGTGCTGGAGCTGGTCCTGCATGGTGGCGACCAACAGGTGCACCTTGGACGGGAAGTACCGGTACAGGGTCCCGAGCGCCACGCCGGCCGCCTCGGCGACCTCCCGCATCTGGACCGCGTCGAAACCGCCCCGGCCGGCCAGCTGGGCGCTGGCGTGCAGGATGCGGCGTCGGCGCGCCTCCTGGCGCTCCGTCAGGGGCGGGGACGCCGGTGTGGTCACGGCCTTCGCTTCCGCTGTCATCTGTCCCGTTCCAAGGCGTTCAGTGTTGTCGCGCCGGCGGTTCCGGGGCTGATCCGGGGCCGGCGTGTCAGGCGTCGGAGTCGTGGCGTGAATCACCTGCTCCGCCTCTTACGGTGAGGTTTCCGGCCGGTAGATTCAATGCTCTCAGACGGATCAAGTCTGAAACTTGTTCTACATTATCCGAGCGGTTACGCTCCGGCGAAAGTGCAGGGAGAAGGGGGCCGAGAGTGACCGCAGAGGCCGTGGTGACGAGCCCTTTCGCGAGTTCCGCCACCGAAGGTGACCGCCCGTTGCGCATCGCACTCCTCACCTACAAGGGGAACCCGTTCTGCGGCGGCCAGGGCGTCTACGTCCGCCACCTTTCGCGGGAACTCGTCCGGCTCGGCCACTCCGTCGAGGTCATCGGCGCCCAGCCCTACCCGGTGCTCGACACCGGGGCCACGCTGACCGAGCTGCCGAGCCTGGACCTCTACCGCAGCCCCGACCCGTTCCGTACGCCCGAACGGGCGGAGTACCGGGACTGGATCGACGCCCTCGAAGTCGCCACCATGTGGACCGGCGGCTTCCCCGAGCCGCTGACCTTCTCGCTGCGCGCGCGCCGGCACCTGGCCGCGCGCGCCGGTGAGTTCGACGTCATCCACGACAACCAGACGCTCGGGTACGGATTGCTCGGGGACCTCGGCGCGCCGCTGGTGACGACGATCCACCACCCGATCACCGTGGACCGCACGTTGGACCTGGCCGCCGCCAAGAACCGCAAGAAGCGGCTCTCGGTGCGCCGCTGGTACGGGTTCACGCGCATGCAGGGCCGGGTGGCCCGCCGGCTGCCGTCCGTGCTGACCGTGTCGGGTTCCTCGCAGGTCGAGATCGCCGAGCACCTGGGCGTCCGGGGCGAGCGCATCCACGTGGTGCACATCGGCGCCGACACCGACCTGTGGTCGCCCGACGCGTCCGTGGCCGAGGTGCCCGGGCGGATCGTGACGACGTCCAGCGCCGACGTGCCGCTGAAGGGCCTCGTCCACCTGGTGGAGGCGCTCGCGAAGCTCCGCACGGAGCAGCCCGACGCGCACCTCGTGGTCGTGGGCCGGCGCGCCGAGGAGGGGCCGGTCGCCCGCGCGATCGCCACGTACGGACTCCAGGACGCGGTCCGCTTCGTCAAGGGCATCACGGACGCC
Organism: Streptomyces sp. NBC_01426; assembly: GCF_036231985.1. Lineage (GTDB taxonomy): Bacteria > Actinomycetota > Actinomycetes > Streptomycetales > Streptomycetaceae > Streptomyces. The sequence continues at coordinate 5,305,496 of NZ_CP109500.1, forward strand.
GAGCTCGTCGACCTGGTGCGCAGCGCGCAGGTGGCCTGCGTGCCCTCGCTGTACGAGGGCTTCTCGCTCCCGGCGGCCGAGGCCATGGCCACCGGCACCCCGCTGGTCGCGACCACCGGCGGGGCGATCCCCGAGGTGACGGGGCCCGACGGGGAGACCTGTCTGGCGGTGCCGCCCGGTGACGCGGGCGCGCTCGCCGCCGCGCTGGGCCGGCTGTTGGGTGACGCCCCGCTGCGCGAGCGGCTCGGCGCCGCCGGGCGCGACAGAGTCCTGACCCGGTTCACCTGGGCCAAGGCCGCCGAGGGAACCGTGGTGCACTACCGGGCCGCCATCGAGCAGGCCGCCCGTACGCGTCGTGCGCGCTGACGCCTCGCCGATGAGTCATCCCCGTTCCGAGTTCCACCCCGTAGACCCCCGCGACCGCGAAGGCAGGACCCCGTGCTGACCGTCGATTTCTCCCGGTTCCCGCTCGCCGCAGGCGACCGCGTGCTCGATCTGGGCTGCGGCGCAGGTCGGCACGCCTTCGAGTGCTACCGGCGCGGTGCGCAGGTGGTCGCCGTGGACCGCAACGGCGAGGAGATCCGCGAGGTCGCCAAGTGGTTCGCCGCGATGAAGGAGGCCGGCGAGGCACCGGCCGGCGCCACCGCCACCGCCATGGAGGGCGACGCGCTGGCCCTGCCGTTCCCCGACGAGTCCTTCGACGTCGTGATCATCTCCGAGGTGATGGAGCACATCCCCGACGACAAGGGCGTGCTCGCCGAGATGGTGCGGGTCCTCAAGCCGGGCGGCCGGATCGCGATCACGGTGCCGCGGTACGGCCCGGAGAAGATCTGTTGGGCGCTCAGCGACGCCTACCACGAGGTCGAGGGCGGCCACATCCGCATCTACAAGGCGGACGAGCTGATCGGCAAGATGGAGGCCGCGGGCCTCAAGCCGTACGGCACGCACCACGCGCACGGGCTGCACTCCCCGTACTGGTGGCTGAAGTGCGCGTTCGGCGTCGACAACGACAAGGCGCTGCCGGTGAAGGCGTACCACAAGCTGCTGGTCTGGGACATCATGAAGAAGCCGCTGGCCACGCGCCTCGCGGAGCAGGCCCTGAACCCGGTGATCGGCAAGAGCTTCGTGGCGTACGCGACGAAGCCGCACCTGCCCGTGGACGCGGCGAAGTGACGTCCCCCGGTCGTACCGAACACCTGGTCCTGGACGGCGTGTTGACCGCCGAGCAGGCGGCCGGGACCGTCGCGGGCATCCTCGCGGCGCAGCGGGCGGACGGGGCGATCCCGTGGTTCCGCGGGCACCACCTCGATCCGTGGGACCACACCGAGGCCGCGATGGCGTTGGACGTGGCGGGCGAGCACGAGGCGGCGGAGCGGGCGTACGCGTGGCTGGCTCGGCACCAGAACGAGGACGGTTCCTGGTTCGCGGCCTACGCCGACCGGCCGGAGGGCGTGGACACCTCCGCCCCGCAGGACGCGAGCCGCGAGTCGAACTTCGTCGCGTACATCGCGGTGGGCGTCTGGCACCACTACCTGGCGACCGGCGACGATCCCTTCCTGGACCGGATGTGGCCGGCCGTGTACGCGGCGGTGGAGTTCGTGCTGGGGCTCCAGCAGCCGGGCGGCGAGATCGGTTGGAAGCGGGAGGCGGACGGCGCGGCCGTCACCGACGCGCTGCTGACCGGGTCCTCGTCGATCCATCAGGCGCTGCGGTGCGCGCTCGCCATCGCGGAGCACCGCGAGGACCCGCAGCCGGACTGGGAGTTGGCGGCGGGCGCGCTGGGGCACGCCATCCGACGGCACCCGGAGCGGTTCCTGGACAAGTCCCGCTACTCGATGGACTGGTACTACCCGGTGCTGGGCGGTGCGTTGACCGGGCCGGAGGCGACGGCGCGCATCGAGGAGCGGTGGGCGGAGTTCGTCGTCCCGGACCTCGGGGTGCGGTGCGTGCTGCCGAACCCGTGGGTCACGGGCGGGGAGTCCTGTGAACTGGCCCTCGCGCTCTGGGCGTTGGGGGAGTCCGACCGGGCGTTGGAGATCCTGCGGTCGATCGGGCACCTGCGGGCCGACAACGGCATGTACTGGACGGGGTACGAGTTCGTGGACCGGGCGGTGTGGCCGGTCGAGCAGACCACGTGGACGGCGGGCTCGTTGTTGTTGGCCGTCGCCGCGTTGGGCGGGGACGAGGCGACGGGCGAGGTCTTCGGCGGGCTGAACCTGCCGCGGGGGCTTGAGCCGGACTGCTGCGGTTGAGCGTGTGGGGCCCGCGGGCCCCACACGCCCCGTGCGTCAGCGGCGGGAGAGTCGGCTCGCCAGGGCGTGGCCGATGAAGAGGTAGACGACGGCCGCGATGCCGTAGCCGACGACGACCTGGACCCAGGCGCGGTCGAAGGTGAACAGGTCGTAGGACCAGCCGGCCAGCCAGGTCGCCGCGTCGTGGACGAGGTCGACGAAGGCGTTGCCCTGGTTGGCGTCGAGCAGGAACAGCAGGATCCACAGGCCGATCACGAAGGCTGCGATGTCCGCCACCAGGGCGACGGCCCGGCCCGCCGAACTGCTTCCTCGGGTGTGTACTCGGGTATGTGTGGGCATGCACCCCGTGTTGCCGCGCAGGCGCGCCGCAAACCCCCGAACGGGTCCCCCAAGTGGCGGAGCCCCACAGGCCGGGTGAGGGTGCGGAGGACACCTCAGTCCCCGGAGGCAACTGTGTCCGTACCCAGAAACGTTCGATTCCGTCGTGCCGTCACGTCGGTGCTCCTTTCCTGTGCGCTGCTGGCCGGCGCCACCGCCTGTGGCTCCGACGGGGGCGGGAGGGCCAAGACCAAGAGCGAGGACGTCTCGCTGTCCGCGGCCACGGCCGCCGACCAGGCGGCCGCGGAGGCGTCGGCCGTCGAGGTGCTGGCCGCCGAGGAGGCCGCCGCCGCGACTCCCGCGCCGAGCACGCCCGCGGAGAAGCAGAAGTTCGCGAAGACCCGCTTCGTCGCGAACGCCGGTCTCGCGGCCGGCGCGACCTACCAGTGGATCGTCAAGCCGTACCAGGCGGGCAAGTTCAAGAAGGGCGCGAAGGGCCGTACGTTCGCGCTGATCAAGGCGGGTCTGGCGGGTGCCTTCGCCTACAACCGGCTGAAGGCGGCGACCGCCAACGCCAAGGGCGACCCGCTGCTGTCCAAGGCGGTGGTCCCGCTGACGGCGGGCATCGAGTCCCTCAAGGGCCTGGCGACCAAGCTCCGCAAGGGGCAGGCGGGCGACGCCGACATCGGCGCCTTCGAGAGCGTCATCAACGGGGTCAAGGAGGCCGGCAAGAGCGCGGGGGCGGTGGTGACCGACAAGGTTCCCAGCACCTCCCAGCTCGGCGGCTGATCGGCCGTGTCCCCGGCCGGGCCCGGGGTCGGGAGGCGTCACGGCCCCTCGACCCCGGGCCCGCCGGCACGCGACCGCCGGCTGCGGCTGTTTGAATGGGGCGCGTGATCGAGTTCGTGGTGGCTGCCGCAGCGGTGGCCGGGGTCGGGTGGCTGGTGCGGCGCAAGCACCGCGAGCGGCAGGCCGCCGAGGTGGTGCCCGGGCTGCCGGGCATGGCACGGCTGCCCGCCGGCGCGGGGCGCTGGCGGATGGGCCGGCTGTACGTGGACGGGGGCGCGGCCCGGTGGGAGCCGCAGCGGAATCCCGCGGTGGAACTGGCCGGCGCGCGGGCCACGGGGGTGCGGGCGCCGTCGGTGAAGGAGGGCATGAGCATCAACCCGGGCTCGCGGATCGTCACGTGCGCCCGCCCGGGCGACGCCGACATCGAGATCGCGGTGATGGCGCTGGACCTGCGGGAGTTCCTCGACGCGGTGCCGCGGGCCGAGCAGGTCTGACCGCTACGCGTTCAGTTCCGCGAGGACCCGCAGGGTGTGCGGGTCGGGGGCGGTGAGGAGCAGGTCGGTGACCGGGCCCTTGCGCCACAGGTCGAGGCGTTCGGCGATCCGCTCGCGGGGTCCGATCAGGGAGATCTCGTCGGCGAACGCGTCGGGGACGGCCAGGACGGCCTCCTCCTTGCGGCCGGCGAGGAACAGTTCCTGGATGCGGCGGGCCTCGTCCTCGTAGCCCATCCTGGCCATCAGGTCGGCGTGGAAGTTGCGGGCCGCGTGCCCCATGCCGCCGATGTAGAAGCCGAGCATCGCCTTGACGGGCAGGAGGCCCTCGGCGACGTCCTCGCAGACGTGGGCCCGCGCCATCGGGGCGATCATGAAGCCTTCGGGGAGGTCGGCGAGGGAGGCCCGGTACACGTCGGTGCGCGACGGCGACCAGTACAGGGGCAGCCAGCCGTCGGCGATCCGGGTGGTCTGGGCGATGTTCCGGGGGCCCTCCGCGCCGAGCAGGATCGGCAGGTCCGCGCGCAGCGGGTGGGTGATCGGCTTGAGCGGTTTGCCGAGACCGGTGCCGTCCTCGCCGAGGTACGGGTGGTGGTGGAAGCGGCCGTCCAGGGCGACGGGAGCCTCGCGGCGCAGGACCTGGCGGACGACGTCCACGTACTCGCGGGTCGCGGTGAGCGGGGAGGCGGGGAAGGGGCGCCCGTACCAGCCCTCGACGACCTGCGGGCCGGACAGGCCCAGGCCCAGTGTCATCCGGCCGCCGGAGAGGTGGTCCAGGGTGAGGGCGTGCATGGCGGTGGCGGTGGGGGTGCGGGCGGACATCTGGGCGATGGCGGTGCCGAGGCGGATCCGCGAGGTGTGCGCGGCGATCCAGGTCAGCGGGGTGAAGGCGTCGGAGCCCCAGGCCTCGGCCGTCCACACCGAGGCGTAGCCGAGGTCCTCGGCCTCGGTGGCGAGGTCGAGGTGGTTCGGGTTGGGGCCGCGCCCCCAGTAGCCGAGTGCCAGTCCGAGGCGCATGGGGGTTCCCTCCGCGAAGCCGTCGACAGCTCCCGCCACTTCTGACGGTGCGTCAGGTGACTGTAGGGCACGACCCCGGTCCCGGGAAGACCGACGGCCCCCGCCCGGGAGGGCGGGGGCCGTTCGGCCGTGCGGGCGAGGGGCCTCAGCCGCGCTGGATGTCCGACGTCTCGTTCAGCACGCCGCGTCGACCGTCCTGGGTCTGGGCGATCAGCGTGGCCGGGCCGCGCTGGTCGACGGCCAGGTACCAGGTGCCCGGCGCGAGTTCCGCGATCGGGTGCGAGCCGTCCTCGGCGAACAGCGACCGGGTCACCGGCACCGCGAACCAGAACGGGGTGAAGTCCGCCGCCGGGGCGGGCGTCGCGTCCCGCGGGGTCGGGGCGGGCGTGGGGTTCGGCTGCGGGGTGCCGCCGTAGGGCGGTGCGGGCTGCGGGGTCTGCCCGTACGGCTGGGGCTGCTGGCCGCCCGGGTAGCCGTAACCGGCACCCGGCTGCTGCTGGGCCTGCGGCTGGCCGCCGTACGGCGGGACGGCGGCGGGCCGGGACTCGGGCACGAGCTTGCCGGCCAGCGCCGGGACCTTCGCGCCGAACAGGGCCACGCCGGCCAGCGCCAGGGTGGCGAGGAAGGCGATGATGCTGCCGGCGCCCAGGTCGGCGCCGCTCGGGCAGGTGATCAGCGACCACAGGGCGGCCCAGGCCGCCGCCACGGTCAGTACGGTGCCCCACGCCTGCATGGGCAGCCCCGCGAGCTGGCGGCCCTGCGGCAGGAAACGGGCCGCGAGGAGCAGACCGGCCGCGATGAACCCGAGCAGGAAGACCGTCGGGAGCACCAGGCGGTACACGTCGGTGTCCCAGGCACTCGGCGTGTCGATGCCGGTCGCGGAGTAGAAATCGAGGAACGAGGCGATGAACAGCAGCACCGCTGCTCCGATCACCACGCCGTCGCCTCGAGTGAGGGAGCGGATGTTCACGTCTTAGGTGTCCTTCTCGGTCTCGGTCGTCTCGTGGTGCCGCGGTCGCAGATCAGGACTGGAGCGGGGCGGGCGGCACCATGGTACGGAGGTTTTCCGTGACCGAACGGACCGGGGCGTCGGGCGGTCCTGGTGGGACTACCCGCCGAGGAACCCGACGATGCCGTCCGCGATGCCCTGCGCGGCCTTCTGGCGCCACTGCGGACTCGTCAGTTGCGCCGCGTCCTTGGCGTCACGCATGTTGCCGCATTCGATGAACACCTTGGGGCGAGTTGAGAGGTTCAGTCCGCCCAGATCGTCGCGGACCACCAAACCCGTGCCGGAACCGAGGTAGTTGGCGGGGCCGGAACCGGTGGTGCGGGCGAAGTTGTTCGCGATGCGCTCGCCCAGCAGGCGCGAGGGCTCGATGATCTTCGCGGTGTCCGCGCCACCGCCCTTGACCTTGGCGGGAAGGATGATGTGGTAGCCGCGGCTGCCCTCGGAGACCCCGTCGGCGTGGACCGACACGACGGCGTCGGCCGCCGCCTCGTTGCCGATCCGGGCCCGCTCGTCGATGCAGGGACCCCAGGGGCGCTCGGTTCCGGCCTCGTGGGTGAGGACCACCTTCAGGCCCTTGGCCTCCAGGGCGGTGCGCACCCGGCGGGACACGTCCATCGTGAACTCGGCTTCCATGTAGCCGGAGTTCGTGGTGGTGCCGGTGGTGTCGCACTCCTTGCGGTTGGTGCCGATGTCCACCTGGCGGTCGATTTCCTTGGTGTGCTTGAAGTTCCCGGTGTTGTGGCCGGGGTCGATGACCACCGTCCGGCCGGCGAGCGGGGCCTTGCCGGCGGCGGGGGAGCCGGACGCGGCGCCGTTGGGGGTGGGGCTCGCGGGCGTGGGCTCGGCGGCCCTGTTCGGCTTCGCGTCCGCGGCGGACGTGTGGGAGGCGGGCAGCGGCGTCGCCTGCGGTCGGTGGTCGTCCTGCCCGTTCCCGGTCAGGACCTGGGTCAGGACCCAGCCCGCCAGACAGGTCGGGGCGAGGGCGGCGGCCGCGACCGCGAGGGTGGAGCGGCGCGTGAACCAGTGCCGGTCCGGGCTGACCGAGGAGCCGGACTCGGGGGGCGGGGGGCTGTCGTCGTAGCGCACCCGGCGATGCTAGGCCGGCCGCCCGCCGCCCGGACGGAACGTGCTCCATCCGGGGGCGTGGTGTGGTTGTATGCCTGGCGGTGTCCCGGTTATATGCCCTGGTCGGTGCGCCGCAGGACCCGCAGCGAGTCCGTGACCGAGATCTCCTCGAAGGCGCCGGAGGCCAACGCGCGCAGGTAGATCCGGTACGGGGCCTGGCCGCCGTCGGCCGGGTCCGGGAACACGTCGTGGATCACCAGCGTGCCGCCCACCGCGAGGTGCGGGGCCCACCCCTCGTAGTCGCCGCTCGCGTGCTCGTCGGTGTGCCCACCGTCGATGAAGACCAGGCCCAGCGGGCCGCCCCAGGCCGCGGCGACCTGCGGGGAGCGCCCCACGATCGCGATCACGTGCTCCTCCAGCCCGGCCCGGTGCAGGGTGCGGCGGAAGGTGGGCAGCGTGTCCATCAGCCCGATCTCCGGGTCCACCACTGTCGGGTCGTGGTACTCCCAGCCCGGCTGCTGCTCCTCGCTGCCCCGGTGGTGATCGACGGTGATCGCGGACACCCCCGCCTCACGGGCGGCGTCGGCGAGCAGGATCGTGGAACGCCCGCAGTACGTGCCGACCTCCAGGAGCGGCAGCCCGAGCGCCGCCGCCCGGGTCGCCGCCGCGTACAGGGCGAGGCCCTCGCCCACGGGCATGAAGCCCTTGGCCGCCTCGAAAGCGGCGAGGGTCTCCGGCTTGGGGCTGGCCATGTCGTTCCTCCTGAGCTGCGGGTGAGTGGCCGCCCATGCTGCCCTACCGCCCGGTAGGACGCCACGGCCGGGGGTCCGTGACCTGCGGTCGCCTCCGAGAGCACGCCGGATCGGCGGGCGGTGCGGGGGTGGCGCAGGAGCCTCACCCGTCGCACTCGAACCACACCGTCTTGCCGGTGGGATTCGGGTCCGCGCCCCAGCGGTCGGTGACCGCCTCGATCAGCAGCAGCCCGCGCCCGCCCTCGGAGAGTTCGGGGCCGGGCGGCCCCGGCACCCGGGGGAGCGCGGGGCTGCCGTCCGACACCTCGACCCGCACACCTCCCGGCCGGCACAGGATGAGCACGGAACACCCCTGCCCCGGCGCGTGACGCACGACGTTGGCGATCAGCTCGGTCAGCGCCAGCTCGGCGGCGTGCGTCAGCGAGGCCAGACCCCAACTGGCGAGGTACATGCGCAGGATGCGCCGCATGTGACGCGCGGAATGCTCACCGACGGTGAACCCCATGCGGTAGCTCTCGTCAACTTCGCCAGCTGAATACTCAGTTGTGCGGTTCATGAGACCAGCGTGGGGTGATCTGGTTACGCTCGGCTACGGACCGAACCGAACGCCGCACGGCGTGTACTTGGAGGTGACCGCTCCATGGTCAACATCCGTGATCTCGATCCCAGCGCCTCGGCTCTGGACTACTACGGTTCCGAACTGCGCCGCCTGCGGGAGGAGGCGGGACTGAAGCAGGGGCAGCTGGGGGGCATCCTCTACTGCGCGGGCTCGCTGATCGGGCAGATCGAGACGGCCCGGAAGGTCCCGACCAGGGGTTTCTCTGAGCGGGTGGACGCGGCGCTCGACACGGGCGGGGTGTTCGCCCGACTGGTGGGGCTGGTGCTGCGCAGTCAACTCCCCACGTGGTTCCAGCCGTACGCCGAGATGGAGGCCAAGGCGGAGTACATCTCCACCTTCCAGGCGCAGTTGGTCTACGGGTTGTTGCAGACCCCGGAGTACGCGCGGGCGGTGCTGGGGGTGCGCACGGACGAGGGCCTCGACGCGAAGGTGGCCGCCCGCATGGAACGGCAGCGGATACTCGACCGCGAGAACCCGCCATTGATGTGGGTCGTGCTGAGCGAGGCCGCGTTGTACCAGGAGATCGGAGGCCGGGAGGTCATGCGAAATCAACTGGCGCACCTGTTGGGACTCCGGGGGCGTGAGTGGGTGCGAGTGCAGATCCTGCCGTTCGAGGCGGGTGCCCATGCGGGGGTGCCGGGCACGTTCAACCTGTTGCGGTTCGAGGGGGACCCGGATCTCGTCTACACCGAGGACTTCGTCCAGGGCCATATGACGGCCAATCCGCAAGCTCTCAGGGAGGGTTCGCTCCGTTACGATCACTTGCAGGCCGCCGCCCTCTCCGTGGAGGACTCGGCGGTACGGATCGCCCGTGTAATGGAGGAGCGTTATGGACACCATCCAGGACCTGACGGGCGCGCGGTGGCGTAAGTCCTCGTACAGTTCCGACACCGGCGGCGACTGCGTCGAATGCGCCCCGCTCGGTGGCGACTGGCGCAAGTCCAGCCACAGCGGCGACACCGGCGGCAACTGTGTCGAGATCGCCGCCCGCCCCCACCTGATCGCCGTCCGGGACTCCAAGAACCCCGACGGCCCCGTCTTCACCGTCGCCCCCGAGGCCTTCGCGCTCTTCGTGCGCGGCGTCTGAGCCGCGGCCTCCCGCTAGCCGGGGAGGGGGCCGGGGTCGACGCCCGTGAGGTCGCGGCTCGCGTCCCACAACCGCGCCGCGACGGCGGTGTCGGCGAGGTGGTCCCACAGCGGTTCGCGTCGGGGCTCGCCGCGCAGGCCGAAGTGGCGCGGTCCCCACAGCTGCCCTCCGCGCACGGCCGGGTCGAGCACCGCCCGGACCGCCGGCCACGCGCCGGCGTGCTTGCCCTGGAGGAGCAGGGCCGCGGGCGCCGCGCCCAGCCGTGCGGCCGTGGTGCGCACGTGGACCGGCGGCCGTGACGGGGTGAGGGAGTCCAGCGCGCCCCCGGGATGGACGACCACGCTCGCCACCGTGCTGCCGGCGGCGCGCAGCCGGCGGTCGAGTTCGAGGCCGAAGTACATCTGCGCCAGCTTGGACCGGCCGTAGGTCCGCTTGGGGCGGTAGTCCCTCCGGGACTGGAGGTCGTCCAGGTCGAGCCGCTCGGACTTCGCCGCGAAACTGCCCGTGCTGACGACGCGGGCCGCCGGCGCGGCCGACAGCAGCGGCATCAGCCGGCCGGTCAGGGCGAAGTGCCCGAGGTGGTTCGTGCCGAACATCAGCTCGTGACCGTCCCCGGTCTGCTCGCGCGGCGGGTCGTCCAGGGCGACGCCGGCGTTGTGGACCACCGCGTCGAGACGCTCCACCCCCAGGGACTCCACCGCCGCTTCCAGCGACGGGAGGTCGGCGAGGTCCAGACGTACGGCCCGGACCCGCGCGCCCGGAACCCGCGCGCGGATCGAGGCCGCGGCGGCCTCGGCCCGGGTGGGATTGCGGCTGCCGAGCAGGACGTCGGCTCCGGTCGCCGACAACTGCTCCGCGACGAAGTACCCGATGCCGGCGTTGCCGCCGGTCACCAGGACGACGCGGCCGGCGCCGCCGGGCAGCCGTCGGACGTTCCAGGGCGGGGTGGAGGATGCGGACGACACGGTGACGGGCTCCCTTGGTGGGGGACGGCTGCGGCTGCCCCTCGGGCAACCCGACCTCCACCGTCGCGCCGGCCACCGACACCTCGCGTGTGCACCACCGACGAACCCGCCGGATGCCCGACATCCCACCGACAAGCCGGGGTGGGCCCCCTGTGAGGTTCGTCCCGATCCACCGGCGACTCCGTCATCTGACCTTCCGTCAGAATGGAACGTGTTCTACTCTGGCCCGCGTTCAGGGGGACGACCGGCGCCGGCCGGGAGCGTCGGAGAGGCGGCAGGGATCCGTATGGGCATCGGAATCACGCGGGAACACAAGGAGTTGGCCGAGGCCGTGCGCGGCTGGGCGGCGCGGACCGTGCCACCCGAGGAGGTGCGCAAACTGCTCGACGGCCCGCCCCGGACCGGGGTGCGGCCCGCCTACTGGGACGCGCTCGCCGCCTCCGGACTGCTCGCACCCCACCTGGAGGGCGGGAGCCTGCTCGACCTCGCCGTCGCCGTGGAGGAGGCCGCCCGGGCCGCCCTGCCCGGCCCCTACCTCGCCGGCGCCCTGGCCTCCGTCCTGCTGGACCGGGCGGGAGCGGACGAACCGGCCGCCGCCCTCGCCGACGGCACCCGCGTCGGGGCCGTCGCGCTGGGCCCCGGCAGCATGACCGCCGTCGCCGTCGAGGGCGGCGGCCACCTCCTCGACGGCCTCGCACCGCCCGTGCTCGGCGCCGGGGAGGCCGACCTCGTCCTGCTCGCCGCCGAGGCGGCCCACGGCACGTACTGGTTCGCCGTGGACGCAGCCGCCCTGGACATCCGCACCCACGAGAGCGCCGACCCGACCCGGCCCACGGCCGAGGTGCGCGCCCGCGCGATCACCGTCGCCCCCGGCCGCCTCCTCGCCCTCGACGCCGCCCTGGTCCGGGACCTGGCCTGCGTCCTCTTCGCCGCCGACGCCTGCGGCACCGCCGCCTGGGCGGTCCACACCGCCGCCGAGTACGCGAAGACGCGCGAACAGTTCGGGCGACCCATCGGACGGTTCCAGGGCGTCAAACACCTGTGCGCCGACATGCTGGTACGCCTCGAACAGGCCCGCGCCCTGGTCTGGGACGCGGCCCGGGCCACGGACGAACCGGCCGACGTGCGCTCCCTGCTGGCCGCGCTGGCCGCCGGCACCGCCCTCGACGCCGCCTACTCCTGCGCCAAGGACTGCATCCAGATCCTCGGCGGCATCGGCTTCACCTGGGAACACGACGCGCACATCCACCTGCGCCGCTCCCTCGTCGCCCGGCAACTGCTCGGCGCCGGCGACGGGCACCGCACACGGGCCGTGCGCCTCGCCGCCGGCGGGGCACGGCGCGAACTGCGCCTCGAACTCCCCGCCCGGGCCGAGGAACACCGGGCGAAGGCCCGAGCCGCCATCGAGGACGCCCGCGGCCTCGACCCGGCCGCCGCCCGCCGGATCCTGGCGCCCACCGGATACGCGGCCCCCCACCTCCCGCCGCCGTACGGACTCGGCGCCGGACCCGTCGAACAACTCGTCGTCCAACAGGAAATGGCGGCGGCCGGCGTCAAGGTCGCCGACCTCGGCATCGCCACCTGGGTCGTGCCCTCGCTGCTCGCCCACGGAACGCCCGCCCAACAGGACGCCTGGCTGCCGGCGACCCTGCGCGGGGACCTCACCTGGTGCCAGCTCTTCTCCGAACCGGGCGCCGGCTCCGACCTGGCCTCGCTGCGCACCAGGGCGGAACGGACCGCCGACGGCTCGTGGAGGGTCAACGGACAGAAGGTGTGGACGAGTTCCGCGCACACCGCCGACCTCGGGATCCTGCTCGCCCGCACCGACCCGACCGCGCCCAAACACAAGGGCCTCGGCTACTTCGTCATCGACATGACCACCCCCGGCATCGACGTCCGGCCGCTCAAGGAGATCACCGGCGACTCCCTCTTCAACGAGGTCTTCCTCGACGACGTGCTGCTGCCCGCCGACGCCCTGGTCGGGGCGGTCGACGGAGGGTGGAAGGTGGCCCGCGACACCCTCGGCAACGAACGCGTCCACATGGCCGACCAGATGACCTTCGACACCGGCCTGGAGGCGCTGATCGCGCACTCCGCCGCACTCGACGGCTCGTACCGCGCCCGGATCGGCGCCCTCGCCGCCGAGGCCCACGCGCTCGCCTGCATCGGCCTGCGGACCACCCTCCGGCAGGTCTCGGGAGCGGAACCCGGCGCGGGCGCGTCCGTACGCAAACTCGTCCAGACCCCCCACCAGCAGAAGACCGCCGAACTCGCCCTGGAACTCCTGGGCCCGGCGGGCGCGGTCCGGGAGGGGGCCGGGGAGCGGGCCGTGCACGGGATGCTCATGTCCCGCTGCCTGACCATCGCCGGAGGCACCACACAGGTCCAGCTCAACGTCGTCGCCGAGCGGATTCTCGGCCTTCCCAGGGACTGAAGGGGCGGTAGGGCACATGAAGTCGTACATCGTGGGCGTCGGCATGACGAAGTTCGAGAAGCCGGAGTCGAGGGACTGGCAGTACTGGGACATGGTGCGCGAGGCCGGAACCGCGGCGCTCGCCGACGCCGGCATCGGATACGACCTGGTGGAACAGGTACCGGTGGGCTACTGCTTCCAAGCCTCCACCGCCGGCCAGCGCGCCGCGTACGAACTGGGGCTGAGCGGCGTCCCCGTCTACAACGTCAACAACAACTGCGCGACCGGCGCCACCGCGCTGATGATGGCCCGCCAGTTCGTCGAGGGCGGCATCAACGACTGCGTGCTCGCCCTCGGCTTCGAGAAGATGAAGCGGGGCGCGCTCGGCGGCGGAGCCGACGGCGGCGACTTCAAGACCTCGCCCGTCGCCCGGCACTACGGGATCATGGCCGCCGGACACGGCTTCGAGATGTCCCCGCCCACCGCGCAGATCTTCGGCAACGCGGCGCGCGAGCACATGGAGCGGTACGGCACCACGGCCGCGCAACTCGCCGCGGTCGGGGAGAAGAACCACCGGCACTCGGCGAACAACCCCCACGCCCAGTTCCAGGACGTGTACGCGATCGAGGAGATCCTCGCGGCCAAGACCATCCACGAACCGCTGACGAAACTCCAGTGCTCGCCGACCTCCGACGGGGCCGCGGCCGCCCTGGTGGTGTCGGAACGGTTCGTCGTCGCCCACGGCCTCCACGACAAGGCGGTCGAGATCGTCGGCCAGTCGATGACGACGGACACCACCGAGTCCTTCGCGTCGGGATCCTGCATCGACGTCGTCGGCAAGCCGATGTCGGCGGCGGCCGGCCGGGCCGCCTTCGAGACGTCCGGGCTCGGCATCGAGGACGTGGACGTCATCGAACTGCACGACTGCTTCTCCATCAACGAACTGCTGACCTACGAGGCGCTCGGCATGTGCGCGGAAGGCGCCTCGGGCAAGCTCGTGGAGAGCGGAGCCACCACCTACGGGGGCCGATGGGTGGTCAACCCCTCGGGCGGCCTGATCTCCAAGGGGCACCCGCTCGGGGCGACGGGCCTCGCCCAGGCGGCGGAACTCGTCTGGCAACTGCGCGGCGAGGCCGGCCCCCGGCAGGTCGCCGAAGCCCGCGTCGGCCTCGCCCACAACATCGGGCTGGGCGGCGCGGCGGTGGTGACCCTGCTGCGCCGCTGAGCCGGCGAAGGAGCCCCGGTCAGAACGGTGTCCGGGCGGGCGAGAGCCGGGTGTTCGTACAACTTTTCGCCCCCTCAGGGGTCACACAGGTGTGGCGCACAGTGCGCCTGGTGCTTTTGAGGGAGAAGTGAACGTGGCTCACGCCCGCTCGAACCGGCGGCGGATCCTCGCCGCCACCACCACCGTTCTCGCCGTCACGCTCGGCGCGGGCATGCTGTCCGCCCCGGCGAACGCCGCCACCGCGGAGGGCACGGCGAAGACGGCGAAGGCGCCCGCGGCGAAGACCGCCGCCGACGCCATCGGCTTCCCGAAGAACTCCCAGCTGACCGACGCCGGACTGACCGGCTTCGTGTCGAGGCAGGAGGGAACCTTCGACAAGCGCTGGACGCGGTACTCGAACGGCGCCTCGCAGGGCTACGGGTCCACCACCGTCCTGCGATCCTCCGCGACCGCGGACTACCTGGTCTTTCCCATGCACTACCAGGTCACGCTCCGGAACCTGAGCACGATGTCCGTGCTCGACGTACCCGTCGGATCGGCCGCCGGCGGCGCCGCGTACGCCGGGTCGGCGGCCAACGCCGTCTTCACGACGTCCTCGGACGGCACCGTGCTGCGCAAGCACACGCACCCCACCGAGGGCAACGGCACCGTGACCGTGACCGGTCTCCCGGCCGGCGCGAGCGCCATCGCGGTCACCCCGGGCACCCCGGAGGACGCCCTGGTCACCTTCACCGTCGGCACGGCCGCGAAGTGGGGCCTGCTCGACCTCGCCACGGGCGTCGTCGACGAGATCACCGACCGGACGCCGGGCTCCGCCGGCGGCGACGTCGCCGTCTCGCGGACACACGTCGTCTGGACCGAGGGCGACTCCACCGACAAGCCGGCGGTGTTCCTCAGGGAGCGGGCCACCGGCACCGTCCGCGAGATCCCGGTCGAGGACGCCTGGAGCAGCGACCTCCAGGTCGGCCTGGTCGGCGGTTGGGTGGTGTACGGCGAGGCGGGCGGCCTCTCCAGCGGCGACACGAACCCGCTGTACGCCCCCACCGCGTACGACCCGGCCACCGGGACGAAGGTGAAGCTGCTTGACCACCTCACCTCGTCCGCGGCCGCCCCCGACGGCCTGTACGTCCGCGGCGGCACCGTCGACCGGGGCGAGGGCCTCTACAAGATCGTGCCCGGTGCGGACGGGACGCCGTCCGTCACCCTGGTGGCGACCACCGGCGAGCCCACCCAGGTCGTCATCACCGAGAACAGGGTCCCCGCCGTCGTCGACCTCGACCAGAACGGTGGGGAGATCCACCTCGGTTGGGGGCTGTCCCGGAGCACCGTCGAGGCCGAACTCACCCTGCGCCACGTCCGGACCGGCCTGACCCGCGCACTCTCGATCAGGCACCCGAACACCCCGGACGCGACGTTCCCCTGGGACGGACGGATCGGACCGGACCACACCAGCGCCTACAACGGCGAGTACACCTGGGAGTTGGCCGTCCGGCCGCTCAACGGCATCGGTCCGGCCACCTCCGCCTCCGGCACGTTCACCGTCACCCGCAAGACCGCGCCGCACGACTTCGACGACAACGGCAGCACGGACGTGCTCTCCCGCGACGGTTCCGGCCGGCTGTGGCGCAGCGACACCACCTTCTCCAAGGAGTTCGGCCAACTGACCGCCCAGTCGCGCCAATCGCTCGGCGCCGGCTGGGACGTCTTCGACCGGATCGAGGCGGCGGGGGACCTCGGCGGCTCGGCGTTCGGCGACCTCGTGGCCCGGGACAAGGCCGGCGTGCTGTGGCTGTACCCCGGCACGGGCCGGGGCGGCTTCGGCACCCGTGCCAAGGTCGGCGGCGGCTGGCAGATCTACGACAAGATCGCCGGCGGCAGCGACCTGAACGGAGACGGACGCGCCGACCTGCTCGCCACCGACACCGCCGGGGCGCTCTGGCTCTACAAGGGCACCGGCTCCGCCGACGCCCCGTTCGCCGCGCGCACCAAGCTCGGCGAAGGCTGGGGGATCTACAACGAACTGACGGCCGTCGGTGACCTCGCGGACACCCCGGCGGGCGACCTCCTCGCCCGGGACAAGGCCGGTGTCCTGTGGCTGTACGCCGGCAAGGGCGACGGGACCTTCGCGCCCCGCACGAAGCTCGGCGCCGGCTGGAACGAGTACGGCTCGCTCGTCGGCATCGGCGACGGCGACCGCGACGGCCGCCCCGACCTCCTCGCCTCCGGCGCGGCGACGCAGTACCTCTACGGGGGCACGGGCAACGTGAACGCGCCCCTGCGGGGCAGGCAGCTCGCGTCCCTGCCGTACGTGAACGACCCGGGCAACCTCATCGCCTGACGGCCCCCGCCCGCCCCCGGCCGCCCCGGCCGCGCCCCCACCGCGGGGCGCGGCCGGGGCGGTCCGCGTTCCGGGGCGCGGGCGGCGGGCGGTGAGGCGCTACGGGCCCGCCAGGGCCGGGTCGACGACCGTCTCCCCGCGGGAGGCGCGGCGTACGGACTCCGCCAGGTCGTCGATCGGGCCGTCCCGCAGGATCAGCCCCGCCGCCCCCGCGGCCAGGGCGGCGTCCCGCAGCCCCGGATGCGCCGAACCCGTCATCAGCAGGACGGCGCACTCCGGGTCGTCGGCCAGCAGGGCCGGCACCGCGTCCAGTTCCTCGACCAGGGCCACCGCGGGGCGGCTCATGGTCGAGGCCACCACGTCGATGTCCGGTTCCAGGCCGAGTCGCAGCGCCAGGGCCGGGTTCGGCGGGTCCAGCAGCACCCGCAGGGATCGGGCGGGTCGGGAGGCAACGGGCATTTCGTCCACCCTGCCAGAGTAGGCCCCCCGTCCCGCCCGGGCAGGACTTCGTCCCGCCGAAAGAGGATCTGACGTGAAGTCAGGAGTCTTCCCAAGTGCTGGGGCGTGCGTTATACATTCCTTCACCGACCCTAGAACGCGTTCTAGAACGAGTCGCGGAGTCGGTCCCGCATACGGCCTCGGTGCGACCGACGGTGCGGACGGCCGCACCGAGGTCTTCCACTCGGTGGAAGCACGAACGACACACAAGGAGCAGCGTCCTCAATGCCGATCGATGCCGCGAAGGCCCTCGCCGCCGCCCCCCGCCGCGGGGACATCGCCTGGGACCACAAGGACATCCAGCTCTACCACCTCGGCCTCGGCGCCGGCCGCCCGGCCACCGACCCCGACGAACTGCGCTACACCCTG
Source organism: Streptomyces sp. NBC_01426 (assembly GCF_036231985.1). Classification (GTDB taxonomy): domain Bacteria; phylum Actinomycetota; class Actinomycetes; order Streptomycetales; family Streptomycetaceae; genus Streptomyces. Next base: position 5,322,703 of record NZ_CP109500.1, read on the forward strand.
GAGTCCAAACTCCACGTCCTCCCCAGCTTCGCGACCGTCGCCGGCGCCGGCATGGCGATGCTCGGCGGCCTCGCCGCCCCCGGCATCGACGTGAACCTCGCCGCCGTCCTGCACGGCGGACACTCCATCGAGCTGCACCGGCCGATCCCCGTCAAGGGGCGGGCCACCTCCGGTTCCCACGTCGCCGCCATCCACGACAAGGGCAAGGCGGCCGTGATCGTCCTGCGCTCCGAGGTCGCCGACGCCGACGGCCCGTTGTGGACCAGCGACGCCCAGATCTTCGTCCGCGGCGAAGGCGGCTTCGGCGGGGAGCGCGGACCCTCCGTCAAGGAGGAGGCGCCCGACCGCGAGCCCGACCGGACCGTCGAACGACACATCCGCGAGGAGCAGGCACTGCTCTACCGGCTGTCGGGCGACTGGAACCCGCTGCACGCCGACCCGGAGTTCGCCAAACCGGCCGGCTTCGACCGGCCGATCCTGCACGGCCTGTGCTCGTACGGGATGACCCTCAAGGCCGTCGTCGACACCGCGCTGGGCGGCGACGTCACCCGGGTCCGCGCCTACCGCACCCGCTTCGCCGGGATCGTCTTCCCCGGCGAGACCCTGCGCATCCGGATGTGGGAAGAGCCCGGCCGGGTGCGGGTGTCGGTGACCGCCGTCGAACGGGACGACGCGCCGGTCCTCGCCGACACCGTCGTCGAACACGCGTAAGCGTCGAGCACGCGCAAACCACACGACCCAAGGAGCCGCACCGTGCGCGCAGCACTCCAGAGCGAGATCGGCCAGGACAAGCTCGAAGTCGTCGACGACATGGAGGCCGTGGGCTTCGGCCCCGGCAAGGTCAGGATCCGGATCAAGGCCACCGGCCTGTGCCACTCCGACCTCTCCGCGATGAGCGGCGTGCTGCCGCAGCCGGCCCCCTTCATCCCCGGCCACGAGGGCTCGGGCGTGATCACGGACGTCGGCGACGGGGTCACCGACCACAAGATCGGCGACCGGGTCCTCGTCTGCTGGCTGCCGCCCTGCGGGCACTGTCCCTCCTGCAAGCGGGGCCAAGGCCACCTGTGCCTGGAGGCGTTCGGGAACGTCGCCACCCCCAACTTCCGGCGCGGGAGCAACGACATCTTCGGCTTCGCCGGCACCGGCACCTTCGCCGAGGAGATGATCGTCCCCGCCGGGTGCGCCGTACCGATCCCCGACGACGTCCCCTTCGACATCGCCGCCCTGATCGGCTGCGGCGTCACCACCGGACTCGGCGCCGCCATCAACACGGCCAAGGTCGAAGCCGGCTCCTCGGTCGCCGTCATCGGCTGCGGCGGCGTCGGCATCTCCGTCATCCAGGGCGCCAAGGTGCAGGGCGCCGCCCAGATCGTCGCCGTCGACCCGGTCGCCTCACGGCGCGAGGCGGCGCTGCGCTTCGGGGCGACCGAGGCCGTCTCCCCGGAGGCCTTCGGGGACTCCAAGAACCGGATCACCGCGGGCGAGGGCTTCGACTACGTCTTCGAGGTGGTCGGCAAGTCCGCGACCACGCAGACCGCCTACGAGATGACCCGGCGCGGCGGCTCCGTCGTCGTGGTCGGCGCGGGCGCCCTCGACGACACCTACTCGATCAACATGTTCTCGCTGTTCTTCGACGAGAAGAAGATCCTGCCGTCGATGTACGGCGGCGGCGACGTCCTGCGTTCCTACGAGCGCACCATCGCCCTGTGGCGGGCCGGCCGGGTGGACCTCGCGGGCCTGATCACCCACCGGGTGCAGCTCGGCGAGATCAACGACGCTCTCGACCAGATGCGCACCGGCGTCGCCCTGCGCACCTGCATCGAACTCTGAGAGAGGAACCGTACGGATGTCACTGCCACTTGAGGGACTCTCCGCGATCGTCACGGGGGCGGGCCGGGGCCTGGGCCGGGCGGAGGCGATCGAACTCGCCCGGCTCGGCGCGAGCGTGGTCGTCAACGACTTCGGCCAACCCGGCCGCGACGGCTCGGGGGAGGCCTCCGCCGCCCCGGCGGAGGAGGTGGCCGCGGAGATCCGCGCGGCGGGCGGAGCGGCCGTCGCCCACCTCGGCGACGTCGCCGACTTCGAGCAGGCCCGGGAACTGGTCGCACTGGCCGTCAGCAGCTTCGGCAAGCTCGACGTCCTCGTCAACAACGCGGGCATCCTGCGCGACCGGATGGTCTTCTCGATGTCGGAGGCCGAGTGGGACTCGGTGATCCGGGTCCACCTCAAGGGGCACTTCAACACCACGCACTTCGCCTCCGTGCACTGGCGGGAACGCTCCAAGGCGGCCGGCGGCCCGGTCTACGGCCGGATCGTCAACACCTCCTCCGAGGCCTTCCTCGGCGGCTCGGCGGGCCAGCCGAACTACGCGGCGGCCAAGGGCGGCATCGTGGGCCTCACCACCTCGACGGCCCTCGCCCTCGCCAAGTACGGGGTCACGGCCAACGCGATCTGCCCGCGCGCCCGCACCCGCATGACCGAGGACGTCTTCGCCGGCTTCCAGGTCCCGGAGGACGGCAAGCTCGACGCCCTCGCCCCCGAGCACGTCTCCCCGCTGGTCGGCTACCTCGCCTCGCCCGCCTCGGCCAAGGCCAACGGGCAACTGTTCGTGGTGCACGGCGGGATCGTCGTCGTGATGGAACGCCCCAAGCCGGCCGCGAAGTTCGACACCACCAAGGAGGCCTTCTCCTACGAGGAACTCGACGAGCTCCTCACCCCGCACTACGACGCCCGCCCCGCGAACGAGACCTTCGCGGCCACGGAGGTGCTCGGCCTCAAGCACGACTGACACGAGCGGGACCGGGGCGACGGGCCCCGGTCCCCGCCGGGTCAGGCCCCGGGCACCAGGCCCAGCGGGGCGTGCAGATCGGCGGGCTCCCGGTAGCGGACGCCCGTCATGCCGAGCGCGACCGCCGCCCGCACGTTCTCCTCGCGGTCGTCGACGAACAGGCAGCGGGCCGGATCCACGCCCGCCCGGGCGGCGGCGATCTCGTAGATCTCCCGGTCCGGCTTCGCGACGCCCACGCGGGCGCTGCTCACCACGTGGTCCGCGAGGTCGGCCAGGCCCAGGGACTCCAGGTCGTCCTCCAGGTCCAGGGTCGCGTTGGTCACCAGGACCAGGGGCACCCCCGCCGCCCGCACCCGGCGCAGCAGGTCCACGACCGCCGGGTCGGCGGAGAACGGCGCCCCGGTGAAGGCGTCGGCCAACGCGCGGGCCCGGTCGACCGGCAGGCCGAACGTCCCGGCGAGCTCGGCCGTGACGGACTCCGCCCACTGGTCGCGGGTGAGCCGGCCCACCATCAGCGGCTCCTCCCGCTCGGGGGCGAACGCCACCTTGCCGGTCGTGCCCTCGGCCAGCCCTGCCGCCCGCTCCAGCTCCGTCACACGGGTCGTGTCGTAGAACCGGATCACCTGGTCGACATCGCACAGCACCGCGTCGTGAGCCCCTGGGTTCGCCATCCCCCTTGTCTAGCAGAGGGGCGCCGGCGACCGACGTACGGGCCTCAGCTCAGCGGTGCCTGCTGGAGCGGGACCGGGCGGGGCGCCGCCGGCGGGGCCGGGTCCACGTGCGCGGCGGCCACGTCCACCGGCACCGCGTCCACGGGGGCCACGTCCACCGGGGCCACGTCCGCCGGGGCCACCCGCACCGGGGGCGGCGGGGCGATCGGCCGGCGCAGGGTGGCCACCCCGCACGGGACCTCCGGCGTGGCGTACGGAAGGCGCAACCGGCCCTCCGCGCTCCACAGGCCGCCACCGAGCCAGCCCACCGGGGCCGCCAGGCGGAAGACGTGCCGGTCGGCGGGCCGCCACAACACGATGCCCTCGGGCACGCGCAGCGCCACCCCGCAGGTCTCCGGCATCAGCGCCAGACCCGGCTGCACCGCGAACGGCACCGCGTCCGCCGGCCGCAGGCACTCCGGGAAGCGGACCGGGCGGGAGCTGCCCAGGACCCCCCAGCCGAGCCGGGGTTCGCCCGGCGCGTCCGAACGGATCAGCAGCAGGCCGCTGTCCGGGGCCGCCGACACCAACCGGTCGTCGCTGTCCTCCGCGATCTGGAGGAGCGGGGTGACCTCCCCGCCGCGGCCCAGGTCGACGGCCACGGTCTTGGTACGGCCGTCCAGTTCACGGTCCAGCGCCAGCAGGCGGCCCGTCCGGTCCAGCCATACGCCGCCCGAACAGCGGCCGGGCACCCGGGCCACGCGCTCCGGGCCGAACGCGCTCCCGGCCACCTGCCAGACGACGGTCCCCTCCGGCCCCACCTCCAGGGCGAAGGCGACGCCGCCGTCCGGGCACGGCGGCAGCAGGCTCACCCGTACGTCCTCGGACGCGGGCTGCACGGCGCCCAACGGGCGCTCCCCGGTCCGGGGCCCCCCGGCGGCGCCGCCCGCCGACCCGACGGGCCCCGTCGGGTACAGCAGCGCGAAGGCGTGCCGGTCCGCGACCCGACGGTGGATCAGCACCCGCCCGTCGGCGAGCGGCGACACCTCGGTGTCCGCCTCCTCCGGCTGCGAGAGCGGCAGCGGGACCGCGTACGGCTCCGGTCCGGAGAGGGTCCAACGCTCCGGGTAGCGGGCCTCGCCGTCCCCGGCCAGGCGGGCCGCGTACGACCCGTCCGCGGCGATCGTGAACGGGGCCGTCGTCGTCATTTCGATGGCACAGACAGTCATCCGGGCCGTCACCTCCGGTGAGGAAGCTAGTTTTCGCGCCTCTCGCCGAACAACACCAGTAACCGCGCTTCACACGTACGGGTGGCCCGATGCGCGTTCCCCCCTGACCGGGGCCGCCGGTGTGCTGTGTCATTTCGGGGGGTTTGGGATGAGGAGGGCGGGTCCCGGCTCGCCCCCCGGGTGTTCCCGAAGAGGCCCCGCGACACCCCGCGACCACCCGCGAGGACGGCCCGACGTCGAGCACGGGGCCGGTCCGGGCGGACGGTAGCCTTGGCCTGTGCCCCGTCTCTCTGAAGTCATCGCCGCGCTGGACGCTCTCTGGCCCCCCTCGCGGGCCGAGGAGTGGGACGCGGTCGGAACCGTCTGCGGCGATCCCGACGCCGAGATCTCCCGCGTCCTGTTCGCCGTGGACCCCGTCCAGGAGATCATCGACGAGGCCGTGAAACTGGGCGCCGACCTGGTCGTCACCCACCACCCCCTCTACCTGCGGGGCACCACCACCGTCGAGGCGGGCACCTTCAAGGGCCGCGTCGTGCACACGCTGATCAAGAACGACATCGCCCTGCACGTCGCGCACACCAACGCCGACACTGCCGACCCCGGCGTCTCCGACGCCCTGGCCGGCGCCCTCGACCTGCGCATCACCGGCCCCCTGGTCCCCGACCCCACCGACCCCGAGGGCCGTCGCGGCCTCGGCCGGATCTGTGAACTGGACCACCCCGAGACCCTCCGCGAGTTCGCCGCCCGCGCCGCCGCCTGGCTGCCCCAGACCGCGCAGGGCATCCGCGTCGCCGGCGACCCGGACGCGCCGATCCGCACCGTCGCCGTCAGCGGAGGCTCCGGCGACAGCCTCTTCGAGCACGTCCGCGCCGCCGGCGTGGACGTCTTCCTCACCTCCGACCTGCGCCACCACCCGGTGTCCGAGGCCCGCGGGCAGAGCCCCCTCGCCCTCGTCGACGCCGCCCACTGGGCCACCGAGTGGCCCTGGTGCGAGCAGGCCGCCGCGCAGCTCGACGCGATCTCCGAGCGCCACGGCTGGGGTCTGCGGACCCACGTCTCGCGCACGGTCACCGACCCGTGGACGGCGCACGCGCCGTCCGTGACCTCCCCTTCTAACCCTGGAGCCCCCAACTGAACGCCGAGCCCGCCGACCAGATCCGACTTCTCGACGTCCAGGCCCTGGACGTCCGGCTGTCTCAGCTCGCCCACAAGCGCAAGTCGCTGCCCGAGCACGCCGAGGTCGACTCCCTGACCAAGGACCTCACCCAGCAGCGCGACCTGCTCGTCGCCGTCCAGACCCAGGCGAAGGACGCCGCCCGCGAGCAGACCAAGGCGGAGCAGGACGTCGACCAGGTCCGTCAGCGCGCGGCCCGCGACCAGCAGCGGCTCGACTCGGGCGTCGGCGTCTCGGCCCGCGACCTGGAGAACCTCCAGCGCGAGGTCGTCCTGCTCGCCAAGCGCCAGGGCGACCTGGAGGACGTGGTCCTGGAGGTCATGGAGCGTCTGGAGGCCGCCCAGGAGCGCGTCACCGAGCTGACCGAGCGGGTCGCCTCGCTGGAGGTCAAGCTCGCGGACGCCACCGAGCGCCGTGACGCCGCCACCGGCGGCATCGACGCCGAGGTCGCCGGCATCGCCAAGGACCGCGAGGTCATCGTCGGCTCCATGCCCGAAGCCCTGATGGCGCTGTACGAGAAGATCCGCGTCAAGCAGGGCGGCGTCGGCGCCGCACGCCTCTACCAGCGCCGCTGCGAGGGCTGCCGCCTGGAGCTCGACATGGCCGAGATCAACGAGATCAAGGCGTCGGCCCGCGACCAGGTCGTGCGCCACGACAACTGCGGCCGCATCCTCGTCCGTACGGCCGACTCGGGCATCTGATGCCGCGGTTTGTCGTGGAAGCGGACGGCGGCTCCCGGGGCAACCCGGGGCCCGCCGGCTACGGCGCGGTCGTCCTCGACCCGGCGACGGGGGAGACCCTCGCCGAGCGCGCCGAGTACATCGGCGTCGCGACGAACAACGTGGCGGAGTACAAGGGCCTGATCGCCGCACTGCGCGCCGCGCACGAGCTGGCGCCGGACGCGGTGGTCCTCGTCCGCATGGACTCCAAGCTCGTCGTCGAGCAGATGTCGGGGCGCTGGAAGATCAAGCACCCGGACATGAAGCCCCTCGCGGCGGAGGCGGCGAAGATCCTGCCCCGCTCGCAGGTGACGTACGAGTGGATCCCGCGCGAGAAGAACAAGCACGCGGACCGGCTCGCCAACGAGGCCATGGACGCCGGCAAGCGCGGCGGGCAGTGGGAGCCGTCGGGCTCCACGGCCGTCTTCGACCGGAGCGCCGCGCGCGCCCTGGCGACCCCGCCGGTCTCCGGGCCGCCCGGGGACGCGGCGGCCGGCGCGGCCGCCGTCCGGGCGGCGCTCGCCGCCTCCGCGGCCCCGGCCGCCGACACCCTGTTCGCGGAGCCCACCGGGTCCGCGGAGCCCGCCGCCGAGGAGGCACCCGCCGCCGCGCCCGCGACGGGCACCGGCTGGGGCCCCGACCTCGGAGCCCCGGCGACCCTCGTGCTGCTGCGGCACGGCGAGACCGCCCTGACCCCGCAGAAGCGCTTCTCCGGCAGCGGCGGCACCGACCCCGAACTCTCCCCGGCCGGCCGCCGTCAGGCGGCCGCGGTCGCCGAGGCGCTGGCCGCGCGGGGCACCGTACAGGCCGTCGTCAGCTCCCCGCTGCGACGCTGCCGGGAGACCGCCCAGGCGGTCGCCGACCGGCTCGGCCTGCCCGTGGCGATCGAAGAGGGCCTGCGCGAGACGGACTTCGGCGCGTGGGAGGGCCTGACCTTCGCCGAGGTACGCGCACGGTTCCCCGACGACCTCCAGGCATGGCTGGACTCCCCGAAGGCCGCCCCCACGGGCGGCGGCGAGAGCTTCGCCACCGTCACCCGCCGGGTCTCGGCGGCGCGCGACCGGCTGGTGTCCGCGCACGCGGGCCGGACGGTGCTGGTCGTCACGCACGTGACCCCGGTCAAGACGCTGGTGCGCCTCGCCCTGGGCGCCCCGCCCGAGTCCCTGTTCAAGATGGAGCTGTCCGCGGCCTCCCTCTCGGCCGTGGCCTACTACGCCGACGGCAACGCCTCGGTGCGGCTGCTGAACGACACCGGCCACCTGCGCTGACACCGCCGCGCGCCCCGGGCACACGGGGCCGCCCGGACACACAAAACCGCCCTGACCGGAGGAAACCCCTGGTCAGGGCGGTGGCGCAGAACGACACAAGCTGTACGCCGGGTTCTGTCGCCCGGTGACCTCGCGGTCGCCGGGGAGACGGCCATCCATCTAGGACCGGCGTTGCCGCCGGCCTCGTGCGGTCTACCCGCGGACTCGGGCGGGCAGCCCTCGATCGTCCGCGCAGAGCCGTCCGGAGACGACTCCTCTTGACCTTGCTCCGGGTGGGGTTTACCTAGCCGCCTGAGTCACCTCAGGCGCTGGTGGTCTCTTACACCACCGTTTCACCCTTACCGAGGACCGAGGTCCCCGGCGGTCTGTTTTCTGTGGCACTGTCCCGCGGGTCACCCCGGGTGGCCGTTAGCCACCACCCTGCCCTGTGGAGCCCGGACGTTCCTCGGCGGGATCCGAGGATCCCGACGCGGCCGCCCGCTTGTGTCGTTCTGCGTGACGACCATGCTACCGGCACCCTCGCGGCCGCTTGACCTTGACGCTGCGGCAGGGTTTCTACTGGGCCCATGCGGATCGGAGAGATCGCCGCGCTCGTCGGGCTCACCACCCGGGCGATCCGGCACTACCACCATGTCGGGCTGCTCCCGGAACCGGAGCGGCGCCCCAACGGATACCGGGCCTACACCGTGCGCGACGCGGTCCTGCTGGCCCGCGTACGCCGGCTCACCGAACTCGGGCTGAGCCTCGACGAGGTCCGCGACGTCCTCGCCGACGACGCGGGCCGCGAACTCGCCGAGGTGCTGGCGGAACTGGACGCCGACCTGGCCCGGCAACAAGCCGAACTGGCCGCCCGCCGGCAGCGCCTCGCCCTGCTCCTCGCCGCCCCGCCCGGGGAGGTCGAGCCGCTGTCGCCGGCGCTCGCCGCCCTGCTCGCCAAGGCGCCGGCGACGGACTCGCCCAGCGCCGCGCTGGACCGCGAACACCTCACGCTGCTCGACGGCACGGGCGCGATCGGCGAGGAGGTCTATGCCCTGCTCGGGACGCTGACCGCCGACCCGACCGTCCTCGGCCTGTACGAGCGGCTCGACGAGCTGGCCGGCGCACCCGTCGACGACCCGCGGATCGTCCCCCTGGCGCGGGCCCTGATCGCGGCCGTGCCCGACGAGGTGTTCGCCGCGATCCCGTCGGACGGGCCGGTCCCGTCCGGGTTCAAGGAGGCACTGCTCGCGGAGTACCCGCCGGCGCAGGCGGAAGTCGTGCGCCGGGTCATGGAGGGGTTCATCGAGAGGGGCAGGGGATGACGGCGATCCGGGCGGCCCGGACGGCGGCGGCCGCCGTCATACCGGGGGAACTCGCGCTGGTGGTCTGCCTGGTGGCCGGGGTACGGCTGCCCGGCTGGGTACCGGTCGCGGCCGAGGTACTGGTGCTCGGGGTGCTGCTGCTGGAGGCACGGGTGCTGCGCGGGCTGTACGTCGAGCGGCGCGCCCGGGGCGCCGCCCCCAAGGAGGCCTGGCGGGGAGCCGTGCGCACGGTGGTCCCGGCCCCCGTCCGGCGGCTGCTGCTCCACGAACTGCGGGCCGCCGCCTCGCTCGGGCGGTGGCTCGGACGCCGGGCACCGCACGGGGTCGGGACGGGCGACGTGCCCGCCGGGTACACCGGCCCGCAGACGGCCATGATGTACGGGCTGCTCTTCGTGTCGCTGATCGAGACCGTCGCGCTGGCCTTGCTGATCCCCTGGCCGACCGTGCACCGGGTGGTGCTCGTCCTCGACGTGTACGGAATGCTGCTGGTCCTCGCGATGCACGCCGCCTGCGTGGTGCGCCCGCACGTGGTCGGCGCCGACGGGTCGCTGCGGATCCGGTACGGGGCCCTGTTCGACCTCACCGTCCCGCCGGACGCGGTGGCCTCGGTCCGGGTGGACCGCCGCTACCCCGAAGGCCGGCTGGTCACCCTGGACGAGGAGGAGGGGCTCCTCGACCTGATCGTCGGCAGCCAGACCTCCGTGACCCTGGAACTGAACCGTCCGGTGTCCTTCGTCCGCCCCCTCGGCGGGCCCGGGCGGGCCCGCACCATCCGCTTCCACGCCGACGACCCGCGCGCGCTGGTCACCGCACTGCGCCGGCTCACACCCCCGTGACGAGCCGACGCAGCGCGGGGTCCTGCGCCGAGCGTGGCAAACCGGAGCGGCCCTGTCTTGTCAAAAACGGCACGCGCGGCCGATTCACAGCAGCACGCTCGTGATCCGGCCCGGCGTCCGGTCCAGCGCCGAACCCGGAGGCAGACCCCCGCGCAGCAGCGCGAAGCGGGACGGCGGCAGCCCGGTCATCGCCTTCACCTCTCGGCCCAGGTGGGCCTGGTCGTGGTAGCCGCAGGCCGCCGCGACCAGAACGGGCGCCTCCCCGGCCGCGAGCCGGCGCAGCGCGTACTGGAGGCGGAACAGCCGGGCGACGGCCTTCGGCGACAGCCCGACCTGCTCACGGAACCGGGCCCGCAGCGTGCGGGCGCTCCAACCGGATCCGGCCGTCGCCCGCGCCAGGGAGGCCCCGCTGTCGGCCCACAGCCGGGCCAGCGCCCCGCGCACCTCGGGCGCGACGGCCGGCCCCCGCTCCAGACGGGCGACGAACACCGAGTCGAGCAGGTCGAACCGCTCCCGCCAGCCGCCCAACGCCGCCAGCCGGTCCGCCAGGTGCCGCCCGTCCGGGCCGAGGACCTCGGCCAGGTCCACCCGGGCCTCCTCGAAGTGCACCATGGGGATGCCGAACAGCCGGTAGGCGCCCAGCGGGCTCATGTTCACCTCCAGCCCGTGGACCCGGCCCGCGTGCACCCCGAGCGCCGGACCGCTGCGGGGGCCGCTGATCAGGGCGTGGGAGGCGGGCATCTGCCGGGCCGTGTCGAGCCCGGCGCCCGCGAGGGCGCCGCCCCCGCCGTCGGCACCCTCGATGTCGGCGCCCACCCCGGTGCGGGCCACCCACAGGCCCTCGGTGAAGGTGAAGACGAGCGTGACCAGGCCGGTGGGCAGCTCCAGCCGGCGCCGGGGGACCGTGAACTCGGTACGGAATCCCGTGTAGTTGACGATGTGGGGGCGCAGCGCGGGAGCCGGCGGTCGGGTCAGGGGCCGGGCCGGGGGAGGGCGGAGCGCCGACGGGCGCGCGGGAAGGTCGACGGCACCCATCCGCTGTCCCTCCCCCGAGGCGTCGCACGGCCCCGGTCCTGCGGCGCCGTGGGCCGATGATGACAGGAGCCGGGGCCGGTGGCCATGGCCGACGCCGGTCGGAGCGGGTCAGGCCGGGGCGAACAGGATCCGCGCGGTCCCCGGGTCGGCCTCCGTGAGCCGGACCCGGATGCGTTCGCCGAGCGGCAACGCGTCGGCCGGGGATTCGACGCGGCCGACCACCGCGGGGTCCTCCAGGTGGACCGTTCCCACCAGCGGCTCCCGCTCCTTGACGTCGATGACCACCGCGTCGAAGGTGTCGCCGACGTGCCCCGTCAGCAGGGCGGCCTCGACCAGGTTCACGGACTCCCGTTCCACGGTGTTGGCCAGCCGGTTGCCCTCCGCCATCTCGCGGGGGAGCCCCTCCAGCGCGTCGACCGCCCACGCGGGCGCTGCGACCCCGGCCGCCGCCGCGACGCACAACTCGCCGGTGTACCGGTCGACGAGCCGGCGCAGGGGAGCGGTGCAGTGCGTGTACGGGGCGGCCACCGCCGCGTGCAGCAGCGGGTCCGGGGTCCGCCCGTCGGTGAAGACGGTGTACCCGGCGCCGCGGAGCAGGGTCGTGCACTCCTGGAGGAACGCCGCGTGGTTCGGCAGCCGCGGGTCGAGGGAGCGCACGAGCTCGGCGTACGGGACGTGGTGGGGCCACTCGATCCGCAGGGCCTTCGCCACCCGGTGCAGCCGGCCGACTGCCCCGTCGGGGGCGTTCGGGAGGGTGCGCAGGATGCCGGCGCCGGCGGCGAGCATCAGTTCGGCCGCCGCCATGCCGGTCATCAGCGACATCTGGGCGTTCCAGCCGTCCGCCGGCAGCGGGATCCGGTAGGCCGGGGTGTACGCGCCGTCGTGTTCGACGATCTCCTGGTCGGGCACGGCGAGGGAGATTCCGCCGCGTTCGGTCTCCAGGGCCTCGCGGCGCACGCCGACGTCCTTGAGCAGGGCCACGGTCTCCTCCGCCGTACCGGAGTCGATCGCCCGCTGGACGCCGGCGTAGTCGAGCTTGGCGCGGCTGCGGACCAGGGCGCGGCGCACCTCGGTGGTCTCGACCCGGCCGTCGGCGTCCAGGTCGAACCGCCACAGCAGCGCGGGGGCGTCCCGGTCGGGCAGCAGGCTGGCCGCACCCTCCGAGAGCACCGCCGGGTGCAGGGGGACGTTCCCGTCGGGGAAGTACAGGGTGGTGACCCGGCGGTGGGCCTCGGCGTCGAGGGCGCCGCCGGGCGTGACGAAGGCCGCGACGTCCGCGATGGCGTAGTGCACGCGGTACCCGCCGCCGGGCCGCCTCGCCAGGTGCATGGCCTGGTCGAGGTCGCGGGAGGTCGGCGGGTCCAGCGTGAAGAGGGGGAGGTCGGTGGCGTCGTACGCCGGCAGGCGCGGGTCCCGTGCGACCCGCTCCGCCTCGGCGAGGACCTCGGCGGGGAACTCGCCCGGCACGTCGAGCTTCGTCCGCAGGTCACGCAGTGCGGCCCGCAGGGCAGCCCCGTCTGCGCCGGTCATGTGCAGGTGACGGCGTGGCATGGACCGAGCCTATGGCCGGGCGGCCTCGCCGTCGCGTCGAGCCGTCTACCCTGGCTCGGGGGCCGCACCCCCTGCGCCGTGTCGTACCGAAGGAGAACCACCGTGCTCGTGCTGCTGCCGCCCTCCGAGGGAAAGGCCGCCGGCGGCTCCGGCGCACCGCTGAAGCCGCAGACGTTGTCGCTGCCGGGGCTGGCCGGGGCGCGGGCGGCGGTCCTGGAGGAACTGGTCGAGCTGTGCGTCGGCGACGAGTTCAAGGCCCGCGAGGTCCTGGGCCTCAGCGAGGGGCTGCGCGGCGAGGTCGCGAAGAACGCCGAGCTGCGGACGGCCGTCGCGCGACCGGCCCGCGAGATCTACACCGGGGTCCTGTACGACGCGCTCGGCCTGGCCACCCTGCCCGAGCCCGCCGCCCTGGCCGCCGAGCGGTCGCTGCTGGTCTTCTCCGGGCTCTGGGGCGCGGTCCGGGTCACCGACCGCATCCCCTCGTACCGGTGTTCCATGGGCGTCAAGCTGCCGGGGCTGGGGGCGCTGGGCGCGTACTGGCGGGAGCCGATGGCCTCGGTGCTGCCGGAGACCGCCGGGGACGGGCTGGTGCTGGACCTGCGGTCCTCCGCCTACGCCTCCGCGTGGAAGCCCAAGGGCGAGGTCGCGGGCCGGACCGCCACGGTGCGGGTGCTGCACGCGCAGATGGTGGACGGCGTGGAGAAGCGGTCGGTGGTGAGCCACTTCAACAAGGCCACGAAGGGGCGCCTGGTCCGGGACCTGCTGCTCTCCGGGGCGGCCCCGGCGTCGCCGGCGGAACTGGTGACGGCCCTGCGGGACCTCGGCTACGCGGTGGAGGCCGAGGCTCCCGCGAAGCCGGCGAAGGCGTGGTCCCTCGACGTGGTCGTGACGCAGATCCACTGAGGGACCCGCGATCCGTCGAGGACTCCGGGACCGGGCTCCGGGGCGGTCGGGGCCGAGGGCTTCAGCGGCCCAGGGGCCAGGCCACGGCCTCCGGGGTCCGGGCGGAGGAGCCCGCGTAGAGGGCGCAGGCGTCCGTGAGGGTCTCCAGCAGCGTCAGCGGGTCGGGGAGCGGGTGCTCCATGCCACGCAGCCAGCCGACGGAGAGGTCACCGGGGAGGGCGGCCGGCGGGACCAGGACGTAGCTGCCCCGGCAGTGCCAGCGCAGGCCCGGGTGCTCGTCCATCGTCTCGGGGTGGCAGTCCAGTTCGCACGGCCACCACTCGTCCTCGTCCTCCGGGGTGCCCCGGGTGGCGGTGAAGAACAGCATCCGCGCCTGTTCGCCCGTACCGCCGGACTCGGCGACCGGGCCCACCTCGACGCCGGCGGCCAGCAGGCGGGTCAGCGCGTCGCGGCCGGCCTCCAGCGGGACGTCCAGGACGTCGTGGACCATGCCGGTCGCGGTGATGAAGTTGGCCTGGGGCTGGTTGCGGGCCCACCGCTCGATCTGCGCGCGGTCGGTGGTCGACTGGGTCTGCCAGGCGAAGGAGACGGGGTGCCGCGCGGGCGTGGGACAGCCGATCCGGTCGCACGAACACCGGTAGCCGGCGGGATGGGCGGCCGGGGCGATCGGGAGGCCCGCGGCGGCCACGGCCAACAGCAGGGCTTCGCGTTCCTCGCCGGGGTCCTCCGGAGTGGGTTTCGGCCGGCGGCGCAGCCACTGGGAAATCCTGCTCTGCTCGCCGCGTTGGACGCGGCCGGACTCAGACCCCATCAATCCCCTCACCTCACCGTTGCCCCCGGCGGACCCTCACATGGTCCCACCATCCGGGGCCGCGGGTGACCGCACCCCCGAACTCGGGTGGCCCACATAACCACAGAAACCGGCCATATGTTCTCGGCCCCCTGTCCGGCCCCGGCCGGCCGACTGTCAGGCGGTGACTTTTCCCACCCCGCCGACGCCGCCCAGCACCGCGTCCACGAGGGCGTCCGCGTAGGCGTGCGTGAGCGGCGCCGTCCGCATCAGCCAGCGGTGCGTCAGCGGCCCCACCAGCAGTTCCACGGTCAGCCGCAGATCGGCGTCCGGCGCGAGCTGCCCCACCTCCCGGGCCGTGCTCAACCGCGCCTCGTACAGGGCGAGCCGGGGCTCCAGCAGCTGCTCGGTCATCCGTGCGCCCAGCTCCGCGTCGGTGGCGCCGGCGGCGGTCAGGGCGCGCGCGGCCGCCCCGTACTTCTCGTCGTTGAACTCGTCCACCGTCGCCCGCAGGACGTACTTCAGGTCGGCGGCCAGGTCCCCGCTGTCCGGGAAGCCGGTCCACTCGACGTCCTCCTCCGCCTCGCCGGCCAGCGCGAGCGAGGCGTCCAGCAGCACCGCCGCCTTGGACGGCCACCAGCGGTAGATGGTCTGCTTGCCGACCCCCGCGCGGGCGGCGATGGCCTCGATGGTGAGCCGGTTGTAGCCGACCTCCCCGACCAGGTCGAGGGCGGCGTCCAGGATGGCCCGCCGGGAGCGGTCGCTGCGGCGGGCGGCGTCCGGGGCCTTGGGGGTGCGGGCCTTGGCGTCCCGCGGCTCCGGGGCAGGGGTCTCGTTCATACGGCCAACGTATCAATGCGAGACGTTTCGTCTTGTGTTTCGGTCATTGAGCTGAACCACCCGGTCAGTTCACTGCGCGGTCGCCCCGGAGGAGAGACGATTCACTCCTCATCACCATGAGGAGCCTTCATTGCGCAGAGACGCCACACCCCGGCGATACCTGATGTGCCCGCCCGCGCACTTCAAGGTCACGTACTCCATCAACCCGTGGATGGACCCCACGAAACCGGTGGACCTGCCCCTCGCACTGGCCCAGTGGGAGGACCTGAGGGACCGCTACCGCGCCCTCGGCCACACCGTCGAGACCCTCGTGCCCGACCCCGACCTGCCCGACATGGTGTTCGCCGCGAACGGCGCCCTGGTCGTCGACGGCCGGGTCCTCGGAGCCCGGTTCGCCTACCCGGAACGCACCGCCGAGGCCGAACTCCACCTCGACTGGTTCCGCGCCCACGGCTTCACGGACATCCGCGAGCCGTCCCACGTCAACGAGGGCGAGGGCGACTTCGCCGTCACCGCCACCTACATCCTGGCCGGCCGGGGCTTTCGCTCCAGCCCCCTCTCGCACGACGAGGCCCAGGAGTTCTTCGGCCGCCCGGTCATCGGCCTCGACCTGGTGGACCCCCGCTACTACCACCTCGACACGGCCCTGTCCGTCCTGGACGGGGACGAGGTCATGTACTACCCGCAGGCCTTCTCGCCGGGCAGCCGGGCCGTGCTCCGGCGGCTCTTCCCGGACGCCCTGCTCGTGGAGGACCAGGACGCGGCGGCCTTCGGGCTGAACTCCGTCTCGGACGGACTGCACGTGCTGCTCCCGCAGGCCGCGACGGGCCTGCCGGCACCCTTGCGGGACCGGGGCTTCGAGCCGGTCCCGATGGACCTGGGCGAGCTGCTCAAGGGCGGCGGCAGCGTGAAGTGCTGCACCCAGGAGCTGCGGATGTAGCGGCGGCCGACGTGGCCGACGACGCCGACGCCGACGCGGCGGAGGCGGACGTCACCGGGCGGGCGGCGGCCACTCCTGTCCCCAGTCGGCGTCCCGCGCCGCCTTGTAGAGGTCACCGTGGCGCTTGGTCACGGTGGCCCGGGTCAGGCCCTCACCCTCGCCCGTCCCCTGCGGACCGCACAGCTCCAGCAACACGAGCCCCTTCCGGATCTGCGGCCTCCGCGTGATCCGGGAGGTGGCCGGCGCGACCGGGAAGCGGGTCGCGGCCACGTACGCGAACTTCTCGTCCTCGTACGGCAGGGAGCCGCCTTTGACCTGACGGTGCAGGGAGGACCGGCTGACCCGGGTCGAGAAGTGACACCAGTCCTTGCCGACCTCGATCGGGCAGGTGCCGTCGTGCGGGCAGGGCGCGGCCACCGTCATACCGGCCTCGATCAGCTGCTCGCGGGCCTCGCGCAGGCGCAGGTACCCGTCCGGGGTGCCCGGCTCGATCAGCACCACCGCCCGACCGGCGCGCGCGGCCTCCGCGACGACGGCCCGACGGGCCGGCGCCGTCAACTCGCCCAGGACGTACGACACGGTCACCAGGTCCGCGTCGGGCAGGGCGATCCCGGCCCCGATCACGGCCCGCCGCCACTCGGCCGCGCGGAGCGTCGGGGAGGCGGAGGCCGCCGCGAGTTCCCGGCCCAGGACCAGCGCGGGTTCCGCCCAGTCCAGCACGGTGGTCTCGCGCGGCCCGCCCCAGGTGGCGTCCACGGCCCAGGTCGCGGCCCCGGTGCCGCCGCCCACGTCGACGTGCGAGGCCGGGACCCACTCCGGGGCCGCCTCGGCCAGCCCGTCCAGCGCGGACCGCACCGCCTCGAAGGTGGCCGGCATCCGGTACGCCGCGTACGCGGCCACGTCGGAGCGGTCGCGCAGCACGGGCGCGTCGGTCGGGGTGGTGCCCCGGTAGTTGGCGATGAGCCGCTCCACGGCGGCTCCGGCCTGCTTCGGGGGGAGCCCGTCGAGCAGCCCGCCCAACGCGGACCGGAGGGTTTCGGCGGTGGTGGGTGCGGGGGCGGAGGCGTTCACCCGCGAAGTTTACGGCGCCGCGCGGGCCCCGGTGACGCGACGGACGCGCCGCCCCGGGCCCCGGGGTGGCGCGTCCGTCACGGCAGGACCTACGCGCGGGTCCGGGCGCCCGCCATCGGCTCCCGGCCGCGCCACGGCCGGCACAGGCCCAGGAAGCAGGCCACCGCGAGCAGGGAGCAGGACAACTGCACCACCGCCATCGGCACCGCCGTGTCCTCGCCCGCGATCCCGACCAGCGGGGAGGCGATCGCCCCGACCAGGAACGAGGAGGTGCCCAGCAGCGCGGAGGCCGACCCGGCGGCGTGCGGGGTGCGCATCAGGGCCTGCGCGTTGGTGTTCGGCAGCAGCAGGCCCATCGCGGACATCAGCACGAACAGCGCGACGGCCATCGGGAGCAGCCCGACCTTCCCGAAGACCCCGGAGGCCATCAGCAGCAGGGCCACCGAGGCGGTGGTGATGATCGCGAGGCCGACGGCGAGGGCCTTGTCGAGGCTGACCCGGCCCACCAGCAGCTTCCCGTTGATCTGCCCGACGACGATCAGGCCGACCGAGTTGAGGCCGAACAGCAGGCTGAACGCCTGCGGCGAGGCGCCGTAGATCTCCTGCACCACGAAGGGCGAGGCGGAGATGTAGGAGAAGAGCACCGCGAAGGAGAACCCGCCGGCGAGGGTGTACCCGGCGAAGACCCGGTCGCCGAGCAGCCCGCGCATGGTGTGCAGCGCCGCGCCGACGCCGCCGGTGTGGCGGCGCTCGGGCGGCAGGGTCTCGCCGAGTCCCCGCCAGACCACGAGGGTGAGCGCGGCGCCGACGGCGGTCAGGACGACGAAGACGCCGCGCCAGTCGGCGACGCGCAGGATCTGCCCGCCGATGAGCGGGGCGATGATCGGGGCGACCCCGGATATCAGCATCAGGGTGGAGAAGAACCGGGCCATCTCGACGCCGTCGTACAGGTCGCGGACGACGGCGCGCGCGATGACGATGGCGGCCGCGCCGGCCAGGCCCTGAAGGAGCCGGAAGCCGATCAGCAGCTCGGTGGTCGGGGCGAGGGCGCAGATCGCGGTGGCGAGGACGTAGACGATCATGCCGATGAGCAGCGGGCGGCGGCGGCCCCACTTGTCGCTCATCGGGCCGATGACGAGTTGGCCCAGCGCCATGCCGGCCAGGCAGGCGGTCAGGGTGAGCTGGACGGTGGCGGCCGGACTGTGCAGGGCGTCGGTGACCTGCGGCAGCGCGGGCAGGTACATGTCCATGGACAGCGGGGGCAGGGCCGTCAGCCCGCCCAGGATGAAGGTGACGAGCAGGCCGGTGCGGCGCGCGGCCTTCAGCGGTGCGGCGTCGCCGGGCGGGACGACCGCGCCGGCGACGGGTACCGAGCCGTGCGGCGACTCCTCCGAGGGGGCCGTCGAGGGGCCTCTCTCCGACATGCGGAACTCCAGTCTTTTTGTCTTCTTTTCGCACCCCTGAGCGATCCATGCTCTCAGCTGTCGGAACGCCCGTGGACCCGTGTCCCGTGTGACGTACCCTGCGGCCCCATGAACGCACGTGCAAAGAAGATCGCCGTGGTGACCGGGGCGGGCTCCGGCATCGGCCGCTCCGTCGCCCTCGCCCTGGCCGGCGCCGGCTGGTCGGTGGCCGTGGCCGGCCGCCGCCCGGAGCCCCTGGAGGACACCGCGAAGGCGGCCGGCGCCGCCGCGGACGTGCTGTGCGTACCGACGGACGTCAGTGACCCGGACGAGGTCGGCGCCCTCTTCGCGACGGTACGGGAGCGCCACGGACGGCTCGACCTGCTCTTCAACAACGCCGGCACCTTCGGCCCGGCCGGCGTCGCGCTGGAGGACGTCACCCCCGAGGCCTGGCGGTCCGTCGTCGACGTCAACCTCACCGGATCCTTCCTCTGTGCCCAGGCCGCCTTCCGGGTGATGAAGGCCCAGGACCCGCAGGGCGGCCGGATCATCAACAACGGCTCCATCTCCGCGCACGTCCCGCGCCCGCACTCGATCGCCTACACCGCGACCAAGCACGCGATGACCGGCCTGACGAAGTCGCTGTCGCTGGACGGCCGGCCGTACCGCATCGCGTGCGGCCAGATCGACATCGGCAACGCGGCCACCGAGATGACCGAGCGGATGCGGACCGGCATCCTCCAGGCCAACGGGCGACTCGAGGTGGAACCCGTGATGGACGCCGCCGACGTGGCCCGCACGGTCCTGCACATGGCCGAACTGCCCCTGGAGGCGAACGTGCAGTTCGCGACCGTCATGGCGACCGCCATGCCCTACATCGGACGCGGCTGACCCACCGCCACGACCACGCCGGGGGCGGACCCGGGAATGCGCACCCGCCCCCGGAAGTTGAGCCGATCATGACGACCGAAGTGCTGCGCTACACGGCTTTCTCCGGCGACCCGGCGGGCGGCAACCCCGCCGGGGTCGTCCTCGACGCGACCGGCCTGGACGGGCCCGCGATGCTCGCGATCGCCGCCGGGCTCGGCTACAGCGAGACGGCCTTCCTCACCGACCCGCCCCAAGACCTCGGCGGCGAACCCGGCCGCGCCTTCACCGTGCGGTACTTCAGCCCCAAGGCGGAAGTGCCGTTCTGCGGGCACGCCACCGTGGCCACCGCCGTCGCCCTGGCCGAGCGGATCGGACCCGGCGAGCTGCTGTTCGCCACCCCGGCCGGCACCGTCCCCGTCTCGGTCACCGCCGAGCCGGGCGAGGGCCTGCGCGCCACCCTGACCAGCGTCGCACCGCACGTCGAGGAGATCGCCGACGCCGACCTCGCCGAGGCGCTGGCCGCACTGGACTGGCCGGCGACCGACCTGGACCCCGCACTCCTGCCCAGGATCGCCTACGCCGGCGCCCGCCACCTGGTGATCGGCGCCGGCACCCGCGCCCGACTCGCCGACCTCTCCTACGACTTCGCCCGCCTGGAAGCCCTGATGCGGCGCCTGGACCTCACCACGGTCCAGCTCGTCTACCGGGAGAGCCCGACCGTCTTCCACGTACGCGACCCCTTCCCGGTCGGCGGCGTCGTCGAGGACCCCGCCACGGGAGCCGCCGCGGCCGCCTTCGGCGCGTACGCCCGCGAGGCCGGCCTCGTCCCGGAGCAGGCGCTCCTCACCCTCCACCAGGGCGAGGACATGGGCCGCCCCGGGATCCTCACCGTCGAACTGCGCCCCGGCGACCCCCGGGTGCGGGTGGGCGGCGCCGGGGTGCGGATCGCGTAGGGCCCCGTGCTGAGCGTCGAGACGTACGAGACGGCGCCCGCCCCGCTCGCCGAGCAGGTCCGGGCCCTGGAGGCGCGGGCCTGGCCGGGCGCCGGCGCGGACCACGACCCGGCCCTCGCGCCCCGCACGGTGCTGCTGGTCGACGGGACCGGCACGGTGGCCGCCTCACTGGCCCTGCTGCGCAAGGAGATCCACCTGCCCGGCCGGACCTGGCAGGCCGCCGGGCTCAGCGGGGTGGTGACCCGGCCGGAGCTGCGCGGGCGGGGCATCGGCGGGCGTCTGGTCGCGGCCGCCCGGGCCGAACTGGCCGCCGACCCGACGCTGGACCTCGCCCTGTTCAGCTGCGACCGACCGCTCGGCCCGTTCTACGAGGCGGCCGGCTTCGAACGGCTCCCGGGCACGGTCCTGGTCGGCGGAACCCCCGCCGACCCCCTGGCCACCGACGCCCCCGGCTTCGACAAGACGGTCCTGGCGGCCTTCCTCGGCCCCGACCCGGAGCCGGCCCGTACGGCGTTCACCGGGATCCGGGTCCCGCTGTACCCGGGGCCGATCGACCGCCTCTGGTGAGCCGGCCCGGCGTCAGTCCCGGGCCCGGCCCGCGTCGTCGCCGCCCTGACCCTTCGACGTGGTCGCCGCGCCCGCCGCGGCCGTGGCCGGCGCCGACGGCCGACCGGAGCGCACCGGGACCAGGAACAGGGTCAGGACGACCAGCAGGTACAGCGCCCACACGACGAGCTGGAGCACCGTCGGGTCCGGCTGGAAGTTGAACGTCCCCTTCAACAGGGTGCCGTACCAGCTGTCCGGCGGGATCGTCTCGCTGATGTCGAAGGCCTTGTTCGACAGTCCGGGCAGGAAGTCCGCCTCCTGGAGGTCGTGGACCCCGTACGCGAGCACGCCCGCCGCGACCACGACCAGCAGACCACCGGTCCACTTGAAGAACTTGGCGAGATCGATGCGCAGCGCACCCCGGTAGAACAGCCAGCCCAGCACGATCGACGTCGCGATGCCGAGCAGCACCCCGGTCAGCGGGCCCGCGCCGTCACCGGCGGCCTTCACCGAACGCCACACGAACAGCGAGGTCTCCAACCCCTCCCGGCCGACGGCCAGGAACGCGGTGGCCACCAGCGCGCCCGTGCCCATCGCGAGGGCGGCGTCCAACTTCCCGTGCAGCTCGGCCTTCAGGTGCCGCGCGGTGCGCTTCATCCAGAAGACCATCCACGTCACCAGGCCCACGGCGACGATCGACAGGGAGCCGCCGATCGCCTCCTGCGCCTCGAACGTCAACTGGCGGGTGCCGAACTCCAGGCCCGCGCCGAAGGCCAGGCTCAGCCCGGCGGCCAGCCCCACACCGAGCCACAGCGGCCCGAGCTTCTCCCTGTTCCCGGTCTTCACCAGGTAGGCGATGAGAATGCAGACGACCAGGCTGGCTTCCAGCCCCTCGCGCAGACCGATCAGATAATTGCTGAACACGTGGATCCTCCTACGCGCCTACGGGAACTACGCGAACAGCGTCCGACCCCACCAGTCGTCCTTGTCACGGACGCCCGGCGGGACGGCGAAGACGGCCGAACCCACGTGCT
This sequence comes from Streptomyces sp. NBC_01426, assembly GCF_036231985.1. Lineage (GTDB taxonomy): Bacteria > Actinomycetota > Actinomycetes > Streptomycetales > Streptomycetaceae > Streptomyces. The sequence continues at coordinate 5,344,604 of NZ_CP109500.1, forward strand.
GGATGTATTCGTTGAGCGAGTCGTGCCGGGCCAGCTCCCGCTGGATCGGAACGAACCCCTTGCGGACGTCCCGCTGGTACGCCAGGAAGAACAGTCCGGCGTCGAGCCGGCCCAGCCCGTCCGTGCCGTCGGTGAAGGAGTAGCCGCGGCGCAGGATCGTCGCGCCGCCGTTGGTGTCCGGGTGCGCGAGGCGGACGTGCGCGTCCGGCTTCATCGCCTTCAGGAACGGCTCGTCGCGCTCCTTGGATTTGCCGACGGGCGCGCCCTCGCCCTTGTCGCGGCCGATGATGTCCTCCTGCTCCCGCAGGGAGGTGCGGTCCCAGGTCTCGATGTGCATCCGGATGCGCCGGGCGACCAGGTACGAACCGCCGGCCATCCAGTCGGAGCCGTCGGAGGCGCTCGCCCAGACGAACTTCTCCAACGCCTCCCGGTCCGTGCCCGAGACGTTCCGGGTGCCGTCCTTGAAGCCCATCATGTTGCGCGGGGTCTGCGCGTCCGGGGTCGTCGAGGAGGTCTTGCCGAAGCCGAGCTGGGACCAGCGCATCGCGATCCTGCCGAAGCCGATCCGGGCGAGCTGGCGAATGGCGTGCACCGCGACCTGCGGATCGTCGGCGCAGGCCTGCACGCACAGGTCACCGCCGGAGCGGGCCGCGTCCAGGTTGTCGCCCGGGAACAGCTCCAGGTCCACCAGGGCGGCCGGACGCCTGCCCTCCAGCCCGAACCGGTCCTTCGCGAAGAGCCCCGGCCCGAAGCCGACGGTCAGGGTGAGCCGCGAGGCCTTCAGACCCAGCGCCTCGCCCGTGTCGTCCGGCGGAGCCTCCGGCAGACCGCCGAAACCGCCCTCGCCGACCGGGAGTCCGGCCGTCATCAACCGGGCCGCCAGCGTCCACTCCTTGAGGAGCGCGACGAGTTCGGCCCGGTCCTTCGTCGTCACGTCGAAGGCGGCGAAGTGCAGACGGTCCTGGACCGCGGTCGCGATCCCGGCCTGGTGCTCGCCGTGGAACGGCACGGCCGCCCCCGTCGAACCGGCCGGCACCACGTCCGGGTCACCGCCGAACACCGCGACCGCACCGCCGGTCGCCGCGGCGCCGAGCGCCAGCCCGGCGCCGCCCCAGCCGAGCACGGCGCGCCGCGACGGCGCGGCCCGCCCGCCACCGGCCGGCGCGCCGACCTCCGGGCCGTCGGCACTCGGGCTGTCGATGGGCTGCGGCTCCGGCGTTCCCGCCGGCTGCGACGTCGACTTCGTCATCCTCGTACTCCCCTCCGCTCCGCTCTTCTCCCGGGTTACTTCGCGACCGCGGCGGCCAGCTTCGAGAGCGGCTCGGCCAGCGCGTTGACCGCGTCCGAGAGCTCCTTGCGCTCCGCCTCGCCGACCTTGTCGTACGAGACGAAGTCGTAGCCCGTCTTGTCGGCGCGGTACTTGTCCAGCAGCGTGTTCAGCGCGGCGAACCGGGTGTCCAGGGTCTTCGCGAGCTCCGGGTCGTTCTTCGAGGCGACCGGCTTCAGCAGCTGGTAGGCCTTCTCCGCGCCCTCGACGTTCGCCTTGAAGTCGACCAGGTCGGTGTGGCTGAAGAACTCCTCCTCGCCCGTCACCTTGCCGGTGGCGACCTCGTCCAGGAGCTCCTTGGCGCCGTTCGCCATCGAGGTCGGGGTGATCTCGGCCGTGCCGACCTTCTTCTGCCACACGGTGAGGTCGGCCATCAGGGTGTCCGCGAGCTTCTTCTCCGGCTCGCCGAGCTTGCCGTCCTTGAACACGGCCTTCTCCAGCGTGTGCCAGCCGGTCCACTCCTGGTTGGCTTCCAGGTCGGCCTCGCGGAGGTCAACCTTCGGGTCCAGGTCGCCGAAGGACTCGGCGACGGGCTCGGTGCGCTCCCAGCCGATGCGCGAGACGGCGTACGCCTTCTTCGCGGCCTCGACGTCGCCGGCCTTGACCGCGTCCGCGAAGGCCTGCGCCTTGGGGAGGGTCTCGTCGGCCTGCGCCTGCACGTACTTGCGGTACCCGGCGACCGCGGCGTCCATCTCCGGGCTGCGCTTGGCGACGGCGCCGCCGCCGGTGGCCTTGACCGCCTGGCGGATGCCGTCGCCCTTCATGCCGGGCTTGCAGGCGATCTCGTAGTCGCCCGCCTTGATCTCGGCGGTGATGGAGGCCTTGGTGCCGGGGCCGATGTTCTCGCGCTCGGCGACGATCCGGTCGTCGGGGAAGAGGACGTAGACCTCGGTGACCTTGGAGCCCTTGTTCTCGACGTCGACAGTGATCTTGCCGGCGGGGAACTCCTTCTTGGAGACCTCGCAGGCGCTGTCCGAGGCGGCGACCTTGATCGCGCCGTCGCCGCCGGCGTCGCCCTTCTCCGCGCAACCCGTGACGGCGGTGAGCGCGGCCACGACGGCGGCCGCGGCGAGAACGGTGAGGCGAGCGGGTCGCATGGAGGCTCCTGGCGAGGTAAGGGCTGGTGAGGCGGACCTAACTTAACCGAGGCTTACCTCACTCATACCCGACAGTCCAGTGATACAGCTCTCACCTTTCACCGCCGGACACGAGGCCGTCACGGCCCTTCCATGACGACCCCATGGCCGGGTCAAGCCAAGGTCAAGCCCGGCTCCTCGTTCCGCCCGACGGAACGCGTCGGCCCGGCCGCCGCACGGCCCGTGATCATCGCCGGCCGGCCGGCGCGGTCGGCTCAGCCGCGGATCGGGACCACGAGCGGCGCCCCGCCGCGCGGGTGCGGGAGCACCTCCACCGGCTGCCGGTAGACCCGGCTCAGCAGGCCGCCCTCGAACACCTCGGACGGCGGCCCGTCCACCGCGATCCGCCCGTCGTGCAGGACCGCCACCCGGTCGGCGTACGCCGCCGCCAGGCCCAGGTCGTGCAGGACGACGACCACCGCGTCCCCGGCCGCGGCCCGCTCCCGGCAGATCCGCAGCACCAGTTCCTGGTGGCGCAGGTCCAGGGCGGCGGTCGGTTCGTCGAGCAGCAGCAGCGGGGCCCGTTGGGCCAGTACCCGGGCGAGCGCGACCCGGGCGCGTTCGCCGCCGGACAGCGCGGAGAACGGGCGGCCGGCGAACTCCGTCACCTCGGTCGCGGCCATGGCCCGGGCCACCGCCTCCTCGTCGTCCTGCTCCAGCGGGGTGCCGGCCCAGGGCGCGCGGCCCATCCGTACGACGTCCTCCACCGGGAAGGGGAAGGACAGCGCGGCCGACTGGGGGAGCGCCGAGCGGCGCAGCGCCAGATCGGGCGCCGACCAGTCGCCCACCGGGCGCCCGTCGATCCGTACGGTCCCCGAGGCGGCCGGCAGGTCGGCGCAGAGCGCGGCCAGCAGTGTGGACTTGCCCGCGCCGTTCGGTCCGACCAGGGCCAGCACCTCGCCGGCCCGGGCGCTCAGGTCGATGCCGGCGAGCACCTCGCGCTGCCCGAGGCGCACGTGCAGGTCCACGGCCTCGGCGCACGGCGTGCCGGGTGCGGGCCGGACGGGGATGCTCCGTCGGGTCCGGCGGAAGAGGGTGATCATGCCCAGCCTCCCTGCTTGCGGCGGGTCCGGCGCAACAGCCAGAAGAAGAACGGGCTGCCGATGAGCGCGGTCAGCACGCCCAACGGGAGTTCGGCGGGCTGCGCGAGCGTCCGCGCGGCCAGGTCGCCCGCGACCAGGACCACGGCGCCGGCGAGGGCGCTGCCCGGGACGAGGAAGCGGTGGCCGGGGCCGTTCGCCATCCGCAGCAGGTGCGGGACGAGCAGGCCGACGAAGGTGATGATGCCCGCCACCGCGACGGCCGCCGCCGTCAGCAGCGCGACGACCAGGATCAGGGCCAGACGCAGCCGTTCCACGTCCACGCCGAGGTGCCGGGCCGGTCGCTCGCCCAGGGCCAGCAGGTCGAGCTTGCGGGCGTGGAACGGGGCGACGAGCAGGCCGGCGAGCGCGCAGGGCAGGACGGCGAGCACCTTGGGCCAGGTGGCCTGGGCGAGGGAGCCGAGCTGCCAGAAGGTGATCTGGTTGACCTGGCCGCTGTCCGCGAAGAAGACGAACAGGCCGATCAGGGCGCCCGCGAAGGCGTTGACGGCGATGCCGGTCAGGATCAGCGTGACGACCTCGGTCCTGCCGCCGTTGCGGGACAGCAGGTAGACGGCGGCGACCGTGATCAGACCCGCCACGAAGGCGCAGGCGGTGACGGTCCAGTTCCCGAGGAAGGTCAGACCCAGTCCGATCGCGGCGACCGCGCCGACGGCGGCGCCCGCCGAGATGCCGATGACGCCCGGTTCGGCGAGCGGGTTGCCGAACACGCCCTGCATCAGGGCGCCGGCGCAGCCGAGGCTGGATCCGACGAGCAGGGCGAGCACGACGCGGGGCAGCCGTACGTTCCACAGCACGCTCTCGCCGACCCGGTCGAGGGCGGCCCCGCCGAGGCCCACGCGGTGCTGCACGGAGGCGAGTACGTCCCCGACGGGGATCCGGTAGGCGCCCACGCCCGCGGAGACCAGCGCCAGCACGACCAGCGCCACGACCAGGGCGAGGGTCAGGATCAGGGCGGTGGGCCGGGTGCGGGCAGGACCCTTCAAGGGCGCGGCGGGCGCGGCGGGTGCCGGGGGCACTGCGGGGGTCGGGGGCGTCGCGGGCGGCGCCGTGGAGCCGCCCGCGCGCGGGGGCTCGTGGGAGACGGTCACCTCAGGCCTTGCCGTAGAGCTGGGAGATCAGGGAGGTGAGGACCTGGTCGGTGCGGGGGCCGTAGTTGAGGAGCACCCCGTCGTCGACGGAGACCACGCGGCGGTCCATGCCGGCCGGCGTCTGGGCCACACCGGGGATCTTCACCAGGCCGTCCACGCCGCCCACGGACTCCAGGCCCTTGCTCATGACCAGGATCGCGTCGGGCGCCGCCGCCGCCAGCGCCTCGCTGGTGATCGGGGTGAAGTCCTTGCCGAGCCCCGACTCCTTGCCGGTGTCCACGGCGCCGGCCGCCTCCAACAGCGAGGCCGCGCCGGAGTCGGAACCGCCCAGCAGGTAGACGGAGGCGGTGCCGCGCAGATAGAGGAAGGCCACTCGGGGCTTCTTGCCGGCCGCGGCGGCGGGGATGTGCTCGCGGGCGGCGGCGATCCGGTCGGCGGTGCGCCGGCCGAGTCGGGTACCGGCGTCCTTGACGCCCAGCGCGCGGGCGACGGTGTCGATCCGCTTCGGTACGTCGTCCAGCGTCTTGGCGGGGGCGACGACCAGCAGCGGGATGCCCGCGTCGCGGATCTGCCCGATCGCCTCGGCGGGGCCGGTGGTGGTCTCGGCGATCACCAGCGTGGGGCGCAGCGACAACACGCTCTCGGCGGACACGTCGTGTGCTCGTGTCACCACCGGCAGCTTGGCGGCCTGTTCGAAGGTGGCGGTGATGTCCCGGGCGACGACCCGGTCGCCGAGCCCCAGGGTGTGGACGATCTCGCTGAGGCTGCCGGTAAGCGGGACCACGCGGTCCGCCGAGGTGATGGTCACCGAGGTGCCGTCCGCCGAGGGCACGGTCACCGGGAGGGCGGGCGTCGGTGACGGGGTGAGGGGTTCCACCCGGTCGGGGGCGGCCGCCGCGGCGCCGGTGGGGGAGTCGGCGGCGCCGGTGGGGGAGTCCGCGGGGGTGGCCGTACCTCCGCAGCCCGTCAGCGCGGTGAGTGCCAGGGCCAACGAGGCCGCGGCGGACGCGAGGCGGGGGATGCGGGATGACGCGGCGGGCGTAGGCACGAAGGCACCGTCCTGATCGTCCGACTGGAGTTCTTGAATGTTCTTCAAAGTTCTGGCGACCGGGGGGTTCCCCACCCGGCAGCAGGTAGCTTAGGTTAGCCTAACCTTATTGACCAGACCTTGGAGGGGCCCGTCATGCCCGCAAGACCTGTCCGTGCGTGCGCAGTCGCCGTGTTGGCGGCTCTGCTGGGAGCCCTGCTCCCGGCCACCGTCGCCCAGGCGGCCGACCGCACCGTGCAGGGAGGGCGGCTCGACTGGGGCATCAAATCGTCGTTCCAGAGTTATGTCACCGGCCCCCTCTCGAAAGGCGGATTCAAGCTGAAGAGCGGCGCCGCCACCGTCGGCGGCAGCCTGTTCCGCTTCCACTCCGCGACCGGCTCCTACGATCCCGAATCCGGCTCCTTCGGCGCCGCGTTCACCGGCGGGGTCACCTTCCAGGGCCACCAGAAGCCCGACGGCTCGTACGAACTCGACCTCACCGTCAGCCGCCCCACCGTCGAGATCTCCGGAGGCCGCGGCACCCTCTACGTGGACGTCACCGGCAAGGCCAAGGACACCGGGGCCGTCAGCACGGCCTCCCGGGTCCCCTTCGCCACCCTCGGCCTCGGCGGCATCGACATGAAGGGCGGCGGCAGCCCGATCGCCCTCACGAACGTCCCGACCACCCTGACCGCGGAAGGCGCCAAGTCGTTCGCCGGCTACTACACCGCCGGCACCCGGCTCGACCCCGTCTCGCTGTCCGTCGACGTCAAGGCCCCCGCCGAGCGGGGCGCGACGCCCAGCGGGCAGCCCAGTGCCCCGGCCGAGAGCCCGCAGGCCGCGGGCGCCTTCACCGACGCCGCCGTCGACTGGGGCGTCCGGCGCACCTTCCGCGAGTACGTCACCGGATCCGTCGGGCAGGGCAAGTGGACCCTGGCCGAAGGCGCCCAGGACGGCGGCGCGCTGTTCCGCTTCCCGCAGGGCAAGGGCACGTACGACGGCCGGAAGGGCACCCTTGACGCGGTGTTCGCCGGCACCGTCCGGTTCACCGGCGCCCACCTCGACCTCACCCTCGGCAAGGTGAGCGTCACGGTGGACGGCGGCAAGGGCGTCCTGACCGCCGACGTCGTCACCCCCGCCGAGACCAGGAACGCCGTCGCGCTCGTCGAGTTCGACGCCAAGACCCTCAAGACCGAGGGCGGCCTCGCCACCCTCACCGAAGCCCCGGCCACCCTCACCGAGGGCGGCTCCCAGGCCTTCAACGCCATGTACAGGGCCGGCACCGGGATGGACCCCGTCTCGCTCTCCGTCGCCCTCGACGCGAACACCAAGCTTCCCGCCCTGCCCGACCTGGGCTCCGCGGCCTCGCCGTCGCCCTCCCAGGCACCCGCGGCCGCCGCCTCCCAGGCACCCCCGAAGGCCGAGGCCGAGAAGGGCTCGTCCGTCGGGCTGTACGTCGCCCTCGCCGCGGCCCTGCTGGTCCTGGCCGCCGGCGTGATCTTCCTCCTCCTGCGCAAGCGCCGTACGGCCGCCGCCGGTTCCGGGGCCTCGGGCCCCGCCGACCCGCGGCCGTGACACCCCCGCCCGCACCGCGTCACACCCCCCGTCTCCCCTCGTTGCCCTTTCAGGAGTACTCAGCCATGTCGTCCCACCGCCGACCGATCGCCGTAGCGGCCGCGATCGCCACCGCCGCCGCCCTCGGCGCCACCGCCCTCGTCCTGCCCGCGACGGCGGCGGTCTCCGCCCCGGCCCCGGCCGCCGCGGGTACCGCCGCGCCGTGGCCGATCGTCAAGGGCACCCTCGACTGGGGCGTGAAGGAGACCTTCCGCACCTATGTCACCACCGTCGCCAAGGGTGAGATCACCGTCGCCGACGGCGCCACGAAGAACGCCGACGGCACCTTCCGCTTCGGCGCCCCCACCGGCCAGTACACCCCGAGCGGCGCCCACATCGTGACCGCCGCCTTCAAGGGCAGCGTCACCTTCAAGTCGACCGCGCACCACTTCGAGATCACCCTGAGCAACCCGCGCTTCGACACCGGCGCGAAGAAGCTCGTCGTCGACGTGAAGAAGAACGGCACGCTCACCGCGAACGTCCCGTTCGCGACCGTGGCCTTCGCCGGCCCGCAGATGGAGAAGCTGGGGACGGTCCTCACCGCGGAGGCCGCCGAGCAGCTCGACTACCCGGGCTACAAGGACCAGCCGGGAGACGCGCTGACGGCGGTCCTGGAGTTCGGCAAGCCGCCGGTCGACCCCAAGCCGTCCACGTCCACGGACCCCGAGCCCACGACGTCCACGGACCCGAAGCCGACCACGTCCACGGAGCCCAGGCCGACGACCTCGACGAAGCCGTCGACGTCCACCAAGCCGCCCACCAAGCCGCCCACCAGGCCGTCCACCTCGACGGGCCCCAAGCCCTCGACCTCCACCGGCGCCCCGGCCGACGGCGCCCGGCAGATCCAGAGCGGCAAGCTCAAGTGGGGCGTCAAGGAGTCCTTCCGCACGTACGTCCAGTCCGCGGGCTCCATCACCCCCGCGGGCGGCGCGGTCGCGAGCGACGGCACCTTCTCCTTCGCCGGCGGCAAGGGCACCCTCGACACGAGCAAGGGCAAGCTGAACGCGTCCTTCGAGGGCAACCTGCGCTTCCGGTACGCGGCCCACGGCATCGACATGACCTTCGGCAACGTCCGCATCGACACCCAGGGCGCCAAGGGCACCCTGGTCCTGGACGTGAAGACCGCCGCCGGCACGAAGACGAACGTCCCCTTCGCCACGCTCGACCTGGCCAAGGCCGAGTACAAGACCAGCAAGGGCCTGCTCGCCCTGAACGGCGTCCGCACCGCACTGACCGAACAGGGCGCCGCGGCCTTCCTGCGGGAGCCGTCCACCACCCCCGTCCACCAGGACGGCTACGCGCCCGGTGACCGGATCGACGACGTCAACCTCACCGTGTCCGTGGACAAGGACGTCACCGCCCCCGACGCCACCGGAGGCTCCACCACCGGCGGTTCGACCTCGGGCGGTACCGGCAGCACCGGCGGTACGGGCACGGGCGGCGGCGGCACCGTCGGCGGCGGCGGGAGCGTCGGCGGCGGCGGCAACCTCGCCTCCACCGGCGCCGAGATCCCGGCCGGAGCCCTGCTCGGAGCCTCCGGCGCGGTCATCGCGGCCGGCGCCGGCGCGGTCCTCATCGCCCGCAGGCGGCGCATGACCCAGGGCTGAGCCGTGCTTGAATGCCCGCTTGACATCCTCCCCGCCCTGAAGGACGGGGATTCCTGGCTCACTTCGCCTGACACCTGGCAGGTGGCAGGTCTCACAAGATCAACGCCAGCCGGGTACGAGACCAGCCCGGACGAGCATCACGCGGGCGGAGTTCTTGTCCCTGGGGGACTCGATTCCGCAAGCGGTGCACGTATACGTTCTCATCGAAAGAGGTAGGCGGTGCTTGGCTCTCGCTCCGCAGTGCGCGCAGTCCATCGTGGTGTGCGCGGGGTGGACGAGGTGCAGCTCGCGGCCGTGCTTGCGGCCCATCTCGATCAGGGCCGTCTTCGTGGCGCCGATCGCGGCGTCCGCGGCCTTGCGGGCCATGGTCGACTTCGCGAGGAACTTCGGGCGGAAGTCCTCGACGGCGAGCCGGTCGAAGTCGCGCACGACCGCCTTGGCCCACTTGCGGGCCGTGTCCTGGCGCCGGCGGGCGACCTTCTTGTGGAGCTTGGCGGTCTGCCGCTTCGCCTCGCGGTAGCCCTTCGAGCCAGGCCGGCCTTTCTTCGGCTTCCTGCGGGCCGTCATCCGCTGGTAGTGCGCGAGCTTCTCGGCGGCGCTCTTGCCGTGCTCGGGGTGCGGCAGATCGTGGGCGCCGGACGTGGTGGTCGCGATCTCCTTGACGCCCCAGTCGACGCCGATCATCCTGCCCGTCGCGGGAAGGGCCTCGGTCACGGTGGCGACCACGAAAGACGCGTACCAGTGCCCGAGGCCGTCCTGGTAGACGCGGACGGAGGAGGGAGGCTCCGGCAGGGCCCGCGACCAGACCACACGCAGGACGATCCCGCCGGCCACGTGCAGACACCCGTCCTTGAGGCGGAAGCCGCGCCGGGTGTAGTTCAGGCTCGGCAGCGCCTCGCGCTTCTTCTTCGGCTTCGGCATCCCGGCCCGCTGCTTCATCGGCAGCCTGGCCTTGATGTCCCCCAGCGCCTTCGCGCGGGACTTGGCGAAATCGCGGATGATCTGCTGCTGTGGAACAGAAGAACCCTCCCTCAGCCACGCCATCGAACGCCGGGCCCCGGTCAGCATCCTGTCGAGCTGCGCCGGACCGCAGGTCGTCTTCGTCTCGGCGTCCTTGTTGAGCTTGTGGACCGCGCGGGACATCGCCACGCACTCGTTCCACACCCAGCGGCACCGCGCCCACTCCGCTTCGAGCCGGTCCGCGGCGCCTGACGACACGCGGAGCCGGTAGGTGTACCGGGCGTGCCCGGTCCCCTCGTCGGCCAACGCCGCTGTCGTCATGATCGCAACGTAACAGCGCCCACTGACAACGAACGAAAGCTCAGGTCACAGCAGATGCGCAGAGAACTCCGCCGCTTCGCGGCTCCGAGCCGAGGACCCCTTCCTCCCCGGACTGAAGCCCGGGGCATCCTGGGAGAGATCCGGTGAACGATCTCGACGTGCTCAGGGTCTTCTGCGCGGGCGACGGCCGGTACGGCAACCTGCTCGGAGTCGTCCGCGACGGCCGCACCTGCCCCGACGACGCGTCCCGGCAGGCGCTGGCCGCCGAACTCGGCTACAGCGAGACGGTGTTCGTCGACGACCCCGAACGAGGGGTCGTCGACATCCGTACCCCCGGCACCCGGCTCGCCTTCGCCGGGCACCCGCTGGTCGGCCTCGCCTGGTTGCTCGACATCGAGGAACTCCAGCCGCCGGTCGGATCCGTCTGGGCCCGCGACGACGGCGAGTTCACCTGGATCACCGCCCGCCCCGAATGGGTCGAGGGCAAGCGCACCCAGCAGTACGCGTCCGCCGCCGAGGTCGAGGAGCTGCCCGCCCCGCCGCCGGGCGAGGGCTGGTTGTACGCCTGGGCGTGGGAGGACGAGACCGCGGGCCGGATCCGGGCCCGCGGGTTTCCGCGCCGCCCCGACGGCGCCGTCGTCGAGGACGAGGCCACCGGCTCGGCCGCGATCCTGCTCACGGCCGAGCTGAACCGCGCCCTGAACATCACCCAGGGCGCCGGCTCCCAACTCCTCACCGCGCCCGGCCCGGACGGCACGGTCGAGATCGGCGGACGCGTGCGCTTCGCCCCCGGGAACTGAGCACCCCGACCGACCCGGTCGAGTGCCGCGGCGCCGGACACGGGCAAGGGGCGGCCCCCGGCGGGGCCGCCCCTTGCCTCTCGTCCACCGGTCGGTCCCGGACGTCGCTCACGCGCTGAGCGGGAACTCCCGGCCCAGTTCGCGGAAGACGGCGCCGTTGAAGTCGAAGGCGCGCTTGCACTCGTCGATGATCCGCTGCTTCTCCAGGTCGTCCGCGGAGATGGCGTCCAGCAGCTCGCGGTAGGTGCGCTTGAAGGCGGCCGGGTTGGAGATGTCCGCGAACACGTAGAAGCGCACGCCGTCGCCCTTGCGCTCGAAGCCCCAGGTGCGCTCGGCCTTGTCCCGGATGATCTGTCCGCCGGACAGGTCGCCCAGGTAGCGGGTGTAGTGGTGGGCCACGTAACCGCCCGGCCAGCCGGCCGCGCACTCGGCCACCCGGGCCGCGTACGCCTCGGTCGCCGGCAGCGCCACCAGCGACCCGCGCCACTCGGGGCCGCGCAGGTGCGCGAGGTCCCGCTCGATCTCCGCCAGGCGCATCAGCTCGGGCCGGATGAACGGCCCGGCGACCGCGTCGTCCTTGAGGGACTCGGCCGCGTCCTCCAGGGCCCGGTACACGAACCACAGCTGCTCGGTGTAGCGGGTGTAGGCGTCGACGCCCAGTCGGCCGCCGAGCAGATCGCTCATGAACGTCGAGGTCTCGGCCTCCGTGTGCTGCTCGTGCGAGGCGACACGGATGACCGTGGAGAAGGCGTCCAAGGCGGACCTCCGAGAAATCGGGGGATGAGGCAGGCGTGGCGGCATCGCCGCCACACCTCGATCCTCGTACTTAGGCTTGCCTAAGTCAATGTGTTCCCGACGTCCTGTCGGTAAAAATTCGCCCGGCCCGGAGGCCCTCCGACAGGGCCTAGGGCAGCGTGAGGATCTCCGCTCCCGTGTCGGTCACGACCAGCGTGTGCTCGAACTGCGCCGTCCGCTTGCGGTCCTTCGTGACGACCGTCCAGCCGTCGTCCCACATGTCGTACTCGTGGGTGCCGAGCGTGAGCATCGGCTCGATCGTGAAGGTCATGCCGGGCTCGATGACCGTGGTGGCGTGCGGGCTGTCGTAGTGCGGGACGATCAGGCCGGAGTGGAAGGACGTGCTGATGCCGTGCCCGGTGAAGTCCCGGACCACCCCGTAGCCGAAGCGCTTCGCGTACGACTCGATGACCCGACCGATGATGTTGATCTGCCGGCCGGGCTTGACCGACTTGATGGCACGGTTCAAGGACTCGCGGGTGCGCTCCACCAGCAGGCGCGACTCCTCGTCCACCTCCCCGCACAGGTAGGTGGCGTTGTTGTCGCCGTGGACCCCGCCGATGTACGCGGTCACGTCGAGGTTCACGATGTCGCCGTCGCGCAGGACGGTCGAGTCGGGGATGCCGTGACAGATGACCTCGTTGACGGAGGAGCACAGGGACTTGGGGAAGCCCCGGTAGCCGAGCGTCGAGGGATAGGCCCCGTGGTCGCACATGTACTCGTGGGCGACCTTGTCGAGCGCGTCGGTGGTCACCCCCGGCGCGATGTGCTTGGCGGCCTCCTCCATCGCCTGGGCGGCGATCCGGCCGGCGATGCGCATGGCCTCGATGGTCTCGGCGGTCTGCACCTCCGGTCCGGTGTACGGAGTGGGCGCGGGCTTGCCCACGTACTCGGGCCGGCGGATGTTTCCGGGAACGGAACGGACGGGAGAGAGCTCGCCTGGTACGAGCAGCGACTGGCCAGACATGCAGGCGAGTGTATCCAGCGGTGATGGGGCAAGCTGGCGACAGAGAGCGGCACGAGAGGAGCCCGAGGACGATGGCCCTGTTCAAGAAGCGCCAGGTCGGCAAGCCCGGCGAGTGGTACTACTGCCTGGTCCACAAGAAGGTCGAAGAGGGCCCCGACTGCCCGGCGAAGGACCGTTTCGGCCCCTACGCCACGCCCGAGGAGGCGACCCACGCCATGGAGACGGCGCAGGAACGCAACCTCGAATGGCAGAACGACCCGAAATGGAACGACAAGACCCCCGAGGCGGGCGAGGAAACCCCCTGAAACAGAGGGTGAGGCGGGCCGGCGGGGGCGGTGGGATGGCACCCCTCCCGGGCGGCGCCCCTCACCAGCGGCCGGGCGGCGGCGCGGTCAGCTGATCGGCCAGCCGCGCCAGCCGGTCCCGGAACCGCCGCGAGCCGCGCCGGCCCGGCGGCCCGTTCTCCCCGGCCGCCGCGCTGACCAGGTGCTGCACCGTGTCCAGGTCCAGCTCGGCCGTGGCACCCGGCACCGACAGCGCCTCGTGCGCCAACGTCCCCAGCGCGGGATCCCCGCCGTCCAGGGACAGCACGGTCGCCCCCGCCCGCCGCGCATCGTGCACCCGCTCCAGCAGCCCCGCGTCCGGCTCCTGCGGGGCCACCACCAGCAGCGTGTGCCCGCGCCGGGCCGCCCCCAGCCGGCTCAGCCCCACCGACAGGTGCGGCGGCTCGCCCGGCAGCACACGGTGCCGCACGAGCGTCGGCGCCAGCTCCGGCAGCCCCGACCACGCCGCCTCGTCCACCAGGTGCGCGGCCATGTGCCACGGCTCGTACTGCTCCGTACCCACCAGCAGCAGGCCCCCGCCGGCCGGAACCACCGCGCGCCGCAACGCGCCGGCGAAACCCCGGGCGGCACCCGGCCACCGCGTCCCGGCGAGAACCTCGCGCAGCAACGCCACCCTCACCGCATCCATGGCGGGCATCCTGCACCAGGGAAAGGGCGCGCGGGTGCGATACCGGCGGCTCCCGTCCATTCGACTGACGCGTACTCGGCAGTACTCTCGCCCCCATGACTTCCTCAGACAGCACGCAGAAGCCGCCGGCCAAGGACCCCCGGGACCTGCCCGACGTCTCCGGCCTCGTGGTCGGCGTCCTCGGCGGCACCGGCGACCAGGGCCGCGGCCTCGCCTACCGGTTCGCCCGGGCCGGCCAGAAGGTGATCATCGGCTCCCGCGCCGCGGACCGCGCACAGGCCGCGGCCGAGGAGCTGGGCCTGGGCGTCGAGGGCGCCGACAACGCCGACTGCGCCCGACGCAGCGACATCGTGATCATCGCGGTGCCGTGGGAGGGCCACGCCAAGACCCTCGAAGCACTGCGCGAGGACCTCGCCGGCAAGCTCGTCGTGGACTGCGTCAACCCGCTCGGCTTCGACAAGCAGGGCGCCTACGCCCTCCCCGTCGAGGAGGGCAGCGCGGCCCAGCAGGCCGCGGCCCTGCTCCCCGACTCCCGGGTCACCGCCGCCTTCCACCACCTCTCGGCGGTACTGCTCCAGGACGAGACGGTCGAGGAGATCGACACCGACGTGATGGTCCTCGGCGAGTCCCGCGCCGACACCGACCTCGTCCAGGCCCTCGCCGCCCGCATCCCGGGCATGCGCGGCGTCTTCTCCGGCCGCCTGCGCAACGCCCACCAGGTCGAAGCCCTGGTCGCGAACCTCATCTCCACCAACCGCCGCTACAAGGCCCACGCGGGCCTGCGCGTCACGGACGTCTGAGACGACCGCGCCCCGTCCGGGCGCGGGCCGGCGCCGGCCCGCACGGCCGACCCCGAGCGGCAGCGCTCGCAGGGTCAGCCGCGCCGGCCGGCCCGCACGTCGAGCGGGCCCAGCCGCCCCACGACGCCCTGATGGAACCGCGCCACGGCGTCGTCGACACTGCGGATGAACCCCGATTCCGTGTTGCCCCGGGTATTGCCCATCCCCTTGATGAGCGTCAGCCGGAACCCGGCCGGCGGCGCCCCGTCCCGGGGCAGCAGGTTCCCCGGCTCCGGCCGCAACCGCTCCAGGGTCCCGCGCGCCCCGATCCCGCCCTCGACCAGGCTCTCCACATGGAGGTCCGCCGGCGCCTCGGCCAGCATCCGGACCAGCCTCTTCACCGAGACCAGCGCGGAGGAGCCCTCCGGGGCGGGAACCTCCATCGAGGTCCGTACCTTTCCCGTCCGCAGATCGGCGGTCACCGCGATGATCCCGCTCGTGCCGTCGACCCGCAGTTCCGCCGAGAGCCGGCCGTCCGCGCACAGGGTCTCGGCCGCGGCGAGCCGGCGCTCCCGGGGATCGCTGCCCCGCCGGGCCCGCTGCACGGGGAGGGCCTTTTGGCCCAGCTCCCCGCCCAGGCGCAGACAGACCTGGCGGATCAGCCGTTCCCAGCTCTCCACCACGTCGACGGCCCGCTCGTCGCCCGGGTTGAGGGTCTCGTCCTCGATGCCCTTGCGGACGGGTACCCAGGACGGTCCCATGTTCTGGAACCCGTGGCAGCCGGAGTTCTCGTGCTGGAGGTACTCCAGCAGTTCCTGGAGCAGCCAGGCGTGCGCGGGGTTGCCCACGCCCTCGTGGCGGATCAGGAGCTGGGCCTGGTGGGCCACCTCCGCCCACGACAGGTGCCAGAGGTCGACCTTGTGCTTGCGGCGCCCGTCGATCTTGACGTCGACCACGGGGGCGCCGTCGAGGGCCACGTCGTTGGAGAGCGTGATGACGGCCTCGTAGCCGCGCCGCGTGGCGATGTCCATGTACGCCTGTACCTGCTCGGCCCGCAGCGGGTTCCCGTTGGTCTTCGTCTCCACGAGCGCCGTCCAGAGCTTGCCGGCGCGCTCGATCCGGATGACACCGTCCGGCCGCCGTGGGGCGTCGCCGTGGGGCAACGACACCTCCGTGAAGGTCTGCGTCCGTCCGGCGGGGGCGCCGAAGGCGGCCGTGAGCCGGCGGCCCAGTTCGGGCACCTGCGTCATGACGGCGAGCAGCACCGAGGTCGCGCGCACCTCCCGCTCCCGGTCGCTCTTGAGGGTGGGGACCGGGAAGAGCCGAGCCGGCTGCCAGGAGTCGTTCTCGGCCAGCGACTTCCTGGCGACCCTGGGCAGCGTGACCTTCTTCCTGGTCGTACGGGCGCCCCCGGCGGCGGAGCCGTCCCGGCCGCGGGACTGGGCGGGGATCCCGGCCACCGAGGCGGCGGCCCGGGACGGAGCGCCCTGGGCCGGCCCGCCGGGCGCGGCGGCGGCCCCGCTCGGGGCGGGAGCCGCGCCCGGCGTCGTGGTCCCCGGTCCGGCGGCGACCGGGACACCGGCGGCGACGGGGACACCGGCGGGGACCGGGCCGGCGGCGGGGACCGGGCCGGCGGCCGGCGCCTGCGTACCGCGCGCCGGTTCCGCCGCCGGGTCCGGGGTCGCGGGGGAGTCCGCGCCGTCCTCTCCGTCCTCGCCGCCTTCGTCGATGGAGATGCCGAAATCCGTGGCGAGGCCGGCCAGGCCGGTCTCGTACCCCTGACCCACGGCCCGGAACTTCCACTCCTCGCCCCGCCGGTACAGCTCGCCGAAGACGAAGGCGCTCTCCACGCTCGCGTCGTCGATGGAGAACCCGACCAGGGGCTCGCCGGAGCGGTCCGAGACCGTCATCCGCAGGTCGTCGAGGTCCCCGAAGCGGGCGTCGCCGTACTGGCTCGCCGCCACCACGATCCGCGCGATGTCCGCCGGCACGGCCGTCAGGTCCAGCCCGATCCGGTCCTCGTCGCCGCTGTCGGTGGGCGTCTTCCCGAGCAACTGGACGCTGCCGTCCTCGGCCGCGGGATGGTTGTAGAAGTAGAAGTCGTCGTCCGAGCGGACCTTGCCGTGCGCGTCGAGCAGCAACACGGACACGTCGGCGTCGCCGGCGCCCGACGCGCTGGTCCAGCCCAGACTCACGACCACGGCCCCGGCGTCCTCGCCGAGAGCGGTCAGACTGACGTTCGCACCCTTTGTCATCTCCCGCATGGCTTCCCCCCGGTCGTCCGGCTTCGTCCGCTCGGACGGAGCTTCGCGCACCGTATCCAGCCGGCGGACCGGCGCTCAGGCGAAGGGGGAAATGGGCGGGATGTCCCGAGGGGGTGGCGGCGGTCGGCGGCGGGGCGCGATGGGGGACACTGGAGGAACCCGACCCCCGTTCCGTGTCGCCGAGGAGCCGTGCCGCATGCCCCGCCTTGCCGTGTTCGCCGTTGTCGTCTGTGCCCTGTCCGTGGCCGCGGCCGTGGTCGCCTTCGTCGAGGGCAGCTTCCTCGGGATCATCTGGGTGCTGCTGGCCGGGCTGACGTCCAACATGGCCTGGTACTACGTACGCAAGGCCAAGGCCGACAAGGCCGCCCGCGCGAACGGCTGACGACGGCCGGATCCGGGGGCGTACCCCGAGCCACGGCTCGGGCCACGGCTCAGGCCGCGGCGCAGTAGCCGTCCGCGTCCTGCCAGAAACGGTAGAGGTCGCGGCCGCAGTACGTCTCGAACTCGGACACGCCGAGCGCGTCGAGGATGCCGCTGACCGCGCCGAAGAAGAACGCGTTGACCTCCGGGATCCACAGCAGCGCGAACACGCCGAGCAGGGCGAACGGCGCCAGCGGCGCCACCTGGCGGCGCACCCCGTGCGACAGCCACGGCTCGATGACCCCGTACCCGTCCAGGCCCGGCACCGGCAGGAAGTTCAGGATCGCCGCCGACACCTGGAGCAGCGCCAGGAACGCCAGCGCGAAGCGGAACGGCATCGGCACCCCGTCGAGGGCGTTCAGCCAGAACGGCGCGGTGCACACGATCGCGAAGGCCACGTTCGTCAGCGGCCCGGCGGCCGAGATCAGACTGTGCTTCCAGCGGCCGCTGATCCGGTCGCGTTCGATGTACACGGCGCCACCGGGCAGACCGAGACCACCCAGGATCACGAAGATCACCGGCAGGACGATGCTGAGCATCGCGTGCGTGTACTTCAGCGGGTTCAGCGTCAGGTAGCCCTTGGCGCCGACCGTGATGTCACCGCCGTGCAGGGCGGTCCGGGCGTGCGCGTACTCGTGCAGGCACAGCGAGACCACCCACGCCGCCGTGACGAACAGGAACACCGCGAGGCCGGTGCTCGTCGAGTACCCCGTCCACACGGCCCACCCGGTCACCGCCATGACGGCGACGATCCCGAGGAAGACGGAACTGATCTGCCGCTCGCCGCGGCTGCCCTGGTGACCCATGCGGCGAAACCTATCCCGGGCACGGCGACGGGTGTCCCCCGGGTACGGCGACAATGGGCCGGTGCGTTACGTGATTCTCGGCACCGCCCAGGCCCTCTCCGACGACGGCGACCCCGTCGCCGTCGGAGGGTCGCGGCTGCGCGCCCTCCTGACCGCCCTCGCCCTGCGCCCGGGCCGCACCGTGCCGGCCGAGCTGCTGGTCGCCGAGGTGTGGGACGGGGACCGGCCCGCCGACGCCCCGGCCGCGCTCCAGGCCCTGGTGGCGCGCCTGCGCCGGGCGATCGGGCACGCCGCCGTGCGCTCCGGGGAGGGCGGCTACCGTCTCGCCGCCGCCCGCGAGGACGTGGACCTGTACCGCTTCGAACGGCTGGCGCGGGCCGCCGCCGCCGAGCGGGACCCGGCCGCCGCCGCGGCCCTGTACGACGAGGCCCTCGCCCTGTGGCGCGGCCCCGCGCTGGCCTCGCTGCCGGATCCGGCCGGGGAGTCCGCCCGCTGGGAGGCCGTACGGGCCGACGCGCGCCGGGGCAGGCTCGCCGCGGCCCTCGCCCTGGGCGAGGCGGAGCGGATCCTGCCCGAGCTGACCGCGCTGTGCGTGGAACACCCGCTGGACGAGCCGCTGCGGGCCCTGCGGATCCGCGCCCTCGACGCCGCGGGCCGCCCGGCGGAGGCGCTGGCCGCCTACGAGGACGTCCGCCGGGACCTCGCCGACCGCCTGGGCGCCGACCCCGGCCCGGAACTGCGCGCCCTCCACGCCGCCCTGCTCGCCCCGCCGGAACCCCACGCGGCGCGGCCCCCGCACCCGGCGACCGCCGCCCCGACCCCCGCGGCACGGCCCGACAACGCGCCCGTCCCGGGCCCCGCCACCCCCGGCCCGGGCGCCGACCCCGCCGCCGGCGGCAACCTGCGGGCCCGCCTCACCACCTTCGTCGGCCGCGAGGACGACATCCGCGTCATCGGCTCCGACCTGGCCCGATCCCGCCTCGTCACCCTGCTCGGGCCCGGCGGCGCCGGCAAGACCCGCCTGTCCCAGGAGGCCGCCGAGGCCCACGCCGCCGCCGGCCACCCCGACGGGATGTGGCCCGACGGGGTGTGGCTCGTCGAACTGGCCCCCGTGGACGACCCCGAGGACGTCGCCGAAGCGGCCCTGGCCGCCCTCGGGGCCCGCCAGACCAAGCTGCGCGGCGCCGCCGCCGAGGAACTGCGCGCGCTCACCGAGCGGGGCGGGGACGACCCGCTCGCCCGACTCGTCGAACACTGCGGCCGGCGCGACCTCCTGCTGCTCCTCGACAACTGCGAGCACGTCATCGACGCCGCCGCCGTCCTCGCCGAACGGCTCCTCACGCACTGCCCCGGCGTCCAGATCCTCGCCACCAGCCGGGAACCCCTCGGCGTGCCGGGGGAGGCGCTGCGCCCCGTGGAACCGCTGCCCGACCCCGTCGCACTGCGGCTGCTCGCCGACCGCGGCGCCGCCGCCCGGCCCGGCTTCCGCGTCGAGGACGACCCGGCCGCCGCCGCGGAGATCTGCCGCCGCCTCGACGGCATGCCCCTCGCCATCGAACTGGCCGCCGCCCGGCTGCGCCTGCTCACCCCCCGCCAGATCGCCGACCGGCTCGACGACCGGTTCCGCCTCCTCACCAGCGGCTCCCGCACCGTCCTGCCCCGCCAACAGACCCTGCGGGCCGTCGTCGACTGGTCCTGGGACCTGCTCGACGCACCCGAACGGGCCGTCCTGCGACGGCTCTCCGTCTTCGCCGGCGGCTGCGACCTCGCCGCCGCCGAGGCCGTCTGCGCCGGCCCCGACGCGGACGCGGTCGTCGACGCGCTCGGCTCCCTCGTGGACAAGTCCCTCGTCGTCGCCGCCCCCGGACCCGACGGCGACATGCGCTACCGGCTGCTGGAGACCGTCGCCGAGTACGCCTCCGAGCGCCTGGACGAGGCAGCCGAGGACCGCGCCGACACCGAACGACGTCACCTCACCCACTACCGCGAACTCGCCCGCACCACCGAGCCCCTGCTGCGCGGACACGGCCAGCGCACGGCCGCCGAGCGGCTCGCCACCGAATACGAGAACCTCCGTACCGCGCTGCGCCGCGCCGTCGCCGCCAAGGACATCGGCGAGGTGCTCTGCCTGGTGCACTCCCTCGTCTGGTACTGGCACATGCACGACCTGCGCGCCGAGTCCCGCCACTGGGCCGACGCCGCCGTCGCCCTCGGTCCGGACCCCTTCGCCCCGCCGATCGCCCCCGCCGAACCGGTCTACGAGCGGCTCGTCGACTCGCCCCCGCCCTACACCGGCGAACTGCTCGCCGAGGCCTGGCGCGGCGCCCGGATGATTCAACTCACCGCTCGCGACCAGAACAGCGGCAGCTGGAACTCCCCGGACGTCCGCCTCCAGGTCGAGGGCATGATCGCGGCCTACCGGCCCGGCCTGCCCCAGACCTGCCGGTTCCCCACCGCCCTGTGGATCTACGCCGTGATGATCGCCGGCGATCCGGAACTGCTCCGGCGCATCATCGACGAGACCGTCGAGACCACCCGCGCCCTCGGCTACCGCTGGGAACTGGGCTCCGCGCTCCAACTGCGCGCCAACATCCGGGCGAACCGTGCCGCGTCGTTCGGCGACGCCGCCCGCGACGCCGAGGAGAGCCTCGCGCTCTTCCGCGAGCTCGGCGACGACTGGGGCTGCGCCGAGGCACTGTCCGCCCGCGCCGAAGCCCTGGAGAAACGCGGCGAGTACGCCTTGGCCGCCGCCGACTTCCAGGCCGCGATCGAGCACGCCCAACGGCTCGGCGCCCCCGCCCAGGTCACGATCCTGCGGGTGCGGATGGCCGGCACCCTCGCCGAGGAGGGCCGGCTGGAGGAGGCGGAGGAGATCCTGACCGGGCTCCTCGCCGTCATCCGCCAGTACCGCAACGAGGCCCTGCCGGCCGCCCGCATGTTCCTCGCCGGGCTCTACGGCCGCACCGGCCGCCTCGTCGAGGCCCGCGCCGAACTCACCTCCCTGCGCGAGGAGTTCGCCTTCGGCGCGTACGCGATCTTCGACGGCTTCCTGCTCGGCGTGCTGGCCTGGCTCGACAACAAGGAAGGCCGGCACGAGGAGGCGCTGGCCCTCGTCCGGGAGGCCGCGACCACCGCCCGGGACCCGATGGCGCTGATGGTGGCCCCGCAACTGCCGGCCGTGCACCTGCTGATCGCGGCCGTGGCCCTCCTGGGACTCGGCGGTCCGCGCCGCGAGCGCGACGCCGCCCGACTCCTCGGCGCCTACCGGGCCCTGGTGCCGACCGGACACTTCCCCGTCACCACCGAACGCGAGGACGCCGCCCTCGTCGAAAAGTCGGCGAGGACGGCGCTGGGGGACCGCGCGTACGAGGCGGCGTGCGCCGAAGGCGGCGGCCTCACCCTGGAGGAGGCCACCGCCCTCGTCTGAACCACCGCTTCCGCCGGGCCCCGACATCGGGAGAACCGTTCCGGCATGCGCCCGACGGACTCCGCGCGTCAGGTCTTGTGACGGAACTTGCGGACCGCGAGCGGCATGGTGATCGCGGTGATGGCGACCGACCAGATCAGCGTCATCGTCACCGAGTGGCCGACCGGGCCGCCGTTCATCAGGCCGCGCGCCGCGTCGGCCAGATTGGACAACGGGTTGTAGTCCGTGAAGGCCTGCAACCAACCCGGCATGGTCGTCGGGGAGGCGAAGATCGAGCTGCCGAACTGCAGCGGCATCAGCACCAGCATCGCCATGCCCTGCACGGCCTGGGCCGTCTTCATGGTGAGACCCAGCAGGATGAAGATCCACATCAGCGACGCGCCGAAGACGGCCGACAGGCCGATGGCGAGGAACAGGTCCAGCACCGAGGTCTTGATCGACAGGCCCAGGATGAAGCCCATGACGAGCAGGATCGTGATGGCGACCAGCATCCGGCCGAGCTCCACCACGATCTTCGCGATGAGCACCGACGAGCGGGCGATCGGCATGGACCGGAACCGGTCCATCACGCCCTTCTTGAAGTCGTCGTTGACCCCGGTGCCGACCGCCATGGCGATGTTCATGCCCATCATCGCCATCAGGCCGGGCACCAGGTAGTTGACGTACTCGCCCTGGTTCCCCTTGCCGGAGATCGCGCCGCCGAAGACGAACACGAACAGCAGCGTGAAGATGATCGGCATGAACAGGACGTCGAACATCGACTCGGGGTCCTGCTTGATCTGCAGGGCGTTGCGGCGCACCAGGGCGCTGATGTGCCGCAGGTTGCCCCGCAGGCCGATCCGGCCCTCGTCGGGCAGGTCGCGCGGCGCGGCATCCGGGACGGTCGCGGTACTGCCGGGCTTGGACGTGGTGACGGTGCTCATGCCGCGACCTCCTCGGTCTGCTGGGCGGGAACGGACTCCTCGACGGAGGGCTTCTGACCGGTGATGGACAGGAAGACCTCGTCGAGGCTGGGCAGGTGGGTGCCGAGATCGGCGATCGCGTAACCGCGTCCGGCCAGCAGCCCGATCGCCGCGGTCAACTGCTCGTCGCTCAGGATCGGGACCAGCAGGACGCCCTCGTCCGGGATGGCCTGGGAACCGGCCACGCCGTCGAGACCGGCCTCCGCCAGCGCGCGGGCCATGCCCGGCAGATCGGAGGCGGAGACGGGACGGATCTTCAGGGTGCGGCCGCCGACCCGGGCCTTCAGCTCGTCCACCTTGCCGTTGGCGATGACCTTGCCCTTGTCGATGACCGTCAGCTCGCTCGCGAGCTGCTCGGCCTCCTCCATGTACTGGGTGGTCAGCAGTACGGTCGCGCCCTCGGCGACCATCCGCTGCACCTCGTCCCACACCTCGTTGCGGGTGCGGGGGTCCAGACCGGTGGTCGGCTCGTCCAGGTACAGCACCGCCGGCCGGCCGATCATGGAGGCGGCCAGGTCCAGCCTGCGGCGCATGCCGCCGGAGTAGTGCATGACCGCCTTCTTGGCGGCCTCCGTCAGCGAGAACCGCTCCAGCAGCTCGTCGGCGCGGGACCGGGCCTCCTTGCGGGGCAGGTCCAGCAGCCGGCCGATCATGTAGAGGTTCTCCCAGCCGGACAGCTTCTCGTCGACCGAGGCGTACTGACCGGTGAGGCCGATGGTGCGGCGCAGCTGCCGGGGCTGGCGGACCACGTCGAAGCCCGCCACCGTCGCCGTCCCGGCGTCCGGGGTGATCAGGGTGGAGAGGACGCGGACCAGGGTGGTCTTTCCCGCGCCGTTGGGCCCGAGAACCCCGAGCACGGTGCCCTCACGGACATCGAGGTCCACACCGTCGAGGGCCTTGGTCTCGCCGTAGTGCTTGACCAACCCCCGAACCTGTACGGCGTGCGAGCCGCTCGGGGAAGTCTTGTCGTTTCGCGTCATGGACACCATGGGACCAGCCGCCACTGACAAAGCACCGACAGCCGACCGACAGCCGACCCACAGCCGACCACCCAGGGCCCCCGGCCCGCCGACGAGGACGTCGACGGACCGGGGGCGGCGGGCCTAGTGGAAAGCGTGCTCGGCCTGCGGGAACGTCCCGCCGACCACGTCCTGCGCGAACGCCTTCGCCGCGTCGCCCATGGTCTGCCGCAGGTTCGCGTACTGCTTCACGAACTTCGGCATCTTCCCGCCCGTCAGGCCCATCATGTCCGTCCACACCAGCACCTGGGCGTCGCACTCCGACCCGGCACCGATGCCGACCGTCGGGATGTGCAGCGACCGGGTGACCTCGGCGGCCAGCTCGGCCGGCACCAGCTCCAGCACCACCGCGAAGGCGCCCGCGTCCTGCGCCGCCTTCGCGTCCCGCAGCAGCTGGTGCGCGGCCTCGTCCGTACGGCCCTGCACCCGGTAGCCCATGGCGTTCACGGACTGCGGGGTCAGACCCAGGTGGGACATGACCGGGATGCCGGACTGCACGATCAGCTCGGTCTGGGCCAGCGAACGCTCGCCGCCCTCCAGCTTCACCGCACCGACACCGGCCTCCTTGACCAGCCGCGTCGCACTGCGCAGCGCCTGCACGGCGCCTTCCTGGTAGGAGCCGAACGGCAGGTCGCCGACGATCAGCGCGCGGCTCGTGCCGCGCACGACGGCCGCCGACAGCAGGGTCATCTCGTCCATCGTCACGGGGACGGTGGTCTCGTAGCCGAGGTGACAGTTGCCCATCGAGTCGCCGACGAGCATGACCGGAATCCCGGCCTCGTCGAACACGGACGCGGTCATCGCGTCGTAGGCGGTGAGCATCGGCCACTTCTCGCCGCGCTCCTTGGCCAGGGCCAGGTCGCGGATGGTGATGCGGCGCGTTCCCGTGCCCCCGTACAGGGTGGGGCCGGAGGTCTCGCGGGCAGGCGAAACGACATGCGTCATGGCTACTGCTCCTTGTGTCATCTCGAGGCGCCCTCACGGCGTCCCCGGACTCACCCACCATGGTGGCACTCGTCGGCCCCTGCACGGAAGTGGCGCGATGACCGGTCCGTCACACTCACGGCCCCTCCCGGGACGCGCCACGCCCAATGTGCGCGTTTCGTGACAAGCGGAACCCTCACCGCACGGCCGTTCGTCCTCACGGAGGTACGGCCGGCAACGACGGCACGGATCTGCTTCGAACATCGCCTAGGGTCAAGGGGCGGGGACGGAGCGCGAGCACGGCAGCGAGGGCAGTGGAATGGCACAGGCGTACATGACGGAGACGGGAAACGGCGGCTCGGAGCCCGAGCCCTCCCGATCCGGTCTCCGACGCCGACTGGCCGACCTGCGCCGAGACCGGGGAATCTGGCGCCGGGGGCGCGTCACCGCGGGCCTCGCCGCACTTCTCTCGCTCGTGATGATCTTCCACGCCGACCTGCCGAACGACGTGGGCAACCTCGGCAGCCTCACCGAGACCTTCCTGCCCTGGCTGGGCCTGGCCGTGCCGGTCCTGCTCGTCACCGCCGTGATCCGCAAGTCGGCGACCGCCCTGCTCTCGATACTGGTGACCGCCGCGGTCTGGGCGAACCTGTTCGGCGGCCTGGTCACCGACAAGTCCGGCGGCGGCGGCAACCTGATGGTCGTCACCCACAACGTGGACGCCGACAACGCCGACCCGCGCGGCACCGCCGAATCGGTCGCCGGCTCCGGCGCCGACGTGCTGGCGCTGACGGAACTCAAGGCCGGCGTCGTCCCCGTCTACGAGAAGGCCCTGGCCGGCGTGTACAAGTACCACGCCGTCGAGGGCACGGTCGGCGTGTGGAGCAAGTACCCGCTGTCCTCCAGCGCCCCCGTCGACATCAAGATGGGCTGGACCCGGGCCATGCGCACCACCGTGGACACCGCCCACGGCCAGGTCGCGGTCTTCGTCGCCCACCTCCCCTCGGTCCGGGTCAAGCTCAACGCCGGCTTCACGGCCAACCAGCGGGACAACAGCGCCGACGCGCTCGGCGCCGCCCTGGCCTCCGAACCGCTGAAGAAGGTCGTCCTGCTCGGCGACCTCAACGGCACCATGAACGACCGGGCCCTGTCCGAGGTCACGTCCCAGATGCGCTCCACCCAGGGCGCGGCGGGCGACGGCTTCGGCTTCAGCTGGCCCGCCCAGTTCCCGATGGCACGCATCGACCAGATCATGGTGCGCGGCATCATCCCCGACGCCTCCTGGACCCTGTCGCGCACCGGCAGCGACCACCTCCCGGTCGCGGCACGGATGACCGTCAAGGACTGACGCGGCACGACGCCCGACGCCCGACAGGACGCCCGACGGGGGGCCCGACGCACGACAGGGGGCCGGGGCCGCTTCACGAAGCGGCCCCGGCCCCCTGTCGTAGCCGTCCAGGCCCTACGTCCGCTCCCGCCAGCCGTTGGTGATCGGCAGCCGGCGGTCCTTGCCGAAGCCCTTCGCGGAGATCTTGGTGCCCGGCGGGTACTGGCGGCGCTTGTACTCCGCCGTGTCCACCATCCGCAGCGTCCGGGCGACCAGCTCGGCGTCGAAACCGGCGGCGACGATCGAGTCCATGCCCTGGTCGCGGTCCACGTACATCGCCAGGATCGCGTCGAGCACCGGATAGTCCGGCAGCGAGTCCGTGTCCACCTGGCCCGGGCGCAGCTCGGCGCTCGGCGGCTTCACGATCGAGTTCTCCGGGATCGGCGGGGTCTCGCCCCGCTCGACGGCGGCCCGGTTGCGGTACCGCGCGAGCCGGAAGACATCGGACTTGTAGACGTCCTTGATCGGGCCGTAGGCCCCGACCGAGTCGCCGTACAGGGTGGAGTAGCCGACGGCCAGCTCCGACTTGTTGCCCGGGGCCAGCACGATGTGACCCTCCTGGTTGGAGAGCGCCATCAGCAGCGTGCCGCGCAGGCGCGACTGGAGGTTCTCCTCGGCCAGCCCGGTCAGCCCCAGGGACCCCATGTAGGCGTCGAACATCGGCTCGATCGACACCGTCCGGAAGTTCAGGCCGGTCCGTTCGGCCAGGTCGGCGGCATCGCCCCTGGAGTGGTCCGAGGAGTACTTGGAGGGCATCGACACGCCGTACACGTTCTGCGCGCCGATCGCGTCACAGGCGACGGCGGCGACGAGCGCCGAGTCGATGCCGCCCGAGAGCCCGATCAGGACCGAGCGGAACCCGTTCTTCAGGACGTACGCGCGCAGTCCCACGACCAGCGCGTCGTAGACCTCCTCGTCGTCGTCGAGGCGCTCGGCGCAGCCGCCGGGCACGACCGGCTCGTACGCCTCCACCGGCTCCTCGGACAGGATCACGCGGTCGATCCGCAGCCCGTCGGCGACGACGCCCTCGGGGGCGTCGGCGCGGGCCGCCGGCAGGTCCAGGTCGACCAGCACGCAGCCCTCCGAGAACTGCGGGGCCCGGGCGACGACCTTGCCGGCCGCGTCCACGACGATCGAGTCGCCGTCGAAGACCAACTCGTCCTGGCCGCCGATCATCGCCAGGTAGGCGAGGGTGCAGCCGGCCTCCCGGGCCCGCTTCCCGACCAGTTCGAGGCGCTGGTCGTCCTTGTCGCGCTCGTACGGGGAGGCGTTGATCGACACCAGCAGGCCGGCCGCGGCGGAGCGGGTCGCGGGGACCCGGCCGCCGTCCTGCCAGAGGTCCTCGCAGATCGCCAGGGCCACGTCCACGCCCCGCACCCGGATCACCGGCTGGGTGTCACCCGGCACGAAGTACCGGAACTCGTCGAAGACCCCGTAGTTGGGCAGGTGGTGCTTGGCGAAGCGGAGGACGACCCGCCCCCCGTACAGCACGGCGGCGGCGTTCTCCGGGGAACCCGCCGGACGGCCGAGCCGCGGCGCGGCCTTCTCCGTGCGGTCCAGGTAGCCGACGATCACGGGCAGCTCGCCGAAGCCCTCCGCGGCCAGCCGCTCCGCGAGTTCGCGCAGCGCCGTGCGGGAGGCTTCGACGAAGGAGCCGCGCAGGGCGAGGTCCTCGACGGGGTACCCGGTGAGCATCATCTCGGGGAACGCCACCAGGTGGGCCCCCTGCTCCGCGGAGTGCCGCGTCCAGTGGACGACGGAGTCGGCGTTCGCGGTGATCTCGCCGACGTGCGAGTCGATCTGATTCAGAGCCAGGCGAAGTTGAGGCACGGGCCCAGTGTAATCGTCTTTCTGACGCGATGTCCTGGAGCCCGGCCTGTTTTCCGTTCCCGAAGGCGGGTCAGCGGACCGGGCCGGCGAACTTCACGGGGTCGAGCAGCAGTCCGGGGGAGATCTCCGCGCGGAGGGTCTTGACCCCCTTCGGCACCTCGTAGGCGGCGCTCCCGGTGGCGGTCGCGCCCGGCGCCACGGTCCCCGAGATCGCCTTGGGCATGTGCCCGTCGAAGACGGACTCGGCGGCGCGTCCCTGCTCGTCCGTGACGTCGGGCTGGGCGTAGAACACGACGACGGGCTTCTTCGACGTGTTGGTGATCGTGATGTCGAACCGCACCGCGTTGTCGGTGTCCGCGAAGCCGCTCTCGGAGACGTACTCGACGGGCGCGGACAGGGACACCTTCAGGCCGTTCGCGTACGTGTGGCTCTCGCCGAAGGCCAACGGGGTGCTGAAGCCCGGGCCGGTCGTCGGCTCGTCGCCGGGCAGGCCGTACGGCGAGGAGAAGGACGGCGTGGGGTACGGCTCGTCCCACCCGCGGCTCGGCCGGCTGTCCGCGACCTTGTCGACCTCGTCGGCGACCCTGACGGTGAAGTAGAGCCCGGCGACCGAGGCGAACAGGCTGAGCACGCCGAGGATCGTGCCCCACAACGACATCGCCTTGCGCGGGGCGCCCCGGGAGGCGCTGACCATGGCCGCGATGCCGAGACCGAGGCCGGTCAGGCCGAGGAGCGTGCCGATCCAGAAGAAGAACGGGGTGAGGGCCACCAGGACGGCGATGAGGCCGAGCACCAGCGAGGCGACGGCCAGACCGTTGCTCTTCTCCTGCGCGGCCCCGGGGTATCCGGGGTAGCCCGGGTAACCGGGGTAGCCCGAAGGGCCGGGAGGGACCCCGTACCCGGGCGGACCCGCGTACCCGCCGGGCCCGGCGGGCGGCGGCCCGGCGAAGCCCTGGTCGGCGGGCGCGCTCCACGGGTTGACGGGATCGGCGGGGGCCTGCGGCGCGGGTGCGGGTGCGGGTGCGCCGAAGGCGCCGGGGGGCGGGCCCGGGGTGAGCGGCGCGAAGCCCGACGGAGCCGGCGGGGCGGTGGCACGCGGGGCGGACGGGGCGGACGCCGGCGGGGCGTCGGCGGGCTCCGGCGCCGGGGCCTCGGCGGGCGCGGGCTCCTTCGTGAGGGAGGGGCCGGGCGTCGGCGTGGGCGCGGGCTCCTTCGTGAGGGAGGGGCCCGGTGTGGAGGGCGTGCTCGGCGACGGGTCCGGCGCGGGCGCCGCCTCGGGTATGGGCGTTCCCGCGGGCTCCGTCGGCGGACCGGTCGGGTGGCTGGGCGGGTTCGGGGGCGTGCTCATACCTGGGGGCGTCCTTCGGGGCGTGGCGGCGGTGACGACCCACCCTGCCACGCGCCCCGACCCCCTCCAACCCGATTCCGTCCCCCGGCCCGTGGGTCGGGGGACGGAACGGCGTTCACCCCGGGCGTTCTTGCCGGATCCCGCCGCCCGGGGCGACCGCGGGAGTGCCGGCAAGATCCGAAAGAGACCGCCTAGCGGCGGTAGCCCAGCACCGTCATCATCCCGGCCTCGGCGTGGTACACGTTGTGGCAATGCACCATCCACAGGCCGGGGTTGTCGGCGTCGAACTCCGCCGTGAGGGTCCCGTTCGGCAGGATGACGGCGGTGTCCTTGCGTGCCCCGCCCGGCTTCGCGCCGAGGGCGAAGGTGTGCCCGTGCAGGTGCAGCGGGTGCCACATCGTCGTGGAGTTGGTGAACTCCAGCCGGACCCGTTCGCCCGCCTTCACCGGATGCCGCCGGTCCGGCGCGTACGGCTTGCCGTCGAAGGCCCAGTCGTACGCCGCCATCCCGCCCGTGAGCCGGATCCTGATCGTGCGGTCCGCCGCCCGGGAGGCCAATGCGGCCGGTTCGGCGGCCCGCAGCGCGTCCGCCGTCAACGGCCGACCGGCCAGTTCGGCGGGCCGGGTCGCGGCGGTCGGCGGCGCCCCCGCGCCGGTGCGGAGCACGGCCAGGGCCGAGGCGTCGGCGCCCTTGCCCTCGGCGAGCGCGGTCAGCGGGAAGACCCCGTCGCCGGCGGTGACCAGTACGTCGTACCGCTCGCCCATGCCGAGCAGCAGTGAGCGGGCCGTGGCGTGCTCCACCGGGAAACCGTCGGTGTGGGTGACCGTCAGCTCGTGCCCGCCGAGGGCGATCCGGTAGGCCGTGTCCCCGCCCGCGTTGACGATCCGCAGTCGGATCCGGTCCCCGGGCCGGGCGGTGAAGACCGACGGGTCCTGCGCCACCCGGCCGTTGACCAGGTGGTACGGGTACGCGACATCGCCCGCGTCCTTGCCGAGGACGTCGCTGTCCCCGCCCATCAGGACACGCGACGGGCCACCGCCGGCGTCGGGGGGCGGGGTCGGCGCGGAGCCGTGTCCGGCGTGACCGCCCGCACCGGCGCCGCCCCCCATGCCCTTGCGGAGTTCGGCGAGGACACCGTCCGGCGTCGACCCGTCCACACCGTCGAGCCAGTCGTCCAGGACGACCACCCACTCCTTGTCGTACGCGAGGGGCTCCCTGGGGTCCTCGACGATCAACGGGGCGTACAGGCCGCGGTCCTGCTGGACCCCCGAGTGCGGGTGGAACCAGTACGTCCCCGGGTGCGGGACGGCGAACTCGTACCGGAACGAGCCGCCCGGGGCGACGTCCCGCTGCGTCAGCCCCGGGACCCCGTCCATGTCGTTGCGCAGGGCCAGCCCGTGCCAGTGCAGGGACGTGGCCCGCGGAAGGTTGTTGGCCAGGGTCAGGGCGAGGGTGCCGCCCGCGGTGACCCGGACCTCCTGGCCCGGCAGCCGGTCGCCGTACGCCCAGGAGCGGACGGTGCGCCCGCCGCCGAGGTCGAGCGTGCCCGCGGTGGCGGTGACGCGCACCTCGGTGCGCGGGCCGGCCGCCGCCCGGGCGGCCTCCGCGGCCCGGACCTCCGGGCCGGTCGGGTCGACGTAGCCGTCGGGGGAGCCGGCGGAGGCGCCGCCGGGGTTGGTCGCGTCGTGGTTCATGGAGTCGTGGTCCGTGGCCGGGCCGCCGCCGGAGCAGGCGGCGAGCAGCCCCGAGCCGGCGACGGCGAGTCCGGTGCCGAGCACGGCACGACGGGTGGGGAGCGAACGCATGGTGTACCTCGCGGTGTGGCGATACGAGTGGAGGGGCGCCGAGTGCCGCCGCCCCCACCGCCGTTCGGGCAGGCGGGGGCGCGGCGGGGCCCGTCCTATACGCGCAGTACCGCCAGCCGACGCAGGAGTTCCCGGGGCGCCGGCGGATCCGGCCCCGCCGGCGCGCGTGCCGCCGCGCCGGGGCCGGCCTCCGGGCGCGCGGGGCGACGCCGGGCCGAACCGCCGAGTACGAGGAGCACCAGCCCGGCCAGCACGGCCAGGCACACCGACATCGGGTCCATGGCGGGCCCGGGCGCCGGGCGGGCCTGTGGCCGCCCGGCCGGCGGGAGGTCCGCTGCCGGCGGGAGGTCCGAGACCGACGGGAGGCTTGCGGCCGTCAGGAGGCCCGCGGCCGGCGGCGCCCCCGGGGCCGTGTGGGGCGACGCGAGGTGATGTGCCACACCCGCGTCCGCCCGGGCAACGGAGTGGGCCGCGGGCGCGTCCTCCCCGGTGTGGGAATCGGCCGGATGGCCCCACGTGTGCATCGTGACGATTCCCAGCAGCAGAACGGCGAGCAGCGGCAACCGGGGCCACCGGGCGGCTCGTCGGGCGCTGCACGTCATGAGTGGAACCCTACCCGGGGTGGGTATCCGACCGTCGGATCGGCCCCGTACCTGCCTAGGATCAGTCACACCATGTCCAGACAAGACTCGTCCGTGCGGAGCGCCCTGCCGGTCGCCGTCCTCATCGGACTCGGCGCCACCGCCTACACGGCGTGGGTGCTCGAAGTCGTGCTCTCGACCGGCCTCAACCCCATCGAGACGTACGTCAGCGAACTCGCCGCACAGGACCAGCCCCTCGGCGGCCTCTTCCGCGCCACCGACTTCACCGCCGGCCTGCTCGTCTTCGCGGGGGGCCTGCTCGCGCTCCTGCGCCTCGCGCGGTACGCGGACTCCCGGCGCCCTTGGGCCGTCCTCGGCTGGGCCGGCGTCACCCTGTTCGGCGCGGCCACCGCCGCCGACGCCTGGCTGCCGCTGAGCTGCCAACCCACCGTGGACCCCGAATGCGCCGCCCGGGAGACCGCCGGACTGGTCCCGGCCACCCACCAGGCCCACGCCGTCAGCAGCAGCCTCGCCATGACGGGCGCCCTCGTCGGGATCGTGGCCCTGACCGTCGCCGCCCGCCGCTACGACCGGCTCGCGCCGCTCGCCCGGTACGGGCCCGCGCTCGTCGCACTGGAACTGCTCGCCACCGCCTGGACCCTGACCGCGATCGCCATGTTCAGCGCCGGCCGCGGCACCTGGGCGCTCGGCGCCGGCCAGCGGCTCCAGGTGCTGATCGTCGCGGTCTGGCTCGCCCTGCTGGCGTACTCCGTGCACAAGGAACGCCGCACCTAGCCCGCCGCCCGAGGAGGGCCGCAGATGAACCCGCCGCACGAGGAGCGCCGTACGTGAGCCCGACCACGAGCCCGTCCACCCCGCCCGCCGGCCCGCCCACGCCGTCCACGAGCCCGTCCACGCCGTCGACGGGCGCGCGCGGGGGCCCGCGCGGTCTGTTCGTCCGCCCGGCGGGCGGTGACGGTGTCGTCCTGCACGTCGTCGTCCAGGGCAGCGGACCCGTCGTCGTGCTCAGCGCCGGGCTGGCCATGGCCTGGTTCGACTGGGACGGCGTCGCGGAACTGCTCGCCGCCGAGGGCCGGACCGTCGTCACCTTCGACCGTCCCGGACACGGACTGAGCGGCCCGGCCCTCGCGCCGGCCACCGCCGCCGGCGAGGCCCACCGGATCGCCGGGCTGCTGGACGCGCTGGGCCCGCACGTCTCGGGGGCCGGGGCGAGGGGCGGTGCCGGGGAGGGTGCCGGTGTCCCGCGTCCCGGGATCGGGCCGGTCACCGTCGTCGGGCACTCCATCGCCGGGTTCCACGTCGAGGCCTTCGCCCGCCTGTACCCGGAGCGGACCGCCGCCGTGGTCCTCGTCGACGCCAGCGTGGAGGAGGAGCCCCGTACGGTCCTGCCCGCCGCGCTGCGGCACGGCGCCGCCCGCGTGCTCGGCCGTGCCGTGACCGCCGTCGGACTGCCGGCCGCGCTGGGCCCGGCCGCCCGCCGGAGCGTCGTCCGGGCGTCGCGGGTCGGCGGATCCGACCCGGCCGCGCGGGACCTCGTACGCCGCTGCTACCGCACGGGCCGGGTCTGGCGCGGGGCCCTGCTGGAGAACGCCGGATACCCGGACGCGGCCGCGGAGGTGCTCGCGCTGGGGGAGACGCACCCGCTGACCGTGCCCGCCACCGTGCTCGCCGGACACGACGGCACCGACGGGCGCGGGGCCCTGCGGTGGCTCGACCGGCAGGCGGGCCTCGCCGACCGGCTCGGAGCCCGCCTGGACGTCGCGGAACCGGCCGGGCACCTGGTCATGCTGGATCGCCCGCACCAGGTGGCGCGGGCGATCCTCGACGCGACGGACCCGGACCGGGCGGGCCGGACCGCCTCCGGCGACTGCTGACCGGCGGCCCCGGCGCGGCCCGGCCCGGCGCTTACGCCTTGGGGGCCTGCGAGATCCGCACCATGTTCCCCGAGGGGTCCCGGAAGGCGCAGTCGCGCGGGCCCCAGGGCTGGTCGATGGGCTCCTGGAGCACCTCGGCGCCGGACGCCCGCAGCTTCTCGAAGGTCGCGTCGAGGTCTCCGGCGCGGAAGACGGTCATCGGCAGGAGCCCCTTGGTGAGCAGCTCCTGGAGGGCGTCCCCGTCGGTTTGCGAGCGGCCCGCGTGCGGTTCCGAGAGCACGATTTCCAGGTCCGGCTGGTCATCGCTGCCGAGGGTGACCCAGCGGAACCCGCCCGAGGCGACGTCGTTGCGCGACCTCAGGCCGAGGGCGTCGCGGTAGAACGCGAGCGCCTCGTCCACGTCGTTGACGGTGATGTGGCAGTACTGGAGTGAGATGGTCATGCGTTCCACGCTAGGGCGCCGGGTCGCGAACCGCTTCTCCGTTCCTGCTCGGCAGGTCCCGGGTCGGCAGGTCACGGGTCGGCCTGGTCGTCAGTTTCGCCAGGCACGCGGGCATCGCCGCGACGGCCTCGTGCTTCCTGGCGCGGTACGCGCTCGGGGTCTCGCCCACCAGCTCGGTGAACCGCGAACTGAAGGAGCCGAGCGAGGTACAGCCGACCTCCATGCACGCGTCCGTGACGCTCGCCCCCGCGCGCAGCAGCGCCATCGCGCGCTCGATGCGGCGGGTCATCAGGTAGCTGTAGGGCGTTTCGCCGTACGCCGCGCGGAACCGGCGCGAGAAATGCGCCGGCGACATGAGCGCGTGGCGGGCCATCGTCGGCACGTCGAGGGGACGGGCGTACTCCCGGTCGATCAGATCCCGTGCCCGGCGCAGGTGCGCGAGATTGGCGAGATCCTGGGCGTCCATGAAATCGACAGTACACCGGCCCTCCGGGAGCCGACCTGACCTGCGAGGACGGGCCGCGGGGCCGTCGTTGGAGGGGCCGCGCGCGGGGCGCCGGGGGCGGCCCGGCCCCCGCCGCCGGGTGGCCCGCGTCGGGGGCGGGCGCCGCCGGGCCGCCGCTACCGGCCCGCGTAGACCCGCTCGGCCCAGGTCGCGATCTGCTCGTCGGAGAGGTGCTTCGCCAGATCGGCCTCGCTGATCATGCCGACCAGCTTCTTCTCCCGGATCACGGGAAGCCGCTTGATCTGGTGGCTCTGCATCTCCTCCAGCACCTCGGAGACGTCCGCGCCCGCGTCGATCCAGCGCGGAGTGCCCTGCGCCAGGTCCCCGCACGTGATCTTCGACGGGTCGTGGCCCTTGGCGACACAGCCCACCACGATGTCGCGGTCGGTCAGGATGCCGCAGAGCCGTTCCTCGGTGTCGCTGATGGGCAGGGCGCCCACATTGAGCCGTGCCATCAACTGAGCGGCCCGGTCCAGGGTCTCGGTGGCGGGGATCCACTGGGCCCCGGGGTGCATGATCTCGCCGGCGGTGGTCATCGCGTCAACCTCCTGAGCGCGCCGTCACGAGGCGGGCGCGGAAGCGCCCACCCCGGCGGCCTCGCCCGAACGGCGGAGCACGCCCGTACGGGGTGAGAGGTCGCCTCCCCCCACCGTACGAGCGTGTCCCGTCAGCCGCGCGGCGCGGCCCCGCGCTGCTTCAACATGTCCGCCATCAGCGTCAGCTCCGACTGCTGCGCCTCCACCATGCCCTCGGCGAGCTTCCGCTCCGCCGGGGTCTCGCACAGGGCGGCGCAGCCCCGGGCCATGGCGACGCCGCCCTTGTGGTGATCGGTCATCAGCTGGAGGTACAGCACCTCCGCGTCACGGCCCTCGACCGACCCGAGCCTCGTCAGCTCCTCCTTGGTGGCCATGCCGGGCATCAGCGCGCCGGGCTTGGTCGCGCCCATGGCGTGACCGCCCATGGCGTGGCCGCCGTCCGTGCCGTGGCCGGCCGTGCCGCCGTGCCCGTCGCCCGATCCCTCGGTGCCCATCCAGGACATCGGCGGCTCGTCCGCGAGCACCTTCGGCAGCCCCCACAGGTCCAACCAACCCAGCATCATCCCGCGCTGGTTGGCCTGCGTGTTGGCGATGTCGTAGGCGAGGCTGCGCACCGCCTCGTCCTCGGTGCGGTCGCGGACGATGAAGGACATCTCCACCGCCTGCTGGTGGTGCACCGACATGTCCCGGGCGAAGCCCGCGTCCGGCGAGTACAGCGCCGGCGCACGGGAGGACGTACCGCCGTCGCGGTCGTCGCCGCCGCTCGCGGTGGCCACCGTGGCGCCCACCGCGAACAGCGCGGCGAGGACGACGGCCGCACCGGACACCCAGTACGTCCGGTGCGCGCCGTTCGCGCGGGTCACTTGTCGGCCAGTCCGTTGGTGCAGGCCGCGCCCGGTTCGGGGGTCTGCGGGCCCTGCACGTACTTGGTGAAGAACTGAGCCACCCGCGGGTCGTCCGCCTTCTCCACGGTCAGCTGCTTGCCCCACGCGCTGAGCATGATGGCGCCGGCCTGCTCCTTGACCGGGCTCATCATCGTGTACGGGGTCTTGCCGACCTTCGCGGCGAGCGTGTCCACGTCGGCCTTGGCGGCCTTCTCGTTGTACGTCACCCAGACGGCGCCGTGCTCCAGCGAGTGGACGGCGTTCACCTGCGGCAACGGGTTCGCGTAGACGTCGCCGTCGCAGTTCGTCCAGCGGGGGTGGTGGTCGCCGCCGACCGGCGGGTTCATCTCGTACTTCACGACCGTCTCGACGTGGTTGCGACCCAGCTTCTTGGCGTCCCAGGTCTGCTCGCCGCTCACCGGCGCCTTGCGGGCCGCGACGGCGTCCTTCTCCTTCTGCTTCTGGCCGAGCAGCACCCACGAGCCGAAGCCCACGAGCGCCGCCACGACGGCCGTGGAGGCCGTGATCGCGATGATCTTGTTGCGCCGGTCGCGCGCCTTGTCCGCCCGGCGCATCTCGGCTATGCGCGCCTGGCGGTCGTTCTTGTCCGGGGAGGTACTGCTGGCCATGTGCCCTGGTTCCTTCTGCTGAGGGGGGTGGGGAGGAGATGTCCGTCGTGCCGCGCCGCTCGGGCGCCCGACGGGGTGCCGCGCTGCTCGGCGCCGGACCGGTCAGGTCCGCAGTACCTGGAGAACGTGCAGGTCGGGGGCGCGCGCCAAGGTCCCGGGCGGGCGGATCGGACCGGCGTACACGAGGTCCGCGACGGCCGCCGACCCCGCCTGCGACACGGTCACGGCGGGCGGCGGCGCGGGCAGCACCGCCGGGGTCACGTGGGAGTGCGGGGCACAGCCCGGAAGCTCGTACGGGGCCACGCAGACGGCGTGCGGCGCGCCCGGCGCGTCGTGGGCCGCGGGCCGGGCGTGTCCCGCGCCGGCCCGCGCGCAGAGGAACACGGCGCCGCACAGCACCCCGAACGCGAGCAGCAGGACGGCACGCCGAACGGCGGGGGCGCCGTGGCCCCCGCGTTTCCCGTGCTTCCAGCCCCCCATGGGCGCAGATGGTAATGCTCATGACCGCTCCGAGGTCAGTGCGGGGGTGCCACGAGCTTTCCGGGGTGCGTAATGTGGCGGAAACCACGGGTGGTGATACTGGACCGGCCCGACTGTGCTCCCCCCTCCGGGGGAGGTGGTGCACAGGCCGTCTGAACTGCGAGGATGAAGGCATGGACAAGCAGCAGGAATTCGTCCTCCGGACGCTTGAGGAGCGCGACATCCGCTTCGTGCGCCTGTGGTTCACCGACGTACTGGGATTCCTCAAATCCGTGGCGGTCGCGCCGGCGGAACTGGAGCAGGCCTTCGACGAGGGCATCGGCTTCGACGGCTCCGCGATCGAGGGCTTCGCCCGGGTCTACGAGTCCGACATGATCGCCAAGCCGGACCCGAGCACGTTCCAGATACTGCCGTGGCGCGCCGAGGCACCCGGGACCGCGAGGATGTTCTGCGACATCCTCATGCCGGACGGGTCCCCGTCGTACGCCGACCCCCGGTACGTCCTCAAGCGCATCCTGAACAAGACCTCCGACCTGGGCTTCACCTTCTACACCCACCCGGAGATCGAGTTCTTCCTGCTGAAGGACAAGCCGCTGGACGGCACCCGCCCCGTCCCGGCGGACAACTCCGGCTACTTCGACCACACCCCGCAGAACGTCGGCATGGACTTCCGCCGGCAGGCCATCACCATGCTCGAATCGATGGGCATCTCCGTCGAGTTCAGCCACCACGAGGGCGCCCCCGGCCAGCAGGAGATCGACCTCCGCTACGCCGACGCGCTCTCCACGGCCGACAACATCATGACGTTCCGCCTGGTCATGAAGCAGGTCGCGCTGGAGCAGGGCGTCCAGGCCACCTTCATGCCCAAGCCCTTCTCGGAGTACCCGGGCTCGGGCATGCACACCCACCTCTCGCTGTTCGAAGGCGACCGCAACGCCTTCTACGAGTCGGGCGCCGAGTACCAACTCTCCAAGGTCGGCCGCTCCTTCATCGCGGGCCTGCTGCGCCACGCGGCCGAGACCGCCGCCGTCACCAACCAGTGGGTCAACTCCTACAAGCGCATCTGGGGCGGCTCCTCCCGCACCGCCGGCTCCGGTGGCGAGGCCCCCTCGTACATCTGCTGGGGCCACAACAACCGCTCCGCCCTGATCCGCGTCCCCATGTACAAGCCGGGCAAGACGGGCTCCTCGCGCGTCGAGGTCCGCTCGATCGACTCCGGTGCCAACCCGTACCTGACGTACGCCGTACTCCTCGCGGCCGGCCTCAAGGGCATCGAGGAGGGCTACGAACTCCCGGCGGGCGCCGACGACGACGTCTGGGCCCTCTCCGACGCCGAACGCCGTGCCATGGGCATCGAACCCCTCCCGCAGAACCTCGGCGAGGCGATCTCCCTGATGGAACGCAGCGAACTGGTCGCGGAAACCCTGGGCGAGCACGTCTTCGACTTCTTCCTGCGCAACAAGAAGCAGGAGTGGGAGGAGTACCGGAGCGAGGTCACCGCCTTCGAACTCCGCAAGATGATGCCGGTGTTGTAGGCGGGGGTCGGCTGCACTGCCGAACGCGTCCGACCCTCGGGGCCGGTGGTCGACGACCACCGGCCCCGAAGTCGTCTCTCACGACCCCGGGCACTTCTCTCGGAGTTTCATGACGGACATTGAAGCGGAGGCGGGTGCGAGCCCGCCGACGAACGGGCCGATCCACCCGCCCACGGTGGCCGATGACCACCGGCTCGGAGGGCGGGTGGACGGGCAGCAGGGAGGGCGCCGGCGGCCCTCTCAGGAGCAGATCTTCACGCACCTCATCCGGGTCCCCGTGTGCACCCATTCGCAGCAGAACCGGTTGGCCTCCAGCATCTCCTCCTCGTCGCTCCCGCCCCCGGACTTGTCCTTGATGACGGTGGCGCGGTCGACGAAGTCGGTGATGAGCTGCTTGCCCTCAAGGCGGGAGACGGCGACCGTCTTCGTGAAGTCGAGCTTCAGCGACTCGACTTCGGCTCCGATGTAGCGAACGGAGTACTTCTTCGAGACCTCGGCGTGCTTCTTGAACAGCGCCTCGACCTCCTCGAAGAACTCGGTGTCCTCCTTCGGTCCTACCTTGGGTACCGGCATGGGGCCTCCTCGTGGTGTGGGGCGGGCGTCGGACCGCTCGGGATGGTGACTTCGGATGTCTTCCCGAGAGCCCGTCCCACCCGCGCATGCCATTGGCATATTTCAGCCGGTTGCAGCACGGTCCCCCCACGCCACGCGTCCCGGGCCCCGCCGGGGTGGGGGAGGATGGGGGCGTGAGTGTGCACGCGGTGGATCCGCTCGGGGTGGGGGCGCGTGCTCCCGTACGGGTCTGGTACGCGTCCTACGGCTCCAACATGCACATGGACCGCCTCAGCGCCTACCTCGCCGGGGGGCGGCCGCCCGGGGCGACGCGGACCTACCCGGGCTGTCGGGACCACCGGGCCCCGGAACGGTCGATCGCGTTGGAACTCCCCGGATGCCTGTACTTCGCGACCGAGTCGGCGGTGTGGACGGGCGGGCGGGGCTTCCACGATCCGACGGCGCCCGGCCGGATGCGGGCCCGCGCGCACCTGGTCACGGTGGGCCAACTCTCCGACATCGCGGCGCAGGAGATGTACGGGACGCCCGGAGCCGACCTGGACCTGGCGCCGGTGTTGCGTGCGGGGCGGCACGCGGTGGGGCCCGGGCGGTACGAGACGCTGATCTGTCCCGGCGCCGTCGAAGGGATCCCGGTCCTGACGTTCACCGCGCCGTGGGCCGTCGCCGACGTCGAGCCCGTGCCGCCGTCGGCCGCCTATCTGCGGTACCTGGCCGGCGGTCTCCTGGAGTCGGGGCCGTGGCAGGAGCGGGACATCGCCGACTACCTCGCGGCCCGTTCGGGAGCGGCCGGCCACTGGACCCCGGCGCGCATCCTGGAACTGCTGACCGCCGGCTGTGGATCCCCGGCCACCGACCGCTGACGACCGCCGACCGGTTCTCCGGCGTCGGGGACTCGGGTCCCGACCCCGACCCCGGCCCCGGTGCGTCACGGGGTGCGGGCGACCGCCATGTGCCAGAGCGGGCGGACGATGCCGGCGGCCGGGGTGGTGGTGACGTGGAGTTCGGCGTCCAGGCCCAGGACCGCCGTCGTCGCGCCGCCCGAGGCGTCGAGGAGGCCCGACGGGGCGCCCGCGTAGAGCATCTTGGACTCCTTCCACGCCGGCGGCCCGCCCAGCGTGGTCGTGCTGACCGTGCCGGTGTCCGCGCGGCCCGTCAGGACCCGGCCCGCGACACCGACCGCACCGTAACCGGCCCGCCCGCCCGCCTCGGTGACGGCGGACACCGTCGGCTTGTCGGGGCCCGCCGTGACCAGGGCGCTGCGCACCACGCCCGAGTCGGGGCGGCGGAAGTAGAGGCGTACGCCCGCAGCGTCGGGGGTGGCGGTGAGGGGGATCGTGGTCGGGGGGAGGTTCGTCGGGAAGGGTCCGCGCAGCGGCGCGCCCGGGGCGGGCTGGATCCACCCCAGGACGGTGCGCCGGGTCGACGCGTACACGTGGCGCCGTCCCTCCGAGTCCACCGCCGTGACCGGGTCGCCCTGGAGGTCCTGGCCGCCGAGCCGCTGCCAGGCGGTGAAGGTGCCGGACGGCTGCTCGGTGCGGGACCGCAGGGTGTGGCGCGCGTCACGGACGTACACGGTCAGTCGGCCGTCCGCGTCGAAGCTCGCCATGGGGGAGCTGATCGACGAGGTGCCGGACTCGTCGTTCGTCTCGGGGGTGCCGAGCGAGTGCCAGTCCCCGAACGGGCCGCCCGGCGCGGACTGGACGGCGTACACGATCTCGCGCCGGTAGTCCGCGGGGGCGGGGCCGAGGACGGTGCGGGTGCCGAAGACGGCGACGCGGCCGTCGGCGAGCCGGGCGGTGCTCGCCCCCGGGTCGATGCCGGTGCCGGGGAGGAGCGCGGGGCCCGCCCAGACGCCGGCGCCGTCGCGGGTCCAGACGGCCATCTGGCCGTCCAGCGGGGCGAAGGCGTACACGGTGCCCGGCGTGCCCTCGACCATCCAGGAGGCGCTGTCGGCGCGGGCGTAGCGCATGGACTGGGCCCAGTTGGAGCCGTAGGGGCTGCCCGCCACCTTGCGGTCGCCGCAGCCCGAGGGGCTGCCGCAGTAGTTCTCCATGTCCTGCCAGGCGTACGTCTTCAGGTAGCCGACCTTGGTGTCGACCGTCTGGGGGTCGAGCACGTGCGGGAGGCTGCCGTTGAGGTACCCGAGGTAGCTCTGCACCGAGAAGTGCGGGCGGTCGGTCACCTGCCGGGCGTACGCGGTGGTCGCGGCCTGCGAGAACCGCGCGGCGTACATGTGGTCCTGGTGGTCGGTGTAGCGGCCGGTCCGCTCGTTGCGGCCCGGCGTCGGGTCGAGCGTGCGTATCGTCGTCGGCTTGTACCGCTCCAGTACCCCGACCATCGTCTGTACGAGCTGGTCCTTGGTGTACGTGTAGGCCTGCTTGACCGGGCTGCCGGAGGCCAGTTGGGGACCGAGCGCGGGTATCTGCCCGTTCCACAGGCCGTGCAGGCTGAGCGGGTTCAGGTTCGACCCGTGGCGGGCCTCGCGCATCTGTATCCACACCAGGTTGACCCGGGGCATGGCGACGAGGACGTCCAGCTCGGCGTGACCGCCGCCGGCGGTGGGTATGACCGTGCGCTTCCAGGGGCTCGTGCGGTCCCCGGTGGCCATCTGCGCGTACGCGCCGCGTATGCCGTTCTGCCGGGCCTCGGCGTAGTGGTCGCGGTCGGCGGGCTGCGCAGGGTCCTTGGCGGCGCCGCCGAGCGCCTGGTTGCGTCCGTCGGCCTCGCCGGAGGTGAGGTAGACGGTGGTGAGCGGGGTACCGGAGAGCAGGGACCGACTGAGGTCCGGGTTCATGAAGAACAGGTCGTCGTCGGGGTGGGCGGCTATCTGGACGACCGAACCGGCCGTGTTGCTCGTGAGGACGAGAGGCGTCGCCGTCTGGCCGGCGGAGGTCTGCTGGTCGGTGGCCACGGCCAGCGCGCCCGTGGCGCCGATGGTCAGCACGGGGAGCAGCGCGGCGAGGAACAATCGGCGACGGGTCGTCCGCATCAGTCACGCCTTGGGTTCGTTCCGGGCGGAGGGAGATCCGCCGAGCAGTCGGGTCGATCAATGAGAGGTCAACACGGCGAACTTGGTTCACCGAAGTGACCGACGTCTCATGCTTTTCGGAAGTGACCCCGCATGATTGTGCCTTGTGCGATTTTGTGGTCGCACGTCGCCCCCACCGTGTAGAGGGCATGCAGTGTGACGGCGGCTACTCAGAGACCCCCACGGATCATCAGATAAGCGGACAAATACGCCTCGGGGTGTGTGTCGCATATGTGACGCATCTGTACCGAGGTGCCGCCCCCCGCGCCCCGGTGAGCCGAACGCCCGCTCCGGCTAGGCTCGCCCCAGAGCCGGCCGGGCCACCGGCAGCGACGCACGCGGGAGGCGGCGGGATGACAGTCCCGGGACGCAGGAGCAGCACTTTCATCCGGCTGCTCCGCAGCGGGTTCACCGACCCCTCGGGCGCCGCCCGACTCCTCGACGCGGACGCCCTGTCGGCCGTACGGGCCGACCCCGTGCTCCTCGACGCCCTCGGCGCCACCGCCGACCCCGACCTCGCCCTCCTCGGGCTCGTCCGGCTCGCGGAGGCCCAACGGCCCGAGGAACTCCGTGTGCTCCTCGACACACTCGTCAGCGCCAAACCGCTGCGCGACCGACTGCTCGGCGTACTCGGCGCCTCCGAGGCCCTCGGCGACCACCTCGCCCGCCACCCGCAGGACTGGCAGGCCCTGGTCACCTACGAGGCGGCCGACCTGCACCCCGGACTCGCCGAGTTCGAGCGCGGACTCGCCGACGCCCACGACCCCGTGCAACTGCGCGTCTCCTACCGCCGCTGCCTGCTCTCCATCGCCGCCCGCGACGTCTGCGGCACCACCGACGTCCAGCAGGTCGCCGCCGAACTCGCCGACCTCGCCACCGCCACCCTGCGCGCCGCCCTGCGCATCGCCTCCGCCGCCGCCCCCGAGGACGCGGCCCGGTGCAGACTCGCCGTCATCGCCATGGGCAAGTGCGGAGGCAACGAACTCAACTACGTGTCCGACGTGGACGTGATCTTCGTCGGGGACAGCCCCGACGGCGAGGACGAGGGCCGGGCCGTCCAGGCCGCCACCCGCCTCGCCTCCCACCTGATGCGGATCTGCTCCGAGACCACCGTCGAGGGCACCATCTGGCCCGTCGACGCGAACCTGCGCCCCGAGGGCAGAAACGGTCCGCTGGTCCGCACCCTCGCCTCCCACCTCGCCTACTACCAGCGCTGGGCCAAGACCTGGGAGTTCCAGGCCCTCCTCAAGGCCCGGGCCGTCGCCGGCGACGAAACCCTCGGCGCCGAGTACATCGACGCCATAAGCCCCCTCGTCTGGCAGGCCGCCGAACGCGAGAACTTCGTGCCCGACGTCCAGAAGATGCGCCGCCGCGTCGTCGACAACATCCCCGCCGCCCAGGTCGACCGCGAACTCAAGCTCGGCCCGGGCGGCCTGCGCGACGTCGAGTTCGCCGTCCAGCTGCTCCAACTCGTACACGGCCGCACCGACGCCACCCTGCACTCCGGCACCACCCTCGACGCCCTGCACGCCCTCGCCGCCGGCGGCTACGTCGGCCGGGCCGACGCCGCCCAGCTCCACGACGCGTACCGCTTCCTGCGCGCCATGGAACACCGCATCCAGCTCTACCGGCTGCGCCGCACCCACCTCGTCCCCGAAGACGAGAACGACCTGCGCCGCCTCGGCCGCTCCATGGGCCTGCGCACCGAACCCGTCGCCGAACTCAACAAGGCCTGGCGCCGGCACGCCTCCGTGGTCCGCCGCCTGCACGAGAAGATCTTCTACCGGCCGCTCCTCGACGCCGTCGCCCAGCTCGCGCCCGGCGAGACCCGGCTCTCCCCGCGCGCCGCCGGCCAGCGCCTCGAAGCCCTCGGCTACGCCGACCCCGTCGCCGCCCTGCGCCACCTCGAAGCCCTCGCCTCCGGCGTCAGCCGCAAGGCCGCCATCCAACGCACCCTGCTCCCGGTCATGCTCGGCTGGTTCGCGGACTCCGCCGACCCCGACGCGGGCCTGCTGAACTTCCGCAAGGTCTCCGACGCCCTCGGCAAGACCCCCTGGTACCTGCGCCTGCTCCGCGACGAGGGCGCCGCCGCCGAGAACCTCGCCCGCGTCCTGTCCGCCGGCCGGCTCGCCCCCGACCTGCTGATGCGCGCCCCCGAGGCGGTCGCCCTGCTCGGCGACCCCGAAGGCCTCCAGCCCCGTACCCACGAGGCCCTGGAACAGGAGGTGCTGGCCGCCGTCAACCGCGCCGAGAACGCCGAGGCCGCCGTCGCCGCGGCGCGCGGCGTGCGCCGCCGCGAACTGTTCCGCACCACCGCCGGCGACATCATCGGCTCCTACGGCACCGAGGACAACCCGGCCGAGGAGGACCACGGGGCCCTCGTCGACCGGGTCGGCTCCGCCGTCTCCGACCTCACCGCCGCCACCATCGCGGGCGCCCTGCGCGCCGCCGTGCGCGAGCAGTGGGGCGACACCCTGCCCACCCGGTTCGCCGTGATCGGCGTCGGCCGCTTCGGCGGCCACGAACTCGCCTACGGCTCCGACGCCGACGTCCTGTTCGTCCACGAACCCCGCGAGGGCGTCGACGAACAGGACGCCGCGAAAGCCGCCC
The DNA here is from genome assembly GCF_036231985.1 of Streptomyces sp. NBC_01426. Classification (GTDB taxonomy): domain Bacteria; phylum Actinomycetota; class Actinomycetes; order Streptomycetales; family Streptomycetaceae; genus Streptomyces. The sequence goes on from NZ_CP109500.1 coordinate 5,388,990, forward strand.
AGGCCGTCGTCTCCGAGATGCGCAGACTCCTCCAGCTGCCGTCCGCCGACCCGCCGCTGCTCATCGACGCCGACCTGCGCCCCGAAGGCCGCTCCGGTCCACTGGTGCGCACCCTGCCCTCGTACGCCGCCTACTACCGCCGCTGGTCGCTGACCTGGGAGTCCCAGGCCCTGCTGCGGGCCGCGACGGTCGCCGGCGACCAGGAGCTCGGCTCGCGCTTCATCGACCTGATCGACCCCCTGCGCTACCCCGTGGAGGGCCTCGGCGACGACGCCGTACGGGAGATCCGCCGGCTCAAGGCCCGCATGGAGTCCGAGCGGCTGCCGCGCGGAGCCGACCCCACCCTGCACACCAAACTCGGCCGGGGCGGCCTCAGCGACGTCGAGTGGACCGTCCAACTGATGCAGATGCGCCACGCCTGGGCCGAACCCGGCCTGCGCACCACCCGCACCCGGGAAGCCCTCGCCGCCGCCCACGCGGCCGGGCTGATCCCCACCGAGGAGGCGCAGATCCTCGACGAGGCGTGGGTGCTCGCCACCCGGGTCCGCAACGCCGTGATGCTGGTCCGCGGCCGGGCGGGGGACACCTTCCCGTCCGAGGCGCGCGAACTGGCCGCCGTCGGCCGCTACCTCGGCTACGCCGAGGGCACCGCCGGCGACATGCTGGAGGACTACCGTCGCATCACCCGCCGCGCCCGCGCGGTGGTCGACGAACTCTTCTACGGCGCCTGACCCCGGCCCCGACCCGGCCGCGGCTGCGCCCCCGGCCGCGGCGGGCGGGGCCGTCAGGCGCCCGGGGCCGCCAGGAGACCCCGGGCGTACGCCAGGAACGCGGCCAGGCCCAGGTCGAAGGCGGCGTCCGCCCGCCCCGGCGCCCCGGCCCCCGCCCCGTGCGCGGCCAGCTCCCCGGCCAGGAGCGGGGTCCCCGGCGTCGGCTCCCACATGGCCTCCGGGGCCGCCAGGTCCAGCGCCGAGCCCAGCACCAGGTTCTCCAGCCCGGTCAACAGCGGCATCACCCGCTCCACCGGGAAGCCCGCCGCCAGCAGCAGCGCGACGGCCCGCTCGTACTGCGCCAGCACCATCGGGGCCCGGACCGGCGTCGTCATCAGCAGCGGGATCGCCCTCGGGTACGCGGCGAAGGCCGCCCGGTAGGACCGCGCCCAGTCCTCCAGCGCCCGGTCCCACGGCCGGCCCTCCAGCGTCCCGCCGTCGATCGCCGCGCAGACCCGCTCGCGGATCAGCTCCACCACCCCGGCCCGACCGTCCACGTGGTGATACACCGACGCGGTCTGCACCCCCAACGCCCGGGCGATCTGCGGAACGCTGAACTCACCCTGCTCCGCGACCAGTTGCAGCGCGACCGTGCCGATCCGCTCCCGGTCGAGCAAGGGGGTGCGCGGCCGTGCCATCAATTTTCTCCCGCCGTCAGGTCTTCCCGTATGCCAAAACGGGAGGCTACATTGCCGCAAACCGAAAGCCTTTAGGTTTTGCTTCACCGTCGCCCGCCGTTCGCAGAAGGGTGCCTCCGCATGCCCCCAACGCCGCAACCGCCTGCCGCCGGAACCACCCCGGCCCCGCGTCGCGCCACCCTCGGCACCGCCGACATCTCCTTCTTCGTCGTCTCGGCCGCCGCCCCGCTGACTGTCATGGCCGGCGTCGCACCCGTCGCCATCCTGCTCGGCGGCATCGGCGCCCCCGCCGGATACCTCCTCGCCGGCCTCACCCTCGCCGTCTTCGCCGTCGGCTTCACCACCATGAGCCGCCACGTCCGCAGCGGCGGCGCCTTCTACGCGTACATCACCCGCGGCCTCGGCACACACGTCGGCATCGGCGCCGCCCTGCTCGCCCTCGTCGGCTACAACGGCATGGAGATCGGCGTCTACGGCCTCCTCGGCACCACCACCGCCGACACCGCCCACGCCCTCTGGGGCCTGGACGTCCCCTGGCTGCCCGTCTCCCTCGCCGGCCTCGTCCTCATCTGGTACGGCGGCTTCCGCTCCATCGACTTCGGCGCCAAACTGCTCGGCGTCCTGCTCGTCGCCGAGACCGGCATACTCGTCCTGCTCGCCGCCGGAGTCCTCCTCAAGGGCGGCGCCCACGGACTGTCCGCCGGCTCCTTCGCCCCCGGCGCGGTCCTCGTCCCCGGCACCGCAGCCGTCCTGGCCTTCGCCTTCGCCGCCTTCACGGGCTTCGAGTCCACCGTCATCTACCGCCGCGAGGCCCGCGATCCCGACCGGACCATCCCGCGCGCCACCTACATCGCCGTCGCCTTCCTCGGCCTCTTCTACGCCTTCATCGTCTGGACCGTCATCCAGGCCTTCGGCGCCGACGCCGTCGTCCGGGCCGCCGCCGACGACCCCGGCGGCCTCTTCTTCGCCGCCATCGACACCTACGTCGGACCGTGGGCCGTCGACCTGATGCACGTCTTCATCGTCACCAGCGTCATCGCCTCCCTCCTCGCCTTCCACAACGCCATCAACCGCTACGGCCTCGCCCTCGCCGAGGAAGGCGTCCTGCCCGCCGCCCTCGGCAGGATCCACCCCCGACACGGCTCCCCGTACGTCGCCGGCGTCGCCCAGACCGTCCTCGGCGCGGTGATCGTCCTCGGATTCGCCCTCGCCGGCGCCGACCCGTACCAACAGTTGCTGCTCTGGGTGAACACCCCCGGCATGATCGGCCTCATGGCACTGATGCTGCTGGCCGCCATCGCCATACCCGTCTACTTCCGCCGCGTCGCCCACGCCGAGGGCCCCTGGCGGACCCTGATCGCGCCCGTCGTCGCGGCCGTCCTGCTCACCGCCGCGATCTACCTGGTCGCCTCCAAGGTCGCCCTGTTCACCATGGCCTCGCCCACCGTCAACACGATCCTCGTGGCCGTCGTACCCGCCGTCTTCCTCGGCGGACTCGGCCTCGCCCGTCGCCTGAAGACGCGCCGCCCCGAGATCTACGCCCGCTTCGCCGAAGAACCCGCCACCCGCGCACACCCCGAAGGAGAAGAGCCGTGCCCGCTGCCGACACCGTCCTCACCGGAGCCCGCGTCCGCACCCTCGACCCCGACCGCCCCGAGGCCCGCGCGGTAGCCGTCCGCGACGGCGAGATCCTCGCCGTCGGCGACGAGAGCGACGTACGGGACTGGCGCGGACCCGCCACCGAGGTGATCGACCTCGGCGGCGCCACCCTCACCCCCGGCCTCACCGATTCCCACAGCCACCCCGTCTGGGGCATCGAGATGGCCACCGGGACCGACCTCTCCGCCGTCCGGGACCTCGACCAGCTCCGCGCCGCCCTGCGCGCCGCCGACCGCGGCCCCGGAGGCTGGATCGTCGGCCACGGCCTCGACCACAACGCCTTCGGCGGTCGCCCCGTCGACCGCTCCCTCGTCGAGGGCGCCCTGGCCGGCGCCCCCGCCTTCCTGCGCCTGTACGACGGACACTCCGCCCTCGCCTCCGAAGCGGCCCTGCGGGCCGCCGGCATCACCGGGCCCCGCACCTTCGCCCAGCGCTCCGAGATCGTCTGCGACGCGCAGGGCCGACCCACCGGCCACCTCGTCGAACACGCCGCGATGGACCTCGTCGGCGCCCTCGTCCCCAAGTCCTCCTCCGCCGAACGCCGCGGCCGCCTCCTCGCCCTCCTCGCCGAGATGGCCGCCGGCGGACTCACCGGCGCCCACGTGATGGACCTCGGCGACGGGGACGTACCGGCCCTGCTCTCCACCGTCGAGTACGAGGGCGACCTGCCGCTGCGCCTGCGGCTGTCCCCCTGGTGCATGCCGGGCGCCGGCCCCGACGAACTGGAGGAACTCGTCGAACTCCAACTCCTGCGCGGCCGCCACTGGCAGGTCGGCGGCGTGAAGTTCTTCATGGACGGCACCGTCGAGGGCGGAACGGCCTGGCTGGAGCACGCCGACTGCCACGGCCAGGGCACGGACGCCTTCTGGCCCGACCCCCGCGCCTACTCCCGCGCGGTACACACCCTCGACGCCGCCGGCGTCGGCACCGCCACCCACGCCATCGGGGACGCCGCCGTCCGACACGTCCTGGACACGGTGGCGGACCTGGGCCCGCAGGCCCGGGCACGGCACCGGATCGAGCACATCGAGACCGTCCCCGACGACCAGCTGAAGCGGTTCGCGGAACTCGGGGTGATCGCCTCGATGCAGCCGCCGCACACCGCGTACACCCGGGCCGACCACAGCGACGAGTGGTCCAAACGACTCGGGGACGCCCGCGCGGACCGCGCTTGGCGCTGCCGCGACCTGCGCGACGCCGGGGCGGTGCTCGCCCTCGGCTCGGACTGGCCCATCGCCCACCACGACGCCCGCCAGGTCCTGGTGACCGCCCGCAGCCCCCTCGGTGCGGCCTCGACGGGAGCCGCCCTCACCGGGCTGATGGCACTGGAGGGCATGACCTCGCACGCCGCGCTCGCGGCCGGCGAGGAGAAGGTGGCGGGCCGCATCGCGGCCGGCTTCCGGGCGGACCTGACGGCCTTCACCCTCGACCCCGTGGACGCGGCGCCGAACGAGGTGGCCGAGGCACCGATCCGGCTCACGATGTCGGGCGGCCGGATCACGCACCGCGCGGGCCGATGAGGCACGGACGCGCGAGAACGGTCGGCGCGGGGGTCGGCGGTACGGTCGGCGCGACGGCCGGCAGTACCGTCAGCGCCTGAAGCGGTTCGCCAGCGCCGCCGCCACCGGATGCCGGTCCACGGCCCGGGGGTGGCGGGGCAGTCGGTGCGGGAGCGATCCGTACCAGGCGCGCGAGACGGCGTACCCGAAGGTCAGGCAGAGCATGCCGCCCACGGCGTCGAGCCAGAAGTGGTTCGCGGTGGCCACGATGACGACCAGCGTCGCCGTCGGGTACAGCAGGCCCAGGATCCGGACCCAGGGCGCGGACGCGATCGCGAAGATCGTCAGCCCGCACCAGAGCGACCACCCTATGTGCATCGACGGCATGGCGGCGTACTGGTTCGACATGTGCTTGAGGTCGCCCGAGGCCATCGAACCCCAGGTGTGGTGGACCAGCACGGTGTCGATGAAGTCCTGCCCGTTCATCAACCGGGGCGGCGCGAGCGGGTAGAAGAAGTACCCGACCAGGGCGACGCCGGTGGTGGCGAAGAGCACCATGCGGGTGCCCGCGTACCGCCCCGGGTGAAAGCGGTAGATCCACACCAGCACGCCGATGGTCACGACGAAGTGCAGCGTCGCGTAGTAGTAGTTCATGCCGACGATCAACCACGTCACCGAGTTGACGGCGTGGTTGATCGACTGCTCCACGGCGATGCCCAGGGTGCGCTCGACGCTCCAGATCCAGTCGGCGTTCGACAGCGCGACCGCCTTCTGCTCCGGGACGGCGTTGCGGATCAGCGAGTAGGTCCAGTAGCTGATCGCGATCAGCAGGACCTCGAACCAGATCCGGGGCCGGCGGGGCGCGCGGAGTCGGGTGAGAAGAGAACGCTCGGAGGCCGGGCGGGCCTCATTCTCGGTCACGGTGGGTGACGAGACGTCCGTCCGGGTTTCCAGTGTCTTCACGCTCGCTTCACCCATGGGGAAAGAGTCTGCCAGATACGTTCTCGCCTTCGATCATCCCGTGGGACGGTCTTGGGACCGCCCGCTCAACCCCGGGGATGACGGGATCCCCTCAGGGCGTACGCCGCTGCCTGGGCCCGGACGCGGTCGAACCGCGGACCACCAACTCGGGGAGGAAGACGAACTCGCTGTGCGGGGCCGGCGTACCGCCGATCTCCTCCAGCAGGGTCCGGACCGCTGCCTGCCCCATGGCCTGCACCGGCTGCCTGATCGTGGTCAGCGGCGGATCCGTGAACGCTATGAGAGGGGAGTCGTCGAAGCCCACCACCGACACGTCCTGCGGAACCTTCAGGCCCTGCTGCCGCGCGGCCCGGATCGCACCGAGCGCCATCATGTCGCTCGCGCACACCACCGCCGTGCAGCCCCGCGCGATCAACGCGGTCGCCGCGGCCTGCCCGCCCTCCAGCGTGTACAGGGAGTGCTGGATCAACTCCTCGACCTCGGCCTCGTCGAGTCCGAGTCGTTCCTTCATGCCGAGCCGGAAACCCTCGATCTTGCGCAACACCGGCACGAACCGCTTCGGTCCGACCGCGAGGCCGATCCGCGTGTGACCGAGCGCCGTCAGATGGGTCACCGCGAGCTGCATCGCCGCCCGGTCGTCGGGGGAGACGAACGGAGCCTGGACCTTGTCGGAGAAGCCGTTGATGAGGACGTACGGAACGCCCTGCCCGCGGAGCTGGTCGTAGCGCCCCATGTCGGCCGTGGTGTCGGCGTGCAGACCGGACACGAAGATGATCCCGGAGACCCCCCGGTCCACCAGCATCTCCGTCAGCTCGTCCTCGGTGGACCCGCCGGGCGTCTGCGTGGCCAGCACCGGGGTGTACCCCTGCCGGGTCAGTGCCTGCCCGATGACCTGCGCCAGCGCCGGAAAGATCGGGTTGTCGAGTTCGGGGGTTATCAGACCGACGAGTCCGGCGCTGCGCTGGCGCAGCTTCACGGGCCGCTCGTAGCCGAGCACGTCGAGCGCGGCCAGCACGGATTCGCGGGTGCCTGCGGCCACACCGGGCTTGCCGTTGAGCACGCGGCTGACTGTGGCTTCGCTGACCCCCGCCTGGGCTGCGATGTCGGCTAGCCGTGCGGTCACGGGATTGGACTGTACCGGTCACGCGTCACAATGCCCACCACGTGCACGAGTCCGGGGGCAACAGGACACTGCGACCGTCCGTCTCCACGGGTGCACTGGAGAGCACCGGCCGCCCCGGCGAGGGGAGTTGGAGCGCCTGGGGCCGGGTGTTGAGGGTGCAGGCGAAGCCGGGGCGGGTGAACAGCAGCACCCCCTCCGGAGCGGGCAGCCACGTCAGGCCCCCTGCGTCCGGGGAGCCCAGCCCGGGCAACGCGCGCCGCAGCTCCAGCGCCGCCCGGTACAGCTCCAGCGTGGAATGCGGGTCGCCGGTCTGCGCGGCGACGCTGAGCCCCGCCCAGTCGGCGGGCTGCGGCAGCCAGCTGCCGCCCGGCCCGAAGTCGTACGGAGGCGCCTCCCCGGACCAGGGGAGCGGGATCCGGCAGCCGTCACGCAGCCCGTCCTGCCCGGAGCCGCGGTGGAAGGCGGGGTCCTGGCGGACGGTGTCGGGGAGGTCGACGACCTCGGGCAGGCCGAGTTCCTCGCCCTGGTAGACGTACGCGGATCCGGGCAGCGCCAGCATCAGCAGCGCGGCGGCCCGCGCCCGGGCCAGACCCCGCGCGCCGCCCCCGTACCGGGTCACGTGCCGCACCACGTCGTGATTCGAGAGCACCCACGTCGTCGGCGCACCCACGGAAGCCGTCGCGGCCAGCGATTCGTCGATGACGGTGCGCATCGCGCCCGCGTCCCACGGACAGTTCAGGAAGCGGAAGTTGAAGGCCTGGTGCAGCTCGTCGGGCCGCACGTACAGCGCGAGCCGCTCCGAGGTCGGGGCCCAGGCCTCCGCCACCCCGATCGCGGGCCCCGGCCGCGGGCCCTCGTGCGCGTCGAGGAGCCGCCGCCAGGAACGGTGGATCGCGTGCACCCCGTCCTGGTCGAAGAAGGGGAGCGGCTCCGTGCCGATCAGGGTGGCCTGGGCGCCGCGGCCGATGTCCGGCAGCCCGGGCGCCTTGACCATGCCGTGCGCCACGTCCACCCGGAACCCGTCCACACCGAGGTCCAACCAGAACCGCAGCACGTCCGCGAACTCCGCCGCCACCTCGGGATGGTCCCAGTCGAGGTCGGGCTGCTCGGGCGCGAACAGGTGCAGGTACCACTGCCCGTCCTCGACACGGGTCCAGGCGGGCCCCCCGAAGATCGACTCCCAGTCGTTCGGCGGCAGCTCGCCGGCCACGCCCCGCCCCGGACGGAAGTGGTACCGCTCCCGGGCGGCGGGATCCTCCAGGGCCGCCCGGAACCACGGGTGCTCCTCGGAGGTGTGGTTCGGCACCACGTCCACGATCACCCGCAGCCCCTGGGCGTGCGCGGCCCGCAGCAGCTCGGCCGCGTCGGACAGATCGCCGAAGAGCGGATCCACGGCCCGGTAGTCGGCGACGTCGTAGCCGCCGTCCGCCTGCGGGGAGACGTAGAAGGGGGTCAGCCACACGGCGTCGACCCCCAGCCGGGCCAGGTGGGGGAGCCGCTCGCGCACCCCGTTCAGGTCGCCGACGCCGTCGCCGTCGCTGTCGGCGAAGGAACGCACGTACACCTGATAGATGACGGCATCGCGCCACCAGCCGCCGCTCGCGCCGGTGTTGCTGGAAGCGCTTGCAAGCCGGGGCGCGGTCAGCTCATGGGTCATGTCGGGGTCAACGCGGCGACACACCCCCTGGTTGCGGGCCCGGGGACTCGAAGCCGACTCGAACTAACAGCAAGCTGCGGCAACCGTACGGACACACGGATGTAACGATCACCATCACTTGCAGAAAGTTGCCGCAAGGTCTTTCGGTCGGCTTTCAGTCTTGTTACGTTCCTGGCAACTCGGGACCGCGAGGAAGCGGCCGGGATCATCGAAGGAGTTCATATGCGGCGTGGCATAGCGGCCACCGCGCTGGTCGCGGCCCTGGCGCTCGCGGCGACGGCTTGCAGCGGTGACAGCGGGAACGACAACGGCGACACCAAGGCCGGCGGTGAGCTGACCGGCACGGTGACGTGGTGGGACACCTCGAACGACGCCGAGAAGGCCAGCTTCCAGAAGATCGCCGAGGCGTTCACCGCGAAGCACCCCAAGGTCACCGTCAAGTACGTCAACGTCCCGTACGGCGACGCGCAGAACAAGGCCAAGAACGCCTTCACCAGCGGCTCCGAGGCCCCTGACGTGATCCGCGCCGACGTCGGCTGGGTCGCCGACTTCGCCTCCCTCGGCTACCTCGACGAGGTACCCGCCGAGACCGCCAAGAAGGTCGACGCGGAGTTCCTCCCGCAGGCCGCGGCCAGCGGCAAGTACGAGGGCAAGACCTACGCCGTCCCGCAGGTCATCGACACCCTCGGCCTCTTCTACAACAAGAAGATGCTCGCGGACGCCGGCGTCAAGCCCCCCACCACGCTGGAGGAGCTGAAGACCGCCTCCGCCGCCATCAAGGCGAAGACCGGCAAGGCCGGCCTGTACCTGCGCGGCGACGACTCCTACTGGTTCCTCCCGCTGATCTACGGCGAGGGCGGCGACCTCGTCGACGCGAAGACCAAGACGGTCACCGTTGACAACGCCGCGGGCGTCAAGGCCTTCAAGACCGCCCGCGACCTGGTCACCTCCGGCGCGGCGATCACCAACGCCACCGACGGCTGGGTCAACATGCAGACCGCCTTCAAGTCGGGCGAGGTCGCCATGATGATCAACGGCCCCTGGGCCGTCGCCGACAGCTACGCCGGCGACCAGTTCAAGGACAAGGCCAACCTCGGCGTCGCCGCCGTCCCGGCCGGCTCCGTCAAGGCCGGCGCCCCGCAGGGCGGCCACGACCTCGCCGTCTACGCCGGCTCCAAGAACCGCACCGCCGCCCACGCCTTCGTGGAGTACATGACCTCCCAGGAGGTCCAGGTCCAGTCCGCCAAGGACCTGAGCCTGCTCCCGACCCGCACGGCCGCCTACGAGCAGCCGGACGTCAAGGGCAGCGAGATGGTCCAGTTCTTCAAGCCGGCCGTCGACAAGGCCGTCGAGCGCGCCTGGATCCCGGAGAACGGCTCCCTCTTCGAGCCGCTGAAGGTCGAATACACCAAGGCGGTCACCGGGGCGGCAAGCCCCGAGGACGCGGCCAAGGCGGCCGGCGTCGAGTTCCGCAAGATCCTCAAGGGCTGGAAGTAACAAGGCCATGGCTGCTCACACCAGCCAGTCGGTGGCGAAGGCCGCGGGCAACGATGACGGCGCCAAGAGCGACGACATCGCGGCCCGCGGCCGGAGCCGCAGGACTGACAGCGGGAATCGCGGTGGCTTCAAGCGCGCGCTGGCCACCCACTGGTACGCCTGGACGATGATCACCCCCGTGGTGCTCGTCCTCGGCGTCATCATCGGCTGGCCCCTCGTCCGCGGCGTCTACCTGTCGCTGACCGACGCCAACGAGCGCAACGTCGGCCGCACGATCGGCGCCAACCACATCGAGGCCACCTACGAGTTCGTCGGCCTCGACAACTACGCGGCCGTCCTCACCGACCCGGTGTTCCTGCAACGGCTGGTGTGGACGGTCAGCTGGACCGTCCTGTGCGTGTCGATCACCTTCGCGCTCGGACTGGCCCTGGCCACCATGCTCAACCGCGACTTCAAGGGCCGCGCCGCCTACCGGATGGCACTCATCCTGCCCTGGGCCGTCCCCGGCTTCGTGTCCGTCTTCGCCTGGCGGTTCCTCTTCAACCGCGACAACGGCATCCTCAACAAACTGCTCGACGGCGGCGGCATCTCCGCCATCCCGTGGCTCGACGATCCGACGTGGGCCAAGGTCTCCGTCATCACCGTCAACGTCTGGCTCGGCGTCCCCTTCATGATGGTCGCCCTCCTCGGCGGCCTCCAGTCCATCCCCGGCGAACTCTACGAAGCCGCCGAGATGGACGGCGCCACCCCCTGGCAGCGGTTCCGGCACATCACCCTGCCCGGCCTGCGCGCCGTCAGCATGACGGTGATCCTGCTCTCCACCATCTGGACCTTCAACATGTTCCCGGTGATCTTCCTGCTGACGCGGGGTGGACCCGGCGACTCCACCGAGATCCTGGTGACCCAGGCCTTCCGCCAGGCCTTCGTGGCCAGCCCCCGCGACTTCGCGGGCTCCGCCACCTGGGGCGTGCTCATCCTCGCCCTGCTCATGATCTTCGCGCTGGTCTACCGGCGCTCGCTGCGCAAGCAGGGAGAGGTGTGGTGACCGTGTCGACCGCCACGAACAAGGAACAGGCGGCCGGACCCCGCCGGGGACGCCGCCGCTCCCCGACCGCCTCCGTCGGACTCCACGCCACCCTGGTCGTCGCGTCCGTCATCGCCGTCTTCCCGGTCCTGTGGGTCCTGTTGACCTCCATCAAGCCCGCGAAGCACGCCATCAGCACCGACTTCGTGAAGGAACCCACCCTCGACAACTACCGCTACCTGGTGGAGTCGACCTCCTTCTTCTCCTGGTTCGCCAACTCCGTCCTCGTCGCCGGCGTCACCACGATCCTCGGCGTGTTCATCGCGGCCACCACCGGCTACGCCGTCAGCCGGTTCAAGTTCCCCGGCATGAAACCGCTCATGTGGACCCTGCTCATCACGCAGATGTTCCCCATGGCCATCCTCATCGTCCCGCTCTACAACCTCATGGGACAGCTCGGCCTGCTCAACCAGCCCGTCGGCCTGATCATCACGTACCTCACCATCGCCGTGCCCTTCTGCGCCTGGATGATGAAGGGCTTCTTCGACACCATCCCGGTGGAGATCGACGAATCCGGCCGCGTCGACGGACTCAACCCCTTCGGCACCTTCTGGCGACTCATCCTGCCCCTGGCCAAACCCGGCCTCGCCGTGACCGGCTTCTACGCCTTCATCACCGCCTGGGGCGAAGTCGCCTACGCCTCCGCCTTCATGGTCGGCGACGAGAACCTCACCCTGGCCGGCGGACTGCAGACCTTCGTCACGCAGTACACCTCCAACTGGGGAGCGATGACCGCCGCCTCGGTCCTCATCGCCATCCCCGCCGCCGTCTTCTTCCTCTTCGCCCAGCGTCACCTCGTCGCCGGAATGACCGCAGGCGCGACCAAGGGCTGACCACCCCTGCCTGCTCCCGCATCACCGGCCCGATCTCTTCAAGGACGACATGACCCAGCACCTCGCCGACGCCCTCCCCACCACGACCGGTACCCAGCCCGGCTGGTGGAGAGAAGCGGTGATCTACCAGGTCTATCCACGCAGCTTCGCCGACTCCAACGGGGACGGCATGGGGGACCTCGAAGGCATCCGGAGCCGACTGCCCTACCTCAAGGAACTGGGCGTCGACGCCGTCTGGCTCAGCCCCTTCTACGCCTCCCCGCAGGCCGACGCCGGATACGACGTCGCCGACTACCGGGCCATCGACCCCATGTTCGGCACCCTGCACGACGCCGACGCCGTGATCCGCGAAGCCCACGCCCTGGGCCTGCGCATCATCGTGGACCTCGTCCCCAACCACTGCTCCGACCAGCACGAATGGTTCAAGCAGGCACTCCGCGAAGGCCCCGGAACCCCCCTGCGCGAACGCTTCCACTTCCGGCCCGGCCAGGGCGCCGACGGCTCCCTGCCGCCCAACGACTGGGAATCGATCTTCGGCGGCCCCGCCTGGACCCGCGTCGAGGACGGCGAGTGGTACCTGCACCTCTTCGCACCCGAGCAGCCCGACTTCAACTGGGAACACCCCGCCGTCCAGGACGAGTTCCGCTCCATCCTGCGATTCTGGCTCGACCTCGGCGCAGACGGCTTCCGCATCGACGTCGCCCACGGCCTCGTCAAGGCCCCCGGCCTGCCCGACCTCGGCCGCGACGAACAACTCAAGCTCCTCGGCAACCAGGTCCTCCCCTTCTTCGACCAGGACGGCGTCCACGAGATCTACCGCTCCTGGCGCACCGTCCTCGACGAGTACGCCGGCGACCGCATCGGCGTCGCCGAGGCCTGGACCCCCAGCGCCGACCGCACCGCGCTGTACCTGCGCCCCGACGAACTCCACCAGGCCTTCAACTTCCACTACCTGAACACCGGTTGGGACGCCGAGGCGCTGCGCTCCGCCATCGACGACTCCCTCGACGCCATGCGCCCCGTGGGTGCGCCGACGACGTGGGTGCTGTCCAACCACGACGTGGTGCGGCACGTGACCCGGTACGGGGGCGGCGCGCGGGGTCTGGCCCGGGCGCGGGCCGCCGCGCTGCTGATGCTGGCGCTGCCCGGATCCGCGTACGTCTACCAGGGCGAGGAACTCGGCCTGCCCGAGGTCGTCGACCTCCCCGACGCCGTCCGCCAGGACCCGTCCTTCTTCAAGGAGAACGGCCAGGACGGACTCCGCGACGGCTGCCGCGTACCGATCCCGTGGTCGGGCGAGGAAGCCCCGTACGGCTTCGGCAGCGGCGGCAGCTGGCTGCCGCAGCCCGCCGACTGGGCCGGCCTGAGCGTCGCCGCGCAGACCGGCGACCCGCACTCCACGCTGGAGCTGTACCGGGCCGCGCTGCGCATCCGCCGCGAGCGCGACGACCTGGGCGCGGGCGACTCCGTCCACTGGCTGGAGGCCCCCGAAGGCGTACTGGCCTTCCGTCGCGGCGCGTTCACCTGCACGGTCAACACCACCGGGGAACCCGTACGCATGCCGCTGCCCGGCACGGCACTGCTGGCCAGCGCCGAGCTGACCGACCCGGACGTACTGCCCGGCGACACGGCGGTGTGGTGGCAGGGGTGACCAACCCCCTCAGGTTGACGGACATCGCCGCGCAGGCCCAGGTCAGCGAGGCGACCGTCAGCCGCGTCCTCAACGGGAAAGCGGGCGTCGCGGCCGGCACCCGGCACAAGGTGCTGGCCGCGCTCGACCTGCTGGGCTACGAACGCCCGGTGCGGCTCAAACGCCGCAGCAACGGCCTCGTGGGGCTGCTCATCCCGGAACTCACCAACCCCATCTTCCCGGCGTTCGCCCAGGTCATAGAGCAGGCGCTGGCGGGGCACGGGTACACACCGGTGCTCTGTACCCAGACACCGGGCGGGGCCACCGAGGACGAGCTGGTCGAGCAACTGGAGGAGCGGGGGGTCACCGGCATCGTCTTCCTGTCCGGCCTGCACGCGGACTCCTCCACCGACCCCTCGCGCTACCAACGGCTCGCCGCCCGGGGCGTGCCGTTCGTCCTGATCAACGGATTCAACGAGCACGTCAACGCGCCCTTCATCTCCCCGGACGACCGGGCGGCCGCCGACATGGCCGTCCGGCACCTGGAAGACCTCGGGCACCGCCGCATCGGCCTGGCCATCGGGCCGACGCGCTACGTCCCGTCGGCGCGCAAGGAAGCCGGCTTCACCGCCGCCCTGCCCTCGGCCGCCGCCGAAGGGCTCATCCAGCGCACCCTGTTCACCGTCGAGGGCGGCCACGCGGCGGGCGGAGCCCTGCTCGACCGCGGATGCACCGGCATCGTGTGCGGCAGCGACCCGATGGCGCTCGGTGTCATCCGCGCGGCCCGAGAGCGGGGACTGCGCGTACCGGAGGACGTGTCGGTCGTCGGCTTCGACGACTCCCCGCTGATCGCCTTCACGGACCCCCCGCTGACCACGGTCCGCCAACCGGTCCGCGCGATGGCGACGGCCGCGGTGGGCGCCCTGCTCGAAGCGGTGTCGGGAACGCCGGTCCAGCGCACGGAGTACGTCTTCCAACCAGAACTGGTGGTGAGAGGCTCGACGGGCCAGGGGCCGGGGGACTGAGGGGCGGGGCGGGGTCGGGGGTGCGGGTGGGGGGTGGCCGCTCGGGCGGGGGTGTGAGGGGTTGGGGGCGTCCCGTCAGTCCACTGTCCTTCCGGTTCGGGCCGGTCCCTCAAGGGCGCTCGCTGCGCTCGCGTCGCTTCGCGATGGCCTGCGGCCACCCTTGACCGACCGGTCCGAACCGAAATGCCAAAGACTGTCGGGAAGCCCCCGAAGGATGGCCGGGGGGTGTGCGCAGGGAGAACGGGCCCGTCAGAGAGGTGCGAGGAGGCTCCGCTCGCAGGACTCGTCAGATCCGACTCCCAAGATGTCGCCGGCACTCGTCTCGGGCACGCGCCAGATCGCTACACACTTGCTCTCGACTCAGCGTCCGCAGGCCGTCCGGGGCTGGACACAAGCAGCGATCCGGGCGATGGGTGCGCGTGGGAGAGGCGCCTGCGGGTGATCAGGGGCGCACGCGTGGATCGTTGGGTGCTTGACGTCAATCGGGGATGATCCGATCGTCCTCTGTTGCCGTTCGAGACCTTCAGGGCAGGCAGACAGAGCGCCAGTGGGTGTGGGTGGGTGTTGGTGGAGCGGAAAGACATCTCCTTCAACCACAGACTCCGTCAGACCGCCCGGCACTCCCCACAAGTCCCTCATCAGGGACGCAGAGGCACCCGCCGATCGTGGCCGACCAGGTCATGACCTTGGGTGGCTTACGCCCGACCGCAGACGGGCCGCAGACGCTGAGCCGAGACTCACCAGCAGCGACCTGGTGCGGCTTATGCCCAGCACACGACGGGTTGTAGACGCTTGGCCGAGAGCAAGTGTGTAGCGATCTGGTGCGACCTCGGGCGCGCTCGCCCGTGACTTCTTGATGTGTTGTTCGGGGGAGTTCTGCGAGCGGAGCCTCCTCGCACCTCTCTGACGGGCCCGTTCTCCCTGCGCACACCCCCCGGCCATCCTTCGGGGGCTTCCCGACAGTCTTTGGCATTCCGGTTCGGACCGGTCGGTCAAGGGTGGCCGCAGGCCATCGCGAAGCGACGCGAGCGCAGCGAGCGCCCTTGAGGGACCGGCCCGAACCGGAAGGACAGTGGACTGACGGGACGCCCCCAACCCCTCACACCCCCGCCCGAGCGGCCACCCCCCCTCACACCCCCGCCCCGCCCCCACCCCCGCCCCGCGGCGGCGTTCCGGCACAGACCGGGACACGTCGACGAAACAAATCTGCAATCCCTTGCGCAAGGTCTTGCAGGGGTTCGGCCTGGCACCTACCGTCGCTGCAATCCCCACCTCTTCCGCCAGGAGGCCCCCGCATGCCTGCCAGAGCTGTCAGCGCTGCAAGAACCGCCAGAGTCACAACCCTGTTCGCCGCCACCGCACTTGTCGCCGCGTCCTTCACCGTTCAGGCCCCCCGGGCGGTCGCCGCCACTCCCGGCGCCAAGGACGTCACCGCCGTGTTGTTCGAGTGGCGCTTCGACTCCGTCGCGCGGGCCTGCACCGATAGTCTGGGACCCGCCGGGTACGGGTACGTCCAGGTGTCGCCTCCGCAGGAGCACATCCAGGGCGACCAGTGGTGGTCCTCGTACCAGCCCGTCAGCTACAAGATCGCCGGGCGGCTCGGTGACCGGACTGCCTTCAAGGGGATGGTCGACACCTGTCACGCCGCCGGCGTGAAGGTGGTCGCCGACTCCGTCATCAACCACATGGCCGCCGCCGACGGCACCGGGACGGGCGGCTCTTCGTACACGAAGTACGGCTACCCCGGCCTCTACTCCGGCGCAGACATGGACGACTGTCGGGCGACGATCTCGAACTACCAGGACCGGGGCAACGTCCAGAACTGCGAGCTGGTGCAGCTCGCCGACCTCGACACCGGCGAGGACTACGTGCGCGGCCGGATCGCCGGCTACCTCAACGACCTGCTCTCCCTCGGCGTCGACGGCTTCCGGATCGACGCGGCCAAGCACATGCCGGCCGCCGACCTCGCCAACATCAAGTCCCGGCTGAGCAACCCTTCCGCCTACTGGAAGCAGGAGGCGATCTTCGGTGCGGGCGAGGCCGTGTCGCCGTCCGAGTACCTGGGCAACGGGGACGTGCAGGAGTTCCGCTACGCCCGCGATCTGAAGCGGGTCTTCCAGAGCGAGAACCTCGCCCACCTGAAGAACCTCGGCGAGGCGTGGGGGTACATGCCCTCCGGGCAGTCCGCCGTCTTCGTCGACAACCACGACACCGAGCGCGGCGGTGACACCCTCAGCTACAAGGACGGCTCCGCCTACACCCTCGCCAACGTCTTCATGCTGGCCTGGCCCTACGGATCGCCGGACGTGCACTCCGGCTACGAGTGGAGCCAGAAGGACGCCGGGCCGCCCAACGGCGGTTCGGTGAAAGCCTGTTACGCCGACGGCTGGAAGTGTCAGCACGCGTGGCGGGAGATCTCCTCCATGGTGGCCTTCCGCAACGCCGCGCGCGGCCAGTCCGTCACCGACTGGTGGGACAACGGCGGTGACCAGATCGCGTTCGGGCGCGGCGCCAAGGCGTACGTGGCGCTCAACCACGAGGGCTCGGCGCTGACCCGGACCTTCCAGACGTCCCTCCCGGCGGGCGGGTACTGCGACGTCCAGAGCGGGCGCACGGTCACGGTCGACTCCGCCGGCCGGTTCACGGCCACCCTCGGCGCCGGCAGCGCGGTGGCCCTGCACGTGAACGCCCGCACCTGCGCCGGCGGCACCACCCCGCCGCCCGCGGCGGAGGCCGGGGCCTCGTTCGGGGTGAACGCCTCCACGGTCCTCGGCCAGAACATCCACGTGACGGGTGACCGGGCCGAGCTCGGGAACTGGAACACCTCCGTCGCCCCGAAGCTGGACCCGGCGGCCTACCCGGTGTGGAAGCTCGACGTCACGCTCCCGCCCGGCACGTCCTTCTCGTACAAGTACGTGCGCAAGGACGCCTCCGGGAACGTCACCTGGGAGAGCGGCGCCAACCGCTCCGCCACCGTTCCCGCGAGCGGTCGGGTCACGTTGACCGACACCTGGCGCAACTGACCCCGCCCCCGAACCAGGGTCGCCCGGCACCTCACTCCCCGCCACCGCCGGGCGGCCCTCGTCCCACGCAGACACGTGACCGAGGAGTCCTTGCCTTGATACGCCCCGCCGCGGGAGTGATCGCCGCCACCCTGGCCGTGACGCTCCTGCCCGCCCTCCCGGCGTCGGCCGCCTCCCGGCCGCCGGCCCCGCCCTCGGACGCCGCGCTGGCCGCCGAGCCGGCCCGCCACGACCTGACCCGGGAGCAGTTCTACTTCGTGCTCCCGGACCGGTTCGCGAACGGCGATCCGCGCAACGACCGGGGCGGGTTGACCGGCTCCCGGCTGGAGACCGGTCTGGATCCGACGGACAAGGGCTTCTACCAGGGCGGTGACCTCAAGGGGCTGACGGACCGGCTGGACTACATCAAGGGGCTCGGCACGACGGCCATCTGGATGGCGCCGATCTTCAAGAACCAGCCGGTGCAGGGCGCGGGAGCCGACGTCTCGGCCGGCTACCACGGCTATTGGATCACCGACTTCACGCAGGTGGACCCGCACTTCGGCACCAACGCCGACCTGGAGCGGCTGATCGACAAGGCGCACGGGAAGGGGATGAAGGTCTTCTTCGACGTCATCACCAACCACACCGCGGACGTCGTCGATTACCGCGAGGCCTCGCGCGGCTACCTCTCCAAGGGCGCCTTCCCGTACCTGACCAGGGACGGGGTGCCCTTCGACGACTCGGAGTACGCCGACGGGAAGCGGAAGTTCCCGGCGACGGACGCCGATTCCTTCCCGCGGACCCCCGTCGTGCCCGCGGCGAAGAAGAAGGTCAAGGTCCCGGCCTGGCTCAACGATCCGTCGATGTACCACAACCGGGGCGACTCCACCTTCGCCGGCGAGTCCTCCGAGCAGGGTGACTTCTCCGGCCTCGACGACCTGTGGACCGAGCGTCCCGAGGTGGTCGACGGGATGGAGAAGATCTACGAGAAGTGGGTCCGGGACTTCGACATCGACGGCTTCCGGATCGACACGGTCAAGCACGTCAACACCGGGTTCTGGACGCAGTGGGCCACGGCCCTGGACGCGTACGCGGCCAAGCGGGGCCGCGAGGACTTCTTCATGTTCGGCGAGGTGTACTCCGCCGACACCGCCGTCACCTCCCCGTACGTGACCCGGGGCCGGCTCGACGCGACCCTCGACTTCCCGCTCCAGGACGCGATCCGCGCGTACGCCTCCCAGGGCGCGGGGGCCTCGCGGCTGGGCTCGGTGCTGGCCGACGACCACCGGTACACCACCGACAAGGCGAACGCCTACGAGCAGGTCACCTTCCTCGGCAACCACGACATGGGCCGCTTCGGGGCCTTCCTGAAGCAGGACCGGCCGCAGGCGGGGGAGCGGGAGCTGCTGGACCGCTACCGGCTGGCCAACGAGTTGATGTTCCTCTCCCGGGGCAATCCGGTGATCTACTCCGGTGACGAGCAGGGCTTCACGGGCGCCGGCGGTGACAAGGACGCCCGGCAGCCCCTGTTCGCCTCGCGGACCGCCGACTACCTGGACGACGACCAGCTCGGCACGGCGCGTACCCACGCGAGCGACGCCTACGATCCGGAGCACCCGCTCTACCAGCAGATCAGTGCTCTCGCGAAGCTGACCCGGGACCACCCGGCCCTGCGGGACGGCGTCCAGAGCGCGCGCCTGGACACCGACTCCGTCCACGCGGTCGCCCGGACCGACGTCCGTACCCGTACCGAGTACCTGGTGGCCTCGAACAACGCGACCGGCCCCCGCACCGTGGAGCTCGACGCGCCGGCCGGCGCCGGTTACCGCACCCTGTACGGCGGCACCTCCCCGTACGCCGGCACCGTCCGGGCGTCCGCCGCCGGCAAGCTCACGGTCACCGTCCCCGCGCTGGGCTCGGTGGTCCTGCGGGCCACCGCCCCCCTCGCCCCGCCCGTGACCGGGCCGTCCCTGACCCTGAAGGCCCCGGCCGCCGGCGCCACCGGCACCGTCGAACTGTCCGCCGAGGCCACCGGGGGCTCCCTGAACCGGGTCGTCTTCGCCGCCCAGGCCGGCGCCGGGAAGTGGCAGGTCCTCGGCTCGGCCGACCACGCCCCGTACCGGGTCACCCAGCACGTCACGGCCGCGCCCGGCACCCCGCTGCGCTACAAGGCGGTCGTCGTCGACTCCGCCGGTCGCACCGCGAGCGCCCTCGCCGAGTCCGTCGCCGGCCAGGCCCCGCCCGTGGAGGTCCCCGGCGCGACGCAGCGCGAGTACGCGGTGGTGCACTACAACCGGCCCGACGGCGACTACGCGAACTGGCGGCTGTACGCCTGGGGCGACATCGCCGAGGGCGAGGCCACGCCCTGGCCCGAGGGCCACGCGTTCACCGGCCGTGACGCGTACGGGGCCTTCGCGTACGTCCGGTTGAAGCCCGGCGCCTCCTCGGTGAACTATCTGGTCATCGACAGGGACGGGAACAAGGACGTCGCCGCGGACCGCGCCGTCGACGTGACGAGGACCGGCGAGATCTGGCTCGAACAGGGCAAGGAGGCGGCCCGCACCGAACGCCCCGCCCAACCGCCGCAGGACACCACCAAGGCCGTCCTGCACTACCAGCGCCCCGACGGCGCGTACGACGGCTGGGGCCTGCACGTCTGGGCCGGCGCCGCGAACCCCACCGACTGGTCGAAGCCCCTACAGCCCACCCGCACCGACTCCTACGGCGCGGTGTACGAGGTCCCGCTCGCCGAAGGCGCCCAGAGCCTGAGCTACATCCTCCACAAGGGCGACGAGAAGGACCTGCCCTCCGACCAGTCGCTGGACCTGAAGGCCACGGGCCACGAGGTGTGGATGCTCGGCGGCAAGGAGCGCTACCTCCTCCCGCAGCCCGCCGGTTCGGCCGCAGCCCTTGACCTCAGCAAGGCCGAGGCCGTCTGGATCGACCGCGACACCGTGGCCTGGAAGGCCCCCGAGGCCGCCGCCTCCCTCCAGCTCCTCGCCTCCCGCGAGGGCCGCATCACCGTCGACGACGGACGGCTGAAGGAGGAGGGCGCCGCCTGGCTGCGCCTGAACCGCTCCGAACTCACCGCCGCCCAGAAGAAGAAGTTCCCGCACCTGGCCTCGTACGCCGCCTTCACCGTCGACGCCCGCGACCGCGACCGGGTCCGCGAGGCCCTGCGCGGCCAGCTCGTCGCGAGCGCCCGCGCCGCGAACGGCGCCGTCCTCGCGGCCACCGGCGTGCAACTCGCCGGCGTCCTCGACGACCTGTACGCCAACACGGCCCCGCTCGGCCCCGTCTTCAAGGACGGCCGTCCCACCCTCTCCGTCTGGGCCCCCACCGCCCGGAAGGTCTCCCTCGAACTCGACGGCCGTACCGTCGCCATGCGGCGCGACGACGCCACCGGCGTCTGGTCCGTGCGCGGCGAGCGGAGCTGGACCGGCAAGCCGTACCGCTACGACGTCACCGTCTGGGCCCCGAGCACCCGCCGGATGGTCCGCAACCTGGTCACCGACCCGTACTCCACCGCCCTGACCACCGACTCCGCCCGCAGCCTGGCCGTGGACCTCACCGACCCGAAGCTCGCCCCGACCGGCTGGCGGAACCTCAAGAAGCCCGCGCCCGTCCCCTTCACCTCCGCGCAGATCCAGGAACTCCACGTCCGGGACTTCTCCGTCGCGGACCGCACCACCACCCACCCCGGCCAGTACCTGGCCTTCACCGACACCGGCTCGGCCGGCATGCGGCACCTGCGCGACCTCGCCGCCGCCGGCACCTCCTACGTCCACCTGCTGCCGGCCTTCGACATCGGCACCATCCCGGAGAAGCCCGCCGACCGCACCGAACCCGCCTGCGACCTGAAGGCGTACGCCCCCGACAGCGAACAGCAGCAGGCCTGCGTCGGCGCCTCCGCCGCGAAGGACGCCTACAACTGGGGCTACGACCCGCTGCACTACACCGTGCCGGAGGGCTCCTACGCGAGCGACCCGAACGGCACCGCCCGCACGGTCGAGTTCCGCAGGATGGTCCAGTCGCTGAACGGCGCCGGACTGCGCACGGTCATGGACGTGGTCTACAACCACACCGTGGCCGCCGGACAGTCGGACCGGTCGGTCCTCGACCGGATCGTGCCCGGCTACTACCAGCGGCTGCTGCCCGACGGCGCCGTGGCCACCTCCACCTGCTGCGCCAACACCGCCCCCGAGAACGCCATGATGGGCCGGCTCGTCGTCGACTCGATCGTCACCTGGGCCAGGGAGTACAAGGTCGACGGCTTCCGCTTCGACCTCATGGGGCACCACCCGAAGGACAACATCCTGGCCGTGCGCAAGGCCCTCGACGGGCTGACCCTCGCCAAGGACGGGGTCGACGGCAAGCGGATCGTCCTCTACGGCGAGGGCTGGAACTTCGGCGAGGTCGCCGACGACGCCCGGTTCGTGCAGGCCACGCAGAAGAACATGGCCGGCACCGGCATCGCCACGTTCTCCGACCGCTCGCGCGACGCGGTCCGCGGCGGCGGCCCCTTCGACGAGGACCCCGGGGTCCAGGGCTTCGCCTCCGGACTGTTCACCGCACCCAACTCCTCGCCCGCGAACGGCACCCCCGAGGAACAGCGGGCCCGGCTGCTGCACGCCCAGGACCTGATCAAGGTCGGGCTGACCGGCAACCTCGCCTCGTACGCCTTCACCGACACCACCGGCCGCCGGATCAAGGGCTCCGAGCTGGACTACAACGGCGCCCCGGCCGGCTACGCGGCCGCCCCCGGCGACGCCCTGGCCTACGCCGACGCCCACGACAACGAGTCCCTGTACGACGCCCTGACCCTCAAGCTCCCGAAGGGCACCCCGGAGGCGGACAAGGCCCGCATGCAGGTCCTCGCCATGGCCACCGCGACCCTCTCGCAGGGCCCCGCCCTCTCCCAGGCGGGCACGGACCTGCTGCGTTCGAAGTCGCTGGACCGCAACTCCTTCGACAGCGGCGACTGGTTCAACGCCATCCACTGGGACTGCCGTGACGGCAACGGCTTCGGCCGGGGCCTCCCGCCGGCCGCCGACAACCAGCCCAAGTGGCCTTACGCGAAGCCCCTCCTGACCGGGCCGGGCGCCGGCTGCCCCGAGATCACCGGGACCTCCGCCGCCCACCGCGACCTGCTCAGGATCCGTACGACGGAACCGGCCTTCGCCCTCACCACGGCCGACGCCGTCCAGAGCGCCATCGGCTTCCCGCTCTCCGGGACCGCGGAGACCCCCGGAGTGATCACCATGACCGCCGGCGACCTGGTGGTGGTCTTCAACGCCACCCCGGGCGTCCAGTCCCAGCGGGTGGCCGACCTCGCGGGCCGCGGCTACGCGCTGCACCCGATCCAGGCCGCGGGTTCCGACGCGACCGTGAAGGGGTCTGCGTACGACACGAGGACGGGGCGGTTCACCGTCCCGGCCCGCACGGTCGCGGTTTTCAAGCGCGGCTGACCCGACCTTCCCCTTCCCCTGCGACACGGCGGTGCCGGACCCGGTCCGGCACCGCCGCCGCACGTGGTGCGGGCGACGGGGCCGGGCGCCGTGCGCGGGGTGCGTCACACGTCGAGGCGCCGCTCCATGAGGATCACCCCGTACACCCGGCCGTCCTTGCCCTGCTTCGAGGGGCATTCGCCGACGACCCGGTAGCCCGCGCCCTGGTAGTACGCGAGCAGCCGCGGATTGGTGGACACGCAGTCCAGCCGGGCCCGTTCCCGACCGGTCCGGGCGATCCGGTACTCGGCGTGTTCGAGTATCCGCATGCCCGCGCCGGCGGGCGCCGCCCCCCGCTCGATCATCAGGCGGTGGACGTAGCCGGCCACCGGAGGCTGGACGCCCCACGCCTCCTCGTCGGACCACCACAACTCGTAGGCGCCCACGACCCGTCCGTCGGCGTCCTCGGCGATCCACACCTCGCCCTCGCGGGTCTTCGCCCGGAAGTGCTCGGCGCCCTTGTCACCCGGTTTCCACTGGTCGATGTTGTTGGCCCGCATCCACCGGGCGGCCTGGTCGTACAGCTTCACCAGCGTGCCGGCGTCCTTCTCCACGGCCTGCCGGAACAACATCCCGTCGTCAATGATCACTCGGGCATTATTCCGCCACGGGGCCGCCACGTCATGATCAGCGGGGGCATGATCAACGTGAACGCGGAACCGTGGTCGGCACGATCGCCGCCAGCCGCCCGACCAACACCCCGAACGGCCCGTCGGCCGGCTCGTCGGCCAGGATGCGCACCAGGATCCCCGCCATCTCCTCGTCGTACGCGGCGCTCACGGCGGCCAGCGCCGCGAAGTCGTGCACCAACTGGAGCTCCAACTCGTTGCGGGGGATCTTCCGCCCGTCGAGCCAGATCAACGCCGTGGACTCGGCGAGCGACACCCACGTGCGGACCACGAGCTCCATCCGCGCGGGCGGCTTCTCGATCCGCAGGTGCGTGATGATCTGCTCGTACGCGGCCTGCCGGACCTCGTCGATCATCGCGTTGGCCCGGCTGCTCCCGGCCGCCGGCCCGCCCCGCATCAGGGCCGAGAAGCCGGGCCCGTGATCGTCGACGAACGCGAAGAACCGGCCCATGACCCGCAACAACCGCGCCCCGAGCGGACCCTCCTGCGGCTCGACGAACCGTTGCGCCAGCTCATCGGCGGCCCGCCGCAACGCGGCCTCGTACAGGCTGAGCTTGCCCGGAAAGTAGTGGTAGACGAGCGGCCTCGATATCCCGGCCGCCGCCGCGATCTCGTCGATCGACACATCGTCGGGCGACCGGTGGCTGAACAGCTCCAGGGCCACCCCGATCAGCTGCTGCCGCCGCTCCTCGACACCCATCCTGCGCCGCACCCCGGTTGTCATGCGGACACCATACTTCGCCCGCCACACCCCCTGACCAGAGCGCCTTCCCCCACGCCCGCCCGGAAGGACGGCGAAGGGGAAGGCGCGGTACCGCGACGTCGGCTACAGGTCCAGGACCAGGCGGTCCGAAGCCGCGCGGGAGACGCACAGGAGCATCGAGTCCTCCCGTTCGCCGTCCGTGAGGAGTTCGTCGCGGTGGTCGATCTCACCTGTCAGCACGCGGTGTTGGCAGGTTCCGCAGAAGCCCTGCTCGCAGGAGTACGGGGTGTTCGGCAGTTCCCGTCGGACCGCCGCCAGGGTGGTCTCGTCCGCGGCGACCTCCACGGTGCGGCCCGAGCGGCTCAACTCCACCGTGAACGGGTGCGTGGCGCCGCCCGCGGTCGCGGTGGGGGCGAAGCGCTCCAGGTGGACCGGTACGGCGGCCGGGGCCGCGGCCCGTACCGCCTCCATCAGCGGTTCCGGCCCGCAGCAGTAGACCAGCGTGCCCGGGGCGGCGGCGGTGACCGGGCCCAGGTCGGGCAGGCCGCTCTCGTCCTGCGCGAGGACCGTGACCCGGTCCCCGTACGCGGCGAGTTCCGCGAGGAACGGCATGGTGGCCCGGCTGCGGCCCCCGTACAGCAGCGTCCAGTCGGCGCCCGCCGCCTCGGCCGCGCGCAGCATCGGCAGGATCGGGGTGATGCCGATCCCGCCGGCCACGAAGACGTACGAGGGCGCCGGCGCGAGCGGGAAGCGGTTGCGGGGCGGGCGGAGTTCCAGCTCCGCGCCCTCCACGAGCTGCGCGTGCGCCTCGCGGGAGCCTCCCCGGCCGTCCTCGACGAGCCGGATCGCGATCGTGTAGCGGCCCCGGTCGGCCGGATCCCCGCACAGGGAGTACTGCCGCACCAGACCCGAGGGCAGCATCACGTCCACGTGCGCCCCCGGGGTCCAGGCGGGGAGCTCCGGCGATTCCAGGGTCAGTCGCAGGACCCCGTCCGCCGGTTCGGTACGGGCGACGATCAGGGCGCGCAGGGCCCGGCGCGGGGAGTACCCCGATATGGGGGTCTCCAGGGCGGGCAGCGGCCACAGCGGTGAGCGGCCGATGCGCCTGCGCAGGGCGCGCCGGGTCAGCACGGCGGCGCCCGCGACGGCGGTGAGGGTCAGGGCGCGCCTCACGGCCGCACCCCGCCGTTGGCGCCCGGCGAGGACGCCAGGTAGGCCTCCGCCTGGGCGGTGGACCCTTCCTGCGAGGGGTGGTACGTACGGGAGAGGTACGTGGGGATCGACTTCAGCATGGCTCCCGACGAGGGGAGCACCCCCTGCTGTCCGGCCCGGAAGAACTGACCCAACGAGGCTTTGGCGGCGGGCAGTTCGGGGTCGTTCTCCATGAAGAAGCGCGCCCCGCGCTGCCACAGGAAGGCGAGCGCCGCGAAGGCGGTGGCCCAGGTCCGGGCCCGGCGCCGGTAGCCGCCGTCGACGTGCATGAACAGGTCGAAGGCCACCGAGCGGTGCTCCACCTCCTCCGCACCGTGCCAGCGCAGCAGGTCCAGCATCATCGGGTCGGCGCCCCGCCGGTCCAACTCCTCCGCGTTGAGGACCCAGTCGCCCAGGAACGCCGTGTAGTGCTCGATGGCCGCGATCATCGCGACCCGCTCCATGAGCCACCAGTCGCGGGCCCTGCCCGGCGGCAGCGTGCGGTCGCCCAGCAGCTTCTCGAAGAGCCAGTCGACCTGGGCCGTGTACGGCGTCGGGTCCAGGCCCAGTCGCTTGAGGTGGGGGAGCACGTCGTCGTGCGCGGCGGCGTGCATGGCCTCCTGGCCGATGAAGCCGACGACGTCCGCGCGCAGCCGCTCGTCCGTGATGAGGGGGAGCACCTGCTTGTAGACGTGGACGAACCAGCGTTCGCCGGCGGGGAGCAGCAGGTGCAGCACGTTGATGGTGTGCCCGGCGAAGGGATCGCCGGGCAGCCAGTGGAGCGGGGTCGCGTCCCAGGAGAAGGAGACGTTCCGCGCCTGGAGGTCCATGTGTTCCGACGCCACGGGGGTGGGCGCGAGCGGCGTATTAGACATGGCGTCAATGTACTGAGGGGTAGCGAGATGGAAAACCCCTCTGCGCCGACTTCCTGCCGGCCTCCACGACCGACCCATGCCCGCGACGCTCAGCCGCGCGACACCCCTGGCGCGACACCCCTAGCGCAACACCCCCGCCTTCGTGCCGTCGGTCAGCTTGCCCGACAGGTCCACCTGGGCGCCCGCCGGAGCCTTGACCGCCAGTCGATTCCCGGTCGCGGCCCCGTTCACCCCGGCGCCCTTCACCGACAGCGAGGCGAACTGGGCGCTGCCCGCCGCCACCACGTACCACTGGCCCGCGCGGGACTTCCACAGGACGCCCGCCAGCACCCTCGGCTCCCGGGGTCCGCACGCCGGCGTGCCCTCGGCCTTGGCGGCCTGGGCCGCCGGCGGCGCGCCCGGCGCCAGGAACTGGGCCTGCACCCGGTCCGCCGTGCCCTGCCAGGTCTCCGCCCGGGTGCACAGCCAGGTCGCCGTGCCCTCCCGCTCCGGCAGCGGCTGCTTCGCGTACGTCCACGCGTTGACGCTGCGCACCCCGTGCGAGCGGACCGACGGCAACAGGCAGGCGGTCCGCGACCATTCGCCGAGTTCGGCCGCCTCCGTCACGTTCCGCTCGGCGCCCGGGGCGCCCGAGGTGAGCCGGGCCGGGGTCAGCTCGCCCAGGTCCGTGACCAGCCTCGTGGCGCCGTCGCCGGTCAGCGCCAGCGCGTTCCAGCTCGTGCAGTTGCCCCCGGGCGCCGGGCCCACGACGGGCGGCGTGACCCCGTCCGGGGTGAGCTTCAACGCCGTCGGGGCCTCGCCGGGCTTGAGGAGGTCCCGCAGCGCGGCGGCGCGCACCCAGGGCGCCGTGAGGTAGCGGACGTTGCCGTCGACGCGGCTGAGCACCAGCCCGGTCGCGGTGTCCGCCGAGGCGCCGTCGGTCCGGGCGAAGTCGAGGGCGGCTCCGGTGGTCCCGGACCGGGGCTCCGCGTACCGGATCACGCGCAGCCCGTCGTACAGCAGGACCACGACGGCCTGGTCGACGGCGCCCGCGTACAGCAGCTGCGGCGGGCCCATCGGGGGGCCGGTCGGGCTGCCGGGCGTGGCCGAGACCACGACCGCGGAGCCGGGCCTGGCCCAGACGGCGAGCGCCCGGCGCAGCAGCTCCGTGTCGTCGACGCGGTCACCGCGGGCGGGCCAGCCCGAGTAGTCCGTACGGGAGGACGTACGGCCGACCGTGGCCGCGACCCGCACCAACTGCTCCGGGTCGAGGGCCTGTTCGGCGGCCGCGTTGAGCGCGTACGACGGCGCGGCGGGCCCGTCCGACCCCCAGCCGCCGCCCGGCAGCGCGAGGAGCGCCCCGCACACCGCGAGGGCGGCCGCGCCGACCAGGGCGGCCCGGACGAAACGCCGCCGCCGCAGCAGGTCGGTGGGCCGCGCCTGGAGCACGCACGGGTCGAACTCGGGGGAGGCGAACAGGGAGTCGTGCACCGGATCCCCGGACTCCGCGACCGCCGCCGCCGGGTTCGCGACCCCGGCCTCGGTCAGCACCCGCAGCACCTCCGGCTCGGGCAGCCCCTCCAGCGCCCGCAGCACGCAGGCCGCGCGGCCGGGGCCGTTCAGGGTGGCCAGCCACTGGTCCAGCGCCAGCTCCTCGGCCCCGCCCGAGCGGGGGAACAGCCGCAGCCCCCACACCTGGGGCAGCACCGGCGGCAGTTGCCCGCGCAGCGGGAGCGCCCGGAACGTCAGCGGGATCCCCGCCTCCAGCGCGGAGCGCAGTACGCGCAGCCGGACGTACGCGTACCCGGACTCGGGGCCGCCCTCGCCCCGCTGCGCCGGCACCCCGCCGCGCACCGTGCCGGGATCCGAGCCCCGGCGGCCGCGCGGGAGCGCCCGCTGGGTCAGGGAGTGGGCGGTGAGCACCCGCCGGTTGCGGCCGAGGGCGGGCGGCAGCACCAGATAGGCGAGCCGCACCAGCCGCGGGTAGTGCTCGACGATGGCGGCCTCGGCCAGTTCGACGTCGGGGGTCACGGGGGGCAGGGGGCGGGTGGCGGTATCCGGCGCAGTCACGTTCAGCAGAACGAGCGAATCGTCCGATGGTCACCCGTCCCCAGCGCACCCGTTCGGGCCCGCGCGCCGGGGTGCGCGAGGGCGCGCGGGGCGACCCCGACGAACCGTTCCGCCGAGCGTCGGCCGCGCCGGCTCAGGCGATGAGGCGGGCCCGCAGCGCGTCGACGGTCCCGTCGGGGACGCCGAGGCCCTCGCGCACGTACTTCTCCATCGACCCGTACCGCGTCTCGACCTCCCGCAGGGCCGTCTCCAGGTAGGAGGGGAACACCCCGATCAGGGCCAGCGCGATGTCCGGGTCCCCGCCGGCCGCCGTGAAGCCCTCGATCATCCGCGCGAAGGCCCGCTTCACCGCGGGATTGACCGAGAGGTACTCCTCCATCAAGGTCTCCTCGTCGGCGCCGAGCAGCGACAGGATCACCGTCGCGCCCCAGCCCGTACGGTCCTTGCCGGCCGTGCAGTGGAACAGCAGCGGGCCCGCCTGCGGGTCGGCG
The DNA here is from genome assembly GCF_036231985.1 of Streptomyces sp. NBC_01426. Taxonomy (GTDB): domain Bacteria; phylum Actinomycetota; class Actinomycetes; order Streptomycetales; family Streptomycetaceae; genus Streptomyces. Next base: position 5,417,836 of record NZ_CP109500.1, read on the forward strand.
GCCTCGGCGAGCAGCAGCCGGTACGCCGCCTGCGCGGACGCGGAGACCACGAACGACCGGTACACATCGGCGAAGATGGCCTGCGCCTTGCCCCCGCCGAGGTGCTCCTCGGCCACGGCCGGGTCGGACAGCAGGTCCTTGAGCTGCGCGGCGGCGGGCACGCCGCCCACCCCGGCCCGCATCTTGTCCGCCAGCACGTCGCTGACCAGCAGGCGCGCCCCGGCCGGCAGCCGGTCGGGGTGGTCGGCGCGTTCGGCGTCGCTGCGGAAGTCGATGACCGTACGGATTCCCAGCGCGGCCACGGTCGGGTCGGCGTCGAGGTCGAGCCGGTCGAGCTGGCCCGAGCGCAGGACGAGCCCGGGGCGCACGGTGCGGCCGCCGGAGAGCGGGGTGCCGCCGAGGTCGCGCAGGTTGGCGACGGTGGTGGACGGGGTGGCGGTCATCGTGGCGGCTCCAGCGCTGTGCGGATCGGACGGGTCGAGTGGGGACGGCAGGAGGGGGCGGGTCGGGTCACACGGCTCGCGTGCGGACGCTGCCGCGCGGTCCCGCCCCGGAGAGACGATCGACCGCCAGCGAGAGGCCGACTCCCACCCCCAGGGCCACCAGGTGACCGACATCGGTGAACGTCCGCCCGCGCTTGAACACCGGCGCCGCGGCGAGCGCCAACAGGCCGACCCGGGCGACGCCCCGCACCGTCCCGCGCGGCAGCGCGGAGGTGAGGACGCCGAGCACCGTGTTCAGTCCGTAGCTCGTGCCCACGTCCAGCGCCCGCCGGGTCTCGGTGTCCGCGGTGCGCCGGAGCACGGTGTGGACGAGCAGGGTGGCGCATGCGTGCCCGAAGAGGAAGGCCGCGGCCGTCCACCAGGCCCCGTACGCGTACTCCGCGTACCCGAGCGCGGCCACCAGCAGGAGCGCGTAGGGCAGGGGCATCGGCTCCTCGACGACGAGGGCACTGCTCAGCAACGTCCCCCAGTGGCCGGCGTCGAGGTTGTCGACGTTGGTCGAGCAGCCGCGCAGCACCCGCTCCCGTTCGTACGGGGCCAGGCGTGCCATGACGTGGGCCCCCAACTGGACCCCGCCGGTGTAGGCGACGGCGACGGAGCCGGGGGGAAGCGGCCGGGACCAGGGCAGTGGGTTCACTCGAACATGATCGGACACGGCCCCGTCGCGGCCGGCACCGGGCCTCGTGGGAGCATGACCAGGACATGTCCGAAACTCGCGCGCCGATGCGCACCACACGGGCCGCGATGTTCGCGGCGGTGTGTGTCGCCTTGGGTGCGGTGGGGCATTCGTACATGTCGGGAATGGATATTCCCCTTTATGGCCTTCTCGGTGCTTTCGGAGTGATCGGCTCACTCGCGTGGCTCGCCGCCGGGCGACGGCGGGGCCCCGTGGGCATCACCGCCGGGCTCCTCGCCGCGCAGGGCATGCTGCACCTCGCGTTCTCCGGAAGCCAGGGAGCCCACCCCGCGTCGATGCCGATGCCCGGGCCGGGTGCCCCCGGCCCGGCCGGCGCCCATCACCACACCACCGGCATGGACATGGGCGCGACGGCCGCGGGAGGCGGCGCCACCGCACCCCACGACATGGCCGACATGGCGGGCATGGCGGACCTCGCCGACCTGGCGGTGACGGCCGGGCACGGACACGGCGGCCTCGGCATGATCGCCGCCCACGTGCTGGCCGGGCTCTTCTGCGCCGTGTGGCTCGCGTGGGGCGAGGCCGCCGTGTTCCGGCTCGCCGGCGCCCTCGGGGCCGCCGCGCTGCTCGCCGCCCGACCGCTGTCCCGGGCGCTCGCCCTGGTCCGCACGCGCGTGACCCTCGTACCGGCGCCGCCCGCGCACTGCCCTCCGTACGAACGGCCGCGCTTCCTGCGCGGCGCCCTGCACGCCCACGCCGTGGTGCGCCGCGGCCCGCCGCGCCGGCGAGACACCCGAGCCACGGCCTCCGGCCGTCCTGCCCGCGCCTGACCGGCGCACCCTCCTCGGTGAGGGGCGAGACCCGGGGGTCATCACCCATGTCTTCGCCAACACCTAGGACCGACATGTCCCTTGACGAGCTTCAGGACGTCCCCGCCCGGGGCGCCGAGGTACCACCCCGACGCACCGCCGGAGGCTGGGCCGCGTTGCGACCGCTGCTCCTGCGGATGCATTTCTACGCCGGGCTGCTGATCGCCCCGCTGCTGTTCATCGCCGCCGCCACCGGGCTGCTCTACGCCGCGTCCTGGCAGGCCGAGAAGATCGTCTACGCCGACGAACTGACCGTCCCCCGCGTGGGCGAGCGCGCCCTGCCGCTGAGCACCCAGGTCCGGGCCGCCCGGGAGGCGGAGCCCGGGGGCGAGGTCACGGCCGTCTGGCCCGCACCCGACGCCGACGACACCACCCGGGTCGTCATGGAGAAGAAGGGGCTCGCGGAGGGCGAGACCCTGACCGTGTTCGTCGACCCGTACACCGCGGACGTGCGCGGGCAGCTCACCACCGCCGGTGACGCGCTGCCGTTGCGGGCCTGGCTGAGCGAGTTCCACTCCAGCCTCCAGCTCGGCGAGTTCGGCCGGAACTACAGCGAACTGGCCGCCAGCTGGCTCTGGGTGGTCGCCCTGGGCGGCCTCGCCCTGTGGGTCGGGCGCCGGCGCACCCGCCCGGCACGGCTCGTCCTCCCGGACCGGTCCGCCACCGGCCGTCGCCGGACCCTGTCCTGGCACGGCACGGTGGGCCTGTGGGCCGTGGCCGGACTCGTCGTCCTCTCCGCGACCGGCCTGACCTGGTCGAAGTACGCCGGTGAGAACATCGGGCAGCTCCAGGACCGCCTGGGCGGGGCCACCCCGTCCGTCACCGCCACGTTGGGCGGCGCCGGGGCGGCAGGCGGGGCGGACGAACACGCCGGGCACGTCATGACCGACGGCATGGAGATGCCCCCGCCGGCGCCGACCGCGGACGTGGGCATCGACGAGGCCGTCGCCGCGGCCCGGGCGGCCGGCGTGACCGAGGACCTGCGCGTGACCCTGCCCGCCCAGGGCAAGGGCTACGTCGTCAAGGAGACGGACAAGCAGGTGCCGGTGCACCTGGACGCCGTCGCCGTGGACCCGGCCGACGGCACGGTCATGGACGAACTGCGCTTCGCGGACCACCCCCTGCTCGCGAAGATGACCCGCTTCGGCATCGACCTCCACATGGGCCTGACCTTCGGCCTCGCCAACCAGATCGCGCTGGCGGCGCTCGCCGTCGCGGTGATGCTCCTGGTCTTCTGGGGCTACCGCATGTGGTGGATGCGCAGGCCCACGAAGGACCGCCGGCTGTCGGTCGGCCGCGCGCAGCCGCGCGGGGCCTGGCGACGGCTGCCCGCGACGACGCTGCTGCCGCTCGCCGCGGTGACGGCGGTGGTGGGCTGGTTCGTGCCGATGCTCGGGATCAGCCTGCTGGTGTTCCTGCTGCTCGACGTCGCGCTGGGATTCCTGGCGCGCCGCAGGGCGGGATCGGCGACGGGGGCGTAGTCCCGGTCGGTCCGGGCCCCGACGCCACGACGGTCCGGGGCCCGGACCGGGACGTGCGACGACCGCCGGCCCGTACTCCCCTCGTGCGTACGGGCCCGAGCCCGGCGCCCGAGGCCGGGAGGCGGGTTCCCGGCGCGCGGCATCAGGGGGCGTACTTGTAGCCCACGCGGCGCACCGTCTGGATCGCGCCCCGGTGGGCCGTGCCCAGCTTGCGGCGCAGTCGGGCGATGTGGACGTCGACGGTACGGCCGTCGCCCACGTGCCCGTAACCCCACACGGTGGTGACCAACTGGTCCCGGCTGTGCACCCGGTGCGGGTGCGCCACCAGGTGGGCCAGCAGCTCGAACTCCAGGTACGTGAGGTCCAGCACCTTGCCGTCGACCTCGGCGGTGCGCTGCGCCGAGTCGATCCTGACCAGCGCGTCACCCGTGGTGGCGGGCGTCGTGGCCGGGCCGGCCGACGGCGCTCCGGCGCGGGTCGGGGCGGGAACGGAGTGCGGGGCGAAGGCGATCGGCTGCTGGTCGGCCGGTACGAGGACCAGGTAGCCGACCATCGGCGGCTGCCCCGGCAGGGTCGGCAGGGTGTGCTGGGGGGCGGGCAGCCAGGTGGCGCCCGGCGGGAGCAGGTCCACCACCCGGGCCACCTCGTCCCGGTCCACGGCCCGAAGTCGGTGGCGCGGACTGGGCGGGAAGGTCAGGGGAGCGGCGGCCGGGGCGGACGTGAGGGTACGGGGGTTCGTCATGAGTGGTCAGCTCTTTCACGCGGAGTGGTCGGCAGGAGACGTGCGTACGTCGTCGATGTCGTACCGCGCAGACCGAAGGCCTCGGGGAGGTCGTCTGTGAGAGGTCCCGGGAGGCTTTAGAGGGCCGGCGCGTTCTTCGCGCGGCAACACACCCGGTCGAAATCATGATCCTGACGGGAAGGCCAGAACGGCTCGAGGTCGCTGCGACCTGACGAGGTGTACGAGACGTACGAGTGGCTGGCCATGACCTCATTCAAGCAGATGTGCGGGGCCCGGGGCAGACCCCGTCTCACCCTATGGATCGGAATCTCATATTCCGTGACGTCGGCGTGAAGGATTCGTCACCATCGCGACAAATCGTCAGCCCGTCAGTCGCTTCCGCCAGTCCGTGCCGGTCACCCGGATCGCGTCCCCGGCCGACCCGTCCCAGGCCCACCGGAGCCCCGCCGCGTCCAACGCGGCCACCACCTCCCGGCCCACCGAGACCGTCTCCTCGTCGCCCGCGTCGAAGGCCCCGTAGTACAGGTGCAGATCGTGGCCGACCGCGACGCTCTCCGTGCACTGGGTGTGGAAGAACACGAACCCGCGCGCGTCCCCCACGCGCTCCTCCCAGATCTCGCCCTGGCCGCAGTTGCGGCAACAGGTGAAGTTCTCCCGGGCGGTGATGCCGCCGGAGTCCAGGGCCGCGAAGGCGCGGGTCAGCCGGTCCGGATCCGTCTCGCCGGTCCAGGTGGCCTGCTCCGCGACCCGCTCCCGCCAGAGCCGGTACACCAGCACGCGGGCCTGCGGCCCGGACACCGGCCGGACGCCGTCCTTCACCAAATAGTCCTCGGCGTGCTCGATCAGCTCCGGTATCCCGTCGTAGCCGCACCGCAGGACGAGCCGGATCCGTTCCTCCAACTGCTCGCGCACGGAGTCCTCCAGCGCCGGCGGCTCCGCCTCGACGGGGAGGTCCAACCGCGCCCAGGCCGGTCCGAGCTCCCAGCCCTTCTCCTGCCGGGCCCAGCCGGCCATGACCCGCCCGACCTCCTCCGGCGTGGACAGGTACGCCTGGAAGTGCCGGTCTGCGCAGCCCTCGCGGTACTCCAACTGGTAGGAGCGGGCGCCGGTGTCGTCCGCCTCGTGCCAGACCTGGATGAACACCTCCGGGTCGGCGGTGCGCCGCTCGACGATGAGGAAGCGGTCGCCCGGGGCGCCGATGCGTTCCAGCAGTTCGGTCAGGGTGCGTGAGGAGGGGCGGTCGTGGGTGTCGCCGCGCTCGGTCCTGATTCTGATCGGGAGCATGGGGACACCGTGCCAGAGGGCACCGACAGCGACGCCCGCCGGGCCTGGTGGCCCGGCGGGCGCCGGCGTGCGTGCGGTGATCCGGCCCCGGATCGGTCGGGGAGGATCGGGCCCGGGTCAGGGACTCAGAGCAGGCCGTCCTTCTCCAGGGCGGTGCAGCAGGTGTCCGTGATGAGGCGGGTCACCACGTACGGGTCCACGTTGGCGTTCGGCCGGCGGTCCTCGATGTAGCCCTTGCCGTCCTTCTCCACCTGCCACGGGATGCGCACCGAGGCGCCGCGGTCCGAGACGCCGTAGCTGAACTCGTTCCACGGGGCGGTCTCGTGCAGCCCCGTCAGGCGCTCGTCGATGCCGGCGCCGTAGTTCTTGACGTGGTCGAGCGGCTTGCTGCCCTCGCCCAGGGACTCGCACGCGGAGATGATCGCGCGGTAGTCCTCGCGCATCGCCTTCGTGGAGAAGTTGGTGTGGGCGCCCGCGCCGTTCCAGTCGCCCTTGACCGGCTTCGGGTTCAGCGTCGCGGAGACGTTGAAGTCCTCGGCCGTGCGGTAGAGCAGCCAGCGCGCGATCCACAGCTGGTCGGAGACCTCCAGCGGGCCGACGGGGCCGACCTGGAACTCCCACTGGCCGGGCATGACCTCGGCGTTGATGCCGGAGATGCTCAGCCCGGCCACGAGGCAGTGGTCGAGGTGCTTCTCGACGATGTCGCGGCCGAAGATCTCGTCCGAGCCGACACCGCAGTAGTAGCCGCCCTGGGCGGCCGGGAAGCCGTTGACCGGGAAGCCGAGCGGGCGGGCGCCGTCGAAGAAGGTGTACTCCTGCTCAATGCCGAAGATCGGCTCCTGGCCGGCGAACTTCTCGGCGATCGGACGGAGCAGTGCGCGGGTGTTCGACTCGTGGGGGGTCATGTCGATGTTCATGACCTCGCACAGGACGAGGACGTTGTCGCCGCCGCGGATCGGGTCCGGGCAGGAGAACACCGGCTGCAGCACACGGTCGGAGGCGTGACCCTCGGCCTGGTTGGTGCTCGATCCGTCGAAGCCCCAGATCGGCAGCGCGTCGCCGTCGGCGAGGATCCGCGTCTTGGAGCGAAGCTTGGCCGTCGGCTCCGTGCCGTCGATCCAGATGTACTCAGCCTTGTAGCTCACGGGCCCCATCCTTCGGTGCGTCGCTCCGGCGCAGACTCTGCGGGTGTCGCGGTCGCGTGCTGCGTGTGCGGTGCTGCGGTTTCCTGCCGCCGGCCCGCCGGTCGCGGCGCTGCGATCGCGTGCTGCGGTGATGACCGCAGCGTGCCCCCATGCGATTTCTCTTCCGTTGCCCGTGTGTGAACCCCGTGTTACCGAGATGTGCGCCGCAGGTGGGAACGGTCGTGCGGGTCGGCGATGGCACACCCGTCCGAGTACGGCAGACTGAGCGGGTGAGCATTTCGTACGATTTGAACTCCGCCGGTGACTCCTCCGTGGACGCCGCCGAGACCCCCCGACCCCGGGTCGGCCTGCTGGGCACCGGCCCCTGGGCCCAACGCACGCACGCCCCCGCCCTCGCCGCGCACGCCGGCTCCGACTTCGTCGGGGTGTGGGGCAGGCGCCCCGAGGCGGCGGCCGAACTCGCCCGCGCCCACGGCGTGAAGGTGTACGAAGACCCCGACGAACTGTTCGCCGACTGTGACGTCGTGGCGTTCGCCCTGCCGCCCGACGTACAGGCTCCGCTCGCGGTCCGCGCGGCCGCCGCCGGATGCCATCTGCTGCTCGACAAGCCCGTCGCGACAACGGTGGAGGACGCCTCGGCCGTGGTCGCCGCCGCGGCCGAGCACGAGGTCGCCTCCATCGTCTTCCTGACGCTCCGGTTCGCCCAACCGACCGCCGGGTGGGTCGAGGAGCAGGCCGCGCGCTCCGGCTGGTTCACCGCCTCCGCCCACTGGCTCGGCGCGCTCTACCCGCCCGACGGAACCCCCGGCAGCCACCCCGACTCGCCCTGGCGCAAGGCCAAGGGCGGACTGTGGGACGTCGGCCCGCACGCCCTGTCCGTCCTGATCCCGGTGCTCGGCGACGTCACCGCCGTCTCCGCCACCCGGGGCCCCTCCGACGTGGTGCAACTGGCCCTGCGCCACGCCTCGGGCGCCGCCGGCACCGCCGTGCTCAGCCTGGGCGCGCCGCACGCGGCCGCCGGGGTGGGGCTGGAGCTGCGCGGGGCCGAGGGGATCTTCGACCTGCCCGATTGGAGCGACGTCCCCGGCGCCTACGGCCGGGCGCTCGACGCGCTGCTCACGGCGGCCCGCACGGGCGAGCCGGACGCGCGGGACGCGCGGTTCGGGCTCCGGCTGACGGAGATCCTGGCCGAGGCGGAGCGCCAATTGGACGCATGAGAAGGGGGGCATGGTGGCGGGGCGGGGCGATGCCGCGCCCGCCCCGCTACTGGCCCTCGCCTCGCTTTGGCCCGCCCGGCTCCTGCTCGCCGAGTGCCGCCCGGGCGCCCGAGAGGAAGCGGCGGACGGCTTCCCGCTCGGTCGGGTCGAGGGTGCCCTGTACCGCCAACAGCCGGTCGATCAGCGGGCCGAAGAACGCCCGGCCCAGCCGCACGGCCTCCGGCTCGACCCGCAACAGCACCCGGCGGCGGTCGGCCCCGTCGCGCACCCGGGCCACGTGGCCCAGCCGCTCCAGACGGTCGATCACCGCCGTGGTGCCGGCCGAGTTGAGACCGAGGCGGGCGCCCAGCAGACCCGCCGTGGCCGCCTCGCCGGCGCGCTCCGCGTCCAGCAGACAGATCAGGGCCCGCACGTCGGTGGGGTGCATGCCATGGTGCGCCGCGAACTCCGCCTGGCGCAGGCCGAATTCGACGGACACCGCCCGCAGCAGGTGCACGAGTTCAAGGTTGTCGTCCACAACGCCTCCGTCTATCATCTCTCGCCGAGCGAGATGATCGCCCAGCGAGAGAGTGGTGCCGGATGTCTTTTCGGAAGGCCTACGAAGAAGTCCTCGGCCGGTGGCCCGGCCCCGTCGAGGGCCGCGAGCTGCCCACGCCGTACGGAACCACCCACGTCAACAGCGCCGGTCCCGCCGACGCCCCACCGCTCGTGCTGCTGCCCGGCGGCGGGGCCACCTCCACCGTCTGGGGAGCGGTCGCCGCCGGGGCGTCCCGCACCCACCGGGTGCACGCCGTGGACCTGGTCGGGGAGCCCGGACTCAGCGTCCCCGCCGAGGGACGGCCCGTACGGACCCCGGACGACCTGGCCGGATGGCTCGACGCGGTCCTGGACGGGCTGGGCGCCGAGCCCGTCACCCTGGCCGGGCACTCGTACGGCGCCTGGATCGCCGCCCACCACGCCGCCCGCCACCCGGGGCGGTCGGCCCGACTCGTCCTGCTGGACCCGACGCAGGTCTTCGGCGGGCTCCGTCCCGGCTACGTGCTGCGCGCCCTGCCCATGCTGCTGCGGCCCACCCCCGCCCGGATCCGGGGCTTCCTCGCCTGGGAGAGCGGCGGCGCCGCCGCCCTCGACCCGACCTGGCTGCGCCTCCAGGACGAGACGGCCGGCTTCCCCACCGTCCGCCCCGTCACCGGACCCCGCCCCGACCCGGCCCCGCTGCGGCGGCTGCCCGTGCGGGTGGCGTTCGCCGGCGGCGCCCGGTGCCACGACCCCGCCCGGATGGCCGAGGCCGCGCGGGCGGCGCTGCCGGACGCCCGCGTCGACGTGCTCCCCGGGGTCACGCACCACGCGATGCCGCTGACGGCGGCCGACGCGATCACCCGCCTTCTGACGGAGGCCTGAGCCGGCCCGTCGGATCGCGCCGGCCGGCCGGCTCAGGCCTTGCGGGACAGCGCCTCGCGCACGGCCTCGTCGGTGCGCGCGATCACGGCCGTGCCGTCCTCGGCGGTGATGATCGGGCGCTGGATCAGCTTCGGGTGCGCCGCCAGGTGGGCGATCCAGCGGCCCCGCGCCGCGTCCGTCCCCTCGCGCGGCAGTTCCCGTACCCCGCTCTCACGGGCCAGTGGGTCGGAGGTGCGCGTGATGTCCCAGGGCTCCAGCCCGAGGCGGTCCAGCACCTCGTGGATCTCGGCCTCGGACGGCACGTCCTCCAGGTACCGGCGCACCGTGTAGTCGGCGCCCTCCGCGTCCAGCAGGGTCAGCGCGGCACGGCACTTGGAACAGGCGGGATTGATCCAGATCTCCATGCGCGCAAGCCTAACGAGGCGTCGTGCCGGGCCGGTCTGGCCAGGGGCTTTTGTCAGTGCCCCCCGGTAAAATCGAAGGAGAACGACAGGAAGCCAACTACCGTTTGGGAGGCTGTAGATGGCCGCTGCCGCGATCATTTCGATGCCCAAGAAGAAGCCGCTGCCGGCGGGGCTGCCCCGCGAGTGGTACGAGAGCCACAACCGCCGTCTGAAGGCGATGCGGCTGGCGATATCGCTGCTCGACACCGGGACCTACGACGCTCGACGCGCCACCAACCGCAAGATCCGGACGATGGCGGTGCGGGTGGGGATCCACCGGCCGTCCAACGTGACCTGCAAGATGGTGCGCGCCTTCATCCGCGACGTCGGCTGACGGTTCGACACCGGCTCCGGTGGCCGCGGCGCAGCGCCGCCGCGGCCCCTCAGCCACCCGAGCCGCCTGCGGCCGCCGCACCCTCGGCGGGCCGGCCCGGCGACGGCCGATCCCGGTCACGGAACGCCCGGCCACGGAACGCCCGGTCACGGAACGCCCGGCCATGGAGCGCCCGGTCACGGTTCCATGGCCGGCAGGGACAGGAGCAGGAGCGCCACGTCGTCGCGCGGGCCGCCCGCGGTGAAGGCCTCCAGGTCCCGCCACACCGCCCGCACGAGGCCCTCGGAGTCCTTCGCCAGCACCGGGATCCGGGAGGAGAGCGGGTAGAAACCGCCGTCCGCGTCGCGGGCCTCGGTCACGCCGTCCGTGTGCGCGAGCAGCCGGTCGCCCGGCAGCAGCGGAACCTCGGCCACCTTCGGCAGCGCCGGCACGGTGAGGCCCAGGCCCAGCGGGGGCCCCGGTTCCACGTCCAGTTCCGAGGTCGTGAAGCCGCGGAGCAGGAGCACGGGCGGATGCCCGCACGACACGATCCGTACGAGGTCCAGTCCAGGCGGGAACTCCAGCAGTACCGCCGTCGCGAACAGCTCCGGATGCCGGATCGAGGCGGCCGCCGCGTCGGCGACCAGCCGCCGGTCCAGCCGGGCCGCGACCGCGCCCAGCTCGGGATCGTCCAGGACCGCCTCCCGGAAGGAGCCGAGCAGCGCGGCCACCGTCCCGACCGCCGCCAGACCGTGGCCCTGGACGTCGGCCACCACCGCCCGAACGCCGTACGGCCCGGCCCGCACGTCGTACAGGTCGCCGCCGACCAGCGTGCCGCGCTGCGCCGCCCGGTAGAGACCGGAGCAGTGCACCGGGCCCACCTGGTCCGGTACCGGTGGCAGCACCGCGAGCTGCGCCGCCTCGGCGACGGTCCGGACGCTGACCAGCTGGTCGTCGCGGCGCCGACGCACGAACGAGATCACCACGCTGAGCAGGCCCACGAAGGCCACGGTGGCCAGGTCCGTGCCGCGGGCGTGGGCCACGCCGAGCTGGGGGACGCCGAGCAGCACGAGGACCAGTGCGGCGAACGCGCAGGTTCCCACGGGGCCGTACGAGAACGCGGCCACCGCGGGCAGGGCCGCGAGGAAGTAGCCCAGCTCCGCGCCAGGGGTCAGCCACTGCGCGCAGCACAGCACCACCACGGCCACGGCCGGCGCGAGCCGCGCCCAGCGGGGCGGGGGCGTCCCGTGCAATCGGCCGGAGTCCTCGAGTCCGCGTCTCACTCCTCCACCCTCATCCCGGGGGGCCGGGGGCGCACCCCGGGTGGCCCCGTGCGGTGCGCCCCGCGACAGTGGTGCGGTGACCGAATCGGCGGGCGCGCGCAGCGCGGAGATCAGCACCCGGCTCAACTGGCTCCGGGCCGGCGTGCTGGGCGCCAACGACGGGATCATCTCCACGGCGGGCCTGGTGGTGGGCGTCGCCGGGGCGACGACCTCGCGCACGGCGATCCTGACGGCGGGGGTGGCCGGGCTGCTGGCGGGGGCGCTGTCGATGGCGGCGGGGGAATACGTGTCGGTCAGCTCGCAGCGGGACTCGGAACGCGCCGCCCTGGCCGTGGAGCGACGGGAGCTGGCGGACGAGCCCGAGGAGGAGCTCGCCGAGCTGACGGACATGCTGGCGGCGCGCGGCCTGAGCCGGGAACTCGCCCGGGAGGCCGCCGAACAGCTGACGGAACGCGACGCCCTGCGGGCCCACGCCCAGGTGGAACTGGGGATCAACCCGGACGAGCTGGTGAACCCCTGGCACGCGGCCCTCGCGAGCCTGCTCTCCTTCACGGTGGGGGCGCTGCTCCCGCTCCTGGCGATCGTCCTGCCCCAGCCGTCGGGACGGGTGCCGGTGACGGTGGCGGCCGTGCTGGCGGCGCTGACCCTGTGCGGGCTGGTCAGCGCCCGTCTGGGCGGCGCCCCCGCGGCGCGGGCGGTGCTGCGGAACGTGGCGGGCGGCGCGGTCGCGATGGCCGTCACCTACGCCGTGGGCACCTGGATCGGCGGCACCTGACCCACCCCGGGACCGCCGCGCCCGGCCCGCCCGGTGGATCCACGGGCGCCACGCCCCGGGCCGCCCGTGCACGGGCGCGACATCCGGGCAGACTGGCGCCATGCGCATCGCGGTCACCGGAGCATCCGGCCTCATCGGCAAGGTCCTCGTACGGTCCCTCCAGGCGGACGGACACGAGGTGGTGCGCTTCGTGCGCCGCCCCGCCGCCGCCCCGGACGAGGCGACCTGGGACCCGCGGCGCGGGTACGTGGACCCCGCCGGGCTGGTCGGCTGCGGCGCCGTCCTCCACCTGGCCGGGGCCGGGGTCGGCGACCACCGCTGGACGGCCGCGTACAAGAAGGAGATCCGCGACAGCCGCGTCCTCGGCACCGCCGCCATCGCCCGGGCCCTGGCGGACATGGCCGAGCCGCCGCCGGTCCTCGTCTGCGGCAGCGCCGTCGGGTATTACGGCGACACCGGCGACCGCCTGGTCGACGAGGACGCGCCGGCGGGGGAGGGCTTCCTGCCCTCCGTCTGCGTCGAGTGGGAGGCGGCCGCCGCACCGGCCCGCGAGGCCGGGATCCGTACCGTCTTCGCCCGCACGGGCCTGGTCGTCGCCGCCGACGGCGGGGCGTGGGGCCGGCTGTTCCCCGTCTTCCGGGCCGGCGTCGGCGGCCGGCTGGGCAACGGCCGCCAGTACTGGTCGCACATCTCGATGCACGACGAGGTCGCCGCCCTGCGCCACCTCGTCACCGCGTCCGGGCTGTCCGGTCCGGTGAACCTGACGGCCCCCGAGCCGCGGACCAACCGCGAGGTCACGGCGGCGATGGGGCGGGTGCTGCACCGCCCGACGGTGTGCGCCGTGCCGGCGCCCGTCATGCGCGTGGTGCTCGGCGAGTTCGCCGAGGACGTGCTGGGAAGCCAGCGGGTGCGTCCCACGAAGCTGCTGGAATCCGGCTTCGTCTTCCGCTACCCGGAGATCGACGAGTCGATCAGGGCCGCACTGGCCTAGGCCCCACCGCCACAATCTCGCCTGGCCCGCGGCGCCCGGCCGGTCCCTGCCGCCGGCTGGGCGACCGGCGGCCCGGGGGAGCACCGTTCGCTCACGTGCGACCGTTTGTGACCCGAATGCGACCGCTGTGCGACCGGAGTTGTGCGCAATACCGCACCGGACTCGGGTTCTCCCGGAGTCCGTTGGGGGAAGGAGGAACCCCACACAGCCGCGCCGACCTCGGGGAGGGGCACGTGCTCAGCAGCGCACACCATGCAGACGTCGTCATCGTGGGAGCCGGAGTCTCAGGACTCGCGGCGGCACACCATCTGATCGCAGCGGGGGTCACGGTCACCGTCCTGGAGGCCGCGGACGACCCCGGCGGGCGGATGGCCACCGAGTCGGTCGACGGCTTCCGGCTCGACCGGACCGGCCAGCTCCTCAACACCTCGTACACCGAACCGTCCCGCACCCCGGGCCTGGAGGCGCTCGTCCTGCGCCCCTTCGCGCCCGGGGTCCTCATCCGGGGAGCCGACGGCAAACAGCAGCGCGCCGGGGCCCTCACCCCCGCCCGCGCCCTGGCCGGCGGCTCCCTCGACCAGGCCCGGCTGAGCGCCGCGCTCGGCCGGCTCGCGGCCCTGCCCGTGGAGCGCCTGCTCGCCCGGCCCGAACGCACCGCGATCGCCGCCCTGCGCACCCGCGGACTGCCGCCGCGCACGGTCAACGGGGTACTGCGCCCCCTGCTCGCCACCCTGCTCCGGGACCCCGGACTCACCACCTCCAGCCGGGTCGCCGACCTGGCCCTGCGCGGATTCGCCCGAGGCCGGCTCGCCGTGCCCGAGGGCGGCGCCGCGCGCCTGCCCGACCTGCTCGCCGCCGCCCTGCCACCCGGCACCGTACGGACCGGGGTACGGGTCCGCACGGTGGCGACGAACCTCGTCACCACCGAGGGGCACGGCGACTTCAGTTGCCGTTCCGTCGTGCTCGCCACCGGGGCCCGGGCCGCCGCCGACCTGCTGCCGGGGCTGCGGGTGCCGAACTTCCACGAGGTCACCGTCATCCACCACGCCACCGCCGGCCCGCTGCCGTGGGACGGTTCCCTGCTCCTCGACGCCGACCCGAGGTGGCCGCTCGCCCACACCACCGTGATGAGCGCGGTCGACCCGACGCGGGCCCCCGCCGGACGGAGCCTGGTCACCACCACCGTGCACGGACCGCCGCCGCCCACCCGCACGGTCGCGTCCCGCCTCGCCCGGCTCTACGAGACCTCCACCCGGGACTGGGACCTGCTCGCCGTCCACCACACCCCGGAGGCCGTCCCGGCCATGCCCCCGCCGCACGACCTGCGGCGCCCGGTACGGGTCGTGGCGGGGCTGTACGTGTGCGGCGACCACCGGGACTCCAACACCGTCCAGGGGGCCCTGAGCTCCGCCCGGCGCGCGAGCACGGCCGTGCTGCGCGACTTCGGCATCCCGGTGCCGGCCGCCCCGGAACGATCCGTTCCGGTGGCGGCCTGAGCCGGTCCCGCCCCGCCGCGTCCGGTCGGGCCGCGTCCGGTCGCGTCCCGGCCGGTCGCGGCCCGGGTGGAGGCCCGGTCCCGATCCCGGGGCCGGGCCCTCCCCGCGCGGGCCCGGGCGCGGCCGGCCCCGGCGCGGGAGCCCGGTCGGGGGAGGCCCCGGTTCAGGCCAGTGCGGCGACCCGGTCCCGGTAGGTCCGCACCGCCGAGGCCTCCCGGTACGGCTCCAGCCGCCGTTCGAAGTCCCGTACGTACTCCACCGCGCGCGCCGACCGCATCTCCATCGCCTGCTGCGCCGCCTCCGCGCCCAGCGCGCACGCCTGGTCCAGCTCGCCGAGCCCGAGGCGGGCCGTGGCCAGCACCACCTTGCAGAACAGCCGCGAGCGCGCGTGGCCGGGCGCCCGCAACTGGAGCGAGCGCTCAGCGTGCTGCGCCGAGGCCCGGTACTGCTGGAGGTCCCGGTGGCAGTGGCCGAACTCGTCCGCCAACTGCGCCTCGTCGTAGAAGCGGGCCCAGTGCGGCACGTCGTCCCCCGGCCGGGCGGCGCCCAGCGCCCGCTCCGCCCGCACCAGCGACGCCGTCGAGGCCCGCACCTCGCCCAGCACCGCGTGCCCCCGCGCCTCCGCCGAGTGCAGCAACGCCTGCACCACCGGCGGCGGGCCGGAGCCCACGCCCTGTTGGGCGACCCGGGCGAGCTGCACCGCCTCCCGCCCGTGCCCGAGGTAGACGGCCTGACGGCTCATCGTGACCAGCACGTACGACCCGTACGGCCGGTCCGCCGCGGCCTGCGCGAGCCGCAGCGCCTGCACGAAGTACCGCTGGGCCAGCCCGTGCGCGGCGATGTCGTACGAGGTCCAGCCCGCGAGCCGGGTCAGGTCGGCGGCGGCCGCGAACAGCCTGCGCCCGGTGCTCTCCCCGTAGGTGCCCCGGAGCATCGGCTCCGCCTCGTGCTCCAGGTACCGCACCAGCGCCTGCCGGGCGTGCCCGCCGCCGTAGGTGTCGTCCAGGGTCCGGAACAGGTCGCCCACCGACCGCAGCGCGGCGATGTCCCCGCCCGTCACCCGCTGGCCCGGCCCCCGGTCGATCTGCCGCTGGCGCGGCACCGCGGTCCGGCCCTGCGGCGGGACCCGGGAACCCGCGGGCTCCGCGCCCCGCCCGACCCGCTCGTCGGCGCGGCCGATCAGCCAGTCCCGGCTGGGCACCACCAGACCGGCCGGGGTGAAGGCGATCTTCCGCAGCTCGGCGTGCGAGCCGGAGTCCTTGCGCCACAGCCCGCTCGCGATGTCCACGGCCTCCTCGGGGGTGGCCGCGAACTCCAACCCCGCGTAGACGGGCGCGCACGCGTCGAGCCCCAGGTCCTGCGCCGACAGCCGCCGCCCGAGGCGTCGGGTGAAGACCTCCGCGATCAGCGCGGGGGTCGTTCCGCGCGGTTGTTGGCCGCGCAGCCACCGGGTCACGGACGTCTTGTCGTACCGCAGATCGAGACCGTGCTCCAGGCCGAGCTGGTCGACGCGGCGGGCGAGACCGGCGTTGGAGAACCCGGCTTCCGCGATCAGGGCCGAGAGCTGCCGGTTGGGGACGCGCTGGGCTGGTCGTTCCGTCATCGGCTCCACGGTTTCCTGACGTGAAAGACCGGAGTCCCGGCCCTGTGAACGGCGTGAATGTAGCGGCGAACTTCGCCCGCACCGCCCCCTCTGTCCCACATTCATCCGATCGTGTGCAGAACCGGCGGGACCCTTTACGGATTGGCCCCCTCCGCCCGCATAGGCTGCCGCTCATGACCCGCCGGCCCACCGGGGCGCACCGCCCCGACGATCACCGCCGTCCCGACGACCAACCGGAGTCCACCGCTCCGCTTCCCGCGCCCGAGCTGACGGAGGCGGAATGCCGACGCTGCGGCACGCACATCGCGGGGCTGGACGGGCGGTACGCGTGCGGGGTGTGCGGCTGGGTCAACGACCACTCGGAGGGCCATCGACGCCTGCCGAGGGCGGACGAGGACCCCGACCGACCGGCCGGGAACCGGCGCCGGCGGAAGCGGCGACCGGGGCCCTGAGGGGCCGCATTCGGCCGGCCGTACCCTTGGCTGGTGCGATGCGTGCACACAGCAGGTTCAACGAGGAGGCGCTGCGGTGACTGAGCTTCGGTTTGTCCATCTGGGCTTCGGGCCGGAATTCGTCGAGTACACCGAGGCCTGGGACGAGCAGCGCCGGGTGCACGCCGCCCGCTTCGCGGACGAGATCGAGGACACCTGCCTGCTGCTGGAGCACCGGCCCGTCTACACGGCCGGCCGGCGCACCGCCGACAACGAGCGGCCGCTGGACGGCACGCCGGTCGTGGACGTGGACCGGGGCGGAAAGATCACCTGGCACGGCCCGGGTCAGCTCGTCGGCTACCCGATCATGAAGCTGCCGCGTCCCGTGGACGTGGTCGCCCACGTCCGCCGGCTGGAGGACGCGCTGATCAGGACCGCCGCCGAGTTCGGGTTGGAGACCACCCGGATCGAGGGACGCAGCGGTGTCTGGGTGCTCGGCGACCCCGTCGAGGACCGGCCGAGCATCGGCGGACTCTCGCTGGACCTCGACCCCCGGATGCACGACGACGAGTTCGACGCCCGACTGAACGGCCCCGAGTACGCCCCGTCCAACGCGGGCCAGCGCCGCGAGGACCGCAAGCTCGCCGCCATCGGCATCCGGGTCGCCAAGGGCGTCACCATGCACGGGTTCGCGATCAACGTGAATCCGGACAACACCTGGTTCGACCGGATCGTCCCCTGCGGCATCCGGGACGCCGGTGTGACCTCGCTCTCGTACGAACTGGGCCGGGAGATCACCATCGCCCAGGTCGTGCCCGTGATCGAGCGGCACCTCAAGGACGTCCTGGAGCAGGCGGAGCTCCGGCCGCGGGAGATCGAGCCCGTCGCCGGCTGAGGGCCCGGGGAATGCGTCCGGCCGCCCCCAGGTTGGCGGACGTAAGAACGTATGAAATTACGGGCGTACCCTGGTGGGCGCCGAAGAATCGAAGTCACAGGGAGCCGGTCGTGTCCGCAGTCGCACCCGACGGACGCAAGATGCTGCGCCTCGAAGTCCGCAACGCCCAGACCCCCATCGAGCGCAAGCCCGAGTGGATCAAGACCCGGGCGAAGATGGGCCCCGAGTACACCAAGATGCAGGCCCTGGTGAAGGGCGAAGGACTGCACACGGTGTGCCAGGAAGCCGGCTGTCCGAACATCTACGAATGCTGGGAAGACCGCGAGGCCACCTTCCTCATCGGTGGCGACCAGTGCACCCGGCGCTGTGACTTCTGCCAGATCGACACGGGCAAGCCCGAGGCCCTCGACCGGGACGAGCCGCGTCGTGTCGGCGAGTCCGTGGTCACCATGGACCTGAACTACGCGACGATCACCGGCGTGGCCCGCGACGACCTGCCCGACGGCGGTGCCTGGCTGTACGCGGAGACCGTCCGCCAGATCCACCAGCAGACGGCGGGCCGTGAGACCGGCCACACCAAGGTCGAGCTGCTGGCCCCCGACTTCAACGCGGTGCCGGAACTCCTGGAGGAGGTCTTCGCCTCCCGCCCCGAGGTCTTCGCGCACAACGTCGAGACGGTCCCCCGGATCTTCAAGCGGATCCGCCCCGGCTTCCGCTACGAGCGCTCCCTCGACGTGATCACCAAGGCGCGCGCCTACGGCCTGATCACGAAGTCGAACCTGATCCTCGGCATGGGCGAGGAGCGCGAGGAGGTCACGCAGGCCCTCAAGGACCTGCACGAGGCCGGCTGCGAGCTCATCACCATCACCCAGTACCTGCGTCCCTCGCCGCGGCACCACCCCGTCGAGCGGTGGGTCAAGCCGGCCGAGTTCGTCGAGCTGGCGAAGGAGGCCGAGGAGATCGGCTTCTCCGGTGTGATGTCCGGTCCGCTGGTGCGCTCTTCGTACCGCGCCGGGCGCCTCTACCAGCAGGCGATGGAGAAGCGCGCCACCGTCTGACGTGGCCGTGTGAAGTCCCGCACAAAACCTTACTGAACAGTAACACCGCGCCGACGCGGCCCCTAGGCTCATTCCAGGATGAGTCGGGTGGGCCGCGTCAGTGTTTTCGCGCCCAACATGTTCATCGCATTTGACCGACCGGTCACGCCCTGGTAACACCAGTCAGTGACGATTGCGGCACGCACCGCACATCGCGCAGCGCGCACCACCGCTTCGCTCCACGTACCACCGCTTCACTCCCCAGCCGTCGTGAGCACCGTGAGAGGGATCGACATCATGCAGGCCGCGCCCGTACGCGCCATCGCCATCCCGTCCTTCACAGACGCCTTCCGGGGCATCGAGTCGCTGCTCATGAGCGGCGCCCGCCGCAACGCCTGGAGCGCGGTCCTGGAGGACCGCCGCAGGGCCAAGGATCGGGTCGAAACCGAGCACGTACTCGAGGCCGCGGCGACCCGCCGTCCGCAGGCCACGTAAACTCGCCTTATGGCGAGGAAGTCAAACGCAGAGACTGCTGCGAACCCCGGGCGACTGAAGCAGATCGCCCTGACGTACAAGATGACGCGCAAGGCCGACCCGAAGGTCGGTCTGATCGTCGCGGGCGTGGGAATCGTCACCTTCGGTGTCTTTCTTGCGATCGGCTTCCTGATCGGGCACCCGGTCTACCTGGGCATCCTGGGTTTCCTGGTGGCGTTCCTCGCGATGGCGATCGTCTTCGGGCGACGGGCCGAGCGGGCTGCCTTCGGGCAGATGGAGGGACAGCCGGGCGCGGCCGCGGCCGTACTGGACAACGTGGGACGGGGTTGGACCACCACCCCGGCCGTCGCGATGAACCGGAACCAGGACATCGTCCACCGGGCCGTCGGCAAGGCGGGCGTCGTCCTGATCGCGGAGGGCAACCCGAACCGGGTCAAGGTCCTGCTCGCGGCCGAGAAGAAGAAGCTGGCCCGGATCATGCCCGACGTCCCGGTGCACGACTTCATCGTCGGCACGGGCGAGGGCGAGGTCCCGCTCAAGAAGGTGCGTACGACGCTGCTCAAGCTGCCGCGCGTGCTGGCCGGCCCGCAGATCACGCAGGTGAACGACAAGCTCCGGGCCATGGGCGACCTCATGAGCAACATGCCGGTCCCCAAGGGCCCCATGCCGAAGGGCACGCGCATGCCGCGCGGCGGCAAGATGCGCTGATGATGCGCTGACCTGCTTTTCGTATACGAGACGGGGGTGCCCCCGGAGCCGACGGCTCCGGGGGCACCCCCGTCTCGTGCGTCGCGCCGTTCCTCAGATGCGGACCTGGACGGCGCCGGCGAGCCGGTCGTGCAGGCCCCGGCCGTCCCGGTCCGAGATCAGGGCGGGGACGAAGAGGGCCAGCAGCAGGGTGCGCAGCGCCACCCGGCCGAGGCCCAGGCGCGAGCCGTCCAGCGCGATGACCCGGAGTCCCAGGATCCGCTTGCCGGGGGTGAAGCCCACGGTGCCCACCGTCAGGAACGTGAGGCTCAGGAAGAGCGCCAGCGTCCACGGACTGGAAGCGTCCAGGTCACCGCCCGTGATCAGGGCGTAGGCGATCAGCTGACAACCGACCCAGTCGATGACGACGGCGCCGAGTCGACGCCCGAAACGGGCCACCGAGCCGGGCCCCGAACGGGGAAGGCCCAGGCGCTCGCCCGGATGGCCGAAGTCGACGCCCATCTCCTCGGCGGCCGCGCGGGGGCCGGAAAGCCAGGATCCGATTGCTTGCCTGTTGTCCACCCGACCACGGTACCGGTGCGCTCTCCGGCGCCCCGGACGGGACCCTGGTTAACTTGTGCGAAACAAATGGGTCATGCTTGAGAAATCCCGTCTGCTTATGGTCGGGTCAGCGTGCGGCACCGCACTGACGCACCACGAGCTATAAAGCCCGCCCCTGCCCCGGGGTCGGGAGTAGGAGGAGTTGGATGTTCCAGAACGCCGACGAAGTGAAGCAGTACATCGAGGAGAACGACGTCAAGTTCGTCGACGTCCGCTTCTGTGACCTGCCTGGTGTGATGCAGCACTTCACCATCCCGGCGCGGGCGTTCGACCCGGCGGAGGAGCTCGCCTTCGACGGATCCTCCATCCGCGGCTTCCAGGCGATCCACGAGTCCGACATGGCGCTGCGCGCCGACATCACCACCGCGCGCCTGGACCCGTTCCGCAAGGACAAGACGCTCAACATCAACTTCTTCATCCACGACCCGATCACGGGCGAGGCCTACAGCCGCGACCCGCGCAACATCGCGAAGAAGGCCGAGGCGTACCTCGCCTCCACCGGCATCGCCGACACCGCGTACTTCGGCCCCGAGGCCGAGTTCTACGTGTTCGACAGCGTGCGCTTCGCGACGACCGCGAACGAGAGCTTCTACCACATCGACTCCGAGGCCGGCGCCTGGAACACCGGCTCCGAGGAGAACAACCGCGGCTACAAGGTCCGCTACAAGGGCGGTTACTTCCCCGTCGCCCCGGTCGACCACTTCGCCGACCTGCGCGCCGAGATCTCGCTGGAACTGGACGCCCAGGGCCTCCAGGTCGAGCGCCAGCACCACGAGGTCGGCACCGGTGGCCAGGCGGAGATCAACTACAAGTTCAACACGCTGCTCGCCGCGGCCGACGACCTGATGCTCTTCAAGTACATCGTGAAGAACGTCGCCTGGCGCAACGGCAAGACCGCGACCTTCATGCCGAAGCCGATCTTCGGTGACAACGGCTCGGGCATGCACGTCCACCAGTCGCTGTGGGCGAACGGCGACCCGCTGTTCTACGACGAGGCCGGCTACGCGGGCCTCTCGGACACCGCCCGCTACTACATCGGCGGCATCCTCAAGCACGCCCCGTCGCTGCTGGCCTTCACCAACCCGACGGTGAACTCCTACCACCGCCTGGTGCCGGGCTTCGAGGCGCCGGTCAACATGGTGTACTCCCAGCGCAACCGCTCCGCCGCGATGCGCATCCCGATCACCGGCTCGAACCCGAAGGCCAAGCGCGTCGAGTTCCGCGCCCCGGACCCGTCGTCCAACCCGTACCTCGCCTTCGCGGCGCTGCTGCTCGCGGGCCTCGACGGTGTCAAGAACAAGATCGAGCCGATGGAGCCGATCGACAAGGACCTCTACGAGCTCTCTCCCGACGAGCACGCGAGCGTCCCGCAGGTCCCGACCAGCCTGGAGGACGTCCTCAAGGCCCTGGAGGAGGACCACGAGTACCTCCTCGCCGGCGGTGTCTTCACCCCGGACCTGATCGAGACCTGGATCGACTACAAGCGCACCAACGAGATCGCCCCGATCGCGCTGCGCCCGCACCCGCACGAGTTCGAGATGTACTTCGACATCTAGTCGCCCCGAGCGCCCCCCGGCGGAACCCGCACGACGGGCCGCCGGGACGGGCGCTCCGCGACCTCGCCGCAGACGCCTGCGGCCGTGCCGCCCCCCACTCCTCACGGAGCGGAGGGCGGCACTTCGTCGTTTCGGGGGGTACGGGCCTTCAGGCGGAGCGGTGGAGCAGGGGCATCGCGCCCGTCAGGTCGCGCAGGCAGCGGACCGCGAGTTCGGCGGGGGAGCCGGGGCCGGCGACCGGGGCGTCGGTGGCCGACCAGAGTTCCAGGGCGATGCGGATCGCGTCCGTGGCGGCCGCCGCCAGGAGGCGGACGCCGAGGGCGTCGGCGTCGGGGCCGGCGAGCCGGGCGATCACCGGGACCAGGCGTTCCTCGGAGTCTTGGTTCACGCGGTACCAGACGGCCCGCAGGGCCTCGTCGCCGGCGGCCGCCCGCAGCAGCCCGCGGGTCACCTTCAGGCCTTCCTCGACGGCCTGGGAGTCGCCGAGGGAGCGGGTGACGGCGCGCTCCAGCGCCTCGGCCAGGGGGGTGCCCGGGTCCTCCTCGGCGAGCAGCGCGCGCCAGGCGTCACCGCCGCCGGCGAGCAGGGGGGCCACGGCCTCCTGCTTGTTGCGGAAGTAGCGGTAGAACGTGCGCAGGGCCACGCCGGCGCGGTGGGCGATGTCCTCGGCGGTGGTGCCGTCGGGGCCGTGCTCGGCGAAGAGTTCGCAGGCGGCGCGGGCGATGTCGAGCTGGGTGGCGGCCTTGCGGCGCTCGGTCAGCGACTGGGCTCCGGGGCCGGCCTGGGGAGAGTACGGACGAGGGGATCTCACGTCTGAAGCCTACCGCCCGACCGGCTCGGCGATTGCATGCATTGACACACTGGCAAAACGTGTCACTTGGTCGTACGCTCGCCCCCATGAATCGATACGAAGGACGTCGCGTCCTCATCACCGGCGGCGGCTCCGGCATCGGCCGGGCCACCGTCCACCGCATCCTCGCCGAGGGTGGCCGCGTACACACCGCGGACGTCGACGAAGCCGGGCTCAAGAGCACGGCCGACCAGGCCGGCGCCGACGGCCACGGGGACCGCCTCACCACCGCCGTCCTCGACATATCCGACGAGGCCGCCGTACGGGCCAAGATCGCCGACGCCGTCGCGAGCCTCGGCGGGCTCGACGTGCTGGTCAACGCCGCCGGCATCCTGCGCTCCTCGCACACCCACCAGACCACGCTCGACTTCTGGAACAAGGTCATCGCGGTCAACCTCACCGGCACCTTCCTGGTGATCCGCGAGTCGATCCCGGCGCTGCTGGAGGGCGACCAGCCGGTCGTCGTGAACTTCAGCTCCACCTCGGCGTCCTTCGCGCACCCCTACATGTCCGCCTACGCGGCCAGCAAGGGCGGCATCCAGTCCATGACCCACGCGCTGGCCGCCGAGTACAGCAAGCAGGGCCTGCGCTTCGTCGCCGTGGCCCCCGGCTCCATCGAGAGCGGCATGACCACCGGCAACGGCCCGGGCCTGCCCGAGGACACCGACTGGAGCCTGTTCACCAAGCTGGCCCCGGCCCTCGGTCGGGGCTTCGCGGGGCCGGAGACGGTGGCCGGCGTCGTCGCGATGCTCGGGTCCGAGGACGGGGCGTTCATCACCGGCACGGAGATCCGCATCGACGGCGGCACGCACTACTGAGGCGCGCCGCCCGCAACCGACCCGCGCCACCCGCAACCGACCCGCGCCACCGACCGCGTCCGGTGCCGTACGCGCCACCGCCCGGCGTCAGGCCCTGAACCGGTCCCAGAGCCGGGGGAAGCGCTCCGCGAGCACGGCTTCGTTCTCGAAGTCCAGGGGAGCGCCCTCCGGCTCGGCCGCCTGCAACGGAACCCCGAGGTCCGGCGCCACCGCCCCGGTCAGCTGCTCGTACGCCTCGTCCGCCGCGTACCCCAGCTCCTCGCCGTCGCCGTCGATCTCCTCGTCGAAGTCGCCCAGCAGTTCCGCCAGGTGGTCGGGGTCGTGCACCCCGCCCTCGAAGACCTCCCGCCCCTGGCCGATCAGCCAGCACCGGAAGTAGTCGAACGCGTCGTCGCTCGCCCCGTCGAGCAGCACCCAGGCCGCCCCCCAGAGGTCCCAGGTGTACGCCCGGTTGTACCGCGACTCGAAGTGCCGGGCGAAGTCCAGCACGGAGTCCGGGTCGAGCTGAGCCAGCCGCTCCACGAGCAGCTCGGCGTGCTCCTCGGGGTCGCCCTCGGCGGCCTCGCGGGTACGGTCGACGATCTCCCAGAACTCCGTCTCGTCCATCACCGCTCCAGCATCACGGGTCCACCCCCGTGCCGCCACCGCTCATACGGCCAAAGGCCGGTGTCCGACCCCCATTGGCGGGGCGGACACCGGCCTTCGGCCGTACGGTGGCGCATCGGACTCGGCGCGACGGGCGCCCGGGCCCTACAGGCCGTAGCGCTCGCGGGCCTCCTTGATGGCGGACGCCGGCACCTCGCCGCGGCGGGCGAGCTGGGCCAGCGCGGCCACCACGATGGACTGGGCGTCGACACCGAAGTGCCGGCGGGCGCCCTCGCGGGTGTCGGAGAGGCCGAAGCCGTCCGTGCCGAGCGAGGTGTAGTCCTGCTCGACCCACTGGCTGATCTGGTCCGGGACCTGACGCATCCAGTCGGACACGGCCAGCACCGGGCTCGTGACGCCCTCCAGCGCGCGGGTGACGTACGGGGTGCGCACCTCGCCGCGCAGCAGCGCCTCGTCGCACTCCAGCGCGTCGCGGCGCAGCTCGCCCCAGGAGGTGGCGGACCAGACGTCGGCGGCCACGTTCCAGTCGGCGGCGAGCAGCTTCTGGGCGTCCAGGGCCCAGTGGATCGCCGTGCCGGAGGCCATGAGCTGGACCTTCGGGGCGTCGGCGGCCGGGGCCGCCTCGGCCAGGTCGGCCGCCGTGTTGAAGCGGTACAGGCCCTTGAGGATGCCTTCCTCGACGCCCTCCGGGATGGCGGGCTGGACCTTCGGCTCGTTGTAGACCGTCAGGTAGTAGAAGACGTCCTCCGGCTTCTCGCCGTACATGCGGCGCAGACCGTCCTTGACGATCACCGCGATCTCGTACGCGAAGGCCGGGTCGTAGTTGAGCGACGCCGGGTTCGTGGACGCGATCAGGTGCGAGTGGCCGTCGGCGTGCTGGAGGCCCTCACCGGTCAGCGTGGTGCGACCGGCCGTGGCGCCGACGATGAAGCCCTTGCCGAGCTGGTCGGCGAGCTGCCACATCTGGTCGGCGGTGCGCTGCCAGCCGAACATCGAGTAGAAGATGTAGAACGGGATCATCGGCTCGCCGTGCGTCGCGTACGACGTGCAGGCGGCGATGAAGTCGGCCATGGCGCCGGCCTCGGTGATCCCCTCGTTGAGGATCTGGCCGTCCTTGGCTTCCTTGTAGTACATGAGCTGGTCGCGGTCGACCGGCTCGTACGTCTGACCGAGCGGCGAGTAGATGCCGGCCGACGGGAAGAGGGACTCCATGCCGAAGGTGCGGGCCTCGTCGGGGACGATCGGCACCCAGCGCTTGCCGGTCTCCTTGTCCCGCATCAGGTCCTTGACGAGCCGGACGAAGGCCATGGTGGTGGCCATCTCCTGCTTGCCGGAGCCCTTGAGCAGCGGGGCGAAGGAGCGGTCGGCCGGGGCCGGCAGGGCCACGGGCTTGACCTTGCGGGCCGGGGCCGGGCCGCCGAGGGCCGTGCGGCGCTCGTTCAGGTACCGGACCTCGGGGCTGTCCGCGCCCGGGTGGCCGTAGGGGACCTGGCCGTCGACGAAGGCGCTGTCCGGGATCGGGAGGTCGAGCTTGTCGCGCATGCTCTTGAACTCGTCGATCGTGAGCTTCTTCATCTGGTGGTTCGCGTTCTTCGACTCGAACCCGGCACCCAGCGTGTAGCCCTTGACGGTCTGCGCGAGGATGACCGTCGGCGCGCCCTTGTGCTCCAGGGCGGCCTTGTACGCGGCGTACACCTTGCGGGGCTCGTGGCCGCCGCGGGAGGTGTGGAAGCACTCGGCGATCTTCGCGTCGGACAGCACGGCCGCGAGCTGCACGAGTTCGGCGTTGGCGCCGAAGAAGTGCTCGCGGATGTAGGCCGCGTCGCGGGTCGCGTACGTCTGGAACTGCGCGTCCGGGACCTCGCGCAGGCGGCGCACGAGGGCGCCCGTGGTGTCGAGCTGGAAAAGCTCGTCCCAGGCGGAGCCCCACAGGGACTTGATGACGTTCCAGCCGGCGCCGCGGAACTGGGCCTCCAGCTCCTGGACCACGCGGAAGTTGGCGCGGACCGGACCGTCGAGACGCTGCAGGTTGCAGTTGATGACGAAGGTCAGGTTGTCGAGCTGCTCGCGGGAGGCGAGGGCCAGGGCGGCGGTCGACTCGGGCTCGTCCATCTCGCCGTCGCCCAGGAAGGCCCAGACGTGCGAGTTCGCGGTGTCCTTGATGCTGCGGTTGTGCAGGTAGCGGTTGAACCGCGCCTGGTAGATCGCGGACAGCGGGCCGAGGCCCATCGACACCGTCGGGAACTCCCACAGCCACGGCAGGCGCCGCGGGTGCGGGTAGGACGGCAGGCCGTTGCCGCCGGACTCCTGGCGGAAGTTGTCGAGCTGCTGCTCGGAGACGCGGCCGTCGAGGAAGGCGCGCGCGTAGATGCCGGGGGAGGCGTGGCCCTGGATGTAGAGCTGGTCGCCCGATCCGTCGGCCTCCTTCCCGCGGAAGAAGTGCTGGAAGCCGGTCTCGTAGAGCCAGGCCGCCGAGGCGAAGGTGGCGATGTGGCCGCCGACGCCGTACTTGGAGCCGCGGGTCACCATGGCGGCCGCGTTCCAGCGGTTCCACGCGGTGATCCTGGCTTCCATCGCCTCGTCGCCGGGGAACTCCGGCTCCGCGGCGGTGGGGATGGTGTTGACGTAGTCCGTCTCAAGAAGCTTCGGCAGCGCGAGACCGGCGGCCTCGGCGTGCTGGAGGGTACGACGGAGCAGGTACTCGGCGCGGCGCGTACCGGCGGCCTTGGCGACGGCGTCGAGGGAGGCCGCCCATTCGGCGGTCTCCTCGGTGTCGCGGTCCGGGAGCTGGTCGAGCTCGCTCGGAAGCTTTCCTACGGGGTCGGACATCGGTGTGCGCCGCCTTCCGGACAAAGGAGAGGTGGTGAAGAAAATCCCTGACGGGCAGGACAGGGTCGATGGACCCGGGTGGGGTCCGCGTTGACTGTAAAGCGCTGATCGATGATCGATCAAATAAAAGTGACAATTAAATGTCCACGGGGCGAAAGTCGGCACCGGGTGCCATGGCTCAAGGCACCCGGTGCCGGTGGTCTCGCGTCGTGGAACCAGTACAGGTCGCCGCGCCGGCGGCTCCCTGGAGAGCCGCTCGAAACCCCAGGTCGGAAAGGGTTTCAGCGGTCTTGCCGGGCGGCCCGGGGACGTCCGTCAGGCGCGCGGCGCGCAGCCCAGGACATGCCGCTTGACGAGCAGTCCGATGTCCGGATCCTGACCCCGGAACGCCGCCACGAGCGCCTCGTGCTCCTCCGCGTACGACTTCTGGACGGTACCGAGCCAGCGGATGGACAGCGCCGTGAACACCTCGATGCCCAGGCTCTCCCAGGTGTGCAGCAGCACGCTGTTCCCGGCCGCCCGCACCATCTCGCGGTGGAAGCCCACCGTGTGCCGCACCTGCGCCGTGCCGTCCTCGGTGCGGTCCGCCTCCCACAGGGCCGCCACGTGCGGCTCCAGCGCCGTGCAGTCGGCCGCCAGCCGGGGCGCGGCCAGCTCGGCGGCGATCTGCTCCAGACCGGCCCGGACCGGGTAGATCTCCTCCAGGTCGGCCGCGGAGAGGTTCCGTACGCGGACGCCCTTGTTCGGCGCGGACTCGATCAGCCGCAGCGTCTCCAGCTCGCGCAGCGCCTCCCGCACCGGCGTCTGGCTGACCTCCAGCTCGACGGCGATCCGGCGCTCCACGATGCGCTCGCCGGGCTTCCAGCGGCCGCTGACGATCCCCTCCACGATGTGCTCGCGGATCTGCTCGCGCAGCGAGTGCACGACGGGTGGGGTGATCATCGGCGCTTCATCTCCTGAGGGGCACGCAGGGCTCTGATGCGTAGACAATACGGCGGTGTCGGCCCGCCGGTACGCGTTGGTGCCCGGGGACCGGGGGTGAGGCTGGTTACAGGACCCGTCCCGGCCGGACACCTCGACCCGCACCCGGACACGACGACGGCGCCCCCGCCCGGAGTCTTCCGGACGGGGGCGCCGTATCGAGCGGCTGCCGCGGGGGCGTGAGCCTTACAGGCCGAGCTCGACCTCGAACTCGCCGGCTTCCAGGATCGCCTTGACGGCCGAGAGGTACCGGGCCGCGTCCGCGCCGTCCACCAGGCGGTGGTCGTAGGACAGGGTCAGGTACGTCATGTCACGGATGCCGATGTTCGTGCCCTCGGCGGTCTCGATGACCACCGGGCGCTTCACCGTGGCACCGATGCCCAGGATGGCGACCTGGTTCGGCGGCACGATGACCGTGTCGAACAGGGCACCGCGCGAGCCGGTGTTGCTGATGGTGAAGGTCGCGCCCGACAGCTCGTCCGGCGTGATCTTGTTGCCGCGGACCTTGGCGGCCAGGTCGGCGGTCGCCTTGGAGATGCCCGCCAGGTTGAGGTCACCGGCACCCTTGATGACCGGGGTCATCAGGCCCTTCTCGGAGTCCACGGCGATGCCGATGTTCTCCGAGTCGAAGTAGGTGATGGTGCCCTCGTCCTCGTTGATCCGGGCGTTGACGACCGCGTGGGCCTTCAGCGCCTGGGCCGCGGCCTTGACGAAGAACGGCATCGGCGAGAGCTTGACGCCCTCGCGGGCCAGGAACGCGCCCTTGGCCTTCTCGCGCAGCTTCATGATCTTGGTGATGTCCACCTCGACCACGGAGCTGAGCTGGGCCTGCGAGTGCAGGGCCTTCATCATGTTGTCGCCGATGACCTTGCGCATGCGGGTCATCTTGACGGTCTGGCCACGCAGCTCGGACACCGCGGCCGGAGCCTTGGCGGCCGGAGCGGCAGCGGCGGCTGCCGGCGCCGGAGCGGCGGCGGCAGCCTTGGCGGCCTCGGCGGCGGCCAGGACGTCCTGCTTGCGGATACGGCCACCGACACCGGAGCCCGAGACCGAGGACAGGTCGACGCCGGACTCCGAGGCGAGCTTGCGCACCAGCGGGGTCACGTACGCGCCCTCGTCGCCGGCCGGGGCCGGGGCGGCGGGAGCGGCCGGGGCCACGGGAGCCGCGGCGGCCGGAGCCTGAGCGGCCGGAGCGGCCTGCGCCGGAGCGGCGGCCGGAGCCGCCACGGGAGCCGGAGCGGCAGCCGCGGGAGCGGCCTGAACCGGAGCCGGGGCGGCGGCCGGAGCGGCAGCCTCCACCGGAGCCGGGGCGGCGGCGGGAGCGGCGGCCTCGGCCGGAGCCGGGGCTGCGGCGGGAGCGGCGGCCTCGGCCGGAGCCGGGGCTGCGGCGGCCGGAGCCGCCGCGGGGGCCGCGCCGGCGACACCGATGACGGCCAGGCGAGCGCCGACCTCGGCGGTCTCGTCCTCGCCGACCAGGATCTCCAGCAGGGTGCCGGCGACCGGGGCGGGGATCTCGGTGTCGACCTTGTCGGTCGAGACCTCCAGCAGCGGCTCGTCGGCCTCGACCGACTCGCCGACCTGCTTCAGCCAGCGGGTGACGGTGCCCTCGGTGACGCTCTCGCCCAGGGCGGGGAGAGTGACGTCCGTGCCGGACGCTGCAGGCGCGGCGGCGGGGGCCTCGGCGGCCGGAGCCTCGGCAGCAGGTGCCTCGGCGGCGGGAGCCGCGGGTGCCTCGGCGGCCGGAGCCGGCTCGGCGGGGGTCTCGGCGGCGACCGTCTCGGCCTCGGCCGGGGCCGGGGCGCCCGAGCCGTCGTCGATGACGGCCAGCTCGGCGCCGACCTCGACGGTCTCGTCCTCGGCGACCTTGATGGAGGCCAGGATGCCGGAGACGGGCGACGGGATCTCGGTGTCGACCTTGTCGGTCGATACCTCGAGCAACGGCTCGTCGGCCTCGACGCGCTCGCCCTCGGCCTTCAGCCAACGGGTGACAGTGCCCTCGGTGACGCTCTCACCGAGCGCCGGAAGGGTTACGGAAACCGACATGGTTTCAGTTGCTCCTAACGAATGTGCGGAAGTGGTCGTCGCGCCCGTGACGATTAGTCGTGGGAGTGAAGCGGCTTGCCGGCAAGGGCCAGGTGGGCCTCGCCGAGCGCTTCGTTCTGGGTCGGGTGCGCGTGGATGAGCTGCGCGACCTCGGCCGGCAGAGCTTCCCAGTTGTAGATCAACTGGGCTTCGCCGACCTGCTCGCCCATCCGGTCACCGACCATGTGGACGCCGACCACGGCACCATCCTTGACCTGGACGAGCTTGATCTCGCCCGCAGTCTTGAGGATCTTGCTCTTGCCGTTGCCCGCCAGGTTGTACTTCAGGGCCACGACCTTGTCGGCCCCGTAGATCTCCTTGGCCTTGGCCTCGGTGATGCCGACGGAGGCGACCTCGGGGTGGCAGTACGTGACGCGCGGCACACCGTCGTAGTCGATCGGGACGGCCTTGAGGCCGGCCAGACGCTCGGCGACGAGGATGCCCTCGGCGAAGCCGACGTGTGCGAGCTGCAGGGTCGGGACGAGGTC
Source organism: Streptomyces sp. NBC_01426 (assembly GCF_036231985.1). Classification (GTDB taxonomy): domain Bacteria; phylum Actinomycetota; class Actinomycetes; order Streptomycetales; family Streptomycetaceae; genus Streptomyces. The sequence continues at coordinate 5,448,395 of NZ_CP109500.1, forward strand.
ACCGACGGCCGAGATGCTCGGCACGTTGGTCTGCATGTACTCGTCGACCAGGACGTAGCCGCGGTCCATCGCGACGCCCTGCTCCTCGTAACCCAGACCCTGCGAGACCGGGCCGCGGCCGATCGCGACCAGCAGCACCTCCGCCTCGAAGGTCTTGCCGTCGGCGAGGGTGACGCGGACACCGTTCTCGGTGTACTCGGCCTTCTCGAAGAAGGTGCCGAGGTTGAACTTGATGCCGCGCTTGCGGAACGCGCGCTCAAGAAGCTTGGAGCTGTTCTCGTCCTCGACCGGCACGAGGTGCTTGAGGCCCTCGATGACGGTGACGTCGGTGCCGAAGGACTTCCACGCCGAGGCGAACTCGACGCCGATGACGCCGCCGCCCAGGATGATCGCGGACTCGGGCACGCGGTCCAGGACGAGCGCGTGGTCCGAGGAGATGATGCGGTTTCCGTCGATGTCCAGGCCCGGCAGCGACTTCGGCACGGAGCCGGTCGCCAGCAGGACGTGGCGGCCCTGGATGGTGCGGCCGTCGACGTCGACGGAGGTCGGCGAGGAGAGGCGGCCCTCACCCTCGATGTAGGTCACCTTGCGCGAGGCGACGAGACCCTGGAGACCCTTGTACAGGCCCGAGATGACGTCGTCCTTGTACTTGTGCACACCCGCGATGTCGATGCCCTCGAAGGAGGCCTTGACACCGAACTGGGCGGCTTCGCGCGCCTGGTCCGCGATCTCACCGGCGTGCAGCAGTGCCTTCGTGGGGATGCAGCCGTTGTGCAGGCAGGTGCCGCCGAGCTTGTTCTTCTCGATCAGCGCAACGTCGAGACCCAGCTGGGATGCGCGCAGCGCCGCGGCGTAACCGCCACTGCCACCGCCGAGGATCACTAGGTCGAAAACGGTGCTGGCGTCGTTCGCCACGTCACGTCCTCCATGCATGTGCGCCGGGCACCGGTCCTCTGTGACCGGGGCGGCGGCTGGTAATCGGCCGCTTGTTTCTTCGGCCCTGTGGTGGGGGCCCTGTCCTGCCGAGAACCCATCTTCGCATTTGTCGGGGGAACGCGGGACGCCGGGCCCCGGCTCTGGACCGTCGTTCTGCCCGAACCGGGGGTTACCACTGCGTAGAAACCTACTGATCTTCGAGGTTTCGTCGAGAGCGAACGTGCCCCGCGACCCCGACGGGGGTCGCGGGGCACGTTCGCGGCCCACCCGGCGAGACGGATCGCCGGTCGTGTCAGCCCAGGTCGCCCGTGGCGGTGCGCTCGGCCAGCCGCACCAGGGTGCGCACGGCGGAGCCGGTGCCGCCCTTGGGGGTGTAGCCGTACGGAGCGCCCTCGTGGAAGGCGGGGCCCGCGATGTCGAGGTGGGCCCAGGTGATGCCCTCGCCGACGAACTCCTGGAGGAAGAGGCCGGCCACCAGGCCGCCGCCCATGCGGACACCCATGTTGGCGATGTCGGCGGTGGGGGAGTCCATGGTCTTGCGCAGGTCCGCGGGGAGCGGCATCGGCCAGGACGCCTCGCCGACCTCCTCGGCGATCTCGTGGATCGAGGTGCGGAAGGCGTCGTCGTTGGCCATCACGCCGAAGGTCCGGTCGCCCAGGGCCAGCACCATGGCGCCGGTCAGGGTGGCGACGTCGACGATCGCGTCCGGGTTCTCCTCGGAGGCCCTGGTCAGCGCGTCGCCCAGGACCAGCCGGCCCTCGGCGTCGGTGTTGAGGACCTCGACGGTCTTGCCGCTGTACATGCGCAGCACGTCGCCGGGCTTGGTGGCGGAGCCGGACGGCATGTTCTCGGCGAGCGCGAGCCAGCCGGTGACGTTGACCTGGAGGCCCAGCTTGGCGGCCGCGACGACGGCGGCGAACACGGCGGCGGCGCCGGCCATGTCGCACTTCATCGTCTCGTTGTGGCCGGCCGGCTTCAGGGAGATGCCGCCCGAGTCGTAGGTGATGCCCTTGCCGACGAAGGCGAGGGTCTTCTCCGCCTTGGAGTGGGTGTAGGTGAGCTTCACCAGGCGCGGCGGGTTCTCGGAGCCCTTGCCGACGCCCATGATGCCGCCGTAGCCACCCTTGACGAGCGCCTTCTCGTCCAGCACCTGGACCTTGATGCCGTTCTCCTTCGCGGCCGCGGACGCGACGGCGGCGAAGGCCTCGGGGGTGAGGTCGTTCGGCGGGGTGTTGATCAGGTCGCGCGCGATGTTGACCTCGGTCGCGACGACGATGGCGCGCTCGGCCGCGGCCTTGTGCTCCTTGTCGCGCGGCTTGGCGCCGAGCAGGGCGACCTCGGCGAGGGGCTGCTTGGGGCCCTCGCCCTTGGCGGCTTTCTTCTCGCCGCCCTGGTAGACGGTGAAGGCGTACGCGCCGAGCAGCGCGCCCTCGGCGACCGCGGTGACGGCGGAGGCGTCGTCGAGGGGAAGCGCGAAGGCCGCCTTCTTGACGCCGTGCAGGGCGCGGGCGGCGGAGCCGGCGGCGCGGCGCAGCGCCTCCTCGTCGTAGGACTCGTCCTGCTCGGGTACGGAGCCCAGACCGACCGCGAGGACGACCGGGACCTTGAGGCCGGACGGCGCGGGCAGCTTGGTGATCTCGCCTTCCGCGCCCGAGGCGCCGAGCGCGTCCAGCACGGAGGCGAGCTTTCCGTCGAACGCCTTGTCCACGGCCTCGGCGCCTGCGGCGACCACGGGGCCCTTGGCGCCCTTCGCCACGCCGACCACGAGGGCGTCGGCGCGCAACGTCGCGGCGCCGGCAGTGCTGAGAGTCAGAGCAGTCACGGTGGTGAAGTCTCGCTTCCGTTTGTGTGTGTGGGCGCTGCGGTCGCGTCGGGGTCGCCGGCCGCTCCGCAGCGATCGTATTCCGGCTCGACGGCCGCCGGAAACGAGCCTACGCCGACGTACTCGTCCGTACGTCACTCGAAGGTTTGGCAAGTTGTTCGATCAGGACGCCGACAGGTTCACCCATCTGTGGTCTCTGTTCCAGGTTTGCCCTTTAGACCTGACGAGGTCCGAGAGAGTGATGCCGCTCTCGCAAGGGGACGCGGGGTCCCTTTGCATGATTTCCACAGAGCCTCCCCGGCGCGGCCGAACGCCATGCGGCCGAAGTCGTCGGGAGGCCTGCGGGGGGAAGGCCGAAATGGTCAACAAGAACCGGATGAACAGGGTCGCCGCGGCGATGGCCGCAGCGACCCTGATGTCCGTGGCAGTACCCGCGGCGTCCGCCGAGGCGGCCGCCGCGACACCGCGCATCGACCTCAGGGTGCTGGTCGTCGACGACGGCGGCAGCTCGGTCGAGGCGATCACCGCCGAACTCCGCGACACCGGAGTTCCGTACACCCGCGTGGACCTGGGCAGCGCAGGCCGCCCGGTGATCAACGCCGCCTACCTGAGCGACACGGTCGACGGCCGTCCGCGCGCCAAGTTCCAGGGGGTGGTGCTGCCCAACGAGAATCCCTTCGGCGCGGGTTCGGCCGAGATGACGGCGCTCGCCGCCTACGAGACGACGTACGGGATCCGCCAGGTCGACGCCTACACCTGGTCGCACCCGGGCGTCGGACTGGAGTACACCGACAACGGCGGCTACAGCGGCACCCTCGACGGCACCCAGGCCGCCGTCACCGCCGCCGGCAAGACGGGCCCCTTCGGCTACCTCGGCGGTCAGGTCACCTTCGAGGACAACTCGCCGCTGGTACCCGAGAGCTACGGGTTCATGGGCAAGCCGCGCACCGGCTACACCAGCTACCTCGACGCGCCCGTCGGCTCCGGCCGCGCCTCGCTCGTCGGCGAGTACGCCCACGACGGGCGCAGCGAACTGGTCGTCACCTTCGGCTACAACCAGTACCAGCAGCAGTTCCGGCTGTTGGCCCGGGGCATCGTCGAATGGCTCACCCAGGGCGTCCACCTCGGTCAGGAGCGCAACTACTTCGCGGTCCACGTCGACGACGTCTTCGCCCCGGACGCCCGCTGGAGCAAGGAGCTCGACTGCACGCCCGGCGACTACGCCTGCGCGGGCGGCGAGGGCCAGGAGAGCACCATCCGGATGACCGCCGCGGACGCCCAGTACGCGGCGCAGTGGCAGACCTCCAAGAACTTCAAGCTCGACATGCTCTTCAACGCGGGCGCGGGCGAGGAGTGGAAGGCCGAACACGGCGGCGTCGACGCGATGACCGCCCAACTGGTGGCGGACCGGGCCAAGTACCGCTGGATGAACCACACGTACACGCACCCGTTCCTCGGCTGCGTGCAGGACACCACCACCTCCCCCTGGACCTGCAAGAAGAACGCCCAGGGCGCGATCCAGTACATGAGCCGCGCCGAGATCTCGGCGCAGATCCGCGACAACAACAACTGGGCGGCCGCCAAGGGCATCACCACCGACCGCACCGAGCTCGTCACCGGCGAGCACTCCGGCCTCAAGACGGCCCCGCAGCAGCCCGTGGACAACCCCAACCTGGCGGGCGCGCTCGCCGACAACGGGGTCAAGTGGGCGGGCAGCGACAACTCCCGCGAGCCGGCGCAGCGCGCGGTCGGCGCCGCCCTGACCGTCCCGCGCCACCCGATGAACGTGTACTACAACACGGGCACCAACGCGGAGATGGCCGACGAGTACAACTGGATCTACACCAGTCGTGCCGACGGCGGCAGCGGCGCCTGCGAGGACAACCCGGCGACCTCCACCTGTCTGCCGGCCCCGCTCGACGTCAACACCGGCTACACGGACTACATCGTCCCGCAGGAGGCCCGTACCGCCCTGCGCCACGTGCTGGCCAACGACCCCCGGCCGCACTACGTCCACCAGTCCAACCTGGCCGAGGACCGCACCCTGTACCCGGTGCTCAACCAGGTCCTCGACACCTACCGCATGCTGTACGCGCCCAGCGCGCCCATCGTGAACCAGACCATGAAGGACACCGGCGTCGAGATGACCCGTCGCGCCGCCTGGGACAAGGCGATCGCGAACAACCAGGTCACCGCCTACCGCATCGGCAAGGACGTCACCGTCAAGGCGCCCTCCGGAGTGGTCGCCCCGATCACCGCGCCCAACGGGACGAAGAAGCAGCTGCTGCTCGGCACCGCCGACTTCGGCACCGCGTACGCCGGCACCCGCTCGGCATGGACCGGCCCGGAGCTGCTCCAGTCCGCGGTCACGCTGAAGCTGCTCTGACCTCCCCCCGGCCTCCGTCAGGCCGGTCGTTCCACCGCACGCGCACCCGCATCACCCAGCGCCGGCGCTCCGCGAACCACGGGCGCCGGCCCCTTTTCCGTCCTGGGGGGACACACCGCATGAGCCATGGGCGTCATGTCACCATGCTCACCGAAGGCACCTATCCACACGTCCACGGAGGCGTCAGCACCTGGTGCGACCAACTGGTCCGCGGCATGCCGGAGGTCGACTTCAACGTCATAGCCCTGACCGGCTCCGGACGCGAGCCGGTCACCTGGGAACTGCCGCGCAACGTCTACCGGCACACCGCCGTACCGCTCTGGGGGCCTGCGTCGGCCCGGCGCATGCGGTCGACACTGCGCGGCAGGGCCCTTCGAGGTTTCACCGAGACGTACGAGACGTTCCTGCTCTCCATGCTCGACCCGCGACACGGCGGATTCTCGCAGTCCCTGCGCGAACTGGCCCTGCTGGCGAGGGCCGGCAAGCTCGCGCCGGCCCTGCGCTCCGAGTCCGTGCTGCGCCTGCTGATGACCGTCTGGACCCGCCCCGGCCTGGTCACCGCCGAGGCCGCGCCCACCATCCACGACGCGCTCACCGCCACCGACCTGCTGGAACACGCGCTGCGCCCGCTCTCCGTGCGGATCCCGCCCGACAGCGTCGCCCACGCCGTCAGCAGCGGCCTCGCCACCCTTCCGGCCCTCGCCGCCAAATACCTCGACCAGGTGCCCTTCCTCCTCACCGAGCACGGCATCTACCTGCGCGAGCGCTACCTGGGCTACCGCACCGCCGAACAGCGCTGGCCGGTCAAGGCGCTGATGCTCGGCTTCTACCGCGAGCTCAACACCGAGGGCTACCGGCAGGCCGACCTGATCACCCCCTGCAACCAGTACAACCGGCGGTGGGAGGAGCGCGGCGGAGCCGCCTCCGACCGGATCCGCACCGTCTACAACGGCGTCGACCCACACGCCTTCCCCGAGGCCGGCCCCGAACCCGAGGTGCCCACCCTCAGCTGGTGCGGGCGCATCGACCCGATCAAGGACCTCGAAACCCTCGTCCGCGCCTACGCGTTCATGCGCGAGGAGCTGCCCGCCCTGCGGCTGCGCCTCTTCGGGCCGGTCCCGGCCGGCTGCGAGGACTACAAGCTCCGCCTGGAGAAGCTCGCCGCCGAACTCGGCGTCAGCGACGGCATCACCTACGAGGGCCGGATCGACCAGGTCGCCAAGGCCTACGCCGCCGGCAGCGTCGTGATGCTCTCCTCCATCAGCGAGGGCTTCCCCTTCAGCATCATCGAAGCCATGTCCTGCGGCCGCACCACCGTTTCCACCGACGTGGGAGGCGTGCGCGAGGCCGTCGGGGACACCGGGCTCGTCGTCCCGCCCCGCGAGCCCGAGACCATGGCCCGCGCCACCCTCGCCCTGCTCCGCGACGACGAACGGCGGGCCGAACTCGGCCGGATGTCGCGCAAGCGGGTGGTCGAGAAGTTCACCCTCCACCAGTCCGTCGACGGCTTCCGGCACATCTACCGGGAACTCGCCGGACAGCCCCTGCTGCCCGTCCACCCGGGCGACGACTGGACCCAGCGGCTCGCGGACCCCTGGTACAAGGAGCTCGCCGCCGACGGGAGCCTGTGGTGAGCGGTTCCCTCTGGCTGAAGGTCCCGGGCGGCAACACGCTGCCCGCCGTCCCGCGACCCCGGCGGACGGTCCCCCCGGCCGCCGACCCGATGGACGAACTCGCCCGGCGGCTCGACGTGTTCATCGCCGCCGCCGTCCACCCCGACGAGATAGCGGCCATCCTGGAATCCGACGGGATGACCGACGAGTACATCCGGCTCACCTACGGCCGCCACGACTCCTTCGCGCTCGCCGAGGAGCTGTACGCCCGGGTGCCCCGCTCCTTCCCGGAGCCCGAGGGCGCCCCCGACCCGTGGAAGGTCTCCCTCACCGCCTGCCTGCTCCGCGGGGTGATCTTCGCCCTGCCCGGCCTGGCCTACCTGCTCGGCGCACCCCTGCTGGAGGGTCCCCAGGACCGGCTGGGGCTGCCCGCCGGGACGCTGACCCTGCTCGCCGGGGCACTGATCGGGTGGGTCTGGGACCAGACCCTGTCCCACCGGGCCTACTCCTGGCTCGGCCTCGGCGACCGGGCCGCCGCCGGGCGGACCCTGCTCGCCGGGGCCCCCGCCGGGGCGCTGCTGGGCACCGCCGCCGCGCTGGCGGTGCCCGGCGGGCCGCCGTTCTCGTACGCGTTCGCCGCCGGGCAGGCCCTGTACGTCGGCGCCGCCACCGTCCTGCTGGTCCTCGGCCGGGAGCGGATGCTGATCGCCGCGCTCGCGCCGATGGCCGCGGGCGCGGTGCTGTCCCTCTTCGTGGACCTGCCCGTACCCGTGCGCGTCACCCTGCTCGTGGTGTCGCTGCTGGCCGCCTGCGCCCTCGCCGTCCGGGAACTCCCGCTGGCCGAGGGCGTGCGGGCCACGGTGCGCCGCGTCCGGGGCTGGTCCCGGCGCGGCCCGGGGGAGGGACCGGTGCGCTGGCGGATGCTGCGCGGGGCCGAGGAGGAGTACCGGCCGCACGGACCCCGGCTCGGGGACTCCGTGCCGTACGGGGTGTTCGGCCTCGGCACCGGCCTGCTCGTGCTGTACGCCGCCCTCGGCGAGGTGCTGGCCGGAGGACCCGCCGAGGCCGTCGCCGCGCCCTCCGCGGTGGCCCTCACCCTCAGCATGGGCCCCGCCGAATGGCTGCTCCACCGGTTCCGCAGCGGCAGCCTCGCCGGGCTGCGGGCCGCCCGCTCGCCCCGGGCGTTCCGACACCGGATGCTCGGCACGCTGACCCGGTGCCTCGCCTCCTACCTGGTGGTGCTGCTCGCCCTGGGCGTCGTCGGGACCCTGTTGTGGCCCGGAGCCCCCGCACCGACCGGCCTGCGCGTCGCGACGCTGCTGCTGCTCGGCGCCGTGATGTGGACCGGGCTGCTGCTCCAGTCGTTCGGTGCGGTCCGCCCCGCCGCGGTGGTCTGCGCCTCGGCCGCCGTCGCCCAGAGCCTGGCCCTGCTCCTGGGGACCGGGCAGCCGCGGCTGGTCCAACTGGTCGTGGCGGCCACGGCGGCCGCCGCCCTGGCCACCATGGTCTGCCTGTTCCTGGGGCGGGCCACGGCCCACCGCTGACGCACGTGCCCCGTACCCGACGGACATGAAGAAGGACCACATGCTGCTGGTGCCCCTCTACGAGCACCCCGCCGACCAGCCCGAGGCCTGGGAGCTGCTGATCCGCTCCGCGGGCCGCCTGCACTCGGTGGTGCTCAACCCCGACAGCGGGCCGGGCGACGCCCCCGACGAACGGTTCGCCGCCGTCGCCGCGCGCCTGCGCGAAGCCGGGGTGCCCGTCCTGGGCTACGCCGACACCGACTACGGGCGGCGCCCGCACGCGGCCGTCGTCCAGGACCTGTTGCGCCACCGCGACTGGTACGACACCGACGGGGCCTTCCTCGACCAGGCCTCCGCCGACCCCGAACTCCTGGCCCACTACGGTCGGCTCGGGGTCGCCGCGCGGGCCGCGGGCGCCCGCACGGTCGTCCTGAACCACGGCGTCCACCCGCACCCCGGATACGCCGAACTCGCCGACCTGCTGGTCACCTTCGAGGGGCCCTGGGACGCCTACCGCGACGCGGAGGCCGTGCCCGCCTGGACCGCCGACCACCCCGCGGGACGGTTCTGCCACCTGGTGTACGCCGTCCCGCCGGGGGCGCCCACCGCCGAACTCGCCCGGGAACGGGGGGCCGCCGTGCACTGCGCCGTCCCCGGGACCGGCGCGCACCCGTGGGGCACCCTCCCGCACGCCCTGGAGGCCACCGCGTGAACCGCCGTCCGCCGCGGTGGTCCCTGCCGGTCCTCGTCCCGCTGCTGCTGCTCGCCGCGTGCACCACCGTGCCCGAGCCGGACGACGTCTCGCCCGACCCTGCGCCGGGGCAACGCTGGCAGCCCGAGCCGGGGGTCAGCTGGCAGTGGCAGCTCTCGGGCAGGCTCGACACCTCGGTGAAGGCGGCCGTGTACGACGTCGACGGGTTCACCACGACCAAGGAGCAGGTCGCCGACCTGAAGAAGGCCGGACGCAAGACGATCTGTTACCTCTCCACCGGGGCCTGGGAGGACTTCCGCCCGGACGCCGACGACTTCCCGAAGCCGATGCTCGGCAAGGGCAACGGCTGGGAGGGAGAACGCTGGTTGGACATCCGGCGCCTCAAGGAGCTGGAACCGCTGATGGCCAAGCGCGTCGACATGTGCCGCCAGAAGGGCTTCGACGCGGTGGAGCCCGACAACATGGACGGCTACGCCAACACCTCCGGCTTCCCGCTCACCGGCGACGACCAGCTGAGGTACAACCGGCTGATCGCCCGGCTCGCCCACGACCGGGGCCTGTCGGTCGGCCTGAAGAACGACCTGGACCAGATCCCCCAACTCGTCGGGAACTTCGACTTCGCGGTCAACGAGCAGTGCATGGAACACGACGAGTGCGACCGGTACGCGCCGTTCACCGACGCGGGCAAGGCCGTCTTCCACGTCGAGTACGAGGGCCGGGTGGGCGACTGGTGCGCCCGCTCGCAGGAGGCGAAGCTCAGCTCGCTCCAGAAGAAGTACGAGCTGGGCACCTGGCGCAGGGTCTGCCCCCGCTCCGGCACCCCCTGAGGGAGCTAGGACACGGGCAGGATGGCGTGCACCCGGTACCCGCCGCCGTACCGGGGGCCCGCGAAGCAGGACCCGCCCAGCGCGCCGGCCCGCTCGCGCATCCCCAGCAGCCCGTGGCCGCCACCCGGATCGGCCGGTTCCGGGGCCGGGTCGGCGGAGGTGCCCCCGTCGTCGAGGACGGTCACCTCCACCGAGGCGCCGACCCGGACCACGCTGACCTCGGCGCTGGCCCCCGGTCCCGCGTGCTTGCGCACGTTGGTCAGCGCCTCCTGGATCACCCGGTACGCGGCCAGGTCCACGGCGGCCGGCAGCGCGGACGCGTCCCGCCCCAACTGCACGATGACCTCGACCGGCAGCCCGGCGTGCCGGAAGGTGTCCGTCAGTTCGTCCAGCACGGCCAGCCCCGGCGCGGGCTCGGTCGGCGCCTCCGGGTCGCCGGACTGGCGCAGCAGCCCGACCGTGGCGCGCAGCTCGTTCAGCGCCGAGCGGCTGGCGTCCCGTACGTGGGCCAGCGCCTCCTTGGCCTGGTCGGGGCGCTTGTCCATCACATGGGCGGCCACCCCCGCCTGCACGTTGACCAGGGCGATGTGGTGGGCGACCACGTCGTGCAGGTCCCGGGCGATCCGCAACCGCTCCTCGGCGACCCGGCGCCTGGCCTCCTCCTCACGGGTCCGCTCGGCACGCTCGGCCCGTTCCCGGATGGCGTCGATGAAGGCCCGTCGACTGCGCACGGCGTCCCCGGCGGCGGCGGCCATGCCGGTCCAGGCGAAGATCCCGAGGTTCTCCTGCGCGTACCAGGGCAGTGGTCCCGCCAGCATGGCGACACCGGTCAGCCCCGTCATGGTGAGCAGCCCGATCCGCCACGTGGTGGGCCGGTCGGTGCGGGCGGCCAGCGTGTACAGGGCGATCACCGCGCACATCACGACGGGCGCCCGGGGCTCGCCGGTGGCCAGTTCCAGCAGGGCCAGCGCGCAGGTCACGGCGAGCACGGCGCGGGTGTGCCGGCGCCGGAACACGAGGGCGGTGGCGCCCAGCAGCATCAGCAGGAGCGAGAACGGGTCGGGGGTGCGGGTGCCGAAGGTGGGCCCGTGCGGCCCGTGGGGATCGGCGAAGGATCCGACGACCATGGAGACGAGCGCCCCGAGCGCGAGCACGGCGTCGGTGGCGAGCGGATGGGCCCGCATCCACTGCCGGGTGGGGGCGAAGGGCCCGAGGTGTGTCGTCACCCCGTTACGGTACGGCCTGCCCGCGGGGCGCCGGACGGAGACGGACGCGTCACGCCCCCGGCGGTGCGCTCGATGCGGGCGGCGGGCTGTGCCCCAGGGGGGCTCGGGAGCGCCGCGGCCCCCACGTGGCGCGCACCACGCACAGCACCATGACGGCGGCGATGGCGGCCAGGTGCTCCTTGCCCGCCAGGTTGTCCTTGATCAGCACCTCGCCGATCATCACCAGGATCACCAGGGCCCCGGTGAGGTAGGCCCGGTACCGCCAGCAGACGTAGATCGCGAGTCCCACGACCGCCGCCGACGGACCGGTGTCGTTGACGACGCGGTCGGACACCGGCAGACCGAAGGGGTGGTCGGGGCCCAGCGAGAGACCGATCCGGGCGTACGTGGTGCCGGCGAGGGTGGCCACGTAGCCGACCACCAGGGTGCGCCACCAGCCGACGCAGATCTCCGAGATCCCGAAGACCAACAGGATCTGTGCGAGCGCCCCCCACACCGGCAGGTCGAGCGCCGGGACGAAGAGGGACAGGGGCGTGCGCAACAGCGCCAGCCAGAGCGGGTCGACGGCCTTGACCGAACCGAGGTCCTGCACCGGCTGGAAGCCCCAAGAGGTGTTCTGGACGATCTGGAAGACCGAGGTCAGACAGACCGCGCCGAGGGTCATCGGGATCGCCCGCCACTTGTCGCGGGCGAGCGAGTCCCGGATCGTCCAGAACAGGGGCCCCCACTCGCGGCGGGCGAACCGCCGCAGTGAGGAGTTCGTCAACGCTTGGTCTCCAGGTGTCTGCGGTGCATCCACTTCGGCAGGCCGGGAGCTTCGAGGAAGCCCTCCGCCCGGCCCGCCGCGACGCCGATCCGCAGCAGGTCCGAACTCTTCTCGAAGAGCATGAACCGCGGTTCCCAGATCGGCCGGTATTTGGCGTTGGCCCGGTAGAGGGACTCGATCTGCCACCAGCGGGAGAAGAAGCTCAGCAGCGAGCGCCACATGCGCAGCACCGGACCCGCGCCGAGCTTCGATCCCCGCTCGAAGACGGAGCGGAACATCGCGAAGTTCAGTGAGACCTGTGTGACGCCGATCTCCTTTGACCGCTCCAGGAGTTCGATGACCATGAACTCCATCAGACCGTTCTCGGAGTCCCGGTCGCGGCGCATCAGGTCGAGCGACAGACCCTTGGGTCCCCACGGCACGAAGGACAGCACGGCACGCAGTTCACCGTTGCCGTCGAAGCACTCCAGCATCACGCACTGGCCGTCGTCGGGATCGCCCAACCGGCCCAGTGCCATCGAGAAGCCGCGCTCGGTCGCACCGTCGCGCCAGTCGTCGGCGCGGACGAGGAGCACGTCCATCTCCTCGGTCGGGATGTCGGAGTGCCGGCGGATGCGCACCGTGTACCCGGCGCGCTTGACCCGGTTGTAGGCCTGCCGGACGGTCCGCATGGCGCGACCCTCCAGCGTGAACTCGGCGGTCTCGACGATCGCCTCGTCGCCCAGTTCCAGGGCGTCCAGGCCGTGCCGGGCGTAGATCTGGCCGGCCTCCTCGCTCGCGCCCATGACGGCCGGCACCCAGCCGTGCTCGCGGGCCTCGGCCAGCCAGGGCTCGATGGCGCCGGGCCAGGCCTCGGGGTCTCCGATCGGGTCGCCGGAGGCCAGGGACACGCCGCCGACGACGCGGTAGGTGACGGCGGCCTTGCCGGTGGGGGACCAGATGACGGACTTCTCGCGGCGCAGCGCGAAGTAGCCGAGGGAGTCCCGGTCGCCCTGCTTGGCGAGCAGGGCCCGCAGCCGGTCCTCGTCCTCGGGGGTGAGCGGGTCCACGGCGCGGCGCGAGCGGAACGCGGCGAACAGCACGGCGAGGAGCAGCAGCATCGACATGACGTTGACGAAGACGTCCACCCACGCCGGCGTGGCGATCCCGTCGTAGGCCCGGTCGTTCGGCTCCAGGGTGATCAGCCGCATCGCGCCGTACTTCCAGCGGGCGAGGAAGGTGGCGTCGGCCCGGTCCGGGTCGGTGTTGGTGGCGCCGACGAGCAGGGCGGCGACCAGCGAGGTCAGCAGCAGGCCGACGGCGGCCACGGCGGTGGCCAGCTTGGGGTTGGAGCGGTCGCCCTTGGCGTAGAACTCGTGGCGGCCCAGCAGCAGGGCGCCGACGAAGGCCGCGGTGAGGGCGAGCGAGACCCAGTTCTGCGCGTGGTCGCGGAACTCCGGGTAGCAGAAGTCGTAGTCCCCGCCGACGCACGGCGCGAAGGCGGCCGTGGCGAAGGCGAACAGCAGCATGCCGCTGATCACCAGGTTCAGGATCCAGGCGGCCCGTTTGCGGCGGCCCATGGTGACGGCGAGGATCAGCGAGAACAGCCCCGAGGCGAAGCCCGCCGTGAGCAGGTAAGGCGTGTAGAAGTCGGCGGTGTTGTGCCGGCGCAGGTCCTGCCCCAGCGAAAGCCACACCGCGCTGAGGAAGTTCACGAAGGTGACGACGCGCAGGTACCAGATGGCGAAGGCGGCGCCGCGCCGTGACGGTTTGCTGCCCCTGCGGGCCTCGGCCTTGGCTGCGGGATCCTTCTTGCCCGTTTCCCCCCTGCCGGCGGGATCGCCGCCGGACTCTCTTCTTCCGTTTACTGCCGTGGTGGTATCTGCGCTGGTCAAGCGGACCTCTCCCATGAAAAGCGATGATATGGGGCGTCACCGTCCACGGGCGGATCGAGCGCCCCGGACTGGTCAGGCCCGTGGCGCCCGGTGAATTCAGTCCGTCGGCTCCTCCACCGCTCGTTCCGGCAGCTCCGCAGCGAGTGCGGCGGCCGCCTGGACGAGGGGGAGGGCCAGCAAGGCCCCTGTTCCCTCTCCCACAGTGACGCCGTGGTCGAGCACGGGGTTGAGTGCCATCCTGTCCAAGGCCTTCGCCTGGCCCGGCTCGCCGCTCGCCTGGCCGGCCAACCACCAGTCCGGGGCCCGGAACGCGGCCCTCTGGGCCACCAACCCGCAGGCCGCCGAGACGAGCCCGTCGAGGATGACCGGTGTACGGCGCACCGCGCACTGGAGCAGGAAGCCGGTGATCGCGGCGACGTCCGTGCCGCCGACCTTCGCCAGCAGGGCCACCTGGTCGCCCAGCACCGGACGGGCCCGGCGCAACGCGTCGCGGATCGCCGCGCACTTGCGCATCCAGGCCAGGTCGTCGATCGGGGCGCCGCCGCGACCGGTGACGACCGAGGCGTCCGTCCCGCACAGCGCGGCGACCAGCGTCGCGGCCACCGTGGTGCCGCCGACACTGAGGTCCCCGAGCACGACGAGATCGGTTCCCGAGTCGGCCTCCTCGTCGGCGACCCGCATCCCGAGCCGCAGCGCGGCCTGTGCCTCCTCGACCGTCAACGCGTCCTCGACGTCGATCCGGCCGCTGCCGCGCCGCACCCGGTGCCGCACGACCTCCTCGGGGAGCAGCCCCGGATCGCAGTCCAGGCCGGTGTCCACGATCCGTACGCCGGCGCCGAACCGGGCCGCCAGGACGGCCACCGGACTCGTCCCGTCGAGCACGCCCCGCACCAGTTCGTGCGCGGTGCCCGCGGCGCGCGCGGAGACCCCCTCGGCGGCGATCCCGTGGTCGGCCGCGAACAGCACGACACGGGGCCGCTCGATCTGCCGGACCGGAACCCGCCCCTGCGCGGCCGCGAGCCACTCGCCGAGTTCGTCGAGCCGGCCCAGCGCGCCGGGCGGCACGGCCAGCCGCTCACGGCGATCCTCGGCATCACGCCGGACGCCCCCGTCGGGGCGTTCGATCAGATCGGAGAAGTCGTCGAGATTCAGCATGGTCATCTGCCAGAGCGTACAGCCGGTGAGGCCCTCCCCAAGCCCCTCCCGCAGCCTTCCGGCCGGTGCGCCGGGGGCGATTTCGGCGCCGCGGCGACCGGCGCCGGCGACGTCAGTCCTTCAGTACCACCGCCTGCCCGGCCACGACCAGCAGAACGTGCTCGCACTCCGCCGCCACCGCGTTGTTGAGCCGCCCCAACTCGTCACGGAAACGTCGACCGGAGGACGTCGCGGGGACCACTCCCGACCCGACCTCGTTGCTGACGAGCACCACCGGACGACGGGTCGCACGGACCGCCGCCACCAACTCCGCGGTCGACTCGCGCAGTTTCTTCTGCCCGCCGCCCGCCCACACGTCGTCGTCCCAAGCCCCGGCCCGGTCCATCGCGTCGGTCAGCCACAGCGCCAGGCAGTCGATCAGCAGCGGCGGACCCCCGGCATTCTCCAACAGCGGTACCAGCGCACAGGTTTCCACCGTCCGCCAGGTCGACGGCCGCCGCTCCCGGTGCAGACCCACCCGCTGCGCCCACTCCGTGTCCCCGTCGCGGGAACCGCCCGTGGCCACGTAGACCACCTCGGGGAAGCCGGCCAGCCGGCGTTCCGCCTCGTGCGACTTGCCGGACCGGGCGCCGCCCAGGACCAGGGTGCGGCGCGGCAGCTCCGGCGTCGCGTGGTACTCGCCGACCGCCACCGTCGTGCCGTCCGGCACCACCCGCGCCCCGGCCGCCGCGCACCGCCGCTCCGACTCCCGCCCGGGCGGGGTGTCGTGGTCCAGGTGCACGGCGATCAGATCCGTCGCCGGCCCCAGCGCGCCGCTCGCCCGCAGCCGCGCCACCGCCTCCGGCCGGCCGACCACGTCCGCGAGCACCACGTCGTAGGGACGCTGCCCGGCCGAGCCGCCCGGCTCCGGGCGCGCGGACCCCAGGCCGGCGGGCGCCCCGCCCGGCGGCAGGTACAGCAGTCGGCCGCCGTCCGGCCCGGTCACCTCGTACCCGGTGCCCGGGGTGTCCATCGGCACCGCCCGCACCCGGTGACCACTGATCACCGACAGCTCCTGCCCGTCCGGCACCCGCCCCGCCGCCGGCAGACCCGGCGGCAGCTCGACGGGGGGCCCGTCGTGCGGATGGGTGAGCAGCACCTGCCGCACACCGGCCAACGAATGGCCCGCGCGAGCTCCGGCCAACACCGCCCCGGGGGTCAGGTCGAGCAGCAGCGCACCGTCCACGAGCACGGCCGTCGCCGCCCTGGAGAGGGGGCCGACGGAGACCGCGCAGGCGGCGCAGGGACAGCCGGGTCGGGGCAGTCCTTCAGGGGTACCTGTACCGAGCAGAGTGAGTTCCACCCGATGATCCTCCCGCGTCCGCGGGAGTGGTGCTCGCCCGGCTACTCTGCGGGCAGACTCAAGGCGAACAACGCAGGTGCGCGAAGGACGATCGACGCGCGAACAGCGGACGAGCAACGGAGGCGGACATGGCGTGGACGTGGCGGTTCGAGACGGCCGAGGGCAGCGAGACGACCCCGTCGGTGGTGCCGGAGGAGTTCACCACGCAGGGGGACGCGGAGTCCTGGATCGGTGAGTACTGGAAGGACCTGCTGGAGGGCGGCACCGAGAAGGTGAAGCTGTCCGACGACACGGGCACCGAGCTGTACACGATGAGCCTGCGCGAGGCCCTGGACGCCTGACCGGCTCCCGCCGCCGCGGTGTGCGGGCTCAGCCCCGCACACCGCACAGGTGCAACAGCGCCGCCACCGCGCGGTACGGGTCGGTGCGCCCGGCCCGGTCCTCGGCGGCGAGCAGCCGTTCCAACTCCGCCTCCCGAGGCAGGTGGTTCCCGGCCTCCGTGCCGTCGGTGAAGACCCGCACCCCGTACCAGGCCTGGAGCGGAGCCCCGATCCCCGAGAGCGTGGCCGTCAGACCCGCCAGCCGGTCGGCCCGTACGTCCAGACCCAACCGGTTCGTGTAGTCGACGGTGTCGAACGCCTTCAGGGCGGCGTTCCAGTCCCCGCCGAGCCCCGGTCGCATGGCGAGCGCGTCGCCGTTGCGCACCAACAGGGACAGCAGCCCGCCCGGGGCGAGCATCCGGGCCAGCCCCGCCAGCATGGCGTCCGGCTCCGGCACGTACATCAGGACGCCGTGGCACAACACCACGTCGAAGCTGCCCGGCACGAAGTGCGCGCCGGTCTCCCGGCCGTCGCCCTCCATCAGCCGGACCCGGTCGCGGATGCCGGCAGGCTCGCCCGCCAGCGCCTCGCGGGCCACCGCCAGCATGTCGGGGTCCTGTTCCAGGCCGGTCACCTTGTGCCCGGCGCGCGCCAGGCGCAGGGCCTGGGTGCCCTGGCCCATGCCCACGTCGAGGACGCGCAGTCGCTGCCCGACCGGGAAGCGGTGCGCGATCTGCTCGTCGACCTGGCGGCCCACGAGTTCCTGGCGGACCGCGTTACGCAGTCCGCCCAGGCCCTCCAGCCACAGTCGGGATCCCCCGGAGAAGTCGGCCACGTCGCCCCCCGACGCCCCGGATGCGGGCGTCGCTGCGCTCAGGGCCGTTCCCCACGCTTGACCTGCGGCTTCGGCAGGCGCAGCCGGCGCATCTGCAGGGTGCGCATCAGGCCGTACGCGACGGCGCCGCGCTTGGGCTCGTCCGGGAAGCGCTCGTTGACGGCCTTGCGCAGGCGGATGAACATGCCGATGGAGTCGAGGAGGATCAGCGCGATCACACCCATCCACAGCACCAGCGCAATGCTCTGGAGCCGCTCGACCCGCACCATGCTCAGCACGAGGATGATCACCGCCAGCGGCAGGAACATCTCGGCGACCGAGAAGCGCGAGTCCACGAAGTCGCGGACGAAGCGGCGGACGGGGCCCTTGTCGCGGGCGGGCAGGTAGCGCTCGTCGCCGTTGGCGAGGGCCTCGCGCTGCTTCGCCATCTCCACGCGACGGCGCTCACGGGCCCGCTTGGCGTCCTCCTTCCGGTTGCCGGTCGAGGCCACCACTGCCTTGCGCTGCGACTGGGCCACAGCACGCTTCGGCGTCGGGCGGCCCTTCGGGGCCTGGGGGTCACGGGGCTGCGAAAGGTCGGCGCTCACCTTGTCGGTGGCGGGGGCCTTTTCTTCCTTGGAGGAACGGCTACCAAACACGCAACCAAGCCTACGTGGTCAAGGGCACGCTCCCCACCTCGGCGGGGAACGATCCGGCAACGGCGGGCGTCTTCCCTTGTGCAGGGTTCTTGTGACGGGCGGGCCCCCCGGGGGATCTCCTGGGACCACCTACTCCTTACGCCTGACACGGCGGCGGCGTAGTCGTCCTGGAGGAGGAGCGCATTCGTTCTCGAACAGTGCGGTAATGGAGACAGGGCCCGTACTGTGGGTTCTGTTGGTGACCTGGAGTGAAGTCCTTCTAGAAGGGGGCGCGCGAAGCCCATGAGCGGTGTCATGAAGCGTATGGGGATGATCTTCCGCGCGAAGGCGAACAAGGCCCTTGACCGGGCCGAGGACCCGCGCGAAACCCTCGACTACTCGTACCAGAAGCAGCTGGAACTGCTGCAGAAGGTGCGCCGCGGGGTCGCCGACGTCGCGACCTCCCGCAAGCGCCTGGAGCTGCAGCTGAACCAGCTCCAGGGCCAGTCCACCAAGCTGGAGGACCAGGGCCGCAAGGCGCTGGCCCTCGGCCGCGAGGACCTGGCCCGCGAGGCCCTGTCCCGGCGCGCGTCGCTCCAGCAGCAGGTCAGCGACCTGGAGGTGCAGCACCAGACCCTCCAGGGCGAGGAGGAGAAGCTGACGCTCGCCGCGCAGCGCCTCCAGGCCAAGGTGGACGCCTTCCGCACGAAGAAGGAGACCATCAAGGCCACCTACACCGCGGCCCAGGCGCAGACCCGGATCGCGGAGTCCTTCTCCGGCATCTCCGAGGAGATGAGCGACGTCGGCCTCGCCATCCAGCGGGCCGAGGACAAGACGGCCCAGCTCCAGGCCCGCGCCGGCGCGATCGACGAGCTGCTGGCCTCCGGCGCCCTGGACGACCGCAGCGGCCTCGGCTCCAAGGACGACATCCAGGCCGAGCTGGACCGCCTCTCCGGCGGCT
Organism: Streptomyces sp. NBC_01426; assembly: GCF_036231985.1. Lineage (GTDB taxonomy): Bacteria > Actinomycetota > Actinomycetes > Streptomycetales > Streptomycetaceae > Streptomyces. The sequence goes on from NZ_CP109500.1 coordinate 5,467,310, forward strand.
CGGACGTGGAACTGGAACTCCAGCGGATGAAGGCCGAACTGGCGGGCGGCCCGGCCGACCGACAGCAGGCCATCGAGGGCGGCGCCCCGGGCGCCGGTCAGCCCACCCAGACCCCGCACCGGTTCGACAAGCAGTAGGACGGGGCCCGTCATGATTGTCCGCATCATGGGGGAGGGCCAGTGGGAACTGGCCGACAGTCACTTCGTCGAGCTGAACAAGCTCGACGACGAACTGCTCGCCGAGATGGAGTCCGGTGACGGCGAGGGGTTCCGGCGCACGCTGGCCGCGCTCCTAGACGCGGTCCGCAGACTCGGCGAGCCCCTGCCGGACGACGCGCTGGAGCCGTCCGAGCTGATCCTCCCGGCGCCCGGCGCGAGCCTGGACGAGGTCCGCGAGATGCTCAGCGACGACGGCCTGATCCCGGGCTGATCCCCCGGGGCACCGGCACGCACGCGACGGCACGTACCAAGGCACGCGGCACCCACACGCACCTCAGGCACACCGACACCGCAGGACGACGGGCCCGCCCATTCGGGGCGGGCCCGTCGTCCGTCCGCACGCCCGTCAGTCCGGGCCCTTCTCCAGCGAGACCCGCTCCGGGTCCGGGGTTCCGCCGATGAAGTTCTCGAACCTGCGGCGCGGCGAGGCCCAGCGCCGGTCGTGGTGGAAGGCGCGCAGCCCCGCCTTGGCCCGCGCCTTCGGACGGTTCGCGTAGAAGCGCTTCGCATAGGGGGAACCGGGGCGGGCGAGGCGGACCGCGCCGATCAGCGCCACGAACGGCACGACCGTGCCGAAGATCGCGGTGCGCGGCTTGCCCTTCCACAGCGCGACCAGCGCCAGGAAGAAGTTGCCGGCCATGTTCATCATGACCACTCCGCGGCTCTGCCGTTCCTCGGGGGTGAGGTCGTTGACCCCGAACGGCAGGAACCCTCCGAGCATCAGTGCCACCAGCGCCGCGGTCAGGACCACGATCTCCACGCTCTTGCGGCCGTCCTCGCTCCAGTACACGTCGTCCAGGTGCAGGATCAGCGCGAACTCGTCCAGTACCAGCCCGGCGCCGATTCCGAAGAGCACGGCCGAGAGCAGCGATCCGAAGCCCTGCCGGCCACTGCTGATCGCACCGAAACCGCCGATGATCACCAGGATCACGCCCGGCACGACGTGATGGATGTGCACGCCGCCCGGCGTGACGTTCTTGAAGGGCCCCCGCCCCGCCCGGATCAGGCGGGTGATCACCCTGGTGATCAGGAAGGACAGGACGAACGACAGCAGGGCGAGCAGCAGCGGGAGCTTGCCCGGCTCCAGGATGTTGCGGTACCACCAGTGACCCATGACACCACCTTCCACCGTGGCGGGTAATGCGCAATTCAACGCCGAGCGCGGCGGGGTAGCGTTCGCGCCGATGAAAGATTCGTTCGAAGATCCGCCGCAGTCGCCGCCGCCCGAGCGCGCCCCGTTCCTCGACGGGGTCCGCTTCGCGTTCGGCACCCTCACCGTGCTGCCCGCCCGCATCACCCGGTGGGACCGGCCGGCCGCCCGTACCGGGATGGCCTGCGCGCCCCTCGCCGGCCTGGCCGTGGGTCTGATCGCGGCCGTCCCCGGAGTGCTCCTGCTGGTCCTCGGCGGCGGGCCGCTGCTGGCCGCCGCCGTCACCGTCGCCGTGCCGGCCGCGCTGACCCGGGGCCTGCACCTCGACGGACTCGCCGACACGGTCGACGGGCTGGGGAGCGCCAAGCCCGCCGAAGAGGCGCTGCGGATCATGAAGCAGTCCGACATCGGCCCCTTCGGGGTGATCGCCCTGCTGGTGGTCTTCCTGGTACAGGTGGCGGCGCTGGCGAACGTGTACGCCGACAGTTGGGCACGGGGCGCCCTGGCCGCCGTGCTCGCCGCCGTCACCGCGCGCCTCGCGATGACCCTGGCCGCCCGCGACGGTGTCCCGGCGGCCCGCCCCGGAGGCCTGGGCGCGGCGGTGGCGAGCGTGGTCCCGATCCGCTCGGCCGTCCTCGTCACCGTCCTCACCGCAGTGGCCTGCACGGCCGCGGCCCTCCCGCTGGGGCTGCCCGCCGCGGCCCAACACGCGGCGGCGGTACTCGTCGCCCTGCCGGTCGCCGAACTGCTCCTGCGCCGGTGCGTGCGCCGCTTCGACGGGGTCACCGGTGACGTCTTCGGCGCCCTGTCCGAGGTCGCGGCCACCGTGGTCCTGGTGGCCCTCGCCCTGGGCTGACCGCCGCGGACCCCGTGGCGCCGGCATCGCGGCGCCGCCCGGTGACCGGGCCGGGATCATGTGGGTCGTACCCTCGGGGGGTGGACGACACGGTGACAGGGATGCCGGGCGGCGGGCCCATCAGGGTGCTGCTCGCCGACGATCAGGCGCTGCTGCGCAGCGCGTTCAAGGTGCTCGTCGACTCCGAGGCCGACATGGAGGTCGTCGGCGAGGCCTCCGACGGGGCCCAGGCCTACGCCCTCGCCGGCGAACGACGGGCCGACGTCGTCCTCATGGACATTCGGATGCCGGGCACCGACGGGCTCGCCGCCACCCGCATGATCAGCTCCGATCCGGAACTGCGCGACGTCCGCGTCGTCATGTTGACCACCTTCGAGGTGGACGAGTACGTGGTCCAGGCCCTGCGCGCCGGCGCCTCCGGCTTCCTCGGCAAGGGCGCCGAACCGGACGAGCTGCTCAACGCGATCCGGGTCGCCGCCGCCGGCGAGGCCCTGCTGTCTCCGGCCGCCACCAAGGGGCTCATCGCCACCTTCCTCGCGCAGGGCGGCCACCCGGACGTCCCCGCCGACGGCTCCGCGCACGCCGCCCGCCTCGCCACGCTGACCGTGCGCGAGCGCGAGGTCCTCGTGCTCGTCGCGGCGGGCCTGTCCAACGACGGCATCGCCGGCCGCCTGGAGGTCAGTCCGCTCACCGTCAAGACCCACGTCAACCGGGCCATGGCCAAGCTGGGCGCCCGCGATCGGGCCCAACTGGTGGTCATCGCCTACGAATCGGGCCTGGTACGGCCCCGGGCCGACGGCGCGCGGTAGTCCCGCGGGGCGGCGCAGTAGTACGGCGTACTGCGGGCGCGGTATGCCGCGCGTAAGGACGGGACCTGGGGGCGACGAAGCGGCGCCCCCGGGTACGAAAGGCTGAGGGGCCCTCGCTTGTCCCCGACGGTGTCACCTCGCCGCCGTCACCGAATGAGAGATCCTCCACCATGTCGTGGCTGTCCCGCTTCAGCCTGGCCCAGAGAGCACTGATCGGCCTCGTGTCGATCATCGCGCTCCTCTTCGGCGCCATAGCCGTCCCGCAGCTCAAGCAGCAACTGCTGCCGTCCATCGAACTGCCGATGGTGTCCGTGCTCGCGCCCTACCAGGGCGCCTCGCCCGACGTGGTGGAGAAGCAGGTCATCGAGCCGATCGAGGCCACCCTCAAAGGCGTCGACGGCATCACCGGCATCACCTCCACCGCCAGTGAGGGCAACGCCCTCGTCATGGCGACCTTCGACTACGGCGACAACGGCACCAAGCAGCTCGTCGCCGATGTCCAGCAGGCCGTCAACCGGGCCCGCGTCCGGCTGCCCGCCGACGTGGACCCGCAGGTGGTGGCCGGTTCCACCGACGACATCCCGACCGTCATCCTCGCCGTCACCTCGGACAAGGACCAGCAGGCCCTCGCGGACCAGCTGGAGTCCTCGGTGGTCCCCGTCCTCTCGGACATCGAGGGCGTCGGCCAGGTCACCGTGGACGGGGTCCGGGACCTCCAGGTCACCGTCACCCCCGACAACGCGAAGCTCGCGGCCGCCGGCCTCGACGCCGGCGCGCTGAACAAGGGCCTCCAGGCCGGCGGCGCCACCATGCCGGCCGGCTCCTTCGACGAGGAGGGCACGAACCGCACCGTCCGCGTGGGCGCCGGCTACACCTCCCTCGCCCAGCTGGAGGACCTGCGGCTGAGCCCCGGCCCCGGCAAGCCGGCCGTCCGCCTCGGCGACGTGGCCGCGGTGAAGCAGGAGCCGGCGCAGGCCGTCTCCCTCACCCGTACCAACGGCAAGCCCAGCCTCGCCCTCGTCCTGACCATGGACAAGGACGGCAGCGCCGTCGCGATCTCCGACGCCGTCAAGGACAAGCTGCCCGAGCTGCGTTCCACCCTCGGCTCCGGCGCCGACCTGGCCGTAGTCACCGACCAGGGCCCGGCCGTCGCCAAGTCCATCTCCAGCCTCACCACCGAGGGCCTGCTCGGCCTGGTCTTCGCGGTGATCGTGATCCTGGTCTTCCTCGGCTCCCTGCGCTCGACCCTGGTCACCGCGGTCTCGATCCCGCTGTCCGTGGTCCTCGCGCTGATCGTGCTGTGGACCCGCGACCTGTCGCTCAACATGCTGACCCTGGGCGCCCTCACCATCGCCATCGGCCGCGTCGTCGACGACTCGATCGTGGTCCTGGAGAACATCAAGCGGCACCTCGGCTACGGCGAGGAGCGCGAGGCCGCGATCATCACCGCCGTCAAGGAGGTGGCCGGCGCGGTCACCTCGTCCACGCTGACCACCGTCGCGGTCTTCCTGCCCATCGGCCTCGTCGGCGGAATGATCGGCGAGCTCTTCGGCTCCTTCTCGCTCACCGTCACCGCGGCCCTGCTGGCCTCGCTGCTCGTCTCGCTGACGGTGGTACCGGTCCTGTCGTACTGGTTCCTGCGCGCCCCGAAGGGCACCTCGCAGGACCCGGACAAGGCCCGCCGCGACGCGGAGGAGAAGGAGGCGCGCAGCCGGCTCCAGCGCCTGTACGTGCGCGTCCTGGGCTTCGCGACCCGCCGCCGACTGACCAGCGTGGCCATCGCCGTCGTGGTCCTCGTCGCCACCTTCGGGATGTCCCCGCTGCTGAAGACCAACTTCTTCGACCAGGGGGAGCAGGACACCCTGACGGTCAAGCAGGAGCTGGCCCCCGGCACCTCGCTGGCCGCCGCGGACGCGTCGAGCCGCAAGGTCGAGCAGGTCCTGGCCTCGGTCGACGGCGTCAAGGACTACCAGGTCACCGTCGGCTCCTCCGGCTTCATGGCCGCCTTCGGCGGCGGCACGGGCTCCAACCAGGCCTCGTACCAGATCACGCTGGAGGACTCCGGCAAGGCCGAGTCCGTCAAGAAGAGCATCGAGACCAGGCTGGCGGCGCTCGACGGCGTCGGCGACACCCGCATCATCGCGGGCGGCGGCTTCGGCAGCTCCAACCTGAGCGTGGTCGTCAAGGCCGGCGACGCCGACGTGCTGGCCAAGGCCGCCGCCCAGGTCCAGGCCGAGGTGGCGAAGCTCAAGGACGTCACCGACGTACAGAGCGACCTCTCCCAGTCGGTGCCCCGGATCTCGGTGGTCGCCGGCCCCAAGGCCGCCGAGGCGGGCCTGGACCAGGCCGCGCTGGGCGCGATCGTCGCGCAGTCCGTCCGGGGCATCCCGGCCGGCAAGGCCGTACTGGACGACACCGAGCGGGACATCCTCGTGCGGTCGGCGCAGCCGGCCACCACCCTGGCCCAGCTCCGGGCGCTCCCCGTCGGCCCGGTCAAGCTCGGTGACATCGCCGAGGTCAAGGTGGTCCCCGGCCCGGTCGCGATGACCCGGATCGACGGCGCCCGCGCCGCCACCATCACGGCCAGGCCGGTCGGCGACAACACCGGCGCGGTCGGCACGGAACTCCAGAGCCGGATCAAGGCGCTGGACCTGCCCGCGGGCGCCACCGCCTCGATCGGCGGGGTCTCCGAGGACCAGGACGACGCGTTCGCCTCCCTCGCCCTGGCCATGCTCGCCGCCATCGCGATCGTCTTCATGCTGCTGGTCGCGACCTTCCGTTCGCTGGTCCAGCCGCTGATCCTGCTGGTGTCCGTGCCGTTCGCGGCGACCGGCGCGCTCGGCCTGCTCATCGTCACCGGCACCCCCATGGGCGTCCCGGCGATGATCGGCATGCTGATGCTCATCGGCATCGTGGTGACCAACGCGATCGTCCTGATCGACCTGGTCAACCAGTACCGCGCCCAAGGCCTCGGCGTCGTCGAGGCGGTCATCGAGGGCGGCCGGCACCGGCTCCGCCCGATCCTGATGACCGCCCTCGCGACGATCTTCGCGCTGCTCCCGATGGCGCTCGGCGTCACCGGCGAGGGCGGCTTCATCTCGCAGCCGCTCGCGGTCGTGGTCATCGGCGGCCTGATCAGCTCGACGCTGCTGACCCTGCTGCTCGTGCCGACCCTCTACACGATGGTCGAGCTGTTCAAGGAGCGCCGCCGGGCGAAGAAGCGGGCCCGCCTGACGGTGGTCCCGAGCCCCGCCCCGACCGAGGACGAGACCCCGGTCAAGGTCTGACGCCACCGGGGCCCTTCCCGTGGGCGTACGAGGGACGCGGCCACCCCGGTCCCGGGAACGGCGAAGGGGCGCCCGGCGGCAAGCCGGGCGCCCCTTCCTGGTGCACGCACGACGCGTACGCACGACGTGCACGAACGACGTGTACGAAACGACCCGTGTTCGAGGGGTCCGCTAGGCCCTGTCGTCAAAGTCTCGCCTGGCCCGCGGCGCCCGGTACCGCACCTCGCCGCGTTGTCGGGGCACCCGAGTATGTCCAGTACACGGGCGCCGCTGCGCCTTGCGATGCACGGCACCGGACACCGCGGGCCCTACCGGCGCCACTTTGACGACAGGACCTAGGGAAGCGCGAGCATGCGCTCCAGGGCGAGCTTCGCGAAGCTCTCGGTCTCCTTGTCGACCTCGATCCGGTTGACCAGGTTGCCCTCGGCGAGGGATTCCAGGGTCCAGACCAGGTGCGGCAGGTCGATGCGGTTCATCGTCGAGCAGAAGCAGACCGTCTTGTCGAGGAAGACGACCTCCTTGTCCTCGGCGGCGAATCGGTTCGCCAGCCGGCGGACCAGGTTCAGCTCGGTGCCGATGGCCCACTTGGAACCGGCCGGGGCCGCCTCCAGCGCCTTGATGATGTACTCGGTGGAACCGACGTAGTCCGCGGCCGCCACGACCTCGTGCTTGCACTCAGGGTGGACCAGGACGTTCACGCCGGGGATGCGGGCGCGGACGTCGTTGACGGAGTCCACCGAGAACCGGCCGTGCACCGAGCAGTGCCCACGCCACAGGATCATCTTGGCGTCGCGCAGCTGCTCGACGGTCAGGCCGCCGTTCGGCTTGTGCGGGTTGTAGAGCACGCAGTCGTCCAACGACATGCCCATGTCGCGGACCGCGGTGTTGCGGCCGAGGTGCTGGTCGGGCAGGAAGAGCACCTTCTCGCCCTGCTCGAAGGCCCAGTCCAGGGCCTTCTTGGCGTTGGACGACGTGCAGATCGTGCCGCCGTGCTTGCCGGTGAAGGCCTTGATGTCGGCCGAGGAGTTCATGTAGGAGACCGGCACGGTGTCGCCCGCGATCCCGGCCTCGGTCAGCACGTCCCAGCACTCCGCGACCTGCTCGGCGGTGGCCATGTCGGCCATCGAGCAGCCGGCCGCGAGGTCGGGGAGGACGACCTTCTGGTCGTCGGACGTGAGGATGTCCGCGGACTCGGCCATGAAGTGGACGCCGCAGAAGACGATGTACTCGGCCTCCGGCTTGGCGGCCGCGTCCTTGGCCAGCTTGAACGAATCGCCGGTGACGTCCGCGAACTCGATGACCTCGTCGCGCTGGTAGTGGTGGCCGAGGATGAAGACCTTGTCCCCGAGCTTCTCCTTGGCCGCGCGGGCGCGCGCCACCAGGTTCGGGTCCGACGGCGAGGGCAGGTCGCCGGGGCACTCCACCCCGCGCTCGCTCTTGGGGTCGGCTTCGCGGCCGAGCAGCAGCAGGGCAAGGGGCGTCGGCTGGACGTCCAAAGGCTGGGCGGTGGTCACGACACGCACCCTTTCTGTTCTGCGACTAGGTACTTCCGAGGAAGCGCTTCGACTTCTCGTCTATTTGACGTTATCTATCATAACCGCTTCACGTCAGTTTGACGATGCCCGATAGCGTCGATGTGACGAATTCGCCCGCCCCGGAACTCGCTCGTCCGTCGGGTTCGTCCCCCCGTGCCGGTGTGCGAGCATGAATATCGAGACAAGGTGCGGGACCCGGAATGAATCCGCGATCGCGCTGGTTGCCACCGACGGCAAGAGTCCGACGTTTCCCCAGCCTCCGGCGGGGAGCCGCCCACTTCGGGAGTGAATGCAGATGTCCGTACAGGACGACAAGACCACTGTGAGCGACGGCATCCTCCTGTCCGACGCCGCCGCCGTGAAGGTCAAGACCCTGCTGGAGCAGGAAGGCCGTGAGGACCTGGCGCTGCGCGTGGCCGTCCAGCCCGGTGGCTGCTCGGGCCTGCGCTACCAGCTCTTCTTCGACGAGCGCTCCCTCGACGGCGACGTCGTCAAGGACTTCGACGGCGTCAAGGTCGTCACGGACCGGATGAGCTCGCCCTACCTCCACGGTGCCTCCATCGACTTCGTCGACACCATCGAGAAGCAGGGCTTCACCATCGACAACCCGAACGCCACCGGCTCCTGCGCCTGCGGCGACTCGTTCAGCTAAGCCTGTACGACGAGGGCCCGCGCACCGGTCGAGTACGACTGGTGCGCGGGCCCTCTCGCATGTCGGGCACCTCGCGGCTCGCATGTCGGCAATCGCCGCCCGGGGCCCCGTCGCGACGGGGCCCCGGGCGGCTCACCCGCGGGGGAGCGGCTTGCCCGTGGTCGCGTCGACCACCTTCCGGTCGCCGAGCGGCTCCTTGAGGGTCACCGTCCGGGACATCTCCTCCGCGATCATGATGCAGCTCTGACCCGGCTTGTTCGGGGTGTCGGTGATCTTCACCAGTACGGACCCGCCCTCCTCGCGCGCCTCGACGGCGTAGGCGCTGCACACCCCGCCCCAGAAGTTCACGGTCAGCTTCCGGTCGGCCTCGGCGTACGAGAACCCGGGCACGGTGCGTCCCCCCGTCGGCGGCACCGGCGCCGGAGCGGTGCTCTCCTCGGCCGAGGCCGGCTGGACCACCGTGTGGCCCGCCGCGCCGTCCTTCCCGGCCACCTCGAAGTGCCAGGCCGGAACCAGACCCCGCGCGCCGTTCACCGTCCCGGGCGCCAGCCCGAGCACGGCGCCCCGCACGGTCTCCGTCCGCGGCGGCTTCATCGGGCGCGGCTCCGGGTTGCAGGGCAGCGTGTCGGTCGCCCCGACCGGGGTGTCCGGAGTCAGCGGAACCGAGGTCGCGCAGCCGCTCGGGCCCGTACCCGTGCCGTTCGACCCCGACTTCCCGGCGTTCAGACGGGCCAGCGCCTCGACGGCCCCGACCACCGACTGCTCGGCGGCCCGGACCGGCGCCTTCAGCTCGCCGCTCGCCGTCACCACCCGGGAGTCCGGACCCACGCTCACCTTGCTCGACCAGCCCTGCGTGGGCAGGTCCCCGACCACGGGGTCCGCCGTCACCACCCGGGCCGAGCCCTGCGCCAGGCGGGCGTCCAGCTTCGCGCCGGCCTGACCCGCGGCGGCCAGCACCGGGGCCGCGGCGGCCTTGGCGGCCTCCTCGGAGACCGGAGTGGCGCCGGCGGAGCCCTGCGGCTCCTGCGGGTCCTTCGGGAGGGTGGCCGGGCCGCAGGTGTCCTGACCGCGCTTGCAGGAGTCCCCGCCCCCGCCGTTGTCACCGGCCGGCTGGAAACGGTTGAACGTCCAGGTGCCGGGAGCCTTGAGGGCGACCGTCAGCCGGGGCCCGGAACCGTCGGCGCCCTCGCCGGCCAGCCACTGCTCGCCCGACAATCGGGGCGCGCCGGTGACGCCCAGCGCGCTCGCCAGCCGCGCCACTTCCTCGGAGGTCACCTCGCCCGAAGCGGCGAACGTCGGCGCCTTCGCCGGGGCCTCGGGCAGCTTCACGTCCGCGCGGTACGTCACCCCGCCGCCGGACGGGTCCGGCTCGCCGGGGGCGATCCCCGGCCCCGAGGGGGTCCCGGCCTCGCGGGCCGCGGCGGCCGTGCGCTCGTTCGTCCGCCCGGCGCCGGAACCGTCGCCGTGGGCCGTCGACGCCCAGTAGGCCGTACCGCCACCCGCGAGCAGGACGGCGGCCGCGATCGAGCCGATGGCCCAGGCCGGCCGCCGTCGTGTGACGCGTGCTGTGTCGGGTTCTTCGCTGGTCACCGAATCGCTCCTTCACTCGTCCCGTCGTACGTGATGAGGGTGTGACGGAACAGGGGCGCAACCGGTTCCCCCGGGGAGCGGCCGGGGCCGGATCGATCCCGAGGAGACGACCTAGTCGCCGTACTCCGCGGTCGACGCGATCAGGCGGGCCGAGGAGGGCGGGACGCTGATGCCGTGGATCTGGGACGGTGCCACCCGGTCCGGACGCGGGCCCGCCGGGACCGCCCAGTGCGGGGCCATCCGGGCGCAGTCGCCCAGCAGTCGTGCGAAACCGGGACGGATCTCGGCGTTGTGGTCGGCGTACCCGAAGCCATCGCTGTAGGTCATGAGGGCACCGTAGGCCCGGCCCGGCGGGCGAAGAAAGGGCTACTACGGGGTAGTTTCGTACGGTCGGCCGGACGCCGAGGACCGGGTAGTTTTGAATGTCCCCCTTGCCGCCCTCCGCAGGAGCATCCACGCCGTGCGCATCGCAGTCACCGGCTCCATCGCCACCGACCACCTCATGACCTTCCCCGGCCGTTTCGCCGATCAGCTGGTCGCGGACCAGCTGCACACGGTCTCCCTCTCCTTCCTCGTGGACAACCTCGACGTGCGGCGGGGCGGTGTCGGCCCGAACATCTGCTTCGGAATGGGTCAGCTCGGCTCCCGTCCCGTCCTGGTCGGCGCGGCCGGCTCGGACTTCGACGAGTACCGCGCGTGGCTGGACCGCAACGGGGTCGACACCGAGTCCGTGCGGATCTCCGAGGTGCTGCACACCGCGCGCTTCGTCTGCACGACGGACGCCGACCACAACCAGATCGGCTCCTTCTACACGGGCGCGATGAGCGAGGCCCGGCTGATCGAGCTGAAGGCCGTCGCCGACCGGGTGGGCGGGCTGGACCTCGTCCTCATCGGAGCCGACGACCCCGAGGCGATGCTGCGCCACACCGAGGAGTGCCGCACGCGCGGGATCCCCTTCGCCGCCGACTTCTCGCAGCAGATCGCCCGCATGGACGGCGACAACATCCGCACCCTGATGGAGGGCGCGACGTACCTCTTCTCCAACGAGTACGAGAAGGGCCTCATCGAGTCGAAGTCCGGCTGGACCGACCAGGAGATCCTGGCCAAGGTCGGCACCCGGGTGACGACGCTGGGCTCCCAGGGCGTGCGGATCGACCGGGTCGGCGAGGAGCCGATCGTCGTCGGCTGCCCCGAGGAGACCGCGAAGGTGGACCCGACGGGCGTCGGCGACGCCTTCCGCGCCGGCTTCCTGACCGGCCTGGGCTGGGGCGTGGGCCTGGAGCGGGCGGCGCAGGTGGGCTGCATGCTCGCCACGCTGGTGATCGAGACGCTGGGCACGCAGGAGTACACCCTGGCGCGGGCCCACTTCATGGAGCGCTTCACCAAGGCGTACGGGGACGAGGCCGCGGCCGAGGTCCGGTCCCACCTCGCGGCGTAAGGCCGCCCCACCGTGCGGCGGGAGCCCTCCGCCGCGCATCCGGCCGGGCTCGCGCCGCGCGCCCGGCCGTACGCGTGTCAGTGCAGCCGGCGGACCGCGTACGCCACGCCCACCTCGGCCGCCGTCTCGCCCAGGTAGGCGTGGCCGCGCATCGCGCACCAGGCCGGGATGTCCAGGCGGGCGACCTCGTCGTCCGACACGACCGTCACCGTGCCGCCCACCGGGACGGTCACGATCGCCCGGGCCAGTTCGATCACCGGCTGGGGGCAGCGCAGCCCCAGGGCGTCGAGGCGCACCGCGTCCGCGACCGGTGCGCACGGCTGCGGCTCCGTCACCCCGAGCCGCTCCCGGACGTCGGCCACCGCGCGCGGCAGGACCTCCAGGAAGCCGTTCACGTCGTCGGCGGTGGTCCCGGTCGGCAGGGACACCCGTACGTTCCCCTCCGACAGCACGCCCATCGCGCGCAGCACGTGCGACGGCGTCAGGGTCGAACTGGTGCAGGACGAGCCCGAGGACACCGAGTAGCCCGCCCGGTCCAGCTCGTGCAGCAGGGTCTCCCCGTCGACGTACAGGCAGGAGAACGTGACCAGGTGCGGCAGCCGCCGGTCCGGGTCGCCGACCACCTCCACGTCCGGCACCAGCCGGGCCACCCGCCGCCGGATCCGGTCCACCAGCACCCGCAGTCGGGCCGCCTCCACGTCGGCCTCGGCGCGCACCGCCCGCAGCGAGGCGGCCGCCGCCACGATCGCGGGCAGGTTGGCGAAACCGGGGGAGCGGCCCGACTCCCTTTCGTCCGAGGGGCCTTGGGGGGAGAAGCGGACGCCCTTGCGGACCGCCAACAGGCCGACCCCGGGCGGGCCGCCCCACTTGTGGGCGCTCGCGGTCAGCAGCGACCAACCGCCCCCCACCCGGCCCCACGCCAGCGACTGCGCCGCGTCCACCAGCAACGGCACCCCGGCCGCGCCGCACACCTCGGCCACCTCCGCCACCGGCTGGACGGTGCCCACCTCGTGATTGGCCGACTGGAGACAGGCCAGCGCCGTGGTCGGGCCGAGCGCGGCGGCGTACCCCGCCGGGTCGACCGCGCCGAAGCGGTCGACCGGCACCTCGGTGACGGTGCCGCCGCCGGCCGCGTGCACCTCGGCGGCGTGCAGTACCGAACTGTGTTCGACCGCCGACACCACCAGCCGGCCGCCGACCCGCCGGCGTCCCGCCAGAGCTCCGGCGAGCCCCGTGTGAACCGCGTGCGTCCCCGAAGGAGTGAACACCAGCTCGTCGGGGCGACAGCCCACCGCCTCGGCCGCGGCCTCGCGCGCCGCGTCCAACAGCACCCGGGCGCGGCGTCCCTCCCGGTACAGCCGGGCCGGGTCGGCCCAGCCCTCGTCCAGGGCGGCCTGCAGCGCCTGACGGGCCACAGGGTGCAGCGGGGCGGCTGAGGCGGTGTCGAAGTACGGCATCGGGCCACGCTAACCGCAGGCCCGGGGCGCCCGAGGTCAGGGGCCGTCAGTTGTCCGCCGGAGTGCGCCATTCAGGGCCGGATGGCCCGTCCCCCGGACGGCGGATCCACCCCTTCGGGGTCAGTAGCGGCGCGTTGGGCACCCTCCCCGCGCGACCCCAAATAGCGTCCAGTAGGGTTTGGTCCGCATAAACATCCAAACCCCTGCCTGCGTCAGGGCCGGCGACCGACCCGAATACGGCCGCGGCCAGCCACGCGGGCCGAGACTCTCGGGAAGGCGCTACGTGAGTCCCTACGGCTCCGACCGCTCGCCGCGGCGCCCGATGCGGCGGAAGCTGCTCCAGGCGCTGACTGCGGGCGTGGTCCTGGCGACCGCCACTGGTTGCTCGTATACATGGAAAGACTTCCCTCGCCTCGGAATGCCGACTCCGGTAACTGAGGAGGCGCCGCGCATTCTCTCCCTCTGGCAGGGATCCTGGGCTGCCGCGCTGATCACGGGCATCCTGGTGTGGGGCCTGATCCTGTGGAGCGTCATCTTCCACCGGCGCAGCCGCACGAAGATCGAGGTTCCGGCGCAGACCCGGTACAACATGCCCATCGAGGCGCTGTACACCGTGGTCCCGCTCATCATCGTCTCGGTGCTCTTCTACTTCACCGCGCGTGACGAGTCGAAGTTGCTCGCCCTCTCCAAGCCGGCCCACACCATCAACGTGGTCGGCTACCAGTGGAGCTGGGGCTTCAACTACATCGAGGACGTCGACGGCGACCCCGCGACCCCGAAGCTGCCGGCCCCGTCGGTCGGCGAGGAGAAGAAGGAGGGGGCCGTCCCGGTCCCCAAGGAGCTCGCCTCCATCCCGGACCGCTTCGCCAAGGACTTCCCCAAGGGCGCCGAAGGCGTCTACACCCAGGGCGTCCCCGGTGACCGGAACCCGCAGACGGGCAACCCGGGTCCGACCCTCTGGCTCCCCAAGGGCGAGAAGGTCCGCTTCATCCTCTCGTCCAACGACGTCATCCACTCGTTCTGGGTGGTGCCCTTCCTGTTCAAGCAGGACGTCATCCCCGGCCACACCAACGTCTTCGAGGTGACCCCCTCCCAGGAGGGCACCTTCATGGGCAAGTGCGCCGAGCTCTGCGGCGTGGACCACTCCCGGATGCTCTTCAACGTGAAGGTCGTCTCGCCGGAGAAGTACCAGGCGCACCTGAAGGAACTGGCCGAGAAGGGGCAGACCGGCTTCCTGCCGGCCGGCATCAAGCAGACCGACCCGGCCCGGAACTCGGAGACGAACAAACTGTGAGCATCCTCAACGAATCTCAGGGTGCCGCCGCCGACTCGTATGAGAACGAGCTGCCGGTACGGCGCAAGCAGCCGGGCAATGTCGTCGTGAAGTGGTTGACCACCACCGACCACAAGACCATCGGCACGATGTACCTGATCACGTCGTTCGTGTTCTTCATCATCGGCGGGATCATGGCGCTCTTCATGCGCGCCGAGCTGGCCCGTCCGGGCACGCAGATCATGTCGAACGAACAGTTCAACCAGGCGTTCACCATGCATGGCACGATCATGCTGCTGATGTTCGCCACCCCGCTCTTCGCGGGCTTCGCGAACTGGATCATGCCGCTGCAGATCGGCGCGCCCGACGTGGCGTTCCCGCGGCTGAACATGTTCGCGTACTGGCTGTACCTCTTCGGCTCGACCATCGCGGTCGCCGGCTTCGTGACGCCGAACGGCGCGGCCGACTTCGGTTGGTTCGCCTACTCGCCCCTGTCGGACGCGGTGCGTTCGCCGGGCATCGGCGCCGACATGTGGATCATGGGTCTGGCCTTCTCCGGCTTCGGCACGATCCTCGGCTCGGTCAACTTCATCACCACGATCATCTGCATGCGCGCGCCCGGCATGACGATGTTCCGCATGCCGATCTTCACCTGGAACGTGCTGCTGACCGGTGTCCTGGTCCTGCTCGCCTTCCCGGTCCTGGCCGCCGCGCTCTTCGCGCTGGAGGCCGACCGGAAGTTCGGTGCGCACGTCTTCGACGCGGCCAACGGCGGCGCCCTGCTGTGGCAACACCTCTTCTGGTTCTTCGGACACCCAGAGGTGTACATCATCGCCTTGCCCTTCTTCGGCATCATCTCCGAGGTCATCCCGGTCTTCTCGCGCAAGCCGATGTTCGGTTACATCGGTCTGATCGCCGCGACGATCGCGATCGCCGGCCTCTCGGTGACGGTGTGGGCCCACCACATGTACGTCACCGGCGGTGTGCTGCTGCCGTTCTTCTCCTTCATGACCTTCCTGATCGCGGTACCGACGGGTGTGAAGTTCTTCAACTGGATCGGCACCATGTGGAAGGGCTCGTTGTCCTTCGAGACCCCGATGCTCTGGGCCGTCGGCTTCCTGATCACCTTCACCTTCGGTGGTCTGACCGGCGTCATCCTGGCCTCGCCCCCGATGGACTTCCACGTCTCCGACTCGTACTTCGTCGTCGCGCACTTCCACTACGTCATCTTCGGCACCGTGGTGTTCGCGATGTTCTCCGGCTTCCACTTCTGGTGGCCGAAGTTCACGGGCAAGATGCTGGACGAGCGCCTCGGCAAGATCACCTTCTGGACGCTGTTCGTCGGCTTCCACGGCACCTTCCTGGTGCAGCACTGGCTGGGCGCCGAGGGCATGGCGCGTCGTTACGCCGACTACCTCGAGGCCGACGGCTTCACCGCGCTGAACACGATCTCCACGATCAGCTCGTTCCTGCTCGGCCTGTCGATGCTGCCCTTCATGTACAACGTCTGGAAGACGGCGAAGTACGGGAAGAAGGTCGAGGTCGACGACCCGTGGGGCTACGGCCGTTCGCTCGAATGGGCGACGTCCTGCCCGCCGCCGCGGCACAACTTCCTCACCCTCCCGCGGATTCGTTCCGAGTCCCCGGCGTTCGACCTGCACCACCCGGAGATCGCGGCCCTCGACCACCTTGAGGACCACGGCGCCGGCACCAAGGCCGTCACCGGTGGCAAGGAGGCCGGCAAGTGAAGATCCAGGGCAAGATGTTCCTCTGGCTCTCCTTCTTCATCCTGATCATGGCCGTCGTGTACGGCGTGTGGTCGAAGGAGCCCGTAGGCACCACCGCGCTCTTCCTGGCCTTCGGCCTGAGCGTCATGATCGGCTACTACCTGGCCTTCACGGCCAAGCGCGTCGACGAGATGGCCCAGGACAACCTGGAGGCCGACGTCGCCGACGAGGCGGGCGAGCTGGGGTTCTTCTCCCCGCACAGCTGGCAGCCGCTCTCGCTGGCCATCGGTGGCGCGCTCGCCTTCATGGGCGTCATCTTCGGCTGGTGGCTCATGTACTTCTCCGCCCCGATCATCGTGATCGGCCTGTGGGGCTGGGTGTACGAGTACTACCGCGGTGAGAACCAGAACCAGTAGCAAAAGCGGCACCCACGCACGACACCAGGGGCCCGGACACCTCGAACAGAGGAGTCCGGGCCCCTCGTTTGCAGTCACCCCGCGCGCCGTAATTGTCATATCTTCATAGCGTTAGCCCCATGAACCACTCACCGCGTCTTTGGACGGTAATCGGCTGCTCCCTGCTGGTCGCGTCCCTCGGGGCCGGCGCCACCGCCTGTGGGTCCGAAGAGGAGAACCCGCTGTCCGCCCGCCCGTTTGACGCGGGCGAGCAGGTCGCCTTCAACCAGAAGGCCGGCGGACGCCCCGTGGACCACAACCGGCCACTGGAGATCACCGCGAAGAGCGGCGGCGGCCGGATCACCGACGTCACCGTCGTCGACACCCACGGCCGCCGCCTGGCCGGCGAACTCACCGCCACCGGCGAACGGTGGCACAGCACGGTCCCGCTGGCCGCCGGCGTCCGCTACACCGTCACCGTCAACACGGAGGACGAGAGGGGCGCTCCGGGGCAGCGCACGATGGCGTTCGACACCACGCCCTCCAAAGGGGTCCTCCAGGTCGAGTTCGGGCCCGAGGAGGGCAAGTACGGCGTCGGACAGCCCATCACGGCCGAACTCAACGAACCCGTCAAGGACAAGGCCGCCCGCGCGCTGGTCGAGCGCGGCCTGGTCGTCGACACACCGGAGGGCGTCGAGGGCGCCTGGCACTGGGTCGACGACAAGAACCTGCACTTCCGGCCCAAGGAGTACTGGCCGGCCAACACCACCGTGTCCGTACGGAGCAACCTGGAGGGCGTCAGGATCACCGACGACCTCTACGGCGCCGCGGCCAAGCCCCTGAAGCTGGAGATCGGCGACCGCGTCGAGGTCACCACCGACGCCTCCTCGCACTACCTCACCTTCCGCCGCAACGGAGAAGTGATCAACACCATTCCGGTGACCACCGGAAAGCCGGGCTTCTCCACTCGAAACGGGATCAAGGTGGTCCTCGGCAAGCAGTACTTCGTCCAGATGCGCGGCGACACCGTCGGCATCGGCGGCAGCGAGTACTACAACCTGCCCGTCTACTACGCGACGCGCGTCACCTGGAGTGGTGAATACGTGCACGCCGCCCCGTGGTCCGTCGGCTCCCAGGGCTACGAGAACGTCAGTCACGGCTGCACCGGCATGAGCACGGGCAACGCCGCCTGGTTCTACGAGAACATCACCGAGGGCGACATCGTCAAGGTGATCAACAGCATCGGCGACGACATGGACACCTTCGGGAACGGCTTCGGCGACTGGAACATGGAGTGGAAGGAGTGGCGCGAGGGCAGCGCCCTCCTCAAGGGCACGCAGGACGGTCGCAGCCCCGTCGACCAGGCCCGACTCCGCCCGCAGGTCTGAACCGGCGCGCGCGGGCGCGCAGAACCCCCCGAAAGAGGCCCTCGATCGGCCCACGGGGGCCCGTACGGGCCCCCGTGGGCCGTTTGTACGCGCCCCGGGCCGTTTACGCGTCCAGGGCCAGCCGGGGCCGCAGCAGGCCCGCCAGGACCTCCGGGAAGTCCACCGGGTCCACCGGAAGGGTCACCGCCGCGTCCGCGCGGCTCCAGGTGGCCAGCCAGGCGTCCTGGGGGCGCCCCATGAGCAGCAGGACCGGCGGGCAGCGGAAGATCTCGTCCTTGATCTGCCGACACACCCCCATGCCCCCGACGGGGGTGGCCTCTCCGTCCAGCACGCACACGTCGATGCCGCCCGCGTCCAGCGCGGACAGGACCGCCGGAAGGGTCGCGCACTCCAGGAACTCCACCGGCGGCAGGTCCGCGGCCGGCCTGCGTCCGGCGGCCAGCCGCACCTGCTCCCGGGTGCCCGCGTCGTCGCTGTAGACCAGAACTCGCGCAGTCGCCCGCATTTCGTTCCTCCACGTGTCCCGTGAATCACGTTGATGTTGCGCGGGATGCTACTCCGTCCGACCCGGTGTCAACATCGGTTCGCACAGCCTCGCGAGTACCCGTCCGGGACCCGATCTGATGGGCCGTTCGGGCCTTGCACACGCCCCTGACACTCCGAACGGCACCCCCCGGGGTGAGGGCGGGATAAGCGACCGACATAATGTCGGTCGTGGCGACAGCAACGACAGTAGATACCGGGCACGCGCACCCGACGGTCAACCGGCCGAACCTCG
Organism: Streptomyces sp. NBC_01426; assembly: GCF_036231985.1. Taxonomy (GTDB): domain Bacteria; phylum Actinomycetota; class Actinomycetes; order Streptomycetales; family Streptomycetaceae; genus Streptomyces. The sequence continues at coordinate 5,485,863 of NZ_CP109500.1, forward strand.
TCAGCGTCGGAACCATCATCTGGTTGAGTTCCGAGCTGATGTTCTTCGCGGCCCTCTTCGCGATGTACTTCACCCTGCGATCAGTGACGGGTGCCGAGTACTGGACAGAACAGGCCTCGGCCTTGAATCTGCCCTTCTCGGCGACGAACACGACGATCCTGGTGCTCTCCTCGCTCACCTGCCAGCTCGGCGTGTTCGCCGCCGAGCGCGGTGACGTGAAGAAGCTCCGGACGTGGTTCATCATCACGTTCGTCATGGGTGCGATCTTCATTGGCGGCCAGGTGTTCGAGTACACCGAGCTGGTCAAGCACGAGGGCATGTCTCTCTCGTCCGGCCCGTACGGATCGGTGTTCTACCTGACCACCGGCTTCCACGGCATGCACGTGACGGGCGGTCTCATCGCCTTCCTGCTGGTCCTCGGCCGGACGTACGCGGCCAAGAGGTTCACCCACGAACAGGCCACGTCGGCCATCGTCGTGTCCTACTACTGGCACTTCGTCGATGTCGTCTGGATCGGCCTCTTCGCGACGATCTACCTGATCAAGTAGCGAACACGTCGCCGGGCCCGACCCGGCACTCCATCCAGAAACACCGACGCAGAAGATCCTGACACCGGGGTAATCCGTGAAAAAGCTCTCCGCACGACGACGCCATCCGCTGGCGGCGGTCGTCGTTCTACTCTTCGCGCTGGCGGCCACTGGGGGGCTTTACGCCGCCTTTGCCCCCGCGGGCAAGGCGCAGGCCGATGAAACCGCCCAGTCCCTCGCCATCGAGGAGGGCAAGAAGCTCTACGCCGTGGGCTGCGCAAGCTGCCACGGAACCGGCGGTCAGGGTTCCTCTGACGGCCCGAGCCTGGTCGGCGTCGGCTCCGCCGCCGTCGACTTCCAGGTGAGCACGGGCCGCATGCCCGCCCAGCAGCCCGGCGCCCAGGTGCCGAAGAAGCCCGTGATCTACTCGCAGGCCCAGATCGACCAGCTGGCCGCGTACATCTCGTCTCTCGGCGCCGGCCCGATCACGCCGACCGAGAAGCAGTACGACCCGGCAGGAGCCGACATCGCCAAGGGTGGTGAGCTGTTCCGCAACAACTGCGCGCAGTGCCACAACTTCACCGGCGAGGGCGGCGCCCTGACGCACGGCAAGTACGCCCCCAACCTTGAGGACGTCGAGCCGAAGCACATCTACGAGGCCATGCTCACCGGCCCGCAGAACATGCCCTCCTTCCCGGACAGCACCATGCCGGAGAAGCAGAAGAAGGACATCATCGCGTACCTCCAGAACGTGAACGGCGAGAAGTCGAACAGCCCCGGTGGTCTCAAGCTCGGTGGCCTCGGCCCCGTGTCCGAGGGTCTGTTCGGCTGGATCTTCGGTCTGGGTGCGCTGATCGCTGTCGCCGTCTGGGTCGCGGCCCACACCGCTAAGGCCAAGAAGTCATGAGTAGCCAAGACATTCCCGAAGAGAAGCACCTGCCGAGCGAGCAGGGCGACGCGCACCACGGTGGCGTAGCGGTCGCGGACGATCCGTTCGCCGACCCGGGCCTTCCGGTCCACAAGCCGCGCATCCAGGACATCGACGAGCGGGCCGCCAAGCGGTCCGAGCGTACGGTCGCGATGCTGTTCACGCTGTCGATGCTGGCCACGATCGGCTTCATCGCCTCGTACGTGGCCATCCCGATCGACAAGATCGTCTACATCTTCCCCGTCGGGAAGGTGAGCGGCCTGAACTTCGCCCTGGGTCTGACCCTGGGCGTGGCCCTCTTCTGCATCGGCGCGGGCGCGGTCCACTGGGCCCGCACCCTGATGTCCGACGTCGAGGTCGCCGACGAGCGGCACGCCATCGCCTCCCCGCCGGAGGTCAAGGCGAAGGTCCTCGCGGACTTCGCCGACGGCGCGCGCGAGTCCGACATCGGTCGACGCAAGCTGATCCGCAACACGATGTTCGGCGCGCTGGCCCTGCTGCCGCTCTCCGGTGTCATCCTGATGCGCGACCTGGGCCCGCTGCCCGAGGACAAGCTCCGCAAGACCATGTGGGCCAAGGGCAAGCTGCTCATCAACGACAACACGAACGAGCCGCTGCGTCCCGAGGACGTCATCGTCGGCTCGCTCACCTTCGCCCGGCCGGAAGGCCTGGAGGAGGAGCAGCACGACTTCCAGACCCAGATCGCCAAGGCCGCCCTGATGATCGTCCGCATCCAGCCGGACGACATCAAGGACAAGCAGGAGCTGGAGTGGTCCCACGACGGGATCGTCGCCTACTCCAAGATCTGCACCCACGTCGGCTGCCCGATCAGCCTGTACGAGCAGCAGACGCACCACGTGCTCTGCCCGTGCCACCAGTCCACCTTCGACCTCTCCGACGGCGCCCGAGTCATCTTCGGCCCGGCTGGTCACGCGCTTCCGCAGCTGCGGATCGGCGTCAATGACGAAGGTTTCCTCGAGGCGCTCGGCGACTTCGAAGAGCCCGTCGGTCCTGCTTTCTGGGAGCGCGGATGAGCACTGCCACCACTGACACCAGCGCGCGCAAAGCGCCCGCCGGCGAGCGCGTAGCGGACTGGGCGGACGGTCGCCTGGGCATCTACGGCCTCGCCAAGGCGAACATGCGCAAGATCTTCCCGGACCACTGGTCCTTCATGCTGGGTGAGATCTGCCTCTACGCCTTCGTCATCATCATCCTCACGGGTGTGTACCTGACGCTGTTCTTCCACCCGAGCATGAACGAGGTCGTGTACCACGGCTCGTACGTGCCGATGCAGGGCGTCCAGATGTCCGAGGCCTTCGCCTCGACCCTGGACATCAGCTTCGACGTCCGCGGCGGTCTGCTCATCCGGCAGATCCACCACTGGGCGGCGCTGATCTTCGTCGCGGCCATGGTCGTGCACATGATGCGCGTCTTCTTCACGGGTGCGTTCCGCAAGCCCCGCGAGGTCAACTGGATCTTCGGCTTCCTGCTGCTGGTCCTCGGCATGTTCACCGGTTTCACCGGTTACTCGCTGCCGGACGACCTGCTCTCGGGCACCGGTGTCCGCTTCATGCAGGGCGCCATCCTGTCGGTCCCGGTCGTGGGCACCTACCTGTCGATGTTCCTCTTCGGCGGGGAGTTCCCGGGCGGCGACTTCGTCGCGCGGTTCTACTCGGTCCACATCCTGCTGCTGCCCGGCATCATGATGGGGCTGCTGGTGGCCCACCTGATCCTGGTCGTGTTCCACAAGCACACCCAGTACGCAGGCCCCGGCAAGACGAACAAGAACGTCGTCGGCATGCCGCTGCTGCCGGTCTACATGGCCAAGGCCGGAGGCTTCTTCTTCCTGGTCTTCGGCGTCATCGCGGCCATCGCGGCGATCGCCTCGATCAACCCGATCTGGGCGCTCGGCCCGTACCGCCCGGACCACGTGTCCACCGGCGCGCAGCCCGACTGGTACATGGGCATGCCGGAAGGCCTGATCCGAGCCATGCCGGGCTGGGAGATCAACCTGTGGGGCCACACCCTCGTCCTGGGCGTGTTCATCCCGCTGCTGCTCTTCCCGCTGGTGCTGGGCGCGATCGCCGTCTGGCCGTTCATCGAGTCCTGGGTCACCGGGGACAAGCGCGAGCACCACATCCTGGACCGCCCGCGCAACGTCCCGACCCGTACGGGCTTCGGTGTCGCCTGGATCGCGGAGTACATCGTGCTCCTCATCGGCGGCGGCAACGACATGTTCGCCCAGTACTTCCACCTGTCGATCAACTCGATCACCTGGTTCGTCCGGATCGGCTTCTTCGTCGTCCCGGTCCTCGCCTTCATCGTCACCAAGCGGATCTGCCTCGGCCTTCAGCGCCGGGACCACGACAAGGTGCTGCACGGTCGCGAGACCGGTGTCATCAAGCGCCTGCCGCACGGTGAGTTCGTCGAGGTCCACGAGCCGCTCCCGCAGTCCCAGCTGCACACGCTCACCGCGCACGAGCAGTACCGGCCGATCGAGCTGGGGCCGACGGTCGACGAGAACGGCGTCGAGCGCAAGCTCACGGCCGCGGAGAAGCTCCGCGCGAAGCTCAGCAAGGGCTTCTACGCGGAGAACAACCAGATTCCGAAGCCCACGGTGGAGGAGTACAAGGAGATCCAGAGTGGCCACGGCCACCACTGATCCCGCGTGACCGTTTGACCGCACCCGCATGAGGGATTGATTCCGGTCAATCCTGGTGTCGCCACGGCGAGAGCCCCGTCCAGACCCTGGACGGGGCTCTTTGCCGTCCCGCGCGGCTGGATAGGCTGAAGCCCTTCCCATCAGACGTGGGCGGCGAGCACAGGGCGGCCCACTAGCGCAGGAGCGGACCATGGACGTTGTGACCCCGGCAGGCGGCGACAGCGTGGCGGCCCGCGGTTGGCCGGGCGTGCTCGACGCCCTGCTGACCGGCCGGGACCTGCGCGCCGAGGACACCGCCTGGGCCATGGACACGATCATGCGCGGCGAGGCCACCGACGCCCAGATCGCCGGCTTCGTGGTGGCGCTGCGGGCCAAGGGCGAGACGGTCGAGGAGATCGCCGGGCTCGTCGGGAGCATGTACGAGCACGCCAACCTGATCGAGGTCCCCGGCCGGACCGTGGACATCGTCGGAACCGGCGGCGACGGGGCCAAGACGGTGAACATCTCCACGATGTCGGCGATCGTGGTGGCCGGTACCGGCGCCAAGGTCGTCAAGCACGGGAACCGGGCCGCCTCCTCCGCGAGCGGCTCCTCGGACGTCCTGGAGAAGCTCGGCGTCAACCTCGACCTCACCCCCGCGCGGGTGGCGCAGGTCGCCGAGGAAGCCGGCATCACCTTCTGCTTCGCCGTGAAGTTCCACCCCGCGCTGCGGCACGTGGCGGCGGCGCGCAAGGAGCTGGGCATCCGGACCCTGTTCAACTTCCTCGGCCCGCTGACCAACCCGGCCCGCGTCCGCGCCCAGGCGACCGGCGTGGCCGACCCCCGGGTGGCGCCCATCGTCGCGGGCGTCCTCGCCGAACGCGGTTCCTCGGCGCTCGTGTTCCGGGGCGACGACGGCCTCGACGAACTGACCACCACGGGCACCTCCCGGGTGTGGTGGGTACGGGACGGATCGGTCACCGAACTGCCCTTCGACCCGCGCGACGTCGGGATCGACGTGGTCGACGTGTCCGCGCTGCGGGGCGAGGACGCCTCGTACAACGCGGACGTCGCCCGGCGCCTGCTCGCGGGCGAGACCGGCCCGGTGCGCGACGCCGTCCTGCTGAACGCGGCCGCCGCCCTGGTGGCGCTGGACCCGGGCAGCGGCTCGCTGGAGGAGCAGATCGCAGCCGGCATCACCCGGGCGGCGCAGTCCATCGACTCGGGATCCGCGCGGGCCTCGTTGGAGCGCTGGGTGAACGCCAGCAACGCGTAGGCCCGCTCGTCCGAACGGCGTGAAACAGCCGACCCCGGTCCACGATGCGGACCGGGGTCTTGCGCACGACGGATCGTATGGCAGGATTCTGCCCAGGTCACGAGTGACAGCGTTTAGGCCCCGGCTTGCTGTCCGGCAACCCTCCTTCCGTGGCGGGGTGCCCCGGGTGATGACCAGGCCGTAGGCAGTGAGGTCTACGGCAAGCGCGGATCCCTCGACACCAGGGATCCTGGTCTCTCGAGGAGCGTTTTCCGTGAGCAAGCGAATGCGATAGGGCGACTCCGCCCCTTCTTCACCCCTCGGAACAGGGTCTTCTTCGCGTACCCGTGTACGCCCTCCCGTGATCCGAGGCCATCCCCGTACCCCTCCGGTCGGCCGCCGAGCCGCACCCGCGTACGGGCACACCGAAGCCATTCAGCCCTGCCTGCCGGGAGATTCCGCCATGTCCGCATCCCTGAACACCGCCGTCACCACCGCCGACGTCGCCGCCGACCCCGCCTGTGTCGAGCCGCTGCCCGTGCTCGGCCGTGACGTCACCGTGCCGCTCGTCACCGGCGGCGAGGTCACCTACGCCGCCCTCGACTACGCGGCCAGCGCCCCCGCCCTGCAGCGGGTCTGGGACGACGTGGCGGCCTACGCCCCGTACTACGGCAGCGTGCACCGGGGCGCCGGGTACCTCTCGCAGCTCTCCACCGACCTGTTCGAGCAGAGCCGGGTCACCGTCGCGGAGTTCCTCGACTGCCGCGCCGAGGACCAGGTGATCTTCACGCGGTCCACCACCGACTCCCTGAACCTGCTCGCCGCCGCGCTCCCGGCCGACTGCCAGGTCTTCGTCTTCGAGACCGAGCACCACGCCTCCCTGCTGCCCTGGGGGGACGCGCAGGTCACCTACCTCAACGCGCCGCGCACCCCGGCCCAGGCCGTCGAGACCCTGGAGCGGGCGCTGGCCGGGCGCGACCCGTACGGTCCCGCGCTGGTGTGCGTGACCGGGGCGTCCAACGTCACCGGGGAACTGTGGCCCGTACGGGAACTCGCCGCGGCGGCGCACGCCCACGGCGCGCGGATCGTGCTGGACGCCGCCCAGTTGGCCCCGCACCACCCCGTCTCCGTGCGGGAACTCGACGTGGACTGGGTGGCGTTCTCCGGACACAAGCTGTACGCGCCCTTCGGCTCGGGCGTGCTCGCCGGCCGCGCGGACTGGCTCCAGGCCGCCGAGCCGTACCTGGCCGGCGGGGGCGCCTCCCGCAAGGTGGCCCGCCGCGAGGACGGCGGCGTGGACGTCGAGTGGCACACCACGGCCGCCCGCCACGAGGCCGGTTCCCCGAACGTCATCGGCGTCTACTCCATCGCCTCCGCCTGCCGCGCCCTGAAGGAGGCCGGGTTCGAGAACCTGGTCGCCCGCGAGAACCACCTCATCGCGAAGGTCCGCGAGGGCCTGGCCGACGTCCCGGCGGTCCGCGTGCTGTCCCTCTTCGGGGACGACGCCCCGCGCGTCGGCGTCATCTCGTTCGTCGTCGACGGCTGGAACAGCTCGCACTTCGCCGCCGCCCTCTCCGCGGAGTACGGCATCGGCGTCCGCGACGGCCTGTTCTGCGCCCACCCGCTGGTCCGCACCCTGCTCGGCAGCGAGCCGCAGGAGCCGGGGGAGTGCGGGGCGCCGGAGGCCGGTCCGGGGGAGCGCTCGCTCAACGCGATCCGCGTCAGCTTCGGCGCCGGCACGCCCGACGAGCACGTCGAGCGGTTCGTCGGCGCGGTCAAGGAACTCGTCGCCGACGGGGCCAAGTGGCGGTACCGCACCGAAGAGGGCCGCTGCGTCCCGGCCGTCTGAGCCGTCCCGGCCGTCAGACCCGGTGTGGCCGTCAGACCCGGTGTGGTCGACCGCCCGACCCCGTGCCGCCCACCGCCGAACCCCGTGCCGACCGTCCGCGTCGGCCCTGAACGCCGCGCGCCCCGGTCGGGAGGATTCCCGCCGGGGCTTTCGGCCGTCGCGAGGGCTGCCGGCCGTCGACACGCCCGGCCGGAAACTACGCGTCGAGGCCGATCGCGAAGGCGGCTTCCAGGTCGTGCTGGGAGTACGTGCGGAACGCCACGTGCGTGTCCGTGGCCTCGACGCCCGGGATCTTGCTGATGCTGCCCGGGATGATGTCCGCGAGGTTCTCGTGGCGGGCCACCCGGACCAGGGCGATCAGGTCGTAGGTACCGGTGACCGAGTAGACCTCGCTGACGCTGTCCAGCGCGGCGATGGACTCGGCGATCTCGGGGATGCGGTCCACGCTGGTCTTGATGAGCACGATCGCGGTGATCACGGTTGGCTTTCTCCCTCGCCGGCAGTCACTGGTCGCCTCACTCTAGTCGTACGCCGGTAACGCACCCACGCGTAGCCGAAGCCCAGGGAGAAGCCCACCACGTGGGCCAGATAGGCGACTCCCGGACCGCTCTCCGCCCGGTGCGCGGCCACCCACTGCAACGCGAACCAGAACACCAGCACGATCCAGGCGGGGAAGCGCAGCGGCAGGAAGAACAGGAACGGGAACAGGCTCGTGACCCGGGCGCGCGGGAACAGGCACAGGAACGCCCCGAGCACCGCCGAGATCGCGCCGGACGCCCCGACCAGGGTCTGGTCGGAGGAGGCGTTGGCCGCCGCGTAGGCGCCCAGGGCGAGGTAGCCCGTACAGACGTAGAAGACGAGGAAGGCCGGGCGGCCCATCCGGGCCTCCGTCATCGCGCCGAAGACGTACAGGAAGAGCATGTTGCCCAGCAGGTGCAGCCAGCTGCCGTGGACGAACAGCGCGGTCAGCGGGGTGAGCAGCGCCCGGGCCGATCCGGACAGGAGCTGGTCGGGAACCACGCCCCAGCGCCGGAAGTAGTCCGTGCCCCGCGCGAGCAGCTCGTCGCCGGTCCCGTAGACCGGATTCATGCCCGACGCCGGACCGAGGACGAACACCACGCAGCAGCCGGCGATCAGCGCGTGGGTGATCACCGGGCCCCTGGAGGCCTCGCGGACGGCCTGCCACCTTACGATCATGCGACCGAGCATGACCCAACCGGACCCCCTCGGGGCGGTGGCAGGCCGTAGGGTTACGAGCTGCGGTCCGCCGTACGGCTCAGCGGGCCGCTTTAATTGAAACTGAAAGAGCCACGAAGGAGAGAGCGGCCTGATGACGGTTCCCCAGCCGACCGACACCACCCGGTGGCGCTGCACCCTGTGCGGCAACCTCACGCGTTTCGACGTGACCCGTTCGTCGAAGGTCGTGGAGTACATCCACCTGGACCTCGCCGGGGAGCCCAAGGTCGAGGAGCGAGAGGTGGTCAATGAGACCATCGAGTCGGTTCGCTGTCGCTGGTGCAACGCGGTGGACCAGATCGAGCTCGTGGACAGGCCGGGCGCGGACTCCTGAGGGAGCCGGGCCCACAGGTAGATCACGGTAGGGGTGACGGATTGTGGAGCCAGCAAGCGGCGCTGAGCCGGCCGACGCGGCCGGCGACGCCGCCGAGGTGCTCGACCGCCCGCTGCCGGAAGGCGTGCGGCGCAGGGTCGTCGCACTCGTCTCGGACGCCTTCGGCGGACTGACGGTCGGGGACCTCCCGGCGCAGCTGCGCCAGTACGCCAGGTTCACCCCGACCCGGCGTGCCAAGTTCGCGGGCAACGCCATGGCCGCGGCCGTGGAGACGGACGCCGTCTTCCGCGGCCGGGTCGCCGAGAAGCTCCGCGAGGCGCAGGCCGAGCTGGCCGGTGCCCTGGAGTCCGGGGCACCGCCGGCCGCCGCCGATCCGCTGGACGTGGCTGCCGCCGCGTACGTGCTGCGGCCGGCCGGCTGGGTCAAGCTGGTGGCCGCCGCGGGCGAGGAGGCGCAGCGCGCCGACGCCGAGCGGGTCGGCGACGAGACCCGGCGCGAACTGGAGCGGCTCCGCGAGGAGCTGGCGCACGTACGCGAACTGCAGCGCAGCGGCGGTGAACAGGTGCGCGGCGAGCTGGACGCGGCGCGCAAGGAAGCGGAATCGCTTCAGCGCAAGCTGCGCAGCGCCCTCAGCGACGTCAAGCGGGGCGAGGCGGCCCTGCGCAAGGTCAACGCCGAGATCGACGGGATCCGCGGTGAGGCGGCGGCGCGGGTGACGGCCGCCGAGAGCGAGACGCGGCGGCTCAAGTCCCGTCTCGCGGAGGTGGAATCGGCGCTGGAGACCTCGCGCCGGGCCACCCGCGAGGGACGCAGCATCGAGGACATGCGGCTGCGGCTGCTCCTGGACACCGTGTTGGACGCGGCGGCCGGACTGCGCCGCGAGCTGGCGCTGCCGCCCGTGTCCACCCGGCCCGCGGACACTGTGGAGGCCGTGGAGCCGGGCCGGATGACCCCGAAGGACATCGCGGCGCGGGCCCTGTCGGAGACCGATCCGGCGCTGCTGGACCAGTTGTTGGCGCTGCCCCAGGCGCATCTGGTGATCGACGGCTACAACGTGACCAAGACCGGCTATCCGACGATGCCGCTGGAGAAGCAGCGGCTTCGCCTGCTGGGCGGGCTCTCGATGCTGGCCGCGCAGACGGGCGCGGAGATGACCTGTGTCTTCGACGGCGCGGAGCTGGCCGCCCCGGTGCTGCTCGCCCCGCCGCGCGGGGTGCGGGTGCTGTTCTCCAAGGCGGGGGTGACGGCGGACGAGCTGATCCGCCAGTTGGTGCGGGCCGAGCCCGCCGGCCGGCCCGTGGTCGTGGTCTCCACGGACCGCGAGGTGGCCGACGGGGTGGCGAAGGCGGGGGCCCGGCCGGTGACGTCCGCGCTGCTGCTGAAGCGGCTCGCCCGGGTTTCGTAGTACCTGCGGCTTCTGTCCCTTCCTGCAACGGCTGTGTGCAATGCCGGTATTGGTGGGGCGGCGGAGGGAACGTACCGTCAACTGACCGGTACGGAGCGTGCGAAGACGGTAAAGAAGCCGGTCGGCGACCGGAATTTTGCCTTCGAGGATTTGAACTGATCACAGCCGGGTCACTAGGGTCTGTTCAAACCTTCGTACGGTCGTTCACTCATTCGGGGTGTCGGCGGAGGCGCGCTGCCGAGTGTGTGACCGTCTTCGGCGGCTCCAGGAAGAAGGAGCTCGCGTTCGTGGCGTCCCACCGTCGACCCAAGCCGCCGACCCGCACGCGCGTGAGCGTCCTCACCGCCCTCGCCACCGCGGCCGTCGCCCTCTCCGCCCAGTCGGCCCACGCCGCCCCGGACAAGCCGAAGAAGGACGAGGTCAAGGAGCAGGTCGACGCCCTCTACGAGGAGTCCGAGCAGGCCGGCGAGAAGGCCAACGCGGCCAAGGACCGCCAGGACAAGCTGGAGAAGGAGATCGGCCGGCTCCAGGACCAGGTCGCGCGCGGCCAGGCGGACCTCAACGACCTGCGCAACACGCTCGGTTCGATGGCCACGGCCCAGTACCGCGGCGGCGGCCTCGACCAGTCCATGGAACTGCTCCTCGCGGAGAACCCGCAGGACTACCTCGACAAGTCCTCCATGCTCCAGCAGATGAGCGGCAAGCAGGTCGAGGCGATATCCCAGATCCAGACCAAGCAGCGGACCCTGGCGCAGCAGCGCGCGGAGGCCGGTGCCAAGCTCGCCGACCTCGACGCCACCCGCAAGGAGCTGGCCGAGAAGAAGGCCACCGCCCAGCGCAAGCTCGCCGAAGCCCAGGCCCACCTCAACTCGCTGACCGCGGAAGAGCGCAGCCAGCTGAAGAACGCGGAGGCCAAGGCGGGCGAGGAGGCCGCCAAGGCCGCCGGCGGGGGCGCCAAGCCCGGTGCGGTGAAGGGCTCCGGGCGGGCCGCGCAGGCGCTCGCCGCCGCCCTGACCCAGGAGGGCAAGGGCTACAACCTCGGCTCCACGGGCATGGCGTACTGGGACTGCTCCAGCCTGGCGCAGTGGGCCTACGGACAGGCCGGCGTCCAGATCAGCCGCACCACCTACACGCAGGTCAACGACGGCACGCGCATCGGCATGAGCCAGCTCCAGCCCGGTGACCTGGTGTTCTTCTACGACGACCTGCACCACGTCGGCCTCTACGCGGGCAACGGCCAGGTCTTCCACGCCTCCAACCCCCGGGGCGGCGTCAAGTACGAAGCCATGAGGAACATGCCCTTCCAGTTCGGCGTCCGCGTCGGCTGACCCCGCCCCGCGCCTCCCCGGACCGGGGAGGCGCGCCACGCACCGCCCATCCGGGCGAATTGCGCGGCCCCGCTCTGACCTCGCGCCCCGCCGGTGACCTGCGTCTCCTGCGGGGCGCCGGTGTACCCGGCCCCCGACGGTCGTTGGTCGGCGCCCCGTCGCGCCGCTACTGTCTGCCAGCGCGGAACCCGGCACACGGCCGTCCACGGAGGGCGGACCCGGGCCCCGCGCAAGCGGAAGGGAGCGGTTCCACGTGGCGTCCCATCGCCGGCCCGGCCTCACCGGCCTCGACCGGAACACGAAGATCACCGTCCTCACCGCCGCAGCGGCCACCGCCGCGGTCGCCATGACGGGAGCACCCGCCGGCGCGGCCCCCGGCCTCCCGCAGGACCCCTCGGCGGGCGCCCGAGCCCAAGTCGACCGGCTCTTCGAGGAAGCCGAGCAGGCCACCGAACGCTTCAACGAGGCCGGTGAGAAGGCCGACCGGCTCCGCGCCGAGATCAGCCGCGCCCAGGACTCGGTCGCCCGGGGCCAGGACCGCATCAACACCATGCGCGGGGTCCTCGGCGCCTTCGCCGGAGCCCAGTACCGCTCGGACGGCATGGACCCCACCCTCTCGCTGATGCTGTCGGACAATCCCGACGACTACCTCGACAAGGCGGCCGTCCTCGGCCGGCTCGGCGACCGCCAGGCCGACCAGCTCGACGAACTCCGCGACGAGCAGCGCCGGATCGCCCTGCAACGCCGGGAGGCCTCCCACAAGCTCGCCGAACTGGACGCCCTGCGCACGGACGTCGCCCGGCACAAGAGGTCCGTCACCGCGAAGCTCGCCGCCGCCCGCCGGCTGCTGAACGCGATGCCCTCGCAGGAACGGGCCGACTTCGAACGCGCCTCCCGCTCCGGCGACCGGCCCGGCTCGCTCCCCGAGATCCCCTCCGCCGGCGCGTCCTCGGGCCGGGCCGCGACCGCCGTGATGGCGGCCCGGGCCGCCGTGGGTCGCCCGTACGTGTGGGGTTCCACCGGCCCCTCCGGCTTCGACTGCTCCGGGCTGATGGTGTGGTCCTACCGCCAGGCCGGCGTCTCGCTGCCGCGCACCTCACAGGCGCAGCGGCACGCGGGCCGGCAGGTGCCGCTGTCGCAGGCCCGGCCCGGCGACCTGGTGACGTACCGCTCGGACGCCAGCCACGTCGGCATGTACGTCGGCAACGGTCAGGTGGTCCACGCCCCCTACCCGGGCGCGCGGGTGCGCTACGACCCCGTCGGCATGATGCCGGTGTCCTCGGTGACCCGGCCCTGAGGCGGACGCTGCGTACGATCGACTGATGCTCCCGCGTCATCGGCCGGTCGTACGAATCCTGCCCCTGCTGCTGTGCGTGCTCTTGGTCGGATGCGGCCTGTCCGGCGCCGCCCCCCTGGACCCCGGCGTCCGGCGCGCCGTGGCCGACTGGTCCGCGGCCCCGCCCGCGCGGCTCGCCGGGATCCCGCTGGAGGGCTGGTCGTACGAGGTCACCTCGGTCCGGCGGGACGGAGACCGGGCGCTCGCGCGGGCCCGGCTCCACTACCGGCTGACCGGCCACGACGCGGCCCCCGCCGAATCGGCCCGCGAGGTCGACCTGACCCGGGACGACGGGACCTGGCGGGTGACCGGCGACCGACCCGCCCCGGGAGCCCCGCCGCAACTGTGGGACCAGGGCGACCCGACGGTGGTCCGGGGCGCGCACGCGCTGGTGCTCGGCGTCGGACAGACCCGGCAGACCCTGTCCGGGATCGCCGCCGAGGCCGACCGGGCGGTGCCCGCGGTCGACGCCGCCTGGCCGGGGCCCTGGGCGGGGCGGGTGGTGGTGCTGGTCCCGGGCACACTGGACGCCATGGCCGCGCTGCTGGGGCAGCCCGCCGCCGCCTACCGGGGCATGGGGGCCGTCACCACCGGCAAGGCGGGGGCCGGCCCCGCGCCGGCCGACCGGGTGGTCGTCAACCCCGAGGGGTACGCCCAGCTGTCGGGGGCGGGCCGCCGGATCGTGCTGACCCACGAGGTCACCCACGTGGCCACCCGCGCCGCGACCACCGCCGAGACCCCGCTGTGGCTCTCCGAGGGCTTCGCGGACTGGGTGGCCTACCGGGACACCGCGAGCACGCCGGCCGAGGCGGCCCCCGCGCTGGGCCGGGCCGTGCGGCGCGGTGAACTGCCGGCCGCGCTGCCCTCGAACGAGGCCTTCGCGTTCGGCGGGGACCCGGACGCGCTGGCCCGCGCGTACGAGGGCTCCTGGCTGGCCTGCCGGCTGATCGCGGCCAAGTGGGGCGACGCCACGCTCGTCCGGCTCTACGAGTCGGCGGGCCGCGAGCCGCTGCCGACGGCACTGGCGGAGACGATCGGCGGCGACCTGGCGGGCCTGACGACGGCCTGGCAGGCGGCCCTGAGCGGGGAACTGGGAGCCCCGTAGCCCCTGGCCCGGGCCACCCGCCCGCCCGGCCTCCCGCCGGGCCTCCGACGGGGGCGTGCCGCCGAGGGCGGGGGAGTGGTCGGCGGGGACCGCGCGGGTGCGCGCCGGACCGTCCGGTACTTTGGCTGACGATGCACAAGACGCTGATCGTGACCAACGACTTCCCGCCGCGACCGGGCGGCATCCAGGCCTTCCTGCACAACATGGCGCTGCGCCTGGATCCCGACCGGATCGTCGTCTACGCCTCCACCTGGAAGCACGGCGCCGAGGGCCGCGAGGCCACCGAGGCCTTCGACGCGGAGCAGCCCTTCCAGGTGGTGCGCGACCGCACGACGATGCTGCTGCCGACCCCGCGGGTGACCCGGCGGGCCGTCGGCCTGCTGCGCGAACACGGCTGCGAGTCGGTGTGGTTCGGCGCGGCCGCCCCACTCGGCCTGATGGGGCCCGCGCTGCGCCGGGCGGGGGCGCGCCGGCTGGTCGCGACCACGCACGGGCACGAGGCCGGCTGGGCCCAGTTGCCGGCCGCGCGCCAGTTGCTGCGACGGATCGGCGAGGGCACCGACACCCTGACCTACCTCGGGGAGTACACGCGCGCCCGGATCGCCTCGGCGGTCACGGACCGGGCGGCCGCCCGGATGGTCCAACTCCCGCCCGGCGTCGACGAGAAGACCTTCCACCCCGAGTCGGGCGGCGCGGAGGTCCGGGCGCGGCTCGGGCTCGCCGAGCGGCCCGTGGTGGTCTGCGTGTCCCGGCTGGTCCCGCGCAAGGGACAGGACACCCTCATCGAGGCCATGCCCCGGATCCTGGCCGCGGTGCCCGACGCCGTGCTGCTGATCGTGGGCGGCGGCCCGTACGAGGCCGACCTGCGCCGACTCGCGGCCGAGACGGGCGTGGCCGACTCCGTGGTCTTCACCGGGGCGGTCCCGTGGTCGGAGCTGCCCGCGCACTACGGCGCCGGGGACGTCTTCGCGATGCCGTGCCGGACCCGGCGCGGGGGACTGGACGTCGAGGGGCTCGGGATCGTGTACCTGGAGGCCTCCGCGACGGGGCTCCCGGTGGTCGCGGGCGACTCGGGCGGCGCCCCCGACGCGGTGCTGGACGGGGAGACCGGCTGGGTGGTCCGGGGCGGCTCCCCGGAGGAGGCGGCCGACCGGATCGCCACCCTGCTGCTGGACCCGGAGCTGCGCCGCCGCATGGGCGAGCGGGGCCGCGCGTGGGTCGAGGAGAAGTGGCGCTGGGACCTGCTGGCCGAACGCCTGCGCGAGCTGCTTTGAGGGTCCGCCCCCAGGGGGACCCTCCGGCCCCCGGACGGCGCGGCGTGGCCGGTTTCGCCACGTGTGACTGTCACTCAGATGTGTGTCAGCGCCTGCTATGGGGGGATGTGCGGATTCCGCTCATCATGCGGCCATGACACCTCAGCTGACGCGCCGTCAAATGCTTGGCATCGGCGCCCTCCAGACCGCCGCCGCGCTCGGATTCACCCGGATCGGACCGGCCTCCGCGGCGGCCGTCGAACCCGCCGCGGCGACCTACGCCCCCGCCATCGTCGTGGGCTCCGGATACGGCTCCGCCGTCGCCGCCCTCCGGCTCGGCCAGGCCGGCGTCCGTACCGTCGTCCTCGAAATGGGCCGGCTCTGGGACACCCCCGGATCCGACGGCAGGATCTTCCCGTCAACCTCCGCGCCCGACCAGCGCTCCATGTGGTTCCGCACCCGCACCGAGGCCCCGCTCGCCCAGTTCCTCTGGCTGGACGTGGTCAACCGGAACATCAGTCCCTACCCCGGCGTCCTCGACCGGGTGAACTTCGGCGACATGTCCGTGTACGTGGGCCGCGGGGTGGGCGGCGGATCCCTCGTCAACGGGGGCATGGCGCCGACGCCCCGGCGCTCGTACTTCTCCGAGGTGCTGCCCCGGGTCGACGCCGACGAGATGTACGGCACGTACTACCCCCGCGCCCGGGCCATGCTCGGCGTCAACGACATCGACCCGGCCTGGTTCGAGTCCACGGAGTGGTACCGCTTCGCCCGCGTCTCCCGCAAGCACGCCCAGAACACCGGCCTGAAGACCACCTTCGTCCCCAACGTCTACGACTTCGACCACATGAAGCGCGAGGCCGCCGGCACCGCCCCCCGGTCCGCGCTCGCCGGCGAGGTCATCTACGGCAACAACCACGGCAAGAAGAGCGTCGACAAGACCTACCTCACCGCCGCCCTCGGCACCGGCAACGTCACCATCGAGACCATGCAACGTGTCGTCGGCGTCCGACCCGACCCGGCCGGGGGCTATGTGCTGACGGTGCGGACCAGCGACGTCACCGGCAAGGTCACCCAGACCCGCGAACTCGGCTGCCGGCAGCTCTTCCTGGGCGCCGGCAGCCTCGGCACCACCGAGATCCTGGTCCGTGCCCGCGAGACCGGCACGCTGCCCGCGCTGACGGACCAGGTCGGCCGGGGCTGGGGGCCCAACGGGAACGTCATGACCGCCCGGGCCAACCACCTCTGGGACACGGTCGGGGCGAACCAGTCGACCATGCCCGCCCTCGGCATCGACGACTGGGACAACGCCGCCAACCCGGTCTTCGCGGAGATCGCCCCGCTCCCGATGGGGATCGAGCACTGGATCTCGATGTACTTGGCCATCACCAAGAACCCCGAGCGCGGCCACTTCACCTACGACGCCGCCACCGACTCGGCACGCCTGCAATGGAGCCGGGACCAGAACGCCCCCTCGGTGCGGGCGGCGAAACAGCTCTTCGACCGGATCAACCGGCGGAACTTCACGATCTACCGCTACGACCTGTTCGGCGACAACAAGGCCTTCGCCGACACCTTCACCTACCACCCGCTCGGCGGCTGCGTCCTGGGCGAGGCCACCGACGACCACGGCCGGGTCAAGGGCCACCAGGGGCTGTACGTGGTCGACGGCTCACTGGTCCCCGGGTCCCTCGGCGTGAACCCGTTCGTGACCATCACCGCGCTCGCCGAGCGGAACATGGAACGGATCCTCACCGACCCGCGCTGACCCCGCCCGGCGAAACGACTCCGATCGGGGCCCCGGGAAGGGGGATCAGCCCCGGTACAGCGCCTCGATCTCGTCCGCGTAGTCCTTCGCCACCACGTTCCGCTTGAGCTTCAGCGACGGCGTGATGTGGCCCGACTCCTCCGTGAACTGGGAGGGCAGAATGCGGAATTTCCGCACCGATTCCGCCTTGGAAACCGCCGCGTTGCCGTCGTCCACGGCCTTCTGGACGGCGGCGATCAGATCCGCGTCCTCGCGCAGCTCCGCCGCCGTCACGCCGGCCGGCTTGCCGTTCTCGGCGGCCCAGCGGCCCAGGAACTCCTCGTCGATGGTGACCAGCGCGGCCACGAACGGCCGCGCGTCGCCCACCACCATGCACTCCGCGACCAGCGCGTGGGCACGGATGCGGTCCTCGATCACCGCGGGCGCGACGTTCTTGCCGCCCGCCGTGACGATGAGTTCCTTCTTGCGTCCGGTGATCGCGAGGTAGCCGTCCTCGTCGAGGGTGCCGACGTCGCCGGTGTGGAACCAGCCGTCGGTGAGCGCCTCGGCGGTCGCCGTCTCGTTCTTCCAGTACTCCTTGAAGATGTGCTCGCCGTGCAGCAGCACCTCGCCGTCGTCGGCGATGCGCACCACGGAGCCCGGCAGCGGCTGACCGACCGAACCGATCTTCTGGCGGTCCCACGGGTTGAAGGCGGTGGCCGCGCAGGACTCGGTCAGGCCGTACCCCTCCAGCACCGTGAAGCCGATGCCGCGGAAGAAGTGGCCGAGCCGCTCGCCCAGCGGGGCGCCGCCGGAGATCGCGTACTCGCCGCGCCCGCCGAGGACCGTGTGCAGCTTGCCGTAGACCAGCTTCGAGAAGAGCTTGTGCTTGAGCCGCAGGCCGAGGCCGGGGCCGCCCGGGGCGTCCAGCGCACGGCTGTACGCGATCGCCGTCTCGGCCGCCGCGTCGAAGATCCGGCCCTTGCCGTCGGCCTGGGCCTTGGCGCGCGCCGAGTTGTAGACCTTCTCGAAGACACGCGGCACGCCGAGGATCAGCGTGGGCCGGAACGACTGGAGTTCGTCGGTGAGGTTCTTGATGTCCGGTACGCAGCCCAGCCGGATCGGCGCCAGTACGGCCGCCACCTCCACCAGGCGCCCGAAGACGTGCGCGGCCGGCAGGAAGAGCAGCACGGAACACTCGCCGGTGCGGAAGAGCGGACCGAGCCGCTCGACGACGTTGCCGCACTCCGCGAAGAAGTTGCGGTGCGTCAGCACACAGCCCTTGGGGCGGCCCGTGGTGCCCGAGGTGTAGACGATGGTCGCCGGGTCGTCGGCGTTCGCCAGGGCGGTGCGCTCGTCGACCTCGGTGTCCGTGACCTCGGCGCCGGCGGCGCGGAGCGCGGCGGGGGCGCCCTGCTCGATCTCCCAGACCTCGCGCAGCTCCGGCAGCCTGTCGCGCAGACCGGCCACCGTCGCACTGTGGCCGGGGCTCTCGACGACGACGGCGCTCGCGCCGGAGTCGCCGAGGATCCACTGGATCTGCTCGGGGGAACTGGTCTCGTAGACCGGCACCGTGACGCCGCCGGCGGTCCAGATGGCGAAGTCGAACAGCACCCACTCGTACCGGGTGCGGGAGATCAGGGCCACCCGCTCGCCGGGGCGGATGCCGGACGCGATCAGACCCTTGGCCGTGGCCCGGACCTCGGCCAGGAACTCGGTCGCCGTCACGTCCTGCCATCTGCCGTCCACCTTGCGGCTCATGACGGCGACGTCGGGATGCTGAGCGGCGTTGCGGCGGATGAGATCCGTCAGGTTCCCGTCCGACGGGACCTCGTACAGGGCCGGAAGGCTGAACTCGCGCAAGACTGCTGCTCCTCTGGGCGCCATCGCCACCATGTGGACCGACCGGACGTTACCCACCGGTAGTGGGTTCCGGATAGAGGGAACCGGCCAGATGTTCCATGCGTCACACGACACGGACGTGCCGAGCCGACACTAGTCGACCCCGTTCGCGACTCGGAAGTAACCGCAGGTGGGCCGGCTGCGGGGGTGCCCCTACCCGTCGAGGCCGGGCGCCCCTAGGGTGGCGGCATGGTGGGCAGGGAGAGTCGTACGCGGGTTCATGTCGTCAGTGACGTCCACGGCAACGCCGAGGCGCTCGCACGGGCCGGAGAGGGCGCCGACGCCCTGATCTGCCTCGGTGACCTGGTGCTCTTCCTCGACTACGCGGACCACTCGCGCGGCATCTTCCCCGATCTGTTCGGGGTCGAGAACGCCGATCGGATCGTGGAACTGCGCACCGCGCGCCGCTACGGGGAAGCACGCGATCTCGGCCGGCGACTGTGGGCCGGGCTCGATCGGGAGACACTGATCGAGGGAGCGGTGCGACGCCAGTACGCCGAGATGTTCGCGGCGTTCCCGAATCCCACGTACGCCACCTACGGCAACGTCGACATGCCCGGCCTGTGGCCGGAGTACGCGGGACCCGGTACCACCGTCCTCGACGGGCAGCGGGTGGAGATCGGCGGCCGGGTCTTCGGCTTCGTCGGCGGCGGGCTGCCCTCGCCCATGCGGACCCCGTACGAGGTGGACCCCGAGGAGTACGCGGCCAAGGTGGAGGCCCTCGGCGAGGTGGACGTGCTCTGCTCGCACATCCCGCCGGAGGTGCCGGAGCTCTGCTACGACACGGTGGCCAGGCGGTTCGAGCGGGGCAGCGAGGCCCTGTTGGAGGCGATCCGGCGGACCCGACCGAGGTACGCGCTGTTCGGGCACGTGCACCAGCCGATGGCCCGGCGGATGCGGATCGGGGCGACGGAGTGCGTGAACGTCGGGCACTTCGCCTCCACGGGACGGCCGTGGGCGATGGAGTGGTGAGCCGCGCCGTCCGGTCCCGTGCCGCCCGCGCCGACGGCCGGCACGGCCGTCACCGCGGGACCGGGGAGGCACTGGAGTGGCCGGCCCCGCACGCGCGGTAGCCTTCACGCGGCGGCCGGAGGCCCCCGCACACTTGTCGAATACTCCCCGGAGGAGCGACCGCGATGGCGGAACACACCAGCTCGAGCATCACGATCGAGGCGGCCCCGGCCGACGTCATGGCCGTGATCGCCGACTTCGCCCGCTACCCCGAGTGGACCGGCGAGGTGAAGGAGGCCGAGGTGCTGGCCACCGACGCCGCGGGCCGCGCCGAGAAGGTCCGCCTGCTGCTCGACGCGGGCGCGATCAAGGACGACCACACGCTCGCTTACTCCTGGACGGGCGCCGACGAGGTCAGCTGGACGCTGGACAAGTCGCAGATGCTCCGCCAGCTGGACGGCTCCTACCGGCTCGCCCCGCTGGACGGCGGCAAGCGCACCGAGGTCACCTACCAGCTGACCGTGGACGTCAAGATCCCCATGCTCGGCATGATCAAGCGCAAGGCCGAGAAGGTCATCATCGACCGCGCCCTGGCGGGCCTGAAGAAGCGCGTCGAATCCGCCTGAGCGCACGCCGGGGTCGGCCGGCCTCGACCTCGCAGGCGTTCGAGGCCCGAGGTCCGGCACGCAGCCCCGCCGGAGGGCGCGCCCCGGGCGGAGCCCGGCCCGCACCCCCTCACAGGAGCACCGCACCATGCACACCCTGCTGATCACCGGCCCCGGCGGAGCCGGTCGGACCACCGTGGCCGCGGCCACCGCCCTTGCCGCCGCGCGGCAGGGACGCCGCGTCCTGCTGCTGTCCGGTGACCCCGGCGCCCCCGACGACCGCCTGGTCGGGCTGCTCGGGCCCACCACCGGCCCCGCCGCGGAGGTCGCGCCCGGGCTGAGCGCCGTCCCCGTCGCCCACGGGATCCGGGCCGCGCGCATCGACTCCGGCGAGGAGTTCCGGGCCGAACTCGTCACCCTCCAGGAGCGGGGCGCCTCCCTCATCGGCATGCTCGGCGGCCGACCGCTCGGCTCGGAGGAACTCACCGAACTCCCCGGCGCCGAACAGTTCGCCCTGCTCAGGGCCCTGCGCCGAGCCGCCTCGGCCCCCGGCGTGGATCTCCTGATCGTGGACATGCCCCCGCTGCACCAGGCGATCGCCACCCTCGCGCTCCCCGCCCAACTGCGCCGCTACCTCGCCCGGCTGCTGCCCGCGCAGCGGCAGGCGGCCCGCGCCCTGCGCCCCGTCCTCGCCCAGCTCGCCGGGGTGCCCATGCCCGCCCAGTGGCTGTACGAGGCGGCCGCCCGCTGGGACGAGGAACTGGCCGCCGTCGAGGCCGTCGTCGAGTCCCCCGCCACCGAGCTGCGCCTGGTGGCCGAGCCCGGACCCGCCTCCGACGAGGCGCTGCGCACCGGCCGGCTCGGGCTCGCCCTGCACCGGCTCCCGGTCGCCTCCCTCGTCGCGAACCGCATGGTCCCGCGGGACTCCGCCGACCCGTGGGTCGCCGGCCTCGGCGCCCGACAGCGGGAGTACGCCGACCAGTGGGCCGCCGAGCTGACCGTGGTCCCGCTCGCGCACCTCGGCCGCGACCCCCGCGACCCCCGGGACGTGGCCCTGCTCGCCGACACCGACGCGATCGCCCCCCGGGAGGCCGCCGTGTACCGCCGCGCCTGGGCCGTGGAGGACCGGCTCGCCGAGGACGGGGTGCTGGTCTGGGCCGTGCCGCTGCCCGGCGCCCGCAAGTGCGACCTGGACCTGATCCGGCGCGGCGACGAACTGCTGCTCACGGCCGGCCCGTACCGCAGGATCGTTTCGCTGCCGTCGGCCCTCCGGCGCTGCACCGTCTCGGGCGCGGCCCTGACCGACGGTGAGCTGCGCGTCCGCTTCACCCCGGATCCGCAGCTGTGGCCACGCGAGCGCTGAGGCCCGTACCACCGTTCGGGTACCGTCGAAGGTAGTCCGTCCCGCACGTCCCGCATCCGCCGCAGGAGTCCGCCATGAGCGAGGCCACCGACCGCCCCATCGACGACGACGCCTGGGCCAAGGCCTGCGCCGAGGACCTCGCAGCGGAGAAGGAGCGCCGCAGGGCGGGGCAGGGCCAGGCGGGCACCGGCACCGGCAGCGCCGCCGAGGAACTGTTCAAGCTCTTCGAAGCCGTCGCCGACAAGGTCTCCGCCCTGAACAACCCGCTGCTCGGCGCCACCGCCCAGGGCGCCGTGCGCCAGTTCGTCACCCAGGCCAAGACCGCCGCCAAACCCGTCATGGAACGCAACCCCGAGGTCTTCGACCACCTCGCGGCGGCCGGCTCCGAGCTGCTCGCCGCCTACCGGTCGGCCGTCGAGGGCCACGAGCGCCGCTGGACGCGCGACGAGGCCGCGCCGTCCGCTCCGGGCCCCCGCGGGGAAAGCGCTCCCCGCACCCCCGGCGCCGGCCGCGACGACCGGGACGAAGGTCCCGATTCCGGTCCGTCCGAGCGGATCGATCTCGACTGATCCTCCGTCGGGCTCGGGTACGGTGGGCCGTGGCGGGGTTTGACCGGAAACCGAGGGACTAATGGGACTCACCATCGGCGTCGACATCGGCGGCACGAAGATCGCGGCCGGCGTGGTCGACGAAGAGGGCACCATCCTTGAGACGTACAAGGTGCCCACCCCGCCGACCGCGGACGGGGTGACGGACGCGATCTGCGCCGCCGTGTCCGAGGTCAGCAGCAATCACACCATCGACGCCGTCGGCATCGGCGCCGCCGGCTACGTGGACGACAAGCGCGCCACCGTGCTCTTCGCGCCGAACATCAACTGGCGCCACGAGCCGCTCAAGGACAAGGTCGAGCAGCGCATCGGCCTGCCGGTCGTCGTCGAGAACGACGCGAACTGCGCGGCCTGGGGCGAGTACCGCTTCGGCGCCGGCCAGGGCCACGACGACGTCATCTGCATCACGCTCGGCACCGGCCTCGGCGGCGGCATCATCATCGGCAACAAGCTGCGGCGCGGACGCTTCGGCGTCGCCGCCGAGTTCGGCCACATCCGGGTCGTCCCGGACGGCCTGTTGTGCGGATGCGGCAGCCAGGGCTGCTGGGAGCAGTACGCCTCCGGGCGGGCGCTCGTCCGGTACGCCAAGCAGCGCGCCAACGCCACCCCCGAGAACGCGACGACCCTGCTCGCGCTCGGCGACGGCACCCCCGAGGGCATCGAGGGCAAGCACATCAGCGAGGCGGCCCGGGCCGGCGACCTCGTCGCCATCGACTCCTTCCGCGAGCTGGCCCGCTGGGCCGGCGCGGGGCTGGCCGACCTGGCGTCCCTGTTCGACCCGTCCGCGTTCATCGTCGGCGGCGGTGTCTCCGACGAGGGCGACCTCGTCCTGGACCCGATCCGCAAGTCCTTCAAGCGCTGGCTGATCGGCGGCGCCTGGCGCCCGCACGCGCAGGTCCTCGCCGCGCAGCTCGGCGGCAAGGCCGGCATGGTCGGCGCCGCCGACCTCGCCCGCCAGGGCTGACGCACCCGGTCCCTCCACCGCCCGCCGCGCCCCCTGTGGGAGCGGCGGGCGGCTGCGTATCTTGCGGGGCATGGATCTGCCGAAGTCGCATACGGAGCCCGACGGTTCAGCCGTGATCCGGGTACTCAGCTACAACATCCGCTCGCTGCGCGACGACGAGGACGCGCTGGCCCGCGTGATCCGTGCGTGCGAGCCCGACCTGGTGTGCGTCCAGGAGGCGCCACGCTTCTTCCGGTGGCGCAAACACGCGGCGCGACTGGCGTCGAAGTGCGACCTGGTGGTGCTGGGCGGCGGCGCGACGGCCGCCGGCCCGCTGCTGCTGTGCTCGCTGCGCGCACACGTGGAGCACACGCGGGACGTCCTGCTGCCGCTGCGGCCCGGACTGCACCGGCGGGGCTTCGCGACGGCCGTCGTCCGCTTCGGGCCCGCACCCGGGACCAGGGTCGGCGTGCTCAGCGCGCACCTGCCGCTGGACGCGGGGGAGCGGGAGGAGCACGCGGGGCTGCTGCTGGAGCGGCTGGCGGGCCTGGACGCCCCGTACGCGATCGCCGCGGGCGACGTCAACGAGGGTCCCGAGGGCCGCGCCTTCGGCCGGCTGGCCGCGGAACTCCAGGACTGCCGGGCCGTGGCGCCGTGGGGCGGGGAACACACCTGGCTGCGGTCCGGGGCGCCGAGGAGGATCGACGCGATCTTCGCGTCCAAGGGGGTCGAGGTGCTGGGCTGCGGGGTCCCCACGGGCCTGCCCGGGGTCACCGACGCGGACCTGCGGACCGCCACCGACCACCTCCCGGTCCTGGCGGCGCTGCGCCTCGGCGCCGGCCCGGCGTCGGACTGAGCCGCCCGGCGCGACGCCGGCGGGCGCCCCACACCGGGCGGCCTCCCGCCGGGCCCCGGCCGGGGCCCGGCGGGATCCGGACACCACGGCGGATCAGACGACCGCGCCGCGCCCCGGGTCGTCCTCGTCGTCGTCGTCCTCCGACATGCGGGCCACCAGGGTGGCGAAGCCGCCCAGGAAGCCGCCGATGCCCAGGGTGGTCAGCCACCAGGTCATCTCCCACTGGAGCAGCACCGCCACAAGCAGCAGCACCGGCCCGCCCACGACCGCCAGCCAGGCGAACTTGGAGGTGGCGTCCGCCGCCGGGAGTTCCGGCTCCGGAGGAACGAAATGGCCCTCGTCCGCCCGGTCCTCGGGCGTCACGTCCTCGTCCTTCGACTCGACGAGCGAGTGGTCCCGGGGACCGGCCCCGCCCACGCCCGGCGCGAAGGTCACCGAGCTGCCCAGCGGCCCGGCGGGGGCCGGCGGGTCACCGGGGCCGGCGTCCTTCTCCGGCTTCTCCGGCGGCTTCGCGACCGAGGGGGGCGTCGGCTGGACGTCCTCCTCGGGCAACATCAGGTTCTCGATCGGCCGGAACGGTCTGGATCCCGGCGGGTCCGGCGGTTCCTGCCCGTACCCGGCGACGATCGCCGCCCACGCGGCCTCCTCGTCCAACGGGGGAACACCCCCGGACGACTCCTCGTGCTCAGCCACCGCTGGCCGCCCCCTCCCTGCCGACGCTCTTCGAGAGCCGTCCGACGAACGCAACACTGTCCGCGAAGATCCGCTCCGCGTCATGGTCCAACGTCGCGACGTGGTAGCTCTGTTCCAGCAGGGTCTCGGTCACGTCCGTGGACGAGATCCGGGCCAGCACCCGCGCCGAGTCCACGGGCGGCACGACGTGGTCCTGCGGGCTGTGCAGCAGCAGGACCGGCTGGGTGACCTGGGGCAGTTCGGCGTCCACCAGGCGCAGGAACGCGCGCAGCGAGTGCGCGGCCCGCGTCGGGACCCGGTCGTAGCCGACCTCCACCGATCCCGGCTTCGCGATGTCGTTGGCGACGCCCGGCGTGGAGCGGATGACGTGCTTGGCCACCGGAAGGGCGAAGGCCAGCGGGTCGTGCACCTTGTTGGCCGGGTTGACCAGGACGATTCCGCTGACCGAGTCCCCGTGCTTGGCGGCCAGGCGCAGGGTCAGCGCGCCGCCCATCGACAGCCCGAAGACGAACACCTGCTCGCACCGGTCGAGCAGCTCGCGCAGCGCGCGGTCGACCTCGGCGTACCAGTCCTGCCAGCCCGTGAGTTGCATGTCCTGCCAACGCGTCCCGTGTCCGGGCAGCAACGGCAGCGACACCGTCAGCCCCCGCTCGGCCAGGTACTCGGCCCAGGGTCGCAGCGACTGCGGGGAACCGGTGAAGCCGTGGCAGAGCAGTACGCCGACCTCTCCGCCCTCGTGGCGGAACGGCTCTGCTCCAGGGAGGACGGGCACCAGGGTCTCCTTGTTGATCGGAAGGCGAGGGGCAAGAGGGGGGGGGGGGGTACGGGTGCGTAGCGCTGTGTGACTTCACCGTACGCGACCGGGGTGGTACCGACCAGGGTCGTAGGACCGCTCCCGGCGGAGCCAGGGGATAAGGTCTGTTCGACAGACACAGGAAGGCTTTCGAGTTGATCTACGGCGCAATGAAGTTCTCGATCGGCGGTTCCCTGAAGCTCGCCTTCAGGCCGTGGGTGGAGGGCCTCGAAAACATTCCCGCTGAGGGGCCGGCGATCCTCGCGAGCAACCACCTGTCCTTCTCGGACTCCTTCTTCCTTCCGGCCGTGCTCGACCGGAAGGTGACCTTCATCGCGAAGGCGGAGTACTTCACCTCCCCCGGCGTCAAGGGCAAGCTGACGGCCGCCTTCTTCAAGGGCGTCGGCCAGCTCCCGGTGGACCGTTCCGGCGCGCGCGGTGCCGGCGAGGCCGCCATCAAGAGCGGCATCGACGTCATCGAACGCGGAGAGCTGTTCGGTATCTACCCGGAGGGGACGCGTTCACCCGACGGCCGCCTCTACCGGGGCAAGCCCGGCGGCCTGGCCCGGGTGGCCCTCGCCACCGGAGCCCCGGTGATCCCGGTCGCGATGATCGACACCGAGAAGATCCAGCCTCCCGGCAAGGTGATGCCGAAGCTGATGCGCCCCGGCATCCGGATCGGCAAGCCGCTGGACTTCAGCCGCTACCACGGCATGGACGGCGACCGGTTCATCCTGCGCTCGGTGACCGACGAGGTCATGTACGAGATCATGAAGCTCTCGGGCCAGGAGTACGTCGACATCTACGCGACGGCCGCCAAGCGGCAGATCGCGGACGCCGAGAAGGCCGCCAAGGCCGAGAAGACGGACAAGAACGACAAGGGCGAGCAGGGCGCGGAGTAGCGGGGCGGGCGACACCGCCCGTACGGGGTGGGGGAGATGGCGAAGCGCGAGCGCGTCGTGCGCATGTCGGTCGAGCAGCCGCTGTGGCGGGCCCTGACGGGCTACCGGCTGCTGACCATGGTCTACGCGGTGCTGCTGTTCGCCTCCGCGTACAAGGAGTTCGACCACCCCGGCGTCGCGATCGGCTACCTCGCGGTCCTCACCGTCTGGACGTTGGCCACCCACCGCCGGGTGGCCAACGCGGCGAGCTGCACCAAGCCCTTCCTCGGCGCCGACCTCGGCGTCGCGATCGCCGGGATCCTCCTCACCCCGCTCGCCGACACCGCGGAGCGGATCGCGGGCGGCGGCCCCACCCTCCCCAGTATCTGGACGGCCGGCTCGGTCCTCGCCTTCGCCATCAAGGGCGGCTGGCGCTGGGCCGGCTTCGCCTCCACCTTCGTGGCCGCCGCCAACATCGTGGTCCACGGCGGCGACCCCACCCGCGACACCCTCCACAACGTCCTGCTGGTCTGGGTCGCCTCCATCGCCATCGGCTACGTGGTCGAGGTCGCCCGGGCCAGTGAGGCCACCCTGGCCCGCGCCCTGGAGATCGAGGCCGCCACCCGCGAACGCGAGCGCCTGGCCCGCGACATCCACGACGGGGTCCTCCAGGTCCTCGCGATGGTCCAACGGCGCGGCACCGAACTGGGCGGCGAGGCGGCCGACCTGGGCCGGATGGCGGGGGAGCAGGAGGTGGCGCTGCGCACCCTGGTCTCCAGCGGGCTCGTGCCCACCTCCCGGATCTCCCGCGACGAGTCGCTCGGCGCGCTCGTGGACTCCTACGACGAAGAGGAGCCGGCCGCCGGGAACGGCGAGCTGGACCTGCGCGGCCTCCTCGCCCCCCACGCCGGCTCCAGGGTGAGCTTCGCCGAGCCGGGCACCCCGGTGCCGCTCCCGGCGCCCGCGGCGCGGGAGCTGGCGGCGGCGGTCGGCGCCGCCCTCGACAACGTGCGCAAGCACGCGGGGGAGGGCGCCCGGGCCTGGATCCTGGTCGAGGACTGGGGCGACGAGGTCATCGTCACCGTTCGCGACGACGGCCCCGGCATCCCGGCCGGCCGACTGGACCAGGCGGAGGGCGAGGGCCGGATGGGCGTCGCCCTGTCGATCCGGGGCCGACTGCGCGATCTCGGCGGCACCGCCGAGCTGGTGTCCGTTCCCGGACAGGGCACCGAAGTGGAACTGAAAGTACCGAGGGGGAGAACCCAGTGACCGAGCCCAACGAGCCCAGTGAGCTCAGCTCCATCAAGGTGATGGTCGTCGACGACCACCCGATGTGGCGGGACGCGGTCGCCCGCGACCTGGCCGCCGCCGGCTTCGACGTCGTGGCCACCGCCGGCGACGGCCCGGAGGCGGTCCGCCGCGCCAACGCCGCCGCCCCGCACGTCCTGGTCCTCGACCTCAACCTGCCCGGCATGCCCGGCGTGCGGGTCTGCAAGGAACTGGTCGGCGCCGACCCGGCCCTGCGCGTGCTCGTGCTCTCCGCGAGCGGCGAGCACGCCGACGTCCTGGAAGCGGTGAAGTCGGGCGCGACCGGCTACCTGCTGAAGTCCGCCGGGGCCGCGGAACTCATCGACGCCGTCCGCCGCACGGCCGCGGGCGACCCCGTGTTCACCCCCGGCCTCGCCGGTCTCGTCCTCGGCGAGTACCGCCGGCTGGCCACCGACCCGGCGCCGGCCGCCGCCAACGAGCCCAAGGCCCCGCAGCTGACCGACCGGGAGACCGAGGTGCTGCGCCTGGTGGCCAAGGGGCTCTCGTACAAGCAGATCGCGGAGCGGCTGGTCATCTCCCACCGCACGGTGCAGAACCACGTCCAGAACACCCTGGGCAAACTGCAACTGCACAACCGGGTGGAGCTCGTCCGGTACGCCATAGAGCGCGGCCTGGACGACGCGTAGTCCCGTGCACGGGGCCTCGTACACGCGGCCCCCTCGCGCGTGGTCCCCGTTCGAGTGAACGGGTGTGCGGTAACCCCCTTGAAATCCACCGGAATTGCTTCTTCCCGGCATCTTGCCGTGACCTGAGTCACCACTAGCGTGACGGTCGTGCGGGCTCATTGGGCTCAGTGGGTCCTTTGCCGAAGGGAGATTCCATGAAGGTCGGAGTGCTGACGGGCGGCGGAGACTGCCCCGGTCTCAACGCGGTCATCCGGGCCGTCGTCCGCAAGGGCGTGCAGGAGTACCAGTACGAGTTCCTCGGCTTCAAGGACGGCTGGCGCGGCGCGGTCACGGGCGACACGATCCCGCTCGACATCCCGGCCGTGCGCGGGATCCTGCCGCGCGGCGGGACCATCCTCGGCTCCTCGCGCACCAACCCGTTCAAGCTGGAGAACGGCCTCCGCCAGATCAAGGAGAACCTCGCGAAGTTCGAGGTCGACGCCCTCGTCACGATCGGCGGCGAGGACACCCTCGGGGTGGCCGCCCAGCTGTACGAGGAGTACGGCATCCCCTGCGTGGGCGTGCCGAAGACCATCGACAACGACCTCTCGGGCACCGACTACACCTTCGGCTTCGACACGGCCGTCGGCATCGCCACCGAGGCCATCGACCGGCTCCACACCACCGCCGAGTCGCACATGCGGGTGCTGGTCGTCG
Source organism: Streptomyces sp. NBC_01426 (assembly GCF_036231985.1). Lineage (GTDB taxonomy): Bacteria > Actinomycetota > Actinomycetes > Streptomycetales > Streptomycetaceae > Streptomyces. Next base: position 5,515,053 of record NZ_CP109500.1, read on the forward strand.
AGGTCATGGGGCGCCACGCGGGCTGGATCGCCCTCCACTCCGGCCTGGCCGGCGGAGCCAACGTCATCCTCGTTCCCGAGCAGCGCTTCGACGTGGACCAGGTCTGCGCCTGGGTCACCTCCCGCTTCAAGGCGAGCTACGCCCCGATCGTGGTCGTCGCCGAGGGCGCCATGCCCGCGGACGGCGAGCTGGTGCTCAAGGACGCCACGACGGACTCCTTCGGGCACGTGCGGCTGTCGGGCGTCGGGGAGTGGCTCGCCAAGGAGATCGAGGCGCGGACCGGCAAGGAGGCCCGTACGACGGTCCTCGGACACGTCCAGCGCGGCGGCACGCCCAGCGCCTTCGACCGCTGGCTGGCCACGCGCTTCGGGCTGCACGCCGTCGACGCGGTGCGCGACGGAGACTTCGGCAAGATGGTGGCGCTGAAGGGGACGGACATCGTCCGGGTGCCGATCCTGGAGGCCACGTCGAAGCTCAAGACGGTGGACCCGGCGCTCTACGCGGAAGCCGGCGTCTTCTTCGGCTGAGCCGGAGCGCATGTGCGGATCATGGGTCGTATCGTGACAAAGGGCCCATGATCCGATGCGGGCGACGACGCGGGACGGGAGCGAACGTGGAGATCCTCGCCTTCGGGGTGCAGACGGACGAGAAGCCGCTCATGGAGAAGGCGTTCGCCGGCCGGCACGAGGTGCGCTGCCTGGACGTGTTCCTGAGCGAGGACACCGCCCCCATCGCAGCCGGGTACGAGATCGTCTCCTCCAGTGTCAACGCCGACCTCGGCGGGCGGGTCCTGCGGATCCTGGCCGACGGCGGCACCCGGATGATCGCCCAACGCTCCACCGGCTTCAACAACATCGACCTCGACGCGGCCCGGGAACTCGGCCTGGCCGTCAGCCGCGTCTCCTACTACTCCCCGTTCTCGGTGGCCGAGTTCGCCTGGACCCTCGCGATGGCCGTCAACCGCAGCATCGTCCGGGCCTCGAACCGCACCCGGGACTTCGACTTCCGCCTCAACGGACTGATGGGCCGTGACATGCGCGGCCGCACCGTCGGTGTCCTCGGCACCGGGAAGATCGGCGAGGCCTTCACCCGGATCGCGCACGGCTTCGGCATGAACCTGCTGGGCTGGGACGTGACCCCGAACCCGGCCTGCGTGGACCTCGGCATGAAGTACGTGGACAAGGACACGCTGTTCGTCGAGTCGGACCTGATCAGCCTGCACGTCCCGCTGCTCGACGCGACGCGGCACATCGTCGACGGCGCGGCGCTGCGGCTGATGAAGGACGACGCGATCCTGGTCAACTCCAGCCGGGGCGCACTGGTGGACACGGAGGCTCTGGTGGACGAACTCCGGGCGGGGCGGTTCGCGGGCGTCGGCCTGGACGTGTACGAGGCGGAGGCCGGACTGTTCTTCATGGACCGCTCCCTGGAAGCCGTGGAGGACGACACCCTCGCCCGGCTGATCACCTTCCCGAACGTGGTGGTGACCTCGCACCAGGCGTACTACACCCACGACGCGGTGGGCCAGATCATCGACGCCACCCTCGCGAACGTGCAGGACTACCTGGCCGGTCGCCGCTCCGAGAACACCCTGTCGCCGTGAACGCCCCGTCGCCCCGGGCCGCGCCGGCCGCCCCGTCGGCGGCGGGGCCGTCGCCCGACCCCGCCGCCGACACCCGGGCCCTCAGGCCGGGGCGGCCGTCCGTACGCCCGTCAGCAGGTCGCGCAGCAGCTCCGCCCCGCGCAGGGTGAGCACCGACTCCGGGTGGAACTGCACCCCCGCGAAGCCCGCCGCCGACCGCAGCGCGTGCACCTCGCCCGTCCCCGGGTCCCGCGCGACCTCGACCCCGCGCAGCGCCAGCCGCTCCGCGAGCTCCGCCGGGCAGTGCGCGGTGTACGTGTTGTAGAACCCGACCACCTCGGACGCCCCGAACAGGTCGATGCGGGTCTGCGCCCCCTGCGCCGGCTCCGCCTTGCGGACCAGCGGGAGACCCAGCTCGGCGGCCAACAGCTCGTGCCCCAGACACACGCCCAACAGCCCGTGCCGGTGCCCCGCCAGCAGCTCCGCCGCCAGCGCGCGCAACGTCCGCATCTTCGGGTCGGACGCGTCCGCCGGGTTCCCCGGTCCCGGGCCCAGGACGACCGGCCCCTCCCAGGCCAGGGCCGTCGCCCGCAGCCCGGGGTCGTCGTAGCGGCGCACGGTCACCTCCAGGCCGGTCACCCGCAGCACGTGCGCCAGCATCGCCGTGAAGGTGTCCTCGCCGTCCACCACCAGCGCGTGGCCCGGCGCCGCGGCCGGCCGCTCCTGCATCCGCAGCCAGAACGGCGCCAGGTCGGCCCGCCGCGCGGCGAGGGCCGCCTGCACCCGGGGATCGCCCGCGAGCGGCCCCCCGGTCGCCGCGGGGCGCGGTGCGGGCGCCCGCACCCCCAGCGCGGCCAGCACCCCGGCCGCCTTCGCGTGCGTCTCGGCCACCTCGCCCGCCGGGTCGGAGTGCCGCACCAGCGTTGCCCCGACCGGGACGCGCAGGGTCCCGTCGGGCGCGATGTCGGCCGTGCGGATCAGGATCGGCGAGTCCAGGGTCTGCGCCCCGGCGGCGTCCGTGCCCAGCAGGGCCAGCGCGCCCGCGTAGTAGCCCCGGCCACCGCTCTCGTAACGCTCGATCACCCGGCAGGCGTTCTGCACCGGCGAGCCCGTCACCGTCGCCGCGAACATGGTCTCCCGGAGCACCTCGCGCACGTCCAGCGAGGAGCGGCCGCGCAGCTCGTACTCGGTGTGCGCGAGGTGGGCCATCTCCTTCAGCCGGGGCCCGACGACCACCCCGCCCCGGTCGCCGACCGTGCACATCATCTTGAGTTCCTCGTCGACGACCATCGACAGTTCCTCGGTCTCCTTGCGGTCGCCGAGGAAGGCGAGCAGCGAATCGACCGTGGGGCCCTGCGCCGGATACCGGTACGTCCCGCTGATCGGGTTCATCACGACCGTGCCGCCGGACATGCGCACGTGCACCTCCGGGCTGGCCCCCACCAGCGTGCGCTCCCCGGTGTGCACGACGTACGTCCAGTAAGCGCCCCGCTCGCCCACCAGCAGGCGCCGGAACAGGGCCAGGGCGTCCGCCCGCCCGAAGCCCTCGATCCGCCCCTCGTAGGTGCGCCGGATGACGAAGTTCGCGCCCTCGCCGCGCCCGATCTCGTCCTCGATGACGCGCTCCACGGTCGCCGCGTACCGCGCGTCCGGGACGTCGAAGCCGCCGTCCTCGACCCGCACCTCGTGGTCCGGCAGCGCGGCGAGCACCTCCGTCAGCGGCAGCTCGTAGGCCTCCTCGGCCGCCAGCACGCTCAGCGGCGTGCCGTCGTCGCGCACGTCGAAACCGCGCTCCCGGATCTGCCGGAACGGCACCAGGGCCAGGGTGGGCAGTTCCCCGACGGGCAGGTCGGCGAGCCGCTCGGCGGTGTGGACCGGGCCGATCAGCAGCTCGACGGTGTCGTGGTCGCGGCCGGGCGTGCGGCGGCGCAGCAGGGCGAACGGCGGGCAGGAGTCGTCGAGCAGTCTGCTGATGTCCATGGGCGGGCGTCCTTCTCGGAGATCTCGGAAGAGAGGGGGTGAGAGGGGCCGGCCCGGGCCCGGAAACGCCGAAGGCCGCCCCTCGGGCGGCCTTCGCGTCGTTCGTCGTCTACGTACGCGCGAGAAGTGGGCCGCCGGAAGCGGGCCACCACCAGTTCATGTTCGAGTGCGCGTACATGTCGCCGACCCTAGCCCACGCCGCCGGCGGAGGCGAAGCGTCCGCGGGGCGGGTCGCGTTCCGAGAGACATCCGTCTCAGGGTGTGGGCACCGGGCTGGACGCGACGTGCGACGCCGTAATGTGTACGAGGTGACCGTGAACGCTGAAACCCAAGCCCCCGCCACCAAGGCGACCTGGCGAGACCTTCCCGCGGCGCAGCAGCCTTCGTACCCCGATGCCGAGGCCCTGCGCGCTGTCGTCGCGGACCTCGAATCGTATCCTCCGCTCGTGTTCGCGGGTGAGTGTGACCAGCTGCGCGCCCGTCTGGGAGCCGTCGCCAAGGGCGAGGCGTTCCTGCTGCAGGGCGGCGACTGTGCCGAGGCCTTCGACGCCGTGTCCGCCGAGCACATCCGTGCCAAGCTGAAGACGCTGCTCCAGATGAGCGCCGTCCTGACGTACGCCGCCTCCGTGCCGGTCGTCAAGGTCGGCCGCATCGCCGGCCAGTACTCCAAGCCGCGCTCCAAGGACACCGAGACCCGCGACGGCATCACCCTGCCGACCTACCGCGGCGACTCCGTCAACGGCTTCGCCTTCACCGAAGAGGCCCGGATCCCGGACCCCGAGCGCCTGAAGCGCATGTACCACGCGTCGGCCTCCACGCTGAACCTGGTCCGCGCCTTCACCACCGGTGGCTACGCCGACCTGCGCCAGGTGCACGCCTGGAACCAGGACTTCGTGAGGTCCTCCCCGTCCGGGCAGCGCTACGAGCAGCTCGCGCGGGAGATCGACAACGCGCTGAACTTCATGAAGGCCTGTGGCACCGACCCGGCCGAGTTCAAGGCGGTCGAGTTCTACGCCTCCCACGAGGCGCTGCTCCTGGACTACGAGGGCGCGCTGACCCGCACCGACTCGCGGACCGGCAAGCTGTACGACACCTCGGGCCACATGGTCTGGATCGGTGAGCGCACCCGCCAGCTGGACCACGCGCACATCGAGTTCTGCTCGCGGATCGCCAACCCGATCGGCATCAAGCTCGGCCCCACGACCACCGTGGACGAGGCGCTGACCTACATCGACCGCCTGGACCCCGAGCGCGAGCCCGGTCGGCTCACCTTCGTCGTCCGCATGGGCGCCGACAAGGTCCGCGACAAGCTCCCCGAGCTGGTCGAGAAGGTCACCGCGTCCGGTGCGACCGTCGCCTGGGTCACCGACCCGATGCACGGCAACACCTTCGAGGCGGCCTCCGGCCACAAGACGCGCCGTTTCGACGACGTGCTCGACGAGGTCAAGGGCTTCTTCGAGGTCCACAAGGCCCTGGGCACCCACCCGGGCGGCATCCACGTCGAGCTCACCGGTGACGACGTCACCGAGTGCGTGGGCGGCGGCGACGAGATCTTCGTCGACGACCTGCACCAGCGCTACGAGACGGCCTGCGACCCGCGGCTCAACCGCAGCCAGTCCCTGGACCTCGCGTTCCTGGTGGCCGAGATGTACCGCGACCAGTAGGACGCGACGCGCGATCAGTAGGTGGCTTCCTACGACGGTGGGGCACGGATCGATGTGATCCGTGCCCCACCGTCGTATCCAGGTCTTTTAGGGGACCCTAAGTTTGGGTATGGTTAGGTAAGCCTCACCGAATAGGGGATGGCTCGCCGAACCATTCCTGCCAGGGAGGTGAACCGCGTGTACGTCTGCTCTTGTTTCGGGATCACCGACAAGCAGGTCAAGGACCACGCGGCTGCCGGGGCCTGCACCCCCCGCCAGATCGCCTCGGAGACCAAGGCCGGCACGGACTGCGGTTCGTGCGTGCGGACCATCCAGGGAATCCTCGGCCGCGGGGCGTGCCCGCGCCGCGAACTGCTGGAGACGGGCAACGCGGCGGCCGTGCTCGCCGTCGACCCGCAGCTCGCCGAAGCGGCCTAGCGCATCGATTCGGCTCAGCTCTCCGGCTGCTCGATGAGCTGCGCGATGTAGAGCGGCTCCCCGATGCTCTCGATCAGTTCCAGCTGGGTGTCGAGGTAGTCGATGTGGTGCTCCTCGTCCTCCAGGATCTCCTCGAAGAGGCGCGCCGAGGTGATGTCACCCTTGCCGCGCATGACCTCGATGCCGCGCTTGAGGCGGTCGATGGCCTCGACCTCGACCTGGCGGTCCGCCTGGAACATCTCCGTCAGCGTCTGGCCCACGCGGACGTGGAAGAGGCGCTGGTAGTTGGGCAGACCGTCGAGCATCAGGATGCGCTCGGTGATCTTGTCCGCGTGCTTCATCTCGTCGATGGACTCGGCACGGGTGTAGTTGGCGAGCTTCGTCCAACCCTTGTTGTCCTGGATGCGGTAGTGCAGCCAGTACTGGTTGATCGCCGTGAGCTCGCCGGTCAGCTGCTCGTTGAGAAACTCAAGGACCTCGGGGTCGCCCTGCATCGCAGAGGCTCCTTCCAAGCAATGTCAGCTAAGTGACTGGGCAGGTGCGCGCATCCTTGCACCGCCGCCCGGGGGCGTCCAGTAAGTGCCTCCTTAGTGGGAGTTGCCGTGACTTGCCCGAATCGGTCCAGACCTGGTCATGACCACCCTGCCCAATCTGTCACCATGGACTCATGGGTCAGCCGGAAAGCCGGGAATCTCCGGGAGCAGAGCAGTTCGAGCTTCCTCCGGGGCAACGGTTGCAGCGCGGCTGGCCGGTCACCCACTACGGCCCGGTCCCCAAGTTCAAGCCGGACCGCTGGGAGTTCAGGGTCTTCGGCGCGACGGCCGACGGTGACAAGCACTGCTGGAACCACGAGGAGTTCGCGGCCCTGCCGTTCGAGTCGGTCGTGGCCGATCTGCACTGCGTGACGAAGTTCAGCATGCTCGGAGCCGAATGGGGTGGCGTCCGCGCCCGCACCGTCCTCGCGCTCGCCCCGCCGGCCCCCCAGGTCACGCACGTGATGGTGTGGGCCGAGTACGGCTTCAGCTCGAACATGCGATTGGCGGATTTCGGCGCGGACCGCACGGTCTTCGCCACCCATCAGGGTGGCGAACTGCTGACCGCCGAGCACGGTTTCCCCCTGCGTCTCGTGGTCCCGCACCTCTACGCCTGGAAGGGCCCCAAGTGGGTCCGCGGCATCGAGTACATGACCGCCGACCGGCGGGGTTTCTGGGAGGAGCGGGGCTACCACAACGTCGGTGACCCCTGGCGCGAGCAGCGCTACTCGTACCAGGAGGAGCCGGGGGACGGCCCGGAGCTCTGACCGCCGCGCTTCAGTGGTGGTACGCGTGGACGACCGCGTGGCCCTTGCCCCGGCCGATCATCCACTTGTTGACCGGTGCGGTGATCACGAAAGCGGCCGCGAGCGCGATCGCCAGCACGATCCAGAACAGCGGGTCCGAGAGGTGGGCGTCCATGGCGCCCGGCCACAGGGCGATCACCCCGTTGTCGATCAGCTCCATCACGGCGATCGAGAGGGTGTCGGCCGCGAGTGCCACCCGGACGGCCGTACGCAGGTCCACGCCGGCGCCGAGGATCCCGCGCAGGGTGAGCGCGTAGCCGAAGAAGAACGCGAGGACGATCGCCAGGATCATCGTGGCCAGGTTGCCCCAGCCCAGTGCCGTGCCGATGATCATGCCCAGCACCTCGCCGATGGCGCATCCGGTGAGGCAGTGCAGGGTGGCCTTCGCGGCCATCGCCCAACTGACCCGGCCGTGGCCGCCGTCGTGCCCGCCGTCGTGGTGGTCCGCGTGGTCGGCGGGTCCGTGGTGCTCGTGGTGTGCGTGTGCGTGGTCCATCGAATGCCCCCTGGGAACGACTGAGGAACGGGTCCGCGATACGTGGAACCGTATACCCCCCTGGGGTATTCCGGCGGTCGTCGCCCGGTGTGTCACCTCGGGCCGCGCAGCTCCTTCAGCAGCGCCACGTCCGCCGCGTGACCTTCCTTGCCGCCCGGCGTCTCGATGATCAGCGGCACCCCGTCCATCGCCGCGTGGGTGAACAGCTCGGCGAACGCCTCCCGGCCGATGTGCCCCTGGCCGATGTTCGCGTGCCGGTCCTTGTGGGCGCCGACACCCTCCTTGGAGTCGTTGGCGTGGACCAGTTTCAGCCGGCCCTCACCCACCGTCTCCACCAGGAGATCCAGCGTCTGCTTGGTGCCGCCCGTCTCCGCCAGATCGTGCCCGGCCGCGAAGACGTGGCAGGTGTCGAGGCAGATCCCGAGCTTGGGGTGGTGGTCCAGGGCGTCGAAGTACGGCCCGAAGTCCCAGGTGCGCGAGCACAGGGAGAACCCCTGACCGGCCGTGGACTCCAACAGCAGGAACGGGTCGTCGTCGTGCGTCAGTTCGTCCAAGAGCGGCAGCATGTACTCCCTGACCTGCGCGTACGCCTCCTCGCGCGGCCGCCCCCCGGTGGCGGAACCGGTGTGGACGACCACCCCGAGCGCACCGATCTCCCGACCCCGGCGCAGCGAGTGCCGAAGGGATTCCACCGACTTCTCGACGGTCGCCTCGGTGTGCGAGCCGAAGTTGATCAGGTACGGCGCGTGCACGTACGCGGGGATCGACTCCCGCGCGCACTCCTCGCGGAACAACTCGTCCTGCGCCGGGTTGCCGACCGGGGTCGCCCACCCGCGAGGATTGGCCACGAAGACCTGGACGGCCTCGGCGCCCATCTCGCGGGCGTACGCGAGCCCGACCGAGGCGAGGCCGCCCGCGACGGGGACGTGCCCACCCACCGGATTGCGTGTCACGTGCCTACAGCCCCTTGGTCTTGATCGTGATCGTGCTGCCCTCGGCGGCGTTCTGGCCGCCCGGCACGGACTGGCTCTCCACGGTGTTGCTGAAGGACAGGAACGGCCGGTCCACCTTCACCTTGAAGCCCGATCCCTCCAGCGCCTTCCGCGCGGCGTCCACATCCTGGCCGGTGACGTCCGGCACCTGGACCTGGCGGGGGCCCTTGGAAAGGGTCAGGGTGACCGTGTCGCCCGCGGCGGCCTGGGTGCCGGCCCCGATCGACTGGTTGGCGACCGTACCGGCGGGCGACGCGGAGTTGACCTGCTCGGCGGCCGTGCCCACCTTCAGGCCGAGACCCTCCAGGGTCGACCGGGCCTCGTCCGCGGACCGGCCGGTGACGCTCGGCACCCGGACCGGGCTGCCCTTGCTGACGACGAGCGCCACCGCCGTGTCGGGGGCCCGCTTCTCCCCGCCCGCCGGATCGCTGCCGATGACGGAGCCCTGGGCGACGTCCTCGTTGAACGCCTGGGTGACGATCCCGGGCGCCAGCCCGACCGCCGTCAGCTCCGCCTTCGCCGCCTCCAGGGGCTTGCCCTTCAGCGCCGGCACGCTCACGACCTCGGGGCCGCGGGACAGGGTGATCGTCACGGCGCCGTTGCCGCGGATGCGCTTGCCGCCCGGAGGGTCGGTGTTCATGACGGTGCCGCGGTCGAAGGCGTCGCTGAACTTCCGGTTCACGCCCTTCACCCCGAGACCGGCCGCCGACAGCTGCGACCTGGCCTCCTGCTCCGACTTGCCGAGCAGGTTGGGGACCTTCGTGAACTGCCCGGAGTTGATGTACCAGACGCCGGCCCCCAGACCGAGGGCCAACAGTATTCCCACGACGATCAGGAGCGGCCCGCGACGGGGCGCCCGCAGGCCTCCCGCCGGCCGACGCCGGGGCGGGATCGGCGCGGGCGACTCCAGGCGGGAGGTGTGGTGCACGGGCTGCTGCGCCGTGACGGGCCGAGCGATCACGCTGGTGCGGTCCTCGGAGGCGGGCCGGTCCTCGGCCCGGGCCCGCGGCGGCGCGGCGTCGAGCTCCGCGTCGGTCAGCCGGGCGCGGGCTTCGAGCGTCAGCCCGAGCAGGGCGGCGGCGTCGGAGGGGCGCAGCTCCGGGCTGCGGGCGGCCGCCAGCGCGACGAGCTCGTCGAGACCGGCGGGCAGCCCGGGGACGGCGGCCGACGGGGCCGGCACGTCCTCGTTGAGGTGCTGGTAGAGCACCTGGGCGGGGCTGCCGCCGGTGTGCGGCTTGGCGCCCGTGAGCATCTCGTACAGGACCACACCGCAGGCGTAGACGTCCACGCGGGTGTCGGTGATCCCGTTCTCGATCTGCTCGGGGGCGAGGTAGGAGACGGTGCCGAGGACCGAACCGGTGGTGTTCGTGACGGAGTCCACACTGCGCACCAGACCGAAGTCGGCGACCTTGACCCGGCCGTCGTCGCCGATCAGCACGTTCTCGGGCTTCATGTCCCGGTGGACGAAACCGGCCCGGTGGGCGGCGCCGAGGGCGGCCAGGACCGGTTCGAGGATGTCGAGGGCGGCCCGGGGCCGCAGCGCGCCGCGCTCGCGGAGCACGTCGCGCAGGGTGCAACCGGAGACGTACTCCATCGCGAGGTACGTGTACGGGCCGTCCGTCCCCTGGTCGAAGACCGCGACCACGTTGGGGTGGGCGAGCCGGGCCACGGACTTCGCCTCACGGATGAAGCGGTCGACGAAGGCGCCGTCGGCGGCCAGGGCCGGGTGCATCACCTTCAGCGCGAGGATCCGGTCGAGACGGGTGTCGAGGGCCCGGTAGACCGTGGCCATGCCGCCGGCCGCGATGCGGGCGTCGACGCGGTAGCGGCCGTCGAGCACGCGCCCGACGAGGGGGTCATCCAGGGTCGTATCCACCCGGCGATTCTACGAGCGGCACGGAGTGCGCCGACGCGGGCGGGGGTGGTTGCAGCGCACCTGTGACGTGCCGGTTGCCTGCCATCTCAGCCTCGCCGGCGTTTGAGGCGCGGGGTCTCTGGGGCGGAGCCCCAGGTGACCCCGGCTCCGCCGGGCATCGGGCTCCGCCCGGACCCGCGCCTCAAACGCCGGCGAGGCTGAGATGGCTCGGCCCGGCCGACACGGCCGGCGGGGCTGAAACGGCTAGAAGGCGGGGCGTTCCGGGTCGAGGGCGGCGCGGCCCTCGGTGGGGGAGGAGGCCTCGGCGAAGCGCCGCTGGGGGATGCGTCCCGCGCGGTGGGCGAGGCGGCCCGCCGACACGGCGTCCCGCATGGCGGCCGCCATCAGCGCGGGCGACTGGGCCCGGGTGACGGCCGACGCCAGCATGACGGCGGAGCACCCCAGCTCCATGGCCAGCGCCGCGTCCGAGGCGGTGCCGGCGCCCGCGTCCAGGATCACCGGGACCCCGGCCCGTTCCGCGATCAGCTCGAAGTTGTGCGGGTTGCGGATGCCCATGCCGGAACCGATGGGGGAGCCCAGCGGCATGATCGCCGCGCAGCCCACGTCCTCCAGCTTCCGCGCCAGTACCGGGTCGTCGTTGGTGTACGGGAGCACGGTGAAGCCCTCGTCGACCAGGATCTCGGCGGCGTCGAGCAGCTCGACGCCGTCCGGGAGCAGGGTGCGTTCGTCGGCCACGACTTCGAGCTTGACCCAGTCCGTGCCGAGCGCCTCGCGGGCCAGCCGCGCGGTCAGCACGGCCTCGCCGGCCGTGAAGCAACCGGCGGTGTTCGGCAGGACCGCGATGCCCAGCCGGGTGAGCACGGACAGCACCGACCCCTGGACCGTGGGGTCCAGGCGGCGCATGGCGACGGTGGTCAGTTCCGTGCCGGAGGCGATCAGGGCGCGTTCCAGGACGTCCAGGCTGGGGGCGCCGCCGGTGCCCATGATCAGGCGGGAGGTGAAGGTCCGGCCGCCGAGGGTGAAGAGGTCGTCCGCCATTGCCGTCAGCCTCCCTGGACCGCGGTGAGGACCTCGACCCGGTCGCCTTCGCCGACCTCGGTGAGCGGCCACCGGCCGCGCGGCACCACGGTCTCGTTGAGCGCCGCCGCGACCCCCTTGTGGGCCCGGGTCAAGGTGGCGACCACCGCGTCGAGGGTGGTTCCGGCCGCGATCTCGCGCGGCTCGCCGTTGACGGAGATGGTCATGCGTACGACTCCTGACGTGCCTGGGTGAAACGGCGCGGGGTGAAGGGGCGGGCGACCTCCGGCATCGTGCCGGTGGCCAGCAGTTCCGCCATCACGTCCCCGGTGAGCGGGGTCAGCAGTACCCCGTTGCGGTAGTGCCCCGTGGCCAGGTGCAGGCCGGGCAGCTCGGTGGGCCCGAGCAGCGGGGCGTTGTCGGGGGAGGCCGGTCGCAGGCCCGCCCGGGTCTCGGTCAGCGGGAGTTCGGTGATGCCGGGCACCAACTCGTGGGCGTCGCGCAGCAGCTCGTACACCCCGCCGGCGGTGACGGTGGTGTCCCAGCCGAGTTCTTCGCTGGTGGCCCCGACGACGAGTTCGCCGTTCTCGCGCGGCACCAGGTAGACGTGGCTGCCCCGGACGACGGCCCGTACGGTCCGGGACAGGAACGGCGCGTACGAGGCCGGCACCGTCAGCCGCAGCACCTGACCCTTCACCGGCCGCACCGGGACCCGCACCTGCGGTGGCACGCCCGCCAGCCGCCCGCTCAGCGAGCCCGCCGCCAGCACCACCTGGTCGGCGGGCAGCTCCGTCCCGTCGTCGAGCACGGCGCCCGCGGCCCGGTCGTGCAGCACGGTCAACCGGTCGACGGTGGCCCGGTGGACGCTCACCCCGGCCCGTTCGCAGGCGGCCAGCAGCGCGGCGGCGAGCCGGCGCGGGTCCACCTGGTGGTCCCCGTCGACGCGCAGGCCGCCCCGGACGCCCGGGGCCAGCATCGGTTCCAGGCGCCGGCACTCGCGGCCGGTCAGCCACTGCGACTCCAGCCCGCAGCGGCGCTGGAGCGCGTGCAGTTCGCGCAGGTGGAGACGGTCGTCGGAGTCGAGTGCCACGGCGAGGGTGCCGCAGGCGCGGTAGCCGATCCCCAGCCCGCCGGCGGCCTCGGTGAGTTCGGCGGCGAACTCCGGGTAGCGGGCGGCGGAGGCGACGTTGAGCCCGAGCAGGGTCTCCTCGCCGTAGTGCAGCTCGGTGACGGCGGCGAGCATGCCGGCCGCGACCTGGGCCGCGCCCCCTCCGGGGCACGGATCGGCGAGTACGGTGCGCAGTCCGCGCCGGGCGGCCCGCCAGGCGACGACCAGGCCGATGACGCCGCCCCCGATGACGAGGACGTCGTGACCCGCCTGTCGTGACGCGTGCGATGAACGCGATGAGTGCATGGGTGTCCAGCCCCTCCCTTCGCCGGCATGACCCGGATCAGGTTCGTACGGTCGGAGGCCGGTCAGCCTCCCTCTCAGCCCGGTGCGCCCGGACTCCCGCGATAGGTACGGTGGCCAGACTAACCCCGGGGGAGATGCCGGGTAAGGCTGCCTCCCCGCCCGCTATTCCTGACGAACCGTCAGAAGATTAGGGTGGGCGGCGTGAGCGAGCAGACGGAACAGACTCAGAGCGGCGTCGTCATCGTGGGCGCCGGAATGGCCGGCGTACAGACCGCGGTGGCCCTGCGCGAACAGGGCTACACCGGCCCCGTGACCCTGCTGGGCGCCGAACCCCACCAGCCCTACGACCGGCCCCCGCTCTCCAAGGCGGTCCTGCTGGGCAAGGCCGAGGACTCCGCGTTCGACGTGGACTTCGAGGCGCTCGACATCCGCCTTCGACTGGGCACCGAGGTCACCGGCCTGCGCGCGGGAGCGCGCGAACTCGACACGGAGGCCGGCCCGGTCCCGTACGAGGCCCTGGTCCTGGCCACCGGAGCCGAACCCCTGACGCTGCCCGGCTCCGAGGGCGTCCGCGGCGTCCACCTGCTGCGCACCCTCGACGACGCCGCACGGCTGCGCCCGGTCCTCGCCGCCGCGTCGGCCGTCGTCGTGGTCGGGGCCGGCTGGATCGGCGCGGAGTTCGCCACCGCGGCCCGGGAGGCGGGCTGCGCCGTCACCGTCGTCGAGGCCGCGGACCGGGTCCTGGCCGGGGCCCTGCCCGCGGCGGTCGGGGAGGCGATGGGCCGCTGGTACGGGGAGGCGGGCGCGACCCTGCTGACCGGCGCGCGGGTGGCCTCGGTGGAGCCGGGTCGGGTCCTGCTGGCGGACGGCCGGGAACTGCCGGCCGGCGCGGTGATCGTGGGCATCGGGGCCCGCCCCGCCACCGCGTGGCTCGCGGACTCGGGCATCGACCTGGGACCGGACGGCTCGGTCACCGCCGACGCCTGGCTGCGGACCTCGCTGGAGGACGTGTACGCGGTGGGCGACTGCGCCTCCTTCCCCTCCGCCCGCTACGGGACCAGGCTGCTGGTCCACCACTGGGACAACGCCCTCCAGGGCCCCAGGGTGGTCGCCGCCGACATCCTGAGCGGCGGGACGGACCGGGCCTACGACCCGGTGCCGTACTTCTGGTCGGAGCAGTTCGGACGCTTCGTGCAGTACGCCGGACACCACGACGGGGCGGACGAGACCGTGTGGCGGGGCGACCCCGCCGACCCGGCGTGGTCCGTCTGCTGGCTCCGCGACGGGGTCCTGGTCGCCGTCCTCGCCGTGGGCCGCCCCCGCGACCTCGCCCAGGGCCGCCGCCTGATCGAGTCCGGCACCGCCCTGGATCCGGCCAAGGTCGCCGACCCCGGCACCCCCCTGAAGTCCGCCGCGGCCTGACCCCGGCGACGGTCGCGGGGCGCCGCCGCGCCCGGGCGGGGCCGGGCGGCGCCTGCCCCGGCGCCCGGACGGACGGCCCGGGTACCGGCGGCCGGCCCGAGATGGCAGGCTTGTCCCCGTGACCGAGATTGACGCAAAGATCGATGCCCTTGTCCCCGCCTGGCTGTACCTCCCCGACATCGCGGAGATGCTCGACATCGAAGTGACCCGGGTCCGCCAGCTGGTCAAGGAAGGTCAGCTGCTCGCCGTGCGCCGCGGCGAGAACCGCTCCCTCCAGGTACCCGCCCCCTTCATCGACGGCGACAAGGTCGTCAAGGGCCTCGTCGGCCTGCTGACGGTGCTCCGCGACGACGGCTTCTCCGACGCGGAGATCCTGGAGTGGATGTTCACCGCGGACCCCACCCTGCCCGGCACCCCCGCGCAGGCGCTGAGCGAGAATCGCGGCACGGAGGTGAAGCGCCGCGCTCAGGCGCTCGCCCTCTGACCGGCTGATTCGCCGAACCACACGCGGTGTACGGGCCGAGCGTGCGGGCCCGTACCCCGCCACGACCACGGGGGGTACACCCATGCAGCAGCTGTCCGACGCCCGGCTCTACCTGTGCACGGACGCCCGCAAGCGGCAGGGTGACCTTCCCGAGTTCCTCGACGCCGTCCTGGCCGGCGGGGTGGACGTCGTCCAGCTCCGCGACAAGGGCATGGAGGCGGGGGAGGAACTGGAACACCTCCGGGTCTTCGCCGAGGCCGCCCGCCGCCACGGCAGGCTCCTCGCGGTCAACGACCGCGCCGACGTCGCGCACGCCATCGGCTCCGACGTCCTGCACCTCGGCCAGGGCGACATCCCCGTTCCCGCCGCCCGCGCGATCCTCGGCCCCGACGTCCTCATCGGCCGCTCCTGCCACTCCGAGTCCGAGGTCGACGCGGCCGCCGCCGAACCCGGCGTGGACTACTTCTGCACCGGCCCCTGCTGGCCCACCCCCACCAAGCCCGGCCGGCACGCCCCCGGCCTCGGGCTCGTCCGCCACGCCGCCTCCCTCGGGCAGGACCGGCCCTGGTTCGCCATCGGCGGCATCGACGCCGGCAACCTGGACGAGGTCCTCGACGCCGGGGCCACCCGGGTCGTGGTCGTACGCGCCCTCACCGAGGCCCCCGACCCCGGGGCGGCCGCCGCCGAGCTGGCCAAGCGGATCCGCGCCCGACTCGCGTAGCAGGGTGTCCAAAAACGTGTCCAATGGGCGGACAGCGCTTCGGTGTCCGCCGGCACGCGTCTAACCTGCCGGTATGGCCCTTGGTACCGCTTCCACCTGGTCGGACCGCGCACACACGGTCCGCGACCTCATCGCGTCCGGGCGCTCGTACTCCTTCGAGTTCTGGGCGCCCAAGACCGAGAAGGGCGAACGCAACCTCTGGAACGCGCTCCGCCGCATCGAGGCGGTGGGCCCCAGCTTCGTGTCCGTCACCTACGGGGCCGGCGGCTCCACGCGCGGAGGCACCGTACGGGCCACCGAGGCGATCGCCGCGAACACCACCCTCACCCCCGTCGCGCACCTCACCGCGGTGGACCAGTCCGTCGCGGAGCTGCGTCACGTCATCGGCCAGTTCGCCGACGCCGGCATCCGCAACATGCTCGCGCTGCGCGGGGACCCGCCGGGCGACCCCATGGCCGACTGGGTCAAGCACCCCGAGGGCGTGGACTACGCGGCCGACCTGGTCCGCCTGCTCAAGGAGTCCGGCGACTTCTGCGTCGGCGTCGCCGCCTTCCCCGAGATGCACCCGCGTTCCGACGACTGGGACACGGACATCCGGCACTTCGTGGACAAGTGCCGCGCGGGCGCCGACTATGCGATCACCCAGATGTTCTTCGATCCGGAGAATTATCTGAGGCTCCGCGACAGTGTCGCGAAGGCGGGCTGTGACACCCCGATCATCCCCGAGGTCATGCCTGTTGTGGGCATCAAGCAGTTGGACCGGCTGCCCCAGCTCAGCACCGCGGTCTTCCCCTCGGCGGTAAAAGACCGCATGCTCGCGGTCAAGGACGATCCGGCCGCTGTACGCTCCATTGGCATCGAGTTCGCCACGGAGTTCTGCGCGCGGCTGCTGTCCGAGGGTGTTCCGGGGCTGCACTTCATCACGCTGAACAACTCCACGGCGACTCTCGAAATCTACGAGAACCTGGGCCTGCACCAGCGGGCCTGATCGGCCGTCCCCCGTTCCCGCGCCGGCGGCCGTACCGAGAGGGGCCACGCATGGGAATGACGGTCCTCTACACCGCGTTCGGATTCGTCGCGTTGTGGCTGCTTGCCGAGGTCCTGATGCAGTACAAGGCCCGGCTCCGCTGGCGCCTGCTCGCCTTCGCCGGTTTCGCCGGCGTGGTCGCCGGGGTGGTGCTGCCCTCGGTGCTCGTCATCGCCGTCGGCGCGACCGCGTTCGCGATCGGCCAGACCCTGGTCACGCTCTCCTTCCGCAAGGGCTTCGTGGCCGGTTGGGCGCTGCGCCGCGGCGGAGAACCCGTACGACAGCAGAGCGGCCGGCGCCGGGGCGGCGGCGCGCGCGCCGAACGCCCCGCGCCCACCCTGGAGGTGACGGGGCTGGAGTACGGCGACCGGACGACCGCCGGGCGCCACGACGGCGCGGACGCGCCCGACGACTTCGACGACCGCGAGACGAACGTCTTCACCCCGCAGCCGGTTCCCGAGGACACCGGCTCGTACGGGATACAGAGCTTCGCCCCCCAGTACGGCGACCCGTCGGGCCGGCCGGCCGAAACGGCCGCGTTCGCCTCGCCGTTCGCCGCGGCCGGGCAGGACGGCTCGTACGCGCCGCAGTACGACGCGCAGCCCCAGGGCGGCTACGACTACTCCGGCGGCTACCCGATGGGCGAGCAGCAGGTCTACGCGGCCTACTCGGACCCGTACATCGGCACCGGCGGTGGCGTCACCCCGCCCCAGAACAACGACTACGCGCCCTACCCGGACTACAGCGGGCAGCAGTACGCGATGGACACCCCGCCCGGCGGCGTCTGGGTACCGCAGCAGCGGTCCACCGACGAGTACGGCGGTCAGGCCTACCCGACGGACGAGCAGTACCAGCAGCAACAGCAACAGCAACAGCAGCAGCAGTACCCGTACCAGAGCGGCTCCGGCGAGTACGAGCAGTACCGCTACTGACCCGCCCGGCCCCGGCGCCCGGCCCGGCTAGCGGGACCCGCGGAACTCCGCACCCTCCACGATGAGCCCGGCCACCAGGGCGCCGGTCATGCCCGCGTGCGGGAGTCCGCCGCCGGGGTGGGCCCAGCCACCGGCGAGGTACAGCCCCGGCAGGCCCGTGGTGTTCGAGGGGTGGAGCAGCCGTCCGCCGGCCCCGGCGAGCGCGGGCGGCGGCACGGCACCGTCCAGGGCGCCCGTCGTCCCGGCGATGTCGGCCGGAGTGCGCAGTTCGTGCCACAGCAGCCGCTCCCGCAGACCCGGCACGGCCGGGGCGGCCGCGGCGAGCAACTCCGCCGCGGAGGGCGCCGTGCCGGGCTCCGCCACCGCCTGGACGGTGACGGCCTCGTGTCCGGCGTCGGGCCGGACCGCGGGGTCGTCGGGCCGCAGCACGGTGAGGTCCGCGCCGACCAGGGTGCGGTGCACGGCCTCCGCCGGCCGGGGCCCGTCGAGGGCCAGGAACAGCGTGTACCGGCCGGGGAGCCCCGCCGGTGGGGCGGGGACCGCACCGGGCGCCGGCGGGATCGCCAGCGCCCGGGGATCGACCCCGCAGACCACGGCGTCCGCCTCCACCGCGCTCGCGTCGGCCAGCGAGAGGCCGGCGGCCCGGCCGTCGCGCTCCACGACCCCCCGCACGTCCGCGTCGAAGACGAAGTCCACCTTCCGCTCCAGGCAGCGCTCGTACACGGCCGTGGCCAGCTCCCGGATCCCACCGCGCACGTACCAGCTCCCGAAGGTCTGCTCCATGTACGGGAGCACCGCCGCCGAGGCGGGCGCGTCCGCGGGGCGCAGACCGTACGCGCGCACCCGCGCGGTCAGCAGCTCCCCGAGCGGCCCGCCCAGCTCCCGCTCGGCCACCTCGGCGAGGGTCGGCGGGCGCCGCCGCAGCAGGCCGCTCTTGCGCAACGCCGGGTAGGGGTCCGTTCCCAGCACCTGCCAGTCGGGGCGCAGCGGCTCCTCCAGCAGCGGACGGCGGGTGGCGTTCCAGGCGTCCCGGGCGCGCCCGAGCACCCCGTTCCAGCGGTCCCCGGAGCCCGCGCCGAAGGCCTCGTCGAGCACGGCGGCCGCACCCCCGCGCGAGGCGTTGGGGAGGGTGACCGAGGTGCCGTCCGGCAGCAGGTGCCGCACGGCGGGGTCCACCTGGACGAGCTCGACGCACTCCTCCAGCGGCTTCCTGCCCGTCTTCACGAACAGGTCGCGGTAGACGGCGGGCAGGTGCAACAGCCCCGGGCCGGTGTCGAAGGCGAAACCGTCGCGTTCGTACCGGCCGACCGAGCCGCCGTACGTGGAGCCACGCTCGTACACCGTCACCCGGTGGCCCGCCACGGCCAACCGGGCCGCCGTCGCCATCGCGCCCATCCCGGCGCCGATCACCGCAATTCGTGCCATGCGGCTGAGCCTATCGAGCGAACCGGGGGCCGGGCCGGCGAGGTCGTACGAGGTCAGGGCGGGCAGCGGAGCCCGGCCGGCGCCGGCGCCCGACGGTCAGTGCGGTGGTGGCGCGCCGGAGGTCTGACGCAACTCGGCGGCCATCCGCTTCTCCTCGCGGCGTTGGGCCCGCCGTCTCCGATAACGGCGGATCCGGCTCCAGAGGAAGAAGATCATCGCCAGGCCGGCCGCCAGCAGCACGGCCGCGATGATCGCGGCGGCCTGGGGGTTGAACATGGCGAAGGTGACGATGCCCGCCACACCGAGATCCTCGGCGGTGCTGAGGGCGATGTTGGTGAACGGTTCCGGTGAGGTGTTGACCGCCATCCGGGTGCCGGCCTTGACGAAATGGCTGGCCAGCGCGGTGGAGCCGCCGACGGCGCCCGCAGCCAGGTCGGGGAGCGAGCCGCTCTGCCCGGCCAGCAGGGCCCCGATCACCGCGCCCGCCACCGGGCGGATCACGGTGTGGAGGGTGTCCCACAGCGAGTCCACGTAGGGGATCTTGTCGGCCACCGCCTCGCAGAGGAACAGCACGCCCGCGACGATCAGGACGTCGGGGCGCTGCAACGACGCCGGAACCTCGTCCGTGAGCCCGGTCGCGCCGAAGATGCCGAGCAGGAGGACCACGGCGTACGCGTTGATCCCGCTGGCCCAGCCGCTGGTGAAGACCAGGGGCAGCACAGTCATTCGGTCATCATGCCGCAGGACGGGTGATCCGTCCGGGAGAACGACGAGGGGACGGCCGCCGTCGGCGACCGTCCCCTCGCTCATGTCCTGTGGGGCTACTGCCCCTGTTCGTCACGGCGGCGCTGCCACCGCTCCTCGATGCGGGTCATCATCGACCGACGCTGTCGGTTCCGGCCACGGGCCGAACCACCTGCACTGTCGGAGACGGGCTGCTCGCCAGGCTTGGGTGCCTTGCGCCAACCGGTGACCACGAGAACCGTACAGCCCAGCATGACGAGGAAACCCACCACGCTGATCCAGAGCACGTTCGGCACGATCACACCGGTCATGAGGAGCGCGATACCCACCACAATGCCTGCGACTGCCTGGTAAACCCGTCGCCGGGTGTACGTGCGCAGTCCGCTTCCCTCAAGCGCTGTCGCGAACTTGGGATCTTCGGCGTACAGCGCTCGCTCCATCTGCTCGAGCATTCGCTGCTCGTGCTCCGAGAGCGGCACGGGAGTCCTCCTCATCCGTCGGTCGCGAAGGGTAGCGACCAGGGGTCCCCTTCAGGATAGGCGGGGAATCGCCCCCGTGATACCCGCCCTCTACGCCACGTTCGAAATAAAGCCCTGCGTACAAACCGTACCGTCGCCTGTGCGGTCACTGAGGCGCTTATTCCCCAATGGTCCGTCCGCCATGCCGCCGGTGTCCTCGATCATACGGGGCCGGCGGCCGGTTCACAGGGTGTCCGCGGATCCGCGTGCGCGGACGCGCCGCAGATCAGGCGCTCTTCTCGCCCAGAACGTGCAACTGCGTGGCGACCGCGTGGAAGGCCGGCAGCTCGGCGGCGGCCTCCTCCAGACGCAGCAGCGCCTCCACCGCGCCGGGCTCGGTGTCGACCAGGACGCCCGGGACGAGGTCCGCGAAGATCCGTACACCGTGCACCGCGCCGACCTCCAGGCCGGCTCCACCCACCAGCTCGGTGAGCTGCTCGGCGGTGAAGCGGCGCGGGACCGGGTCGCCGGATCCCCAACGGCCCGCCGGGTCGGTGAGGGCGGTACGGGCCTCGGTGAAGTGCCCCGCCAGGGCGCGGGCCAGGACGGCTCCGCCGAGTCCGGCGCCGAGCAGGCTCAGGATCCCGCCCGGTCGCAGGGCCGCGACGGCGTTGGCCACGCCCTCGGCCGGGTCGTCCACGTACTCCAGCACGCCGTGGCAGAGCACCACGTCGTACGCGTCCCGGTCGACGACGTCCAGCAGGCCCTGGGCATCGCCCTGGACACCGCGCACCAGATCGGCGACACCGGCCTCGGAGACCCGACGCTCCAACCCGAACAGCGCGTTGGGGCTGGGGTCGACCACCGTCACCCGGTGGCCCAGTCGGGCCACCGGGACGGCGAACTTGCCGGTGCCGCCGCCGGTGTCCAGCACGTCCAGCGCTTCCCGCCCGGTCGCCTTCACCCGGCGGTCGAGGGCCTCCTTGAGGACCTCCCACACCACGGCGGTGCGGAGGGAGGCACGGGGGCGGGAAGTGTCCGACACGGCTGATGGCTCCTCGGCGCGGTAAGGGTGAGCGGGCGTGCCCCACCCTATTGCCTCAGGCCGCCGACCAGCTCATCCCGCGTGCGGACGCCCCGGCCGGGGCTGCGGCAGGGCCTTGGACAGCTCCTGCGCGGCCGGGGTCACCGGTCGCAGGGACAGCATCCGCTCGACCAGGCGCAGGAACATCCCCACCTCGCGGACGAGGTCGTCGGCCTCCCGGCCGGTCGCCGCGTCCGGTATGCCGGCCTCGGCCCGGGCCCGACGGTCGGCGCCGGAGGCGAACAGGGCGCTCCACTCCGTCAACTCCGGGGCTATCTCCGGCAGCACCTCCCACGCGCTGCGGATCCGGGGCCGCCGGCGCGGGTTGACCGGTTCGGGCCTGCCGCGAGCGGCCAGCACCGCCGCGGCCGCGCGCAGCGCCGCGAGGTGGGCGGTGGCGTAGCGCTCATTGGGCCGGGACAGTCCGACCGCCTCGGTCAGGCCGCGGTGGGCCTTGGCGAGCAGATCGAGGGCGGCCGGCGGTGCCGACGACTTCCTCGGGACGGGGTGGACAGGGGACGGGGACGGTGTGGCCATGACGAACCTCCTGTCGATGCGTGCTGCTTCTGATGCCGGGTACTGCGTGGGTACTGCCTCTTCGGGTACTGGCTGTTCGGGTACCGCCGTTCGGGTGGTGCTGCCTTGCCCGCCGCGTTGTCGCGCTGCGTGAGTCCATCGTGACGCCCGCCACTGACAATCCCGGTGACCTGCACTTTTACCCCCCATTGGGGATCTTCATCCCTCCTCTTGCCGATGACTCGTCACGGAAGCTGCTAGTTTTTGAACTGACCGGTCAGTTCAAAAGAAGGGGGGGCGGCGTGGAGAGCCCACACGGGGCGGCCGTCAAGGCCGAGGACTTCGGACTCAAGGGCCCGCGCGGCTGGGTCTTCCGGGGCGTGGGGATCGACGCCGCGCCCGGTTCGCTCATCGCGCTCGAAGGTCCCTCCGGAAGCGGCCGGACCTGCCTGCTGCTGGCCCTCACCGGCCGGATGAAGCCTTCCGAGGGCCGCGCCGAGATCGGCGGGCACCCGCTGCCGAAGAAGATGACCGCGGTGCGGCGGATCGCCGCCCTCGGGCACGTCCCCGGGGTCAACGACCTCGACGAGGCGCTCACCGTCGCCGAGCAACTGCGCGAGGGGGCCATGCTCCAGCGCCGCTACGAGGGTCCCGTGCGGGCCCTGTTCCGGCCGCGCGCGGAGCGCCGCGCCGCCGCCGCGAACCGGATCGAGGAGGCCCTCGCGGCCGCCGGGCTCGACCCGGCGACCCTGCCCAAGGGGCCGCGCACCTCCGTCCGCGACCTGGAGCGCCTGGAGGCCGTCCGGCTGTCCGTGGCCATCGCCCTGCTGGGCGGGCCCCGACTGCTGGCCCTCGACGACACCGACCTCAAGCTCTCGACCGCCGAGCGCGCCGAACTGTGGGCGCTGCTCCGCTCGATCGCCGACCGGGGGACCACCGTCCTCGCGGTGTGCAACGAGGCGCCGGAGGGGGTCCTCGTACTGCGCACGGTCGAACCCACCGCCGAGCCGACCACCGCGCTCGCGGGGTCGCCCGCCCCGGCCGTCCGGTCGGGCAGCGGCGCGGAACCCGCGATCACCTGGGGTGCCAAGCCCGACGGCACGACGGAGCCGGCGGACGAGCCGGAGCCGCCGGCCGCACCGGAGGCCGACCCCGACACCCGGGCCGAGGCCGAGCCGGAAAGCGACGCCGAGCCCGACACCGGCGAGGACGGCGACCCGGCCACCACCCCCGCGGCCACCACCGACACCGGCACCACCGACACGCACGACGACACCGACGACGACACGAAGGGGACGGACGATGCGCTCGCCGAAGCTCGCCGCGCTTGAGCTGAAGCGGTTCGGGCGGGGAAAGCTGCCCCGGGCCGCCCTCGTCGCGCTGCTCCTCCTGCCGCTGCTCTACGGAGCCCTGTACCTCTGGTCCTTCTGGAACCCCTACGGCAACCTCGACAAGATTCCCGTGGCCCTCGTCAACTCCGACCGCGGCGCCACCGTGGACGGCAAGCACCTCGCCGCGGGCGACGAGATCACCAGGAAGCTGCGCGACAGCAAGACCTTCGACTGGCGCGAGGTCGACGCCGACGAGGCGGCCAAGGGCCTGGAGGAGGGGACGTACTACCTGTCCCTGACCATGCCCGCCGACTTCAGCGCGAAGATCGCCTCCAGCTCCGGCGCGGACCCCGCCACCGGGGCGCTCCAGGTCAGGACGAACGACGCGAACAACTACATCGTCGGCTCGATCTCCAAGACCGTCTTCTCCGAGGTCCGTTCGGCCGCGTCGACCAACGCCTCCCGCGGATTCCTCGACAAGATCTTCGTCAACTTCTCCGACCTGCACGACAAGACCGCCGAGGCCGCCGACGGCGCCGACAAGCTCAAGGACGGCGCCGGCAAGGCCAAGCAGGGTGCCAAGGACCTCGCCGACGGCCTCGACACGGCCAAGGAGAAGACGGGCGAGCTCAACGGCGGGCTGAAGAAGCTGAACACGGCCGCCGGGCAGCTGGAGACCGGTACGAAGGACCTCGCCGCCGGCACCCAGACCCTCGCCGACAAGGTCAACGGGGCCGCCGCCAAGGCCAAGTCCTTCGTCAGCGACCCGAAGTCCCTGGCAGCCACCGCCGAACTCGTCGCGGACACCGCCCAGGTGGTCAACAAGCACCTGGACTCCTTCGCCAAGAACGCCCCGGCCGCCGCCGCCGTCACCCAACGGGCCGCGACCGGCGCGGACAAGTACTACACCGCCCACTGCGTCACCCCGGGCGCCGAGCCGCACCTGGCCTCCTGCCCCGACCTGAAGCGGATCAAGGACGACACCGCCGAGGGCGCGATGCTGGCCGGTGACGTCAACGACGTCGTGAAGGCCTCCGGCACCGACATGGGCAAGCTCCGCCGCCAGCTCGACGACCTGGAGAACAAGGCCCGCGAACTCGCCGACAAGGCCCCCGGCCTGTCCTCCGACCTCACCACGGCCGTCGCCAAGGTCAACGCCCTGAACACCGGCGCCCAGAAGGTCGCCTCCGGCATGACGCAGCTGCACACCGGCCTCGGCACCGCCTTCACCGGCTCCGGCGCCCTCACCGAGGGCGTCGGCAAGCTCGGGGACGGCGCGCACACCCTCGACAGCGGCATGTACAAGCTGGTCGACGGCAGCGGCGAGCTCGCCGGCGGTCTGCACGACGGCGCCGGCAAGATCCCGGACTACGACCAGCAGGCCCGCGACGCCCGGACCCAGGTCATGGCCGACCCCGTCCGGCTCGCCAACCAGTCCCTGCACAAGGCGCCCAACTACGGCACCGGCTTCGCCCCGTACTTCATCCCGCTCTCCCTGTGGGTCGGCGCGATGGTCGCCTACATGCTGATCGCCCCGCTGAACCGGCGCGCCCTGGCCGCCGGCGCCTCGCCCTGGCGGGTCGCCCTCGCGGGCTGGCTGCCCGTGGCCGGCATCGGCTTCGCACAGGTCGGCCTGCTGATGTCCGTGCTCCACTGGGCCCCGGGCCTCGGCCTGGACATGGCCCGGCCCGCGCTCACCATCGCCTTCCTGATGCTGGTCACCTGCTGCTTCGCGGCGATCGTCCAGTGGCTCAACGCCAAGTTCGGGGCGGCCGGACGCATCCTGGTCCTCGCCGCCCTGATGCTCCAGTTGACCTCGGCGGGTGGCACGTACCCCGTTCAGACCAGCCCCGCATTCTTCAACTGGATCCACCCGTACCTGCCCATGTCGTACGTCGTCGAGGGCCTGCGCCGCCTCATCACCGGCGGCGACCTCACCCCGGTGTGGCAGGGATCCCTGGTCCTGCTGGCCTTCACGGTCGGGGCCCTGGCCCTGACCGCGCTGGCCGCCCGCGGCAAGCAGGTGTGGACGATGAGTCGACTGCACCCGGAACTGAGCCTGTAGAGAGCTGTTGACCTGTGAGAATCAGCGCCATGGAAAGCAGCAGCACCGGTACGGCCGCCGGCGGCGGTCGACGTCAGGCCACCCGGCAGAAGCTCTACGAAGCGGCCGTCACCCTCATCGCCGAGCAGGGTTTCTCGGCGACCACGGTCGACGAGATCGCCGAACGGGCGGGCGTGGCCAAGGGCACCGTCTACTACAACTTCGCGAGCAAGAACGACCTCTTCGAGGAGCTGCTGCGGCACGGGGTGGGGCTGTTGACCGTCTCGCTGCGGACGGCGGCGGAGGAGACGGAGGCGCGCGGCGGCACCCGGATCGAGGCGCTCGACGCGATGATCCGCGCGGGCCTGGTCTTCATCGACCGGTACCCGGCCTTCACCCAGCTGTACGTCGCCGAGCTCTGGCGGACCAACCGCACCTGGCAGTCCACGCTGATGGTGGTCCGCCGCGAGGCGGTGGCGGTGGTGGAGGACGTCCTGCGGGAGGGGGTCGAGCGGGGCGAACTCAGCGCCGAGATCGACGTCCCGCTGACGGCGGCCGCGATGGTGGGCATGGTGCTGGTGGCCGCGCTGGACTGGCAGTCCTTCCAGAGCGAGCGGTCCCTGGACGACGTCCACTCGGCCCTGTCGCTGCTGCTGCGCGGCCGGGTGAGCGGCAGCCGCTGACCCCCGGTCGGCGGTGCCGCCCGGGGACGGTCCCGGCGTAGAACTGAGTATCCGTACCCAGACCTCCGGATGAGTACGAGTACGGATGGGTTCCCCCTGCGCACCCGGCAGACTGGGGGGCACGGACCGGGCCCTCGTCCCTCGCCGGGGTTCGGGGGACCCGGCGCGACACGAACGCCGGTGCGGCGGGGCTCGGGGGGAACGAGCCTCGCCGCACCGGCGTTTTCGCGTGTCTCCGTCCGGGGCCGACCCCGAGGGGCCGGCCCGGGCTCAGCCCCGGCCGCGCAGCGGGAGCCGGATCCGTCCGGACAGCGCGGCGCCCCGGGCGGTCACGCCCGACCAGCGGTCCGACGCGGCCCAGGACAGTCGGACCAGGGACCGGGGCAGTGCCAGGGCCCGTACGCGGGTGCCCCGCGACACGTTCGCCAGCAGCGCCGAGCGCGCCAGCAGGACGTCGTCCGCCAGGCCCTCGTACGAGGTGTCCGCGCCCGGCGGGGCGTACAACGCCCGTTCCACCGCGCCCGCGACCCGGTGCACGGCCTGCGCCGCCTCGTCCTCCAGCCGGCCCAGGACGACCACCCGCCCCGCCGCCCGGCGGGGGGACAGGGCCTCGTCCGGCGGGATGTTCACGTCCCAGGCCGCGTCGCCCAACTCGCGCCAGGCGAGCAGCACGTCGCCGGCCGCCAGCCGCCGCACCCGGATCCTGCGCCGCCACACCAGGGGGAGCAGGGGCAGACCCAGGACGAGGATCCCCGCGGCCGTCCAGCCCAGGACCGACAGCGGCGTCACCCCGCCGCCCGCGTCACCGCCCTGCGATGCCACGGGAGCGCCGCACTCGCCGAGCTTCTTCAGCTCCGGCGGGCAGTCCTGCGCCTTCGACGGGGCCGCCGAGGGCGCCGAAGCGCCCGGCGAGGGCAGCGCCGCCGGG
The DNA here is from genome assembly GCF_036231985.1 of Streptomyces sp. NBC_01426. GTDB lineage: Bacteria > Actinomycetota > Actinomycetes > Streptomycetales > Streptomycetaceae > Streptomyces. Next base: position 5,541,629 of record NZ_CP109500.1, read on the forward strand.
GCCGACGGCTGAGCGGTCGGCGTCGCGGCCCGGCTGTAGTCCGGTACCGAGATGCCGGACCGGGGCGTCGGCTCGAACCGGGTCCAGCCCACGCCCTCGAAGTACAGCTCGGGCCACGCGTGCGCGTCCCGCAGCGACACGTTCACGCTGCCGTCGGCCTGCTTGGTGCCCGGGGTGAACCCGACCGCCACCCGCGCCGGGATGTTCAGCGAGCGGGCCATCGCCGCCATCGAGAACGAGAAGTGGACGCAGAAGCCCTCCTTGTCGTTCAGGAACCGGGCGATGGCCTGGGAACCCGAACCGGAGCTCACCGTGGTGTCGTAGCGGAACCCGCCGCTCACCGCGAAGAAGTCCTGGAGCCGCACCGCCCGGGTGTAGTCGTCCGTCGCGCCCCGGGTGACCCGCCGGGCCGTCTCGGCGACGACCGCCGGCAGGTTGGCCGGCAGCTTCGTGTACTCGGACCGGACCTCGGGGTCAGGAGCGGGTGCCTCGCGCAACTGCGAGGCCGTCGGCCGGAGCAGCAGGCTGCGCACCGTGTACTGGGCGCCCTGCACGTTCTGGAAGCGGTCCTTGCCCAACTGGTCCCCGACCAGGGTCCGGCCGGCGGGTTCGAAGCGCCACTTCCCGCCGATGTCCACCTGCGTCGCCGGGTACGGCATCGGCAGGTAGCGCTGCGCGTACGTCTGGGCCGCCGACACGGTCGTCCGCACCTCGGCCGCGTCCTGGCGCACCGCACCGTCGAGACCCTGCGGGTTCGGCAGCCGCTCCGGCACGTCCGTCAGCGGACGCCCGGAGGCCTCCCACTTGACCCCGTTGAACTCGTCGAGCGCGAGGATGCGCAGGTACTGCTCGGACTGCTCCGGACTGTCCGTGCGGTACCGCAGCACCACCCGGTTGTCCTGCGCGTTCAGGCTGCCCTGGAGCGACACCAGCGGGTTGACCGCCGAGATCGTCCCGCCGCCCGCGCCGTTGCCCGCACCGCCGTCGTCCCCGGTGCCCAGCATGCCGCCGCCGAGCGACGGCAGCACCGCCGGCACGGCCAGCGCCAGACCGAGCGTGACCACGCCGATCCGCCGGCCGGTGCGCACCGGGGCCACGGCCCGGGTGCCGTCCTTGCCGCCCCCGTATCCGGAGGCGGCCGAGACGCGGCCGCCCGGCGCCGCGCCGAAGACGCGGCCCCACTGCGCGAGCCGGTCCCGTCCCTCGGTCAGCAGCAGCATCAGGAAGCCGCAGCCCGCCAGCAGGAAGGAGAACCAGGCGCCGCCCTGACCGGCCGACAGCCCGGCGGCCACCGAGTAGAGCGCCAACAGCGGCAGCCCGGCCGCCGCCGCCGTCCGCATCGTGACGGCCAGCACGTCCACCAGCAGACCGATCAGCAGCACCCCGGAGAGCAGCAGCAGCCGGATGCCGTCCGTGAGCGGCGCCGGTATGGCGAACTCGCCGACATCGCGCACCCCCTGCTGGAACAGCGACCCGAAGTCCGTGACCAGGTAGCCCAACAGCCCGCCGGAGGGCGTCTCGGCCTTCCCCGCGAAGAGGAAGGCGAGCAGCAACAGCGTCACCAGGAGCTGCGCCGCCACCGTCAGCGACCGCGCCAGCGGGATCCGCCGGGCCCCGGCCCCCACGGCGCTCTGCACGCCGAGCAGCACGGCCGCCTGCACCAGCCAGCCGGAGGATTCCACCAGCGGGGCCAGTGACCAGGAGGTCAGCAGCGTGGCCAGCATCGCGAAGAGTGTCAGTCGTGCGCGCCCGCTCATCCCCAACCTCCGGAGGTCGCCGTGCCGAGCGGAGCGTTCCCGGCCTGCCGCCACAGATCGCCGAAGGCCACCCCGGGCGGGGCGGCCAGTGCCGTCCAGCCCGCGTCGCGCAGCCGGCCCAGCCGTGTCTCCACCCGCGAGGGCCCGCCCGTCCAGGCCGCGGAGTCCAGGACGAACGCCACCGCGCCCCCGCTGCGCTGCCGCATCCTGCTCGCCATCTCGGTCTGTACGTCGTCCAGGTCGCCGAGGAAGGCGATGAGGAGCCCGTCGGAGCCCGCCCCGCCGAAGCCCCCGCCCGCCCCGCCGCCGCGGAGCGCGTCGTGGGCCTTGGACAGTCCGCTCTCGTCGGAGTGCCCGATGACGGCGAGGGTGTCCAGCATCAGTCCGGCCGCCTCGGCGGGATCGTGCCCGCCCGAGGAGAAGCCGCCGCCGGCGTCACCGGGGACCGAGGTGCCGTTGTCGGTCAGCAGCCGCACCGAGAACCCCTGTTCCAGCAGGTGGACCAGGGTGGAGGCGGCCCCCGACACGGCCCACTCGAACGCCGAGTCCGGGCCGGCGCCCCGGAAGGCGTCCGCCCGGGTGTCCAGCAGGACCGTGGCCTTGGTGCGCTGGGGCTGCTCCTCGCGGCGCACCATCAGCTCGCCGTAGCGGGCGGTGGAGCGCCAGTGCACCCGTCGCAGGTCGTCGCCGCGCCGGTACTCGCGCGGGATCACGTCGTCGTCGCCGGCCAGGGCCAGGGAGCGGCGGCTGCCGTCGCCGTGGCCGTTGGCCTCGCCGGTCAGCCGGACCGCGGGCAGGGCCTCGGTGCGCGGGATGACGGTGAGGGTGTCGTACGTGCTGAACGAACGGGTCAGCTCGACCATCCCGAAGGGATCGGTCAGCCGGAGCTGGAGCGGGCCCAGCGGGTAGCGGCCGCGCAGGTCGGAACGGACCCGGTAGGACACCTCGCGGCGGCCGCCGGGCTCGACCCGGTCCAGTACGAAGCGGGGCCGCGGCCCCAGCACGTACGGCACCCGGTCCTGGAGCATCAGCAGCCCGGTCGGCATCCTGGAGGTGTTGTCCATGCGCAGCTGCACCCGGGCCTCGCCGCCCGCGGGCACCCGGCCGGGGGTCAACCGGCGGCTGCCGGAGACCCGGTGGCGGGTGCGGTGCAGGGCGACGACACAGATCAGCGGGAGCAGGGCCAGCAGCAGTCCCACGCGGAGCAGCTCGCCCTGCCCGAGCACGTACGCGCACGCGGCGGCCGCGATCCCGGCGGCCAGGAACGAGCGGCCGCGCGTGGTCAGCCCCGACAGGGAGGCGCGCAGACCGGTCCCGCCCCGCCCCGCGCCACCGGCGCCGCTCGGGGCACCGGTGCTCATCAGAAGCCCCGGATGCCCGCGCCGGGCGGCATCTCGCCGCGGGCGTGCGCGGCCGGCACGGGGGTGCGCTGCAGGATGTCGGCGACGACCTGCTCGGCGGTCCGCCGGTTCAGCTGGGCCTGCGCGGTCGGCAGCAGCCGGTGCGCGAGGACGGGGGCGGCCAGCGTCTGGACGTCGTCGGGCAGGACGTAGTCCCGACCGGCCAGGGCGGCGGAGGCCTTCACGGCGCGCAGCAGGTGCAGGGTGGCGCGGGGCGAGGCGCCCAGGCGCAGGTCCGGGTGGCTGCGGGTGGCGGAGACCAGGTCGACCACGTAGCGGCGCACGGGCTCGGCCACGTACACCTCGCGGACGGCCTCTATCAGCTTGACGATGTCGTGGGCGTGCGCGACGGCCTGGAGGTCGTCCAGCGGGGAGAGCCCGCCGTGCACGTCCAGCATCTGGAGCTCGGCCTCCGGGCTGGGGTAGCCGACCGAGACGCGGGCCATGAAGCGGTCGCGCTGGGCCTCGGGGAGCGGGTAGGTGCCCTCCATCTCCACCGGGTTCTGGGTGGCGACCACCATGAAGGGGCTCGGCAGCGTGTAGGTCGTGCCGTCGATGGTGACCTGGCGCTCCTCCATCGACTCCAGCAACGCGGACTGGGTCTTGGGGGAGGCGCGGTTGATCTCGTCGCCGATGACGATCTGGGCGAAGATCGCGCCGGGCTTGAACTCGAACTCGCGGCGCTGCTGGTCGTAGATGCTGACGCCGGTGATGTCGGACGGCAGCAGGTCCGGCGTGAACTGGATGCGCTGCACCGAACAGTCGATGGACTTGGCGAGCGTCTTGGCCAGCATGGTCTTGCCGACGCCGGGCACGTCCTCGATCAGCAGGTGCCCCTCCGCGAGCAGGACCGTCAGCGCGAGGCGGACGACCTCCGGCTTGCCCTCGATCACGCTCTCGACCGAGCGGCGGACCCGCTCCGCAGTGCTGGTCAGATCCGCGAGGCTCGCTCGGTCGTCATACGTGGTCACCTGGTTCTCCTCGGCCCTTTCTCCGGGCCGATCACGCTCTTGACGCATGAACCGGCCCACCCCGACACCTCTGCATCGCGAGAGTGCGGACGCCGGCCCGGGAACACTCCCGGGTGGCGTCACCCCGCATTCTTGACGGCGTTACGGCCTTGTGTCACTCAAGAGGCGGGATCGATCTCCCGCAGGAGCCCGGTGTGCACGTCGAAGACGAAGCCTCGCACATCGTCGCGGAAGGGCAGGAAGGGGTTCGTGCGCACCCGCTGCATGGACTGGCGCACGTCCTGGTCCACGTCCCGGAAGGCCTCGACGGCCCAGGCGGGGCGCTGACCGACCTCGTCCTCCAGTTCGTGCCGGAAGTCCTCGGTCAGGCTTTCGAGGCCACAGCCGGTGTGGTGGATGAGTATCACCGCGCGGGTGCCGAGCGCCCGCTGGCTGATGGTGAGGGACCGGATCGTGTCGTCGGTGACCACACCGCCCGCGTTGCGGATCGTGTGGCAGTCGCCCAGCTTCAGGCCGAGGGCGGCGTGCAGGTCGAGGCGGGCGTCCATGCAGGCCACGACGGCGACCTGGAGCACCGGGCGGGCGTCCATGCCGGGGTCGCCGAACGCGGCGGCGTAGCGGCGGTTCGCCTCGACCAGCCGGTCGGTGACGGACCCGCCGGCGGAGGCCTGGGCTGCGGATTCTGCGGGCAGGGATGCGGAAGTCGTCATGCCTACGACGTTAATGGGCACCGCTGGGGGAGGCATGGAGCGAGGAGGGACAAAGAAGGTCAACCGGCCTTGTTGTGAGCTAACCCACAAGGGTGGGCCGGACGCGGCTGTTCGGGTGATTCGCGGCATTCGCGGGTTCCGTACGAGCGGAGCGGACGGCGCGCCGGGCGGTTCGTTGACCGCGGGGACCGTTGCACTAAAGTGACGCGAACCGGCCGGAGCCCGGCCCTCACCGGCCGCCCGGCCCCCTGGTAAAACTCCGCGTGCGCGGCGCGGCGTACGCCTGCCGCGCCGTTATCTGAGAGGGCGCTTTGACTAGCGAGTCCCGACATGTCCCGGTGATGCTCCAGCGGTGCCTGGACCTGTTGGCCCCGGCGCTGGAGAGGCCGGGGGCCGTCGTAGTCGACTGCACCCTCGGTCTCGGCGGCCACAGCGAGGCCCTGCTGACCCGGTTCCCCGAGGCCCACCTGATCGGCCTCGACCGCGACAAGGAGGCCCTGCGGCTCTCCGGGGAGCGCCTCGCGCCCTTCGGCGACCGGGTCACCCTCGTCCACGCGATCTACGCCGACCTGGCCGAGGTGCTCGACGGACTGCGCATCCCCGCGGTCCAGGGCATCCTCTTCGACCTGGGCGTCTCCTCCATGCAGCTGGACGAGGCCGACCGCGGGTTCGCGTACGCCCAGGACGCCCCGCTGGACATGCGCATGGACCAGACGACCGGCATCAGCGCCGCCGAGGTCCTCAACACCTACGCCCCCGGCGAGCTGGTCCGCATCCTGCGCCAGTACGGCGAGGAGAAGCAGGCCAAACGCATCGTCTCCGCGGTGGTGCGGGAGCGGGAGAAGGAACCCTTCACCAACAGCGCCCGGCTGGTCGAACTGATCCGCGACTCGCTGCCCCAGGCGGCGAAGCGGACCGGCGGCAACCCGGCCAAGCGCACCTTCCAGGCCCTGCGCATCGAGGTCAACGGCGAGCTGTCCGGCCTGGAACGGGCCATCCCGGCGGCCGTGGACCGGATCGCGGTCGGCGGCCGGATCGCGGTGCTCTCGTACCACTCGCTGGAGGACCGGCTGGTCAAGCAGGTCTTCGCGGCGGGCGCCGCCTCCACGGCGCCCCCCGGACTGCCCGTGGTGCCGGAGAAGTACCAGCCCAAGCTGAAACTCCTCACGCGCGGCGCCGAGCTCCCCACGGAGGAGGAGATCGCCGAGAACCGGCGGGCTGCCCCCGCCCGGTGCCGCGGAGTCGAACGGATCCGCGAGGCGCGACTGTGATCAAGCGCGGGGGACGGCTGAGGCCCGGCGTCGCGGCCGGCGCCGGAGCGGGGAGCGGAGCAGGTCAGGCGGCCCGGATGCCGTTCGTGCTGTTGGTCGTCGCCCTGCTGGGCGGCGGCCTGATCAGCCTGCTGTTGCTGAACTCCGCGCTGAACCAGGGCTCCTTCCAGCTCACCCAGCTGAAGAAGGAGACCCTCGTCCTGACCGACGAGGAGCAGGCGCTCCAGCGGGACGTGGACGGCTACTCGGCCCCCGACGCGCTCCAGCGACGGGCACACGAACTGGGCCTGGTGCCGGGCGGCAGCCCCGTCTTCATCGGACCGGACGGAAAGGTCGCGGGCACCGCCTCGCAGGCGCAGGCGCCGCCCCCGCCGTCCCCCGCGCCGGTCGCGCAGCCCCCGGTGTCCGCGGCGCCCTCCGGCGCCCCGTCCGCCGCGGCGAGCGGCCCGCCCGCGCCGACCCCGTCCGCGGCGAACGGGACCCCCCAGCCCAGCCAGACCCCTGGAAGGTGACGTCGTGACGCGGACCCCCGCGGGGCTCCTCCCCAGCCCGCCCCCGCCTCGTTCGCCGGGCGGCGCCCCGGCCGCCACCGCCGCCGCCCGCGCCGTGTCGGCGGTGGCCGCGTGAGCCCCCAGGAGCCGCCCCGGCGGCGGGTGCCGGGCCCCGGCCGGCCCCGGCCCACCGGCGGCGACCGGGCCAGGGCAACGGCGCGTCCCGCGTCCCGCCCCGCCACCCGCAGGCCGGCCCCGGCCCGCACGGCCCACACCATCCGGCTCGGGAACCCCAAACCCCGGCTGCGCCTCGTCGGCGTCGGGCTGACCCTGGTCATGCTCGCCTTCGTCGTCCGGCTGCTCCAGGTACAGGCCGTCGACGCCTCCGCCTACTCCGCCAAGGCTTCCGAGAACCGCTTCACCAGCTACACCCTGGCCGCCGAACGCGGGGAGATCACCGACCGCAAGGGCGTGGCCCTGGCCACGAGCGTCGACGCGTACGACATCACCGCCGACCCGAAGATGTTCACGGCGCAGGAGAGCAAGGCCCCGGACGCCCCCGAGCAGGCCGCGGCCCTCCTCGCGCCGATCCTCGGCAAGGACGCCAAGGAACTCGCCAGGCAACTGGAGACGAAGAACTCCCGCTACGTCATCCTCGCCCGCCGCCAGACCCCCCAGGTCTGGAACCAGATCAAGGACCTCAAGAAGGTCTTCGCGGACAAGGCGGCCGCCGACAAGCGGAACAACGGCCCCGGCGCCAACGTCATCGCGGGGGTGTTCAAGGAGGACAGCAGCAAGCGCGTGTACCCGAACGGCGACCTCGCCGCCGGGATACTGGGTTACGTCAACGCCGAGGGCAAGGGCGGCGGCGGCCTGGAGTCCTCCCTCGACAAGAAGCTCTCCGGCAAGGACGGCAGCCTCACCTACGCCCAGTCCGGCGGCCGGCGCGTGCCCACCGCCGAGTCCAGCGAGAAGGCCGCCGTGCCCGGCGAGGACATCGAGCTGACCATCGACCGCGACATCCAGTGGGCCGCGCAGAGCGCCATCACCGAACAGGTCGAGAAGTCCGGCGCCGACCGCGGCTACGTCGTCGTGCAGGACACCCGCACCGGCGAGGTGCTGGCCATGGCCAACGCCCCCGGCTTCGACCCCAACGACCTGTCGAAGGCCCGCTCCACCGCCATGGGCAACGCCGCCCTCCAGGACGTGTACGAGCCCGGCTCCACCGCCAAGGTGATGTCGATGGCCGCCGTCCTGGAGGAGAAGAAGGCCACCCCGGCGACCCCCGTCGAGGTCCCCAACCGCCTCCACCGCGGCGACCGCCTCTTCAAGGACGACGTGGACCACCCCACCTGGTACCTGACCCTCAACGGGGTGCTCGCCAAGTCCTCGAACATCGGCACCATCCTGGCCACCGGCCGGCTCGGCGCCACCCAGCCCGAGGCCAACAAGGTCCTGTACGGATACCTGACCAAGTTCGGCATCGGGCAGCCCACCGGCCTGGACTACCCCGGCGAATCCCGCGGCATCCTCGCCAAGCCCGAGGCCTGGTCCACCTCCCAGCAGTACACGATCCCCTTCGGCCAGGGCCTGTCCCTCAACGCCGTCCAGGCGGCCTCCGTGTACTCCACCATCGCCAACGGCGGCGTCCGGATCGAGCCCACCCTGGTCCGCGGCACCAGGGGACCCGACGGCCGCTTCACCCCGGCCCCCGCCCCCGAACAGACCAAGGTGATCAGCCAGGACACCTCCAAGACCCTCGCCGCGATGCTCGAATCCGTGGTCGACGACCAGGAGGGCACCGGCACCAAGGCGCGCATCCCCGGCTACCGGGTCGGCGGCAAGACCGGCACCTCCAACCGGGTCGACCCGGCCACCGGCCGCTACAAGGGGTACACCGCCTCGTTCGCCGGCTTCGCGCCCGCCGACAGCCCGCGCGTCACCGTGTACTGCGCCATCCAGAACCCCACCAAGGGCAGTTACTTCGGCGGCCAGATCTGCGGACCCATCTACAAGAAGGTCATGGAGTTCGCCCTCAAGACCCTCCAGGTCGCCCCCACCGGCACCGCCCCCGCCGGACTGCCGGTCACCTTCGAACCGGGCCCGCAGCCCGCACCGCAGCCCGGTACCCGGCCCGGCCCGCAGCCCGGCCAGTGAACCCGCCGCCCAGCCAGAAAAGCGTGAGGCACCATCAGTGACAACGATCACCCCGAAACCCGGGAACCAGTCGGCCACCGGCCCCGCGGCCGGGACCTCGCTTCGCGACGGGGCCACCCCGCCCGGTACGCTCACCGCCGTGTCCCACGCTGATCAGCCCAGAACCACCCGGAAAGACGCCCCGGCAGCGCCGCCGGGAGCGCCCCGCCCCGTGTCCGTGCGCCCCACCCCGCTGCCCGAGCTCGCGGCCCTGGTGGACCTCGAAGCCGCCGGCGAGCCGACGGGTCCGCGGATCACCGGCATCACCCACGACTCCCGTGCGGTGCGCCCCGGCGACCTCTACGCGGCCCTCCCCGGCGCCAAGGCCCACGGCGCGGACTTCGCGGCCCAGGCGGCCGCCCTCGGCGCCGCCGCCGTGCTGACCGATCCCGCCGGCGCCGAACGCGCCGCGGCGACCGGACTGCCGGTGCTCGCCGTCGCCGACCCGCGCGCCCGGATGGGCGAGCTCGCCGCCGCGATCTACGGCCGGCCGGGCGAGGCCCTCCTCCAGCTCGGCATCACCGGCACCTCCGGCAAGACCACCACCGCGTACCTCGTCGAGGGCGGCCTGCGCGCCGCCGGCCGGGCCACCGGACTCGTCGGCACCGTCGAGATGCGCATCGGCGACGAACGCATCAAGTCCGAGCGCACCACCCCCGAGGCCACCGACCTCCAGGCCCTGTTCGCCGTCATGCGCGAACGCGGGGTCGAGGCCGTGGCCATGGAGGTCTCCAGCCACGCCCTCGTGCTCGGCCGGGTCGACGGCTGCGTCTTCGACGTCGCCGTCTTCAACAACCTGAGCCCGGAACACATGGAGTTCCACTCCGACATGGAGGACTACTTCCAGGCCAAGGCGCAGCTCTTCACCGAGCGCCGCGCCCGCCTCGGAGTGGTGAACGCCGACGACGAGTACGGCCGCCGCCTCGCCAAGGAGGCGACGATCCCGATCGTCACCTTCTCGGCCGCGGGCGATCCGGCCGCCGACTGGCGCGCCGAGGACGTGGTCCTGGGGGCCGCCGACTCCACGCTGACCCTCGTCGGCCCGGACGGGCAGCGCGTACGCGCCACCGCGCCGCTGCCCGGCCCGTTCAACGTCGCCAACACCGTCGCCGCGATCGTCACCCTCGCCGCCGCCGGCATTGACCCGCAGACCGCCGCCGACGGCGTCGCCGCGGTCCCCGGGGTGCCCGGCCGGCTGGAACGCGTCGACGCGGGACAGCCGTTCCTCGCCGTCGTCGACTACGCCCACAAGACCGACGCCGTCGAATCGGTGCTGCGCGCCCTGCGCGAGGTCACCGAGGGCCGGCTGCACATCGTGCTCGGCTGCGGCGGCGACCGCGACACCACCAAGCGGGCCCCGATGGGCGCCGCGGCCGCGCGATTCGCCGACGTCGCCGTGCTCACCTCCGACAACCCTCGCTCCGAGGACCCCCTCGCCATCCTGGCCGCGATGTTCGAGGGCGCCGTGTCCGTGCCCCCCGCCGAACGCGGCGCCGTCCTCGTCGACGCCGACCGGGCCGCGGCCATCGCCGCCGCCGTCGCGAGCGCCCGGCCCGGTGACACGGTGCTGGTCGCGGGCAAGGGCCACGAACAGGGCCAGGACACCGCGGGCGTCGTTCGCCCCTTCGACGACCGCGAGGTCCTGCGCGCGGCCATCGAGGCGCGCACCGCGGCCCCGCACCACGCAACCACGCAGGCCGAGGTGAACCAGTGATCGCCCTTTCCCTCGCCGAGATCGCCGACATCACCGGCGGGCGGCCCCACGACATACCGGATCCGGCGGTGCGGATCAGCGGGGCCGTGGTCATCGACTCCCGCCAGGTGGAGGCCGGCAGCCTGTTCGCCGCCTTCGAGGGCGAGCACGTCGACGGCCACGACTACGCGGAGCGCGCGGTCGCGGCCGGCGCGACCGCCGTCCTCGCCGCCCGGCCCGTCGGCGTACCCGCGATCGTCGTCCCCGACGTGGAGAAGGCGCTCGGCGCCCTCGCCCGCGCCGTCGTCGAACGCCTCGGCACCGACGTGGTGGCCCTGACCGGTTCGGCCGGCAAGACCTCCACCAAGGACCTCATCGCCCAGGTGCTCCAGCAGCACGCACCCACCGTGTGGACGCCCGGCTCCCTCAACAACGAGATCGGCCTGCCGCTCACCGCCCTCAAGGCCACCGAGGACACCCGGCACCTGGTGCTGGAGATGGGTGCCCGCGGGATCGGCCACATCGCCTACCTCACCGGCCTGACCCCGCCGCGCATCGGCCTGGTCCTCAACGTCGGCACCGCCCACATCGGGGAGTTCGGCGGCCGCGAGCAGATCGCCCAGGCCAAGGGCGAACTGGTCGAGGCCCTGCCGTCCGAGGCCGACGGGGGCGTCGCCGTCCTGAACGCCGACGACCTGCTCGTGCGCGCCATGTCCGCCCGCACGAAGGCCCGTACGGTCCTCTTCGGCGAGGCCGAGGACGCCGACATCCGGGCCACGGACGTACGGATGACGGCCGGGGGAACGCCCGCCTTCACACTCCACACACCCTCCGGGTGCAGCGATGTGACCTTGCGGCTGTACGGTGAGCACCACGTGTCGAACGCGCTCGCCGCGGCCGCCGTCGCCCATGTACTGGGCATGTCCACTCCGGAGATCGCCACCGCGCTCTCCGGGGCGGGCACGTTGTCCCGGTGGCGGATGGAGGTCACCGAGCGAGCGGACGGCGTGACGATCGTCAACGACGCCTACAACGCGAACCCCGAGTCCATGCGGGCCGCTCTGCGCGCGCTTGCCGCGATGGGCGGCTCCGCGCGGGCCGACGGGGGACGCACGTGGGCGGTGCTCGGTCCCATGGCCGAGTTGGGTGACGCATCGCTGGCCGAGCACGACGCGGTGGGACGGCTCGCCGTCCGGCTCAACGTGAGCAGGCTCGTCGCAGTCGGGGGCAGGGAAGCGTCCTGGCTGCAACTGGGCGCATATAACGAGGGTTCGTGGGGTGAGGAGTCGGTGCTCGTGTCCGACGCGCAGGCGGCGGTCGACCTGTTGCGCAGTGAACTGCGCCCGGGTGACGTCGTGCTGGTGAAGGCTTCCAGGTCGATCGGCCTGGAGCGGGTCGCGCTTGCGTTGCTGGAGCGCGAGGGCGAGGTCGCCGACCGATGAGGCAGATTCTCTTCGCCGGTGTGATCGGTCTGTTCCTGACCCTCATCGGCACCCCTCTCCTGATCAAGCTGCTGGCCCGCAAGGGCTACGGCCAGTTCATCCGCGACGACGGCCCCCGCGGCCACGCCGGGAAGAAGGGCACACCCACCATGGGTGGCATCTCCTTCATCCTGGCGACGCTCATCGCGTACGCCCTGACGAAGGTCATCACCGGGGAAGAGGTGAGCTTCTCCGGACTGCTCGTCCTCTTCCTGATGGCCGGCATGGGACTGGTCGGCTATCTCGACGACTACATCAAGATCGTCAAGAGGCGCTCGCTCGGTCTGCGGGCCAAGGCTAAGATGTCCGGCCAGCTGATCGTCGGCATCGCCTTCGCGGTGCTCGCCCTCCAGTTCAAGGACTCGAAGGGGCTGACCCCGGCCTCGACCAAGCTGTCGTTCGTCACGGACTTCGGCTGGGCGCTCGGGCCGGTGCTGTTCGTCGTCTGGGCCCTGTTCATGATCCTGGCGATGTCCAACGGCGTGAACCTGACCGACGGCCTGGACGGACTGGCCACCGGCGCCGCCGTGATGGTCTTCGGCGCCTACACCTTCATCGGCGTCTGGCAGTACCAGGAGTCCTGCGCCAACGCGCAGACCCTGACCAACCCGGCCGCCTGCTTCGAGGTGCGCGACCCGCTGGACCTCGCGGTCGTCGCCTCGGCCCTCATGGGAGCCTGCTTCGGCTTCCTGTGGTGGAACACCTCGCCGGCCAAGATCTTCATGGGCGACACCGGTTCGCTGGCGCTCGGCGGCGCGCTCGCCGGCCTCGCCATCTGCTCCCGCACGGAGTTCCTGATGGCCCTCCTCGGCGGCCTCTTCGTGCTCATCACGATGTCGGTCGTCATCCAGGTCGGCTCCTTCAAGCTGACCGGCAAGCGCGTCTTCCGGATGGCGCCACTCCAGCACCACTTCGAACTCAAGGGGTGGTCCGAGGTCCTCGTGGTGGTCCGCTTCTGGATCATCCAGGGCATGTGCGTGATCGTGGGTCTCGGTCTCTTCTACGCGGGATGGGCAGCCGACAAGTGACCTCCTGGCACGGCAAGAACATCACCGTCGCCGGCCTCGGCGTGAGCGGCATCAGTGCCGCCCGCGCCCTGGCCGGCCTCGGCGCTTCGGTGACCGTCGTCGACGGCGGCGACAGCGAGGGCCACCGGGCCCGGGCGGCGGAGCTGGAGGCGGCGGGGATCTCCGTGCGCCTCGCGGACGCCACGACCCTGCCCGAGGGCACCGACCTGGTCGTCACCTCGCCCGGCTGGAAGCCCGACAGCGCGCTCTTCGCCGCGGCCGCCGAGGCCGGTGTCGAGGTCGTCGGGGACGTGGAGATCGCCTGGCTCCTGCGGGGCCCCGACGCGGCCCCCTGGCTCGCGATCACCGGCACCAACGGCAAGACGACGACCACCCAGATGCTCGCGTCGATCCTGCGGGCCGCGGGCCTCAAGACCGCGGCCGTCGGCAACATCGGCACCCCGATCATCGACGTCGTGACCGGCGGGGAGGCGTACGACGTCCTCGCCGTCGAACTCTCCAGCTACCAGCTCCACTGGGCGCCCTCCGTGCGCGCCCACTCGGCGGCCGTCCTCAACCTGGCCCCCGACCACCTCGACTGGCACGGCTCGATGGAGGCGTACGCCGCCGACAAGGGCCGCATCTACGAGGGCAACACGGTGGCCTGCGTCTACAACGTCGCCGACCGGGCCACCGAGGACCTCGTCGTGGAAGCCGACGTCGAGGAGGGCTGCCGGGCGATCGGCTTCACCCTCGGGGCCCCCGGCCCCTCCATGCTGGGCGTGGTCGACGGGATCCTGGTGGACCGGGCCTTCGTGGAGAACCGGCAGAAGAACGCCCAGGAACTCGCGCACGTCGAGGACGTCAACCCGCCCGCCCCGCACAACATCGCCAACGCGCTCGCCGCGGCGGCCCTGGCCCGCGCCTTCGGCGTCGAACCCCGCGCGGTCCGCGACGGCCTGCGCGACTTCCGGCCGGACGCCCACCGGGTCGCGCACGTGGACGAGGTGGACGGGGTCACGTACATCGACGACTCCAAGGCCACCAACACCCACGCGGCGGAGGCCTCCCTGGCGGCCTTCGAGCCGGTCGTGTGGATCGCCGGCGGCCTCGCCAAGGGCGCGACCTTCGACGAGCTCGTGCGGAAGTCGGCCGAGCGTCTGCGGGCCGTCGTCCTGATGGGCGCCGACCGGGCCCTGATCGCGGACGCGCTGGCGCGACACGCGCCACAGGTACCCGTCGTGGACCTCGACCGGACCGACACTGGGGCGATGCTCGCGGCGGTCCGGGAAGCGGCCCGTCTCGCCGAGCCCGGCGACACCGTCCTGCTGGCACCTGCCTGTGCCTCGATGGACATGTTCGCGAACTACAACGAGCGTGGGGACGCGTTCGCCGACGCGGTGCGCGAACTGGCCGCCGAGAGCGCCTAGGTCGAACCAGGGCAGGTGTCCTTCCCGACCGGCTGCTCGCCTCGCACGAGTGGAGGGGAAGATCACAGATGCCGGCCAAGCAAGTACTGCCGGGGCGGCGGCCGTCCGCCGCGAAGGCCGTCAAAGCCGTCAAGGCACAGGGGCGCAAGCGCCCGGTGATCGGTGGGAAGCGGCCCGGTGGGCGCGGGCCGCTCGCCGGGCTCCGGCGTACGCAACAGCAGTTGCGCAAAGCCTGGGACCGTCCGCTCACGGCGTATTACCTGATCTTCGGCAGCTCGCTGCTGATCACCGTGCTCGGCCTCGTGATGGTCTACTCGGCCTCCATGATCAAGGCGCTCCAGCTCGGCCTGGGGGACGCGTACTTCTTCAAGAAGCAGTTCCTCGCCGCCCTCATCGGCGCCGTCCTGCTGCTGGCCGCCTCCCGGATGCCCGTGAAGCTCCACCGGGCCCTGTCCTACCCGGTACTGGCCGGGACCCTCTTCCTGATGGTCCTGGTGCAGGTCCCCGGGATAGGAGTGTCGATCAACGGCAACCGGAACTGGCTCTCCCTCGGCGGCCCGTTCATGCTCCAGCCCAGCGAGTTCGGCAAACTGGCGCTGATCCTGTGGGGGGCCGACCTGTTGGCCCGCAAGGGCGACAAGGGGCTGCTGAGCCAGTGGAAGCACCTGCTGGTGCCGCTGGTACCGGTCGCCTTCCTGCTGCTCGGACTCATCATGCTCGGCGGCGACATGGGCACCGCGATGATCCTCGGGGCGATCCTCTTCGGCCTGCTCTGGCTGGCGGGCGCGCCCACCCGGATGTTCGTGGGTGTTCTCGCGTTCGCGGGTGTGATCATCGCACTTCTGATCAAGACGAGTCCGCACCGGATGGACCGGCTCTCCTGCCTCGGTGCGACAGAACCGGGCAAGAACGACCTTTGCTGGCAGGCCGTCCACGGAACCTACGCCCTCGCGTCCGGGGGATGGTTCGGTTCCGGGCTGGGTGCCAGTGTGGAAAAATGGGGGCAACTGCCGGAAGCCCACACCGACTTCATCTTCGCCATCACGGGCGAGGAACTGGGTCTGGCGGGGACGCTGTCGGTGCTCGCCCTGTTCGCGGCTCTAGGCTATGCGGGTATCCGCGTGGCCGGACGCACGGAGGACTCCTTCGTACGGTATGCCGCGGGAGGCGTGACCACATGGATCACGGCGCAGGCCGTGATCAATATCGGTGCGGTGCTCGGCCTGTTGCCGATCGCCGGGGTCCCGCTCCCGCTGTTCTCCTACGGAGGGTCGGCCCTGCTGCCGACCATGTTCGCGGTCGGACTGCTCATCGCCTTCGCGCGTGAGGAGCCGGCGGCGCGCGCGGCGCTCGCGATGCGGCAGCCGAAGACCGGCCGGCCGCGGACCGGGCTGAGATGGAAGTCGATGAGACGGCGCGTCAAGAAGCGTCCGTCCGGAGAGCGGTGAATTTCGGTGCATGTCGTACTCGCCGGTGGGGGGACCGCCGGCCACATCGAGCCGGCGCTCGCCCTCGCGGACGCCCTGCGCAGGCAGGACCCTTCAGTGGGCATCACCGCCCTCGGCACGGAGCGCGGACTGGAAACCCGCCTGGTGCCGGAACGCGGCTACGAGCTGGGCCTGATCCCGGCCGTGCCGTTGCCCCGCAAGCCCACCCCTGAGCTGATCACCGTCCCGGGACGGCTGCGCGGCACCATCAAGGCGGCCGAGGAGATCCTCACGCGCACCAAGGCCGACTGCGTGGTCGGCTTCGGCGGCTACGTGGCGCTGCCCGGCTACCTGGCCGCCAAGCGGCTCGGGGTGCCGATCATCGTCCACGAGGCCAACGCCCGGCCCGGACTGGCCAACAAGATCGGCTCCCGGTACGCGCACGCCGTCGCCGTGTCCACCCCGGACAGCAAGCTGCGGGGGGCCCGCTACGTGGGCATCCCGCTGCGGCGGTCCATCTCGACCCTGGACCGGGCCGCCGTGCGCCCCGAGGCGCGCGCCGCGTTCGGTCTCGACCCCAACCTGCCGACGCTGCTGGTCTCCGGCGGCTCGCAGGGCGCCCGGCGCCTCAACGAGGTCATCCAACAGGTCGCCCCGACCCTCCAGCGCTCCGGGATCCAGATCCTGCACGCCGTCGGGCCGAAGAACGAACTGCCGCGTGTCGACAACATGCCCGGGATGCCGCCTTATGTGCCGGTACCGTACGTGGACCGGATGGATCTCGCGTACGCCGCCGCCGACATGATGCTGTGCCGCGCGGGTGCGATGACCGTCGCCGAACTCTCCGCCGTCGGGCTGCCCGCCGCCTACGTACCGTTGCCGATCGGCAACGGCGAACAGCGGCTCAACGCCCAGCCGGTGGTCAAGGCCGGCGGTGGCCTGCTCGTGGACGACGCGGAGCTGACGCCCGAATGGGTGCTCAGTCAGGTCCTCCCGGTGCTCGCCGACCCGCACCGCCTCTACGAGATGTCCCGCGCCGCCGCCGAGTTCGGCCGCCGGGACGCCGACGACCTGCTCGTCGGTCTGGTCTACGAGGCGATCGCCGCACGCAGAGCCCGCTGAGGCGGGAGCACTGACCCAGGAGGCACAGGAGTGGCCGGAGCGACGACCGCACAGCGCGGGACACCCGGTTCCGACGGGGACGCCCGCAAGGGCAGGAACCCCGGCCCTCCCAAGCCGGGCAGGCGTCCCAAGTCGTCGAAGGGATCCGGCCCGCGGGGCCCCGGCGTCAAACGGCGCCGGGTCCTCGTCCTGGCCTCCTTGGCCGCCGCGGTGCTCCTCGCCGCCGGCGGCACCTGGGTGCTCTACGGATCCTCCTGGCTCCGCGTCGAGAAGGTCTCCTCCGCCGGCACCGAGGTGCTCACGGCGGGGCAGGTGGTGTCGGCCGCGGCCGTCCCGATCGGCGCGCCGCTGGTGAGCATCGACACCGACGAGATCGAGAGCCGGCTGCGCGAGCGGCTGCCCCGCATCGATTCGGTCGACGTGACGCGGTCGTGGCCACGTGGAATCAGCCTGAAAGTGACGGAACGCAAGCCCGTGCTGCTCATCAAGAAGGGCACGGACTTCGTCGAAGTGGACTCTTCGGGTGTGCGATTCGACACGGTTGCGAAAGCACCCGGAGGCGTTCCCGTCCTCGAATTGGCAGCGGAACGGTCACCGAGCGCCCGCCGTTTCGACGAGCAGCGGCTGCTGCGCGAGGCGGTGGGCATCGCGGGCAGCCTGCCCGAGGCCGTTGCGAAGGAGACCCTGCAGGTCAGGGTGGAGTCGTACGACTCGGTCGTGCTGGCGCTCACCAAGGGCCGAACCGTGGTGTGGGGAAGCGGCGAACTGGGTGAAGCGAAAGGGCGAGCGCTGACCGCCCTGCTGAAGGCCTCGCCCAAGGCTGACCACTTCGACGTGAGCGTCCCCACCGCCCCGGCGGTGTCCGGGAGTTGACGTCGAGTCGAACAGCGACGCACCCTGGTTGGCCAGCGATACGGGTGATCACATAGGGTGAAAAGAAAAACGGGAGGTTCGGCGTGTTCGTTGAACACGCGCTACTTGTCGACTTAGTGTCCTGTTCGGAGAGTCCAAGGAACAGACACACTCATAACCCTAAACTTCAGGGTTAGGGTTCGGGTCGGCGTGTACGAACCGGCCCAATTTCGGCATCAGTCGTCGCAACGCAGGCCCGCGAGGCGGCGACACGTAACTCGAGGCGAGAGGCCTTCGACGTGGCAGCACCGCAGAACTACCTCGCAGTCATCAAGGTCATCGGTGTCGGCGGCGGTGGTGTCAATGCCATCAACCGAATGATCGAGGTCGGTCTCAAGGGCGTCGAGTTCATCGCCATCAACACGGACGCCCAAGCGCTGTTGATGAGCGACGCCGACGTCAAGCTCGACGTCGGCCGTGAACTCACCCGGGGCCTCGGCGCCGGCGCCAACCCGGCCGTCGGCCGGAAGGCGGCAGAGGACCACCGCGAGGAGATCGAGGAGGTCCTCAAGGGGGCCGACATGGTCTTCGTCACCGCCGGTGAAGGCGGCGGCACCGGCACGGGCGGCGCACCTGTCGTCGCCAACATCGCGCGCTCGCTCGGCGCCCTGACGATCGGTGTGGTCACCCGACCGTTCACCTTCGAGGGTCGGCGCCGCGCGAACCAGGCGGAGGACGGCATCGCCGAGCTCCGCGAAGAGGTCGACACCCTCATCGTCATCCCCAACGACCGCCTGCTGTCCATCTCGGACCGCCAGGTCAGCGTGCTCGACGCCTTCAAGTCGGCCGACCAGGTCCTGCTCTCCGGCGTCCAGGGCATCACCGATCTCATCACCACCCCCGGCCTGATCAACCTCGACTTCGCGGACGTCAAGTCCGTGATGTCCGAGGCCGGCTCCGCCCTCATGGGCATCGGCTCGGCCCGCGGCGACGACCGCGCCGTGGCCGCGGCCGAGATGGCGATCTCCTCGCCGCTGCTGGAGGCGTCCATCGACGGCGCCCGCGGCGTGCTGCTCTCCATCTCCGGTGGCTCGGACCTCGGTCTCTTCGAGATCAACGAGGCCGCGCAGCTGGTGAGCGAGGCCGCGCACCCCGAGGCGAACATCATCTTCGGCGCCGTCATCGACGACGCGCTCGGCGACGAGGTACGGGTCACCGTCATCGCCGCCGGGTTCGACGGAGGACAGCCCCCGGCCCGCCGGGACAACGTCATCGGCGCGGCCTCCACCAAGCGCGAGGAGCCGGCCCCGGCGCCGACCCGCGCCGCCGAGCCGGTCCGCCCGGCCTTCGGCGGGCTCGGTTCGGTCACCCCGCGTGAGGAGCCCCAGGCTCCGGTCGAGCCCGAGCCGGCGAACGAGTTCCCGCCGCCGGCCCACGTCCCGACGGCCCGTCCCTACCAGGACAGCCCGGCGGAAGAGCTGGATGTCCCGGACTTCTTGAAGTGATCCTGGGACAGCACGACGAGAACGGCGCGCACTTCGCCTTCACCGACAGGTGGGGCGGGGTGAGCGCCGTTCCGTACGAGGAGCTCAATCTCGGCGGCGCGGTCGGAGACGACCCGGCCGCCGTTCGCGCGAACCGGGCGACCGCGGCCGGGTCCCTCGGCCTCGCTCCCGAGCTGGTGATCTGGATGAACCAGGTGCACGGCCGGGACGTCGCGGTGGTGGACGGCCCGTGGGACGCCGAGCGGGAGCCGATCCCCTCGGTGGACGCGGTGGTGACCGCCCGTCGCGGACTGGCCCTGGCGGTGCTCACGGCCGACTGCGTGCCGGTCCTGCTGGCCGACCCGGTCGCGGGGATCGCGGGAGCGGCCCACGCGGGGCGGCCCGGACTGGTCGCCGGGGTGGTGCCCGCCACCGTCGAGGCGATGGTCGCCCTCGGGGCCGACCCCGGACGCATGGTCGCCCGTACGGGACCGGCGGTCTGCGGACGGTGCTACGAAGTGCCCGCCGAGATGCGGGACGCGGTCGCGGAAGTGGTGCCGGCGGCGCGGGCCGAGACGAGCTGGGGGACACCGGCCGTGGACGTGGTCGCCGGCGTGCACGCGCAGTTGGCGCGGGCGGGGGTGGCGAACGCCGACCGCTCCCCGGTCTGCACACTGGAGTCACGGGACCACTTCTCGTACCGCCGTGACCGGGTGACCGGGCGGCTTGCCGGATATGTCTGGTTGGACTGAGGGATGACGGAACGTAAGGCCGAGCTCGCGGCGAACCTCGCGCGGGTCGAGGAGCGCATCGCGTCGGCGTGCGCGGCGGCGGGGCGCGGGCGGGAAGAGGTGACCCTCATCGTGGTCACCAAGACCTACCCGGCGAGTGACGTACGACTGCTGGCGGACCTGGGTGTCCGTCATGTTGCGGAAAATCGCGACCAGGACGCCGCCCCCAAGGCCGCGGCCTGCGCGGACCTGGCGCTCGACTGGCACTTCGTGGGCCAGTTGCAGACGAACAAAGTCCGTTCCGTGGCGGGATACGCGCGGGTGGTGCAGTCGGTCGACCGGCCGAAACTGGTCACCGCGCTCTCGGCGGCCGCCACGGCCGCCGGACGGGAACTCGGCTGCCTCGTGCAGATCGCCCTCGACGCCGAGTCGGGGGAGCGGGGGGCCCGGGGCGGGGCGGCGCCGGACCTCCTCCCGGAGTTGGCGGACCTCGTGGCCGCCGCGCCGGGACTGCGGATCGACGGTCTCATGACCGTGGCCCCGCTGGCGGGGTCGTACGCGGGCCGCGAACAGGCGGCCTTCGAGCGGCTGATGGAATTGTCATCCGGCCTGCGCGCCGACCATCCTGCTGCCACGATGGTCTCGGCCGGAATGAGCGCCGACCTGGAACAGGCGGTGCTGGCGGGTGCGACACATGTACGCGTCGGCACTGCGGTACTCGGCGCGAGACCCCGGCTCGGGTAACGTCGCGAAGAAAGTCGGACCACAGCAGAAAATATGGTCATTTCCGCTGATGAGCGGACAGACCACGTGGATCGCGGGCAGTTGGTGACTTTGGTGACACAGCGACTTTGGTGGCACGGCGACACCTGCGACAGGGCGATCCACCACAGAGCGGAGGACTCGGAGAATGGCCGGCGCGATGCGCAAGATGGCGGTCTACCTCGGCCTCGTGGAGGACGACCGGTACGACAACCCGGGGTACGACCCCGATGACGAGTTCGAACCCGAGCCGGAGCCGGAGCGGGATCGCCGGCGTCAGCAGCCCGCGCACCAACCGCCCGTAACGGACGAACCGGTACGAGCAGTACAGCCCCCGGCACAGCGGGAACCCATCCCGATGCCGGTGGAAAACGGACGTCCGGCGCGAATCGCCCCCGTGGCGTCCATCACACCTGACCGCACCAACCTGGAGAAGAACGCACCCGTGATCATGCCCAAGGTCGTCTCCGAGCGGGAGCCGTACCGCATCACGACGCTGCACCCCCGGACCTACAACGAGGCCCGTACCATCGGGGAACACTTCCGTGAGGGCACTCCGGTGATCATGAACCTCACGGAGATGGACGACACCGACGCGAAGCGTCTGGTCGACTTCGCCGCCGGCCTCGTCTTCGGTCTGCACGGCAGCATTGAACGCGTGACGCAGAAGGTGTTCCTGCTGTCTCCTGCTAACGTCGATGTCACGGCGGAGGACAAGGCCCGCATCGCGGAGGGCGGGTTCTTCAACCAAAGCTAGACCGATCCGTCAGACACGGGGCCGGGGACACAGTGGGAGCAGGGGAGAGGGAAGCGCGGGATGGGCGTCGCACTGCAAGTGGTCTACATCGCTCTGATGTGCTTCCTCATCGTGCTGATCTTCCGACTGGTCATGGACTACGTGTTCCAGTTCGCACGTTCATGGACACCCGGCAAGGCGATGGTGGTCGTTCTGGAGGCCACCTACACTGTCACCGATCCACCGCTCAAGCTTCTTCGGCGTTTCATTCCGCCGTTGCGTCTCGGGGGCGTGGCACTCGACCTGTCCTTCTTCGTTCTGATGATCATCGTTTACATCCTCATCAGTTTCGTGAGCACCGCTGCGAGAAGCGTGTGAACGATGTGCTTCCCCGCGAATCCGGGGACAGTCCCGATACGGTCTTGCCGACTGCCGACGACTACGTAGAGGTGAAGAAGACATGCCGCTGACTCCCGAGGACGTGCGGAACAAGCAGTTCACGACCGTCCGCCTGCGAGAAGGCTATGACGAGGACGAGGTCGACGCCTTCCTCGACGAGGTCGAGTCCGAACTGACGCGCCTGCTGCGCGAGAACGAGGACCTGCGCGCCAAGCTGGCCGCCGCCACACGCGCCGCCGCGCAGAACCAGCAGCAGCAGGGCATGCGCAAGCCCGAACCCCAGGACCAGCGTGGCCCCGGTGGCCCCGGCGCCCCCGTGCCCGCGGCCATATCCGGCCCGCCGCAGCAGCAGCAGCCGCAGATGGGCCCGCCCCAGCTGCCCGGCGGTCAGCCGCAGCTGCCCCCCGGCCCCGGTGGACAGGGCCAGCAGGGTCCCGGCCCGATGGGCGGCCCCATGCAGCAGCACAACATGGGTGGCCAGCAGCAGATGGGCCAGCCGCAGCAGATGCAGCAGCCCCAGCAGATGCAGCAGATGCAGCAGCAGTCCATGGGCGGCCAGAACCCGCTCGGCCAGCCGATGGGCCAGCAGATGCAGCCGATGGGGCAGCAGATGCAGCCCATGGGCCAGCAGATGCACCAGCAGCACCAGCAGCTCCCGCAGCAGGGCCCCGGTGGCGACAGCGCCGCCCGCGTCCTGTCGCTCGCGCAGCAGACCGCCGACCAGGCGATCGCGGAGGCCCGTTCCGAGGCCAACAAGATCGTCGGCGAGGCCCGTTCGCGCGCCGAGGGCCTGGAGCGGGACGCCCGAGCCAAGGCCGACGCCCTGGAGCGGGACGCGCAGGAGAAGCACCGCGTCGCGATGGGCTCCCTGGAGTCCGCCCGCGCCACGCTGGAGCGCAAGGTCGAGGACCTGCGAGGCTTCGAGCGTGAGTACCGCACGCGTCTGAAGTCCTACCTGGAGTCCCAGCTGCGCCAGCTGGAGACCCAGGCCGACGACTCGCTGGCCCCGCCGCGCAACCCGGCCGGACCCGCGCTGCCGCCGTCGCCGTCGCCCTCCATGGCTCCGGCCGGTGCGATGGGGCACTCGATGGGTGGCCCGTCCCCCATGGGCGGTCCCTCCCCGATGGGTGGCCCGTCCCCGATGAGCGGTCCGTCCTACGGTGGCCAGCAGCAGATGTCCCCGGCGATGACCCAGCCGATGGCTCCGGTGCGGCCGGCTGCTCCGCAGCCGATGCAGGCGCCGTCGCCGATGCGTGGCTTCCTGATCGACGAGGACGACAACTAGGCGCCGCCGCCGCGTCTGTCGGCAGTCTTTCGGGCCGGGCCCGGTTCCCCTCAGGGGGTACCGGGCCCGGCCCGTTTGCGTACCCGGGCCCGGGACGCCGTTCCCGGGGCTCCGCCCCGGACCCCGCGCCTCAAACGCCGGCGGGGCTGGGGGTGTCGGCGGGGTGGGAAGTGTCGGCGAGGCTGGGGGTGTTCGGCGGGGCTGGGGGTGTGCGCGGACGCGCCGAGGCCGGGAACGTCGGCGGCCCGCGGCTCCCGGGTGGGAGGCGCGGGCCGTCGGGGTGGGTGGGGGTTACGCCTTGCGGAGGCGGAACGTCAGGCCGAGGGGCTCGTCCGTGAACGGGTCGCCGTAGGACGCGTCGGCCTCGCCGGTGGCGAAGTCCGTGGCCAGGACCTCGTCCGCGATGAGTTCCGCGTGGTCCGTCAGGGCCGTCACGAGCTCGGGGTCCGCCGAGGACCACCGCAGGGCGATCCGGTCCGCCACGTCCAGGCCGGAGTTCTTCCGGGCCTCCTGGATCAGGCGGATCGCGTCGCGGGCCAAGCCCGCCAGCCGCAGTTCCGGGGTGATCTCCAGGTCCAGGGCGACGGTCGCGCCGGAATCGGACGCCACCGACCAGCCCTCGCGGGGGGTCTCGGTGATGATGACGTCCTCCGGGGTGAGGGTCACGGTCTCGCCGTTCACCTCGACCGAGGCCTCACCGGAGCGCAGGGCCAGCGAGAGTCCCGCCGCGTCCGCCGCGGCCACGGCCTTGGCGACGTCCTGCACGCCCTTGCCGAACCGCTTGCCCAGCGCACGGAAGTTGGCCTTCGCCGTCGTGTCCACGAGGGACCCGCCGACCTCGGACAGGGAGGCCAGCGAGGAGACGTTCAGCTCCTCCGTGATCTGGGCCCGGAGCTCGGGGGTCAGGGCGTCGAAACCGGCCGCGCCCACCAGGGCCCGGGACAGCGGCTGACGGGTCTTGACGCCCGACTCCGCGCGGGTCGCCCGACCCAGCTCCACCAGGCGGCGCACCAACTGCATCTGCCGGGACAGCTCCGGGTCGATCGCGCTGGTGTCCGCCACCGGCCACGTCGAGAGGTGGACGGACTCCGGGGCGTCCGGGGTGACCGGGACGACCATGTCCTGCCAGACCCGCTCCGTGATGAAGGGGGTCAACGGGGCCATCAGCCGCGTCACCGTCTCCACCACGTCGTGGAGGGTGCGCAGGGCCGCCTTGTCGCCCTGCCAGAAGCGGCGGCGCGAGCGGCGGACGTACCAGTTCGACAGGTCGTCCACGAAGGACGACAGCAGCTTGCCGGCGCGCTGGGTGTCGTAGGACTCCATCGCCTCCGTGACCTCGGAGGTGAGGGCGTGCAGCTCGGAGAGCAGCCAGCGGTCCAGGACCGTGCGGTCCGCGGGCGCCGGGTCGGCCGCCGACGGCGCCCAGTTCGACGTGCGGGCGTACAGGGCCTGGAAGGCCACCGTGTTCCAGTACGTGAGGAGCGTCTTGCGGACGACCTCCTGGATCGTGCCGTGGCCCACGCGGCGCGCCGCCCACGGGGAGCCGCCGGCCGCCATGAACCAGCGCACGGCGTCCGCGCCGTGCTGGTCCATCAGCTGGATCGGTTCGAGGGTGTTGCCCAGGTGCTTGGACATCTTGCGGCCGTCCTCGGCGAGGATGTGGCCCAGGCAGACCACGTTCTCGTAGGAGGACTTGTCGAAGACGAGGGTGCCGACCGCCATCAGCGTGTAGAACCACCCGCGCGTCTGGTCGATGGCCTCCGAGATGAACTGCGCCGGGTAGCGCTTCTCGAAGATCTCCTTGTTCTTGTGCGGGTAGCCCCACTGCGCGAACGGCATCGAACCCGAGTCGTACCAGGCGTCGATGACCTCCGGCACGCGCACCGCTTCGAGGGAGCAGCCCTCGTGCGTGCAGGTGAAGGTGATGTCGTCGATGTACGGGCGGTGCGGGTCCAGGGCCGACTGGTCGGTGCCGGACAGCTCGCCCAGCTCGGCGCGGGAACCGACGCAGGTGAGGTGGTTCTCCTCGCAGCGCCAGATCGGCAGCGGCGTGCCCCAGTAGCGGTTCCGGGAGAGCGCCCAGTCGATGTTGTTGTTCAGCCAGTCGCCGAAGCGGCCCTGCTTCACCGAGTCCGGGAACCAGTTCGTCTTCTCGTTCTCCCGCAGCATCGCGTCCTTGACGGCGGTGGTGCGGATGTACCAGGACGGCTGCGCGTAGTAGAGCAGCGCGGTGTGGCAGCGCCAGCAGTGCGGGTAGCTGTGCTCGTAGGCGATGTGCTTGAAGAGCAGGCCGCGCGCGTCGAGGTCGGCGGTCAGCTTCTCGTCGGCCTTCTTGAAGAAGACACCGCCGACGAGCGGGACGTCCTCCTCGAAGGTGCCGTCGGGGCGGACCGGGTTCACGACCGGCAGCCCGTAGGCGCGGCAGACCGCGAGGTCGTCGGCGCCGAAGGCGGGGGACTGGTGGACCAGACCGGTGCCGTCCTCGGTCGTGACGTACTCGGCGTTCACGACGTAGTGGGCGGGCTCCGGGAACTCGACCAGGTCGAAGGGGCGCCGGTACGTCCAGCGCTCCATCTCCTTGCCGGTGAAGGTCTCGCCGGTGGCCTCCCAGCCCTCGCCGAGGGACTTCTCCAGCAGCGGCTCGGCGACGACCAGCCGCTCCTCGCCGTTGGTGGCGACGACGTACGTGACCTCGGGGTGCGTGGCGACGGCCGTGTTGGACACCAGGGTCCACGGGGTCGTCGTCCACACCAGCAGGGCGGCGTCGCCCGCGAGGGGGCCGGAGGTCAGCGGGAAGCGGACGTAGACCGAGGGGTCGACGACCGTCTCGTAGCCCTGGGCCAGCTCGTGGTCGGAGAGGCCGGTGCCGCAGCGCGGGCACCAGGGGGCGACGCGGTGGTCCTGGGTGAGCAGACCCTTGTTGAAGATCTCCTTCAGCGACCACCACACGGACTCCACGTACTCGGGGTCCATGGTCCGGTAGGCGTCGTCCAGGTCGACCCAGTAGCCCATGCGGGTCGTGAGCTCGGCGAACGCGTCGGTGTGACGGGTCACCGACTCGCGGCACTTGGAGTTGAACTCGGCGATGCCGTAGGCCTCGATGTCCTGCTTGCCGTTGAAGCCGAGTTCCTTCTCGACCGCCAGCTCGACGGGCAGGCCGTGGCAGTCCCAGCCGGCCTTGCGGGCCACGTGGTAGCCGCGCATGGTGCGGAAGCGGGGAAAGACGTCCTTGAAGACGCGGGCCTCGATGTGGTGCGCGCCGGGCATGCCGTTCGCGGTGGGCGGGCCCTCGTAGAAGACCCACTCGGGGCGGCCCTCGGACTGCTCCAGCGTCTTGGCGAAGGTCTTGCTCTCGCGCCAGAAGTCCAGGACGGCGTGTTCGAGGGCGGCCAGGTCCACCTGGGCGGGGACCGGGCGGTACTGCGGCGGTGTGGTCATGAGGCTGAACTCTTCCTCCGGCGGGATGTCACTTCCGTCCGGAGGGACGAGAGCCTTGTCGCGCTCCCGCGGTACCACCCTCCTTGGCCGTCGGACGAATCCGATGGCCCCCTCATTGGGGTGCGAAGCCGGTTCTACTTCCCGTACGGGGATCCGTGCGGGATCCGTGATCGTGACGGCTTTCTTCCGGCGGCTCCGGGGTGATCCTTCGCATCGCGCTCGCCCCCGGGCTCTCACCGTCCCCGGGTCGCTCCTGGCTGCGTCCGACGCTACTCGTCCCCATCCATGCCTCTCGCTGGGCCCAGTGTACGGGCCGGGGGGACACGGGGCCGACCGATATTCCGGGCGCGGCGCGGGGTCGCGGGGCGGGGGCCGCGGTGACCCGGATGGGCGGACGTGCCGCTCCCGGTTCCGGTGGGGCGGGAGGGGCGGATTACCGGGCCGCCGGATGGGCACAACGGATGCAGGTTGACCTCGCGGGATGCGCGCCCCGTTGCCGCGGGGCCGGCGTCGATTTATCGTTCCGGCACGATTCGCGAGCAATGATCACAGTATGTGAAGGGGCCGCGGCCATGGTGGCGAAGAAGACCGCCGGGACTACCAAGAAGGCTGTCGGGAAGGCTGTCGGGGCCGAGGTCGGAACCGAGGTCGGGGCACCGGCGCCGGCTCCCGCCGAGACGGCGCCCGAGAAGACGGCCGCCGTACGGAAGGCGCCCGCGAAAAAGGCACCCGCGAGGAAGTCGGCGTCCACCGCCAAGGTGGCCGCAGCCGAGAAGTCGACGGCGAAGAAGGTCACGGCCAAACCGGCCGAGGCCGAGGGGGCGGCGCATGCCGCGTCAGAGACGGGAGCCCGGAAAGTGGTCGCCAAGAAGAGCACCGGCACGGCCAGGAAGACGGCCGCCGCCACCAGTGGATTGCCCAAGGCGCGGGGCGGCGCGGTGGCCGCCACCCCCGGAGAGCTCCCCGTACGCCCGGGAGAGGACCCCTGGACGCCGGCGGAGGTCGCCGAGGCCCGGGCCGAGCTGGAGAGCGAGGTGCTGCGTCTGAGGGCCGAGCTCCAGGCCTCCGACGCGGCCATCTCGGGCCTGATGCGGGACTCGGGCGACGGCGCGGGAGACGACCAGGCGGACACCGGCACCAAGAACATCACCCGCGAATCCGAACTGGCCCTCGCGGCGAACGCCAGCCTGATGCTGGAGCAGACGGAACGCGCGCTGGAACGGCTGGAGGCGGGCACCTACGGCCTCTGCGAGACCTGCGGGAAGCCCATCGGAAAGGCCCGGATGCAGGCGTTCCCCCGCGCCACCCTCTGCGTGGACTGCAAGCAGAAGCAGGAGCGGCGGCACTAGGGCGTGTCTTTCGGATCACGCCATGGCCGGGCGGCGGGCGGGCGCCCTGACGTACTCTCGTGTCTCGTCAGGGTCCAGGAACCTGGCAGGGCGGTTTCGCCGGAACCTGGTTCGAGCTAGTTCGAGGGACTCACGTGGCAGAGGCGGAGCGCATCATCGGTACGCCGGAGGTCGGGGACGACACCGAGCCCGAATCGACCGCGCCCAAGGGGCGCCGGCGGATCGTGGCACTGCTCGTGGTGGCGACGCTGGCGTACCTGATCGACCTCGGCAGCAAGATGCTGGTCGTCGCGAAACTGGAGCACGAGCAGCCCATCGAGATCATCGGTGACCTGCTGAAGTTCTCGGCGATCCGCAACCCCGGGGCCGCCTTCGGCTTCGGCGAGGCCTTCACGATCATCTTCACCTGCATCGCGGCCACGGTGATCGTGGTGATCGTCCGGCTGGCGCGCAAGCTCTACAGCCTGCCGTGGGCGATCGCGCTGGGCCTGCTGCTGGGCGGCGCGCTGGGCAACCTGACCGACCGGATCTTCCGTTCGCCGGGCGTCTTCCGGGGAGCGGTCGTCGACTTCATCGCGCCCGCCCACTTCGCCGTCTTCAACCTCGCGGACTCGGCGATCGTGTGCGGCGGAATCCTGATCGTCCTGCTCTCGTTCAGGGGCCTCGACCCGGACGGCACGGTCCACAAGGACTGATCGCGGGGCGGCTCGCGGGAAGGCTGCCGCGCCCCGTCCTGCATACTCGACAGGTGAGTACGATTCCCGAGATCCGAACCCTGCCCGTTCCCGATGGCCTGGAGGGCGAGCGCGTCGACGCCGCCATCGCCCGTATGTTCGGGATTTCCCGGACGAAGGCGGCCGATCTCGCGGCCGCAGGGAAGGTGTCGGTCGACGGCAGTGTCGTCGGGAAGTCCGAGCGTGTGCACGGTGGCGCCTGGCTCGAAGTCGAGATGCCCGCGCCGCCGCGACCCGTGGAGCTGGTGGCCGAACCGGTCCCCGGCATGGAGATCGTGCACGACGACGACGACATCGTCGTCATCATGAAGCCGGTGGGCGTCGCCGCCCACCCGAGCCCCGGCTGGACCGGCACCACCGTCATCGGTGGCCTCGCCGCGGCCGGCTACCGGATCTCGACCTCCGGCGCCTCCGAGCGCCAGGGCATCGTGCACCGCCTCGACGTCGGCACGTCCGGCCTGATGGCCGTCGCGAAGTCGGAGCGGGCGTACACCTCCCTGAAGAACCAGTTCCGCGAGCGCGTGGTCGACAAGCGCTACCACGCGCTGGTGCAGGGCCACCCGGACCCGATGAGCGGCACCATCGACGCGCCCGTCGGCCGCCACCCCAGCGCCGACTACAAGTGGGCCGTGACCCAGGAGGGCAAGCCCTCGGTCACCCACTACGACCTGATCGAGGCCTTCCGCGCGGCCTCCCTGCTGGACATCAAGCTGGAGACCGGCCGCACGCACCAGATCCGCGTGCACATGTCCGCGCACCGGCACCCCTGCGTCGGCGACCTCACCTACGGCGCCGACCCGACGGTCGCGAAGCGACTGGGGCTGACCCGACAGTGGCTGCACGCGGTGCGGCTCGGTTTCGAGCACCCGTCGGACGGCCGGTGGGTGGAGTTCGAGAGCGGCTACCCGGCGGACCTCCAGCACGCCCTGGACGTGATCCGGGCGGAGAGCGAGTGACCTCGTACCAGGTGCGCGTGGCCTCCTGCGACGCCGACCTGGCGGCCTGCTTCGCCGTGCGGACCGAGGTGTTCGTGGTCGAGCAGTCCGTGCCGGAGTCCATCGAGTACGACGCGTACGACGCGATCGCGGTGCACGTGCTGGCCGAGGGGCCGGACGGGGAACCGCTGGGCACCGGCCGGCTGCTGCACGGGCCCGAGGCGCTCGGCAAGACGGGCGCCCCGGAGATCGGCTCCCTCGGGCGGCTCGCCGTCGCGAAGTCGGCGCGCGGACTGGGCGTCGGCGCGGCGCTGGTCCGGGCCATCGAGGCGGAGGCCGCGAGGCTGGGACTGGCCGCCGTCGACCTGGGCGCGCAGACGCACGCCCTCGCCTTCTACGAGCGGCTCGGATACGAGGCCTACGGGCCGGAGTTCCAGGACGCGGGCATCCCGCACCGGTCGATGCGGCGCCGCCTGCCGTAGCTCGTCCGGCCCGGCCGGGCGTCGGGTGTCGCCGCAGGGCCCCGCCCCGGAGCCCGCGCCCGGAAAGCCGGCGGGGCTGGCGGGGCTCGGCGGGCGGATGGGGCAGGCTGGGGGTTGTGGATCAGCTTGCTCTGTTGTTCGTGTTGTTGCTCGGCGCCGTGGTGACCGTACCGCTCGGGGACCGGCTCAAGTTGCCCTCGCCCGTGCTGATGACCATCGGCGGGGTGGTGCTGGCCCTCGTGCCGGCCGTGCCGAACGTCGACATCCCGCCCGAGTACATCCTGCCGCTGGTGCTTCCGCCGCTGCTGTACGCCTCCGTGCAGCGCACCTCCTGGCGCCAGTTCGCCGCCAACGTGCGCCCCATCCTGCTGCTGGCCGTGGCCCTGGTCTTCGTGACCACCGCCGCCGTGGCCGCCGTCGCGCACGCCGCCGTCCCCGGGCTGCCCATCGCCGCGGCCGTCGCGCTCGGCGCGCTCGTCGCGCCCCCCGACCCGGTCGCGGCCACCGCCGTCGCCGGCGCGCTCGGGCTGCCGCGCCGCATGGTGTCCATCCTGGAGGGCGAGGGGCTCTTCAACGACGTCACCGCCATCGTGCTCTACCACGTGGCCATCGCCGCCGCCGTCAGCGGCAGCTTCTCCTGGCCCGACGCGCTCGGGGAGTTCGTGCTCTCCGCCGTGGTCGCGGTGGTCGTGGGGCTCGCGCTCGGCTGGGCCACGAACCGGCTCATGGGCCGGCTCGGCGAGGTCACCCTCCAGATCGGCCTGACACTGCTGGTGCCGTTCGTGGCGTACGTGGTCGCCGAGGAACTCCAGGGCTCCGGGGTGCTGGCCGTGCTGACCACCGCGCTGTTCCTCGCCGAGTACGCGACCGACGCCGACGACGTGCTCGGACGCCTCGCCGGGCACACGTTCTGGGAGATCGTCGACATGCTGGTCACCGGCGTCGCGTTCGGCCTGATCGGACTCGAACTGCACCACGTGTTCGGCGTCGCGGGCGACCGCGTGGGGGAGATGGCCGGCTGGGCGGGGATCGTGGTCGCCGTGGTGGTCGGCGTACGACTGGCGTGGCTGCTGCCGGCCGGCTGGCTCGCGAAGAAGCTGCACAACCGGCGCGACTACGACGAGGAGATCCCGGTGAGCTGGCGGGAGAGCGTCGTCATGTGGTGGGCCGGGATGCGCGGCGTGGCCTCGGTGGCGCTGGCCCTGGCCATCCCGCTGAAGGTGGAGGGCGGGGACCCCTTCCCGGCGCGGGACCAGATCATCTTCATCGCCTTCGCCGTGATCATGGCGACGCTGGTCTGCCAGGGCCTGACCCTGCCCTGGCTGGTGCGCCGGCTGGGAGTGGAGGCCGACGAGGACGAGGAGAAGGAGACCGAGCGCCGGCTCGCGATCCGCGCCGCCAAGGCCGCGAAGCAGCGCCTGAAGGAGATCGAGGAGGCGGAGGACCTCCCCGAGGACCTGGTGGAGACCCTGTACCGGCGGGCCTACGACGTGGGGGCCAGGATCAGCCCCGACATGGTCGACGAGGAGCGGCGGGAGGCGTACGCGAAGCGGGTCGAGCGGATCCGGGACGTCCAGCGGATCCAACGCGAGATGATGTCCGCCGCCCGGCACGAGGTGCTGTCGGCGCGCAGCGAACCGGGGTCGAACCCGGAGATCGTGGACCGGGTGCTCCGCCACCTCGACGTCCGCAGCCTGCGCAGCCCCTAGGCCGTCAGCGGGGGCTGCTGGACCGCGTCGGCCGTGTTCACGTGCGGGAGGGCGTACGGGTGGTGGTCCACCAGCCAGGTGATCAGGCGCTCGCGGACCACGCAGCGCACGGTCCAGATGTCGTCGGCGTCCTTCGCGGTGACCGTGGCCCGGACCTGGATCGTGTTGGGGGTGGAGTCGGTGACGACCAGGCCGCTCCCGCGCCCGTCCCACTCCGGGGTGTCCTTGAGGATCTCCGACAGCTGCTCGCGCAGCAGCGGGATCGGCGCCGAGTGGTCCAGGTGCAGGAAGACCGTCCCGGTCATCTGGGCCCCGCCGCGCGACCAGTTCTCGTACGGCTTGCCGGTGAAGTACGAGACCGGCATCGTGATCCGGCGCTCGTCCCAGGTGCGGACCACCAGGAAGGTGAGGGTGATCTCCTCGACCGTGCCCCACTCCTTGTCCACGACCACGGTGTCCCCGATGCGGACGGTGTCGCCGAAGGCGATCTGGAGGCCGGCGAAGAGGTTGCCCAGCGCGGACTGCGCGGCGATGCCGGCCACGATGCCGAGGACGCCCGCGGACGCCAGCATCGAGGCGCCGACCGCGCGCATCGCGGGGAAGGTCAGCAGCATGGCGGCGATCGCCACGACGACGACCACGGCGGTCACGACCCGCTGGATCAGCGCGACCTGGGTGCGGACCCGGCGGACCCGGGCGGCGTCGCCGGCGCCGGCCGCGTAGCGCGTGTACGTCGAGTCGACGGCGGCGGTGGCGATCCGGATCAGCAGCCAGGCGGTCGAGGCGATCAGCACCAGGGTGAGGGCCCGGCCCACGCCCTCGCGGTGATCCGCGAGGATCTTGGTCTGGGGGTAGGAGGCGCGCAGCAGGGCCGTGCACAGGACGATCCGGAAGGGCGGACCGCACCGGCGCAGCAGCCCCCACAGGGGGGTCTCCCCGTGGCGGGCGTCGGCCCGGCGGAGCAGCAGGTCCAGCAGCCGGCCGGCGGCCAGCGTGAGGACCACGGCGCCGCCGAGGACCACGACGGGGCGCAGCACGTTCTCCATGTCCATGCCCGTGAACCTAACCGGAAGGGGACCCGGGAAACTGGCACGATGGGGATATGAACATCATGCTCTTCCATTCGACGTACGGGCTGCGGCCCGCAGTGCACGCGGCGGCCGACCGGCTGCGCGCGGCGGGGCACGAGGTCCACGTGCCCGACCTGTTCGAGGGGCGCACGTTCGGGACCGTCGAGGAGGGCATGGCCCACCGGGACGAGATCGGCCGTGACGAACTGCTCAAGCGCGCGATCCTGGCCGCCGCCCCCTACTCGGACCGGGGTCTGGTCTACGCGGGCTTCTCCTTCGGCGCCTCCGTGGCGCAGCACCTGGCGCTGCACGACGAGAAGGCCCGCGGGCTGCTGCTCCTGCACGGTACGTCCGACCTGGAGGACGACGTCTCGGCGGACGACCTGCCGGTGCAGCTGCACGTGGCGGACCCGGACCCCTTCGAACCGCACGATTGGCTGACCGCCTGGTACCTGGGGATGCGCCGGGCCGGGGCGGACGTGGAGGTCCACGGCTACCCGGGCGCCGGGCACCTGTTCACCGATCCCGATCTCGACGACTACGACGCGGAGGCCGCCGAGCAGACTTGGAAGGTCGCGCTGTCCTTCCTCGACGGGCTGTAGGGGGCGGGTGCGCGCGAAGGGGCCCGGCCGGGCGGACACCCGGCCGGGCCCCTTCCCGTGTGTCAGGCCCGGTACGCCGTCCACATGCTCTTCATGCGCGACACCTGGCCGCTCGTGAACTGGTACATGCAGGAGTCGTACGTGTAGTCCATGAAGTTGTGGATCGGGTCCGCGCCGCTCGCACCGCAGGTGTCGCGGCCGGTCGGGCACTCGAACGCGGCGCTCGCCTCGGCCGGGGTGTCGGAGACCGAGTCGCCGCTGCCCGAGCAGCCGCCCTGGAAGGTGTGGTAGAGGCCGAGCCAGTGGCCGACCTCGTGGGTGGCGGTGTCGCCCTGGTTGTAGTTGGCGGAGGAGCCGCCGGGGATCGAGCTGTTGAGGATGACCACGCCGTCCATCTTGGGCTGGGAGGCGTAGGAGCTGGGGAAGGTGGCCCAGCCGAGGAGCCCGCCGCCGAGGTTGGCGGTGTAGAGGTTCAGGGCGTTCTTGCCGCCCTTGCGCAGGGCGTTCTTCATGTTCTTCTCGGCGGTGGTGCCGTCCGAGACGTTGTACCAGGTCGCGTTGTCGGTGTAGTCGGTCCCGGCCAGGGAGAACTGGAAGCCGGAGTTGACGTTGCCGCTGCCCTGGCCGGCGTAGGCCGAGTTGAGGACCGCGAGCTGGCTGTTGATCTGCGCGGCGGTCAGCTTTCCGGTCGCACCGGAGTGGATGACGTGCACGTAGACCGGGATGGTCGTGGCGGCGGCGGCCCGGGCGCGCATGCCGTCGAGCTGCTGCGGGGTCGACTGGCCGAGTCTTCTCTTGAGGTCGGCGTCCATGGCCTTGACCTGGGCGTCCGTCACCTCGTTCGGGTCGGCGGCCTGGTGGTCGCGCGGGCGCGCGACACGGGCGTTGGCGGCGGCGCCGCCGGCCTGTTCGAGACAGGCCTGCGCCGGGGTCTTGGCTGCGGGTGCCGCAGCGACGGATGTGGGGGCCGTCAGCGGGGCGAACGCCAGGGTTCCGGCCAACAGGGCCGTACCCGTGATGCGGCGGCGGAGAAGGGGGGATATGCGGGCGAGAGCGCGCACGTGTACTCCTCGCGAAGCGTGGTGGGGGGTGAGGGACTTCCTCACGCCGGCGCGAGCTTACGTGGGCATGTCATAAGGATGGCAAGATCTCGGCGGTTAAAGATTTGTTGCGTGAGAGGCGAAAGGGGCGCCTGGTGTAAACCAAGCGCCCCTCTGAGCAGCAAAATTGATGGAATGTCAGGAAACCGGGCGGTCGGCCCGCTCGACCTTCTGCGTCCCGTTCAGGGTGCGGTACGAGCGGGCCCACGTGGAGCGCGCGTCCTGCCTGCGCTTGTCCGAGACCACGAAGTAGTCCATCTGCGAACGCTCGCCCGTCACGTCCAGGACGCCGTAGCCGTGAGCGTCCATGTCCAGCCACTTCACGTGCCAGTTGGCGGCCTTGATGGCGGTCTCGGCGACCAGTGAGGCGGTGTCCGCCGGCACGTGCAGGATGTCGTCGATGTTGTCGGAGGTCACCGACGTCACCACGAACTCGGTCGCCGCCGTGCCCGAGCCCGGATACGTCGCCATGTTCACCGGGACGTCGTTCGCCCACGCCATGTGGATGTCACCGGTCAGGAAGACCGTGTTCTTGATGCCGCGGTCCTTCAGGTGACCCAGGAGCTCCTTGCGGTCGTCCGTGTAGCCGTCCCACTGGTCCGTGCTGATCGCCAGACCGCCCTCGGGCAGCCCCAGCAGCTTCGCGAGGGGCTTGAGCAGGTGCGCGGGCAGCGAACCGAACGCCACCGGCGAGATCATCACCGAGGTGCCGACCAGCTTCCAGGTGGCGTTCGAGTTCGCCAGCCCCGACTTCAGCCAGTCCAACTGCGCCCGCCCGGTGATCGTGCGCTCCGGGTCGTCCACCGCGCCGCTGCCCACCTTGACCTGCTGCGAGCGGAAGGTCCGCAGGTCCAGCAGGTGCAGGTCGACGAGGCTGCCGAAGCGCAGCCGCCGGTAGACGGTGCCGGCTATGGAGGCACGGACCGGCATCCACTCGAAGTACGCCTGCTTCGCGGCGCTCGCGCGGGCCGCCCAGTCGCCCTCGGCGCCCGGCGTGTGGTTCTCCGCGCCGCCGGACCAGGCGTCGTTGGCGAACTCGTGGTCGTCCCAGATCGCGACGACGGGGTGCGCCGCGTGCAGCGCCTGGAGGTCCACGTCGGTCTTGTACGCGCCGTGCCGGGTCCGGTAGTCGGCCAACGAGACGATCTCGTGCCGCGGCTGGTGCGGGCGCACGACGTACTTGGCCTCGGGATAGGCCCCGGAGGCGTACTCGTACACGTAGTCGCCCAGGTGCAGGACCGCGTCCAGGTCGGTGCGGGCCGCCAGGTGCCGGTACGCGGAGAAGTACCCGGACTCCCAGTTCGCGCAGGAGACCACGCCGAAGCGGATCCCCGGCGTGGCCGCGTCGACGGGCGGGGCGGTCAGGGTGCGCCCGATCGCGGAGACGGTCTCCCCTGCGGTGAAGCGGTACCAGTACGAGGTGTGCGGGCGCAGGCCGCGCACGTCCACCTTGACCGTGTGGTCGGCGGCGGCGGTCGCCGTGACGGCGCCGCCCGCCACGACCCGGGTGAAGTTGCGGTCCTCGGCCACCTCCCAGCCCACGGCGGTGGCCGGGCCGAGGCCGGAACCGGGGACGGCCTCGGGGGAGGGGGTGACGCGGGTCCACAGGAGGACCCCGTCGGGCAGCGGGTCGCCGGAGGCGATGCCGTGCAGGAAGGCGGGGGCGGTCTGCGCCGCGTGGGCGGGCGAGAGGCCCAGCGTGGCGATCGGTGCGAGCGCGGCCGCGGCCGCGGCGCCCAGAACCACCGTACGGCGGCGCGGGTTTGTCGCGGCGGGGGAAGGAGAGAGATGACTGGTCACGGGCGGTCATATTACTGACCGGTATACCGTCGGTACAGACATGGGAAGGCAACGGGCGGACGAACTCCAGGAGTTCGTCCGCCCGTTCACGTCCGCCCGTTGTCGGGGCCGGGGAGGGTCAGCCCGCGAGGGCCTTCTCGATCGCCGCGGTGTACGCCTCCGCCGTCGAGGGGGTTTCGATCTTCTTGCCGTCCATCATCAGGGTCGGCGTGCCCTTCACCTCGGACTTGTTGAAGACCTTCGACATCTCCAGCGCCCACCGGTCATAGGTGCCGTCCTCGACGGCCTTCTTGAACTCGGCGTTGCCCTTGAGCGCCGGGACCGTGTCCGCGACCTTGATCAGGTAGTCGTCCTTGGCGAAGCTGTCGACGGTCTCCTCGGGGTGCAGTTCCTTGGAGTAGAGCGCCCCCTTGTACGCGAGGAAGGCGTCCGGGCTGACGTTCAGCGCCGCGCCCAGCGCGCTCAGCGCGTTCTTCGAACCCTCGCCCTGGGCGGCGTTGTCGATGAAGGTCGCGCCGAAGTAGCGGAGCTTGAACTTGCCCGCGTCCACGTCCTTCTTGATCTGCTCGCCACTGGTCTGCTCGAAGGCGGCGCACGCCGGGCAGCGCGAGTCCTCGTACAGGTCCAGGGTCTTCTTCGCCTCGGGCTTGCCGATGACGACCGTGGTGCCGTTGTCGCCCGAGGTGTTCTTGGGCTTGACCAGCTCCGCCGAGGCCGCCTTCTCCCAGTGGTCGGGCTGGTTGGCCTGCACGACCGCGTAGCCGACGCCGCCGGCCAGGGCCAACGTGGCCACCACCGCGCCGGCGACGATCAGCTGGCGGCGCGCCTTGTCCTTCTTGGCCTGCTTCTCGCGCTCGACGCGCAGTCGCTCGCGGGCCGCCGCCTTGTTCGCCTGGCTGTTGCGTGAACTCATCGTGATCTCCGTGGGGTGTGGAAGAAGAGGGGGAATGCCGTACGCGTGTCAGACGCTCGCGAGCGTCCCGCGCACGGGCGGTCCCCTCCGCCCCACGGAATGTGCCGGGAACCGGGTACGGGCCCCCGAGCCCGGCCGCGGCGGGCATGCCCGCCGGCGCGCCGGACCGGCGATCGCCGAGACCGAGGCCACCGCCAGCAGCAGCGGCCGGAAGGCGAAGGCGGCCACGGCCCGCAGCAGCCGGCCCAGTGCCCGCTCGCCGTACCGCAGCCACGCGGCGGCCAGCATCCCGACCGCGACGTGCCCGCCCAGCAGCAGCCAGGGCGTCCAGGCCCCCGCCGCGGCGGCCAGCGCGCCCGGATCGGTCACGGGGCCGGGCACACCGGCCAACTGCCCGCCGACCGGGGTGCCCCCGCACAGTTCGTCCAGGCCCAGCGCACGCAGCGGACCGGCGACCGGGCCGCCCGCGGGGCCGTAACAGAGGTGCTGCCCGGCGGTGAAGACGGTGTCGGCCGCCAGCTCCAGCGGCACCAGCAACCCGGCGATCGGGCCGAAGCCGCGCTCCCGGCCGGCCAGCGCGAACGCCAGGGCGAACACCCCCGCGAAGGAACCGGCCACCAGCGCGGGCGGCAACGGCACCCGGGACATGAGGACGTGCGAGCCCGCGGAGAGCAGCACGACGAACGCGCTGAACAGCGCGGCTCGCAGCCCCCGGAGTCCTGCCCCTGATATGTCCATCGCCGCGAGTCTTTCACGACTCCCTGTGAATCGGAGGCCCCGGGTTCCCGACGGCCCGTCCGCTACGACGTGATCCGGCCGTTGCGGAACAGATCGACGAAGATCTGGTGGTCGGCGCGCGCCCGGGCCCCGTAGGCGTGGGCGAAGTCGACCAGCAGCTCCGGGAAGCCGACCTCGTCGGCGGCGATCGCCGCGTCGATGGCCCGCTCCGTGGAGAAGGGCACCAGGGACTGGCCGCTCTCCGCCTCGTCCGCCGCCGCGTGCATCGTCGCCGTGGCCCGACCCAGGTCGGCGACCACCGCCGCGATCTCCTCGGGGTCGTCCAGGTCCGACCAGTCCAGGTCCACCGCGTACGGGGAGACCTCCGCCACCAGCTGCCCGGAGCCGTCCAGCTCCGTCCAGCCCAGCCACGGGTCGGCGTGCGCCTGGAGGGCCCGCTGCGAGATCACCGTGCGGTGCCCCTCGTGCTGGAAGTAGTCCCGCACCGACCGCTCGGTGATGTGCCGGGACACCGCCGGGGTCTGCGCCTGCTTGAGGTAGATCACGACGTCGTTCTCCAGGGCGTCGCTGTGCCCCTCCAGCAGGATGTTGTACGAGGGCAGGCCGGCCGAGCCGATCCCGACGCCCCGCCGCCCCACCACGTCCTTGACCCGGTAGGAGTCCGGGCGCACCAGGGACTCCTCCGGCAGGGTCTCCAGGTACCCGTCGAAGGCGGCCAGCACCTTGTACCGGGTGGCGGCGTCCAGCTCGATGGTGCCGGGGCCCGCCGTGAAGCGGCGCTCGTAGTCCCGGATCTCCGTCATCGAGTCGAGGAGCGAGAAGCGGGTCCGCGCGCGGGCGGCGCGCAGGGCGGCCAGCAGCGGGCCGTCGGCGGTGTCCAGGGTGAAGGAGGGGACCTCCTCGTGCTTGGCGCCGGTGGCCAGGGCGTGGATCCGCTCCCGGTAGGCGGCCGCGTAGATCCGCACGAGCCCGCTGATCTGCTCGTCGCTGAGCGCCTTGGTGTAGCCGATCAGGGCGATGGAGGCGGCGAAGCGCTTCAGGTCCCAGGTGAAGGGGCCGACGTAGGCCTCGTCGAAGTCGTTGACGTTGAAGACGAGGCGGCCGTTGGAATCCATGTACGTGCCGAAGTTCTCGGCGTGCAGATCGCCGTGGATCCACACCCGGCCGGTCCGCTCGTCCAGGTACGGGCCGCCGTGCCGGTCGCGCTCCAGGTCGGCGTAGAAGAGGCAGGCCGTCCCCCGGTAGAAGGCGAACGCGGACGCCGCCATCTTGCGGAACTTCACCTGGAAGGCAGCGGGGTCGGCGGCGAGGAGCTCACCGAAGGCGGTGTCGAACACATCGAGTATCTGCTCGGCGCGCTGCTCGTTCGTCGTCTCGGGAACCGCCATGGCGGGTGCCTCCTGGTGGCGCTGGATCGATCGCGTGCGGAAGGTGTGGAATCGGACACCGTCCCTGGGTCTGCAACGGATGACCGTACCCGTCGGTGCCCGTTTTCTGTCACTCGGGAGACGTAGACTTCGAGGCTGCCCCCCTCACTCCCGCCCGGAGGACTCCACCGTGACCAAGGCGCCGTTCACGCACCTGCACGTCCACACCCAGTATTCGCTGCTGGACGGTGCCGCGCGGCTGAAGGACATGTTCAACGCGTGCAACGAGATGGGCATGTCGCACATCGCCATGTCCGATCACGGCAACCTGCACGGCGCCTATGACTTCTTCCACACCGCGAAGAAGGCCGGGGTCACCCCGATCATCGGCATCGAGGCGTACGTCGCGCCGGAGTCCCGCCGCAACAAGCGCAGGATCCAGTGGGGGCAACCGCACCAGAAGCGCGACGACGTGTCCGGTTCGGGTGGATACACGCACAAGACGATCTGGGCGGCGAACGCGACCGGCCTGAACAACCTCTTCCGGCTGTCCTCCGACGCGTACGCCGAGGGCTGGCTCACGAAGTGGCCCCGGATGGACAAGGAGACCATCTCCAAGTGGTCCGAGGGGCTGATCGCCTCCACCGGCTGCCCCTCCGGCGAGCTCCAGACCCGACTGCGCCTCGGCCAGTTCGACGAGGCCCTCAAGGCCGCCTCCGAGTACCAGGACATCTTCGGCAAGGAGCGGTACTTCCTGGAGCTGATGGACCACGGCATCGAGATCGAGCGCCGGGTCCGCGACGGACTCCTGGAGATCGGCAAGAAGCTCGGCATCCCGCCGCTGGTCACGAACGACTCGCACTACACCTACGCCGCCGAGGCCACCGCCCACGACGCGCTGCTGTGCATCCAGACCGGCAAGAACCTCTCCGACCCGGACCGCTTCCGCTTCGACGGCACCGGCTACTACCTGAAGTCCACGGAGGAGATGTACGCCATCGACTCCTCGGACGCCTGGCAGGAAGGCTGCGCCAACACCCGGCTGGTCGCGGAGCAGGTCGACACCGAGGGCATGTTCCAGTTCCGGAACCTGATGCCGAAGTTCGACATCCCGGACGGCTACACCGAGGTCACCTGGTTCCGTGAGGAGACCATGCGCGGCATGGACCGCCGCTACCCCGGGGGCATTCCGGACGACCGGATGAAGCAGGCCGAGTACGAGATGGACACGATCATCTCGATGGGCTTCCCCGGCTACTTCCTCGTGGTCGCCGACTTCATCATGTGGGCCAAGAACCAGGGCATCGCGGTCGGCCCGGGGCGAGGCTCCGCAGCCGGCTCGATCGTCGCGTACGCCATGGGCATCACCGACCTCGACCCGCTCACCCACGGTCTGATCTTCGAGCGCTTCCTGAACCCCGAGCGCGTCTCCATGCCCGATGTCGACATCGACTTCGACGAGCGCAGGCGCGTCGAGGTGATCCGGTACGTGACCGAGAAGTACGGCGCCGACAAGGTCGCCATGATCGGCACCTACGGCACCATCAAGGCCAAGAACGCGATCAAGGACTCCGCCCGCGTCCTCGGCTACCCGTACGCCATGGGCGACCGGCTCACCAAGGCCATGCCCGCCGACGTCCTCGGCAAGGGCATCCCGCTCTCCGGCATCCTCGACCCCAAGCACCCGCGCTACGGCGAGGCCGGCGAGATCCGCGGGATGTACGAGAACGAGCCCGACGTGAAGAAGGTCATCGACACCGCCATGGGCGTCGAGGGCCTGGTCCGGCAGATGGGCGTGCACGCCGCCGGCGTGATCATGTCCAGCGAGACGATCACCGACCACGTGCCCGTCTGGGTACGGCACACCGACGGCGTCACCATCACCCAGTGGGACTACCCGAGCTGCGAGTCGCTCGGCCTGCTGAAGATGGACTTCCTCGGCCTGCGCAACCTCACGATCATGGACGACGCCGTCAAGATGGTGAAGGCCAACAAGGGGATCGACATCGATCTCCTCGGCCTCCCGCTCGACGACCCCAAGACCTTCGAACTGCTCGGCCGCGGTGACACCCTCGGCGTCTTCCAGTTCGACGGCGGCCCCATGCGCTCCCTGCTGCGCCTGATGAAGCCCGACAACTTCGAGGACATCTCCGCCGTCTCGGCCCTGTACCGGCCGGGCCCGATGGGCATGAACTCGCACACGAACTACGCCCTGCGCAAGAACAAGCAGCAGGAGATCACCCCGATCCACCCGGAGCTGGAAGGGCCCCTCGAAGAGGTCCTCGCGGTCACCTACGGCCTGATCGTGTACCAGGAGCAGGTGCAGAAGGCCGCGCAGATCATCGCCGGCTACTCGCTCGGCGAGGCCGACATCCTGCGCCGCGTGATGGGCAAGAAGAAGCCCGAGGAGCTGGCGAAGAACTTCGTCATCTTCGAGGAGGGGGCCAAGAAGAAGGGCTTCAGCGACCAGGCGATCAAGGCGCTGTGGGACGTCCTGGTGCCCTTCGCCGGCTACGCCTTCAACAAGGCCCACTCGGCCGCGTACGGACTGGTCTCCTACTGGACCGCCTACCTCAAGGCGAACTTCCCCGCCGAGTACATGGCGGGCCTGCTCACCTCGGTCAAGGACGACAAGGACAAGTCCGCGATCTACCTGAACGAGTGCCGGCGCATGGGCATCAAGGTGCTCCCGCCGAACGTGAACGAGTCCGAGCCGAACTTCGCCGCCCAGGGCGACGACGTGATCCTCTTCGGCCTCACCGCCGTCCGCAACGTCGGCAACAACGTCGTCGACTCGATCATCAAGACGAGGAAGGCCAAGGGGAAGTACTCGACCTTCCCCGACTTCCTGGACAAGGTCGAGGCCGTCGTCTGCAACAAGCGGACGGTCGAGTCGCTGATCAAGGCCGGCGCCTTCGACGAGATGGGCCACACGCGCAAGGGCCTGGTCGCCCACCACGAACCGATGATCGACAACGTGGTCGCGGTGAAGCGCAAGGAGGCCGAGGGACAGTTCGACCTCTTCGGCGGGATGGGTGACGAGGGCGCGAGCGACGAGCCGGGCTTCGGCCTCGACGTCGAGTTCTCCGACGTGGAGTGGGAGAAGTCGTACCTGCTCGCCCAGGAGCGCGAGATGCTCGGCCTCTACGTCTCCGACCACCCGCTCTTCGGCCTGGAACACGTCCTCTCCGACAAGACGGACGCGGGCATCTCCCAGCTCACCGGCGGCGAGCACTCCGACGGCGCGGTCGTCACCATCGGCGGCATCATCTCGGGCCTCCAGCGCAAGATGACCAAGCAGGGCAACGCCTGGGCCATCGCCACCGTCGAGGACCTGGCCGGCTCCATCGAGTGCATGTTCTTCCCGGCCACCTACCAGCTCGTCTCCACCCAGCTGGTCGAGGACACGGTCGTCTTCGTCAAGGGCCGCCTGGACAAGCGCGAGGACGTGCCGCGGCTGGTGGCGATGGAAATGATGGTTCCCGACCTCTCCTCG
Source organism: Streptomyces sp. NBC_01426 (assembly GCF_036231985.1). Classification (GTDB taxonomy): domain Bacteria; phylum Actinomycetota; class Actinomycetes; order Streptomycetales; family Streptomycetaceae; genus Streptomyces. Next base: position 5,584,567 of record NZ_CP109500.1, read on the forward strand.
GCCGGCACCAACGCGCCCGTCGTCCTCACCATCCCGACCGTCAAGGTGACCCCGCCGATGGTGACCCGTCTGGGCGAGATCCTGCGCCACCACCACGGCAACACCGAGGTGCGGATCAAGCTCCAGGGGCCGCGCACCACCACCGTGCTCCGCCTCGACAAGCACCGGGTCAAGCCCGACCCGGCGCTGTTCGGCGACCTGAAGGTGCTGCTCGGCCCGGCCTGCCTGGCCGGCTAGCCGCCGCCGGCGGCGGCACGCCGCGCACGAGCGGCGCCACGCCGCGCACGAGACGAGGAAGGGCGCGCCCGGGGAACCGGGCGCGCCCTTCGTCCTGTCCGGCCGATCAGCCGCGGGTGGTGCCGGCCGTCGGTCGGGTCGGTGCTGTCGGCCGGGTCAGTTGTGGCCGAACTTCTTTTCCTTGCGCTTGCCGGCCATGTGCATCGGACTCGGCGCCGACGGCGAGGGCTCGGGCGTGGATTCCATCGAGCTCTTGCCCGGATCCTGCGCCGACGAGCGTTCCTGGGGCTTGGCGGGCTGCTGGCGGTTCTTGTTCTTGGCCATGGGAAGCCTCCGTGGGGGGTGTAGGGGCCAGGGCCGCCTTCACACTCACATACCACCATAAACCGCGCATTTTGGATCATTACTGCGCGTAGCCGGTGCCCCGTTCGCCGGTAGTCGGGAGATACGCCACGCCGATGATCGAGTTCCGGCCGTCAACGTCCTTGCGGTCGGGCAGACTCGGGGAAAACTTATCGAGGACCCCCAGGGAAGAGGGTGGAACGCGTGGACCGCTGCGTCGTCCTGGTGGACGCCGGCTATCTGCTGGGCGCCGCCGCGAGCCTTCTCGCAGGGGAGCCCTCCCGCTCCCGCATCACCGTCGACCACGCCGCCCTCATCCAGGGCCTGCGCGAACGGGCGGAGGCGGACACCGAACAGCCCCTGCTGCGGATCTACTGGTTCGACGGCGCGCCCGACCGGGTGCCCCAGCCCGAACACCGCAGGCTGCGCGTGATGCCCCGCGTCACCGTCCGGCTCGGCGCGCTGACCCGCAGCGACGGCCGCTGGGCCCAGAAGGGCGTGGACGCGGCCATGCACGCCGAGCTGACCGAGCTGGCCCGCAACCGCGCCTGTTCCGACGTGGTCCTGGTGACCGGCGACGGCGACCTGCTGCCCGGTCTGATGTCCGCCAAGGAACACGGGGTCGCCGTCCACCTGTGGGCCGTCCAGGCCGCCGACGGGGACTACAACCAGTCCGAGGACCTCGTCGCCGAGGCCGACGAACGCCGGGTCCTGGACCGTGCCTGGATCACCCGGGCCGTCCGCGCCAAGGACCTCGCCGGCCTGTGCTCCCCGGCCCCCGCGCCGCGCCCGGAGATCGCCGCGATCCTTTCCGCGCCGCTGCCCGAGGCGGCCCTGGCCGAGGCCGCCCGCAACGGCGCCTCCACCACCGCGGCGGACGCCGCCGAGCGCGGCGCGCCCGTACCGCCGCCCGTCACCGAAGGCACACGGCCCGTCCCCACGCCCAAGGACCTGGCCGCCCTGCGCGCCCCCGGGGCCGCCGCCCCCACCCACAACGGCCAGTCGGCCGCCCCCGCCGGGAGCGCCCTGCGCTGGTCCTCCGACAAGGGCTGGGTCGACCGGGCCGGACCGCTCGGGGAACCCGCCGAGACCGCCTCGCTGCCCACCCTCGCCCAACTCACCTCCGCCGAACAGCGTTGGGCCGACCGCGAGGAGGACATCACCACCGTCGGCGGCGATCCCTTCGAGGTCGGCCAGGTCTTCGCGCGCCGCTGGATGGAACGGCTCCCCGAGAGCGTCCACCTCCAGAAACTGGCCACCATGTACCCCCGGATCCCGCACCGCATCGACGGTGAGCTGCTGCGCTACGCCGCCCGCTTCGGACTCCTCGCGCACAAGGACGACCAGATCGACGAGCACGACCGCTACGCCATCCGGGCCGGCTTCTGGCGGGAGATCGACGTCCGGGCGGCCGCCGAACACGTGGCCGGTCCGCCCGCCGCGGTGCCCGCGCCGCCGGGGACGCCGACGCCCCCGGCGGCCGAGTGAGGGCGGAAGCCGCGTAGGCTGCTCCCTCGTGAGTACGGGCACAGCATCAGCCAGGCAGGGCACGGCAGCAGCCGCGGAAGCGGCCTCCGACGTGGTTTGCGCGGTGCGTGACCTGGTCAAGACGTACCCCGCCGTACGCGGCCGGCGCGGCGCGCCCGCCCTGCCCGAGACCCGCGCCACCGACGGGATCTCCCTGGACGTGGGACGCGGCGAGATCTTCGGCCTCCTCGGGCCCAACGGCGCCGGCAAGTCCACGCTCGTCCGCCAGTTGACCGGCCTCATGAAGCCCGACGCGGGCTCCGTCACCCTGCTCGGCCACGACCTCGTGCGCCACCCCGAGCGCGCCTCGCGACTGCTCGCCTACCTCGGGCAGGAATCCACCGCCCTGGACGAGCTCACGGTGTCCCTGGCCGCCGAGACCACGGGCCGGCTGCGCGGGCTCGACGCGCGGGCCGCACGGGCCGCACGCGACGAGGTCCTGGAGGAACTCGGCCTGACCGGGATCGCCGGCCGGGCCCTGAAGAAGCTCTCCGGCGGACAACGCCGGCTGGCCTGCTTCGCCGCCGCCCTCGTCGGCGAACGGGCCGTCCTGGTCCTCGACGAACCCACCACCGGCATGGACCCGGTCGCCCGACGGGCCGTCTGGGCCGCCGTGGACCGGCGCCGCGCGCAACACGGCGCCACCGTGCTGCTCGTCACCCACAACGTCATAGAGGCCGAGACCGTGCTGGACCGGGTCGCCGTCATCGACCAGGGCAAGGTCATCGCCTGCGACACGCCGGCCGGGCTCAGGGCCAAGGTCTCCGGCGAGGTCAGGCTGGAACTGGTGTGGCGGACCACCGCGCCGCTGGAGGTGCCGGAGGTCGCGGCGCTGGCCCCGCGGGCCGCCGAGTCGGGAAGGCGGTGGGTGCTCAGGCTGGGCCCCGACGAGGCGCGCGCCGCGGTCGCCGCCGTGACCGGCAGCCCCGCCTTCGCCGCGCTCGACGACTTCACTCTGGCCACGCCGAGCCTGGAGGACGTCTACCTGGCCCTGGGCGGGCGCGTATCGAAGGGGCTGGTCAAGTCGTGAGTGCCGCCGCTGTCGGAGTGCTGGCTCCCCGAGCCCGCTTCTTCCCGGCGCTGGCCGCCGTGTACCGGGCGCAGTTGTCCCGGGCGCGCGTGGCGCGGATCCCGCTGCTGTTCGTGGCGACCTTCCAGTCCGTCGGGATCATGATCCTGATGCGGGGCGTGGTCGACGGGGGCTCCGAGGCCCGCGCCGTCGTCGCCGGCTCGTCCGTCCTGGTCGTCGCCTTCGTCGCGCTGAACCTGCTCGCCCAGTACTTCGGTCAGCTCCGGGCCAGTGGCGGGCTCGACCACTACGCGACCCTGCCGGTACCGCCCGCGTCCGTCGTGCTCGGCGCGGCCGCCGCGTACGCCTCCTTCACCCTGCCGGGAACCCTGGTCACGGCCCTCTTCGGCTGCCTCCTGTTCGGGCTGCCGATGGGCGGGCTGTGGATCCTGGCCGCCGTGGTGCCGCTCGCCGGTGCCGCGCTGGCCGGACTCGGCGCCGCGCTGGGCCTGCTCGCCCCCCGGCAGGAACTGGCCACGCTGGCCGGACAGCTCGGCATGTCGGCCGCGCTGCTGCTGGGCGTCCTGCCGCCCGAGCGGATGCCCGAGGTCGTCGTCTGGGCGCGGGACCTGCTGCCGTCCACGTACGGCGTCGAGGCCTTCGCCCGCACCTTCGAGCCGCACCCCGACTGGGCGGCGGTCCTCCTCGACCTCGGGGTGTGCGCGGTGGTCGGCGCGCTGTCCCTCGCCGTCGCCACCTGGGCGTACCGCCGCGCGGCGGTCCGCTGAGGCCGGTGCCCGCCGCACCTGGCACGATGTGGGGGTGACCGAAGCCGTGACCCCGCCGCCGTCCCCGTTCGACCCGCCGGCGCTCCCGCCCGAGAAGCCGCGCGACGCCGCCGGGGGGATCACCCCCGCCGACGTCCGAGACGGGGCCGGCGTCGCCCTCGTGGTGGCGGTGGCGGGCGTCCTGCTCGGGGTGTTGTGGGTCTGGCTCGCGCCCAGGGTCCAGTACGTGTCCAACGGGGAGGCCGTCTTCCTGCGGGACACCGAGAGCGAGTCCCGGATCGGGTCCGACGCCACCTTCCTGCTGCTCGCCGCCGGATTCGGGCTGCTGAGCGGGGTGGGGACCTTCCTGTGGCGGCGCCGGGGCGGCGTGCCGCTCGTCGTCGGTCTCGCGGTGGGGTCCTGCTTCGCCGCGCTGGTGGGGTGGCGGCTGGGTCTGTGGCTCGGCCCCACGTCCGACCTGGCGGCGGCGGCGCTGAAGGCGGGCAAGGGCGTCCCCTTCGACGCGCCGCTCCAGCTGCTGGCCCACGGGGTGCTGCTGGCGTGGCCGATGGTCGCGGTGGCCGCCCACCTGGGCCTGACGGCCGCGTTCACGCCGAAGGATCCCGAGCCGGACTTCGAGTGGTACGGCGCGCCCTACCCGCCCGCGCACGCCCACGCCAACGACCCGTCGCCCGAGCCGCCCCGCCCCTGACCTCACCGGCGCCCGACCCCGAAGGGTCGGGCCGAACGGGCTACGGGCGGGAGATGGGGGCCAGCACGGCCCCCAGGAGCTCCGTCAACGTCGCCGGCGGGAGTTCGACCTCCAGGCCGCGACGGCCCGCCGAGACACAGATCGTCGGGTGGGCGGTCGCCGAGGCGTCGAGCACCGTCCGCAGCCGCTTGCGCTGACCCAGCGGCGAGATGCCGCCCAGGACGTAGCCCGTGGTGCGCTCCGCCAGGACCGGATCGGCCATCGAGGCCCGCTTGGCGCCCACGGCCACCGCCAGGGCCTTCAGGTCCAGCGATCCCGACACCGGGACCACCGCCACCGTGAGCACCCCGTCCACGTCCGTGACGAGCGTCTTGAACACCTGCGTGGGGGAGACCCCCATCGCCTCCGCGGCCTCCTGGCCGTACGAGGGGTGCGCGGGGTCGTGCTCGTAGGAGTGCACCGTGAACTCCGCCGCCGCCGCGGTGAGGGCCGCTATCGCCGGGGTCGCCGCCCCGGGCTTCTTCTTCGCCATCAGTTCGGGCTCGTCGGCGCGCGCGTCAGGTCCACCGCGGGCAGCGACGGCAGATGGCGGATCACGGCCGTCTCGGCGCGCAGCAGTTTCAGTTCCTCCGCGAGCCGGGTCGCCGTGTCCGGCGCCTGGAGCAGCCGCTGCTTCGCGGGGATGTCGAGCACCGCCGCCGCGGCGACCAGGTACGAGACCACCGACGGTTCGTCCGGCAGCTCGGCGCCCGTCAGCGATCGCTCACGGGCCCCCGCCAGCCGCTTCTGGTAGTTCCGGAACGCCCGCAACACGCCCTCGGCGAGCGCCCCCGCGCCCTCGCCCGAGTCCTCGGGGAGTTCCTCCAGCTCCGCGACCAGGAACGGCCCCGACGCGTCGACCGACAGCAGGCGGACCCGGGAGGTCCCGGTGGCCAGCACCTCGAAACTGCCGTCCTCCCGCTCCCGGATCGTCGCGGCGTCCGCGACGCAACCCACCCGGTGGAACGCCTGGATCGGGTCCGCGCCGAAACCGGCCGTCGGACCCCGCTCGGGCAGCGCCGTCGGATCGGGCAGGCCGGGCGCGGTCGGCGCGACCTCCCGGCCGTCGCGGATCGCGACGACCGCGAAGCGCCGCGGCTCGTCCTCGCCCGTCTTCAGCAGCTCGCGCATCATGGCGCGATAGCGCTCCTCGAAGATGTTCAGCGGCAACACGAGGCCGGGGAACAGCACCGAGTTCAGCGGGAAGAGTGGCAGGCGAACGGTGGTCACGAGGCACAGGGTAGTGGTCGCGGGGCTGCGGCGGTCACCCCCGCCGCAGCAGCCGCGACGCGCCCGCCGCCACCGTCGTGGCCAGGATCCACCCCAGCACGACCAGGGCCGCCGCTCCCCACTGCCAACCACCCCGCAGATCCCACTGCCCCTCCTGCCCGAAATCGACGACCGGGAGCAGCAGATCGAGCGCGTACAGGGCGGCGTTCCAGTGCGGATGCTCGTCCGTCTTGATCGCCGGCGGGTCGAGCCGGGAGAACAGCAGCGAGCCCGCCGCCCACAGCACCGCCATCCACAGGGCCGCCCGGCCCGGCCGGTAGCCGTACACCACCGTCCAGTCCTGGAGGTACCCCCAGGCCTTCGCCGCGGGCGGCAGCGTGGCCCGGCGCCGGCGCTGCTTGGCCAGCAGCACCATCCGGGCGTCCGCGTCCTCGCCGCTCGCCCGCAGGACCGCCGCGAGCCGCTCGTACGGCTCCGGCGAGTAGTCGGGCGTGGCGGCCTCCACCCAGGCCAGCCGGCGGGCCAGCGGGAAGTGACCCCGGGGCGCGAGCAGCTCGTACGAGCACCCCTCCATCGACAGCCGGCCCGGTCCCGGCCAGCTGGTCGACATGTCGACCAGCTTGACCACCTTGGCCCCGGACAGCACCACCCTGCCCCGCTCCGGCTGCTCGCCGACGAACCGCAGCTCGGGCGTCTGGATCCGCCGCAGGGACAGCTCCTGCTCCGCAGACAGCAGGAACCGGGCCCCGTAGAAGTCGATCGCGTCGCCGAACCGGCCGTCGTCCAGCCGCATCCCGCCCTCGCACTCGAAGGCCTGCGCCCGCCGGCCGCCGAGCGGGGTCTCGCCCAGCCCGTACGGAGGCGTGTGGGTCCCCGAATCGCCGGGGGAGTGGTCCAGGGCCACCGAGGTCAGGTACAAGGTCCGCTCCACGGTGAGCTGTGGGGCGTTCAGCGCGCGCCGCCCCGACGGGTTGCGCAGCCGGGCGCCGCGCAGGCTCATCGACACGCCGACCTTGGCGCCGCGCAGACTGACCTCCCCGTACGCCTCCAGCATCTCGCCCTGGAAGTCCTGCGCCACCGCCATCCCGTCGGCGGCGATCGCCCGACCCTTGTTGTCGCGCTGCACCACCGCCTGGCTGATCAGCAGGTCGGTGCCGATCTGCGCGTCCGTCAGCCGTATGCCCCGCGCCACGCGGCAGCGCGGCAGGTGCAGATCGCCCTCGGTGTGCAGCCGGGCCGCCTCCAGCCGCGGTATCGCGCAGTTGACCAGGCGCAACGTGCCGAACCGGGCCTCGGACAGCTGGATCTCGCTGTCGAAGCGGCAGGACTGGAACTCCACGTACGGCTCGACAGTGCCCCCGGACAGGTCCAGCCGCCCGCTGATCCGCACCCCGCGCAGCTTCAACGAGGCGACCCGGCCCGGCACCGGCGGCGGGCCGTGGAGCAGCAGCAGGGCGACCGTCCGGGCCCGGACGGTGCGCTCCGGACCCCACACCCGGTCGGAATGCGGGTCGTCCCGGCCGGCGGCGCGCGCACTGAGGTCGCAGACACCGCCCGTCCGGTACGCCTGCCACATCCGCAGCTCGGCGGCGGTCGCGTCGGCGGGCTCCCCGCCCGCGCGCGCCTCGGTCATGGCGGTCCCCCTCCGCTCGTCCTTCACACCCAGGGGAACGCTAAGGGGCGGCGGTGACGTCCGGGGCGTGTATCAGCCAGTGATACGGGCGAACGGTGCCGGGAGACGGTCTGAGAGAATTGGCAGGTGATCTCTCGTATCGACCTGCGCGGCAACACCCTCCCCGAGGGTGGCGCCCTGCGCGATCTGCTGCCCCGTGCCGAGTTCGACGTGGAAGCCGCCCTGGACAAGGTGCGGCCCATCTGCGAGGACGTCCATCATCGTGGCACGGCGGCGCTGATCGAGTACGCGCGGAAGTTCGACGGGGTCGAGCTCTCGCAGGTCCGGGTGCCCGAGCAGGCCGTCAAGGCCGCCCTGGAGCAGTTGGACCCGGCCGTGCGCGCCGCCCTGGAGGAGTCCATCCGGCGCGCCCGGATCGTGCACCGCAACCAGCGCCGCAGCGAGCACACCACCCAGGTGGTCCCCGGCGGAACCGTGACCGAGAAGTGGGTTCCGGTCGAGCGCGTGGGCCTGTACGCGCCCGGCGGCCGCTCGGTGTACCCGTCCTCCGTCGTGATGAACGTGGTGCCGGCCCAGGAGGCGGGCGTCGAGTCCATCGCGCTCGCGTCCCCGCCGCAGAAGCCCGCTTTCCCGGGAGACCCTGCCGGCGGTCTGCCGCACCCCACGATCCTCGCCGCCTGCGCGCTGCTCGGCGTGGACGAGGTGTACGCGGTCGGCGGCGCCCAGGCCGTCGCGATGTTCGCGTACGGCACGGACGAGTGCGCCCCGGCGAACATGGTGACCGGCCCCGGCAACATCTGGGTCGCCGCCGCCAAGCGCTACTTCACCGGGAAGATCGGCATCGACACCGAGGCCGGCCCCACCGAGATCGCCGTCCTCGCGGACTCCACGGCCGACCCGGTGCACGTCGCCGCCGACCTGATCAGCCAGGCCGAGCACGACCCGCTGGCCGCCGCCGTCCTCGTCACCGACTCCGTCGAGCTCGCGGACGCCGTGGAGCGGGAGCTGGAGCCGCAGGTCGCCGCGACCAAGCACGTCGAGGACCGGATCAAGCCCGCGCTCGCTGGCCGGCAGTCCGCGATCGTGCTGGTGGACAGCCTGGAGGACGGCCTCAAGGTGGTCGACGCGTACGGCGCCGAGCACCTGGAGGTGCAGACCGTCGACGCCGCCGCCTGGGCCGCCCGGGTCCGCAACGCCGGCGCGATCTTCGTCGGCCCCTGGGCCCCGGTCTCCCTCGGCGACTACTGCGCGGGCTCGAACCACGTGCTGCCCACCGGCGGCTGCGCCTGCCACTCCTCCGGCCTGTCCGTGCAGTCCTTCCTGCGCGGCATCCACATCGTCGACTACACGCGGGACGCCCTCGCCGAGGTCACCCACCATGTGGTGACGCTGGCGGAGGCCGAGGACCTGCCCGCGCACGGCGCGGCCCTCAAGGCGCGCTTCGGATGGAAGGTCCCCCAGGCATGACCGGCATCGACGACCTCCCCATCCGGGACGAGCTGCGCGGCAAGTCCCCCTACGGCGCCCCGCAGCTCGACGTGCCCGTCCAGCTGAACACCAACGAGAACCCGTACGAGCTCCCCGAGGAACTGGTGCGGCGCATCGCCGAACGCGTGGCCGAGGCCGCCCGCACCCTCAACCGCTACCCCGACCGGGACGCGATCGAGCTGCGGACCGAGCTGGCCGCCTACCTCACCCGTACCGGCAAGCACCCGGTCGCGCGCGAGAACGTCTGGGCCGCCAACGGATCCAACGAGGTCCTCCAGCAGCTCCTCCAGACCTTCGGCGGCCCCGGCCGCACCGCGATGGGCTTCGAGCCCTCGTACTCGATGCACGCGCTGATCGCCCGCGGCACCGGCACCGGCTGGATCTCCGGCCCGCGCCGGGACGACTTCACCATCGACGCGGAGGCGGCCGAGCGGGCCATCGCCGAGCACGCGCCGGACGTCGTCTTCATCACCTCGCCCAACAACCCCACGGGCACCGCCGTCGGGGCGGAGACCGTCCTCGCGCTCTACGAGGCCGCGCAGGCGGCGCGCGCCGATCGAGGTTCGGCCTCCCTCGTCGTCGTGGACGAGGCGTACGTGGAGTTCAGCCACCACGACTCGCTCCTGCCGCTGATCGAGGGTCGCCCGTGCCTGGTGGTCTCCCGGACCATGTCCAAGGCCTTCGGCGCCGCCGGGCTGCGCCTGGGCTACCTGGCCGCGCACCCCGCCGTGGTCGACGCCGTGCAGCTCGTACGCCTGCCGTACCACCTGTCGGCCGTCACCCAGGCGACCGCGCTGGCCGCGCTGGAGCACACCGACACCCTCCTGGGCTACGTGGAGCAGCTCAAGGCCGAGCGCGACCGCCTCGTCGAGGAGCTGCGGGCCATCGGCTTCGAGGTCACCGAGTCCGACGCGAACTTCATCCAGTTCGGGAAGTTCGACGACTCCCACACCGCTTGGGAAAAGATCCTCGACCAGGGCGTCCTGGTCCGGGACAACGGCGTGCCGGGATGGCTGCGGGTCACCGCGGGCACCCCGGCCGAGAACGACGCGTTCCTGGAAGCGGTTCGCGCACTGAAGAAGGAGCAGCACGCATGAGCCGCATCGGACGGGTCGAACGGACCACGAAGGAGACCTCGGTCGTCGTCGAGATAAACCTCGACGGCACCGGCAAGGTCGACGTCTCGACGGGCGTGGGCTTCTACGACCACATGCTCGACCAGCTCGGCCGCCACGGCCTCTTCGACCTCACCGTGAAGACCGAGGGCGACCTGCACATCGACAGCCACCACACCATCGAGGACAGCGCCCTCGCGCTCGGCGCCGCCTTCAAGCAGGCCCTCGGCGACAAGGTCGGCATCTACCGCTTCGGCAACTGCACCGTCCCGTTGGACGAGTCGCTCGCCCAGGTGACCGTCGACCTGTCCGGCCGCCCCTACCTCGTGCACACCGAGCCCGAGAACATGGCGCCGATGATCGGCAGCTACGACACGACGATGACCCGACACATCTTCGAGTCCTTCGTCGCGCAGGCCCAGATCGCCCTGCACATCCACGTCCCGTACGGGCGCAACGCCCACCACATCGTGGAGTGCCAGTTCAAGGCGCTGGCCCGCGCCCTGCGCTACGCCGCCGAGTTCGACCCGCGCGCCGCCGGGATCCTGCCCTCCACGAAGGGCGCCCTCTAACCGTGACCGGCCTCAACACCATCCTGATCGTCGTCGGCCTCTTCCTCGCCGGCGGCGTCTACTCCTTCCACAAGCAGAAGATGCCCCTGTCGCTGGTCGTCCTGCTCGCCATCGGCTCCGCGATGTGTCTCGCCGCCGGAGTCCTGCGGATCCAAGGAATCTGGGATTGACCTCCTTCCCTCCCTACGAGGAGGGGAGTCCCACCCTCACGGGTGGGGTTTCCTGTTTCACCACGGACCGCCCCAACCGAGAGGAGGACTCCCGATGAGGTCTTACACCCGCTCCACAGGCAGCGACCGCCAGCCCGGCGGCCAGAAGATTGATCGCGGCGTTCCCGTCCCGGTCGTGGGTCGTTCCGCAGTTCTCGCACGTCCACTCGCGGACGTGCAGGGGCATCGTGTCGGCCGAGGTCCCGCAGACCGAGCACAGGCGTGTGCTGGGGAACCACCGGTCGGTGGTGACCAGCATGCGTCCGTACCAGGCCGCCTTGTACTCCAGCATGGAGCGCAGCTCACGCCAGCCCGCATCGCTGACGGCCCGGGCGAGCGTGTGATTCCTCAGCAAGTTCTTGACGGTGAGGTCCTCGATCACGAGCGTTTGGTTTTCGCGCACGAGTCGAGTCGTCAGTTTGTGCAGATGATCCCGGCGGCGATCGGCAATGAGGGCGTGGATCCTGGCCCCGCGGGTGCGGGCCTTGGCTCGGTTCTTGCTTTCCTTCTCCTTCCGGGCCAGCGCCCTTTGTGCACGCGCCAGCCGGTCGCGGTCCCTGCGCTCATGTCGGGGATTGGGGATCTTCTCGCCGGTCGAGAGGGTGACCAGTACGGTCAGTCCGACGTCGATGCCCACCGCATTCGTGGTGGCGGGCATCGGGGCAGGGGTGTCCTCGCACAACAGGGACACGAACCAGCGCCCGGCACTGTCCCGGGAGACCGTCACGGTGCTCGGTGCCGCCCCAGCGGGGAGGGGGCGCGACCACACGATGTCCAACGGCTCGGCCATCTTCGCGAGCGTCAGGTGACCGTCGGCGTAGCGGAACGCACTGCGCGTGTACTCGGCCGAGGCCCGGGACTTCCGCTTCGACTTGAAGCGGGGGTACTTCGCCCGCTTTCCCCAAAACCCCGCGCACGCACTCTGCAGATGCCGCAGTGCCTGCTGCAACGGCACCGAGGAGACCTCGGCCAGGTACGCCGGCTCCTCGGTCCGCTTCCATGTCGTGAGCAGCGCCGACGTCTGTCCGTACCCCATTCGCTCTTGAACGCCCGCTTCACCACAGAGGAAGTTCCCACGCCCCGGACGCTGGGGGCGGTCACGATCCGAACACAAGTACAGATCACGGCTTCACGCAGCGGCACCGCGCCTGGGCGCGTTCCCTACCTGGCTGCAGCCGGGAGTTTTCACGCAAGGAGGTTTGGGATGAGCGCTGCTAGTCCCGCCAGACCGACCAAGAAGGTCGTCGTCTTCGACTACGGCTTCGGCAACGTCCGCTCCGCCGAACGCGCCCTCGCACGCGTCGGCGCCGACGTCGAGATCACCCGCGACTACGACAAGGCCATGGACGCCGACGGACTCCTCGTCCCCGGTGTCGGCGCCTTCGCCGCCTGCATGCGGGGCCTCAAGGACGCCCGCGGCGACTGGATCATCGGCCGCCGGCTCTCCGGCGGCCGCCCCGTCATGGGCATCTGCGTGGGCATGCAGATCCTCTTCGAGCGCGGCATCGAACACGGCGTGGAGACCGAGGGCCTCGACGAGTGGCCCGGTACGGTCGGACCGCTCAAGGCCCCCGTCGTCCCGCACATGGGGTGGAACACCGTCGACGCGCCGGCCGACAGCCAGGCCTTCGCCGGCCTGGACGCGGACGCCCGCTTCTACTTCGTCCACTCGTACGCGGCGCGCGACTGGAGCCTGGAAGTCACCAACCCGCTGATCCGCGCCCCCAAGGTCACCTGGGCCACGCACGGCGAGCCCTTCGTCGCGGCGGTGGAGAACGGGGCCCTGTGGGCCACCCAGTTCCACCCCGAGAAGTCCGGCGACGCCGGGGCCCGGCTCCTCACCAACTGGATCGAGACCCTCTGATGACCGTGACCTCAGCGAAGCTGGAACTCCTCCCCGCGGTCGACGTCCGCGACGGCCAGGCCGTCCGCCTCGTCCACGGGGTGTCCGGCAGCGAGACCTCCTACGGCTCCCCGCTGGAGGCGGCCCTCGCCTGGCAGGCCTCCGGCGCCGAATGGCTCCACCTGGTCGACCTCGACGCCGCCTTCGGCACGGGCGACAACCGTGCCCTGGTCGCCGAGATCACCGGCGCCATGGACATCAAGGTCGAACTCTCCGGCGGCATCCGCGACGACGCCTCGCTCGCCGCGGCCCTCGCCACCGGCTGCACCCGCGTCAACCTGGGCACCGCCGCCCTGGAGACCCCCGAGTGGGCCGCCAGGGCCATCGCCGAGCACGGCGACAGGATCGCGGTCGGCCTCGACGTGCGCGGCACCACCCTCAAGGGCCGCGGCTGGACCAGCGAGGGCGGCGACCTCTACGAGACCCTCGCCCGCCTGGACGCCGAGGGCTGCGCCCGCTACGTCGTCACCGACATCGGCAAGGACGGCACGCTGACCGGCCCCAACCTGGAGCTGCTGAAGAACGTCTGCGCCGCCACCGACCGGCCCGTCGTGGCGTCCGGCGGCATCTCCTCGCTGGACGACCTGCGGGCCCTGTCCGCGCTCGTCCCGCAGGGCGTCGAGGGCGCCATCGTCGGAAAGGCCCTGTACGCCAAGGCCTTCACCCTGGAAGAAGCCCTGAAGGTGGTCTCCGCATGAGCTCTCCCGACCAGGTACGACGCATCTCCTCCGGTGGCGCCTACGAGGACGTCATCGGCTACTCCCGCGCCGTACAGCTCCCCAACGGCCTGGTCCTCGTCTCCGGCTGCACCGCCGCCGACGGGGGCGGCCCGTACGACCAGGCCATCACGGCCTTCGGCGTCGCCTTCAAGGCCCTGGAGCAGGCCGGGCTCGGCCCCGAGCACGTGGTGCGCACCCGCATGTACCTCACGCACGCCCGTGACGTGGAGGACGTCGGCCGCGCCCACAAGGAGCTGTTCGACGCGGTGCGGCCCGCCGCATCCATGATCATCGTCTCCGGTTTCGTCGACCCCTCCATGGTCGTCGAAGTGGAGGTCGAAGCCTTCGGTCCGTCAGGAGCCACCGCATGACCCTCGCCGTACGGGTGATCCCCTGCCTGGACGTGGACAACGGCCGCGTGGTCAAGGGAGTCAACTTCCAGAACCTGCGCGACGCCGGCGACCCGGTGGAGATGGCCAAGCTGTACGACGCCGAGGGCGCCGACGAGCTGACGTTCCTCGACATCACCGCCTCCTCCGGTAACCGCGAGACCACCTACGACGTGGTGCGCCGCACCGCCGAACAGGTCTTCATCCCGCTGACCGTCGGCGGCGGCGTACGCACCGCCGACGACGTCGACAAGCTGCTGCGGGCGGGCGCCGACAAGGTGGGCGTCAACACGGCCGCCATCGCCCGCCCCGAGCTGATCCGGGAGATCGCCGAGCGGTTCGGACGACAGGTCCTCGTGCTGTCCGTGGACGCCCGCCGCACCGCCTCCGGCTCCTTCGAGGTCACCACCCACGGCGGCCGGCAGAGCGCCGGCATCGACGCCGTCGAATGGGCCCACCGGGCGGCCGAACTCGGCGCCGGGGAAATCCTGTTGAACTCGATGGACGCGGACGGTACGAAGGACGGCTACGACACGGAGATGATCGCGGCCGTGCGCAGGCACGTCACGGTGCCGGTGATCGCCTCCGGCGGCGCCGGCAGGCTGGAGCACTTCCCGCCGGCCATCGAGGCCGGCGCGGACGCGGTACTCGCCGCGTCGGTGTTCCACTTCGGCGACCTGCGCATCGGCCAGGTCAAGGACGCGCTGCGGGGGGCCGGCCACCCGGTGCGCTGATGCCCCGGGGGGCTGCGTTGAACCGGAACACATGGCGCTGGCTGGCCGCCTACGCCGCCTCACTGATCGGCGACGCGATCTACTTCCTCGCCCTCGGCTGGACCGCCGCGCACGTGGCCGGCCCGGCCGAGGTCGGGCTGGTCATGGCGGCCGGTGCCGTCCCGAGGGCCCTGCTCATGCTGGGCGGCGGGGTGGTCGCCGACCGTTTCGGGCCCCGGCTCGTGGTCGTCTCCTCCGACGCCGTGCGCTGCGCGGTCATCCTCGCGCTCGCCCTGATCGTCGCGCTCGCCTCACCGGGGCTGTGGGTCCTGGTGACGGTGGCCCTCGTCTTCGGGGCCGTGGACGCGCTGTTCATGCCGGCGGTCGGCGCGCTGCCGCCCCGCATCGCCGGCCCCGGGCAACTGGTGCGGGTCCAGGGGCTGCGCAGCCTCGCCGAACGCGTCGGGCACACCGCGGGGCCGCCGGTGGCGGGCCTCGCGATCGGCCTGGGCGGGGTGGGGGCCGCCTTCGGCGTGGCCGCCGCGCTGTTCGGGCTCTCCCTGGTGCTGCTGCTGGCCGTACGGATCGCCCCCGCGGTGCGGGACTCCGAGGACTCCGCGGCGGGGCAGACCCCCTGGCGGCAGTTGCTGTCCGGGCTCGCCTACATCCGGCGGCACCCGGTGATCGGCCCGCTGACGGTGTCCGGCGCCCTGAGCCAGCTCGGCACCTCCGCCCCGCTCACCCTGGGACTGATCCTGCTGGCCGAGGAACGGGGCTGGGGCGCCGGCGGGGTCGGCTGGATCATCGGTGCCTTCGGGGCCGGCGCGGCGTCCAGCGCCCTGGTCCTGACCCTGGTGCCCCGGTTCCCCCGCGCGGGGGCGGTGCAGAACCTCACCCTGATCGTCGGCTCGGCCGGCATCGGCAGCGTCGCCCTGGCCCCCGGCCTGCCCACCGCGGTCGTCGTCTCGCTGGTGACCGGCCTGGTCTGCGGCATCTGCGGAGGCCTGGCCGTCGCCCTGATCCAGACCTCCACCGACCCCGCGTACCTGGGCCGGGTCAGCTCGGTCATGGCCTTCACGGCGGTGGGCCTGGCCCCGCTGTCCTACCCCGTCTTCGGCCTGGCGGTGGACCTGTGGGGCATCACCCCGGTGTTCCTGGCCGGCGGCCTGCTGAGCATGGCGGGAGCGGTGGTCGGGACCTCGGCCCGGGAGGTCCGCCGGGCGGAACTCGCCTTCGCCTGACCACCGCCCGGGCCCCGTGCCGACCCGGCGGCCCCGCACAGGCTCCCGCGCGCTACAGGCCCAGCTGCGCCGTCGTCAGCTTCGCGACGGCCTCCGCCGGGCCGTCCAGCTCCACCGCCGCCGAGGACTGGCGGCCGAAGCAGAACAGCGTGAGTTCGCCCGGCTCGCCCGTGACCGTGACCACCGGGGTGCCCTTGTGCGCCACCGTCGTCTGGCCGTTCGGGCGGCGCAGGACCAGCCCCACCGGGGAGCGGCGGCCCGTCAGCCGGGCCAGCTTCTCCAGGCGGGACCACAGGGAGTCCGAGAACACGGGGTCCAGCGCCCGCGGCGACCAGTCGGGCTGGGCCCGCCGGACGTCCTCCGCGTGGACGTAGAACTCCACCGCGTTGGCCGCCTCGTCGATCTGCTTCAGGGAGTAGAGGGACATCCTCGGCGGGCCGGTACGGATCAACTGGATCAGTTCCTCGTACGGCTTGGCCTTGTACTCCTCCATCACCTTGTCCAGCCGGGTCTTCAGCACGTCCAGCAGGAGACCGCCCGCCGCGTCCGGGCGGCGCTCGCGGACGACCACGTGCGCCGCGAGTTCCCGGGCGCGCCAGCCGTCGCACAGTGTCGGCGCCTCCGGCCCCGCCGACTCCAACAGGTCGGCCAGGAGCAGTCGTTCACGCTTCGCATGGGTAGACATGCGGGCCAGCCTACGGCCGCGACCCGCCGCGCGCCCGCCCATCAGGTGGACGGCGCTCCGTGATCGTCGCCTCCGCCCGGCACAATGGCCTCATGAGTACGACCTCCCTCGACCCCGCCATCGCCGCTCGTCTCAAGCGCTCCGCGGACGGTCTGGTTCCGGCCATCGCCCAGCAGTACGACACCGGTGAGGTGCTCATGCTCGGCTGGATGGACGACGAGGCCCTGCACCGGACGCTGACCACCGGGCGCTGCACGTACTGGTCCCGCAGCCGCCGGGAGTACTGGGTCAAGGGAGACACCTCCGGCCACTTCCAGCACGTGAAGTCCGTCGCCCTCGACTGCGACGCCGACACCCTGCTCGTGAAGGTCGACCAGGTCGGGGCCGCCTGTCACACCGGCGCCCGTACGTGCTTCGACGCCGATGTCCTTCTCAGCGACGCCGAATAGGTAGGTCCCACGTCATGGATCTTGAGACGTTCCGCAAGCTCGCGGTCGACCGCCGCGTCATCCCCGTCAGCCGCAAGCTGCTGGCCGACGGCGACACGCCCGTGGGTCTCTACCGCAAGCTGGCCGCCGAACGCCCCGGAACCTTCCTCCTGGAGTCCGCCGAGAACGGCCGCTCCTGGTCCCGCTACTCCTTCGTCGGCGTCCGCAGCGACTCCACCCTCACCGTCCGCGACGGCCGGGCCCACTGGATCGGCACCCCTCCCGTCGGCGTCCCCACGGACGGCGACCCGCTGGAGGCCCTGCGCGCCACCGTCGAGGCCCTGCACACCCCCCGCGACATCGCCGGCGGCATGCCGCCCTTCACCGGCGGCATGGTCGGCTACCTGGGCTACGACATCGTGCGCCGCCTGGAGCGCATCGGCGAGCACACCGAGGACGACCTGAAGCTCCCCGAGCTGACCATGCTGCTCACCTCCGACCTGGCCGTCATGGACCACTGGGACGGCACGGTCCAGCTCATCGCCAACGCCATCAACCACAACCACCTCGACACCGGCGTGGACGAGGCGTACGCGAACGCGGTCGCCCGGCTCGACGCCATGGAGGCCGACCTCGCGCGGCCCGCCCCGTACGTACCCACCCCGCTGCCCGCCTCCGAGCTGCCGGAGTACTCCGCCCTGTGGGGCGGCGAGAAGTACCAGGCGGCCGTGGAGGACGTGAAGGAGCGCATCCGGGCCGGCGAGGCCTTCCAGGTGGTGCCCTCGCAGCGGTTCGAGACGCCCTGCGAGGCCTCCGCGCTCGACGTCTACCGGGTGCTGCGGGCCACCAACCCGTCCCCGTACATGTACCTCTTCCGCTTCGAGAACGGCTTCGACGTCGTCGGGTCCAGCCCCGAGGCGCTGGTCAAGGTCGAGGACGGCCGGGCCATGGTCCACCCCATCGCCGGCACCCGGCACCGCGGGGCCACCCCGCAGCGGGACAACGACCTCGCCGAAGAGCTGATGGCGGACCCCAAGGAACGCGCCGAGCACCTGATGCTCGTCGACCTCGGCCGCAACGACCTGGGCCGGGTCTGCGCCCCGGGATCGGTGGAGGTCGTCGACTTCATGTCGATCGAGCGCTACTCCCACGTGATGCACATCGTCTCCACCGTCACCGGCCGGCTCGCCGAGGGCAAGACCGCCTTCGACGTGCTCACCGCCTGTTTCCCCGCCGGCACCCTCTCGGGCGCGCCCAAGCCGCGCGCCATGCAGATCATCGAGGAACTGGAACCCTCCCGCCGCGGGCTGTACGGCGGGTGCGTCGGCTACCTCGACTTCGCCGGGGACTCCGACACGGCCATCGCCATCCGCACGGCGCTGCTGCGCGACGGGACGGCGTACGTCCAGGCCGGCGCCGGGGTCGTGGCGGATTCGGTGCCCGAGCTGGAGGACCTCGAATGCCGCAACAAGGCCGCCGCGGTACTGCGCGCGGTGGGAGCGGCGAACCGCCTCCACCGCGGTTGAGGGCGTAGGGGATAGTGGGGTGCGTGAGTGCCGTACCCCCGCCCCGAAACGATGCCGCCGCCCCCGTGACCGAAGAGGTCCCGCCGGGCCCCGAGAGCGGCGCCGGCCGCCGCAGCGTGGCCGTCGCCCTGCTGCTCGGCGCGCTCGGCGCCACCGTCGTCCTGCTCGCCTCCGGCCGCGTCTGGGCCCAGGGCCGGGCGGCCGTCGGCGGTGGTTCGCTGCCGCTGAGCGCCGACGGGCGGGCCGTCACCGGCCTGCCCGCCGCCCTGGCCATCGTCGCCCTCGCCGCCCTGGTCGCGGTCTTCGCCGTCCGCGGCAGGAGCCGGCGGCTGGTGTCCGCGCTGCTCGCGCTGAGCGGCCTGGGCGCCGCCCTGGCGGCCGTGTTCGCCGCCGACGACCACCGTGCCCTGGACGAACAGGCCGCCAGGACCACCGCGGACACCGCGGCGCAGGTGGTCGGGCTCACCCATACGGCGTGGCCGTACGTCACCGCCGCCGGCGGGGTCCTGATCCTGCTGGCCGGCCTCCTGGCCCTGCGCTTCGGCCGGAGTTGGCCCGCGATGGGCGGCCGCTACGAACGCGACGGCAGCCCCCGCACCCGTACTCCCGCGCCCGTGGACCCGGACCGGCCCGAGGACCTGTGGAAGGCTCTGGACCGAGGCGAGGACCCCACCCGCTGACGGGACCCCCCGTGAGCGGGCGCCGCGCGCGGTGCGGGACAATGGGCACCGAGCGTTCGACACAGCACGTGACGTGCGACAGAGCAACGAGGAGCAACTCATGGCGGGCACGAGCCACGGACACACCCCGGCCGCCTGGACCGGTGTCATCATCGCCTTCATCGGTTTCTGCGTCTCCGGCGCCTTCATGGTGCTCGCGAACCCGCTCGGGTTCTACGCCGGCCTGGTCGTCGTCGTCCTCGGCGGTGTCGTCGGAATGGCGATGAAGGCCGCCGGCATGGGCGCTCCGAAGGCCGCCCACAAGGACCTCGCCGAGGTCATCGCCGCCTCCAAGGTCCCCGCGGGCGTCTGACGCACGAGGACCGGAAGGAGCGGAAGGCGCGGCCCTGTCGGGCTGCGCCTTTTGTCATGACCGGAGAGAATCGGCGCGTGGACGCCTCCCGCACCCCTCCTGCCCCGCACCCGGCCCCCGGGCCCCCGGCCCCCGCGTACCCCCCGCCCGCCCCGGCGCGGGCCTCCCGGGCGCGGAACCTGGCCGTCCCCGTCCTCACCCTGGCCGGGGTCGCGGCCGCCTTCGCGTACGTGGGCGCGGTCGACCCCAACGAACCCGGGCACTACCCGGTCTGCCCGCTGCTTCGACTCACCGGCATCCTGTGCCCGGGCTGCGGCGGGCTGCGCAGTGCCCACGCCTTCGCGCGGGGCGACCTGCTCACCGCCCTCGGCGCGAACGCGGCGGCGGTCGTCGGCTACGCCCTGTTCGCGGCGTTCACCGCCGTCTGGCTGGCGCGGGCCTGGCGCGGCGCCCCGGCCCCGCGGGTCGCCCTGAAACCGGCGTACTGGTGGGTTTTCGGTGCTCTCATGCTGACTTTCGCGATTGTCCGCAATCTTCCCTTCGGGTCGGCCCTGGCCCCCTGAGGCCCGGGCGAGCGCCGGAGGAAGCCCGCATTCCGACTGTCCAGTCCCTGGGAAACGGCGATGTCCGTGCGGAGGCCGCGGCGACCTGCGGATACCATTTGAGTGCTGACCTTGCAGTGATACGTGTCTGCAAGGCGGCCGACCGTCATCGACCCGGAAGGGGGCCGCTCGCGTGAGTGTGCTCGACGAGATCATCGAAGGGGTCCGCGAAGACCTTGCCGAACGGCAGGCCCGCGTGAGCCTCGACGAGCTCAAGGAGCGTGCCGCCAAGGCGCCCCAGGCCAAGGACGGTGTCGCGGCCCTGCGCGGCGACAGCGTCAAGGTGATCTGCGAGGTCAAGCGCTCCAGCCCCTCCAAGGGCGCGCTGGCCGCGATCGCCGACCCGGCCGCGCTCGCCGCCGACTACGAGGCGGGCGGTGCGGCGGTCATCTCCGTCCTCACCGAGGAGCGCCGTTTCGGCGGCTCGCTGGCCGACCTGGAGGCCGTCCGCGCCCGCGTGGACATCCCGATCCTGCGCAAGGACTTCATCGTCACGGCGTACCAGCTCTGGGAGGCCCGCGCCTACGGCGCCGACCTCGCCCTGCTGATCGTCGCGGCCCTGGAACAGGAGGCCCTGGTCTCCCTCATCGAGCGCGCCCAGACCATCGGTCTGACCCCGCTCGTCGAGGTCCACGACGAGGACGAGGTCGAGCGCGCCGTCGCCGCCGGAGCCAAGATCATCGGCGTCAACGCGCGCAACCTCAAGGACCTCAAGGTCGACCGCTCCACCTTCGAGCGCGTCGTCCAGGAGATCCCCGACCACATCGTGAAGATCGCCGAGTCCGGCATCCGCGGACCGCACGACCTGATCGCCTACGCCAACGAGGGCGCTGATGCCGTCCTCGTCGGGGAGTCCCTGGTCACCGGACGCGACCCGAAGGCGGCCGTGGCCGACCTCGTCGCCGCCGGCGCCCACCCCGCCCTGCGCCACGGGCGGAGCTGACCCCTCCGTGCCGCCCTTCCGCTCCTTCGTCCGCACCCGACCGGGCCCCGGCCCGGCCGCCGTGCCGACGACGCACGCGCCGCTGGCGCGCGGCTGCCGCCCCCGCGGCTGCCGCGCTCCGGCCCGGCGCGTGCACGGGCGACGGGTGCGCTACGTGATCGGCTCCGAGCCGGGCCAGGTCAACGGCATGCGATGGCGCGGCGCCTCGGCGCCGTAACGCAGACCACGCCCGTCCGGTACCCCGCGTACCCGCCGGGTGGTCCCGTACGGCCCGTCGTCCCGAGCCGCCGGCTCCGGGCGCGGGCCGCTCCGCCCGTGTCCTCCCCACCCCTCAGCGGGGTGCGCGTGGTGCGGGCAGGCGGCGCAATACGGTGAAGTCCTCCCGTCGCACCCCGTAGGAGTAGTGGCCATGTCCACCAGCTCGTTCTTCATCCCGGACCCCGAGGGTCACGTCCCCAACGCCGAGGGCTACTTCGGCGACTTCGGCGGCAAGTTCATCCCGGAGGCCCTCGTCGCCGCCGTGGACGAGGTCGCCGTCGAGTACGAGAAGGCCAAGGGCGACCCGGCCTTCGCGGCCGAGCTCGACGAGCTCATGGTCAACTACACCGGCCGGCCCAGCTCCCTCACCGAGGTGCGCCGGTTCGCCGAGCACGCGGGCGGCGCGCGGATCTTCCTCAAGCGCGAGGACCTCAACCACACCGGCTCGCACAAGATCAACAACGTGCTGGGTCAGGCGCTGCTCACCAAGCGCATGGGCAAGACCCGCGTCATCGCCGAGACCGGAGCCGGTCAGCACGGCGTGGCCACCGCCACCGCCTGCGCCCTCTTCGGCCTCGACTGCACCATCTACATGGGCGAGATCGACACCCAGCGCCAGGCCCTGAACGTGGCCCGGATGCGCATGCTGGGCGCCGAGGTCATCGCGGTGAAGTCCGGCTCCCGGACCCTCAAGGACGCCATCAACGAGGCCTTCCGCGACTGGGTCGCCAACGTCGACCGCACCCACTACCTCTTCGGCACGGTCGCCGGCCCCCACCCCTTCCCCGCGATGGTCCGCGACTTCCACCGGGTCATCGGCGTCGAGGCCCGCCGCCAGATCCTGGAACGCGTCGGACGACTGCCCGACGCCGTCGCGGCCTGCGTCGGCGGCGGCTCCAACGCCATCGGCCTGTTCCACGCCTTCATCCCCGACGCCGGCGTCCGCCTGGTCGGCTTCGAGCCCGCCGGACACGGCGTCGAGACCGGTGAGCACGCCGCCACGCTGACCGCGGGCGAGCCCGGCATCCTGCACGGCTCCCGCTCCTACGTCCTCCAGGACGAGGAGGGCCAGATCACCGAGCCGTACTCGATCTCGGCGGGTCTGGACTACCCGGGCATCGGCCCGGAGCACTCCTACCTCAAGGACACCGGCCGCGGCGAGTACCGGGCGGTCACCGACGACGCCGCGATGCAGGCCCTGCGCCTGCTCTCCCGCACGGAGGGCATCATCCCGGCGATCGAGTCCGCGCACGCCCTCGCGGGCGCCCTCGACCTGGGCCGGGAACTGGGCCCGGACGGTCTGATCGTCGTCAACCTGTCCGGTCGCGGCGACAAGGACATGGACACCGCCGCGCGGTACTTCGACCTGTACGACACCGACGGCGAAGTCGCCGAGAACGAGTTCTCCGAGGGGGACGACAAGTGAGCGCCACGCACGGCACCGGCAACATCGAACTGCTGACCGCGACCCTCGCGAAGGCGAAGTCCGAGGACCGTGCCGCCCTCGTCGCCTACCTCCCGGCCGGCTTCCCGACCGTCGACGGCGGCATCGAGGCCGTCAAGGCCGTCATCGCGGGCGGCGCGGACGTCGTCGAGATCGGCCTGCCGCACAGCGACCCCGTCCTGGACGGCCCGGTCATCCAGACCGCCGACGACATCGCGCTGCGCGGCGGAGTCAAGATCGCCGACGTGATGCGGACCGTGCGCGAGGCCCACGAGGCCACCGGGGTCCCGATCCTGGTGATGACGTACTGGAACCCCATCGACCGCTACGGCGTCGAGCGGTTCACCGCCGAGCTCGCCGCGGCGGGCGGCGCGGGCTGCATCCTGCCCGACCTGCCGGTCCAGGAGTCCGCGCTGTGGCGCGAGCACGCGGCGAAGCACGGTCTGGCGACCGTCTTCGTCGTGGCCCCCAGCAGCCGGGACGCCCGCCTGGCCACCATCACCGAGGCCGGCTCGGGCTTCGTCTACGCGGCCTCCCTGATGGGCGTCACCGGCACCCGCGAGTCCGTCGGCAACGAGGCCCAGGCCCTCGTCGAGCGGACCCGCGCCACCCCCGGCGCCCGCCGCGGCCTCCCGGTCTGCGTCGGCCTGGGCGTCTCCAACGCCGCGCAGGCGAAGGAGGTCGCCGCCTTCGCCGACGGGGTGATCGTCGGCTCGGCCTTCGTGAAGGTGCTGCTGGACGCGCCGGACCCGCAGAGCGGGCTCGCCGGGGTGCGGGCGCTGGCGGCCGAGCTTGCGGAAGGCGTACGCAGGTCCTGACGCCGGGCGGGCCCCGAGCGGGGTTCTGTAGCCCGATCGGGTGGAAGTGGGAGCGGGGAGGCACGAGAGTGCCTCCCCGCTTCGTTTGGCCGAACGTGAGCGACAAGAACGACGGTGCGAACCGCGATGCGACGAAACGATCGGCCCGGGAGCGACTCCTCGTGGAGCGCGAGCGGCAGAAGACCCGGGACAAGCGCCGGCGGACCCTGATCGTGTCGGCGGCGGTGGTCGGCGTACTCGGTCTGGCCGCCGTCGTCGGCCTGATCGCGGCCAACACCGGGAAATCGGGCGACTCCGCGAAGGGCCCGGTGGTCGCCCCGTCCGGGGCCGTGGGCAAGGACGCGCTCGCGATCCGGACGGGCAAGGACGCGGCCACGTCCACGCTGACCGTCTGGGAGGACTTCCGCTGCCCGGCCTGCAAGGCCTTCGAGGACAACTATCGGGCGACCGTCCACGAGCTGGAGGCGAAGGGGCAGCTCAAGGTCGACTACCACCTGGTCACGCTGATCGACGGGAACATGGGCGGCACCGGCTCCGTCAAGGCAGCCAACGCCGCCGCGTGCGCCCAGGACGCCGGGAAGTTCCCCGCGTACCACGACGTCCTCTTCCAGAACCAGCCCGAGGAGGTCGACGACGCCTACGGCAAGAACGCCAAGCTGCTGGAGCTGGCCGGGAAGGTGGAGGGGCTGGACACCCCCGAGTTCCGCGCCTGCGTCGAGAAGGGCACGCACAACGCCTGGGTCGGCACGTCGCAGGAGGCCTTCCGCGCCGGGAAGTTCCGGGGCACCCCGACGATCCTCCTCGACGGGAAGGACATCTTCGCCGACCAGGCGAATCCGCTGACCCCGCAGAAGCTGAAGGCGCAGGTGGAGGCCGCGGCGAAGGGCACCGGGTCGGCCGCCCCGAGCCCGAAGGCCTCCGGCACGGGCAAGAACGGGTCGAAGGCCTCGTCCTCGTCCTCTTCGTCCTCGTCCTCTTCTTCGTCCGGGCTGTCGTCCTCGAAGTCGACGGGGTCCTCTTCGACGGGGTCCTCCTCGAACGGGTCCTCGTCGAGGTCGGGCTCGACGGCGGGGAGCCAGGCCGGTTCCGGCGGTTCCGCTTCCGTCTCCCGGGGGGCCGGCGAGGACTGAGAGGCCTGCGGGGGAGGCGTGGCGTCCCTGTATCGATTCAGCCGAGGTTGCCGGGCGGGTTGCGGTCCGCACCGCCCGGCAGGGTAGCGTCGGTCCTGCCATGGAACTTGCCTATATCCCCAGCCCGTCGACCGGCGTGATCCATCTCGGACCGATCCCGCTCCGCGGCTACGCGTTCTGCATCATCATCGGCGTCTTCGTCGCCGTCTGGCTCGGCAACAGGCGCTGGGTCGCGCGCGGCGGAAAGCCGGGCACGGTCGCGGACATCGCCGTGTGGGCGGTGCCGTTCGGCCTTGTCGGCGGTCGCCTCTACCACGTCATCACCGACTACCAGCTCTACTTCGGCGAGGGCCGCAACTGGGTCGACGCCTTCAAGATCTGGGAAGGCGGCCTCGGCATCTGGGGCGCGATCGCGCTGGGCGCCGTGGGCGCCTGGATCGGCTGTCGACTCCGCGGCATCCCGCTGCCGGCCTGGGCCGACGCCCTGGCCCCCGGCATCGCGCTGGCCCAGGCCTTCGGACGCTGGGGCAACTGGTTCAACCAGGAGCTCTACGGCCGCGCCACCGACCTGCCGTGGGCGGTGAAGATCAGCGAGGGCCCGAACCGGGTCGCCGGGACCTATCACCCCACGTTCCTGTACGAGTCCCTGTGGTGCATCGGCGTCGCCGCGCTGGTGATCTGGGCCGACCGTCGCTTCAAGTTGGGACACGGCCGGGCCTTCGCCCTGTACGTCGCCGCCTACTGCGTCGGCCGCAGCTGGATCGAGTACATGCGCGTCGACGAGGCGCACCACATCCTCGGCCTGCGGCTGAACGTCTGGACCTCGATCGTGGTCTTCGTGCTGGCCGTGGTCTACCTGGTGCTGTCCGCGAAGCTGCGGCCGGGCCGCGAGGAGGTCGTCGAGCCGGACCGCGGTCCCGCGGCCGGGGACGCGAAGACCCCGACCGACGCCGCGGACGCCGACGCGGAGGACGCCGACGCGCAGGCGAAGGGCGAGGCCGGGGACAAGCCCGGGGACAAGGCGCCGAGCCTGGTCAAGGCCGAGGACGCGCCGAAGGACACCGAGCCGAAGGACGCCGGGCGGGCGGACGCGGAGTCGGCCCCCGGCACGGCTTCCGAGACGGCCTCCGAGGCCAAGAAGGTCTGACCGGTCCGGACCGAGGGTCCGTGATCAACGGAGAAGGGTGCCGCGCGAGGCGCGGCACCCTTCTCCGTTGACGAGGACCTTGACGTCCTAGACCCGGTCGCCGCGGCGGGAGAGGGTCAGGGTGCGGTGGGCCGCCGCGACCACGGCCGGGTCCACGAACCTGCCGTCGGGGAGGGCCAGCGCGCCCGGAGTGGCCCGGGCCGCGGTGACGATCTCCTCGGCGGCGCTGACCTCTTCGGGGCCGGGCACGTAGGCCCGTTCGATCACCGGGAGCTGGCGCGGGTGGATCGCGGCGCGCCCGAGGAACCCGAGGGCCCGGCCGCGCGCGCAGGAGACGGCCAGCGCCTCCAGGTTCCGGATGTCGGGGAACACCGACTGCGCGGGCGCCACCAGTCCCGCGGCCCGCGCCGCGACCACCACGCGTGAGCGCGGCCAGTCCAGGCCCGCCTCGGCGCTGACGTTCAGGTCGGCCCGGAGGTCCGCCTCGCCGAGGGAGAGCCCGTGCAGGGCCGGGTGGGCGCGGGCGATCTCGTACGCCCGCTCCACGCCCAGGGCCGATTCCAGCAGCGCGTACAGGGCCACGCCGCCGGTGCGGTTCGCGACGGCGGTGATCTGCTCGGGGGCGGCGATCTTCGGCAGCCGAAGCGCCGACAGCCCCCGGAGCCCGGTCAGGGCGCTGAGGTCGGCGCCGGCCCAGGGCGAGTCCAGGGCGTTGACCCGGACCTGCACGGGCACCGGCGGCCGGTCGGCGAGCAGTTCGGCCGTCGCGGCCCGCGCGTACTCCTTGCGGGAGGCCGAGACCCCGTCCTCCAGGTCGACGATGACGGAGTCGGCCCCCGAGTGCAGGGCCTTCCAGACCACCTCGGGGCGGTCGCCGGGAGCGTACAGCCATGTCAGGATCACAGGACTCCGTCCTTCGCGAGTGCGGTGATCTCGGCCTCGGTCAGGCCGAGTTCGGTGAGGACGGCCTCGGTGTCCGCGCCGTGGGGGCGGCCCGCCCAGCGGATGGCACCGGGGGTGCCGGACAGCCGGAAGAGCACGTTCTGCATGCGGAGCGGCCCGAGTTCCGGGTCCTCCACCTCGGTGATCGTGTCGAGCGCGGCGTACTGCGGGTCGGCCATCACGTCCCGTACGTCGTAGACCGGCGCGACCGCCGCCTGGGCGTCCTCGAACACGGCGATCACTTCCTCCGCCTTGTACCGGGCGATCCAACCGCCGACCGCCTCGTCGAGCACCTGCGCGTGGGCGGCCCGGCCGGAGCCCGTCGCGAACCAGGGCTCCGCGATCAACTCCGGTCGACCGACCAGCCGCATCACGCGCTCCGCGATGGACTGCGCCGAGGTGGACACGGCCAGCCACCGCCCGTCCGCGCTGCGGTAGGTGTTGCGGGGCGCGTTGTTCGTGGAGCGGTTGCCCGTGCGCGGCTGTACGAAACCGAGCTGGTCGTACCAGAGCGGGTGCGGGCCCAGCACCGTCAGGATCGGCTCGATGATGGCCAGGTCCACCACCTGCCCCTGCCCGGTGCGGTCCCGGCCGGCCAACGCCGTCATCACGGCGTACGCGGTGGTCAGCGCGGCGACGGAGTCGGCGAGCCCGAACGGGGGCAGGGTCGGGGGACCGTCCGGGTCCCCGGTGATCGCGGCGAAGCCGCTCATGGCCTCGGCGAGGGTGCCGAAGCCGGGGCGGTGGGCGTACGGGCCGTGCTGGCCGAAGGCGGTCACGCGGGCCAGCACCAGCCGCGGGTTGGCGGCGGACAGCTCCGGCCAGCCCAGGCCCCACTTCTCCAGGGTTCCGGGGCGGAAGTTCTCGATGATCACGTCGGCGCCGGCGGCGAGGCGCAGCAGGGTGTCCCGACCGCCGGGGGTGGACAGGTCGAGGGTCATCGTCCGCTTGTTCCGCCCGAGCAGCTTCCACCAGAGGCCGACCCCGTCCTTGGCGGGACCGTGCCCGCGCGAGGGATCGGGGCGGACCGGGTGCTCGACCTTGACGACCTCCGCGCCGAAGTCCCCGAGCAGGGTGGCCGCCAGCGGGCCGGCGAAGAGGGTGGCGAGGTCCAGGACGCGCAGCCCGGCGAGGGGACCGGCGGCCCGGCCGGCGTCCCGCTTGGGGCCCGGGATGGGGCCCGGGGTGGTGGCGGGCGTGGGCGTGGGCGTGGGCGTGGGCATGGGCGGGGGCATGGGCGGGGGCGCGGAGTGGGGGGTCCGGGTCACGAGGCGCTCCCGGTGGTTCGGCCGGCCGTCGCGGCGGTCCCGTTGCCGGGCTCGGGGCCGGGGCCGGGGGCGGTGTCGGGCGCGGTCGCGGCGAAGGCGTCGGTCTCGGACCGGGTCGGCATCGAGTCCTGGGCGCCGGGCCGTTGCACGGACAGCGCGGCCGCCGCCGAGGCCCAGCGCAGCGCCTCGGGCATCGGGCGGCCCTCCCCGACGGCCACGGCGAGAGCCCCGACGAAGGTGTCGCCGGCGGCGGTGGTGTCCACCGCCCGGACCCGGATCGCCGGCAGGGCCAGCGGCTCGCGCCCCCGCGCGGCGAACAGCACCCCGGCCCCACCCAGGGTGATCACCACCTGCGGCACGCTGCGCAGGAGCGCCTCGGCGGCCCGGTGCGGGTCGGTGAGCCCGGTGAGGGCCGCCGCCTCGTGCTCGTTGGGCACCAGGAGGTCGGTGGCGTCGAGGAGTTCGGCGGGCAGGGGCCGGGCGGGCGCCGGAGTGAGGATCGTACGGACGCCGTGGGCGCGGGCGGCGCGGGCGCCGGCGATCACGGCCTCCAGGGGGAGTTCGAGTTGCAGGAGCAGGGAGTCGGCGGAGCCGATCCGGGAGTCGTCGCCCGCCTCCAGCCCGGTGACGCGGGCGTTGGCGCCGGGGATGACGACGATGCTGTTCGCGCCCTCGTCGTCGACGGTGATGTGGGCGGTGCCGCTGGCCCCCTCCACCGTGCGCAGGGCGGCCGTCTCCACGCCGGCCGCGGCGAGCGCGGAGCGCAACCGTACGCCGAACTCGTCCGCGCCGACCGCGCCGATCATCACCACCTCGCCGCCGAGGCGGGCGGCGGCCACGGCCTGGTTGGCGCCCTTTCCGCCGGGGACCGTGTGGAACGCGCGGCCGGTGACGGTCTCCCCGAGGCGAGGCGCCTTGGAGACGTAGGCGACGAGATCCATGTTCGTACTGCCGAGCACGGCGATGGCCGTCATGAGCGGGCTGCCTCCTGAGCGGTGAGGTGGGCGAGGGTGTCGAAGCCGACGCCGTCGAAACCGGGCACGCTGGTGGCGAGACGGTTGCCCAGCGGCGCGGTCCAACGTCGCGGGAGCCGCTCGGGCGATCCGGCGAGGAGCCCGGCGAGGGAGCCGGCGGTGGCGCCGTTGGAATCGGTGTCCCAGCCGCCGGACACGGCGTTGCAGACGGACCGGGTGAAGTCGCCGTCGGCGTGGGTGAGCGCCGCCGCGATCAGGGCCGTGTTCGGGACGGCGTGGACCCAGTGGTGGTGGTCGTGGCGGGCGTGGAGGGCGTCCACGACCCGGTCGAAGTCGCGGTGCCGGCCCGCCGCGTCGATGCCGAAGCGGACGGCGTCGGCGAGGCGCGAACGGGGCGGTACGACGGCCAGCCCGGCCCGCAGCGCGCCGTGCACGTCACACCGGCCGC
The DNA here is from genome assembly GCF_036231985.1 of Streptomyces sp. NBC_01426. GTDB lineage: Bacteria > Actinomycetota > Actinomycetes > Streptomycetales > Streptomycetaceae > Streptomyces. The sequence continues at coordinate 5,614,057 of NZ_CP109500.1, forward strand.
CGGCCGCCTCGGCGATCGCGGCGGCGGTGAAGAGCGCCGCGTAGACGCCGTTGCCGGTGTGGGTGAGGGCGGCGTCCCGGTGGGCCTGGGCGGCGGCGGCCACCGGGTCGCCGGGGTTGGTCCAGCCGTGGACGTCGGCCCGGATGAGGGCGCCGATCCACTCGCGGAACGGATTGTGGTGGGTGGCGCACGCCGGGGGCTCCAGGCCCTGGAGGAGGTTGCGGTAGGCGACGCGCTCGGCGGTGAAGGTCCGGCCGGCGGGGAGTTCGTCGAGCCAGAGCCGCGCGACGTCGGCGGTGGTGAACGACTTGCCGTGGCGCTGGAGCAGCAGCAGGTTCAGCAGGGGGTAGTTGAGGTCGTCGTCCTCGGGCATGCCGTCGATGTTCTCGGCGAGGGAGGTCGGGGCGGACCTGCGGTTCCAGAGATGCGCGGCCAGCAGCTCCGGCGGGACGCCGCGGGCGGTGAACCAGTCGGACAGCGGCCAGTTGCCGGTGGCGCGGGCGAGGGCCCGGATCCCGTCCAGGGGGAGCTTCTCGACGGGCTTGCCGAGCAGGCACCCGACGGCCCGGCCGAGCCAGGCGGCCTCCAGCCGGGCCACGTGGGGGCGGGGCGACGACGGCGACGGCGACGCCGCGGTGCGGTCGATGCGGGCGCCGGGCCCGGGCTCGGGCGGGGGCGGGGGCGGGGGCCGGTCGGCGGGGCGGGTCGGCGGGGGAGCCGGCGGCCAGGTGGAGCGGATGGCGGCCCAGCTCTCCGGCTCGTCGACGGCCAGCGGCGAGGGCAGGGCGGCGAGTTCGGCCAGCAGACGACCGGCGAGGGCGCGGAGCTCCGGCGGCGCCGGGGTGGCCGAGGCGCCGGCGCGCACCGGGGCCACGCTGCCCCCCGCGGCGAGCCAGGCGCGCAGCAGCGGCCGCGCCTCGCGCCCGTCCTCCGCCGCCTGACGGAACTCGTGCCCGACCAGGTCCTCCGGCTGGACCCAGGTCAGGCGCACCGCGCTCGCCGCGGGCCCGGTCACCGCGGCGTCGCGATCTCGGCGAAGGCCGCCTCGTGGGCGCGGCGCCGCTCCCGGTCGCGGTCGAAGACCTCCCGGGCCACCGCCGTCAACGCGGCCGCCGGCGCGTGCAGGTCCAGCCGGCTGGCCTCCGCCACCTGCTTCGCCCAGCCGGCGGGGACCACGGCCTCGCCGCCGAGGGCGCCGGCGATCGCCCCGGCCATGGTGGCGATGGAGTCGCAGTCCCGCCCGTAGTTGACCGCCCCGAGGACGGACGCCTCGTACGCCCCGCCGGCCACCAGCAACATGCCCAGCGCGACGGGGAGTTCCTCGATCGAGTGCAGCCGTGAGGGCCGCCGCGCGCCGAGCGAGGGCTCGCGGTAGTCCGGGCCCACCGAGTCGTACGGGGCCACCGCCGTCCGCAGCGGGACCAGCGCCGACTCGAAGTCCCGGTGACGCGCGGCGACTTCGCACACCGCCGCGATGGCCTCCCGGGTACCGTCCTTCGCCAGCGACAGGGCCGTCCCGACGACCGAGGCCGCCGTCGCGCCCGGTACGCACGCCGCCGCCACCGCGGCGGCGAACACGCCCGCCGCCTCCCTGCCGTACGAGGACTGGTGCGCGCCCGCGACGTCCAGCGCCTCCGCGTACGCGGCCGCCGGATGGCCCGCGTTGACCAGCCCGACCGGGGCCATGTACATCGCGGCGCCACAGTTGACGATGTTGCCGGTGCCTGCCTCGCGGGGGTCCGCGTGGGCGTAGTGGAGCCGGGTCACGATCCACTTCTCGGCCAGGAAGATCCGCTGGAGGGGCAGGGCCTCGGCTTCGAGTTCCGGGATCCAGCGGGGGTTCGTCATGAGGTCCGGGACGAGGTGGTCGGCGACCGCGTACGCGTCCAGGTGGTCCCGCACGCTCTCGTAGACCCGGACCAGCGCGTGCGTCATCAGGGTGTCGTCGGTGACGTGCCCGTCGCCCTTGTGGTACGGCGCGATGGGGCGGGCGGTGCGCCAGTCCTCGTACCAGGGGCCGACGATGCCGTGCACCCGGCCGCCGTGCCGTTCGACGATCCGGTCCGGGGACCAGCCCTCCACCGGACCTCCCAGGGCGTCGCCGACGGCGGCGCCGATCAGGGAGCCGGCCACTCGGTCGTCGAGCGAGAGGGGAGCGTGCGTCATGTCCGAATCATCCCTTGGGCGTTGGGGTTTTTGGGGGAGGTGAGCTCCGTACGGGTGAGGAGCGCGGCGAGTTCGACGAGATCGGTGCCGGCCAGGCGGGGCAGCGCGCAGCCGGACAGGGTGCGGCAGGCCTCGCGCCAGGCGGGCGGGAGGGAGTCGCCGCCCCCGAGGGCGCCGGCGAGGGCGCCGGCCAGGGCGGGCGCGGAGTCGGCGACGCGGGAGAGGCAGGCGGCCGCCGGGACGGCCTCGGAGACCTTGCCGCGGGCCGCGGTGGCCAGGGCGAGGGCGACCGGGACGGTTTCGGCGGCGGCGATGCCGTAGCTGTACACGTGGTCGACGATCTGGTGTTCCAGCAGCGGGACGATGGCGAAGGCGCCTCCGTCCGGATCGGCGCGGGCGAGCTTGACGGCGTGGCGGGCGTTGCGGCCGATCTCGGTGGAGGCGGGCAACTGGGCGAGCGCGGCGTCCACGGCGGCGTCGGTGTCCGCGCCGCCGAGGGCGGTGGCGATGGCGGCGGCCATGGCGCGGGCGCCGTGCACCCCGTCGCCGTCCTGGGTGTACCGGGCGTCGAACTCCGCGAGGTCGGCCGCGGCGCGGGGGTCCCCGGGATGGACGACGGCCAGGACGCAGGCGCGGACGCAGGCGGCGTCGTCGAAGTAGTGCGGGTTGTCGTGCCCCGTGGCGGGCGGGCGCAGACCGGCGGCGAGGTTGCCGAGGCCGGCGCGGACGGAGATCCGGGCGCGCAGGGGCAGTACGGCCGACTCGACCTCGGGGGCGCGCTCGGCCGCCGCCGCGACCTCGGAGGCCAGGGCGTTCCACGCCAGGTCGATGGCGGCGCGCATCCGGCGGGACCGGCTGAGGTCGCTGAGCAGCACCCCGGCGGCCGTCAGCACGGACTCGGCGGCGAAGGCGGCCCACTCGGCGTCGTCGGACGGGCCCAGGCGCAGCGGCTCCGGGGGCTGGTTGAGGGCGATCGGGACGGGGAGGGTGGTGGTGGCGTTCTGCTCGGCGAAGGTGTCGAGTTCGCGGGTGAGGCGGCGGGTCCACTCGGGCATCCGGCTGGCCCGGTGCCGGGCGGCGGGCCAGCCGGCCGCGTCGCCCGCGGCGAGACCGAGGAGGAGCCCCTCGATACGGCGCGGCCCGCTCGGCCCCGCCGTGACGGAGGCGGTCCCCGCCGCGGCGGGGAAAGGGGCGGGGAAAGGGGCGGTGAGGGCGGCGGTGCGCGGCCCGGGGGGCGGCACCTCGGCCGGGGGCTGCCCGCCGCCCCGGGGGCCCCGGCCCGCGACCGCACCCGGCGTGGGCGGCCCCCATGGCCCCGCGGGCGAAGCCGCGGCGCCCGGGGCGGGGACGGGAACGAGAACGGGAACGAGGGCGGGGAGGGGAACGAGAACGGGCGCGGAGACGGGGGCGACGGCGAGGGCGGGGGCCGGCGGCGTGGCCTCGGCGGGCCGGTCCGGCGCGGGCGGGCCGACGCAGGGGCGGGGGAGGTCCGGTTCCGCGGGGGAGGGGGGCGTCGGGCCGGAGCCGGGCGTCCCGGTGGGCTCGGCCGAGTCCGGGGTGGAGGGGGAAGGGCTCATCGGGGGGTCTCGGCTTCCGGGGTGAGGAGGTCCGCGATGTCCAGGACGTGGTAGCCCCGCATCGAGGGGAGGCAGCTGCCCCGGACCGGGCCGATCGCCGCCGCCCAGTCGGCGGGGATGGAGCGGATGCCGGACATGGCGCCGGCCAGGGCGCCCGCCACGGCGGCCGTGGTGTCGGCGTCCCGGCCCATGTTCACGGCCGTCAGGACGGAGCCGGGGAAGTCACCGCGGCAGGCGGCGAAGGCCCCGAACGCCAGCCCCACCGCCTCGGGGGCCAGGTCCGTCCACGGGTAGCCGCCGATGACCACCGCGGAGCGCACCGCCCGTTCGCCGCGCGGGGCGGCGGTGACGGCCCGGCGCAGGGAGCGGGCCGTCCAGGAGTCGGACGGGATGACGGACAGGGCCGCCGAGACCACGGAGGCGGGCGAGCCGCCGGCCATGGCCGCCGCGACGCCCGCGGCGACGGCCTGGCCGCCGTAGATGCCCTCCCCGTCGTGGCTCACGGAGCCGTCGATGGCCACCAGCCGGGCGGCCTCGGCGGGCCGGCCCGCGGCGAAGACGCCGAACGGGGCGGCCCGCATGGCCAGCCCGTCCGACCAGGCGTGGCGGTGCTGCGCCGAGATGGGGGCCGCGAGCCCCCGGCGGAGGTTCTCCAGCGTGCCGCGTTCGGAGAAGCCGGCTCCCCGGAACGGGCCCTCGTCCAGGTCGGCGATCCAGTGGTGCCACGCCCGTTCGACGTGGGCCACGGTCAGTGCGGAGCCGTGCCGGGCCAGCAACAGGCCCGAGAAGATCGCGTACTCGGTGTCGTCCGTGCCCGCCGGGTCCTCGGACACGAAGCCCTCGATCCGACCCCACTTCGCCCGGATCTGCGAAGGCTTCATGTTCTCCGCCGGGGCTCCCAGCGCGTCACCCACCGCGAGCCCCAGAAGAGCGCCCCTGGCTCGTTCGAGGAGGACCTGCGGATTGCATGCAATCAGCTCCATGGCGCGCCTCTCCACTTGATGGGACTCATGATGAGCCCTTGGGGGATTTGTGCCATGGCATGTGGTTTGTCGCTCGCTGCGAAACACCACCCGAACGCTCCCGTCACCCGGTCGCCGACCCACGAAACCGCAGGTAAGTACGGCCTTCCTTGCCGGCGGAGAGCGAAAATCGTGCGTAGTTTCGAGGTGTTCAGGGGGAGTGGGTTTCTGCGCGTCGCCTTCGCGCGCCCATTCGCAGGAAAAGGGGAGATACACCGCATGTCCATCATCGATACCGAAGCACCGCTGCACACCGCCCACCGCGACAACCACACCCACCGTGACGTCAACGGCGGATGGCTGCGGCCGGCCGTGTTCGGGGCGATGGACGGACTGGTCTCCAACATCGCCCTGATGACCGGAGTGGCGGGCGGCGCGGTCGCGCCGCAGACGATCGTCATCACCGGTCTCGCCGGTCTGGCCGCCGGCGCCTTCTCGATGGCCGCCGGCGAATACACCTCGGTCGCCTCGCAGCGCGAGCTGGTCCTGGCGGAGCTCGACGTCGAGCGTCAGCAGCTGCGCAAGCACCCGATCGACGAGATGGAGGAGCTGGCCGAGCTCTACGTCTCGCGCGGCGTCGACCCCGCCCTGGCCCGCGAGGTGGCGATGCAGCTGTCCCGCGACCCGGAGCAGGCGCTGGAGATACACGCCCGCGAGGAGCTGGGCATCGACCCCGACGACCTGCCGTCGCCGCTGGTCGCGGCCGTGTCGTCGTTCGGTTCGTTCGCGCTGGGCGCGCTGCTTCCCGTACTGCCCTACCTGCTCGGCGCGACCGCCCTGTGGCCGGCCGTCCTGCTGGCGCTGATCGGGCTCTTCGCCTGCGGCGCGATCGTCGCCCGGGTCACCGCCCGCTCCTGGTGGTACAGCGGATTGCGACAGCTCGTCCTGGGTGGCGCGGCCGCGGGTGTGACGTACGTCCTGGGAACCTGGATCGGCGGCGCCGTAGGCTAACCGGCGCGGGAGTGAGACACTATGCGGTACACAACATAAGTAGTCCGTTACCCGGCGGTTTCGATTCCGTGTCCGCGGGGCATCAGGACAGGGCGTCGGGCAATGGTGCCCACTCCGTGCCGGGACAGCCGCGGCCCGTGACGCGTCCGCAGACGTTCATGAAATCCAAGGGACCTCCCGGCAGGCCCCTTCTCCCCCTTCGGGCATGTCCGCATGTTGGAATGCGATATCCGCTTCTCGGGATTGCCGTCATCATGTAACCTGCACGAAATTTTGCAGAGGGCCAACGTCGTCCCTCGGCCATGCACATATGCCACGACGACGACGGGAGAGCCGATGCGTTCCGCATCCACGCACTCCGCGACCGGCCTCAGCACCACCGCCTGGTCGCCCATGGACGGTCGCCCCGCCCAGCAGGGCATGTACGACCCGCGCAACGAGCACGACGCCTGCGGCGTCGGCTTTGTGGCCAACCTCAGCGGCGAGGCCGGCCACACGCTGGTCGAGCAGGCGCTGACCGTATTGCGGAACCTCGAACACCGCGGCGCGACCGGCTCCGAGCCCGACTCGGGCGACGGCGCCGGAATCCTGTCCCAGGTGCCGGACGCCTTCCTGCGCGAGGTGGCCGGTTTCGAGCTCCCCGAGGCCGGCGCGTACGCCGTCGGCATCGCCTTCCTCCCCGCCGACGGCACCGCACAGGCCGTCGCCGTGGAACGCATCGAGGCCATCGCCGTCGAGGAGAACCTCACGGTCCTCGGCTGGCGCGAGGTCCCGGTCACCCCGGATCTGCTCGGCAACGGCGCCCGCGCCACCATGCCCGCCTTCTCGCAGCTGTTCGTCAGCAACGGGGCGAGCGGCATCGAGCTGGACCGCAAGGCGTTCGTGCTGCGCAAGCGCGCCGAGCGCGAGGCCGGCGTGTACTTCCCGTCGCTCTCGGCCCGCACCATCGTCTACAAGGGCATGCTGACCACCGGCCAGCTGGAGCCCTTCTTCCCCGACCTGTCCGACCGTCGCTTCGCGTCGACGCTCGCCCTGGTCCACTCCCGGTTCTCGACGAACACCTTCCCGTCCTGGCCGCTCGCCCACCCGTACCGCTTCGTCGCGCACAACGGCGAGATCAACACGGTCAAGGGCAACCGGAACTGGATGAAGGCCCGCGAGTCCCAGCTCGCCTCGGACGTCTTCGGCGAGGGCAACCTCGACCGGATCTTCCCGATCTGCACCCCCGACGCCTCCGACTCGGCCTCCTTCGACGAGGTCCTGGAGCTGCTCCACCTCGGCGGCCGGTCGCTCCCGCACAGCGTGCTGATGATGATCCCGGAGGCGTGGGAGAACCACGCGTCCATGGACCCGGACCGCCGCGCGTTCTACCAGTACCACTCCACGATGATGGAGCCCTGGGACGGCCCGGCCTGCGTCACCTTCACCGACGGCACCCAGGTCGGCGCGGTCCTCGACCGCAACGGTCTGCGCCCCGGCCGCTACTGGGTCACCGACGACGGCCTCGTCGTCCTCGGCTCCGAGGTCGGCGTGCTCGACATCGACCCGGCCAAGGTCGTCCGCAAGGGCCGCCTGCAGCCCGGCAAGATGTTCCTCGTCGACACCGCCCAGAAGCGGATCATCGAGGACGACGAGATCAAGGCCGAACTGGCCGGCGCCGCCCCCTACGCCGAATGGCTGGAAACCGGCGAGATCGAGCTCGAAGACCTTCCCGAGCGCGAGCACATCGTCCACACCCACGCCTCGGTGACCCGCCGCCAGCAGACCTTCGGCTACACCGAGGAAGAGCTGCGCATCATCCTCGCGCCGATGGCCCGCACCGCCGGCGAGCCCCTCGGCTCCATGGGCACGGACTCCCCGATCGCGGCCCTGTCCGAGCGCCCCCGGCTGCTCTTCGACTACTTCACGCAGCTCTTCGCGCAGGTCACCAACCCGCCGCTGGACGCCATCCGCGAGGAGCTCGTCACCTCGCTGCTGTCCTCGGTGGGCCCGCAGGGCAACCTGCTGGAGCCGACCGCCGCCTCCTGTCGCAGCGTCACCCTGCCCTTCCCGGTGATCGACAACGACGAGCTGGCCAAGCTGATACACGTCAACGCCGACGGCGACATGCCGGGCATGAAGGCCGCCACGCTCTCCGGCCTCTACCGGGTCTCCGGCGGTGGCGAGGCACTCGCCGCCCGCCTGGAGGAGATCCGCGGCGAGGTCGACGCGGCCATCGAGAACGGCGCCCACCTGATCGTCCTGTCGGACCGTCACTCGGACGCCGAGCACGCGCCGATCCCGTCGCTGCTGCTCACCGCCGCCGTGCACCACCACCTCATCGCCACCAAGCAGCGCACCCAGGTGGGTCTGCTCGTCGAGGCCGGCGACGTCCGCGAGGTGCACCACGTCGCGCTGCTCATCGGCTACGGCGCCGCCGCGGTCAACCCGTACCTCGCCATGGAGTCCGTCGAGGACCTGCTGCGCGCCGGTACCTTCCTGTCCGGCCTGGAGCCGGAGCAGGCCATCAAGAACCTGATCTACGCGCTCGGCAAGGGCGTCCTGAAGGTCATGTCCAAGATGGGCATCTCCACGGTCGCCTCGTACCGCGGCGCCCAGGTCTTCGAGGCCGTCGGCCTCGACCAGGAGTTCGTCGACACCTACTTCGGCGGCACCGCCACCAAGATCGGCGGCGCCGGCCTGGACGTCGTCGCCAAGGAGGTGGCCGCGCGCCACGCCAAGGCGTACCCGGTCTCCGGCATCGCCGCCACGCACCGCGCGCTGGACATCGGCGGCGAGTACCAGTGGCGCCGCGAGGGCGAGCCGCACCTGTTCGACCCGGACACGGTCTTCCGCCTCCAGCACGCCACGCGCAACCGCCGGTACGACATCTTCAAGCAGTACACCGAACGGGTGAACGAGCAGTCCGAGCGGCTGATGACGCTCCGCGGACTCTTCGGGTTCAAGACCGGCGAGGCGGGCGACCGGCCGTCGATCCCCGTCGAGGAGGTCGAGTCCGTCGCCGACATCGTCAAGCGCTTCTCCACCGGCGCCATGTCGTACGGCTCCATCTCCAAGGAGGCGCACGAGACCCTCGCCATCGCCATGAACCAGTTGGGCGGCAAGTCCAACACCGGTGAGGGCGGCGAGGACCCGGACCGCCTGTACGACCCGGCGCGGCGCTCGTCCATCAAGCAGGTCGCCTCCGGCCGCTTCGGCGTCACCAGCGAGTACCTGGTCAACGCGGACGACATCCAGATCAAGATGGCGCAGGGCGCCAAGCCCGGCGAGGGCGGCCAGCTGCCCGGCCACAAGGTCTACCCGTGGGTCGCCAAGACCCGGCACTCCACCCCGGGCGTCGGCCTGATCTCCCCGCCCCCGCACCACGACATCTACTCCATCGAGGACCTGGCTCAGCTGATCCACGACCTCAAGAACGCCAACCCGGCGGCCCGCATCCACGTGAAGCTGGTTTCCGAGGTCGGCGTCGGAACGGTCGCCGCGGGCGTCTCCAAGGCCCACGCGGACGTGGTCCTCATCTCCGGCCACGACGGCGGAACGGGCGCCTCCCCGCTCACCTCGCTCAAGCACGCGGGCGGCCCCTGGGAGCTCGGCCTCGCCGAGACCCAGCAGACCCTGCTGCTCAACGGGCTGCGCGACCGCATCGTGGTCCAGACGGACGGCCAGCTCAAGACCGGCCGCGACGTGGTCATCGCCGCGCTGCTCGGCGCCGAGGAGTTCGGTTTCGCGACCGCGCCGCTCGTCGTCTCCGGCTGCGTCATGATGCGCGTCTGCCACCTGGACACCTGCCCCGTCGGCATCGCCACCCAGAACCCGGTCCTGCGCGACCGCTTCTCCGGCAAGCCCGAGTTCGTCGTCAACTTCTTCGAGTTCATCGCGGAGGAGGTGCGCGAGATCCTCGCCGAGCTGGGCTTCCGCACCATCGAGGAGGCCGTCGGCCACGCCGAACTCCTCGACACCAGCAAGGCCGTCACGCACTGGAAGGCCCAGGGCCTCGACCTGGAGCCCCTCTTCCACGTGCCCGAGCTCCCCGAGGGCGCGGTCCGCCACGCCCTGATCGAGCAGGACCACGGCCTGGAGAAGGCGCTCGACAACGAGCTGATCAAGCTCGCCGGCGACGCCCTGAACGCCGCCACGGCCGAAGCCGCCCAGCCGGTCCGCGCCCAGGTCGCGATCCGCAACATCAACCGGACCGTCGGCACCATGCTCGGCCACGAGGTCACCAAGAAGTTCGGTGGTGCGGGCCTGCCCGACAACACCATCGACCTGACCTTCACCGGTTCGGCCGGCCAGTCCTTCGGCGCCTTCCTGCCGAGCGGCGTGACGCTGCGCCTGGAGGGCGACGCCAACGACTACGTCGGCAAGGGCCTCTCCGGCGGCCGTGTCGTGGTCCGCCCGGACCGCGGCGCCGACCACCTCGCCGAGTACTCCACCATCGCCGGCAACACCATCGGCTACGGGGCCACCGGCGGCGAGATGTTCCTGCGCGGCCGTACCGGCGAACGCTTCTGCGTCCGCAACTCCGGCGCCCTCGTCGTCTCGGAGGGCGTGGGCGACCACGGCTGCGAGTACATGACGGGCGGCCAGGCCGTCGTCCTGGGCGAGACGGGCCGCAACTTCGCGGCCGGCATGTCGGGCGGTGTCGCGTACGTCATCGACCTCGACCCGAACAACGTCAACGTCGGCAACGCCGGCGCCGTCGAGACCACCCTCTCCGACACCGACAAGCAGTGGCTGCACGACGTGGTGCGTCGCCACGAGGAGGAGACCGGCTCGACCGTGGCCGCGAAGCTCCTCGCCGACTGGTCCGTCGCGGTGGACCGCTTCAGCAAGATCATCCCGACCACGTACAAGGCAGTGCTCGCCGCCAAGGACGCCGCCGAGCTGGCCGGACTCTCGGAGTCCGAGACCACCGAGAAGATGATGGAGGCGGCGATCAATGGCTGACCCGAAGGGCTTCCTCACCACCCCGCGCGAGACCGCCTGTTCCCGTCCCGTGGCCGACCGGCTCAAGGACTGGAATGAGGTCTACGTTCCGGGCTCGCTGCTCCCGATCATCAGCAAGCAGGCCGGCCGCTGCATGGACTGCGGCATCCCGTTCTGCCACAACGGCTGCCCGCTCGGGAACCTGATCCCGGAGTGGAACGACTTCGCGTACCGCGAGGACTGGTCGGCGGCGTCCGAGCGCCTGCACGCCACGAACAACTTCCCGGAGTTCACCGGGCGCCTGTGCCCGGCCCCGTGCGAGTCGGCGTGCGTCCTCGGCATCAACCAGCCCGCCGTCACGATCAAGAACGTCGAAGTCTCGATCATCGACAAGGCCTGGGACAGCGGCAACGTCACCCCCCAGCCGCCCGAGCGGCTGTCCGGCAAGACGGCCGCCGTCATCGGCTCCGGCCCGGCGGGTCTCGCCGCGGCCCAGCAGCTGACCCGGGCCGGGCACACCGTGGTCGTGTACGAGCGCGCCGACCGCGTCGGCGGCCTGCTGCGCTACGGCATCCCCGAGTTCAAGATGGAGAAGGTGCACATCAACCGCCGCATCGAGCAGATGCGCGCGGAGGGCACCAAGTTCCGCACGGGCATCGAGGTCGGCCGCGACATCACGGCCACCGACCTGCGCAAGCGGTTCGACGCGGTCGTCATCGCGGCCGGCGCCACCGTCTCCCGCGACCTGCCGGTCCCCGGGCGCGAGCTCAAGGGCATCCACTTCGCGATGGAGTACCTGCCGCTCTCCAACAAGGTGCAGGAGGGCGACTTCGTCACCCCTCCGATCACCGCCGAGGGCAAGCACGTCGTCGTCATCGGCGGCGGCGACACCGGCGCGGACTGCGTGGGCACCGCCCACCGCCAGGGCGCGGCCTCGGTCACCCAGCTGGAGATCATGCCCAAGCCGGGCGAGGAGCGGAACGCCAACCAGCCCTGGCCGACCTTCCCGATGCTGTACAAGGTCACCTCGGCCCACGAGGAGGGCGGCGAGCGGGTCTACTCCGTCTCCACCACCCACTTCGAGGGCGACGAGGACGGCAACGTCCAGTCCCTGCACCTCGTCGAGGTCGCCTTCGAGGACGGCAAGCTCGTCCAGAAGGCGGGCACCGAGCGCGTCCTCCCGGCGCAACTGGTCACCCTCGCCATGGGCTTCACCGGCACCGACCAGGAGAACGGTCTGGTCCAGCAGTTCGGCCTGGACCTCGACGCGCGCGGCAACATCGAGCGCGACGCCTCGTACGCGACCAACGTGGGCGGCGTCTTCGTCGCCGGCGACGCGGGCCGCGGCCAGTCGCTCATCGTCTGGGCCATCGCGGAGGGCCGTTCGGCCGCCCGCGGCGTGGACCGCTTCCTGACGGGCGCCAGCGCCCTGCCGTACCCGGTCAAGCCGACGGACCGTTCCATCACCGTGTAACACCCACGGTGCCCCTCCCTCCGGGCTTCCGGCGGGAGGACCCCTCATACGGCCCGTACAACGACGTACGGAAACCCGACACCGCGCCCGCCATGTCCCCGACCAGGGATGGCGGGCGCGGTGGCGTTCCGGGCCGGCCGGCGGGGAGGGCGTCAGTGGGGGGTCGAGCGGGCCGTCAGGGCTGCCAGGGCCGAGCGGCTGGTGACGCCCGTCTTGTGGAAGATGTGCGACAGGTGGGTGTCGACCGTGCGCGGGCTCAGGCGCAGGCGCGCGGCGATCGCCGGCGTGGTGAGGCCCTCCGCGACCAGGGCGGCGATCTGCTGTTCGCGCCGGGTGAGGGCGGGGAACCCCGGGCCGCCGGCGGGCGGGGACACGGGGGGAACCGGGGCCGGGCCGGGGGCCGGCGCGCGGGGCGGCGGCGGTGGTTCGGGGGTCGGGGGGCGGGCGAGGTCCGCGAGGCCCGTCAACAATCCGGCCCCGCCCGCCGCGGCCAGCCGGTGGCCCTGCTCCCACAGCGGCGCGGCCGCCGCCGCGTCGGCCGTCAGGGCGGCCCCGAGCAGCAGCGACAGGGCTTCCCACAGGGTGGCGCCCGACCGCCCCGCCTCCTCGGCGGCCCGTACGAACGACCTGGCCGCCCCGGCCGCGTCGCCCCGGGCCGCCAGCACCTGGCCCTCGCCACGCAGCGCCGCGGCCCGCTGGGCGGGCAGGTCGAGCAGCTCCGCGTCCCGGCGGGCCCGGGCGGCCCACGTCTCGGCTGCGGGCAGGTCGCCGTCGGCGACGGCGGCAGTGACCAGGGCCTCCAGGAACAGGGGCCGCATCGACGGCTGGAGTGCGGCCAGGTCCGGTCCGCCGCCGGCCCGCAGCATCGCGGACCGGGCCCGCCGTGGATCGCCGCCGTGCAGTGCGGCGTAACTCAGGACGCACCACGCGAGGGAGGCCCACCAACTGGTCCGGGGGCCGGCCGCGGCCACGGCCTCCTCGGCGACGGTCAGCGAGGTCCGGTCGCCGGGCGGCAGCGCGGCGATCAACACCTGTGCCTTGTTCGACAGGACGAGCGCGAGCAGTTCGTCGCTGCCGATCCCGCGGGCGATGCTCTCGGCCTCGTCGACCAGTTCCAGCGCCGACACCAGCCGGCAGGTGTTCATGTGGACGATGGCCTTGCAGAGCAGCAGGTGCGGCAGCAGGTGCAGGGGGCCGTTGCGCCGGGCGATGGTCAGCCCCCGGTCGGCGTGCCGTTCCGCGTCGGTGTACCGCTCCAGGTAGAACTCGGCCCAGCCCAGTCGGGCCAACGGTTCGCACAGGTCGGCGAGGTCACGGTCGGTGAGCGCGTCCACCCGGGCCCCCGCGCGGTCGGTGAACTCCCGGGCGGCCGCCAGGTTTCCCTCGTACGCCTCGCCGAGCGCCGCGATCGCCAGCGCCGTGGCCGCCGCCGGCTCGTTGCCGAGGGCCCGCGCCCGTTCGAAGGTGCGCTGTACGTCGGCCCGTACGGTCGGGTAGGCCGAGGCGTGCGGGGCGGACGAGCCGAGCTCCAGGCCGAGGGCCACCGCGTCCGCCGGTGCGGGCGCGGGGGTCCGGGACAGCTCCCGACGCAGCAGCGACACGGCGGCCGGGTAGTGCCCGAGGTGGCGTTCCATCGAGGCGCACAGGGTGACGGCCGCCGCGCGCACCCCGTCGTCGTCGCCGTCGGGCGCCTCCGCGATCACCTCGTGCAGCAGGTCCCGGCTCTCCCGTAACGCGCCGCAGACGCTCAACGCCCGGGCCCGCCGCAGCCGCAACTCCCGCCGCCGCACGGCGTGGTCGGGCGTGTCCGGGAGCACCCGCAGCACCACCTCCAGCCAGTGCGCGCAGCTCGCGGGGGCCGTCGTCGCGGACTGCTCGGCCGCGTCGAGCAGCACGGCCGCGAGGTCGGGGTCCCAGCGGGCCGCGAGGGCCCGCTCCACGTGATGGGCGCGCACGGCGGCGGAAGCACCCGCACCGGCCAGCGCCTCGGCCGCCCGCCGGTGCATGCCGGTACGACGCCGGTGCTCGGTGTTCTCGTGGATCACCGTCCGCAGCACGGGATGGCGCAGCGACCAGCTGTCGCCCGGCCCGGGCCGCAGCAGGTCGCGGCGGGCCAGCACGGCCAGGTCGGCGTCGAGCCGGGCCGCGTCGGGCACCGCCGCCGTCAACGCCAGCAACGGCGCCGTGGCCTGGTCGCCGAGCACGGCGACGGCCTCGGCGGTACGCCGCTGCGCGGGGGTGAGCGGGGTCAGTTCGTCGAGGAGCAGCGCGGCGAGCCCGCCGTCGGGGACGGCCGCGCCGTCCTGGCCCTGGAGCAGGGCCAGGAAGTACAGCGGGTTGCCCTCGCTGGCGGCGTACAGCCGGGCCGCCCGGGCGGGGGCCAGGCCGGGCACGAGGTCGGGCGCGAGCTGTGCGACGCAGGCCTCCTCGGGGAGCGGCCCGAGGTCCAGGCGCAGGACGGCGGCGGTGTCCACGCCCCGGGTGAGCGCGGCGCCGAGCGAGGGCGAGGTCTGCCGGTCCCGCCGGGCCACGGCGATGATCACCGGGGTGCGCGGGGGATGCCGTACGAGGTGGTCGAGCAGCTCCAGCGAGGCCGGGTCCGCCCAGTGCAGGTCGTCGAGGGCGATGAGCAGGCCCGGTCCGCCGCGGCCCAGCCGGGTGAGCAGACGTCCCGTCGCCCGGTGCACGGCGAACCGTTCGGCGTCCGCGCCGACCCCGCCCGCGTCCACCCCGTACAGGACGGGGGCGGCCGCCGCGGCGTCCGGGCCGTCCGGCGGCCCCGTGTCGAGGTCGGTGAAGGCGTCGGTGAACACCCCGAAGGGGATGTGCCGCTCGAACTCGGCCGCCCGGCCGCGCAGTACGGTCATGCCCCGGTCGGCGGCCCGCGCGCACAGCTCCGTCAGCAGGCGGCTCTTGCCGATCCCCGCGGCGCCCGTGAGGTCGACGACGGCGGGGGCGCCGCCGTCGAGCACCTCGACCAGGTGCCGGAGTTCGGCGGCCCGCCCGACCAGTGGAGTCCTGCGCATCATCAGCCCCCCGAGACGGCGCCGGCCCGGACCGGTACACCCGGATTGTCTCCCGTACGCCCGGCTTACGTAGGTGGTTCCACGGATGTGGGACGGCAGGCGGGCTGTCACGCTCGGAATCGACTCCGGCTGTGTCTGACGAGGAGGCCGCATGCGTCGATTACGGGTACTCGTGGTTCCGCTCCTGACCGTTCCCGCGCTCGCGCTCGCGGGCTGCGCAGGGCAGGGGGCGCCCCGGTCCCTGCCCTCCGATCCGCTCGTGCCGAGCACGGCGACGCCCTCCGCGGCCGCACCGACACCGACGCCCACCCCGACACCCACACCCACCCCGACCCCCTCGCCGACCCCGACGTGCACGGTCACCTCCGGCATGGGCGCGCAGGAGAAGGCCGGCTACCTCAAGGCCCTCCGGAGCAAGGACCGCCCGGACTACAGCGCCCTGTTCATGACGGACACCGGGGTGTACCTGAGCCTGAAGGACGGCAAACGCCCGTGCGAGGAGGCGGAGGTGAAGATCGGCCACTTCCGGGTCGACATGACCCGCGCCACGGGCAGGCCGGGCTTCTCCTACTCCTACAAACCGATCAACACCGTCATCGTCAAGGTCGGCCCCCGCGACGGATTCGCCCAGGGGAGCGTCCCCCCGCCACCGGAGGGATGCGGGGGAACACTGTCCGTCCTGTACGTCGGTGACGAGATCACCGAGGACGACCTGCCGGACGAACTCCGGCTCCCCGGCGCCGATTCCCCGCTCGACTGGACGCTGGTCGTGCTCCCTGAGGACCGCGCCCTCGACGGGGTCTTCCAGCCGCCGGCCGGCGTGGGGGACTGCTGAGCCGGCCCGGGGGACGGCGCGCCGTGGGGGTGTGCGCCGACCGCCGGGCCACGGGGCCGCTCCTCGGCGGGGGAGCGGGAGAACACGACGGGCGGTACCGCTGGGGGGCGGTACCGCCCGTCGTGACGGGGCCGGGCCCGGTTCGCTCGTGCGGGTGACGCGTCGGGGGAGCGGCGGGTGCGCCGGTCCCGCCCGACGGGGGCCGGACACCGCTCCGGGGTTCGGCGGGCCGGAACCGGGAGGGTCGAGGGTCGCCGCCCGCGCGGATCCGAGCGTAGGCCGTACGGCCCATGTGCGGCCGATCCCGCAGCAGTTGAGGGCGCCCGCCGTCTGGTACCTCTGGCCCCATGCCCTCCCGAATGCTGCTGCTGCGCTGCCTGCTGGGCGCCGCCCTGCTCATGCCCGCCCAGGCCGCGGTCGCCGTCACCGCCACCGGCGGCGAAGGACGCACCGTCGACTACCGCGGGCTGCGGCTCACCGTCCCCGCCGACTGGCGGGTCGTCGACCTCGACCTGACCCCCGACGCCTGCCTGCGCCTCGACCGGCCCACGCTGTACCTCGGCCACGCCGGGACCCAGGCCGAATGCACCGGCCGGGCCGCCGTCACCCGCGCCGACACCCTGCACCTGGAGCCCCTCGACGGGGCCCCGCCGCGCGCCGACGTCCCCACCCTGAAGGCGAACCCCGGGGCCCCGCTCCCGCGGACCGGGAGCGACAGCAACGAGCTGCGGTACGCCCTGCGCGGCTCCGGGGTGATGGCCACCGTCTCGTACGGCACCGGACCCGACGCGGTACGCGGCCTCCTGGAGCGGGCCCGCCGCACGCCCGCCGGCGCCCCCGGGACGGTGGCGGACACGGTGACCGCCGCCCTGCCGGCGCCCCGTACCGCCCAGGAACCGTTCACCGGCCTCGGCTTCGACGCCTGTACCGCCCCGACCCAGTCGGCGATGACCGCCTGGCGGCAGGGCTCGCCCTTCGGCGCCGTCGGCGTGTACATCGGCGGCCCGGCCCGGGCCTGCGCCCAGCCCCGACTGACCGCCGGCTGGGTCGGCAAGCAGACCGAGGCGGGCTGGCACCTGATGCCGATCTGGGTGGGCCCGCAGCCCTGGCGCAGCAACACCACCGGGCTGTCCACCGACCCCTCCCGGGCCAACGAGCAGGGCATCGCGGCCGCCGAGGGCGCCGCCGACGCGGCGCGGTCACTGGGCCTGGGCCCGGGCACGCTCCTCTACAACGACCTGGAGCACTACACCGACCGGGCCACCTGGGACGCCCCGGTCGTGGCCTACCTCACCGCCTGGACGGTGCGGCTGCACGAGCTGGGCTACAAGTCGGCGGCCTACGTGCACGCGGCCTCCGGGGTGCCGGCGCTGAGCGCGCACCACCACCAGGCGCCGCAGGCCATGCCGGACGTGCTGTGGGTGGCGCGGTGGAACCTGTCGGCGACCGTCTCGGACGCCGACATGGGCCTGCCCACCGGGACGACCAAGTGGGCGGGCCCGCGCCGGGCCCACCAGTTCCGCGGCGGGCACGACGCCACGTACGGCGGGGTGACGATCAACATCGACCGCAGTTGGATCGACGTCGACCCCCGGCTCCTGACCGTCCCCGGGACGATCGGGATCGGCCCCCTGGCCTGACGCGCGGCTCAGCCGGCGGGGGAGTCCCCGGCCGGGTCCTCGCGCGGTGGCTCGTCGTCGTTGCCCCGGCGCAGGGTGTGGACGCCGTGCTCCGGGGTCCACGTCCGCACCACCAGGTCGTCGCCCTCGACGGTGATCCGCACGATCTCCGTCAGGTCGGCGTGGAAGAGGTGGAAGGGGTGCGGGGTCTCGGTCTCCTCCGCGTACCGGTGGAGCTCCGGCGGGTCCACCAGCTCCAGCGCCCGCCCGGAGATCCGGACGTCCCCGCCCTCCATCTCCTCACCGGGGCCCGGATTGCAGTGCAGCGCGAAACGGGGATCGCGCTGGAGGTCCCTGGCCTTCATGGAGCCGGGCATCATGCCGAGCCACAGCTCCCCGCCGCGGATGTCCACGTTCAGCCCGGCCAGTCGGGGCGAGCCGTCCTTGCGGAGGGTGCCGAGGACGTGGTGCGGATACTGCGCGAAGCGGGCCCGGACGGCCGCCGCGAACTCCGGCTCCGCCGTCTCGAACACGGCCCAGTTGTTCGTCGTCGTCATCCCTCCATCCAAGCGCGGATCGCGCGCCGCCGCCGCTCAGACGCGCACGATGCCGGCCTCCCGGGCTGCCGCCAGCCAGGACGGGAACTCCGCGACCAGCCGGTCGTACAGCACGTCGTCCGGAACCCGGCGCGGGTCCTCGCCGGCGTGGAAGTAGCCCGCGTTGTCGACGACCCGCTTCGCGGGGACGGGGAGTTCGTCGAGGCGGCGCAGGAAGTCGAACTGGGTGCTGCGGGTGTTGCCGAAACCGACGAACTGCCAGAACAGCGGGAGCCGGGCGGCCTTGCAGAGGTACCGCTCCGCCAAGGCCTTGTTGATCGGTCCGCCGTCCGTCTGGAACACGACCAGCGCGGGGTCTGCGGCGCCGGACTCCAGGTAGTGGTCGATCACCGCGTCCATCGCCAGGTGGTAGGCCGTCTTGCCCATGTGGCCCAGGCCGGCGGCGATCTCGGTGACCCGACCGGCGTGGTCGGCCAGGGAGACCTCCGCGACCGCGTCCACCTCCGTGGAGAAGAACACGACGGGCACCCGGCCGTCGGTGTCCAGGTGGGCGGAGAGCCCCAGTACCCGGTCGGCCAGGGACTGCACGCTGCCGTCCCGGTAGTACGGGCGCATCGACCCCGAGTAGTCCAGGACCAGGTACACGCAGGCCCGGCCGCCCTCCATGCCGTGTTTGCGCAGCGACACCCCGGCGCTCTTGTACAGGTTCACCAACGCCGGAGCGGCATCTTCCAGCTTGCGGAGGTCTATTGCACTACCCGTCATGGCGCCGAGGTTACGGCAGCCGGCGGTGGCGAAACCCGGTGTCGCGCCGGCCGCTCCCAGGCCCCCGTGCGATCGGATCATCCCGCCCCGCGAGGCGCGTGCCGGCTCCGAGCGGGCGCACCCGGCCGCCGCCGCGCGTTCCGCCGGGTCTACGGCCGTGTGCCGCGCTCCGCCGCCAGTGCCTCGATGTCGTCGAGCATCGCGGCCGCCAGGTCGCGCTCGGAGGCGTAGTACCGCTCGGCCCACTTGAGGGTCAGCGTCGGATAGGCCCAGGAGGCCTCCTCCTTGGCGCCTTCCACGTCCGCCACCGCCCGGCGGCGCATTGTCTCCGCGAACTCCCGCTGCTGGAGCAGGACTTCGCGCATCTGCTCCGGCTCCAGCAGATGGCCGAGCCACAGTCGGAGCATCGGTCCGTGCTTGAGCACCGGCGGGTCGACCGGCGCCTCGCGCGCCCATTCCCGTACGGCCGTCATGCCTTCGTCGGTGATCCGGTACACGCGTTTGTCGCGGGTGCCGGTCTCCTGGGCGATCAGGCGCGAGGAGGCGTATCCGGCCTTCTCCAGGCGCTTGAGTTCGCTGTAGATCTGGCTGAAGGACGGGCTCCAGTAGAAGAAGCGCAGTGATCGGTCGGACCACTTCTTCAGGTCGTAGCCGGAGAGCTCCTCGCCGAAGGAGAGCAGCCCGAGCACTGCCCAGCCGGTCGCGGGGAGGGTGCGCTTGTTCGTCTCGTCTGCCACGCGGCGCAGTCTACGACCGGTCCGCGCGGGCTCCCTTCCCTCGACAGAACGTGACTGCTAGAAGTATTCCTCATAGGCATACCTGGCCCCATCCCCCCCGGGAGGCGTGCGTGAAGACCATCCGCCGGTGGGGCCGGACCGTCATCCCGCGCTCACGTGCCCTGGAGGGCTGAACCGTGATCCCACTGGACGGCAAGGTCGTCGTCATCACCGGCGCCGGGCGCGGGCAGGGCGCCGCCGAGGCCCGTCTGTGCGCGGAGGCGGGAGCCCGCGTCGTCGTCACCGACATCCGGGAGGAGGAGGGCCGGGAGGTCGCCGCGACCCTGGGGGACCAGGGGCTGTACGTCCACCACGACGTGACCGACGCCGACGGCTGGGCCCGGGTCGTACGGGAGGCCGTGGCCGCCTTCGGGACGATCTCGGCGCTCGTCAACAACGCGGCCCTGTGGCGCACCGCCCACGTGGAGCGGCAGTCCCTCGCCGACTTCGAGACGCTGCTGCGGGTCAACCTGCTCGGCCCCTTCCTCGGCATCCAGGCCGTCGCCCCCGTGCTGCGCGCCGGCGGGGGCGGCTCGATCGTCAACGTCTCCTCCACCGCCGGACTGGTCGGCATACCGGGCCACGCCGCCTACGGCTCCACCAAGTTCGCCCTGCGCGGGCTGACCCGGTCGGCCGCCCTGGACCTGGCGGGCGACGGGATCCGGGTCAACTCAGTGCACCCGGGCGCCATCGACACCCCGATGATCTCCGCCGTGTCGGACAAGGACTGGTCCCACGTGCCGCTGGGCCGCATGGGCCGCCCCGAGGAGGTCGGGGAACTGGTCCGCTTCCTCTGCTCCGACGCCTCCTCGTACGTCACCGGCGGCGAGTTCACCGTGGACGGGGGGACGACGG
Source organism: Streptomyces sp. NBC_01426 (assembly GCF_036231985.1). Classification (GTDB taxonomy): domain Bacteria; phylum Actinomycetota; class Actinomycetes; order Streptomycetales; family Streptomycetaceae; genus Streptomyces. Next base: position 5,634,606 of record NZ_CP109500.1, read on the forward strand.
CCCGATGAGCGACTCCCTCTCGCCCGCCGCCCGGCGGCTGTGCGACCTCATGACCGCGGCCTTCCCCGGCCCCGGCGACCCGGACGCCCTGCGGGCGGCGGTCGCCGCCGGCGGGCGCGCCCCCGGACCCGCCGTGGCCGACGTGCACGACGACGACGCCTGCGGGGTCCCGGTCCGCGTGTACGACCCCGACCCCGGGGCCTCGGGGCGCCCGCTCGTCGTCCACTTCCACGGCGGCGGCTGGGTGATGTGCGGCCTGGACACCCACGACGCCGGCTGCCGCAGGCTCGCCGCCGCCTCGGGCGCGGTCGTCGTCTCCGTCGACTACCGGCTCGCCCCGGAACACCCCTGGCCCGCCGCGCCCGACGACGCGCTGACCGCACTGCTGTGGGCCCGCTCCCGAGCCGCCGCACTCGGCTGCGATCCCGACCGGACGATCGTCGCCGGGGACTCCAGCGGGGGCACCCTGGCGGCCGTGACCGCGCTGCGGGCCCCCGAACTCGTCGCGGGCCAACTGCTGTTCTACCCGCCCCTGGACGCGGCCATGGACACCCCTTCCGCGGAGACGTACGCGCGGGGGTACTTCCACACCGCCGCCCACATGGCCTGGTACTGGGACCAGTACGGCGGGGACCCCGCCCACCCGCACGTCTCACCGCTGCGCGCCCCCGACCTGACCGGACTGCCGCGCACCCTGATCGTCCTCGCCGACTGCGACGTGCTGCGGGACGAGGGGCTGGCGTACGCCCGCCGGCTGGGCGAGGCGGGCGTGGACTGCGGAGTCCAGCTGTACCCGGGCGTCTTCCACGGCTTCCTGGGCTCACCGCTGCCGGCCGCCGACGCGGCGTACGCGGCGGCGGCCGCGTGGATCAGGGGCTGACCCCGTCGTCGAGGTATCGCCCGGCCCGCGGCGCGCCGGGCACCGGCGAACCGCTGTCGAAGATCGGCGGCGGCGCGAAGAATGGGCCCATGACGACGCCCTCCCGCGCCCGCTCCTTCGACGCCGCCGCCGCGCTGTACGCCGCGCACCGGCCCGCCTACCCCGACGCGCTCCTCGACGCCCTGGAGGAGCTGAGCGGCCGCCCGCTCGCCGGCTCCCGCGTCGCCGACGTGGGGGCCGGGACCGGCATCGCGACGGCCCTGCTGCACGCCCGCGGGGCGCACGTCGTCGCCGTCGAACCCGGCGACGGGATGGCTGCCGAACTGCGCCGCGCGCACCCCGGGATACCGCTGGTGCGCGGGGACGGTGACCGGCTGCCGCTGGCCGGCGACGCCTTCGACCTGCTCACCTACGCGCAGGCCTGGCACTGGACCGACCCCGCCCGCTCCGTCCCCGAGGCCCGCCGCGTGCTGCGGCCCGGCGGCGCGCTCGCGATCTGGTGGAACGACATGGACGAGTCGGTGCCGTGGGTCGCCGACCAGGCCGCGCGGATCCGGGCCCTCTTCGGCGCCGACGGCGTGTCCTTCCGCACGCTGCCCGCCGGCCTCGACTCCGGCTTCCGCACCCGCACCGTGCCCTGGTCCCGCCGGATCACCCTCGACGAGCACCTCGCGAACATCGCCAGCCACTCCGCGTTCCTCCTCCTCGGCGAGGCCGGCACCCGGGAGTTCACGGACCGGGAGCGGTCGGTACTGGGCGCCCTCTTCCCGGACGGCACGGTGGAGGAGCCGTACGTGGTCAGCCTCCACGTGAGCGTCCTGTGACGGGGCGCCCCGCCACCGCCACCCCCACCGCTACCGCCGGGCGGCCCCGAGCACCGCCGCCCGGCACGCCGACGGCGTCCCCCACGCGTCCCGCAGCGGGCGCGCCTTGCGCAGCCACAGCGACAGGTCCAGCTCCTCGGTGTAGCCGACCGCCCCGTGGAGCTGGAGCGCCGTCATCGCCGCCGCGTACGCGGCCTCGCCCGCCGCCAGCTTCGCCGCCGCGACCTCGCCCGGATCGAGGGACAGCCCGGCCGCCCACACCAGCGGCCGGGCGAACTCCAGGCCCAGCAGGGTGTCCGCCAGCCGGTGCTTGACCGCCTGGAACCCGCCGATCGGCGTGCCGAACTGCGTGCGCTGCTTCGCGTACTCCACCGTCCGCGCCAGCAGGGCCTCCCCGACGCCCAGGCACTGCGCCGCCGTGAGCAGCCGCGCCCACCCCAGGGCGCTCCCCGCCGCCGCCGTCACCGCCGGCCCGCGGGCGAGCAGCTCACCGCCCCCGACCGGGGGGCGCAGCAGCCTGCGCGTCGGGTCCGTCGAGCGCAGGACCGGCCCGCCGTCCGGGTCCGCCAGCCGTAGTTCGCCGGCCCGCGACACCGTGAAGCAGTACGTGGCCGCGTCCGCGTCCAGGGCGTACGGGGCCGCGTCCGGCAGGGTCAGCGAGGCCGAGGCGCCGCCCGAGAGCAGCCCCGGGAGGAAACGCTTCGCCGGCCCCTCGTCCCCCAACCCCGCCAGCAGCACCGCGGCCGCGACCGTCTCCACCACCGGCCCCGGCACCCCGGCCCGCCCCAACTCCACGAAACCGAGGGCCGCTTCCAGCGGCAGCGGCCCCAGCCCGTCGTGTTCCCCGTCCGCGGCGAGCGCGAACAGGCCCGTGTCGGCGAGGCGGGACCACAGGGCCCGGCCCGGCGCGTGGTCCCCCGCGCCCCAGGCCCGTACGGCCGCCGGGACCTCGGACGCGTCGAGCAGTCGGCGCAGCGTCCGCACGAAGTCGCGCTGCTCGTCGGTCGGCAGGAAGCGCATCAGCGGCGGCCCTTCGGAAGGCCGAGCAGCCGCTCGGCGATGATGTCGCGCTGGATCTCGTTCGTCCCGGCGTAGATCGGCCCGGCCAGGGAGAAGAGCCACGGTTCGGCCCACGCGCCGTCCGCGAGTTCCGCGTCCGCGCCCAGCAGGTCGAGCGCCGTCTCGTGCAGGGCGATGTCGTACCGGGACCAGAACACCTTGTTCAGGCTGGACTCGGCGCCGATGGTCTCGCCCGCCGCGAAGCGCGAGGCGTTCCCCCACGTGAACAGCTCGTACGCGCGCGCCCCGACCAGCGCGTCCGCGACCCGGTCCGACAGCGCGGTGTCGGCGGGATCCCCGACCTCCCGCCACATCCCGAGCAGCCGGTCCGCCGCCGCCAGGAACCGGCCGGGGGAGCGCAGGGTCAGCCCCCGCTCGTTGCCGGTCGTGGACATCGCGATCCGCCAGCCCTGCCCCGGCTCCCCGATGACGTCCTCGTCCGGGACGAACACCCCGTCCAGGAAGAGTTCGGCGAACGCCGGTTTGCCGTCCAGCCGGCCGATCGGCCGCACGGTCACCCCCGGCGCCCGCAGGTCGAACATCAGGTACGTCAGCCCCTGGTGCGGCTTCGGGGCCTGGGGGTCGGTCCGGAAGATGCCGAACGCCCGGTCCGCGAACGCCGCCCGCGAGGACCAGGTCTTCTGCCCGGACAGCAGCCAACCCCCCTCCGTGCGGACCGCCCTCGACGTCAGGGAGGCCAGGTCGGAGCCCGACTCGGGCTCCGACCAGGCCTGTGCCCAGATCACCTCGCCGCTCGCCATGGACGGGAGCACCCGCGCCCGCTGCTCGGCCGTCGCGTGGTCGAAGAGGGTGGGGGCCAGCAGGTTGATGCCGTTCTGGGAGACCCGGCCGGGCGCGCCCGCCGCCCAGTACTCCTCCTCGAACACCAGCCACCGCTCGATGTCCACGCCCCGGCCGCCGTACTCCTCGGGCCAGGACACCACCGCCCAACGGTCGGCGTGCAGCCGGGCCTCCCACTCCCGGTGCGCGGCGAACCCCTCGGCCGTCTCCAGCGAGGGGAGGGGGGCGGTCGGGACGTGTCCGGCCAGCCAGGCCCGGGCCTCCGCGCGGAAGGCCTGCGCCTGCGGGGTGTGGGTGAGGTCCATCAGACGTTCGCCCCCTTCGCGGTGGCGCCCTTCGGGGCCGCGTGGAGTACCGGCGGTCCGTCGGTCTCGGGGGTGCGGGCAGCGGACATCGACACATCCTTCCCTAACAAGTGTTTGGTAGGTTAACGTACGGACATGAGCGCCGTCGAGGAGAGCGGCGCCACCTCTTCTCCGTGCCGACACCGTCCACGCGGCTCGGGCGGGATCCGGCGCGACACCATCGCCGAGCGGATCCTCGGCCTTCCCAAGGAGGTACGGGCGTGAACGCACCCGAGTACGTCACCGGGCACGGGCTGCTCGCCGGCCGGACCGCCGTGATCACCGCCGCCGCCGGGGCCGGCATCGGCGGCGCCACCGCCCGCCGCTTCCTGGAGGAGGGCGCCCGCGTCCTGATCGGCGACGCCCACGCCCGCCGCCTCAAGGAGACCGAGGACGCGCTGGCCGCCGAGTTCGGGGCGGACCGGATCGACTCCCTGCCGTGCGACGTCACCGACGAGGACCAGGTCCGGGCCCTGTTCGCGCGCGCCGAACAGACCCACGGCGGCCTCGACGTCGTCGTCAACAACGCCGGACTCGGCGGCACCGCGACCCTGGTCGACATGACCGACGACCAGTGGGGCCGGGTCCTCGACGTCACCCTCAACGGCACCTTCCGCTGCACCCGCGCCGCCCTGCGCTCCTTCAAGGCCGCGGGCACCGGCGGCGGGGTCGTCGTCAACAACGCCTCCGTCGTCGGCTGGCGCGCCCAGACCGGCCAGGCCCACTACGCCGCCGCGAAGGCCGGGGTGATGGCGCTCACCCGCTGCGCCGCCCTGGAGGCCGCCGAGTTCGGCGTACGGATCAACGCGGTCGCCCCCAGCCTCGCCATGCACCCGCACCTGGTGAAGGTCACGAGCGAGGAACTCCTCGCCGAACTCACCGCCCGCGAGGCCTTCGGCCGCTACGCCGAACCCTGGGAGGTCGCCAACGTCATCGTGTTCCTGGCCAGCGGCTACTCGTCGTACATGACCGGCGAGACCGTGTCGGTCAGCAGCCAGCACGCGTAGGTCGAGAATGGGCGCGTGCCGACGAACAAGAAGAAGCCACAGGTGACCGCGTCCCCCGAGCGCAGACGGGAGCTCCTCGACACCGCCGCCGAGGTCTTCGCCGCGCAGGGCTACAACGCCACCACCGTGCGCAAGATCGCCGATGCCGCCGGGATGCTCGCCGGCAGCCTCTACTACCACTTCGATTCCAAGGAATCGATGCTCGACGAGATCCTCTCGGCCTTCCTGAACGAGCTGTGGGCGGGGTACGACACCGTCCTCGCCGCCGGTCTCGGCCCCAGGGAGACCATCGAGGCCCTCGTCACCGAGTCCTTCCGGGAGATCGACCGGCACCGCGCCGCCGTCGCGATCTACCAGAAGGAATCCCGCCACCTCTCCGCGCAACCCCGCTTCCACTACCTCTCCGACTCGCAGCAGAAGTTCGAGAAGGCCTGGCTGGGGACGCTGGAGCGCGGAGTGGCCGCCAAGGTCTTCCGGGCCGACCTGGACATCCGCCTCACCTACCGCTTCGTGCGCGACACGGTGTGGGTCGCGGCCTCCTGGTACCGGCCGGGCGGACAGCACAGCCCCGACGAGATCGCCCGCCAGTACCTGTCGATGGTGCTGGACGGGATCGCCCTGCGCGCCTGACCGAACCAGAGGAGTCCCGATGCCCGAGGCCTACATAGTCGACGCCGTACGCACCCCCGTGGGGCGACGCAAGGGAGGCCTGGCCGGGGTGCACCCCGCCGACCTCGGCGCCCACGTCCTGCGGGCCCTGATGGAACGCTCCGGGGTGGACCCCGCCGCCGTCGAGGACGTGGTCTTCGGCTGCCTCGACACCGTCGGACCGCAGGCCGGCGACATCGCACGGACCGCCTGGCTCGCCGCCGGCCTCCCCGAGGAGGTCCCGGGGGTGACGGTGGACCGCCAGTGCGGCTCCTCCCAGCAGGCCGTCCACTTCGCCGCGCAGGGCGTGCTGTCCGGCACCCAGGACCTGGTCGTCGCCGGCGGCACCCAGAACATGTCGATGATCCCGATCGCCTTCGCCTCGCGGCAGGCCGCCGAGCCGCTGGGCCTCACCGACGGCCCGTACGCCGGATCGCAGGGCTGGCGCGCCCGGTACGGCGACGCGCCCGTCAACCAGTTCCACGGCGCACAGCTGATCGCCGAGAAGTGGGGGATCTCGCGCCTCGACATGGAGGAGTTCGCGCTGCGCTCCCACCGGCGGGCCCTGCGCGCCATCGACGAGGGACGCTTCGAACGGGAGATCGTGCCGTACGGGGACGTCCGCACGGACGAGGGCCCGCGCCGGGACACCACCCTGGAGAAGATGGCCGGCCTGAAGCCCGTCGTCGAGGGCGGCACCATCACGGCGGCCGTCTCCTCCCAGGTCTCCGACGGCGCCGCGGCCCTGCTGATCGCCTCCGAGCGGGCGATCGCCGAACACGGCCTGCGCCCCCGGGCCCGCGTCCACCACCTGTCCGTACGGGGCGAGGACCCGATCCGGATGCTGTCCGCCCCGATCCCGGCGACGGCGTACGCCCTGAAGAAGACGGGGCTGTCGCTCGACGAGATCGACCTCGTGGAGATCAACGAGGCCTTCGCCCCCGTCGTGCTGGCCTGGCTGAAGGAGACCGGCGCGGACCCGGCGCGGGTCAACGTCAACGGTGGGGCCATCGCGCTCGGCCACCCCCTGGGGGCGACCGGCGTCAAGCTCATGACCACCCTGCTGCACGAGCTGGAGCGCACCGGGGGCCGCTACGGCCTCCAGACCATGTGCGAGGGCGGCGGACAGGCCAATGTGACGATCATCGAGCGGCTCTGAGGCCCCGGGAGACCCGACCCGCTTCGGGGCGCCCGGGCGCCCCGAAGCCAGGTCACAGACCTGCGGGGGCGCGGGTGCGCCGGCGTGTGCTAGCTTAGAGCTCGTTGCAGTTGTGGTACCCATGAACTTTATGTGCGCCTGACGGGAATGCTCCGACAGGCGCTTTAATTGTTTTTACCGGGATCTCCGGATGGGGCCCTTGCCGCCTATTCAGGAGATTCAAATGGCACTTGGCACCGTGAAGTGGTTCAACTCGGAAAAGGGCTTCGGCTTCATCGAGCAGGACGGTGGCGGCCCGGACGTCTTCGCCCACTACTCGAACATCGCCACCCAGGGCTTCCGTGAGCTCCAGGAGGGCCAGCGCGTGTCCTTCGACGTCACCCAGGGCCAGAAGGGCCCCCAGGCGGAGAACATCCTCCCCGCCAACTGACGTCATCAGCATGCCGGGGTCCGCACCGTGAAGGTGCGGGCCCCGGCTTGTCTGCTGTTTCGACTGTTTGTTTTACCTGCCGGTTTCAGGAGGGCTTTCTCGCATGACCAGCTCCAGCTCCGCACGACCCAGCCGCCGCCCCACCCGGGGTCGAGGTGCGGCTCAGGGACGTCCGAAGGCTGGCGCGGGACGGCAGAAGTCCGCCCCCGTGGCCAGGCCCCAAGAATTCACCATGCCCGAACCGCTGACCCCGGCCCTGCCGCCGGTCGCCGCGTTCGAGGACATGGGCATGCCCGAGGCGCTGCTGAAGACCCTCGCCGCCCAGGGCGTCACCGACCCGTTCCCGATCCAGGCCGCCACGCTGCCGAACTCGCTCGCCGGCCGTGACCTGCTCGGCCGCGGCCGTACCGGCTCCGGCAAGACCCTCGCCTTCGGCCTGGCACTGCTGGCCCGCACCGCCGGTCGCCGCGCGCAGCCGAAGCAGCCGCTCGCGCTGGTCCTCGTACCGACCCGCGAACTCGCGCAGCAGGTCACCGACGCCCTGGCCCCGTACGCCACGGCCGTCAACCTGCGCATCGCGACCGTCGTCGGCGGCATGTCGATCAACCGGCAGTCCGGTGCGCTGCGCCGTGGCTCCGAGGTGCTCGTCGCCACCCCCGGCCGGCTGAAGGACCTCATCGACCGCGGTGACGCCGACCTCTCGGAGGTCTCCATCACGGTCCTCGACGAGGCCGACCAGATGACCGACATGGGCTTCATGCCGCAGGTCACCGCGCTGCTCAAGCAGGTCGAGGCCGACGGCCAGACCATGCTGTTCTCCGCGACGCTCGACAAGAACATCGACAAGCTCGTCAAGATGTTCCTGCACGACCCGGTCGCCTTCTCCGTCGACCCGTCCGCCGGCGCGGTCAGCACGATGGAGCACCACGTCCTGTACGTCATGGACGAGACCGACAAGAAGGCCGTGGCCACGCGCATAGCCGCACGCGACGGCCGGGTGATCATGTTCGTCGACACCAAGCGCGGGGTCGACCGCATGGTCAAGAAGCTCCTCGCGGACGGCGTCCGCGCCTCCGGTCTGCACGGCGGCCGCTCGCAGCCGCAGCGCAACCGGACCCTCGACTGGTTCAAGACGGGCGAGGTCACCGCGCTGGTCGCCACCAACGTGGCCGCCCGCGGCATCCACATCGACGACCTCGACCTCGTCGTCAACGTAGACCCGCCCACCGACCACAAGGACTACCTGCACCGCGGCGGCCGCACCGCCCGCGCCGGCGAGTCCGGCAGCGTCGTCACCCTGGTGCTGCCCGACCAGAAGCGCGACATGACCCGGCTGATGTCGGACGCCGGGATCTCCCCGCGCACCGCGCAGATCAAGTCCTCCGACGCGGAGCTGTCCCGACTGACCGGCGCCAAGGAGCCCTCGGGCGTCCCCGTGGTGCTGGACGTGCCGCAGCCCACCCCGCCGAAGCCGCGCAGCGCCGGCCGCTCCGGCGGCGGCTCCACCGGGGGCGGCGCGCGTCGTCGCTCCGGCGGCGGCCAGGGCGCGGCCGCGGCCTCGACCACCGCGGGCGGCGGCGACCGTTCGCGTCGGGCCCGTTCCGGCGGCGGCCAGGGCGGCGCCGGCCAGTCCGGCGCACGCGGCCAGGGCGCCCCGGCGGGCTCCCGCGGTCAGGGCGGCGGCCAGGGCGCGGCCCGTACCGGCGGCGCTCCCGCCGCGCGGCGTCGTTCCGGCGGCGGCCGTCCGGCGGCCGGGCGCGCGGGTTCCTGACCCTTCGCCCCACGAACACACCGGTACGCCGGGCGGCGCGGAACACGCGCCGCCCGGCGTACCGTCGTTCCGGGCCCGGGCGCCCCTTCGGCGACAGGGCCTACCGGACCATCCTGGCCTGGAGCTTCGCCAGCGTCCGCAGGTCCAGGCCGAGGCCGTCCGTGAGGTAGCCGTAGAAGCCGCCGTAGTCCGCCTCCATGCGGGCGGTCGCGGCGGCGAGGTAGTCCGGCCGGACCTCCTGGAGCGGGATCAGCAGGTCCGGGTTCTGCATCCGGCCCGACTGCTTGAGGCCGGCCCGCACCTGGGCGTCGTACGCCGCGCGGAAGGTGTTCGAGGCGAGGTAGTCGCGCTCGGCGGTGTCCTCGGGAACGGCGAGGGCGCGCAGCAGGACGTAACTCATCCAGCCCGTGCGGTCCTTGCCCGAGGTGCAGTGGTACAGCAGCGGGCCCTGCCCGCCGTCGGCGATCTCCCGCAGGGTGGTCGCGAACTGCGCCCGGTTCTCGGGGCTCGTCACGAACGTGCGGTAGATGTCGCGCATGTAGGCCTCCGCGCGACCGCCGCCGAGCATCTGCTCCTGCGTGGCGGGGTCCCCGCTGGCGATCGCGCCGACCAGGGTCGCGTACAGGCCCAGGTCGCTGACGGGGCGGGCGGTGGAGACGAGTCCGGCGGGCAGCTTGTCGGCGCCGTCGTACTGGACCTCCATCGGGATGCGGAAGTCGACGACCTTGCGCAGGCCGAGGCCGGAGACGGTGATGAGGTCGGCCGGGGTCAACCTGCCGAGCGCGTCGGAGCGGTAGACCAGTCCCTGACGGACCTGCCCACCGGTCCAGGTGCGGTACCCGCCCAGGTCACGGACGTTGACCGCGCCCTGGAGGGGGATCTGACGGATCGTTTCCGCCGACGGGCGGTACCGCTCGGCGGAAGCGGCGGTACCGGTGACCGCGGCGGTACCGGTCGCCGCGCCGGGCGACGGTGCGGCGTACGCGGCGGCGGGCAGGGTCCCGGCGGCGAGGGCGGCGGCGAGTACCGCGGTCGCCAGGCGGATTCGGGCACGGCTCATCTGGGGCGACTCCTGTAACGGAGAAGGGGGATCACCCTGGTGGTGGCAGGGTGCCGAGCGAGTGCGGGGGGCCCGGGTCGTGCAGTCGGTCCAGCACGGTGTGGGCCTCGGCCATGACCCGGGCGACGAGTTCCGCACACGACGGAAGATCCTCGATCACGCCCGCGACCTGGCCCGATGCCATGACGCCGAGGTCCGTACGGCCCTCGACCATGGACGCCTTGAGGAGCATGGGGGTGTTCGCGGCGAGCAGGACCTGGCTCCAGGACAGCTCCTTGCCGTGTTTCATCGCCAGGCCGTCGCGCACCATCTGCGGCCAGGACAGCCCCGACAGCTTCCGGAAGCCGGCCGCGTGCCGCACCGCCTTGGCGAGGGCCCGCGCGCGGCCCGCCCGCTCCAGGGAGGTGACCAGCTCGCTGCGGAGCATCCGGTGCGGCAGCCCGTCGACGGCGGTGGTGACGGTGACGTCCCTGACCGTGGCCTTCAGGTACTCGGCCTTGACGGCGTCCGGGACGGTGGAGTCCGAGGTGAGCAGGAAGCGGGTGCCCATGGCGATGCCCGCCGCCCCGTACGACAGCGCGGCGACCAGGCCGCGACCGTCGTGGAAACCGCCCGCGGCGATCACCGGGATGTCCACCGCGTCCACCACCTGCGGCAGCAGCACCGTCGTGGCCACGTCCCCGGTGTGCCCGCCGCCCTCGCCGCCCTGCACGATCACCGCGTCGGCGCCCCAGGCGGCGACCTTCTCGGCGTGCCGCCGGGCCCCGATCGAGGGGACGACGACCACGCCCGCGTCCTTGAGCCGGGCGATCAGCTCCTTCGACGGGGCGAGGGCGAACGAGGCGACCCGGACCCCCTCGTCGACGATCAGCCGGACCCGCTCGACGGCGTCCCCGGCGTCCGCGCGCAGATTGACCCCGAACGGGGCGTCCGTACGGGACTTCACCTCGTGGATCGCCGCACGCAACTGCTCCGTCGTCATCGTCGCCGAGGCCAGGATCCCCAGCGCCCCCGCGTTCGCCGCCGCCGACACCAGTCGGGGGCCGGCCACCCAGCCCATGCCCGTCTGCACGATCGGGTGGCGGACCCCGACCAGCCTGGTGAATGCCGTTTCCATGCCCTCAGACCCGCACTTCCCGGTCGCGCAGCCCCTTGGGGTCGACGACCTCGCGGATCAGCCGCAGTTCCTCCGGCGTCGGCTCCCGGGTGTACGGGACCTCGCCGGCGATCGCGAGCTCGAAACCGGTGGCCTCCCGGACCTGCTCGACGCTCACGCCCGGATGCACCGACACCAGGCGCATGGCGTGGTCCGGGCCGGCGAAGTCGAAGACCCCGAGATCGCTCACCACGCGCGGCAAGCGGTGGAAGCGGGTCGCCCCGGCCGCCTCCGCGCGGTCGTAGCCGACGCCGCAGACCATGTCGACCCGCTCCACGAACACCCGGCGGGAATGCTTCGGGATCCAGTAACTCACCGGATTGTTGAGGGTGTTGACGGGCGCCCCGCGCACCCCGAGGAGCTGGCGGGTCGGCCGCTCCCAGTCCCCCACGCAAGAGATGTTCTGGTTGCCGTACCGGTCGATCTGGCTCGCGCCCATCATCACGTGCCGCCGGCCGCCGGTGACCATCGTGAGGTGACGGCGGTACGGCAGCCAGCCCTCGGGCGTCCCGTCGAGCCCGACCAGCGTGGCCTCACCGTCGGTCAACAGCAGGTCGGGGGAGAAGGTCCGCTTCGCGAGACGGGCCCCGAAGGACGGGATCAGACCCATCGGGGAGGCGAGCACCTCGCCGTCGCCCCGCCACGCCTCGGCGCAGGCGATCACGCAGTACTCGGCGCGACTGACGCCCGCGGTGGCCTCTGACGCTGTGCTCACTGCTGCTCCTCGTGCCAGGTCCGCACGGCGGACTGGTAGTCGTGCTCGCTCGCGCCGGAGAGGAACCGGGCGGCGAACTCGGGCCAGGGGGTGCTCGCGTACAGCTTCTGGAAGGGCTCGTCGCGGTCGTGGTCGGGCACGCAGGAGGTGAAGTGCGCGCCGTTCGGGGTCTCCACCACCCCGGTGACGGAATGCCGGCTGACCAGCAGGGACTGTGGCGGACCGGCCTTGGACAGCTCGGCGGTCTCGACGAGCCGCTCGCAGGAGACGTACGCGGCGTCCGCGGCCTCGCAGAACAGGTCGTCGAAGTACGGGTCGGGGCCCAGGTACTGGGCGTTGCCGAGGCGGTCGGCGCGGTTGAGGTGGACGAGCGCGGCGTCCATGCGCAGCGCGGGGACGGCGACGAACTCCTCGCCGTCCTCGTACGGGGAGGTCACGGTCCGCAGGTTCGGGTTGACCCGCATGACGTCGGAGCCGAGACCGGCGCGGACGGGCAGGAAGGGCAGCCGGTTGGCGGCGGCGTGCAGCCCCCACATGAACATGGCCTCGTCGAGCTCGGTGAGGGCGAAGGCGCCGCGCTCGCGGGCCGCCCGGTAGTGCGGCTCCAGCGGGATCGAGTCGAGGGTGACGAAGGGCGTGACGAGCCGGCGGATCCGACCCGCGGCGGCCAGCAGGCCGACGTCGGGGCCGCCGTACGAGACCACGGTGAGATCGGTGATCTCGGATCGGAGCAGTGCCCGTACCAGGGCCATGGGCTTGCGCCGCGACCCCCAGCCGCCGATGCCGACGGTCATCCCGCTGCGCAGCCGCCCGACCACCTCCTCGGGGGACATCACCTTGTCCGACGCCGCTGTGCCGCTCATGCCTCGTCCGCCTTTCCGAAGGTGTCGCGGACCCGGTCGGCGACACCGCTGAGATTGGCCTCGAAGGTGAAGCCCTGCTCGAAGCGGTAGCTGCGCCGCACGTCCACGGGGTCGATGCCGTTGATGGCGGCCTTGGCCAGCCGGATCAGCAGGCCGTCCTTGCGGGCGATCTCGGCGGCGAGTTCCAGCGCCGCCGCCCGCAGCCCGGCGGGCGGGACCACCTTCCACACCGAACCGTGCGCGTGCAGTTCGGCGGCGCCGACCGTCCGCGAGGTGTAGTACAGGGTGCGCATCAGGTGTTGGGGGACGAGGCGGGCCAGGTGCGTGGCCGCGCCGAGCGCGCCCCGGTCCAGTTCCGGCAGCCCGAAGACGGCGTCGTCGGAGGCGACGATCGCGTCGGCGTTGCCGACCAGGCCGATCCCGCCGCCCAGGCAGAAGCCGTTCACGGCGGCCACGACGGGGACCTCGCACTCGTACACGGCGGCGAAGGCCTCGTAGCAGCCCCGGTTGGCGCCGATCAGGGCGTCGTGACCGGTGTCGCGCTGCATCTCCTTGATGTCCACGCCGGCGTTGAAGCCCCGGCCCTCGGCGGCGAGGACGACGCACCGGACGTCGGGGTCGCGGCCGGCGGCGCGCAGGGCGTCGGCCAGCTCGTACCAGCCGTGTACGGGCAGAGCGTTGACGGGCGGGAAGTCGACTGTGACGAGTGCGATGCCCTTGTCGGGGCCGGAGGTGGAGACACCCATGAGCGGATCAGCTACCTTTCCACCAAACATTTGTTAGGTGAGGAAGGTAGCAGCCGATGGAGCTCAACGGGAGGGTCGTCGTCGTCACCGGCGGAACCCGGGGCGTCGGCGCCGGCATCGCGCGGTCGTTCCTCGCGGCCGGCGCGGAGGTGCTCGTCTGCGCCCGCCGACCACCGGACGAACCGGTGGCCGCGGCGGGCCGGACGGCCGCCTTCACGGCGCTCGACCTGCGCGATCCGGCCGCCGTGACGGAGTTCTTCGCGGCGGCCGCGCACCGGTACGGGCGGCTCGACTGCCTGGTGAACAACGCGGGCGGCACCCCGTACCGGCTGCTGGGGGAGGGCGACGCCGAACGGCACGCGCGGGTCGTCGAACTGAACCTGGTGGCCCCCATGACCGCCTCACTGGCGGCGTACCCGTGGCTGCGGGACTCGCACGGCTCGGTCGTGATGATCGGAAGCGTCAGCGGCACCCGCCCCTCGCCCGGCACGGCCGCCTACGGCGCCGCCAAGGCGGGACTGGAGAACCTGGCCCGATCGATGGCCGTGGAGTGGGCGCCCGAGGTACGGGTCAACTCGCTGCTCCTCGGCATGGTGCGCACCGAACTGTCCCACCTGCACTACGGGGACGAGGCCGGGATCGCCGCGGTCGGCGCGACCGTGCCGCTGGGACGACTGGCCGACCCGACGGACGTGGGCGAGGCGGCGGTGTTCCTCGCCGGAGACCGGGCCGGATACGTGAGCGGCGCGAGCCTGCTCGTGCACGGGGGCGGCGAACGCCCGGCCTTCCTGGACGCGGCGACTGTCAACAAGGAGAACTGAGATGGGACTTGCCGAAGGACGTGTGGTCATCGTGACGGGCGCGGGTCGGGGGCTGGGCCGCGCCCACGCGCTGGCCTTCGCGGCGGAAGGGGCGAAGGTGGTCGTCAACGACCTGGGGGTCGGGCTCGACGGGCTGCCCGGCCCGGACGGTCCGGCGGCCCGGGTCGTCGAGGAGATCCGCGCGCTGGGCGGGGAGGCGCTGGCGCACGGCGGGGACATCGCCACCTCGCGGGGCGCGGCCTCGCTCGTCGCGGACGCCGTCGCCACCTTCGGGCGGCTGGACACCCTGGTCAACAACGCCGGTTTCCTGCGGGACCGGATGCTGGTCAACCTGGACGAGGACGACTGGGACGCGGTGATGCGCGTGCACCTGAAGGGGCACTTCCTGCCCCTCAAGCACGCCGCCGCGCACTGGCGGGCGCAGGCGAAGGCGGGCCGGCCCGTCGCGGCGCGGGTGGTCAACACCTCCTCGGGCGCGGGACTGCTCGGATCGGTGGGGCAGGGCAACTACAGCGCGGCCAAGGCCGGGATCCTCGGCCTGACGCTGGTCGCGGCGGAGGAGATGGGCCGGTACGGAGTCCAGGTCAACGCCATCGCCCCGGCGGCCCGCACCCGGATGACGGAGGAGACCTTCGCCCGGACCATGGCGGCGCCGGCGGCCGGGGAGTTCGACGCGATGGCCCCGGAGAACGTGTCGCCGCTGGTGGTGTGGCTGGGCTCGGACGCCTCGGCCGGGGTGAACGGCCGGGTCTTCGAGGCGGAGGGCGGCCGGATCACGGTCATGGAGGGCTGGCGGCCGGGCCCGACGGCGGAGCGCGGCGAACGCTGGACCCCGGCGGAGGCGGGGGAGGCGGCGACGAAGCTCCTGTCGGCAGCGGAGGCACCACAGCCGGTGTACGGGGCGCGGTAGTCCGGGGCGACGCCCCGCCCCCCTCCCTGGACTTCCCTCGAAGGGAGGGGAGTCGAGGGAATCAGGCCACCTCCGCGCGCAGGCCTGGTTACGCTCGGCCACGGACTGGACCCGACCGAACGCCGCACGGCGCGAGCATGGGGGTGACCGCCCGTGGTCAACATCCGCAACCTCGACCCCAGCGCATCGCCGCTGGACTACTACGGCTCCGAACTGCGCCGCCTGAGGGAGGAGGCCGGGCTCAAACAGGGGCAGCTCGGCGACATCATCTTCTGCGCGGGCTCCCTGGTCGGACAGATCGAGACGGCGAGGAAGGTACCCACCCGCGCGTTCTCGGACCGGGTGGACGCGGCGCTGGTGACGGGCGGGGTGTTCTCCCGGCTGGTGGGGCTGGTGCTGAGGAGCCAGTTGCCAAGCTGGTTCCAGGCGTACGCGGAGATGGAGGCCAAGGCGGCGTACATCTCCTCCTTCCAGGCGCAGTTGGTGTACGGGCTGTTGCAGACGGAGGAGTATGCGCGAGCCCTGCTCGGTGTGGACCGCCCGGGCCAAGTCGACGAGCTGTTGGCGGCCCGAATGGAACGGCAGCAAATCCTGAAGCGGGACAACCCGCCCGCCCTGTGGGTGGTGCTCGCCGAGGCGGTGTTGCACCAAGAGGTCGGCGGGCGACCGGTCATGCGGGACCAACTTGCACACCTGTTGACCTTCCTCGACCATCCCTGGGTGAAGATCCAGGTGCTGCCCTTCTCGATCGGGCAGCACACGGGAATGATGGGCCCCTTCAACCTCCTGCGCTTCGACAGCGACCCTGACCTGTTCTACGAAGAGGGCTATGCGGACGGGTACATGACCGCCAACCCTTCAGTGATCAGGGAGCGTTCGGTCGGATACGCTCGATTGCAGGCCGCAGCCCTCTCGCCCGAAGGCTCGACCCAGCTGATCGCCCGCGTAATGGAGGAGCGCTATGGGGACAAGCCCGAACCTGACGGACGCGGTGTGGCGTAAGTCGTCGTACAGCGGAACCACCGGCGGCGACTGCGTCGAGTGCACCCCCCTCGGCGCCTCCGCCTGGCGTAAGTCCAGCTACAGCGGCTCCGGCGGCGGCGACTGCGTCGAGGTCGCCTCCCAGCCCTGCCTGGTCGCCGTGCGGGACTCCAAGGACCCCGACGGCCCCGTCTTCACCGTCGGCCGCGCCGCCTTCGCCGCCTTCGTCGGGGCCCTGTAGGCGTCGGGGGGCGTCCGCGCACAGAGAAAGAAGCTCCGGGCCCGGCCCCCTGGCGAGGGGTCGGATCCGGAGCTTCTCTCGTGCGATGGAGTATGACTACCCGCTACATCCACCCGCTGAACCGCAGTCGGCCCATCATGTTGTCCGCAACCTGTTGCGAGACCGCCGGCGCGGTTCAGGTGTCGCACTCCAGGACCGTGCGGCACAGCCCGCAGCGGGCCCGGACGGGCCCGCCGACCGGCAGCCGCAGCCACTGCCGGCAGACCGGGCACGGGAAGCTCACCCGTTGCCCGTCCGCGTGCCGCTCGAAGCGGTACGGGGCCCCCGGCGCGGCGGATCCGGTCCGGCGGTCGCGCGCGTAACGCAGGCGTTCCGGCCAGGAGGCGGCCGCCAGCGGGGCGCGGCGGCGGTCCCGGGCCGCGAGGGCGCGACCGCGCGCGTACGCCTCGTACGCCCGGGGGCCGGTGAACCGGGTGGAGAGGTCCTCGCCGATCAGCTCGCCGCGCTTGGCGAGGACGTAACCGAACTCCTCCGGGGTGAGGTAGCCGAGCTTCTGGTGCGTCAACTCGTCCTCGCGGTAGGCGTCGAGGAGCAGCCAGCCCGCGCCCAGGTAGGCGGCGGTGGTGTCGGTGAGGATCTCGTTCTCCTCGGTGGTGGGAAACCGCAGGTCCAGGCGGTGCAGCAGGACGTGGGCGACCTCGTGGGCGAGCGCCGCCGCGAGGTCCCGGCGGTGGGTCAGGAAGCGTTCGTTGACCTCGACGAAGTACTCGGGACCCGGGCCGAGTTCCACCGTGGCCGCCTCCGTCATCGCCCGGTAGCCGATCACCAGCCGGGCGTCCGGCAGCCGCAGTCCGCGCACCACGGCGCGGGCCACGCGCTGCGCCCCGAGGTGGGGGTCGTCCTCGGGCGTGAACTCCGCGTCGGCGGCGGGCAGGCCCGCGTCGTAGGCGCGGATCCCGTCGTACGACAGGCGGCGGAAGAGGGCGGTCAGCGCGCGGTGAACCGTGTCCAAGTGCGGAAATCCGTGCTCGACCGGGCTGCCGCGCCCGTGGTTCTGCGTCATGCGGGCCCCCACGCCGAAAGTTGTCCGAAAACGCGTTCTTGATGTCGGTCACACGCGAGATGTGTCATGGACTCGTCATTCACCCGATGACGCGCACGGCCCAACCCCCCACGAAAGGCAGTGTGTCGACTGTGTCCACCCTTGCCACGACCCTCAAGCGCGCCCTCGCCGTCGGCGCCGTCGCCCTGGCCGCCGTCAGTCTCCAGCCGGGCTCCGCCACCGCCTCCCAGGCGCCCGTCGTCGGCGGAACCCGCGCCGCCCAAGGCGAGTTCCCGTTCATGGTCCGCCTCTCCATGGGCTGCGGTGGCGCCCTGTACACCCAGCAGATCGTCCTCACCGCCGCCCACTGCGTGAACGGCTCCGGCAACAACACCTCCATCACCGCCACCGCCGGCGTCGTCGACCTCAACAGCTCCAGTGCCGTCAAGGTCAAGTCCACCAAGGTGCTCCAGGCCCCCGGCTACAACGGCAAGGGCAAGGACTGGGCCCTCATCAAACTCGCCAAGCCCATCAACCTGCCCACCCTCAAGATCGCCGAGACCAAGACCTACGACAACGGCACCTTCACCGTCGCCGGCTGGGGAGCCACCCGCGAAGGCGGCGGCCAGCAGCGCTACCTCATGAAGGCCACCGTCCCCTTCGTCTCCGACGCCTCCTGTCAGAACGCCTACGGCAGCGACCTCGTCCCCGGCGAGGAGATCTGCGCCGGCCTGCCCCAGGGCGGCGTCGACACCTGTCAGGGCGACTCCGGCGGCCCCATGTTCCGCCGCGACGCCGCCAACGCCTGGATCCAGGTCGGCATCGTCAGCTGGGGCGAGGGCTGCGCCCGCCCGAACTACCCCGGCGTCTACTCCGAGGTCTCCACCTTCGCCACCGCCATCAAGAACGCCGCGGCGACCCTCTGACCCACCCTCGTCCTTCCGGCCGAACCGCACGGCGGGGAAACGGCCGGAAGGACGAGGCGCCCCACCCCACGCGCACGTAACGTCGAACGCACCATCGCGGGACCGGCACACCGCCGTGCCGGTCCCGCGGCACCCTCCCGACGGCCCGCCGAGCGGTTGCGGGACGCCACGCGCACCGGTCCCATGGAACGAATCCCTCCGGGACGACACCATCGGCAGCGGGCGACAGTGGGGCAGGCAACGCATGACGATCAGAGTGGTCATCGCGGACGACCAGGAGATGGTCAGGACCGGCTTCCGCATGATCCTCGAAAGCCAACCGGACATCGAGGTCGTCGCGGACGTCGTCGACGGCGAGGCGGCCCTCACGGCCGTCGCCGCCCACCGACCCGACGTGCTGCTCCTCGACATCCGCATGCCCCGGCTCGACGGCCTCGAAGTCACCCGACGCCTCGCCGGCCAGGACAGCCCGCGCATCGTCATCGTCACCACCTTCGACCTCGACGAATACGTCCACGCGGCGCTCCGCGGCGGAGCGTCCGGCTTCCTCCTGAAGGACGCGAGCCCGGCCATGCTGGTTGAAGCGGTCCGCGCCGCCGCCGTCGGCGACTCCCTCGTCTCACCCGCCATCACCGTGCGACTGCTCCGCGAAATGGCCCACGCCCCCGCCGCCCGAGCCGCCCGCCGCCCCTCGGAACCCCTCACCGAACGCGAGGTGGACGTCGTGCGCTGCCTCGCCCGCGGCCTGACCAACGCCGAGATCGCCGGCGAACTCTTCGTCTCACTGTCCACCGTCAAGACCCACCTGGCCAACGTCCAGACCAAACTCGACGCCCGCAACCGCGTCGAGATCGCCGCATGGGCCTGGGAAAGCGGCCTCGCCGCCGGCGCGACGTGAGCCCCGGCCGCCGGCGCGACGTGAGCCCCGGCCGCCGGCGCGGTGCGCGCCCCGGCCCCAGACGCGGTGTGTCCCCGGCCTTCCGTACCGACCCCGACCGGCCGCGACCGTCGCGATGAGCCCCCTCGCCTCCTGGACCCGCCGCCACCCCCGCGCCGCCCGGCTGCTCCGCGTCACCCTCTCGCTGCTCCTCCTCGGCCTCGTCACCTTCGAAGGCATCGTCCTGGCCCGTCAGCCCAGCGCCCCGCACGCCACCGTGTGGGTGTCCGGGATCCTCGTCTGCCTCAGCGCCGCGCCCTGGCCCCGCATCCCCCTGCTCACCCGCGCCTGGTTCGCCGCCGCCATCACCTGGACCGCCACCCTCCTGCTGATCTTCGGCAACCACCCCCTCGTCGTGTGGGGCGCCGGCGAGGCCATCGCCCTGCTCGTCCTGCTCTCCCAGGTCCTGCTCCGCGCCCCCGCCCGCACCGCCGCCATCCTCGGTCCCCTTCTCGGCCTCGGCTGCATGGCCGTCCCCGTGCGCGACACCGACCCCGGCCGGTTCACCCTGCTCTTCTCCGTCCTCGCCGTCGTCGTCGGCGCGTACTCCCTGCTCCTGCGCCTCCAGTCCGTCCAACGCGTCCGCGAACTGCGCGCCGTCCGCACCGCCGAACGCCTGGAGCTCGCCCGCGAACTCCACGACCTCGTCGCCCACCACGTCACCGGCATCGTCGTCGAGGCCCGCGCCGCCCGCTTCACCGGAGCCGGCGCCGACCGCGCCGCCGAGATCCTCGGCCGCATCGAGACCGCCGGCGACGAGGCCCTCGGCTCCATGCGCCGCCTCGTCAAGATCCTCCGCGAGGACGAGACCGGCGGCGGCGACACCTCCGCCGGAACCACCCCCGTCGCCGGCCTCGCGGACCTGCGCGCACTCACCGAACGCTTCGCCGTCACCGGCCCGCCCGTCACCCTCAGCATCGAGGAAGGCCTGGAGACCCGGCTCCCCGCCGACGTGGCCGCCACCGCGCACCGCATCGTCCTCGAAGCCCTCACCAACATCGGCAAACACGCGGCGACGGCCACCACCGTCCACATCGCCCTGCGCACCGTCCCCGCCGGCCTCGAAGTACGCGTCGAGGACGACGGCGGCCACCCCGCCCGCCTCTCCGAGAACGCCCGCGGCGGCGGCTACGGCCTCGCCGGAATGGCCGAACGCGCCGAGGCCCTCGGCGGCTCCCTCACCGCCGGCCCCGCCCCCGAAGGCGGCTGGCTCGTCACCGCCACCCTGCCCCTCCAGGCCCTCTAGCCCCTTTCGGGCCGTCCCGTGCCCGCCGGACCCCGCCCCGACCCCGCCGACCGTCTCACCGGTCGAGGTGCCGAGGAACCCGTCGCGTCCGCCACGTATTCTCGGGAACCATGAACCACAGCGACACCGACGAGGCCCACGAGAACGTCACCGCCGAGCTGTCCCGCCTGCGCGACAGCATCGACAACATCGACGCGGCCGTGGTCCACATGCTCGCCGAGCGCTTCAAGTGCACCCAGCAGGTCGGCCACCTCAAGGCCCGCCACCAGCTGCCCCCCGCCGACCCCGGCCGCGAGGCCAGCCAGATCGCCCGCCTGCGCCAGCTCGCCGAGAACGCCAAACTCGATCCGGCCTTCGCGGAGAAACTCCTCAACTTCATCATCGCCGAGGTCATCCGCCACCACGAGACGATCGCCGCCGGCGAGGAGTAGGCCCCTGGGGCCCGCCCGACCCATCAGGCAGCATGGGCCCCATGTCCGCATTGACGCGCAACGAAGCGCAGCTCCGAGCCCGGCTCCTCGACGTCCACCACTACGACGTCACCCTCGACCTCACCACCGGTGACGAGACCTTCACCTCCACCACCGTCATCCGGTTCACGGCCCGCGCCTCGGGTGACACCTTCGTCGAGCTGAAACCGGACGAACTGCGCTCCGTCGAGCTCGACGGCCACCCCGTCGACCCCGCCGGCCTCACCGGCAACCGCCTCCCGCTCACCGGGCTCACCCAAGGCCCCCACGAGCTGCGCGTCCATGCCCGCATGAACTACTCCCGCACCGGCGAGGGCCTGCACCGCTTCACCGACCCCGCGGACGGCGAGACGTACGTCTACTCCCAGATGTTCCTGGACGACGTCCAGCGGGTCTTCCCCGCCTTCGACCAGCCCGACCTGAAGGCCGTCTTCGCCTTCACCGTCACCGCCCCCGCCCACTGGACCGTCCTCGCCAACGGCATCACCACCCGCGGAGCCGACCGGCCCGAGGACGGCGCCGGCACCTGGACCTCCGCGCCCACGCCCGCGATCCCCACCTACCTCGCCGCGATCGCCGGCGGACCCTGGCACACCGTGCGCACCGACCACGCCGGCCTGCCCTTCGCCCTCCACTGCCGGCAGTCCCTCGCACCCCACCTCGACGCCGACGCCGACGAGATCCTCTCCGTCACCACCGCCTGCTTCGACCGCTACCACGAGAAGTTCGCCGAGCCCTACCCGTTCGACTCCTACGACCAGGCGTTCGTCCCCGAGTTCAACGCCGGCGCCATGGAGAACCCCGGCCTGGTCACCTTCCGCGACGAGTTCATCTTCCGCTCGGCCGTCACCGACACCGAACGCCAGGGCCGCGCCATGGTCATCGCCCACGAGATGGCCCACATGTGGTTCGGCGACCTCGTCACCCTGCGCTGGTTCGACGACATCTGGCTCAACGAGTCCTTCGCCGAGTACATGGGCTACCAGACCCTCGTCGAGGCCACCGGCTTCACCGACACCTGGACCGAGTTCGGCATGGAGCGCAAGCCCTGGGGCTACGAGGCCGACCAGCGCCCCTCCACCCACCCCGTCGCCCCCGCCCCCGAGGACGTCCCCGACACCGCCTCCGCCCTCCTCAACTTCGACGGCATCTCCTACGCCAAGGGCGCCTCGGCCCTGCGCCAACTCGTCGCCTGGCTCGGCGAGAAGGACTTCCTCGCCGGCATCAACACCCACTTCGCGCGCCACAAGTTCGCCAACGCCTCCCTCGCCGACTTCGTGGACTCCCTCGCCGCCCACACCGAACGCGACGTCCACACCTGGGCCGACACCTGGCTGCGCACCACCGGCGTCGACACCCTCACCCCCCGCGTCGAGGCCGGCGACACCGGCTGGACCCTGACCGTCGACCACCACGGCAGCCGCCCCCACCACATCGCCGTCGGCCTCTACGACCGCGACCCCACCGGCGGCCTGGAACTGCGCGAACACCTCGACCTGGACGTCCCCAGCGCCGACGTCGTCTCCGCGAGCGGCCCGCGACCCGACCTGATCCTCCTCAACGACCAGGACCTCGGCTACGTCAAGATCCGCTTCGACGCCGTCTCCGAGGAAACCGCCCTGCGCGGCCTGTCCCGCATCCCCGGCCCGCTCACCCGCGCCGTCGTCTGGAACTCCCTGCGCGACATGGTCCGCGACGGCGAACTGGAACCCGAGTCCTACCTGGAGACCGCGCACGCCCACCTCCCCGAAGAGAACGACCTCGCGATCGTCCAGGGCGTCCTCGGCTTCGCCCGCAACCGCGTCGCCGCCCACTACGTCGCCCCCGGCCGTCGCACCGCCGCCCTCACCACCCTCACCACCGTCGCCCGCGCCCTGATGCGCCGCACCGAGGACGGCTCCGACCCCGGCCTGCGCCTCGCCGCCGTCCGCGTCCACATCGACAGCGCCACCCAGCCCGACACCCTCGCCGGCTGGCTCGCCGACGGCACCGTCCCCGGCGGCCCCGAACTCGACCCCGAACTGCGCTGGCGCATCCTCGCCCGACTCGCCGTCCTCGGCGCCGTCACCGACACCGACATCGACAACGCCCTCGCCGACGACCCCAGCGCCACCGGGGAAGAGGGCGCCGCCCGCTGCCGTGCCGCGCTCCCCACCCCCGAGGCCAAGGCCGCCGCCTGGCAGCGCATGTTCCACGACGACTCCCTGTCCAATTACCTCTTCAAAGCCACCGCCTCCGGCTTCTGGCAGCCCGAACAGGCCGAACTCGTCCAGGACTACGTCCCGCGCTACTACCCCGAGGCCGTCGCCCTCGGCTCCCGCCGCGGCCCCGCCATCGGCCAGGCCGTCGGACGGTGGGCCTTCCCCTCGCACGCCGTCGACGAGGCCAACCTCCGCGCCGGCCGCGCCTGCCTGGAGGACACCGACATCATCCCGCTGCTGCGCCGCCAACTCGTCGACCAGCTCGACGACCTCGCCCGCGCCCTGCGCGTCCGCGGCAACGGCTGACCGCCGGCCCGCACACGGGAACGCCCCCCGGGCCGGTCCGACCGAACACCCGGCCGAGACCGGACGGGCGGACAAACCCCGGCGGTTACCCCATTCGGGTCTGATCGTTGTGCTGGGCGGGAACGACCAGGCCGTTCCCGCCCGCCTCCGCGAAGGACACCGGATGACCCCGCCGCCCGGCACCCCGCCACCGCCGCCCCCGCTCGCCGGAGGCCGCGGCGGCGCCGACGCCCTGCGGCCCCTCCTCGACACCGTCCTCGACGCCCTGCGCAGCGGCGCCGCCGAACGCGCCGGCCCCCTCCCCGCCGGCGGCCCCGCCGCCGTCACCGCCCGCGTCACCGACGCGCTGGGCGACGTACTCCCCACCCGCGGCGCCGGCGACCACGAAGCCCTGCGCACCCTCGTCCACACCCTCGCCGCAGGCGCCGCCGACCCCGCCGACCCGCTCTGCGCCGCCCACCTGCACTGCCCACCCCTCGCCGTCGCGGTCGCCGCCGACCTCGCCGCCGCGGCCCTCAACCCCTCGATGGACTCCTGGGACCAGGCCCCCGCCGCCTCCACCCTCGAAGCGCTCCTCACCCGCGCCCTCGCCGCCGAGTACTACGACACCCCGCACCCCGACGCCCTCGTCACCACCGGCGGCACCGAGGCCAACCAACTCGCCCTGCTCCTCGCCCGCGAACGCCACGGCCCCCGCCTCACCGTCGTCCACGGCGCGAGCGCCCACCACTCCGTCCCCCGCTCCGCATGGCTCCTCGGCCTGCCCCCCACCGTCACCGTGCCCACCCCCGCCGGCGTCCTGGACCCCGCCCGCCTCGCCGAAGCCCTCACCCGCCTCGACGGACCCATCCTCGTCACCGCCACCGCCGGCACCACCGACGCGGGACTCATCGACCCCCTGGAGCCCCTCGCCGACCTCTGCCGCCACCACGGCGCCGACCTCCACGTCGACGCCGCGTACGGAGGCCTCCTCCGGCTGAGCCCCCACCACCGCCACCAACTCACCGGGCTCTCCCGCGCCCAGTCCATCACCCTCGACCTGCACAAACTCGGCTGGCAGCCCGTCGCCGCAGGCCTCCTCGCCGTCCCCGACACCCGCCTGCTGGCCCCCCTCGGCCACCAGGCCGACTACCTCAACGCCACCGACGACACCGAAGCCGGCCTCCCCGACCTCCTCGGCCGCTCCCTGCGCACCACCCGCCGCCCCGACATCCTCAAGATCGCCGTCACCCTGCGCTCCCTCGGCCGCGACGGCCTCGCCCGCCTCATCGACGGGACCTGCGCCGCCGCCCACCACCTCGCCGAACTCCTCGACGCCCACCCCGGCTTCGAACTCCACGCCCACCCCACCATCAGCACCGTCCTCTTCCGCCCCACCCCCATGGACGACGAGCAGCTCGCGGGCCTGCGCCGCACCCTCCTCCTCGACGGCGCCGCCGTACTCGGCCGCGCCACCGCCGACGGCCGCCTCTGGCTCAAGGCCACCCTGCTCAACCCCCACACCACGGCGGGGGACCTGGACACCCTCGTCACCCTCCTGGAAGGCAGCGCCCACCGATGACCGCGCAACTCGACACCCCCCACGACCTCGTCGGAATCGGCATCGGTCCCTTCAACCTGTCCCTCGCCGCCCTGGCCGACGGCCTCCCCAGACAAGGCGTCGGCGAACTCGCCACCGCCTTCTACGACCAGCGCAGGGACTTCCGCTGGCACCCCGGCCTCCTCATCGACGGCGCCACCCTCCAGGTCCCCTTCCTCGCGGACCTCGTCACCCTCGCCGACCCGGCGAGCCCCTGGAGCTTCCTCAACCACCTCAGGCACAAGGAACGGCTCTACCCCTTCTACTTCGCCGAGCAACTCCACATCCAGCGCTCCGAATACGACGCCTACTGCCGCTGGGTCGCCGAACGCCTCCCCGGACTCCACTTCGGCCACCAGGTCGACGCCGTCCGCTGGAACCCCGAACGCGACCTCTTCGAAGTCGACTTCACCCAACTCGACACCGACGGCGAAGCAGAGGCCCTCGGCCGCGCCCACACCCGCAACCTCGTCCTGGGCGTCGGCACCGCCCCCTACGTACCCGAACCCCTGCGCCCCCTCGCCGAAGCGCCCACCGTCCCCGTCATCCACTCATCCGAGTACCTCGACAACCGCGAACGCGTCCTCGGAGCCGCACACGTCACCGTCATCGGCTCCGGTCAGTCCGGCGCCGAGGTCTTCCTCGACCTGCTCCGCGCCCGCCCCGCCGGCCGCGAGGGCCTCACCTGGCTCGCCCGCACCGAGGCCTTCGCCCCCATGGAGTACTCCAAGCTCGGCCTGGAACACTTCACGCCCGACTACACCCGCTACTTCCACGCCCTCCCCGAACCGGTCCGCGACCGACTCGTCCCCGCCCAATGGCAACTCCACAAGGGCATCGACGCCGCCACCATCGCCGCCATCCACGAAGAGCTGTACCGGCGCACCCTCCACGGCGGCTGGCCCGACGCCGTCCTCACCCCCGGAGTCAGCGTCCGCACCGCCGGCCGCGTCGCGACCACCAAGGTGGAACTCCACCTCGAACACACCCAACAAGGCGTCCGCTCCCGCCTCACCACCGACGCCGTCGTCCTCGCCACCGGCTACCGCGAACGGCCCCTCACCAGCCTCCTCGCAGGACTCGACCCCTACCTGCGCAAGGACTCCTCCGGCCGCCCCCGCATCGACGAACGCCACCGCATGATCCTCGACCCCGCCGTCACCGGCAGCGTCTTCGTCCAGAACGGCGAACGCCACACCCACGGCGTCGGAGCCCCCGACCTCGGCCTCGCCGCCTGGCGCAGCGCCGGCATCCTCAACACCCTGACGGGCAAGAACCCCTACCCCCAGCCCGCCCGCACCGCCTTCACCACCTTCGGCCTCGACCAGCGGGAGCACACCCGCCCCCATCCCGCGGGCGAACTGCTCCCACTGGTCGAACACCCTTGAAAGGCGGCTCACGGACCCCCGACTAGAAGACCGGCACCCCGGCCCGCGTCAGCCGCCAGTCCACCGAGGCGAACTGCGCCGGGTCCACCGTCCCCTTCACCTTCACCCACTGGATGATCACGTTGCGGATCTCGTCCGAGTTGGCCCACAACTGCCTGGCCTGCGGGACGTGCGGGAAGTTGCCGCCACCCGAGGCCCGGTAGTTGTTCACCGCGAGCACGAACCGCGCCGCCGGGTCCACCGCCTTCCCCTGGAAGGACAGCCCCGTGATCCGGGACCCCACGGGCTGCGCGACGTCCACGTCGTACGTCAGCCCGTACACCGCGTCGTAGTTGTAGTCCGGGATGCCCTCCGCGTTCGTCAGCTTCGCCGGATCCACCGGCGCCCCCGGAGCCGTCTGCACGTAGTACCGCGCCGAGTACTCCAGGTAGTCCTTCACCTGCGCACCCGTCAGCAGCCGCGCCTCCAGCGTGTTCTCGAACGGGTACAGCCCCGCCGCGTCCTTGATCGTGACCTGCCCGGCCGGTATCGCCGCCGTCCGCGAGAAGCACGAGGCCTGCGACAGCACCGGCAGCGCAGCCCACTCGCCGCCCGCCAGCGCGGCCTTCACCGTCTCCGCCTGCACGTGGTTGATCAGGTCGATGATCGGCACGTCCTTGACCGGGCCGTCCGCCGAGGACATCGCCTGCGTCGACGTCCCGATCACCTGGTTCACGTAACCGACGACCTTGCGGTGCTCGTCCGACAGCAGTCGGACGATCTTCGGGTCCTCCGCCACCTCGTTCGAGTTCAGCACCTGCGCCGACACCTTCGCCACCGACCAGGAGCCCTTCGACCACGTCAGCTCGAAGTCGAACAGCGTCAGCCGCTGGCCCCACTTCAACGGCTCCGACAGCACCACGTCCTTGCCGGTCGCCTTGTTCTTCACGCGGTACTCCGGGATCTCCGTGTGCGCGTGACCCACCAGGATCGCGTCGATCCCCGGCACCTGCTCGGCCACCAGACCCGCCGCGTTCTCGATGTGCGGCAACTGGTCCCCGTAGCTGGACGTACCGCTCGAACCCGAGTGCGCCGACACGATCACCACGTCCGCACCCATCGAGCGCAGCTTCGGCACGTACTTCGCCGCCTGCTCCTCCAGCCCCGGGAACGTCATCTTCCCCTGCACGTTGGCCTTGTCCCAGATCGCGATGCCCGGGTTCGTCAGCCCCAGCACCGCCACCTTCACGTCCCGCCCGCACGGGGTCCGCAGCCGGTGGACGCTGTACGGCGGGAACGCCGGCCGCAGCGTCTTCGCGTCCAGCGCGTTCGCCCCCAACAGCGGGAAGTCGCACTGCTCCTCGAACTTGCGCAGCACGGGGATCCCGTAGTTGAACTCGTGGTTGCCCAGCGCCGCCGCGTCGTAGCCGATCGCGTTCATCGCCTGAGCCATCGGGTGCACCGGACCGCGACGCGCCGTGATCGGGTCGACCTTCGCGTAGTAGTACGACAGCTGGGTGCCCTGGATCGTGTCACCGGCGTCGATCAGCAGCGTGTTGCGCCGACCCTTCTGCGCCCGCACCCGGTTCACCAGCGTGGAGATCTTCGCCAGACCGACGTCGTTGTGCGCCTTGTCGTCGAACTCCTTGTCCGTGAAGTAGTCCCAGTTGAAAACGTTTCCGTGCAGATCGGTCGTACCCATCACGGTGAAGGAGTAGGTCCGCGGACCGGACCCCTTCGATCCGTCCTGGGCGGCGGCGGCCGGGGAGCTCGTGGCCCCCGCCAACGCCACGGCCGCACCCGTCGCCGCCGTGCTGCCGATGAAAGTCCTACGGTCGAACGCCATGCCATCTCCCCTTTTGAGGCGTGAACAACGCGCGTAGATTCTGACCCACGGGTAACAATGCGCAACACCCCCGCCAGGTTGCGATCCGGTGACCGACGCAACGCCGGGTCGGCGCGCGCGTCTTGACGCACCCGGGCCCACGAGACTTCAATCAAGTCTTGAACTAAGCAGCGCACGGACGCCCCATGCTCCCTCCGTGTGAGGGCTTGTCATGCGCATGCTCCGTCCGGCGGCCCCTGCCGCCCCCCACCGCCCCCCACGAGAAGTGAAGTGATCCCGTGCCCCCACGCACCGCATCCCTGCGCGTCACCGCGTTAGGCGCCCTGGCCCTCCTGTGCTGGAGCGCCGTCACCGCCCCCTCCACCGCCGCCGGCGAAGCCCGCCCCGCCGCCCCCGCCGCGATCACCACCGCGGCCGCCGGATTCTCCGACACCTTCGACGGCCCCGCCGGAACCGCCCCCGACCCGGCCAAATGGCAGACCGAGACCGGCGACAACGTCAACAACCACGAACGGCAGTACTACACCGCCGGCAACGCCAACGCCGCCCTCGACGGCCAAGGGCACCTCGTCATCACCGCCCGCCGCGAGAACCCCGCCAACTACTCCTGCTGGTACGGACGCTGCGAATACACCTCCGCCCGCCTCAACACCGCCGGCCGCTTCACCCAGACGTACGGACACGTCGAAGCCCGACTCAAGGTCCCGCGCGGCCAGGGCATGTGGCCCGCCTTCTGGATGCTCGGCAACGACATCGGCCAGGTCGGCTGGCCCGCCTCCGGCGAGATCGACGTCATGGAAAACGTCGGCTTCGAACCCTCCACCGTCCACGGCACCCTCCACGGACCCGGCTACTCCGGCTCCGGCGGCATCGGCGCCGCCTACACCCTCCCCGGCGGCCAGGCCTTCGCCGACGCCTTCCACACCTTCGCCGTCGACTGGGCCCCCGACTCCGTCACCTGGTCGGTCGACGGCACCGTCTACCAACGCCGCACCCCCGCCGACCTCGGCGGCCGCGCCTGGGCCTTCAACAAGCCCTTCTTCCTGATCCTCAACCTCGCCGTCGGCGGCTACTGGCCCGGCGACCCCGACGCCGGCACCACCTTCCCGCAGCAACTCGTCGTCGACCACGTCCGCGTCACCACCTCCGACAGCGGAACCGGCCGCACCGGCCCCATCACCGGCCTCGCCGGCAAATGCGTCGACGTGGCGGGCGCCAACCCCGCCAACGGCACCCCCGTCCAACTCCACGACTGCAACGGCACCCCCGCACAACAATGGACCGTCGCTGCCGACGGCACCCTCCGCGCCCTCGGCAAATGCCTCGACGTGACCGCCGGCGCCACCAACGACGGCGCCCCCGTCCAGCTCTACGACTGCAACGGCACCCCCGCCCAACGCTGGGCCCTCCCCGCCGCCCGCGACATCGTCAACCCGCAGGCGAACAAGTGCCTCGACGTCACGGGCAACAACCCCGCCAACGGAACCCGCCTCCAGATCTGGACCTGCGGCGGAACCCCCAACCAGAAATGGACGGCCCCCTAGGCCGGCTCACCGATCCCGCCGGGCCGGGGCCGAAAGGAGCCCCGGCCTTCCGCCACACCCCCGGCGACAGTGCGACAGTGAAACCATGACTCACGACGCCACACCCCAGCCGTACGGAACCCCCGAGGTACCCCGCGTCGCCGTCTGCGGCGAAGCCCGCATCGAAGTCGACCCCGAGATCGCCCGCATCGGCATCACCGTCAGCGCCCGCGGCACCGACCGCCGGTCCGCACTCGAAGACCTCACCCGCCGCAACACCGCCGTCCTCGACCTCATCAAGGGCTACGGCGACCCCGTCGAGAAGCTCGAAACCGGCACCTTCTCCATCACCCCCGAACTGACCCGCCACGGCCGCGGCGAACGCATCCGCGCCTACCACGGACGCGTCACCATCACGGCCGAACTCAACGACTTCACCACCCTCGGCGAACTCACCACCCGCCTCGCCGACCTCGAACTCACCAGCGTCGACGGCCCCTGGTGGGCCCTGCGCCCCACCTCGCCCGCCCACGGCCAGGCCCGCCGCCAAGCCGTGCTCGAAGCCGTCCAGCGCGCCCGCGAATACGCCGAGGCCCTCGGCGCCCACCTGTCCGCGCTCGTCGAACTCGCGGACCTCGGCGCCGAGAACGCCTCGCCCTACCCGCTGGCCGGCGGCGGCATGCGCACCATGGCCTTCAGCGCCGCCGAGGACGCCACCGCCCCGCCCCTGGACCTCGAACCCCAGCGCCAGACCGTGTACGCCCAGGTCAACGCCCGCTTCACCATGACCCCGCCGCAGCTCTGAACGACGCGCACGCGACCGCGCCACCCGACGGGGACGGGCGCCCGCCCCGACCCCGCGACGTCAAGGACGGGACGGCCGGACTCGGCCACCGAATCGGTGAACGAGCCCCCACCCGAGGGCCGGGAAAACCCCCAGGAACGGTGCTTCGGGGGTGCTCATCAGAGCACCCCCACGCACATTCAAGTAATGTCAACAAGCTTTCGCCCAAAGGTTGTTGAGTGGACACCCGGAACCAATTTCCTACTGCCTGGTAGGGGCATACGCTCGACTCATGCGTCGAGCAAAAATCGTATGTACCCTGGGCCCCGCCACCGACTCATACGACCAGATCAAAGCCCTGGTCGAAGTCGGAATGGACATCGCCCGCCTCAACCTCAGCCACGGCACCTACGCCGAACACGAGGAGCGTTACCACCGCGTGCGCAAGGCGTCCGACGAGACGGGCCGCAGCGTCGGCATCCTCGCCGACCTTCAAGGCCCGAAGATCCGCCTCGGCCGCTTCCTCGAAGGCCCCGTACTCCTTGAACGCGGCGACGAGTTCACCATCACCGTCGAAGACCACGAGGGCGACCGTCACACCTGCGGCACCACCTACAAGGGCCTCGCGGCCGACGTCTCCATCGGCGAACGCATCCTCGTCGACGACGGACGCGTCACCCTCCAGGTCATCGACGTCGACGGACCCCGCGTCCGCACCCTCGTCATCGAAGGCGGCATGGTCTCCGACCACAAGGGACTCAACCTCCCCGGCGTCGCCGTCTCCGTCCCCGCCCTCTCCGAGAAGGACATCGAAGACCTCCGCTGGGCCCTGCGCACCGGCGCCGACGTCATCGCCCTCTCCTTCGTCCGCAGCGGCCGCGACATCGACGACGTCCACCGCATCATGGACGAGGAAGGCCGACGCCTCCCCGTCATCGCCAAGATCGAGAAGCCCCAGGCCGTCGAGAACATCGACGACATCGTCGCCGCCTTCGACGGCATCATGGTCGCCCGCGGCGACCTCGGCGTCGAAATGCCCCTCGAACAGGTCCCCATCGTCCAGAAGCGCGCCGTCAAACTGGCCAAGCGCAATGCCAAGCCCGTCATCGTCGCCACCCAGATGCTCGACTCGATGATCGAGAACTCCCGCCCCACCCGCGCCGAGGCCTCCGACGTCGCCAACGCCGTCATCGACGGCACCGACGCGGTCATGCTCTCCGGCGAGACCAGCGTGGGCAAGTACCCCGTCGAAACCGTCGCCACCATGGCCCGCATCGTCGAAGCCGCCGAAGAGGACATCCTCGAAAAGGGCCTCCCGCCCCTCACCGACCGCAACAAGCCCCGCACCCAGGGCGGAGCCGTGGCCCGCGCCGCCGCCGAGATGGGCGACTTCCTCGGCGCCAAGTTCCTCGTCGCCTTCACCCAGAGCGGGGACACCGTCCGCCGACTCTCCCGCTACCGCTCGCCCATCCCCCTCCTCGCCTTCACCCCCGACTCCGCCACCCGCTCCCAACTCAACCTCACCTGGGGCGTCGAGACCTTCCTCGGCCCCCACGTCGACTCCACGGACGCCATGGTCGCCCAGGTCGAGGAGGAACTCCTGCGCATCGGACGCTGCGTTCCCGGCGACATCGTCGTCATCACCGCCGGCTCGCCCCCCGGCGTCACCGGCTCCACCAACCTCGTCCGCGTCCACCACATCGGCGACCCCGTCCGCTGACCCGACCCCGGACCAGGCCACCGCACCACGCACGCACCACACCACACCACGCACGCACCGCACCGCGTCGGGCCCGCCCGACGCGGTCATCGCTAGTGCTTCGGCCCGATGTGCGCGTCCATCAGCGCGACCGACTCCTTCCGAGCCACGGACACGTTGAACGGATCACCGCCCCGCGCCAGGACCGTCCACCGGACACCGACCCTGGTCATCGTGTCGGTACAGAGGCGCCGGATGTCGTCCGAGGTGTTGGTGAAGAAGTACCGCGGGTACTCGTACCGCTTGGACACCCCACCCACGATGCGAGTGGTCCAGTTGGTGATCCGACACCCGTCGGAGTGGATCAACCCCCGCAGGAACTCCCAGGGACGCGCGTCCACGATCTCCCGCTGCCAGTCTTCGAGCACGATCGGCCGCTCGTGCTTCCTCCCGGGCCCGTGCTGGGGGAACAGGCAGGTCCAATGGTGTCCGTAAGCGGTCACGGCCACGCAGCCCTGCTTCTGTTGCACGGAGACCGTGTCGCCCGGCCGGACCGCCGTGATCGCGACCCGGCAGTGCTCGATGAGACCCGGCCACGCGTCCGCGCACGCTATCCGGAGGTACTGCCCGCCGCGGGGGTGGGGGCTGATGCATCCGTCGCCGAGGTAGAGGCCGAGCAGGTACGCGTACGCCGCCTGGTCGGCAGGCCCTTGGCAGGGCGTGGCGTGGTGCAGGAGTCGGGGACGGGGCTCCGGTCGGGACTGCCAGGCGCGGATCGCGGACCGGGAGATCCCGGTCTCCTTGCTGACGGAGTTCACGCTGCGGCCGCCGGTCACCAGGGCCAGGACGCGCATGCGCGTCGCGATGTCGTACATGCGCCCGACCCTGCGGTGTTCTCCGGGCCCGGCGGTGGAATCACGTCGGGCTTCGCCGGAAAGAGTGATGGTCACGCGAAGATCGCGTGACCATGGAATGCAAGCAAAGTGCCCCAGGTGGGATTCGAACCCACACTGTCCGCTGTTTGAGAGCGGCCTCTCTGACCAGTTGGAGTACTGGGGCCTACGAAACAAAGGCTCCGAGGAGCCCTGTGCGAGACCACCTTACCGCAGGTGGGTAGGCTCAGGGGAGCTTGTTATGCCCCGTATAGAGGAGCCCTCCGTGACCGCCGAGCACGAGTCGACGCCCACGCCCGACGCCGACCAGTCGCACGTTCCGCCGCTGACGACGCGCGTCGTCATCGCCGAGGACGAGGCGCTCATCCGTCTCGACCTCAAGGAGATGCTCGAAGAGGAGGGGTACTCCGTCGTCGGCGAGGCCGGCGACGGCCAGGCCGCTGTGGAGCTGGCTCGCGAGCACCGCCCCGACCTGGTGATCCTCGACGTGAAGATGCCCGTGCTCGACGGGATCTCCGCGGCTGAGAAGATCGCCGAGGAGTCCATCGCCCCGGTCCTGATGCTGACCGCCTTCTCGCAGCGCGACCTGGTCGAGCGGGCCCGTGACGCGGGCGCCATGGCGTACCTGGTGAAGCCGTTCAGCAAGAGCGACGTCGTGCCGGCCATCGAGATGGCCGTGTCGCGCTTCGCGGAGCTGCGGGCGTTGGAGAAGGAGGTCGCGGACCTCTCGCTGCGGCTGGAGACCCGCAAGCTGGTGGACCGGGCGAAGAGCATCCTGCAGACCCAGTACGGGCTGACGGAGCCGGCCGCGTTCCGGTGGATCCAGAAGACCTCCATGGACCGTCGCATGTCGATGCAGCAGGTCGCCGAGGCGGTCATCGAGGACGCCGAGGAGAAGAAGAACGCCGCGAAGGGCTGAGGGCCCGGGTACGCGTGAGGCCCGCCACCGGGATCCGGTGGCGGGCCTCACGCGTGGGGTGCGGGGATCAGTCCTCGCCGAGGTACGCCTTGCGGACGTCCTCGTTGACGAGCAGTTCACGGCCGGGTCCGGAGAGGACGACCTTGCCGATCTCCATCACGTGGCCCTTGTCGGCGAGGGAGAGCGCCGCCTGGGCGTTCTGCTCGACGAGCAGGATGGTGGTGCCCTGTGACTTGAGCTCGGCGATGGTGGCCATGATCTTCTGCATCATGATCGGGGAGAGGCCCATGGAGGGCTCGTCGAGCATGAGCAGCTTCGGGCGGGACATGAGCGCGCGGCCCATGGCGAGCATCTGCTGCTCGCCGCCCGAGAGGGTGCCGGCGGCCTGCTTGCGACGTTCGCCCAGGATGGGGAAGAGGTCGTAGGCGCGCTGGACGTCCTGCTGGATGCCTTCCTTGTCCTTGCGGAGGAAGGCGCCGAGGAGGAGGTTGTCCTCGATGGTCATGCGCGGGAAGATGTGCCGCCCCTCGGGGGAGTGGGCGAGTCCGAGCGCGACGATGTCGTGCGCGGGGATCTTCTTGAGCGACTTGCCCTGGAACTTGATCTGGCCGCCGCGCGGTTTGATCAGGCCGGACAGGGTGCGCAGGGTGGTGGTCTTGCCGGCGCCGTTGGTGCCGATGAGGGTGACGATCTGGCCGGCGTCGACGCTGAACGAGATGCCCTTGACGGCTTCGATCTTGCCGTAGGCGACGCGGAGGTCCTCGACCTCCAGGAGTGCGGTCACCGGTCTTCTCCGTCCGTGCTGGTGGTGCTGTGCGCCTCGGCGGCCTCGACCTCCGCGACTTCCTCGGCGCCGGGGGCGCCTTCGAAGGGTTCGCCGAGATAGGCGGCGATGACGCGCTCGTCGCTCTGGACCTCGGTCGCGGTGCCCTCGATGAGCTTCTCGCCCTGGACGAGGCAGGCGACGCGGTCGCAGAGGTTGAAGATGAAGCGCATGTCGTGCTCGATGACGAGGACGGCGATGCCCATGTCCCGGATGGCGAAGATGAGTTCCTCGGTGGTCCGGGTCTCCTGCGGGTTCATGCCGGCGGTGGGCTCGTCCAGGAGGATGAGACCGGGGTCGCTGGCGAGTGCCCGGGCGATCTCCAGCTTGCGCTGCTCGCCGTAGGGCAGGTTCCGCGCGAGGTGGTCGGCCTTGTGCTCCAGCCCGATGAAGGTGAGGAGCTCCATGGCCTTGTCGCGGCTGGCCGCTTCCTCCCGGCCGAAGCTGGGGAGGCGCAGCAGGGCGGACCAGAGGCCCACCTTGGTGCGGGTGTGGCGTCCGACGAGGACGTTTTCCAGGACCGTCATGTTGTTGAAGAGACGGATGTTCTGGAAGGTGCGTGCGACACCGGCCGCGGTGACCTTGAACGACTTGGGGGGCAGGACCGTGCCCTTGTACCGGACTTCGCCCTCGGTGGGGATGTAGAGGCCGGTGAGGCAGTTGAAGAAGGTGGTCTTGCCGGCGCCGTTGGGGCCGATGAGTCCGACGATCTCGCCGCTGCGGACGGTCAGGTCGACGTTCTTGACGGCGGTGAGGCCGCCGAAGCGCATCGTGACGCCGCGTGCGTCGAGGACGGTCTCCGCCGTGGTGACGGCGGGGGTGTCGGGGGTGTCGGTGGTGGTGGTCGTCATGGGTCAGACCCCTGCCTTACCGAGGACTGTGGGCGCTTCGAGCGAGTCGTGGAGTTCGAGCTGGTTGCGCTTGTTGGGAATGAGGCCCTCGGGGCGCAGGCGCATCAGGACGATGAGTGCGACACCGAAGACGAGGAGCTGGTACTCGCCCAGGAACTGGAGCTTGTTGGGGATCAGGAAGAGCAGTGATCCGCCGACGAGGGGTCCGGAGATGGTGCCCATGCCGCCGAGGACTACCGCGGCGAGCAGGAACGCGGAGTTCGGGGGCACGGCGTTGGCGAAGGTGTACTGGTCGGGGGTGACCGTGTACTGGACGTGGGCCTGGACGGCTCCGGCGAGGCCGGCGAGGGTGGCGCCGAGGGCGAAGGCGATGAGCTTGACGCGGAAGCCGTTGATGCCCATGGCTTCGGCGGCGGTCTCGTCCTCGCGGATGGCGACCCAGGCGCGGCCGATGCGGGATTCGGCGCTGCGGCGGAAGACCAGGACCACGATCAGGGTGATGAGCAGCATCAGCAGGAAGTAGTTCGCGAACCTGCCGATGGTGAATCCGGCGATGGTGTGTGCCGCGCCGAAGTCGAACCCGAAGAGGTTGATGTTCGGGATGTTGGCGATGCCGTTGGGCCCGTTGGTGATGTCGGGGCCGGAGACACCGTCGAGGTTGTTCATGGAGATGCGGAAGATCTCACCGAAGCCGAGGGTGACGATGGCGAGGTAGTCGCCGCGCAGGCGCAGCGTGGGGGCGCCGATGAGGACACCGAAGATCATCGATGCGACGGCGCCGGCGAGGAGCGCGGCCCAGAAGGGGAAGTGCACTCCGAAGGGCGAGTTGGGCGAGCCGGAGACCAGGGCGGCGGTGTAGGCACCGACGCCGAGGAAGGCGACGTATCCCAGGTCGAGGAGGCCGGTGAGGCCGACCACGATGTTCAGGCCGAGTGCGACGGTGGCGAAGATCAGGATGTTGACGCCGAGGTTCGCGTACTGGTCGTCGGTCTGGGTGAGGGGGAAGGCCGCCGCGGCGGCGAAGGCGCCGACGAGGGCGACGTTGCGGTGCCGGGCGGTGAGGGTGCTCAGCCGGGCCATGAGGCCCGCCTTGTTGATCGCGGCGGCGCCGAATCCGGCCGTGATCAGGAAGCCGACGAAGAGTTCCTGGTACGGGGTGGTGATGCCGTACGTGAACACGAAGAGGGCGAGGCCGAGGACGGCGGCGATGAGGAGGATCTCGACCCAGGCGGGGAGCACGCGGGCCGGCTTGACGGGGCCGGAGACGAAGGCGGCCTTGAAGGTCGTCCAGCGGTTTCCGGCGTTGTGCTTGAACTTGTCCCAGTCGCCGTCGTCCGGGTCGGGGCCTTCGAGGGTGGGGCGCTCGAAGGGGAGCGCGAAGGCGCCGATGACCGCGGCGAGGCTGGC
Source organism: Streptomyces sp. NBC_01426 (assembly GCF_036231985.1). Lineage (GTDB taxonomy): Bacteria > Actinomycetota > Actinomycetes > Streptomycetales > Streptomycetaceae > Streptomyces. Next base: position 5,671,841 of record NZ_CP109500.1, read on the forward strand.
GAGGGCGGCGATGCCCGCGCCGGGTTCGAGGTCGACGAGTGCGCCGAGCTCGACCACGATCGCGATGGCGGTGTACCAGGTGGTGACGAAGGCGGCGAGAGCGGCGAGTTTGATGGCCGCGTCGGTGCCTGCGGGGGCGATCCAGCCCAGGCCCTTGACCCCGTAGGAGGCGAGGGCGAAGAGCGTGGTGAGGGCGCCGCCGATGAGGACGAGCCACTGCATGCCGCCGGGGTAGCCGTAGACGGTGAGGTCTCCGGGGAAGGCGGCGGTCCAGGTCCAGGCGAGGAAGGCGGAGATGACGGTGAGGGCGCCGCCGGCGGTGGCGAGGGCGCGGCCCGTCTTCTCGGAGAGGGGGATGAAGCCCTTGTTCTGCGGTGCGGTGGTCGGCGTCGCGGTTTCCGCGGTGATGGTCGTCATGGTTGTCACACCCTGTCCGCCACGCGCTGGCCCAGCAGGCCTTGCGGCCGGAAGAGGAGCACGAGGATGAGAAGTACGAACGCCCAGGTGTTGCCCCAGGACTGGCCACCGAGCTGTTCGAAGCCGGGGATGTCGGCGACGTAGGCGGTGGTCAGGGTTTCGGCGAGACCGAGGACGAGACCGCCGACCATGGCGCCGTAGATGTTGCCGATGCCGCCGAGGACGGCCGCGGTGAAGGCCTTGAGGCCGAGCAGGAAGCCCATCTTGAACTGGACTTCGCCGTACTTGAGGCCGTAGGCGACTGCTCCGACGGCGGCGAAGACGGCTCCGAGGGCGAACGCGGTGGTGATGATGCGGTCCGTGTTGATGCCCATGAGCTTGGCGGTGTCGGGGTCCTGGGCCGTCGCCTGCATGCCGCGGCCGGTACGGGTCTTCTTGACGAAGAAGCCGAGGAAGGCCATGGAGACGGGGGCCGCGATCATCAGGAAGACGTCACCGGTCTGGATGGTGATGCTGCCGAGGTGGAAGGGGCCGCCGGGGATCTCGGGGAAGACCAGGGAGCTCGTGGCGCCGGGGAACCAGGCCCATACCGCCTGCTGGAGGGCGATGGAGAGGCCGATGGCGGTGATGAGGGGGGCGAGGCGGGGTGCGCTGCGCAGGGGTCGGTACGCGAAGCGTTCCGCTGCGACGGCGATGGTGGTGGCCACGAAGACCGCGCCTATGAGCATGAGGGGCAGGGCGACCCACATGGTGGTGCCGGTGGGGAGCATCAGCCAGACCGTGAGGGCTCCGAACCCACCGGTCATGAAGATCTCGCCGTGGGCGAAGTTGATGAGCTGGACAATGCCATAGACCATCGTGTAGCCGATGGCGACGAGCCCGTACATGGATCCCAGTAGCAGGCCGTTGACCAGCTGTTGCGGCAGTTCGTGCACCGCAGGTCCTCCGAGTCTTTCGACGGATGTGACACCGCGCGGGGCGCTATGGTGCGCGCCCCGCGCGGCAGAGATGGTGTGCCGGCAGGCTGGTGATCAGTGGCCGGCGGGTGGGATCAGCCGCCGAAGGTGCCGGACTCGACGGACTTCCAGTCGGCGCCCTCGACCTTGTAGACGGTGAGCTGCTTGTTGGTCGCGTCACCGAACTCGTCGAAGGAGACCTTGCCGGTCACGCCGTCGAAGGAGACCTTCTGGACGGCTTCGAGGACCTTGGCGCGGGCGTCGGTGGGGAGCTTGCCGTCGTTGGCGGCGACGGCGGCCTTGACGCCCTCGATGATCGCCCAGGCGGAGTCGTAGGAGTAACCGCCGTAGGCGGCGAAGGGCTCCTTGAAGCCGGCCTTGGTGTAGTTGGCGATGAACTCCTTGGCGGAGGGCAGGCTCTCGACCGGCGCGCCGACCGAGGTGGCGAAGTCGCCCACGGCGCCGGCGCCGGCGAGCTCGACGTACTTCTTGTCGTAGATGCCGTCACCGCCGACGAGCGGGATGTTGGCGCCGGAGGCCTTGATCTGCTTGCTGAGCGGGCCGGCCGCCGGGTACTCGCCGCCGTAGTAGACGACGTCGGCGCCGGAGCTCTTGACCTGGGTCACGACGGCCGAGAAGTCCTTGGACTCGGGGTCGATGTGGCCCTCGCCGGCGACGGCGCCGCCGAGCTTGGTGAACTCGCCCTTGAAGGTTCCGGCGAGGCCGGCGCCGTAGGTCTTCTTGTCATCGATGATGAAGACCTTCTTCTTGCCCGCCTTGTTGAAGAGGTACTGCGCCGCGAACGGGCCCTGGATGGCGTCCGTGGTGGCGGTGCGGAAGTAGCTCTTGTAGGTGCGGGTCTTCTCGCCGGTGGCCCACTTGGGTCCCTGCGAGAGGGAGGGGCTCGTGTTGGCGGGGGAGATCTGGACGAGCTTGGCGTCGTCGAAGACCTTCTGCATCGACTCGGAGACCGAGGAGTTCAGCGGGCCGACGACGCCGACGACGTCCTTGTTGGCGGTGAGCTTGGTGGCGTTCTGCTGGCCGGAAGAGGCCTGCGCCTGGTCGTCCAGCGCCTCGATCTTGAAGGTGACGCCGGGGACGGTCTTCTTCTCGTTGGCCTGGCGCACCGCGAGGTCGACGGAGTTGCGGATGCCGAGGCCGAGGGCTGAGAGGTCACCGGTGAGCGGGGCGTCGACGCCGATGACGACCGTGGCGGTGGCGCCGCCGGCGGTGTCACCACCCTTGTCGTCGCGGGAGCCACAGGCGGTGAGGGTGAGGGCGCCCGCGGCGAGCGCGGCGGTCACGGCAATGAGAGAACGCTGACGCACGATCAGTCCTTTCCTGGCACTGCGTCCCCCGTGGGACGCACCGTGTCGAACGCGGGGAACCGAACTGAAAGGAATCCGGTGGTCGCGGTGACTGGCCGTGACTCTAAGCGGGACTTCGGACGTTATGGAGGGCTGAGGCCAATGATGTGACGCTCTTGTTATGCCACGGCGTAATACATAGCGGATCTCTGCGGGTGGAACGGGGGAATTCCGGCCGGTTCGTCTTGTCCGCATGCTGAGATGCGGCAGGAGCGTAGGCCGGTTTAAGTACTGACTTTCCAGGTGTCTGGCGGGTTTTGCTCATGACGGCGGGTCGCCGGTGATGTCTCGATCTTCGGGACAGGCCCTGGTCAGGGCGACGGAGAGATCCCTGGCATATCGGTCACCCGGGATGTAACTGTGCCGCTCTTTCCGAAATCCATTACTGAGGGTCACTTCCAGAAAAGGGAGCCCGGAATTCCGTGCCACATGCACGCAGTCGGTCGCCAGAATGCGGACGACGACCTCGCGTGCTTCCCCCGCACCCACCGTGACCGGCAGCGGTGGCCGGATCATCACCCTCAGTGCCCGGGACGGCTGGCCGATGCCCTCCACCGAGACGGGGCCCGCGGAGGCGTTCCGCACACGCACAGTGAACGCGAAGGCCGCGTCCGGAGGGGGAGGTTTCACGGGTTCGAGGTAGGTCAGGGAGACCACCTGGGACGGCGCCGGAGGCACGTACGCCACGGGCCGCGGCCGGTCCGCGTACAACCGGACGGCGCCTGCGGCCACCACGACCGCGCAGGTCAGCCCGCCCAGGGCCAGAACGGCCCGCCGATGGCGCGCGTAGCGGTCGCGGGCCCACCGGGCGGCGGCGGGCACGGGGCGGCCGGTGTCGGAGCCCTCGTGGCCCTCGAAGCCCGCGGTGCCCTCCCCGGGCTCGACCGGACCGATGCCGCCGCTCATCCCCAGGGCCCGTCGGTGGGAGTGCCGGTGCGGTGCCGCTCCGCGCAGCGCCGCGCCGCCTCACGGGCGCCGAACGCGCGGGCCGCCGGCGCGCCTTCGTCCCGTCGTACGGCGCGGGCCCCGTCGAGGACGGCGCGCAGGATCTCGTACTGGTCGCCGGACAACCCCATGGCCTGGTAGTCGAGGCCGACGGCGTCCGCGGCGTCACCGGCGTCGATGATCACCCCGGCCCAGTGCGTGATCAGGTCGGCGCAGAGCCGTTCGGGCGGGGTGCCGGCGGGGGTCGGGGCGTCGGCGGACCGCCCGGTCCCGGCGGCGCAGCCGAGGAGGGCGGCGGCCAGGAGCGCCGTCGTCGCCCAGGCGGCCGTGGCGCGCGACGGCGCCGGTCCGGATCCCATGCGGGAACGCTAGACCGACGCCGGGAAGCGCACAACGGCCGGTGGCGGAAACGCTGTTACGAGTTCGTGTCGCGCAGGAGGCAGGTGAGGCGGGCGGTGCAGACGCGCTTGTCCTGGTCGTCGGTGATGACGATCTCGAACGTGGTGGTGGAGCCGCCCTTGTGGACGGGCGTGGCGACGCCGGTGACCAGGCCGGAGCGGACACCCCGGTGGTGGGTGCAGTTCAGGTCGACGCCGACGGCGACCTTGTTGATGCCGCCGTGCATCATCGCGCCGATCGAGCCGAGGGTCTCGGCGAGGACGGCGGAGGCGCCGCCGTGCAGGAGTCCGTAGGGCTGGGTGTTGCCCTCGACGGGCATGGTGGCGACGACCTTGTCGGCCGAGGCCTCCAGGACGCGGATGTCCATGCGTTCGCCAAGGTGGCCCGCCGAGAACAGCGAGGGCAGGTCGATGCCCATGGCCGTGTACTCGTCGAGGACCTCCTGCGGGAACTTCACAGTGTGCTGCTCGCCCATGGGCCGGCTCCGTTCGTGTGTCAACGTTCGTTAACCATCTTGTCCTGAGGTCGTTCTATCAGGCCGGTTCGAAGCGCACGACGACGGACTTGCTCGCGGGGGTGTTGCTGGTGTCCGCGGTGGAGTCGAGGGGGACCAGCACGTTGGTCTCGGGGTAGTAGGCGGCCGCGCACCCGCGGGCCGTCGGATAGTGGACGATCCGGAAGCCGGGGGCGCGCCGCTCCACGCCGTCCTTCCACTCGCCGACGATGTCGGTGTACGCGCCGTCGACCAGGCCCAGCTCGGCCGCGTCGAGCGGGTTGACCATGACGACGCGACGGCCGCCGGTGATGCCCCGGTAGCGGTCGTCGAGGCCGTAGATCGTGGTGTTGTACTGGTCGTGCGAGCGCAGGGTCTGGAGCAGCAGCCGCCCCGCGGGGACGCGGGGGTACTCCACGGGAGCGGCCGTGAAGTTCGCCTTCCCGGTCTTCGTCGGGAAGCGGCGCTCGTCGCGCGGGGCGTGCGGCAGCCGGAACCCGCCGGGGCGGGCGGCGCGCGCGTTGAAGTCCTCGAAGCCGGGGACCACGCGGGAGATCCGGTCGCGGATGGTCCCGTAGTCCCGCTCGAACTCCTCCCACGGGGTGGCCGAGGAGGCGCCCAGGACCGCGCGGGCCAGTCGGGCCACGATGGCGGGCTCGGACAGCAGGTGCGGGGAGGCGGGGGCGAGGTTGCCCCGGGAGGCGTGGACCATGCCCATCGAGTCCTCGACGGTGACGAACTGCCTGCCCGCCCCCTGGACGTCCTTGTCGGTGCGGCCCAGGGTGGGCAGGATCAGGGCGCGCCGGCCGGTCACCGCGTGGGAGCGGTTGAGCTTGGTGGAGACGTGGACGGTCAGGGAGGCGCGGCGGATCGCGGCCTCGGTGACGGCCGTGTCCGGGGTGGCGCCGACGAAGTTGCCGCCCATGGCGAAGAGGACCTTGGCCTCGCCGTCGCGCAGCGCCTCGATGGAGCGGACCACGTCGAAGCCGTGCCGGCGGGGCGAGGTGATGCCGAACTCCCGGTCGAGGGCGTCGAGGAAGGCCGGTGCGGGCCGCTCGAAGATGCCCATGGTGCGGTCGCCCTGGACGTTGGAGTGGCCGCGGACGGGGCAGACGCCGGCGCCGGGACGGCCGATGTCGCCGCGCAGCAGGAGGAGGTTGACGACCTCGCGGATGGTGGCGACGGAGTGCTTGTGCTGGGTGAGGCCCATGGCCCAGCAGACGATCGTCCGCTTCGAGGCCAGGATCATGGCCAGGGCGCTCTCGATCTCCGGGCGGGTGAGGCCGGTGGCGGTGAGGGTCTCGTCCCAGTCGGTCTGCGCGGCCGCCGCCGCGAGGTCCTCGTACCCGTGGGTGTGCTCGCGGATGAACTCCTCGTCGGTGGCGCCGTCGGTCTCGATGACGAGCTTGTTGAGGAGCCGGAAGAGGGCCTGGTCGCCGCCGATGCGGATCTGGAGGAACAGGTCGTTGAGGGCGGTGCCGCGGAGCATGCCGAGGGGGGTCTGCGGGTTCTTGAACCGCTCCATGCCGGCCTCGGGCAGCGGATTCACCGAGATGATCTTCGCGCCGGCGGACTTGGCCCGCTCCAGGGCGGAGAGCATGCGCGGATGGTTGGTCCCCGGGTTCTGCCCGGCGACGATGATCAACTCGGCCTGGTGGAGGTCCTCCAGGGAGACGCTGCCCTTGCCGATGCCGATGGTCTCGTTCAACGCCGAGCCCGAGGACTCGTGGCACATGTTGGAACAGTCCGGCAGGTTGTTGGTGCCGAACTCGCGGGCGAAGAGCTGGAAGAGGAACGCCGCCTCGTTGCTGGTGCGGCCCGAGGTGTAGAAGAGGGCCTCGTCGGGGGAGCCGAGCGCCGTCAACTCCTCCGCGATGATCGCGAACGCCCGCTCCCAGGTCACCGGCTCGTACCGGTCGCCGCCCTCGGGCAGCAGCATCGGCTCGGTGATCCGCCCCTGCTGCCCCAGCCAGTAGCCGGAGCGCCGCTCCAGGTCGGCGAGCGGGTGCGCCGCGAAGAACTCGGGCGTGACCCGGCGCAGCGTGGCCTCCTCCGCGACGGCCTTCGCACCGTTCTCGCAGAACTCCGCGGTGTGCCGCTTGTCGCCCTCGGGCCAGGCACAGCCCGGGCAGTCGAAGCCGTCCTTCTGGTTGACCTTGAGGAGGGTCCGCGCGGTACGGGCCAGGCCCATCTGCTGCTGGGCGATCCGCAGCGTGTGCCCGATGGCGGGCAGCCCGGCGGCGGCACGCCCCGGGGGCGCGATCCGGGGCGCGTCCTGTGCGGGATCATCTGCGGGCGGCTTGGTGGCCATGTCGCTCCCCTTCGAGCATCGCAGCGGCGCCCGCTGCGTCCATCCGAGTACTCCTGCGATCCTGTCACGCCCGCGCCCGCCTGCCGACGGGGCGCCCGGCCGGCCCGCTGCGGGGCGGGCGGCACAGGCCCGGCCGGAATTGTCGGAGCGGACGCCTAGGATCGGGGGCGTGGCAGATTCAGCATCGAAGAAGACCGACCAGACGACCGCAGCGGACCGCCCCCGCCTGATGCTCATGGACGGGCACTCCCTGGCGTACCGGGCGTTCTTCGCGCTGCCCGCGGAGAACTTCACCACCGCGACCGGCCAGCCGACCAACGCCATCTACGGCTTCGCGTCGATGCTGGCGAACACGCTGCGCGACGAGGCGCCCACGCACTTCGCGGTGGCGTTCGACGTGTCCCGCAAGACGTGGCGCTCGACGGAGTTCCCCGAGTACAAGGCGAACCGCTCCAAGACCCCCGACGAGTTCAAGGGGCAGGTCGAGCTGATCGGCGAGCTCCTCGACGCGATGAAGGTGCCGCGCTTCGCGGTCGACGGCTTCGAGGCCGACGACGTGATCGCGACCCTGGCGACGCAGGCGGAGGCCCTCGGCTTCGACGTGCTGATCGTCACCGGGGACCGGGACTCCTTCCAGCTCGTCTCCGCACACACCACCGTCCTCTACCCGACCAAGGGCGTCTCCGAGTTGACCCGCTTCACCCCGGAGAAGGTCGAGGAGAAGTACGGCCTCACCCCGCAGCAGTACCCCGACTTCGCGGCGCTGCGCGGCGACCCGTCGGACAACCTCCCGGGCATCCCCGGCGTCGGCGAGAAGACCGCCGCCAAGTGGATCACCCAGTTCGGCTCGTTCGCGGAACTCGTGGAACGCGCCGACGAGGTCAAGGGCAAGGCCGGGCAGAACTTCCGCGACCACCTCGACGCCGTCAAGCTCAACCGGGTCCTGACCGAGATGGTCAAGGACGTCGAGCTGCCCCAGACCCCCGCCGACCTGGGCCGCACCGCCTACGACCGGTCCGCCGTCACCGGCGTGCTGGACGTACTGGAGATCCGCAACGCCTCGCTGCGCGAGCGGCTGCTCGCCGTGGACCCGGGCGCGGCCGAGGAGGAGCCGCCGGCCCCCGTCGCCGCCGTGGAGCTGGACGCGTCCGTACTGGGCACCGGCGAACTGGCGCCCTGGCTGGAGACCCACGCGGGCGGGCCGCTCGGCGTCTCCACCGTCGACACCTGGGCGCTCGGCCAGGGCAACGTCGCCGAGATCGGGCTGGCCTCGGCGGGCGGCGCCGCCGCCTGGTTCGAGCCGTCCTCGCTCGACGAGAGCGACGAGCGGGCCTTCGCGGCCTGGGCCGCCGACGCCGCCAAGCCCAAGGTCGTGCACAACGCCAAGGGCCTGATGCGGGTCTTCCCCGAGCACGGCTGGACCCTCGCCGGCGTCACCATGGACACCGCGCTCGCCGCGTACCTGGTCAAGCCCGGCCGCCGGTCCTTCGCACTCGACGTGCTGTCCATGGAGTACCTGCACCGCGAGCTGGCACCCGCCGCCGCCGACGGGCAGCTGGCCTTCGGCGCCGACGACACCGCCGAGGCCGAGGCGCTGATGGCGCAGGCCCGCGCGGTCCTCGACCTGGGCGACGCCTTCACCGCGAAGCTGGCCGAGGTGGGCGCCGTCGAACTGCTCCACGACATGGAGCTGCCCACCTCCGAGCTGCTGGCACGCCTGGAACGCGCCGGCATCGCCGCCGACCGGGACCACCTGGAGGGCATGGAGCAGCAGTTCGCGGGCGCCGTGCAGCAGGCCGTCAAGGAAGCGCACGCCGCCGTCGGCCACGAGTTCAACCTCGGCTCGCCCAAGCAGCTCCAAGAGGTCTTCTTCGGCGAACTGGACCTGCCCAAGACGAAGAAGACCAAGACCGGCTACACCACCGACGCGGACGCGCTGGCCTGGCTCGCCGGCCAGACCGACCACGAACTCCCCGTGATCATGCTGCGTCACCGGGAACAGGCCAAGCTCCGCGTCACCGTCGAAGGCCTGGTCAAGTCCCTCGCGACCGACGGCCGCGTCCACACCAGCTTCAGCCAGACCGTCGCCGCGACCGGCCGCCTGTCCTCCACCGACCCGAACCTGCAGAACGTGCCGGTGCGCACCGACGAGGGCCGCGCCATCCGCCGCGGCTTCGTCGTCGGCGAGGGCTACGAGTCGCTGATGACGGCCGACTACAGCCAGATCGAACTGCGCGTCATGGCCCACCTGTCCGAGGACGAGGGCCTCATCGAGGCGTTCGCGACCGGCGAGGACCTGCACACCACCGTCGCCTCCCAGGTGTTCGGCGTGGAGCGCTCCGAGGTCGACGCCGAGATGCGCCGCAAGATCAAGGCCATGTCGTACGGACTCGCCTACGGGCTCTCCGCGTTCGGCCTCTCCCAGCAGCTGAACATCGAGCCCGGCGAGGCCCGCGGCCTCATGGAGACCTTCTTCGAGCGCTTCGGCGGGGTCCGCGACTACCTCCAGCGCGTCGTCGAGGAAGCCCGCGCCACCGGCTACACCGAGACGGTGCTGGGCCGCCGCCGCTACCTGCCCGACCTCAACAGCGACAACCGGCTGCGCCGCGAGGCCGCCGAGCGGATGGCACTGAACGCCCCCATCCAGGGAACCGCAGCCGACATCGTCAAGGTCGCGATGCTGCGCGTCGACAAGGCGATCACCGAGGCCGGCCTGACGTCGCGGATACTGCTCCAGGTCCACGACGAAATCGTCCTGGAGATCGCCCCCGGCGAGCGGAAGAAGGTCGAGGAGCTGGTGCGCCGCGAGATGGGCGCCGCCGTCGAGCTCCGTGCCCCGCTCGACGTGTCCGTGGGCGTCGGCCCCGACTGGGAGTCCGCCGCGCACTGACCCCGCGCACGACCACCGCGACGCCCGTTCCCGTCACGCCACGGGGGCGGGCGTCCGCGCGTCCTCGTCCTCGTCGTCGGAGCGCCGCTCGCCCCGCCGGCGCAGCCGCACCAGCGCCCCGTACAGCAGCAGCGCCACGATCAGACCGCCGCCCGCGCCGAAGCAGACGGTCGGGATGATGTCGAGCGGCGTACGGATCCGGTCGAAGAACGTGAACCAGCGGATCACCCGCAGCGTCACCCCGACGGCCACGCACCCCACGACGAGGGCGACCGCACCCCAGACCTCCGCCCGGCCGAGCACCGGCACCGACGGCGGAACGGGGGAGAGCGGCAACCGGCGCAACGCCGTCACCGTGAACCACAGCAGCGCGCACGCGGCGAACGCCGAAGTGCCGTACTGGAGGTAGGAGTAGAGCGGCAGCCCGAACGCCAGGGGCTCGCCGAGCGACGGCAGCGCGTTCGTGCCCCACCGGTCCAGGTGCGTGAAGCTGTCCCACACCACGTGGGTGAGGGACCCGAGGACCGCCGACAGGTAGAACCACAGCGCGAGCGAGGGCAGTCGACGGCCCCGCCGCCACCGCTCGCCCCGCACGAAGGTGTACACGCGACCCCGCCAGGCCCGCGGCAGCAGCGCGACCAGCGGTTCGCGCAGCAACAGCCAGCACGCCGCCAGCGCGGCGGTCAGCAGGGCGTCGGCGGTCAACACCCCCGGGATCGAGTGGGTGAAGTCCCCGTACCGCATGACGCCGCCGACGATCGCGTCCAGGAAATAGAAGGTGTCGGGCGCGAACGAGCCGAGGACCAGGGCGCAGGCGACGAGCGGCCCGCGCGCCCGGCCGGTCCGGCGGACGGCCGGAAGGACGGCCGCCGCATGGCTGAGGGTGAACGGCATGGCGCCTCTCCTGGTCCTCGATGACCTCCCGGACCCGGCCCGGAAGGTGTCCCGGCTTCGGTTCTTTACTTCGGTCAATGCGCGCGGAACGGTCCGCACAGTATGCGTGACCTGCGCAGGGTCGTGGGGAAGTGGTGAATTCGGCGCACTGGTAGGTGTCTTGTGCAGCCGGTTGACGTAGGGTCACGCGCACGTCGAGGGGGAGGGGGGTCGGCTCATGCCGTCTCGAATATCGGCCCGGTTCGGACGCGGGCCGCGCAGGGGCGCGGCCGCCGCCGTGATCTCCGCGCTGGTGATCGCCGCCGTGAGCGCCTCACAGGGCCCGGCCGTCGGCAGCGAGGACCGGGTGAGCGCCGCCGGCGCGACCACCACGCCCCCCGGGGGAACCGCCACACCGAACGACGCGGGCGGCGACTCCAGCTACTCCACCGAACTGCCGCCCCTGATCAGCCCGGAGCCGCCCGCGCTCCTCCTACCGGCGCAGGACGCCCCGACCTCTTCCCCACAGCCTGCGCCCACGACCGAGGTGCCACGCACCGAACCCGTCGCCCTCGGCGACGCCGAGGGCGTGCGGGGAATCCCGGCGAGCGTGCTCGCCGCGTACCGGTTGGCCGAGGCCGAGGTGGCGCGGACCGACCCCGGATGCGGGCTGCGCCGGGAACTCCTCGCGGCCATCGGGAAGGTCGAGTCGGGTCATGCCCGCGGCGGCCGGGTGGACGCCGCCGGCACCACGCTCCGGCCGATCCTGGGCCCCGTCCTCGACGGGAACGGCTTCGCGAACATCTCCGACACCGACGGCGGTGCCCACGACGGCGACGCACGGTACGACCGGGCCGTCGGACCCATGCAGTTCATCCCCTCGACGTGGGCGGCATGGGGCCAGGACGCCGACGGCGACGGCCGGCGCAACCCGAACAACGTCCACGACGCGGCGCTCGCCGCCGGCCGCTACCTCTGCGCGGGCGCCCGTGACCTGCGGGTGGGCGCGGACCTCGACCGGGCGGTGCTCTCCTACAACAACTCCGGGGAGTACCTGCGCACGGTGCGGTCCTGGTTCACGTACTACCTGAAGGGCACGCACGAGGTCCCGGACGGCTCAGGCTCCGGCGTCGGTACGACCGAACCGGCGGTGACGAACCCCCGCCCGGCCCCGGCCCCGACTCCCGCCCCCACCCCGAAGCCGACGCCCACGCCGAAGCCGAAGCCGACGCCGAAGCCCACGCCCACGCCGAAGCCGACCCCGGACCCGACGCCCACGCCCACGCCGACCCCGGACCCGACGCCGAAGCCCACGCCGACGCCCACTCCCACGCCGACGCCCAAGCCGACTCCCACCCCGACCCCGACCCCGACCCCGACACCCACGCCGACTCCCACCCCGAAGCCCAGCCCGACGGCGAGCGCCAAGCCCACCGCGTCCCCGAGCGCCAAGCCCAGCGGGTCCCCGACGGCCACGGCGAAGCCGAGCCCGACCCCCACCCCGCCCGCCGCGGAAACCCCGTAGCCGAACGGTTCTCATCTCGCCCCTGCGTTGCTACGGTGCCCCCTCCCTGACGCCCCATCAGATATCGGAGGCCCCCGGCATGCGCGCTCTCGTCGCCGCCGCCATCGGGCTGGTCGCCGCGCTGGCCCTCGTCCTCGCCATCACGGCGTTCGGGGTGCCGGACGGCACGACCTCGCCCAAGCCCCTGCTCACCACCGCGCCCACCGCGCCCGGAAAGTAGAGGGGGCCCGCCATGCGACGCAGAGCGAGCCTCGTCCTGCTTGCCCTGGCCGTGTTCTGCGCGGCCCTCGCACCACTGATGCGCTGGTACGCGTACCCCCGCCTCGCCAAGATCCCGCCGGGCCAGTACCAGGAGATGGTCCTGGAGGCCAAGGGCGCGACCCTCCTCGACTACACCGCCGGCATGACGCCCAAGAAGGTCGACAAGGTCACCATCGTCCAGACCCTCAAGGGCAACGTCGAGGCGTCGAAGGAGATCGAGGCGAGCGCCGGCAAGGACGTGGTCGTCTGGGACACCCTGACCCACATCATGGGACCGGACGGGAAGATGGTCTCCCAGATCCCCGAGCGCTACGTCTTCGACGCCCACACCCAGGATCCGGTGCACGCCACCGGCGAGATGGTCGACGGGGACCCGGTCACGCGCGAGGGCATCGAGTTCAAGTGGCCGTTCTTCACGGAGCCCCGCGACTACCTGTACTTCGACGCCCAGACCCGCAGCTCCTCGCCGATCCACTACGTCGGCCCGCGCACCTTCAAGGGAATGGACGTCTACTACTTCGAGCAGACCATCCCCTGGACCAAGGTGGCGCTGCCGAAGAAGATGCCGATCGAGGGCATCGACCCGAAGACGTTCGAGCAGAACACCGGCACCAGCCTCTGGTACACGGCCAAGGCGATGTTCTGGGTCGACCCGGTGACGGGGGCGCCCGTCAACGCCGAGCAGGACATCCGGCAGGAGATGCGCGGCGGCATCGCGGCCGGGGCCCAGGACGGCAGGCTCACCGTCTTCGCCGGGCACGTGACGATGCGCGAGGACTACGCCGAGTACACCCGCGAGCTGGTCGCCGCGAACCGCGTCAAGGTCCTCGCCCTGCACACGTACGCCCCCCTCGGCCTCGCGGTCGGCGGACTCGCCCTGTTCGGCCTGGCCCTGTGGCTGGAGGCGCGCGGCCGCCGCCCCGGGGAACCGGGCGGCGCCTGAGCCGACCGGTCAGCGCCTGAGCCGGGCGTTGGTGTGCCGGGTCGGCTCGGCCGTCGCCGGATCCTGCGGCCACGGGTGCTTGGGGTAGCGGCCTCGCAGCTCGGCGCGAACGGCCTGGTAGCCGCCGGCCCAGAAGGACGCCAGGTCGGCGGTGACGGCCGCCGGCCTGCCGGCGGGCGACAGCAGGTGGACGAGTACGGGCACCCCCGCCACCCGGGGCGTCTGCGCCCACCCGAACAACTCCTGGAGCTTGACCGCCAGCACCGGCTGCTCGCCCGAGTAGTCGACGCGGACGCGTGAACCACTGGGCACCTCGATGCGTTCCGGGGCCAACTCGTCGAGCCGGCCGGCCTCCCCGCCGGCCCAGGGCAACAATCGGTTCAGCGCCTGCCCGGCATCGATCCGGCCCAGGTCGGACCGGCGCCGGGCCCGGGACAACTCGGGCTCCAGCCACTCGTCGGCCCGGTCCACCAGCGTCGCGTCGTCGGCTACGTCGGGCCACGCACCGCCGAGCGCACGGTGCAGGAACCCCAGCCGGGCCCGCAACGCCCGCGCGTCCTGCGACCAGCGCAGCAGACCCAACCCCTCCGCGCGGAGCCCGTCGAGCAGGGCGCCCCGCACGAGCGCCGGATCCGGGCTCTTCAGCGGGCGCGCCGCGAGCTCGATCGCCCCGAGCCGGGTGACGCTGCGGGCCACCAGGTCCCCGTCCTCCCAGCGGACCTCCTCGCCCGACCGGAAGAGGTGCCCCGCCGCCGCACGGGCGGTCTCCTCGTCCAGCGGCGCCGCGAGCCCGACGCGCGCCGACGCCGCGTGCGGCGGCCGGTCGGCGACGGCCACCGCCAGCCAGGGCGCGCTGCGCAACCCGGAACCGTCACCGAGCGCGGCGGCCGTCCCCGACGCCATCAGGAAGGCACCCTCGCCCCTGGCCCGCGCCACCCGCTCCGGGAACGCGAGCGCGGCCACCAGCCCGGCCGCGGCGTCGTCGGAGAGCGGACCCCGCCCCACCGGACCCCGCCCGACCGGATCCCGCCCCACCGGACCCCCCACCGCCGCCGTGGCCCCCCGCGTCGGCGAGGCCCCCGGCTCCTGCGCCGCCCGCTCCAACCGGCGGACCTCCGTCCGCCACCGGTGGCCATACGCGTCCCCACCCTGCCGGGCCCGCCGCCAGGCACCGGCCAGGTCGTCCCCGTACTCCCGCGGCGGCTCCTCGCTCAGCAGGGCCACCAGCTCCGCCGCCCGCCGCGCCCCGAGCGCGGCCGTACCGTCCAGCAGCGCCCGCGCCAGCCGCGGGTGCAGCCCCAGCCGGGCCATCCGCGCCCCCCGCGCGGTCGGTCGCCCGGCGGCATCCACCGCGCCCACCGCCCGCAGCACCTCCCGCGCCGCGCCCATCGCCCCGGCCGGCGGCGGATCCGGCAACGCCAGGCCGGCGGCGTCCGGATCCCCCCAACAGGCCGTCTGCAGCGCGAACTGCGCCAGGTCCGCGATCCGGATCTCCGGCGCCGGAAACGCGGTCAGCCGCGCGTCCTCGGCCTGCGACCAGCAGCGGTACACCGTCCCCGGCGCCTCCCGACCGGCCCGGCCCGCCCGCTGACGGGCCGCCGCGCGCGACGCCCGTACCGTCGCCAGCGCACCCAACCCCCGGGCGTGGTCCACCCGGGGCTCGCGGGCCAGTCCCGAGTCCACGACCACCCGGACACCCGGCACGGTCAGGCTCGACTCCGCGACCGCCGTCGCCAGGATCACCCGCCGGTGCTCCGCGGGCCGCAGCGCCGCGTCCTGGACCGCCGCCGGGGCGCGACCGTGGATCTGCACCACCTCGGCGTCGACCCCGCCCAGCTGCCCGGCCACCCGGCCCAGCTCACCGACGCCCGGCAGGAAGCACAGGACATCGCCGGAACGTTCCGCCAACGCCCGCCGCACCACCGACGCCACGTGCGTCAGCTGCGCCGGATCCACCCGCAACCCGTGCGGCGGCCGCACGGGACGCGCCGGTGGCGCCCAGACGACCTCCACCGGATACGAGACACCGGCGGTCTCCACCACCGGCGCGCCCCCCAACACCCGCGACCACCCGGCCGCGTCGGTCGTCGCCGAGGCCGCCACCAGCCGCAGCTCCGGGCGCAGGGTCTCGCGTACGTCCACCAGGAACGCGGCGACCGTGTCGGCGTCCAGGTGGCGCTCGTGGCACTCGTCCAGGACCACCACGTCCACCCCCGTCAGCTCCTGGTCCCGCTGGAGCCGCTGGAGCAGGACGCCCGTGGTCACCACCTCCACCACCGTGTCGGGGCCCACCACCCGCTCCCCGCGCACCGTGAAGCCCACCGAACCGCCGACCGCCTCGCCCAGCAGCCACGCCATCCGCCGCGCCGCCGCCCGCGCCGCGATCCGACGCGGCTCGGCCACCACGACCCGGCGCGGCGGCCCGCCCCCGGCCCCGGCCGTCAGACCCGCGAGGACCAGCGGCACCAGCGTGGTCTTGCCGGTGCCCGGCGGCGCGCACAACACCGCCGCGCCGTGCCCGTCCAGGGCGGCCACGAGCGCGGGCACGGCGCCCCGCACGGGGAGGGAGTCGAGTTCGGCGCGGCGGATCAAGGGATCAGTCCCTTTCGCAGACGAAGATCGCGGTGCCGGGGATCAGGTTGCCGCGCAGCGGGGACCAGCCGCCCCACTCCTGACTGTTCCACTCGGGCCACTGCGGCTCCACCAGGTCCACCAGCCGGAACCCGCCCGCGACCACGTCCCGGACCCGGTCGCCGATCGTGCGGTGGTGCTCCACGTACAGCGCCTCGCCCCGCTCGTCCTGCTCGACGTACGGGGTCCGGTCGAAGTAGGAGGCGGACACCGACAGCCCCTCCGGCCCGGGCTCGTCGGGGAACGCCCACCGGACGGGGTGGGTGACGGAGAAGACCCAGCGGCCGCCGGGGCGCAGGACGCGGTGCACCTCCCGCATCACGTTCACCGGGTCCGCGACGAAGGGGACCGCCCCGTAGGAGGAGCAGGCCAGGTCGAAGGAGCCGTCACGGAAGGGCAGCCGCCCCGCGTCGGCCTCGACGAGCGGGATGTCGTCGCCGATCCGCAGGGCGTGCTGGAGCTGGCGGTGCGAGAGGTCCAGGGCGACCGGGCGGGCCCCCTGGGCGGCCAGCCAGCGCGAGCACTGGGCGGCGCCGGCGCCGATCTCCAGGACGTCCCGACCCGCGAGGGAGGCGGCGGGCCCCAGGAGCCCGGCGTCGGCCTCGTCGAGGCCCTCCGGGCCCCAGACGAACCGGTCGTCGCCCAGGAACGCGCCGTGATCGCTCTGGTACTCGTCGGCGTTGCGGTCCCACCAGCTCCGGCTGGCGCGACTGCTCTCCGCCTCCGACGCGTCACGGCGCGTGGCCTCGGCGTCGTCCCCGGCGCCGGAGTCGGCTCCGAGCACTTCTTCGTGGGCGTAGTCCTCTTGGTTCATGGGGCCCGTCGTCGTAGTCTGCGAATGTCTGGGTGGCTGCCGTGGTGGCCGCGGGCGTCCGCCGACGCACGCGCACCTCCGCGCGGACGTCTCGGAATTCGTTCGGGAAACCCCATCGGGGCCTGCCCGCACACGAATTGTGCCGGTTATGCGGCGATCCGCCCGGGGTGTGCGCCTTCGCGCATTGACCCTGCTGGGCTGCCCCCGTATGCTACAAGTTGCGCTGCGAGCCTGTGCTCCTCAGACCTAGCAGGCTGCGCTTGCATCTGTTGATGTCCCCTCGGTTTTCGAGGCCCTGCCGCCACGGCGGAAGAGGGGCCTCCTTGGCTGTCCGGCTTAGGCAGATGCCGATAAGGGCTCCCGGCGTAGCAGTACCTACGACTTTCTGTCCGTAACCGGAGCCCTTTCCCACATGACGAGCAGCACCGAGACCACCGCCACCACCCCTCCGCAGGTAGCGGTCAACGACATCGGCGACGCGGACGCGTTCCTCGCGGCCATCGACGAGACGATCAAGTACTTCAACGACGGCGACATCGTCGACGGCGTCATCGTCAAGGTGGACCGGGACGAGGTTCTCCTCGACATCGGCTACAAGACCGAAGGCGTGATCCCGAGCCGCGAGCTCTCGATCAAGCACGACGTCGACCCGAACGAGGTCGTCAAGGTCGGCGACGAGATCGAGGCCCTGGTTCTCCAGAAGGAGGACAAGGAAGGCCGTCTCATCCTGTCCAAGAAGCGTGCTCAGTACGAGCGCGCCTGGGGCACGATCGAGAAGATCAAGGAAGAAGACGGCATCGTCACCGGTACCGTCATCGAGGTCGTCAAGGGTGGTCTCATCCTCGACATCGGCCTCCGCGGCTTCCTGCCGGCCTCTCTCGTCGAGATGCGTCGCGTCCGCGACCTCCAGCCCTACGTGGGCAAGGAGCTCGAGGCGAAGATCATCGAGCTGGACAAGAACCGCAACAACGTGGTCCTGTCCCGCCGTGCCTGGCTCGAGCAGACCCAGTCCGAGGTTCGCCAGACGTTCCTCACCACCCTGCAGAAGGGTCAGGTCCGCTCCGGCGTCGTTTCCTCGATCGTCAACTTCGGTGCCTTCGTGGACCTGGGTGGCGTCGACGGTCTCGTGCACGTCTCCGAGCTGTCCTGGAAGCACATCGACCACCCGTCCGAGGTCGTCGAGGTCGGTCAGGAAGTCACCGTCGAGGTCCTCGACGTCGACATGGACCGCGAGCGTGTCTCCCTGTCGCTGAAGGCGACGCAGGAAGACCCGTGGCAGCAGTTCGCCCGGACCCACCAGATCGGCCAGGTCGTCCCGGGTAAGGTCACCAAGCTGGTTCCGTTCGGTGCGTTCGTCCGCGTGGACGAGGGCATCGAGGGTCTGGTCCACATCTCCGAGCTGGCCGAGCGCCACGTGGAGATCCCGGAGCAGGTCGTCCAGGTCAACGACGAGATCTTCGTCAAGGTCATCGACATCGACCTCGAGCGTCGCCGGATCTCGCTGTCGCTGAAGCAGGCCAACGAGTCCTTCGGTGCCGACCCGGCGTCGGTCGAGTTCGACCCGACCCTGTACGGCATGGCCGCGTCTTACGACGACCAGGGCAACTACATCTACCCCGAGGGCTTCGACCCCGAGACCAACGACTGGCTCGAGGGCTTCGACACCCAGCGCGAGACGTGGGAGCGCCAGTACGCCGAGGCGCAGGTCCGCTTCGAGCAGCACCAGGCCCAGGTCATCAAGAGCCGCGAGGCCGACGAGGCCGCCGCTGCCGAGGGTGCTGCCGCCCCCGCCGCCGGTGGCAACGCCAGCGCCGGTGCCGGTGTCTCCGGTGGTTCGTACTCCTCCGAGGGTGCGGACGAGACCTCCGGCGCCCTGGCGTCGGACGAGGCCCTTGCCGCCCTGCGCGAGAAGCTGGCCGGCGGCCAGAGCTGATCGCAGCAGCGCGTCACGCCCTCGCGCCTCGGCGCGAGAGCGGGCTGAGCTGAGCTGAACGACAAGGCCCGTCCCCTTCGGGGGGCGGGCCTTGTCGCGTGCGTCGCCGGCGCGACGCTTCACCCGGCCGGCATCCGGGCATCCATCCCGCGCGGTGCGGGAGTTCGTGGCATTGCGTTCTCGTGAAGGCGGCCAACTGGGGAATGGCGGCGCCTCCTTGGACGTTCATGGCAGAGAACACGGCGAGGAGGAGTGGTGGCGGTGCTTGATCCACAGGGTTTGTACGAATGGGACGCCAAGGGCCTGGCGGTGGCCGACATGGCGTTGGCCCAGGACTCGGCCGGGCTGGTCATGCTCTACCACTTCGAGGGGTACATCGACGCGGGTGAGGCCGGGGAGCAGATCGTCGAGCGGCTCCTCGACACGCTGCCCCATCAGGTCGTGGCCCGCTTCGACGCGGACCGGCTGGTGGACTACCGGGCCCGGCGCCCGCTCCTGACCTTCCAGCGCGACCACTGGGCGGAGTTCGAGGAACCGAAGCTGGAGGTGCGCCTGGTCCAGGACGCCACCGGCGCGCCGTTCCTGCTGCTCTCCGGGCCCGAGCCCGACGTGGAGTGGGAGCGCTTCTCGCTCGCCGTCCGACAGATCGTCGAGCGCCTCGGCGTCCGGCTCTCCGTCAACTTCCACGGCATCCCGATGGGCGTGCCGCACACCCGGCCCGTCGGCATCACCCCGCACGGCAACCGGACCGACCTGATGCCCGGACACCGCAGCCCCTTCGACGAGGCCCAGGTGCCCGGCAGCGCCGAGTCCCTGGTCGAGTTCCGACTCGGCCAGTCCGGACACGACGTGCTCGGGGTCGCCGCCCACGTCCCGCATTACGTGGCCCGCTCCCCGTACCCGGACGCGGCGCTGACCGTGCTGGAGGCGATCACGGCGGCGACCGGACTGGTCCTGCCCGCCGTGGCGCACGCCCTGCGGACGGAGGCCCACCGCACGCAGACCGAGATCGACCGCCAGATCCGGGAGGGCGACGAGGAACTGGTCGCCCTCGTCCAGGGCCTGGAGCACCAGTACGACGCGGCCGCCGGCGCCGAGACCCGCGGCAACATGATCGCCGAGCCGGCCGAGATCCCGTCCGCGGACGAGATCGGGCGCGAGTTCGAGCGGTTCCTGGCGGAGCGCGAGGGCGAGGGCTGAATCGGCCCGCCCAGGGCCTAGGCTGCCGAGCATGCTGAAAGTAGGACTGACAGGCGGAATCGGCGCCGGCAAG
The DNA here is from genome assembly GCF_036231985.1 of Streptomyces sp. NBC_01426. Lineage (GTDB taxonomy): Bacteria > Actinomycetota > Actinomycetes > Streptomycetales > Streptomycetaceae > Streptomyces. The sequence continues at coordinate 5,691,872 of NZ_CP109500.1, forward strand.
AGCGAGGTCTCGCGACTGCTGGCGGGGTACGGGGCGGTCGTCGTCGACGCGGACCGCATCGCACGCGAGGTCGTCGAGCCCGGGACACCCGGGCTCGCGGCCGTCGTGGCGGCGTTCGGGGAATCCGTGCTGGCCCCCGACGGGACGCTGGACCGGCCGCGGCTGGGATCGCTCGTCTTCACCGACGCGGAGAAGCTGCGGACGCTGAACGCGATCGTGCACCCGCTCGTCGGGGCACGCTCCGCCGAACTGGAGGGGGCCGCGGGCTCCGACGCGATCGTGGTGCACGACGTACCGCTGCTCACGGAGAACGGCCTGGCGTCCCTCTACGACCTGGTCGTCGTCGTGGACGCGTCGCCCGACACCCGACTGGCCCGGCTGACCGCACGGCGCGGCATGACCGAGGACGAGGCCCGGTCGCGGATGGCGGCGCAGGCCACCCGCGCACAGCGGCTGGCGATCGCCACGCTCGTCATCGACAACGACGGGCCGCTGGAGGCGCTGGAACCGCAGGTGCGCAAGGTGTGGGAAGAACTCACCGCACGGGCCGCCGCCGGGGAGTGAGTGGCGGGCGGTGCGGGAAGGACCCTCCGGCGCGTGCCGGACGCCCGGGAACAGCGGGCGCGGGCACGGGCGTTGAACGTGACCGCAGAGGGAAGGAAAGACAACGTGTCCGACACCACGCCGCCGCAGCCGCCGTCCGCCTCGTCCCCCTCGGGCTCTCCCGGCTCCGCGAGCCCGGAGACGCACGTCATCGACTACCGGGCCGCCGAGCAACTGTTGGCCGCCCGCGACCCGCGCGGAGCCGTCCGGCTCCTCGACTCGGTCATAGCCGCCCACCCGGAGAACACGGGAGCCCGGCTGCTGCGGGCGCGGGCCTTCTTCGCGGCGGCGCAACTGCGTGCGGCCACACTCGAATTCGAACTGGTGCTGGAGCGGGAGCCGGACAACGCGTACGCCCACTTCGCGCTCGCCCGGACCCACGAGCGGTCCGGGCGGCGCGAGCAGGCCCGCAAGCACTTCCGGCTGGCCGCGGCCCTCGATCCCCAACCCGAGTACCTGGCCGCGGCCCGCTTCGAGGAGTGAGCGACCCCGCCGGGCGCCGTGACACGGTGAACCTTTCCGGTCACAGCACTAGTTCCGGGGAGGCTCGTACGGAGGGACGCCCGGGCCCGGCTGGTAGTGCGGGCCCTGGTGGATGTGGTGCACCACCACCGCCAGGTCCACCCCCGCGAGCAGGACGATCACCCCGCAGGCCGCCGCCCACCCGGGACGACCGACCAGCGAGAACGCGGCCGTCCCGGCGACGGCCCAGATCAGCCCCCACAGACTCAACCAGAACCGCAGCCGCAGCGGGCTGCGGGCGGTCACCGGCTCGTTACCGGAACGCATGGTCATCGCCTCGAATCGTCGGAGGCCTCACCTCCATGGTCCCACCACCGGCCGGTCAGGGGTTGAGCTTGTTCACCGCCGTGGTGGTCGTCTTCTTGAACGCGGGCACGGGCGCGTCGCCCAGGTTCCCCATCTGGCCCCACTTCACGACGGTCACGGTCACGCCGTCCCGGCCGATCCCGTACAGGTGCACGCCGGGCTCGGAGTCCGGGACGGAGGTGTGCACCCCGTAGACGTGCGCGCCCTCCTCGACGGGCAGCTTCCCGTAGTCCTGCCAGGAGGCCGTCCCGCCCGGGGTGGTCCGCAGCCAGTCGGCGGCGCAGGCCGCGACCTTGCGCTCCAGGGCGGTCGCGAGCTTGGCGGCCGCGGCGTTCGAGGCGGTCCGCACGGAGATCTGCGTCGCGCCGGTGTCGTAGTCGGTGCCGAAGTCGCGGTGCCAACCGCCCGCCGCGGGCAGAACCCCCTCCAGGCAGAACGGGGCGAACTCGGGCAGTCCCTTGGTGACCTTGCCGGCGTACCAGGGGGACGAGGGGTGCGGCGGCAGGTCGGCGCCGCCCAGGAATCCGGGCGCCGAGGCGGCCGCGGTGGCGGTGGCCGAGGTGGCGAGGAGGAGCGCGGCGGCCGCGGTGGCGGTGGCCGCGAAGGCGGTGCTGAAGCGTCGGAGCATGGTGGTCGGGTCCCCGTTTCCGGTCGGTGTGGCTGTTCGGTGAAGAGCCTCTACCCGGGGCGGCACGTCACGCCACGAATTGGGGCGGTTTCGGGACGCTGGAACGCCCTTACGGCCTTCCACCTGGGGGAACATGCTGGGGTGGAACGGATTCACGGGACGGGGGGACGTCGTGGGCGAGGCGGAACGGTCGGCGGAGGCGGAGAACTTCGCTCGGCTGATGCGGGAACTGAAGGAGCGCGGGGGGCTCAGCTACGGCCTCCTGGCGCGCCGGCTGCACACCAGCACGTCGACCCTGCACCGGTACTGCAAGGGGGAGGCGGTGCCCGCCGAGTTCGCGGTGGTGGACCGCTTCGCCCGCGCCTGCGGGGCCGGCCGGGAGGAGGCGGTGGAGCTGCACCGGGCGTGGCTGCTGGCCGACGCGCGACGCCGGGCGCCGGCGGAGGCGGTAACGGAGGCGGTGCCTTCGCCGGTGGTGGCGCTGCCTTCGTCACCGGTGGCGGTGTCTTCGCCGGCCGTCGCACCTGAGCCGGAGCCCGAACCCGAGCGGGAGCCGGCTCCGGCTCCGGCTCCGGTGGGCGCGAGGGGGCCGGGGGCGCCGGCGCCCTGGTACCGGCGGCGGGCGGTGGCGGTCGCCGGCGCGGGACTCGCGGTGAGCGCGATGGCGGTGGCGGTCCTCGCGGCGGCCGGGCCCGAACGGGGCACGGCCGGGGCGACGGGGGCCGGCGCCTCCGCGGCCTTGCCGTCGACCCGGCCCTCGCCCTCTTCCTCTTCCTCTTCCTCGAACGCCTCCGGCGGGCCGACCCCGACCCCGACCCCGTCCCCGTCCGCCCCGCCCTCGGCGTCCGGGGCGGGGGCGGGGCCGTCCTCGGACCCGACGGACGGCCCCGTGCCGCGGCCCTCCTCCGCGCAGGCACCCCCGGCGGGCGGCAAGGCGCCGGCCGATCCGGCGGCGCCGCTGCGGGCGGCGGTACGGTCCCACGTGTGGGCCGCCGGCTGCGACCACGCCTACCTCTCCCCCCGGGAACCGGCGGCCGTGCCCCCGCCACCGGTGGAGGCGGACGCCGCCGCCTGGGCGCGGGACCGGCAGGCCGTGCACGCCGGGAGCCAGATCGTCGAGGTCACCCTGCACGGCGCGGGGGAGGGGGCCGTGGTCCTCCAGGGCATGGAGGTCCGGGTGGCCGCCCGCCGCACCCCGCCCGCCTGGAACGTCTACCAGATGTCCCAGGGCTGCGGCGGGGGACTGACCCCGGCCACGTTCGCCGTCAACCTGGACGCCCCGAGGCCGCTGGCCCGGCCCGTCGCGGGCAACGACGCCGGGGAGGCGATCCCCGCGCCGGCGTTCCCCATGCGGGTCTCGGCGGCGGAACCGGTCGTGCTGCGGGTGGAGACGGCCACCACCGGCTGCGACTGCGACTGGTACCTCGACCTGCGCTGGACCGGCCCCGCGGGCTCGGGCACCCTGCGCCTGGACGACGGGGGGAGCCCCTGGCGCACGAGCGCCCACCCGAACCGCCCGGTGTACGGATTCGCCACGGAGCGGTCCCGCTGGTCCCGCTGAGGCGGGCACCCGGCCCGCCCCGCCCCGACCCGGCCGCCAGCGGCCCCGCGCGGACCCTGCCCCGCGCGGCCCGCCGGACCCCGCCCGGCCGGGGCACCGGCGCTGTCAGTGGCCCCACCTAGACTCGACGGCAGACGCGACCGCCGACCAACGGGAAGGGAGGACCCACCGTGACGCCGCCACCGCCGCCGCCGCCGGCGGACCCCCTCGTCCCGCTGTTGCGGCACGCCGCCGTGTTCCTCCCCGACGCCGTCCCCCGCCGGGGCCGGCTCGTCTTCTGGGCGCCCGACGGTGCCCCCCTCCCCGAGGTCGGGACCCCGCAGCCGCTGAGCGTGGTCCGCCCGCACGGCAGCGGGGTGCGCGCCCGGACCGTCCCGGCCGTGGCCCTGCCCGTCGTCGACGCGCTGCCCCTGCTGGTCCGCGCGTCCCGCGACCTCGGCGTGGCCTGCGCCCCCGCCACGCGGGCCTGGGCCACCGCCGCCACCCAGGCGCTCAGCCTGGTCGCGCGCGGCCGGTTGCTGCCCGGGGTGACCCCCGAGGGCGTCGACGCCTGGCGGGCCGGGCCGCTCGACGCCGAGGACGTCGGGTACCTGCGCGCGATCGCGGCCGCCCTGCCTCATGAGGCGTACGCCGCCCCGCTCGCCGGCCGCCGCCCGGTGACGCTCCCCGAACCGGAGGCCCTGGTCCGGGCGTTCCTGGACGCCGTGGCCGACGGCCTGCCCCGTACCCCGGCCGCCCCGGTGGCCGCCGGGCGTCCGTTCGCCGCGTCGGAGCCCCAGCGGGTCCCCGGCATACGGGAGTGGGCCACCCAGGTCGCGGCCGGCGCCGACACCGGGGTGGGGATCTCGCTGCGGCTCGACCTGTCCTCCTTCCGGCTGTTCGACGAGGCCGAGCCCGAGGACGTGCGGCGCGCCGGGGCCGCCGTGGTCCAGGTCCACAGCCTCGCGGACCCGACGCTCGTCGCCGACGCGGGCGCGCTCTGGGCCGGCACGGCCGCCGCCGGGTTCGGTCCGCGGGCGCGGATCGACGCCGTGCTCGCCCTGCGCCGGGCCGCCCGGGTGTGGCCACCGCTGCTGCGCCTGCTGGACCAGCCCGTACCCGACGCCCTGGCCCTGTCGGATCCGGATCTGGAGGACCTGCTCGGCGCCGCCGCGACCCGGTTGGCGAGCGCCGGGGTCCTGGTCCACTGGCCGCGCGAGTTGGCCCGTACGTTGTCCGCGACCGCCGTCGTGCGGTCCACCGCACCCGGCTCCGCCACCGACGGCACGGCCTTCTTCGACGCCGGACAGCTCTTCGCCTTCTCGTGGGAACTCGCCCTCGGCGGCGACCGGCTCACCCCGGGGGAGATGGACGCGCTCGCGCAGGCGCACCGGCCCGTGGTGCGGCTGCGCGACCAGTGGGTGCGGGTGGATCCCGAGCTGGTGCGCAAGGCCCGCAAGCGGGAGTTGGGCCTGCTGGACCCGGTGGACGCGTTGGCCGCCGTGCTGACCGGGACGACCGAGGTCGAGGGCGAGCCGGTGGAGGCGGTCCCGGTGGGCGCGCTGGCCGCGCTGCGGGAGCGACTCACCGGCGAACTCGCGCCGTTGCCGCAGCCCGCCGCGTTGAAGGCCACCCTGCGCGACTACCAGGCGCGCGGTCTGGCCTGGCTGGACCTGATGACCTCGCTCGGTCTCGGCGGCTGCCTGGCCGACGACATGGGCCTCGGCAAGACGGTGACGCTGATCGCGCTGCACCTGCACCGGGACCGGGCCGAGCCGACCCTGGTCGTCTGCCCGGCCTCGCTGCTGGGCAACTGGCAGCGGGAGATCGAGCGGTTCGCCCCCGGCACCCCGGTCCGCCGGTTCCACGGCGTCGGCCGCAGCCTCGAAGGGCTGGACGAGGCGGGCGGGTTCGTGCTCACCACGTACGGGACGATGCGCGCCGGCGCCCCCCGCCTGGCCGAGCAGCGCTGGGGCATGGTCGTCGCGGACGAGGCCCAGCACGTGAAGAACCCGCATTCGGCGACGGCGAAGGCCCTGCGCACCATCCCCGCGCCCGCCCGGGTGGCGCTGACGGGCACCCCGGTGGAGAACAACCTCTCCGAGCTGTGGGCGCTCCTCGACTGGACCACGCCCGGGCTGCTGGGCCCGCTCACCACCTTCCGGGCGCGCCACGCCCGCCCGGTGGAGCACCAGCAGGAGGAGGACGGCGGCAACGACGAGGCGGTCGCCCGACTGGCCGCGCTGGTACGGCCCTTCCTGCTGCGGCGCAAGAAGTCCGACCCCGGCATCGCGCCCGAACTCCCGCCGAAGACCGAGACCGACCACCCGGTGTCCCTCACCCGGGAGCAGGCCTCGCTCTACCAGGCCGCGGTGGACGAGGCGATGGCCGTGATCGAGACGAGCGAGGGCATCGAACGACGCGGAATGATCATGAAGTTGTTGGCCTCGCTCAAGCAGATCTGCAACCACCCCGCGCAGTACCTCAAGGAAGAGTCGCCCCGGATCCCGCACCGGTCGGGCAAGCTCGCGCTGCTGGACGAGTTGCTGGACACGATCCTGGCGGAGGGCGGCTCGGTGCTGATCTTCACGCAGTACGTGACGATGGCCCGCATCATCGAGCGGCACCTGGCGAACCGCGGCATCGCGCACCAACTGCTGCACGGCGGGACGCCGGTGGCGCGCCGCGAGGAACTCGTGGACCGGTTCCAGGCGGGCGAGGTGCCGGTGTTCCTGCTGTCGCTGAAGGCGGCGGGCACCGGCCTGAACCTCACGCGCGCCGGTCACGTCGTCCACTTCGACCGCTGGTGGAACCCCGCCGTGGAGGAACAGGCCACCGACCGCGCCTACCGCATCGGCCAGACCCAGCCCGTACAGGTGCACCGGATCATCGCGGAGGGCACCGTCGAGGACCGGATCGCCGAGATGCTGGAGGCGAAGCGGGCCCTGGCCGACGCCGTGCTGGGCTCCGGCGAGTCGGCGCTGACCGAGCTGTCCGACCGCGAACTGGCCGACCTGGTGTCCCTGCGGAGGCCCGAATGATCACCGCGCGGGACGATCGTCGGCGCACGTTCGAGACCGTGCCCCCCGGGCTCGAGGCGACGACCTGGTGGGGTCGGGCCTGGGTGGTCGCGCTGGAGGAGCGCGCCCCCGACGCGGCCCGCCTGGCCCGGGGGCACGCCTATGCCGCCGAGGGCCACGTCGACGCGGTGACGATCACCCCGGGTCGGATCGTGGCGTACGTCCGGGGGAGCAGGGCCCGCCCGTACCGTACCGAACTGGCGCTGCCGGCCTTCGCGGACGCCGAATGGGGAGAGGTCCTGGAGACGGTCGCCGCCGACCCCGCGGCGCTCGCGGCCCTGCTGGAACGGGAGGTTCCGGAGTCCCTCGCGGAGACGGTCCTGCCGGGCCCGGGCGAACTGCTCGCGCGCTGCTCCTGCCCCGACGTGGGGCGGCCGCCGTGCAAGCACGCGGCGGCCCTCTGCTACCGGGCGGCCCGACTGCTGGACGAGGACCCGTTCGTGCTGCTGCTCCTGCGCGGACGCGGGGAGCGGGAACTGCTGGAGGAGCTGACCCGGCGCAACGCCGCCCACGCCGCCCGCGAACAGCCCGACGCCACCCCCGACTTCCCCGGGGTCCCCGCCCGCGCGGCGGTGGCCCGCACCGCGCCGCCCCCGCTGCCGGCGCCGATGCGCGCCCCGGCCGCCCCCGGGCTGCCGCCCGCCTACCCGGCCGACCCCGCCGCGCCCGACCCGCTCGCACTGGACCAGCTCGCGACGGACGCGGGCGCCCGCGCCCTCGCGCTGCTGGCGACCGGCGAGGACCCGATCGGCGGCCTCACCCTGTGGCAGGACGCCGTCCGGCTGGCCTCCGCGCACCCGACGGCCGGCCTGACCGGCGTCGCCCGCACCCTCTACCGGGACCTGGCCCGCGCCACCGGCCGGACCACCACCGACCTTGCCCGGGGCGCGGCCGCCTGGCGCCAGGGGGGCCTGCCGGGCCTGTCCGTCCTCGACGAACCCTGGGATCCGCCGGCGGGCCCCTTCGACCGGGCGCGCCCCGCCCTGCTCGCCGCGGGCCGTGGCCTGTACCGCCCCGACCGCAACCGCCTCACCGCCGGGACCCGTCAGCTCCGGCTCGGCCGCGAGGGCCTCTGGTACCCGTACGAGTCCCGCCTCGACGACGCCGACTGGTGGCCCTCCGGCCGCCCGTCCACGGACCCGGTGACGGCCCTTCAGCGCTGAGCGCCCGACGGACCGGTGCCGCCGGGCGGAGCATGCGGCCCCGGGCGCCGTCCCGCGCTGTCCGTGACGTCGGATCGCGACGCGGCGCCGTCAGGCCGGGCCGTCGCGGCGCGGCGTGGGGCGTCCGGTCGGGGCGTCGGTCCGCGCGGGGTCGTCAGGCCGGGGTGTCGGGTCGGTCGAGGTGGGTCGCCCAGTGGGTGAGCGCGGCGAAGTCGCGGTCGCGGAGCCCGTGGCGCGGGTGGACGCGCAACAACAGGGCCGGGGCGGGGTGATGGGCGGCGACCCAGGCCCGGTCCCGCGGGTTGATCATGTCGTCGACCCAGGCGAACGGGCGGCCGGCGGCCCAGGCGAGGAGCGGGCGGGTCTTCCAGGAAAGGCCGTCGGGATCATGGGCGAACAGCTCCGGCCACTCGATCACCGGGAGATCGCCGGGCAACCCGATGCGCGGGGCGATCATCGTGTTGGCCTGGTGCATCCAGGTGGTCGCCCAGGCGAGTTCGTAGGGCAGGGCGAGCAAGCGGGCGCCGTGGGCGGGGTGCAGGCGGACCCGGAGCCCGCGCCGTGCGCTGCGCGAATCCGGGGCGCGGCGGGACATCCAGATCTCGGGACGCATCCGGTGGCTGTCGTACCCGCGCAGCCCGGCGAGCCGCGACCGGAAGGGGTTGAGCGGGCCGTCCACATCTAGGAGAAGCAGCGGGCTGTTCATCATGAGATAGGCATTACCCCGTACACGATGGGGTGAAATGCCCATCGGCGCTATAACCCGAATGGGGTTACGGCGTTGTTTCCGGTGCGGGCGACTCGCCCGCGGACTCCTCCGGAAGGCGGGAAAACTGATGCGTCACAGTCGTCGCAATGGCTTGATCACGGCGGTGGTTGCGGGAGGTGGACTGGCGGTCGCGGGGGTGGGTGGCCTCGCCTACGCCGATGCGGACGCGGGCGGCAGAGCCGAGGGCTCCCCGGGCCTGCTCGCCGGGAACCTGGTGCAACTGCCGGTGAACACACCGGTGAACGTGTGCGGGAACACCGTCAGCGTGGTCGGGCTCCTCAACTCCGCCACCGGCAACCGCTGCACGAACGCCTCCCAGGGCGGCGGCGCCCGCTCCGGCTCGGGCGCCTCGGGGCAGGGCCACTCCTCGTCCTCCACGAAGGCCGGTACGGCCAACGGCGGCGGATCGGTGGCCGACGGACAGACGACGGGTTCTCCCGGCCTGCTGTCCGGCAACGGCATCCAGCTCCCCGTGGACCTCCCGCTGAACGTCAGTGGCAACTCCGTGAACCTGGTCGGAATCGGCAACCCCTCCAGCGGCAACATCTCCGTCAACGGCGGCAAGCCCAGCGGTGGCAAGCCGGTCCAGCCGCCCGTCGTCGTCACGCCGCCCGTCATCCCGCCGGCGCCCGTCACGCAGGTGAAGCCGCCGGCGCCGCAGACCCCGCAGACGCCGCCCCGGCACACCGAAGCCCTCGCCCACACCGGGTCCGACGGCCTCGGCTACCTGATCCCCGGCAGTGGCGCGCTGCTGCTCGGCGGAGCGCTGCTGTACCGCCGCTTCCGTACGCAGGGTTCCGTCTAGGCCGTCTCGGCCCGGACCGGCTCCCCGGACGCCGCCCGCCATCCGTCCAGGATCGCGTCGATCCGCTCCGCCAGCCGGGCCCGGGCGGCGAACCGCGGTACTCCCGCCATGAGCAGGGCGTCGTACTCGGTGTCGAGGTGCCGCACGGCCGCCCGCACCGCCATGGACACCGCCGGTTCGTCCAGGGCCCGGCCTGCGGCGGTCCGGCCCACGCGGCCACTGCCGCGCAGCGAGGCGTGCGCCGCGATGGCCCGCGCGCGTTCCTCCGGACAGCCGGGGAACAGTCGCCGGATCTCGGCGGTGAAGGCCGCCGTGAAGCGGACGTCCTCGGCCGCGCGCCGCAGCCGGTCGCGGTCCCTGCGGCGGGCCCGCACCTCGGCGTCCGCGAGGCAGGCGCGCTCGGCGCGGGCCAGGGCGCCCTCCTCGACCAACAGGCCCTGGCGTTCGTAGCGATGGCGGCGTTTGTGCCGGCGCACCACGACGGCGGAGAGTGAACTGGCCTCCCGCGCACGTCGGGTGAGCGCCGCGTCGCCGCGCGGCAGGTAGACCAGATGGCCGAGGTCGACGCAGTCCAGGCAGCGGGGCGCTCCCGCCTCGCGGACGAGGAGCCGGAGCGGGCCCTGCCGGCACTCGGCGCAGTGGATCCGCTTGTGCGACTCGAACACGACAAGACTCATGACGGAGTGATACCGCGCGGCGGTCCTTATATCACCTTGTAGAGCAGGGTTGTTGTCCTTTCATCGGATCTTCCTCGACGTCATGATCTCCTCCTACCGTGAGGCGGCCGGGCCGCGGTGGCCCGTGGAGGAGGAACGATGGGCGGACGTCAGGCGACGGCGCGACGGCCGGGGGCGAGCGGGGGACCGGACCTCACGGGCCGGGAGATCGTGATCGAGTCCGGGCAGTGCACGGGATGGCACTACCACGACGTGCCGCTGATGGCGGTGGTCGCCTCCGGAACGCTGACCCGGATCCTGGACGACGGATCCGTCGAGACGCACCCGGTGGGAGCCACCTTCGTCGAACCCTCGGGCAGCGACCACGTCCACCTCGGCCGCAACCTGGGCAGCGAACCGGTCGTGCTCCACGTGACCTGCGCCCTCGCCGAGGACGCCCGTTGGTCCGTGGCCACGCCCGCCCCGTTCGGCGCGACGCCGTGCCCGTGCCCGGGGCACGCCCGCTGAGCCCGCGACACCGGCCGGTCGGACACGGCGCGCCCCGCGGGCCGCGGCCGGCTCAGACGAGTCGGCGTATCTCCCCGCGCACCCGGTAGAAGCCGCCGGACGCCGCGTGCAGCCCCTCCACCACGTAGCGGGCGCCGGCCTCCCGGATCCCCCGGGGGAACTGCACGTTCCAGCCGGGCTCGAAGCCGTCGGACACCACGTGCACCCGCGTCCGTCCGCCCTGCTGGACGCACTCCACCACCACACCGCCCGCCGGCGCTGCGGCCACCGAGACCGTCGCCACCGCCGAGGCGGACGCGGCCGGCGTGAACACGGGCAGCGCGGCGGCCGACTTGACGTCCATCGCCGTCGGCACCGAACCCTGCTGCGCGGCCGAGATCGCCTGCTCGCTCGCGTCCACGCACACCAGCGAACCGTCCGTGGTGACCAGGTACAGCCGCCCGTCGAGGTACTGCATCGACAGCGCCGACCCACTGCCCGTGCCCAGCTTCCACAGCCGCCGGCCGTCCGCGTCGAAGCAGTACACGGAGGAGGAGAGGTCGCCCGCGAACACGTGCCGCCCGTCCGGCGACGTCGCACACGAGTACACCGCCGCATCACACCGGTACGAGGCCTCCACCGCGCCCGTCGCCTTCGACAGCCGCTGCACCGTGTTGCGCCCGGTCCCCGCGTACACGGCGGAGTCCTCCTGCCACCCGAACAGCACCGAACCGTCCGTCGCCGTGTGCCACAACTCCCGCCCGCCATCCGGGGCGTAGGCCGTCACGCCCTTGCTGTGACCGTGGTACACCGCCCGCTCGTCGGCCCGCACCATCCAGGCGTTGGACCCCGACGAGCGCCGCGACCACTGGAACTCGTCCTCGTGGTCGATGACGGTCAGGCCACCGCTGCGGTCGGACACGTTCAGCACGCCCTCGCGGATGTCGAGCCAGAAGATGTCCACGTCCGCGGCGATGTCGTACGCCCCGAACGGCACCTTCGACGACAGGTCGTACACCGTGCCGTCGTCACAGCCCGCGTAGATCCAGAACTCGTCCGCCACCAGGCACTTCACCCCGTCCGGCAGCGAGTACCGGGCCAGCACCTCGCCGCCGTGGCTCAGCGTGTAGACGTCACCCGCCTGGTTGCCGACCCAGCAGCGGTCCTCGTCCACGTGGATCCCGAACGCCGAGGAGCCCGTGCGGAAACGCCACAGCACGGGAGCCACCGCGCGCGCCGTCGACGGGGCCGAGGTCACCTGCCTGCGGGTCACCGACCGCGCCGCGCGGGCACCGCGAACCGCCGGGGCGTAGCCCTTGCGGACCTTCTCCCCGACCTTCTTCGCGGCGGCCGCGCGCGCCTTCTCCACCGTCGGGAAGGAGGAGTTCTGCACCTGGCCCTCCGCGCCGATGCGCCCGTACCGCACGGTGACGGACGTGCCGTCCACCGTCACCTCGTAGAACTTGTGCGCCCCGCCGTCGTCCTGCGACAGCTCCATGTACGTCGTCTCGCCGGCCATGACAGACCCCTCCCCGCGGTCGGGCCGACGACTCCGTTTCGCGCCGGTGATCCCTCGTGGAAAAAGTTAGGACCCGCCACTGACAATGGCCACGTGCAGCTGGAAGCGATCACATGGCAGCGGATGGCCGAGCGGCTCGCCGGTCGTCTGGAAGACCGGTCCGAGGGCCCCGACCGGGGGCCCTGGCAGCGGGTGGGCATCGACGGCGCGCCCGCCGCCGGAACGGACGTGCTCGCGGACCGGCTCGCCGAGGAACTGCGCGGGCGGGGCAGGCCCGTACTGACGGTCCCGGCCGACGGGTTCCTGCGGCCGGCCTCCCTCCGCTTCGAGTTCGGCCGGCAGGACGTGGACGCCTACCTCGGCGGCTGGTACGACACGGCCGCCCTCTGGCGCGAGGTGTTCGGCCCCACCGACCCCGGCGGCACCGGACGGGTACTGCCCGACCTCTGGGACCCGGCGACCGACCGGGCCACCCGCAGCCCCTACGTCGAACTCCCCGCGGGCGGCGTGCTGATCGTGCACGGACCGCTGCTGTTCGGCCACTGGTTCCCCTTCGACCTCGGCGTGCACATCCGCCTCTCCCCGGGAGCCCTCGCCCGCAGGACCGAGGAGTCCGCGCGCTGGACCCTGCCCGCCTTCGCCCGCTACGAGGCCGAGACCGACCCGGCGGCCGCGGCCGACGCCGTCGTCCGGGCCGACGACCCCCGTCACCCGGCCTGGACGGGACTCGCGGACTGACCCCGCGGGCATCCACTCGGTCACGGACGTCCGGGATCGGCAACAGCGCGATTCCCGGTCGGTGACGAACGGGAATCGGGCGTCGTCGTGGCCGACGGCGGCGGGCTACGTTGTCGCCACGCTTCGACGGCGACCGCCGGGTGGCGCCTTGGCAGAGGGAGACGGCAATGGGTGGACGCGGCGAGACGATCGAGGGACCGAGACGGTCGCGGCGGGGGTGGACGCTCACGACGCTCGCCCTGTGCGCGGCCCTGACCCTCACCGCCTGCAACGGCGACGACGGCGCCGACGCCGCGGGCACGACTCCCGGCGCGAACCCCGCCGGTCCGAGCGCCACCCCGACCGCGGCCGCCACCCCGACCGCGACACCGACCCCTCCCCAAGGTGCCGGACCGTCGGCGTCCGCCGCGTCCTCGAAGCCGACCGCACCCGCCACCGCCAAGGCGACCCCGGCGGGCAAGCCCAAGTCGCCCGCGCCCAGCTGCGACCACAAGATGCCGATCTCGCCCGACGAGATCGCCGTCAACCGCTACACGCCCGAGGGCGGCTTCCACAGCCTGATCGTCAAGCACGGCACCTGGGGGTGCGGCGCCCCCGACTCCGACGGCGCCCCCTTCGAGACGGTCGGCAAGGAGACGTTCATCCCGATCCAGGACGATGCGAAGATCACGGCCGTCACCCCGATCGTCGAGAGCACGGAGAACAAGCCGATCACCCTCGACGCCCTCATCGCGTGGCTCGTCGCCCACCCGAACCAGGGCCTGGTGTTCCGCTACCACCTCGGCGGCAAGGGCGCGATCGACACCCTGGACCAGGTGTTCACCCCGTGAACCCGCCCCCGGGGCGGCCCTGATCACCCGCCCCGGGTCCCTCGACACCGGTCTCGGCCGGGCGGTGCGGGTGAGGGCGGCCCTACGGACGTCCGCCCAGCCGGGTGACCGCCACCGCGGCCGCCCGGCACCCCGCGCGGGCCGCCTCCACCGGGGTCGCGCCCGCCAGCCGGGCCGCCAGGAAACCACCGGTGAACGCGTCCCCCGCACCCGTGGAATCCACCGCCTCGACGGCCTCGGCGTCGACCTCGGCCGTGATGCGCCCGCCCTCGGCGATCAGCGCCCCGGCCGCGCCCCGGGTGACCACCACCAGCGGCACCCGGCGGCTCAGCGCCACCGCCGCCCGGGCCACCCCGGCCGGCTCCGGGAGCCCCGCCAACAGCCGGGCCTCGTCCTCGTTCGGCAGCAGTACGCAGGCCCCCGCCACCGCCGCCAGGAAGCGCTCCGGGCCCAACGTGGCCAGGAACCCCGCCGAGGCCGGGTCCACGCTCACCGGCACCCCCCGGGTCCGGGCCGCCCTCATCGCCACCCTCGCCAACTCCCGGCTGCTGTCCGCGAAGAACAGGTACCCCGACAGGTGCAGGTGCGCGGCCCCGTCCAGCAGCGCCGGCGCCCAGTCGGCCGGGCACAGCCGCAGGGACGCCCCGCTGTCGGTCAGGAAGGTCCGCTCCGCGTCCTTGCCGACCAGCGCCACCACCGTCCCGGTCGGCTCCGCCCGGTCGACGACCAGCTTGGGGCGGACCCCCGCGTCCACCAGCGCCCGCTCGTGCCAGCGCGCCGACTCGGTGCCCACCCGCGCCAGGATCCGTACCTCCGGTGCGCCCTCGTGCGCCGCCCAGCAGGCGGCGTTGCCGCCCGCCCCGCCGGGCAGGGTACGGATCCGGGCGACCGTGTCGGTGGCGGGCGCGAGCGGTTCGGTGTGCACCGCGACCACGTCCGTCACCACGTCCCCGACGACCAGCAGCGCACCCGGCGCGCCCCCCGCCCCGCGCCCGGCCGGCTCCCGCGGGGCCGTCGTCGTCGCGTCCGTCGTCGTGCCCGGCCCGTTCGAGTCCGGCCGGCTGGTGCCCGGCCCGTTCGCGTCCAGCCCGCTCGTGCCCGAGCCCGCCGCGCCCGTCTCCGTCGGTCCCGCGCCGGTCACCCCCCGCCCGGTCATGCCCGGGCCGCCCAGGCCCCCGCGATCCGGGCCCCGAGCCGGACGTTGCCCCGCACCGCCGCCAGGTTCGCCTCCAACGACGCGCCGCCGGTCGCCCGTACCAGGAACCCCAGGAGGAACGGGGTCACCGCCTGCCCCGTGATGCCCCGCTCCCGGCACGCGTCCAGTGCCTCCGCCAGCACCCGGTCGTGCAGCTCCGGATCCAGCTGCTCTGCCTCCGCCACCGGATGGGCGACCAGCAGCGCGGACTCCGGCCCGCCGAGCGCGTCCTGAGCCGCCATCACCGCCGCCACCTCCTCGGGCCGGTGCACGGTCCAGTCCACCGGCTCGCCGGAACTGGACAGGTAGAAGCCGGGGAAGCGGTCCGTCCCGTACCCGAGCACCCCGACCCCCAGGGTCTCCAGCCGTTGCAGCGTGGCGGGCACGTCCAGGATCGACTTCACCCCCGCGCAGACCACCGTGATCCGGGTGCGCGCGAGCAGCGACAGGTCCGCCGACTCGTCCTGGGTGTGGGCGAACTCCCGGTGCACCCCGCCCAGCCCGCCCGTGGCGAAGACGCGCAGACCGGCCCGCGCCGCCAGGAAGGACGTCGCGGAGACCGTCGTCGCCCCGGTCGCACCCGTCGCGAGGGCGGGCGCCAGATCCCGGTGGCCGAGCTTGCGCACGTCCTCGCCCCCGGCGATCCGCTCCAGTTGCCCCTTGTCGAGGCCCGCGTACGCCACTCCGTCCACCACGGCGATCGTCGCCGGAACCGCCCCCTCGGAGCGCACCAGGGCCTCCAACTCGGTGCCCACCGCCAGATTGCGGGGGCGCGGCAGGCCGTGCGCGATGATCGTCGACTCCAGGGCGACGACGGGCCTCCCGGCGGCCAGCGCCTCGCGCACCTCCTCCGAAAGGACCGGTACCGAGGAGGGCGCCGAGGCCGGGACGGCGGACGCGGACGGGGGCGCGGATGCTCTGTGCTGTGGCATGCACCCATCCATGGCACCGGATTCGCG
The DNA here is from genome assembly GCF_036231985.1 of Streptomyces sp. NBC_01426. GTDB lineage: Bacteria > Actinomycetota > Actinomycetes > Streptomycetales > Streptomycetaceae > Streptomyces. Next base: position 5,707,692 of record NZ_CP109500.1, read on the forward strand.
CCCCCAAACGCGCTCCCACCGCTCCCGCCCGAACCTGTCCGAGTACCGCGCCCCGCGCACCGCCCGCCCCACCCCGGACCGCGCCCGCGCGGGACGAGGTCCACGCCCCGGACGCCCACGCCGCCGCCACCGCCGCGCACCCGCCGCCCTGGCCGAAACCCGGCGGACACCGAGCCCGAAGGGGTGGACAGGATGCCTCGTCCGGCGCGTCCGCGCTGGACGCTCTGGTCGCCCCGAGGCGGGGGACCACCCGATTAGGCTGGCGCGCCATGAGCACCCGTGATCACAGCGCAGCCCCCGCCTCCTTCGCCGTCTCCGTGACGGACTTCCCCGACGCCGAACTGGAGCTGGAGGCGCTCGACCCGGCCCAGATCGTCTCCGGCACGCCCGTCGTCACGGGCAAGGTGCTGTGGGAGGCCGCGGACGGCTCGCAGGTCCGGGGGATCTGGCAGATCACCCCCGGCGTGGTCACGGACACCGAGGCCGACGAACTGTTCGTGGTGGTCGGCGGCCGCGCCACCATCGAGGTCGAGGGCGGCGACACGCTGCAGGTGGGTCCCGGCTCCGCCTGCGTGCTCCGGGAGGGCGACAAGACCACCTGGACCGTCCACGAGACGCTGCGCAAGGCCTACCACATCAGCTACTAGGCAACCGGACCTGTCGCCGGCCGGACGGCCCCGCGGACGGCTACGCGCCCGCGTCGGCCTGCGCGGGGACCGGGTGCCGGCGCGCCGTGAAGAGGGCCAGGGCGGCCATCGGCAGCAGCAGCGCGGCGCCGATCGCGTTGAGCCACCCGTATCCCGCCCGGGCCATGACCAGGCCGGCCGCGGCCCCGCCCAGACCGGCGGCCGCGTTCATCGTGAGGTCGCTCAACCCCTGGACGGCGGCCCGCGCGGGCTGCGGTACGGAGTCGGTCAGCAGGGCCGAGCCCGAGACCATCCCCGCGGACCAGCCGAGACCGAGCAGGAACAGGCCGAGCGCGGACTGCGCGTGACTCGGTCCGGCGGTACCGGCGAGCAGCGCGGCGACCGACAGCAGCCCGGCCGCGAGCCCGATCACGGACAGCCGGCCGATCCGGTCCGCGAGCCATCCCATGACGGGGGAGAAGGCGAACATGCCCGCGATGTGACCGCTGATCACCAGACCGACGAGCTCCAGATCGGCGCCGTGGTGACCGAGGTCCACCGGGGTCATGACCATGATCGAGACCATGGTGGTGTGCGACACCGCGACGGTCAGCAGGGCGAGCCTGGCGCGCGGCGACTCCCGGACGGCCGTGAAACCGGCGCGCAGCGAGCGCCCGGCCCGGGTCTGCTCCCCGGGCGCGGCCAGCGCCCGGGCCGTCAGCAGCGGATCGGGTCGCAGGAGGACGCCGATCAGCGTGCCGGTGAGGACGAAGACGGCGCCGGCCCACACGAAGGGGCCCGCCGTCTCGGGTATGGAGGTGCCGGCGAAGCTGTGACTGGCCGGTGCGGAGAGGTTCGGGCCGAGCACCGCGCCGATGGTGGACGCCCACACGACCACGGAGATCGCCCGCGCGCGGCGGTCGGGCGCCGCGAGGTCGGCGGCGGCGAACCGGGCCTGGAGGTTGGCGGAGGACGCGGCGCCGAAGGCGGCCATGCCCACCAGCAGGAGCGGGAAGTTCCTGATCGTGGCGGCCAGGACGACGAGGGCCGCGCCGGCGGCTCCGATCGCGTAGGCCAGGACCAGACCGGGACGGCGCCCGCGCGCGGTCATCAGGGCGGCGAGCGGCAGCGAGAGCAGCGCGGTGCCGATCACGGACGCGGTGGACGCGAATCCCGACATGGCCTCGGTGCCGCTGACCTCGGTGGCGAGGACCGGGGCCAGGGCGATGCTGATGGGCACGCCCAGCCCGCCCAGCATCTGAGCGGCGATCAGCACCGCAGAGGTGCGCCGCTGCAACCGGGGGAGATCCGCCGCCACGACCGGGGGCGCGGTGCGTTCGGTGCCGGGGGAGGCCTTCACTGCGCACACCCCCTCGGAGACCGCGGCAGGCGTACGCAGGACGGGGAGCCGGGTGCGGCGGCGGGAGTGTTCACCGCGGCAGTGTGCCACCCCGTACCGCCAGGTGGAACCGGGTATCGGGGCCGCACGGTCGCGCGCCCCGCGCACCCGCGAGCGGCGGGGCGCGCCCACGACGCGGCGCCGGGCCCGTGCGTCGCAACCGCATCGCAGTGGCTTCGCAGCGGGTCCGGAACACGGGTCTCGGAACACGGGTCTCAGAACAGGGGCATCAGAACAGGGGTCTCAGAACAGCGGCTGCGGAAGCACGCCCTCCAGGGCGAGCAGCAGGCGCTTGGTCTCCACCCCGCCGCCGAACCCGCCGATCCCGCCGTCGTTCTCCACCACCCGGTGGCAGGCCACCACCAGCGGCAGGGGATTCGAGCCCATGGCGTTGCCCACGGCCTGGGCCGCGCCCGGCTGCCCGACCCGCGCGGCGAGTTCCCCGTACCCGACGACCGACCCGTAGGGCACCGAGCGGTCCAGCTCCCGGAGCACCTGACGGTTGAAGCCGGAGCTCAGCCGCCAGTCGAGCGGCAGCTCGAAGCGCCGCAGCGAACCGGCGAAGTAGGCGTTCAGCTGGCGCACGGGCTCGGCGAGCAGGACCTCCTCGCCGAGCGCCGGCCGCCAGGCGTCGGCGCCGAGCCGGGAGACCAACGCACCGATCATCTTCTCGACGCGGTCCGGGCCGGCGTGGAACTCGACCCGGACCAGCCCCTCGGGGGTCGCCGCCAGGAGCAGGGGGCCGATGTCGCCGCTGACGACCGTCCATTCGAGGTGCGGCCCGCGGGGCCGCTCGGAGCTGTCCACCCGTCCACGGTACGGCGCCCCGCGGACAACGACGACGGGTTCGCCCCGTCCGGGGCTCAGTACCAGCCCACCGCCCTGCGGACCACGTCGGGCGTGTTGGTGATGATCCCGTCCACGCCCATCTCCTGGACCTTCCGCGCCGTCGCCGCGTTGTCCACGGTCCAGGTGTCCACCTCCATGGCCTTGCCGTGGGGGCCGCGCAGGGCGTGCACGGCCGCCACCCAGTCCGCCGACAGGGTGGTGTGCCAGGGGTTGATCCGGTCGGTGAAGGCGGCGTAGCGCGGCAGCTCGGCCACGGTGGGCGTGCCCAGGAAGGCCGTCACGAGGTCGGGCCGCAGGTCGTGCACGATCCGGATGGAGTCGGCGCTGAAGCTCTGCACCACCAGCCGCCGGTCCACGCGGTTCCTGTCGAGCCAGCCGGTGGCGTCCAGCAGGTTCAGGGTCTCCCGCTCGATCCCCGGGTAGATCTCCGGCCGCTTGATCTCCAGCAGCAGCTTCTGCTGGTTGCGCCGCACCCGGGCGAGGTACTCCCGCAGGGTCGGCACCGTGGCGCCCGCGTACTGCTTGTCCTTGCCGAACCAGCTGCCCGCGTCCAGCAGGGCGATCTCGTCCGCGGTGAAGTCCTTGACCAGCCAGGGCTTGCGGTCGGGGAACACCTGCTCGACGTCGGTGGTGCGGGCCAGGTTGTCGTCGTGGATCACGACCAGGACGCCGTCCTTGGTGCGCTGGACGTCGTTCTCGACCCAGTCGATGCCCATCCGCATCGCGAGGTCGATCGAGGCCAGCGTGTTCTCCGGGGCGTACGCCGAGGCTCCCCGGTGGGCGTAGACCACCGGAGGGGAGGACGCGACCGTGCCGGACCCCGAGGCGGGACCGGACGCGGTGGCCGAGGTGGCCGTGCCCAGCACGGAGAGGGTGAGGCCCAGGACTGCGGCGGCCACGGCGGCTGGTCGGACGACGTTCATGTGCGTTCTCCTCGGGTCGTGAGCCCTGCTCCTGCCTCAAACGGGCGCGGAGCGGCAGACGTTGCGGCGATGCACTTCACGGAGTTTCGCGATCATCATGCGGTTGAAGATCACGGGGCCGCCACCGAACTACGACAAACGGACCAGAATGGAGCAGACCCGCCGGACCCCCGGAGGCCGTGCCGGGCGTGAGTGTCAGTGGGGGGTCGTACGGTTGAGGCATGCGGCCCGTATCGAAGATCGAACGCACGGTGGCGCCTTTCGAGGTCGTCAGCCCCTACCAGCCCAGCGGCGACCAGCCGGCGGCCATCGCCGAGCTGGAGAAGCGCATCCGTGCAGGTGAGAAGGACGTCGTACTGCTGGGTGCGACCGGCACCGGCAAATCGGCGACCACGGCCTGGATGATCGAGAAGCTCCAGCGGCCGACGCTGGTGATGGCGCCGAACAAGACCCTCGCCGCCCAGCTGGCGAACGAGTTCCGCGAGCTCCTGCCGAACAACGCCGTCGAGTACTTCGTCTCGTACTACGACTACTACCAGCCCGAGGCCTACGTACCCCAGTCGGACACCTACATCGAGAAGGACTCCTCGATCAACGAGGAGGTGGAGCGGCTGCGCCACTCCGCGACCAACTCGCTGCTGACCCGGCGCGACGTGATCGTCGTCGCCTCCGTGTCCTGCATCTACGGCCTCGGCACCCCGCAGGAGTACGTGGACCGGATGGTCTCGCTGAAGGTCGGCGAGGAGTTCGACCGGGACCAGCTGCTGCGCCGCTTCGTCGACATCCAGTACACGCGCAACGACGTGGCCTTCACCCGCGGCACCTTCCGGGTGCGCGGCGACACCATCGAGATCTTCCCGGTCTACGAGGAACTGGCCGTCCGCATCGAGATGTTCGGCGACGAGATCGAGGCGCTGTCCACCCTGCACCCGCTGACCGGCGAGGTCATCAGCGAGGACCGCGAGCTGTACGTCTTCCCCGCCAGCCACTACGTCGCCGGCCCCGAGCGCATGGAGAAGGCCGTCGCCGGCATCGAGGCCGAGCTGACCGACCGGCTGGCCGAGCTGGAGAAGCAGGGCAAGATGCTGGAGGCCCAGCGGCTGCGCATGCGCACCACCTACGACCTGGAGATGATGCGCCAGATCGGGTCCTGCTCCGGCATCGAGAACTACTCGCTGCACATGGACGACCGCGAGCGCGGCTCCGCCCCGAACACCCTCATCGACTACTTCCCCGAGGACTTCCTGCTCGTCATCGACGAGTCGCACGTCACGGTGCCGCAGATCGGCGCGATGTACGAGGGCGACGCCTCCCGCAAGCGGACCCTGGTCGACCACGGCTTCCGGCTGCCGTCCGCGCTGGACAACCGGCCGCTGAAGTGGGAGGAGTTCCAGGAGCGGATCGGCCAGACCGTCTACCTGTCCGCCACCCCCGGCAAGTACGAGCTCTCCCGCGGCGACGGCTTCGTCGAGCAGATCATCCGCCCCACCGGCCTCATCGACCCCGAGGTCGTCGTCAAGCCCACCGAGGGCCAGATCGACGACCTGGTGCACGAGATCCGGCAGCGGGTGGAGAAGGACGAGCGCGTCCTGGTCACGACGCTCACCAAGAAGATGTCCGAGGACCTCACGGACTACTTCCTGGAGCTCGGCATCCAGGTCCGCTACCTGCACAGCGACGTGGACACCCTGCGCCGCATCGAGCTGCTGCGCGAGCTGCGGGCCGGCGAGTACGACGTCCTGGTCGGCATCAACCTGCTGCGCGAGGGCCTCGACCTGCCCGAGGTCTCGCTGGTGGCCATCCTCGACGCGGACAAGGAGGGCTTCCTGCGCTCGGGGACCTCCCTGATCCAGACCATCGGCCGCGCGGCGCGCAACGTCTCCGGCCAGGTCCACATGTACGCGGACAAGATGACGCCGGCCATGGAGAAGGCCATCGACGAGACGAACCGGCGCCGCGAGAAGCAGATCGCCTACAACACGGCGAACGGGATCGACCCGCAGCCGCTCCGCAAGAAGATCAACGACATCGTCGCCACGATCGCCCGCGAGGAGCTGGACACCGAGGAACTGCTCGGGACCGGCTACCGGCAGGCGAAGGAGGGCAAGGGAGCCAAGGCCCCGGTGCCCGCGCTCGGCGGCAAGGCCGCCGGGGGCAAGGCGGGTGGAAAGGGAGCGAAGGGGGCCAAGGCCGCGGCCACCCCCACGGACCGCCCCGCCGCCGAACTGGCCGCGCTGATCGAGCAGATGACCGAACGGATGCGAGGTGCGGCGGCGGAGCTCCAGTTCGAGGTCGCGGCCCGGATCCGCGACGAGGTGGGCGAGCTGAAGAAGGAGCTTCGACAGATGAGGGAAGCGGGCCTCGCCTGAGGTGGGGGCTGTCAGTAGGGTTGGGCGACAGCCGCAGGTACACGCTGCGACCCGCCGACATCGGGGCGGGCCATGGAGAGGGGACATCACGTGACGGTCAACATGACCAAGGGTCAGGCCATCAGTCTGCAGAAGGCGGACGGAGGCACGCTGACCGCGGTCCGGATGGGGCTCGGCTGGCAGGCGGCGAAGCGTCGGGGGCTGTTCGGGTCGCGGACCCGGGAGATCGACCTGGACGCGTCGGCGGTGCTGTTCGCCGACAAGCAGCCGGTGGACGTCGTGTTCTTCCGGCACCTGCAGAGCGACGACGGCTCGGTCCGCCACACCGGTGACAACCTCGTCGGCGGCGTCGGCCAGGGCGGGGACGACGAGGCGATCCTCGTCGACCTCCAGCGCGTGCCGGTGCACATCGACCAGATCGTCTTCACGGTGAACTCCTTCACCGGGCAGACGTTCCAGGAGGTGCAGAACGCCTTCTGCCGCATCGTCGACGAGACCAACGGCCAGGAACTGGCCCGCTACACCCTCGACGGCGGCGGCGCCTACACCGCGCAGATCATGGCGAAGGTGTCCCGCGTGGGCGCCGGCTGGCAGATGACGGCCCTCGGAAACCCGGCCAACGGTCGGACCTTCCAGGACCTCATGCCGTCGATCCTGCCGCACCTGTAAGCAGCACCGGACAAGAGCAAAGAGAAGAAGGCACGGGGGAGGGCTGCACGATGACGGCCGAACTGGTCCGGGGGCAGAACCACCCCCTGTCCAAGAGCAGGGTGGAGATCAGGGTCTCGGCGGGCACGCCGGTACTGGCCCTGGTCTCGACCGGTGACGACGAGGGCCGGTTGGCCGGACCCGCGGCGCTGGCCCACCCCGGCGCCCGGGCCCTGCCGGGCCTGGAGGTGCCGGACACGGTCGCGGGCGGGCACCGCTTCGCCGTCGACCTCGACGCCGTCGACGAAGCCGTCCACCGGCTCCGGGTGGTGCTCGTGCTGCCGCCCGGCGGCCCGGCGCGCTTCGGCGCGGTGCCGGCCTCGTACGTCGCCGTCGCCGAACCGCAGGGCGCCGAGCTCGCCGGGTACACCCTGACGGGCCTGGAGTCCGAGACCGCCGTGGTCGCCCTGGAGCTGTACCGGCGCCAGGGCGCCTGGAAGGTCCGAGCCGTGGGCCAGGGGTACGCCAGCGGGCTGAGCGCCCTGCTGGTCGACGCCGGGCTGCCCGCGTCGGCCGCCGCCGAGCTGGCCGCCGCGGCCACGGGACTCGTGGCCACGGGGGACATCACCCTCGCGGCCATGCCGACCGGGCCCGCCCCCACCGTCCCGCGCGGACTGCGCGCCCCGCTGGACGCGCCGCCCGCGACCGGGGCCCCGCAGGCCCCCGAGCCCCCGGACCCGATCCCGGTCTCCGACGTGCCCCTCGCGGGCGCCGGATCGGCCGGAGACACCGCGGGCGGTCCGCCGACCATCAGCTACGCCCACCCGCGCCGCCGCCGGACCAGCACCGAGGCGCCCGAGCCGGCGCCGCGTGCGGCCGAACCTGACGAGCCGGGCCGACCCCCGCGCCCCGTCGCCGGCGACGCCAGCGGCTGGTCCATGGACGAGCGGCTCTACAACCAGGTCTGGGGCATGTTCGAGGACATGGCCCGCACGGTCGCCGCCTACCGCAGCGCCGTCGACTTCGCCGACTCCCGCATGGACCGGGAACTCGACGAGGCGCTCGCCGACCCGCGCCACCGCCTCGGCGGCTCCGGCGACGGCGCCCGCGCCACCGCCCGGGCACGGCGCGAGGAACTCGTCGCCCAGGCCCGCGCCGTGCTCGACCGGGACCTGGCCCAGCTGGTCGCCGAGTCCGAAGTCGTCGAACCCGCGCTGCCGGCCGCGTACGCCCGCTGGGACAACCCCGTCTGGCACGCCCCCGGCACCCCCCAGGAGAATCCGCTCGCGCTGCGCCTGGGCGACCTGTCGCTGCCCGAACGGCCCGAGCTGCGCATCCCGATGCTCATGCGGGTGCCGCTGGAGCGCGGCCTGTGGATCGACAACGGCCGCACCGGCTCCGAGGCCGCCATGGCCATGGACACCGACCGGCTGCGCCGGGCCGCCATGGACATGGCCGTCGCGCACGCGGTGCGGCTGCTCGCCGTCCACCCCGGCGACAAGTACTCCGTCCACGTCATCGACGCCGCCGGGGCGGGCGCCGCCTCGCTGGCCCCGCTCGTCCGCTCCGGGGTGCTGGCCGGCCCGCCGGCCTCCGGTGCCGCCGGGGTGACCCAGACCCTCGCGCAGCTGACCCGGCGGGTCGATCTCGTACAGATGGCGCTGCGGGCCGGCGCCCCCGAGGACCTGCCACCGGACGTGGACACGGCCGAGCAGCTCCTGATCGTCCACGACTTCCCGCACGGCTTCGACGACCGTTCCGTCACCCAGCTGCGCTACCTCGCCGACGAGGGTCCGGCGGTCGGCGTGCACCTGCTGATGGTCGCCGACCGTGACGAGGCCTCCGCGTACGGGCCGCTGCTCGACCCCCTGTGGCGCTCGCTGATGCGACTGTCGCCGATCCCCGACAACCACCTGGCCGACCCCTGGGTCCATCACGCCTGGACCTTCACCCCGGACCTGCCCCCGCAGGGCAGTCGGGTCCTCGACCAGGCACTGAACCGCATATCGGAGGTCCGGCGCAGCGCCCGCCCGTGAGTCGGACGGCAGGTCGCGCGAACCGTTCCATGACGGATGTGTGACCTGCCACTGACCCTTTCTTGGTACTCCCTTTACCTTTCCCCGGTTCGCCGGGTACTGTGGTGCACGCGGAGGGGAGTATTCCTGCTACCTGCTACGGCGTACCCGTCAATACGGACCGCGATCGGTCCCGGGGCGCCGGCCCGAGGCCTCCAGGCCATCCGGGTGGAAGAGACCTCCGGCAGCGATGACGCTGACGAAGTGCTGAGCCATCCCGCCGGAGGCGTGTAGACAGTGGACGTTTCATTCAACATGTGGTTGCTGACCATTCTCGGTCTGAGCATCCTGATCGGCGCCGATTTCTTCATCGGCCGCAAGCCCCATGACGTATCCATGAAGGAAGCGGGCATCTGGACGGTCGTCTGGATCGCGCTCGCCGGCCTCTTCGGTCTCGGCCTGCTGTACTTCGGCAACGGCCAGGCCTCCCAGGAGTTCTTCGCCGGCTTCATCACCGAGAAGTCGCTGAGCGTCGACAACCTCTTCGTCTTCGTCCTGATCATGGCGAAGTTCGCGGTTCCCTCCCAGCTCCAGCAGCGCGTCCTGCTGATCGGCGTACTGATCGCCCTGGTGCTCCGCGCGATCTTCATCGCCGCCGGCGCCGCGATCATCACCAACTTCTCCTGGGTCTTCTACATCTTCGGCGCGTTCCTGATCTACACCGCCTGGAAGCTCATCCAGGAGGCGCGCGGGAACGACGAGGAAGAGGAGTTCGAGGAGAACCGCCTCCTCAAGACCATCGAGAAGAAGTTCGGCGTCGCCGACCGCTACCACGGCACGAAGCTCTTCATCCGGAACAACGGCAAGCGCATCATGACCCCGCTGATGGTCGTCATGCTCGCCATCGGCACCACCGACGTGCTGTTCGCCCTGGACTCGATCCCCGCGATCTTCGGCCTCACCCAGGACCCGTACATCGTCTTCACCGCCAACGCCTTCGCCCTGATGGGTCTGCGCCAGCTGTACTTCCTCATCGGCGGCCTGCTCAAGAAGCTGGTCCACCTCAGCTACGGCCTGTCCGTCATCCTCGGCTTCATCGGCATCAAGCTGGTGCTGCACGCCCTGCACGAGTCCGGACTGCACGTCCCGCAGATCTCCATCCCGGTCTCCCTGGGCGTCATCTGCGGCGTGCTGGTGATCACCACCATCACCAGCCTGATCGCCTCGAAGAAGCAGGCGGCGGCCGAGTCCGCCGCCGACTCCAAGACCATCGACGCCTAGGCCCTGTCGTCAAAGTCTCGCCTGGCCTGCGGTGTCCGGTACCGCACCTCGCCGCGTTGTCGGGGCACCCGAGTACGTCCAGTACACGGGTGCCCCTCCGCCTTGCGATGCACGGCACCGGACACCGCAGGCCCTACCGGCGCCACTTTGACGACAGGACCCAGGCCCTGACGGGGTCGGGAGTCCTCCGACTCACACGGGGGCGGCCGCTTCGGCCGCCCCCGTCCGCGTGCCCCCGGCCGCCTTCGAGGCCCGCTCGCCGAGCACCGTCGGGTTCGTCTCCGGCAGCAGCGCGAAGCAGCCCAGGCTGACCAGGGCGATCACGGTCAGGTACACCGCGACCCCCCAGGGCGGCCCCGAACCGTCCGCCAGCGCGGTCGCCACGATCGGGGTCAGCGCCCCGCCCAGCACCCCGCCCAGGTTGTAGCCGACGGCCGCCCCCGTGCAGCGGATCCGCGGGGCGTACAACTCGGGCAGGTACGCGCCCACCACGGCGAACATCGTCACCATGCCCAGCAGCGCCACCACACAGCCCAGGGTCATCAGCAGCGGATCCGCAGTCCGCAGCAGTGCGACGAAGGGGAACATCCACACCGCGCAGAGCGCGCAACCGGCCAGGCACAGCGGGCGGCGCCCCCACCGGTCGCCGCACAGCGCCACCAGCGGGGTCGCCAGACCCTTCAGGGCGACCGCCGCCATCACGCAGGCCAGCATGACCGTACGGTCCACCCGCAGGTGCTCGGTGGCGTACGCCAGGGACCAGGTGGTGACCGCGTAGAAGACGGCGTAACCGATCGCCAGCGCCCCGCCGGTCAGCAGGAGCAGCCGCCAGTGCCCCCGCACCACCTCGCCGAGCGGGCTGCGCGCGCGGCGGCCCGTCTCGGCGAGCGCGCGGAACTGCGGGGTCTCCTCGACCGAGTGCCGCAACCACAGCCCGGCCAGCGCGGGCACCGCGGCGGCCCAGAACGGGACCCGCCAGCCCCAGGCGGTGAACTGCGCGTCGGTCAGGGTCGCGGACAGGGTCAGCATCAGACCGTTGGCCAGCAGGAAGCCCACGGCCGGGCCGGCCTGCGGGAAGCTCGCCCACAGCCCGCGCCGGTGCTCGGGCGCGTGCTCGGCCGTCAACAGCACGGCGCCGCCCCACTCGCCGCCGAGCCCGAGTCCCTGGAGGAAGCGCAGCAGGAGCAGCAGGAACGGGGCGGCGATGCCGATGGACGCGTACGAGGGCACACAGCCGACCGCCACCGTGGCGAGGCCGGTCAGCAGCAGGGAGCCCAGCAGGACGGGGCGACGGCCGTACCGGTCGCCGATGTGGCCGAAGACGGCCGAACCGAGGGGGCGGGCCAGGAAGCCGATGCCGAAGGTGCCGAAGGCGGCGAGGGTCCCGGCGAGCGGCGAGAGGGACGGGAAGAACAGCGGGCCGAGCACCAGGGCCGCGGCCGTGCCGTACACGAAGAAGTCGTAGAACTCGATGGCGGTGCCGGCGAGGGAGGCCGAGGCGAGCCGCAGCATCGAGGGAGGTGCCGAGGAGGGGACGGGGGAGGGGTCTTGTCGCATGGTGCGGGAACTACCCCGCCCCACACCCTCGGGACGTGCGTTCGGTCGTCATCGACCGGAAGGAGTGCACCCCTTCACGGCGTTGACGGGGCTCCGACCGGCCGTCGGACGGCGGCCGGCGGTCGGCGAACCGCCACCGGACGCCGGCCGGCATCCGACGCCGGTCGGACGACGGTGACCGCTACCAGCCGCGCTCGCGCCATTCGGCCAGGTGCGGCCGCTCGGTGCCGATCGTGGTGTCGTTGCCGTGCCCCGGGTAGACCCAGGCCTCGTCCGGCAGCTGCTCGAAGAGCTTGTGCTCGACGTCGTCGATCAGCTGCGCGAAGGCCTTCGCGTCGCCCGAGGTGTTGCCGACGCCGCCCGGGAAGAGGCAGTCGCCGGTGAACACGTGCGGGTGCCCGTGCGGGTCGTCGTAGACCAGTGCGATCGAGCCGGGGGTGTGACCGACCAGGTGCCGCGCGGTCAGCTCGACGCGCCCCACCCGGATCGTGTCCCCGTCCCGCACCGGCACGTCCGTGGCGACCGGGATGCCCTCGGCGTCGAAGGCGCCCGCGTACGTGCGCGCGCCGGTGGCCTCGACCACCGCCTGGAGCGCGCCCCAGTGGTCGCCGTGCCGGTGGGTGGTGACCACGGACGCGATGCCGCCGTCCCCGATCAGCTGCAGGATCGTCTCCGGCTCGGCGGCCGCGTCGATCAGCAGCTGCTCGTCGGTCGCCCGGCAGCGCAGCACGTAGGCGTTGTTGTTCATCGGGCCCACCGCGACCTTGGAAATCATCAGGTCCGAGAGTTCATGCACGTCGGCCGGACCGCCGACCTTCACCGCTCCGCTGTACGTCATGTGTCGATCCTAGAGCGGCGGGAGAGCGGGGAGGGAGCCGCCGTCCACCGTCAGGTGCGCGCCGAGGTCACCGCGCCCGGCCAGCCAGCCCAGCAGCTCGGCGCCGGTGCCGGACACGGTGACCGGGGCGCCCTCGCCGCCGGAGACGTGCCAGGTGCGGCCGGGGCCGCCGGACCCGAGCACGAGGGTGACCGGCGGGACCTCCCGCCGGCCGGACCAGCGGTCGGCCAGGAACTCGATCTCACGGGCGGTGAACTCGTCCGGGAGGTCGGCGAGCCCGTACCCGATGCCGAGGTCGACGTGGTGCAGCTCGACCTCCACGAGACGGCGGAAGGGGATCCGGGCGACGGAGTCGGTGACGCCGTTGCGCAGCTCCACGGTCCGGGACCAGTCCTGCGGGAGTTCCGTCGCCGCCTCGTACCGGGACGCGGAATTCCGGAGGTCCTCCAGCTGTTCCACCAGGGGTCGGCCCGAGTCGCGCGCGATGTCCGCGTCGCGCGTGGCGGCGCTCGCGTACATGGGGCGTCCTTCGACGACGTTCACGAGGGCGTCCGCGTTGCGTGCCAGGTGGGCCAGGACGTGGCCGCGGGTCCACCCGGGGAGGAGTGACTCCTCGGCCAGGGCGGCGTTGTCCAGTTTCGCGGCCGCGGTCAGCAACCGATCGGTGGCCTCACGCAGGGATCGCAGGTCGTGCACATGATCAGTCATGCATCCGAGCCTAGTGCGGACAAGGCCTCCGCCACACGATCGGGTGAACAGGTCTTGCGCGTGCCGTAAATCGAATGTGCGTGCTATACGCTCGGAAGTCCACTCATCAAGCCCATCGCAGAGGCGCCCCCCATACCCTGGGACGGGGGCCCGTGCCCCCGCTCTCTCAAGAAAGGTGCGGACCGGCGTGACCGACCGTCTCATCGTTCGTGGCGCTCGCGAGCACAACCTGAAGAACGTCTCGCTCGACCTGCCCCGCGACTCGCTCATCGTCTTCACCGGACTCTCCGGATCGGGCAAGTCCTCCCTGGCGTTCGACACGATCTTCGCCGAGGGCCAGCGCCGCTACGTCGAGTCGCTCTCGTCGTACGCCCGCCAGTTCCTCGGCCAGATGGACAAGCCCGACGTCGACTTCATCGAGGGCCTCTCCCCGGCCGTCTCGATCGACCAGAAGTCCACCTCGCGCAACCCGCGCTCGACCGTGGGCACCATCACCGAGGTCTACGACTACCTCCGCCTGCTCTTCGCGCGCATCGGCAAGCCGCACTGTCCCGAGTGCCGGCGGCCGATCTCGCGGCAGTCGCCGCAGGCGATCGTCGACAAGGTCCTCGCGCTGCCCGAGGGCAGCCGCTTCCAGGTCCTGTCGCCGCTGGTGCGCGAGCGCAAGGGCGAGTTCGTCGACCTCTTCGCCGACCTCCAGACCAAGGGGTACAGCCGGGCGCGGGTGGACGGGGAGACCATCCAGCTCTCCGAGCCGCCCACGCTCAAGAAGCAGGAGAAGCACACGATCGAGGTGGTCGTCGACCGCCTCACCGTCAAGGACGGGGCCAAGCGTCGGCTCACGGACTCCGTGGAGACCGCCCTCGGGCTCTCCGGCGGCATGGTCATCCTCGACTTCGTCGACCTCGCCGAGGACGACCCCGAGCGTGAGCGGATGTACTCCGAGCACCTCTACTGCCCGTACGACGACCTGTCCTTCGAGGAGCTGGAGCCCCGCTCCTTCTCCTTCAACTCGCCGTTCGGCGCCTGCCCCGAGTGCACCGGCATCGGCACGCGCATGGAGGTCGACCCGGACCTGATCATCCCGGACGAGGAGAAGTCCCTGGACGAGGGCGCGGTCTCCCCGTGGTCCCTCGGGCACACCAAGGACTACTTCCAGCGCCTGATCGGCGCGCTCGCCGGGGAGCTCGGCTTCCGGACCGACATTCCGTGGGCCGGGCTGCCGCTGCGGGCGCGCAAGGCCCTGCTGTACGGCCACAAGACGCAGATTGAGGTCCGCTACCGCAACCGGTACGGGCGCGAGCGGGCGTACACCACCGCCTTCGAGGGCGCCGTGCCGTTCGTCAAGCGGCGGCACGCTGAGTCCGAGAGCGACGCCAGCCGCGAGCGCTTCGAGGGCTACATGCGCGAGGTGCCCTGCCCGACCTGTGAGGGCACCCGCCTCAAGCCGATCGTGCTCGCGGTCACGGTGATGGACCGGTCCATCGCCGACGTCGCCGCGATGTCGATCAGCGAGTGCGCGGACTTCCTGGGCCGGCTGCGGCTCGACGCCCGCGACAAGAAGATCGCCGAGCGGGTCCTGAAGGAGGTCAACGAGCGACTGCGGTTCCTCGTCGACGTCGGCCTGGACTACCTCTCGCTGAACCGCGCCGCCGGCACCCTCTCGGGCGGCGAGGCCCAGCGCATCCGGCTCGCCACCCAGATCGGCTCCGGCCTGGTGGGCGTGCTGTACGTCCTCGACGAGCCCTCCATCGGCCTGCACCAGCGGGACAACCACCGGCTGATCGAGACGCTGGTGCGGCTGCGCGACATGGGCAACACCCTGATCGTGGTCGAGCACGACGAGGACACCATCAAGGTCGCCGACTGGGTCGTGGACATCGGTCCCGGCGCCGGCGAGCACGGCGGCAAGGTGGTGCACAGCGGCTCGCTCAAGGAACTGCTGAAGAACACCGAGTCGATCACCGGGCAGTACCTGTCGGGCAAGCGGTCCATCCCGCTGCCGGACGTCCGCCGCCCCGTGGACGGCGAGCGCCGGCTGACCGTCCACGGCGCCAAGGAGAACAACCTCCGGGACATCGACGTGTCCTTCCCGCTGGGCGTGCTCACGGCGGTCACGGGCGTCTCGGGCTCCGGCAAGTCCACGCTGGTCAACGACATCCTCTACACCCACCTGGCCCGCGAGCTGAACGGCGCCCGGTCCGTCCCGGGACGGCACACCCGGGTGGACGGGGACGACCTCGTCGACAAGGTCGTGCACGTCGACCAGTCGCCGATCGGCCGGACGCCGAGGTCCAACCCGGCGACGTACACCGGTGTCTTCGACCACGTGCGTCGGCTCTTCGCGGAGACCATGGAGGCGAAGGTGCGCGGCTACCTGCCGGGCCGCTTCTCCTTCAACGTCAAGGGCGGCCGGTGCGAGAACTGCTCCGGCGACGGCACGATCAAGATCGAGATGAACTTCCTGCCGGACGTGTACGTCCCGTGCGAGGTCTGCCACGGCGCCCGGTACAACCGGGAGACGCTGGAGGTCCACTACAAGGGCAAGTCCATCGCCGAGGTCCTCGACATGCCGATCGAGGAGGCGCTGCACTTCTTCGAGGCGGTGCCGACGATCGCCCGGCACCTGAAGACCCTGAACGAGGTCGGTCTCGGGTACGTCCGGCTCGGTCAGTCCGCGCCGACGCTGTCGGGCGGTGAGGCGCAGCGCGTGAAGCTGGCGTCCGAGCTGCAGAAGCGGTCGACGGGGCGGACGGTGTACGTCCTCGACGAGCCGACGACCGGCCTGCACTTCGAGGACATCTCGAAGCTGATCAAGGTGCTGTCGGGGCTGGTGGACAAGGGCAACTCGGTGATCGTCATCGAGCACAACCTGGATGTCATCAAGACCGCGGACTGGGTCATCGACATGGGCCCCGAAGGCGGCTACGGCGGCGGCCTGGTCGTCGCCGAGGGCACCCCGGAGCAGGTCGCGTCGGTCGGGGCGAGCCACACCGGCAAGTTCCTGCGCGACATCCTGGGCGCGGACCGGGTCTCCGACGCGGGGTCGGCTCCGGCCCGGTCCGCGGCGAAGAAGCCCGCGGCGAAGAAGGCCACCGCCAAGAAGGCGGCGGCGGCTCCGGCGAAGAAGACGGCGGCGGCCAAGAAGACGGCGGCCCCGGCGAAGAAGACGACGAGGGCCCGCAAGGCCTAGGCCTGTCGTCGATCGGAACAGGGGCGCCCGCGTACGGCTTCGTACGCGGGCGCCCCTTCGTCATGCCGGGCGGGCAGGCAGACCGTCGACCGTCGGTCGGGCGGCCGGCGGCGTGCGGGCGCGGGCGGCGATCAGGTGGCGATGCCGACCGCGTGGCCGATCGTCGTCGGGTCGGCCAGGGTGCTCAGGAGGGCGTCCGCGACGTCCGCGCGGGCGATGGACTTGCCGTCGGGGACGTTGGCGTCGAGGGCCCTGCGGTAGGTGCCCGTACGGGGCCGGTTCAGCAGGCGCGGAGGGCGGATCACCGTCCACTGGACGGACCCCGCCCCGATCGCCTCCTCCATCACCGCCAGGTCCGCGTACAGGTCCCGCAGCACCCGCCGCAGGATCGGGTAGACCACCGCCCGGGTCAGGAATCCGTCCCGCGGGTTCGGCGGCCCCAGCGGGGCGGCGCTCACCGCCGACAGGCGCCGCACCCCGGACCGGCCCATCGCCGGGACGATCGACCGCAGGGCCGGGCCGGCGATCGGGGTCAGCCGGGCCTGCTTGTTGTTCGCCGAGCCGAGTGCGGAGATCACCGCGTCCCGACCCGCGAGAAACGGGAGCAGGGCCTCCTCGTCCGTCAGGTCCCGCACCACGGCCACCTGGAGGCGGTCGTGCGCCGGCACGTCCAGCCGCGCCGGGTCGCGTACGACGGCCGTCACCTCGTGGCCCGCGTCGAGTGCCTGGCGGACGACTTCGCGGCCGACCCCGCCCGTGGCCCCGAACACCGTGAGTCTCATGGCGAACTCCTGCCCCGTTGGTGAGGGGTGAATAGTGGTGGGTAGGGGTGGGTGAGTGTTCACTCACCCCTGTTTCCCTTAGAGTGAGTGAATGCTCACCCCCACGTCAAGTCGCCCCACGCCGGAGCGTCTGCTGGACGCCGCCGAGACGCTGATGCGCACCACCGGGCTGGCCAACGCCACCACCAAGGCCATCGCCCGCGAGGCCGGCTGCTCGGAGGCCGCGCTCTACAAGTACTTCGCGAACAAGGAAGAGCTGTTCGTCCGCGTCCTCATGGAGCGCCGGCCCAACGCCGCCGCGCTGATGGCCGCGCTGACCACCGACCCGGGGGAGCAGTCGGTCGAGGACCGGCTGGCCGACATCGCCCGGCACGCCTCGCTCTTCTACGCCGATGCCATGCCCATGGCGGCCTCGCTCTTCGCGGACCCCGCCCTGCTCGTGCGGCACCGCGAGGGCGTGCGCGAGATCGGCGCCGGGCCGCACGTGGTGCTCGACGCCCTGACCGACCACCTGGTGCGTGAGCGCGACCGCGGGCGGCTGCGCCCCGACGCCGATCCGGGCGCCGCCGCGGCCCTGCTGCTCGGCGCCTGCTTCCAGCGGGCCTTCTTCCTGCACTTCTCCGGCGCCGACGTGGTGCGGCCGGTCGAGGAGTTCGCCCCGGGCCTGGCCCGCACGGTCTGGGCCGCGCTGCGCCGAGGCGAGCCCGCGCCGGGGTGACCCGTACCGCGCCGGGGCGACCCGCGTCCTGCCACGGTGACCCGTACCGCGCGGGGCGACCGGTACCGCGCCACGGTGACCCGTACCGCGCCGGGGCGGGCCCGGGGCCGTCGGGTCAGAGTTCGGTGGCGTACGGCGGCTCCGCGCCCGCCCGGGTGCAGGTCACCGCCGCGGCGCGGGCGGCGTACGCCAGTACCTCCGGCCAGTCCACCGGCCCCGGCCGCCCCGTCAGCCGGTGCAGCAGCGCCGCGTTGACGGTGTCGCCCGCGCCGATCGTGTCCACGACGGGCACCCGCAGGCCGGGCACGGAGTGCTCCGCGCCCTCGCGCGTCCACACCGTCAGGCCCGCCCCGCCCCGGGTGAGCACCACGGCCGACGGTCCGGCCGCCAGCCAGTCGGCGACCCGGCCGCCCAGCCAGGCCGCGTCCTCCTCGGAGAGCTTGAGGATCGACACGTGGGGGAGCCGTCGCAGGAAGCGGTCCCGGTAGGCGTCCGCGTCGGGGATCAGCGCCGGCCGGATGTTGGGGTCCATGAGGGTCGTCAGCCCGCGCCCCGACTCGCGGCGCAACAGGGCGTCGTAGGCGCTCGCACCGGGCTCCAGCACCAGGGAGCAGGTGCCGAGCGCGAGGGCCCGTGCACCGGGCGGCAGGGCGGGCGGGAGGGTGAACAGCCGGTCGGCCGTCCCCTCGGTGTGGAAGACGTAGGCCGCCGAGCCGTCCGGGGCCAGCGACGGCACGGCCAGCGTGGTCGGTTCGGGGCCGCGCTGGACCAGCGAGAGGTCCACCCCGGCGGCCCGGAGGCCGTCCAGCAGCGAGACGCCGAAGCCGTCCGTCGACACCCGGGAGCAGAAGGCGACGTCGGCGCCGAGCCGGCCCAGCGCCAGCGCGGTGTTGTACGGTCCGCCGCCCGCCCGGGGCAGCAGGGCGCCCGGTGGCTCCGCGACGGGCACCAGGTCGATCAGGGCTTCTCCACCGACGACGATCACGCGGGGGAAGGTATCCCATCGGGCGCGGGTATCGTCGGGTGGACCGAACCCCACGCCGAACCCCACGCCGAATCCCGGGAGAGTTCCATGTCCGCGTCGCAGTCCGCCGCCCGTCGTACCGTCCTCAAGGGCGCGGCCGCGCTCGCCGGGGCCGCGGGCGCCGGGGTGACCCTGGCGGCCTGTTCCACCGGGACCGACAGCGGCGGCCGCTCCCCGGCGGTGCCGACGGAGCCGGTCGAGTTGGGCGCGGCGAGCGAGGTCCCGGTCGGCGGCGCGACGCTGTTCCGCGAGCGCAAGCTCGTCGTGAGCTGCCCGGCGGAGGGCCAGTACAAGGCGTTCAGCGCCCAGTGCACGCACGCCGGATGCGTCCTCGACAAGATCGTCGAGGGTGAGGGGAACTGCCCCTGCCACGGCAGCCGCTTCGACGTGGCCACCGGCAAGGTGCTGCGCGGCCCGGCCTCCGCCCCGCTGCCGTCGGTCCCGGTGAAGGTCGAGGGCGGCCGGCTCGTCGCCGGCTGACCCCGCCCCGCAACGGACGCCGGGGCAACGGGCGGAGCCACGGGCGGGGAGCGCCGCACGCGGCTACTCCCAGTCCCACGCGATGCCCAGGATCCCGCGTCGCACGCCTTCCTCCAGCAGGTGCACCGCCCGGTGCCGGCCGCTCGGGGTCAGGTCCGCGAGGCCGTCGCGGCGCGCCCCCGGGCCGCTCCGGCTGAACCGCCGGCAGCGCACGGGCAGGGCCGCCTCGTCGAAGCGGACCTGGAGCATGTACTGGCCGCCGGTGTAGCTGAAGCCGCGCACGTACTCGGTGCACCGGCCGCCCGTGCCGTCCTCGAAGCCGTAGCCGAAGACGTACGTGTCGCCCGCGCGGAGCCGTGCGTCGAAGAGCAGTTCGGCGACCACCACCTCCGCCTCGCGGTGCCACCGCACCCGTCCCGTCCGGCAGTTCTCCTCCGCCCGCACCCGGATCCGGGCCGGGTCGCAGCCGGGGTCGCCGTGGTGGACGGCGAGGTACCGGTCGACCCCGTCGCGGTGGGCGCGCACCACGTGCTGCGAGACCCGGCCCACCAGCTCGCCGGCGGCGCCGATCCGCACCCGCTCGTGGTGGCCGACCGTGTGCAGACCACCGTCCGAGGGCAGTTCCATTCCGGCCAACAGCTCCTCCACCGCGGCGCCCACGCTGACCAGGGAGCGGTACGAGCGACCCGGCGGGCGAATCGTTTCGGCGGAGGCGCCCTCCGGCGTGTCCAGCAGACGTGACAGGGTTCCCCCGGGCAGTTCCAGGATCTCCTCCAGCGCCTGCACGGCCCTCAGGGACTCGGCGCGGCGCGGGCGGCGCGCGCCCTGCTGCCAGTAACTCAGGCTCGTCACACCGAGCTTGATGCCCCGCGCGGCGAGCCGGTGCTGGACCCGGTGCAGGGGCAGGCCGCGGGCCGTCAGTGCGGCCCGCAGCGCGAGGTGGAAGGGGCCCGCGCGCAACAGTCGCGGCAGGTCGTGGGCACGGTCCGCAGTCGTCCGCATGGCGGAAACCTCCTGTGAACGTTCACGCGTCGCGGGGCGGGAGACCGCGTCCGGGACGCCCGGGATTCAGGTGGGCCCTGGTGAGCACGGGTGGACGGAGGGCGGCCGTTCACATTCCGGTTGCCCCGTTCACACGGCGATGTCACCGCGTATTGAAGCGTGTTGACCTGATCGCGACAACACCCCGATGCTCCTCCACAGCGTCCGGACGCGCTCCTCCGATCCCCACTCTCCACCCCGGGAGGAACGCGATGCGCAAGCCCAACCGGCGGCTGTCCCCGGCCGCCCTCCTCATCGCCCTGTTCTTCGTCCTGTCCACCGGCACCGCCACCGCCGTCGACGCCGGCACGGACTCCGCTCTCGCCTCCAAGCGCCTGAACATCACCATGCAGGCCCAGCAGAAGACCAACTGGTGCTGGGCCGCGGGCGGCAACACGATCGCGACCTGGTTCGGCCGCTCCTACAGCCAGAACCAGTTCTGCAACGCCGCCTTCAACCGCCAACAGGGCACCGAATGCCCCAACAACCAGGCCACCCTGGGCAACGTCCAGACCGGTCTGCGCTGGGCCGGCGTCAACTCCGGCTCCTACGTGACCGGCTGGCTCCAGTACTCCACCGTCCAGACCGAGATCAACGCCGGCCGACCCATGGAGACCCGCATCCAGTGGTCCAACGGCGGCGGCCACATGCACGTGATCTACGGCTACGACACCGCGAACAGCTGGGTCTACTGGGGCGATCCATGGCCCTCCAGCGACCGCTACAACTGGGCCTCCCACGCCTGGTACGTCGACAACGAGACCTTCTCCTGGACCCACTCCCTCTACCGGATCGGAGCGTGACGCCGTGACCGCCGTACCCCTGCGCGCCGCCGCCGTCGCGGTCCTCGCCGGTGCCTGCCTGCTCCTGTCCCCACAGGCCCAGGCGTCCCCCGTACCGCAGCCCCCGTCCGCCGGCGCCGACGTCCGGGCAGCCGCCCGGGAGGCGGCCGTCGCCCCCGACACCCTGGCCACCCTCGCCCGGTTCTTCGCCCGGGAGGGCAAGGTCGGCCTCGCGCAGGCCAAGCCCCGCATCGAGGGCGAGACGATCCCCGTCCACCACCTCTCCCCGGACTTCGTTGCCGGCAAGGCGGGGGCACCCGTGGCCCGCCTGGAGTTCCTCGCGAGCGAGGCCGTCTCCTCGGACGGACAGCGGGCCGCCCTGTGGACCGCCCGCACACCCGCCGGCTGGCAGGTCGTGAACATCGCCACCGGCGACGACGAATTCCGCTACGCCGGACTCGGGGCGGAGAAACTGCCCGGCGGCACCGTGTTCCGCGAGCCGCAGATCGACGCGTGGTACGTGGCCCGGGGCGACCGGGTGCTGCCGCTCGACGAGGACGCGACGCGGGCCGTGGGAGCCACCGGGACCAGCCTGGCCGGCTACCGGGCCCGCGTCGCCAAGGCCTACGGCGACAAACTCCCCGGCTCCGCCTACGCCAGGGACGGTCGCGCCGGCGGCTACGCCGAACCCGCCGCGGCGACGGCGGCCCGCCCCACCGGGTCCTCCCCGTCCCCGTCCCCGGCCTCGCCGGCGGCCGGGGCGGCCGGCGCCGCCGGGGTGCTCGCGCTGGGCGGCGCCGGGATCCTGCTCCTGCGCCGCCGCGCGGTCCGCCCGTAGGTCCTGTCGTCGAAGGGGCGCCGCGGCCAGGCGGGACTTCGACGACAGGGCCCGGGAAGGCCCGCGGGGCCCGGCCCTCCGCCAGGGGGCCGGGCCCCGCGGGCGGCCCCCGCGGGGCCCGGGCGGCGCCCCTCCCCGGGCGCCGCCCCGTACGCCGTCGCGCCGAAGGGCCGCGACCGGGCCGGCCCCCGGCGACGGGGGCCGGTGCAGGGGGACCGTTGTCGGCCGCCGCCAGTAGGGTGGTTGGCATGGCCGACCCTTCCAGCTACCGCCCCCAGCCGGGGCAGATCCCCGACTCCCCGGGGGTCTACAGGTTCCGCGACGAGCACCGCCGGGTGATCTACGTCGGGAAGGCCAAAAGCCTGCGGCAACGCCTGGCCAGCTACTTCCAGGACGTCGCGAACCTGCACCCGCGCACCGCCACGATGGTCACGACCGCCGCCTCCGTCGAGTGGACCGTGGTGTCCACCGAGGTCGAGGCGCTCCAGCTGGAGTACTCCTGGATCAAGGAGTACGACCCCCGGTTCAACGTGAAGTACCGGGACGACAAGAGCTACCCCTCCCTCGCCGTGACCATGAACGAGGAGTACCCCCGGGTCCAGGTCATGCGCGGACCCAAGAAGAAGGGCGTGCGCTACTTCGGCCCGTACGGGCACGCCTGGGCCATCCGCGAGACCGTCGACCTGATGCTGCGCGTCTTCCCCGTGCGCACCTGTTCCGCCGGGGTGTTCAAGCGGTCCGCCCAGATCGGCCGACCCTGCCTGCTCGGCTACATCGGCAAGTGCTCCGCACCCTGCGTGGGCCGGGTCACCCCCGACGAACACCGTGAACTCGCCGAGGACTTCTGCGACTTCATGGCCGGCCGCACCGGCACCTACCTCACCCGCCTCGAACAGCAGATGCACGAGGCCGCCGAGGACATGGAGTACGAGAAGGCCGCCCGGCTGCGCGACGACATGGGGGCCCTGCGCCGCGCCATGGAGAAGAACGCCGTCGTGCTCGCCGACGCCACCGACGCCGACCTCGTCGCCGTCGCGGAGGACGAGCTCGAAGCCGCCGTGCAGATCTTCCACGTACGCGGCGGCCGGGTCCGCGGCCAGCGCGGCTGGGTCACCGACAAGGTCGAGGCCGTGGACACCGCCGGGCTCGTCGAGCACGCCCTCCAGCAGCTGTACGGGGAGGAGAAGGGCGAGGCCGTCCCCAAGGAGGTGCTGGTCCCGGCGCTGCCCGAGGACACCGCGGCACTGGCCGAGTGGCTCGCCGAGCGGCGCGGGTCCCAGGTGAGCCTGCGCATCCCGCAGCGCGGGGACAAGAAGGCCCTCATGGAGACCGTCCACCGCAACGCCGTGCAGTCCCTCGCCCTGCACAAGACCAAGCGCGCCGGTGACCTGACCACCCGCTCCCGGGCCCTGGAGGAGATCGCCGAGGCGCTGGACCTGGACGGCGCGCCGCTGCGCATCGAGTGCTTCGACATCTCGCACCTCCAGGGCGACGACGTCGTGGCCTCGATGGTGGTCTTCGAGGACGGGCTCGCACGCAAGAGCGAGTACCGGCGCTTCCAGATCAAATCGTTCGAGGGACAGGACGACGTCCGTTCCATGCACGAGGTGGTCTCGCGGCGCTTCCGCCGCTACCTCCAGGAGAAGCTGAAGACGGGGGAGTGGTCCCCCGAGGACGCTCAGGACGGCGAGATCCCGGCCGAGGACGACGGTCGGCCCAAACGGTTCGCCTACCCGCCGCAGCTCGTGGTGGTCGACGGCGGGCAGCCGCAGGTCGCCGCCGCCAAGCGGGCCCTGGAGGAGCTGGGGGTCGACGACGTCGCCGTGTGCGGCCTGGCCAAGCGGCTGGAGGAGGTGTGGCTGCCCGGCGAGGACGACCCCGTCGTGCTGCCCCGCACCAGCGAGGGCCTCTACCTGCTCCAGCGGGTCCGTGACGAAGCCCACCGGTTCGCCATCCAGTACCAGCGCAGCAAGCGCGGCAAGCGCCTGAAATCGAGCCCGCTGGACGACGTGCCCGGACTCGGCGAGAGCCGCAAACAGGCCCTCGTCAAGCACTTCGGTTCGGTGAAGAAGCTGAGACAGGCGACAATCGACCAGATCTGCGAGGTCCCGGGCATAGGCCGCAAGACGGCCGAGACCGTGGCCGCGGCCCTCGCCCACGCGGTTCCCGCCGGTCCTGCCGTCAACACGGCGACAGGGGAGATCATGGAAGACGAGACCCCCGCGCCCGCGGGAGCATCGTCCGAACGGGGGACCGAGCAATGACCGAGCACGAGACCACGCACGACCGAGACGGAGCACAGGTGAGTACGGGCACGACAGTGGAGCCCGGCGAGGCCGCCGAGGCGGCCATCCCCGAGCTGGTGATCATCTCCGGGATGTCCGGAGCCGGCCGCAGCACCGCGGCGAAGTGCCTGGAGGACCTCGGCTGGTTCGTCGTCGACAACCTCCCCCCGGCGCTCATCCCCACCATGGTGGAGCTCGGTGCCCGCTCGCAGGGCAACGTGGCACGCATCGCCGTCGTCGTCGACGTCCGCGGCCGGCAGTTCTTCGACGCGCTGCGCGAGTCCCTCGCCGACCTCGAAGGCAAGGGCGTCACCCGGCGCATCGTCTTCCTGGAGTCCTCCGACGACGCGCTGGTCCGCCGCTTCGAGTCGGTCCGCCGCCCGCACCCCCTCCAGGGCGACGGCCGCATCACCGACGGCATCGCCGCCGAGCGCGACCTGCTGCGCGAGCTGCGCGGCGACGCCGACCTGGTCATCGACACCTCCAGCCTGAACGTCCACGAACTGCGCGCCAAGATGGACGCCCAGTTCGCGGGCGACGAGGAGCCCGAGCTGCGGGCCACCGTCATGTCCTTCGGCTACAAGTACGGCCTCCCCGTCGACGCCGACCTCGTCGTCGACTGTCGATTCATCCCCAACCCGCACTGGGTCCCGGAACTGCGCCCCTTCACCGGGCTCAACGAGGAGGTGTCGGGCTACGTCTTCAGCCAGCCCGGCGCCAAGGAGTTCCTCGACCGGTACACCGAGCTGCTCCAGCTCATCGCCACCGGCTACCGCCGCGAGGGCAAGCGCTACGTGACCATCGCGGTCGGCTGCACCGGCGGCAAGCACCGCAGCGTGGCCATGTCCGAGAAGCTCGCCGCCCGCCTCGCCTCCGAGGGAGTCGAGACCGTCGTAGTGCACCGGGACATGGGGCGCGAGTGACCGGACGGAGTCTGAGACTGCGCCGCCTGCGCCGTCTCACCCCCGGGCGGGGGGAGGACGGCGCGGGCCGTCGCCGCGGCGCCACGCCGAAGGTGGTCGCGCTGGGCGGCGGCCAAGGGCTGTCGGCCTCCCTCGCCGCCCTGCGGCGGATCACCGGTGACCTCACCGCCGTGGTCACCGTCGCCGACGACGGCGGCTCCAGCGGCCGGCTCCGGGAGGAGCTCGGCGTGCTGCCGCCCGGCGACCTGCGCAAGGCGCTGGCCGCGCTGTGCGGCGACGACGAATGGGGCCAGACCTGGGCCCGGGTCATCCAGCACCGTTTCCAGTCCCGCGGGGACCTGCACGAGCACGCCGTCGGCAACCTGCTGATCGTCGCCCTGTGGGAACAGCTCGGCGATCCCGTCCAGGCACTCGACCTGGTCGGCAAACTGCTGGGCGCACAGGGCCGGGTGCTGCCGATGTCGGCGGTGCCCCTGGAACTCCAGGCGCTGGTCAAGGGGCACGATCCGGCCCGCCCGGACGACGTGGACACCGTCCGGGGGCAGGCCACCGTGGCCCTCACCCCGGGCGAGGTGCTCTCCGTACAGGTCGTGCCCGGCGACCCGCCGGCCGTGCCGGAGGCCGTCGCGGCCGTGCTCGACGCCGACTGGGTGGTGCTCGGACCGGGATCGTGGTTCTCCTCCGTGATCCCGCACCTGCTGGTGCCCGAACTGCTCGACGCGCTCATCGAGACGAAGGCCCGAAGGGTCCTCTCGCTGAACCTCGCGCCGCAACCCGGTGAAACAGAGGGCTTCTCTCCGCAGCGTCATTTGGAGGTTTTGGCCCGACACGCCCCTAAACTCGCCCTGGACGTGGTGCTGGCCGACGAGGCCGCCGTGCCCGACCGCGAGTCCCTCTCCGATGCCGCGAAACGGTTCGGTGCCGCGGTCGAGCTGGCGCCGGTTGCCAGGCAGGACGGCTCTCCGAAGCACGACCCGGAGCTGCTGGCCGCCGCGTACGACCGTATTTTTCGGATGCATGGAAGGATCGGCCCATGGCGATGACGCCTGCGGTGAAGGACGAGATCTCTCGCCTGCCCGTCACCCGGACCTGCTGCAGGAAGGCCGAGGTCTCGGCGATCCTCCGGTTCGCCGGTGGTCTGCACCTGGTGAGCGGCCGCATCGTCATCGAGGCGGAGCTGGACACGGGGGTCGCCGCCCGGAGACTGCGCAAGGACATCCTGGAGATCTTCGGCCATTCCTCGGACCTCGTCGTGATGGCTCCCGGCGGACTGCGCCGCGGCAGCCGCTTCGTCGTGCGCGTCGTCGCCGGCGGGGACCAGCTGGCACGCCAGACGGGCCTCGTGGACGGCCGGGGACGCCCCATCCGGGGCCTCCCGCCCCAGGTGGTCTCCGGGGCCACCTGCGATGCGGAGGCGGCCTGGCGCGGTGCCTTCCTGGCCCACGGCTCCCTCACCGAGCCGGGTCGGTCGTCCTCCCTGGAGGTCACCTGCCCCGGTCCGGAGGCCGCCCTGGCCCTGGTGGGCGCCGCCCGCAGGCTCTCCATCGCCGCCAAGGCGCGCGAGGTGCGCGGTGTCGACCGGGTCGTCGTCCGCGACGGCGACGCGATCGGGGCCCTGCTCACCCGGCTGGGCGCGCACGACTCGGTACTGGCCTGGGAGGAGCGGCGGATGCGCCGCGAGGTCCGCGCCACCGCCAACCGCCTGGCCAACTTCGACGACGCCAACCTGCGCCGCTCCGCCCGCGCCGCGGTGGCCGCCGGAGCCCGGGTGCAGCGCGCGCTGGAGATCCTCGGCGAGGAGGTCCCCGAGCACCTCGCGGCCGCCGGCCGGCTGCGCATGGAGCACAAGCAGGCCTCCCTGGAGGAGCTGGGCGCGCTCGCCGACCCGCCGCTGACCAAGGACGCGGTCGCCGGCCGGATCCGTCGCCTGCTGGCGATGGCCGACAAGCGGGCCCAGGACCTGGGCGTCCCGGGCACCGAGTCGAACCTCGACCTCAGTGAGGAACTGGCCGACAACATGGCCGGCTGACCCTCGCGACGACGCGAGATCCCACCGTGGCCCCGGGTGCCCGCACGAGTGAATCGTGCGGGCACCTTTCGGCACGCCCCATTGACATGCGCATGGGCGGTCGTGAGCCTGTCGTCCGAACGCTTTCGTGGCAGACGACGCCCAGGGGGGCACATGAGGCACCGCGCGAGATCGATCCTCGCCGCAAGCGCACTCGTCTTCGGAACCACACTGGCCGCACTGCCCGTCGCGGCCCAGGCGCAGCCCACCGCGGAGGACGGATCCGCCGCCTCCGACGAGGTGCGGGTCTACGACGCGGACATCACCCGCGAACAGGTCCCGCTGGTCCTCGCCGCCGGCCAGGACGCCCACGAACTCGCCGAACGGGCGCCCGAGCACGGGACCGCCAAGGTCGAGTTGTTCCTGACCGCCGGCCAGGCGAAGGAACTCGCGGCCCGCGGCGTGAAGCCGGTCGAGCGCAGGATCGCCGCCGGCGCGACGGCCCGCGCGAAGGCCGCCGGCGACGGGGTGTTCCGCCCGTACAGCGGAAAGGGCGGCCTCCAGGAGGAGATCCTCCGCACCGCGCAGGAGAACCCGGCGCTCACCAAGGTCGTCTCCATCGGCAAGACCGTCCAGGGCAAGGACATCCTCGCCCTCAAGGTCACCAAGAACGCCAAGAAGGCCAAGGACGGCGACAAGCCCGCCGTCCTGTACATGTCGAACCAGCACGCCCGCGAGTGGATCACCCCCGAGATGACCCGGCGGCTGATGCACCAGACCCTCGACGGCTACGGCAAGGACGCCCGGATCACCAGGCTGGTCGACAACACCGAGCTGTGGTTCCTGCTCTCCGCCAACCCGGACGGCTACGACCACACCTTCACCGCCGACTCCGCCCGCCTGTGGCGCAAGAACCTGCACGACAACAACGGCGACGGAAAGATCACGGCCGGCGACGGCGTCGACCTCAACCGCAACTTCCCCTACAAGTGGGGCTACGACAACGAGGGTTCCTCGCCGAACGAGGCGAGCGAGACCTACCGCGGCCCCAAGGCCGGCTCCGAGCCCGAGACCGCGGCGCTCGACCGGTTCGAGAAGCGCATCGGCTTCGAGTACGCCATCAACTACCACTCCGCGTCCGAACTGCTCCTCTACGGAGTCGGCTGGCAGGTGGCCACCCCGACCCCCGACGACGTCGCCTACAAGGCGCTCGCCGGGACCCCCGAGAACCCTGCCGTCCCCGGCTACTATCCACAGCTCTCCTCCGAGCTGTACACCACGAACGGCGAGGCCGACGGACACGCCGGCAACGTCAACGGCGTCATGATGTTCACGCCGGAGATGACCACCTGTCAGACGGCCGCCGCGAGCGACCCGAACGACCGGTGGAAGCCCGAGGACTGCGCCTCCGGATTCAACTTCCCGGACGACGAGAAGCTGATCCAGGCCGAGTTCGCCAAGAACGTCCCCTTCGCGCTCGCCGTCGGCGAGAGCGCCGCGCGCCCCGACCAGCCGGCCTCCTCCGTCGGGCTGAAGGCCGCCGACTTCACCGTGGACCCGTTCGCCACGTCCTACGTCGCCCGCGGCGAGGACCAGACGGTGGCCGTCACCGCCCGCAAGGCGCTCAAGGACAAGGAACTCAACTTCCGGATCAACGGCGGCCGCACCCACGACGAGGGACTCAATGCCTGGAAGGGCGGCGAGACCTACGGCGGCGAGGACAACAACTGGTTCGACGAGTACCGGGCCAAGGTCGACGGCGCCAGGCCCGGCGACAAGGTCGAGGTCTGGTTCACCGGCCGCGACCGCTCCGGCAAGCGGGTCTCCAGCGAGCACTTCACGTACACCGTGGCCGAGCGGCCCCGGGCGGACGTCCTGGTGATCGCCGAGGAGGGCGCCCCGGCACAGCACGCGCGGACGTACGTCGACGCGCTGCGCGCCAACGGGCGGTCCGCCGCCGTCTGGGACGTCGCCGTCCAGGGCACCCCGCACCCCCTCGGAGTCCTCTCGCACTTCCGCACGGCCGTCCACTACACGGGAGCCAAGAGCCCCGGCGGTGACACCCAGCTGGCGATCCGCGACTTCCTCAACGAGGGCGGCAAGCTGATCGAGGCCGGCGAACTGGCCGGCGGCAACGCCCAGGTCGGCCCCGCCGTCACCAACGACTTCAGCCAGTACTGGCTCGGCGCCTACGGCCGGGCCGGCGTGAGCGCCCCCACCGGCTTCACCGGAGCCGGCGGCCTCGCCGGGGCCACGGGCGGCCTCGGGGACGCGGCGGGCAACCCGCTGAACGCGCCAGGCTCCTACACCGTCACCTCGGACACCCTGCCGGCCGCGCAGTTCCCGCGGTTCAAGAGCGCCCAGGCGGGCCAGTACGCCGGGGTCGTCAACCCGTACGCCCCCTACGCCGGCGCCGGCATGGCCTCGGCCCTGCACACCGACGACGACTGGAAGCGGCTGACCCGGACCGTGGACCTCACCAAGGTCTCCGCCGCCGACAAGCCAGCCCTGCGCATGGCCCTGAACTGGAACACCGAGGAGGGCTACGACCACGCCGCCCTGGAGGCCCGCACGGCCGGCGGCGAGGACTGGACGACCCTGCCCGAGGCGAACGGCCTGACCAGCGCAGCGGTCCCGACCGAGTGCGAGGGAGGGTTCCTGCTGAACGGCCACCCGTTCCTGCGCCACTACCTGACGCTCGACGGCGGCGGCTGCGCCCCGCAGGGCACCAGCGGGGCCTGGAACAGCTTCACCGGATCCTCCGGCGGCTGGAAGCAGGTCTCCTTCGACCTGAGCGCGTACGCCGGCAAGACCGTCGAGGTCTCGCTGTCCTACGTCACCGACCCGGGATCGGGCGGCCGCGGCGTCTTCGCGGACGAGGCGCGGCTGAACGTGGCCGGAGCCGACCAGGCCGTCGAGGGCTTCGAGACCTCGCTGGGCGCCTGGGGCGCCGGGCCCGCACCTGCCGGAAGCCCCGACGTTCCGGGCGATTGGTCCCGGTCCGGGGAGCTGTTCACGTCCTACGCGGCGGTGACTACGCGTGACACCGTTCTGGTCGGTTTCGGCCTGGAACACCTGCCGACCGCGAAGGACCGAGCCGTACTCGTCGGTAAGGCGCTCCGTTCACTGAACCACTGAGCCGCACCCCTCCCGACGCTCACCGTGAGTGACGGGGGCGAAGGTCCCGGAGGTCCCGCGCCGGCGCTTGCGGTGCAGGACCTCCCTGGCGGACAAGGGTGTGTCAGTCCCCGGCCGATGTCACTCCGAAGCTCACGGAGAGGTAGGGTCGTAAGCGGTCGGGGACATCCCATACAGCTCGCCGGCGGACAGGCCGGCGCACCAACGAGGAGATCGGTTCGTGACGATCCGCGTAGGCATCAACGGTTTTGGCCGAATTGGCCGCAACTACTTCCGTGCGCTCCTGGAGCAGGGAGCGGACATCGAGATCGTCGGTGTCAACGACCTGACTGACAATTCCACCCTGGTGCACCTGCTCAAGTACGACACCATCCTGGGCCGCCTCAAGCACGAGGTCTCCCACACCGCCGACACCATCACGGTGGGCGGCAACACCTTCAAGACCTTCGCCGAGCGCGACCCCGCGAACCTCCCCTGGGGCGAGCTGGGTGCCGACATCGTCATCGAGTCGACCGGCATCTTCACGAAGAAGGCCGACGCCGCCAAGCACATCGCGGCCGGCGCGAAGAAGGTCCTCATCTCGGCTCCGGCCAAGGACGAGGACATCACGATCGTGATGGGCGTCAACCAGGACAAGTACGACGCGGCCAACCACCACGTCATCTCCAACGCCTCCTGCACCACCAACTGTGTGGCGCCGATGGCCAAGGTTCTCCTGGAGAACTTCGGCATCGTCAAGGGCATGATGACGACGGTCCACGCGTACACGAACGACCAGCGCATCCTGGACTTCCCGCACTCGGACCTGCGTCGCGCCCGCGCCGCCGCCGAGAACATCATCCCGACCACCACCGGTGCCGCCAAGGCCACCGCGCTGGTCATCCCGGAGCTGGCGGGCAAGCTCGACGGCATCGCGATGCGCGTCCCGGTCCCCACCGGTTCCGTGACCGACCTGGTCATCGAGCTGGAGCGCGAGGTCACCAAGGACGAGGTCAACGCCGCGTTCCAGAAGGCCTCCGAGGGTCAGCTCAAGGGCATCCTGGACTACACCGAGGACGCGATCGTCTCCTCCGACATCGTGAACTGGCCGTACTCCTGCACCTTCGACTCCTCCCTGACCATGGTTCAGGGCAAGCAGGTCAAGGTCATCGGCTGGTACGACAACGAGTGGGGCTACTCCAACCGCCTCGTCGACCTGACCGTGTTCGTCGGCGAGCGGCTCTAAGGGTCACCAAGGTTTCAGGGCAAGGCACCACGATGTAGGCACAGGGCTCGGGCAGCGCGATGAAGCGCTGTGCGGGCCCTGTGGCTTGCCTCGTCCCTCTCGCCCCGCACGGGCACAAGGCCCTGCGTGGGGAAAAGGAGCAGAAAGACACATGAAGACGATCGACGAACTTCTCGCCGAGGGCGTCTCCGGCAAGCGGGTCTTCGTCCGGGCCGACCTCAACGTGCCGCTGGCCGAAGGCAAGATCACCGACGACGGCCGCATCCGCGCCGTCCAGCCGACCATCGCGAAGCTCGCCGAAGCCGGCGCCCGCGTGGTCGTGGCCTCGCACCTGGGCCGTCCCAAGGGCGCCCCGGACCCGGCCTTCTCGCTGGCCCCGGCCGCGGTCCGCCTCGGCGAACTGCTCGGCAAGAACGTCGCGTTCGCCACGGACACCGTCGGTGCCTCCGCCAAGGAGACCGTCGCGGCGCTCGCCGACGGCGAGGTCGCCCTCATCGAGAACCTGCGCTTCAACGCCGGCGAGACCTCGAAGGACGACGCCGAGCGCGGCGCCTTCGCGGACCGGCTCGCCGAGCTCGCCGACGTCTACGTCGGCGACGGCTTCGGCGCCGTGCACCGCAAGCACGCCTCGGTCTTCGACCTCCCCGCGCGCCTGCCGCACGCGGTCGGCTACCTCATCGCCGCCGAGATCGACGTCCTCAAGAAGCTGACCGCCGAGGTCAAGCGCCCGTACGTGGTCATCCTCGGCGGCGCCAAGGTCTCCGACAAGCTCGCCGTCATCGACGAGCTGCTCGGCAAGGCCGACCGCCTCCTCATCGGCGGCGGCATGGCCTACACCTTCCTCCACGCCAAGGGCCACGAGGTCGGCATCTCCCTGCTCCAGAAGGACCAGGTGGACGTCGTCAAGGAGTACATGGAGCGCGCCGAGGCCAACGGCGTCGAACTGGTCCTCCCCGTCGACATCCTCGCCTCCACGGACTTCCCCGACCTCAAGGGCAAGACCCCCGCGGAGTTCATCACCGTCGACGCGGACAAGATCCCCGCCGACAAGGAGGGTCTGGACATCGGTCCCAAGACCCGCGAGCTGTACGCGTCGAAGATCGCCGACGCGGAGACCGTCTTCTGGAACGGTCCCGTGGGCGTCTTCGAGCACCCCGACTACGCCGGCGGCACCCGCGCGATCGCGCAGGCCCTCGTCGACAGCGACGCGTTCACCGTGGTCGGCGGCGGGGACTCCGCCGCCGCCGTGCGCACGCTCGGCTTCGACGAGAACGCTTTCGGCCACATCTCGACCGGTGGCGGCGCCTCCCTCGAATACCTCGAGGGCAAGACGCTCCCCGGCATCGCCGCACTGGAGGTCTGAACCAAAGTGACTTCGCGTACCCCGCTGATGGCGGGCAACTGGAAGATGAACCTCAACCACCTCGAGGCCATCGCGCACGTCCAGAAGCTCGCGTTCGCCCTGGCCGACAAGGACTACGACGCCGTCGAGGTCGCGGTGCTGCCGCCCTTCGTCGACCTGCGTTCGGTCCAGACCCTGGTCGACGGCGACAAGCTGAAGATCAAGTACGGCGCCCAGGACATCTCGGCGCACGACTCCGGTGCCTACACCGGCGAGATCTCCGGCCCCATGCTGTCGAAGCTGAAGTGCGCGTTCGTGGCCGTCGGCCACAGCGAGCGCCGCCAGTACCACGGCGAGAACGACGAGATCTGCAACGCCAAGGTCAAGGCCGCCTTCAAGCACGGGATCACCCCGATCCTCTGCGTCGGCGAGGGCCTGGACGTCCGCAAGGCCGGCGAGCAGGTCCCGCACACGCTGGCCCAGGTCGACGGCGGACTGAAGGACGTACCGGCCGAGCAGGTCGAGTCCATCGTCATCGCGTACGAGCCCGTGTGGGCCATCGGCACCGGTGAGGTCGCCACCCCCGAGGACGCGCAGGAGGTCTGCGGGGCGATCCGCGGCCGCCTCGCCGAGCTGTACTCCCAGGAGCTGGCCGACAAGGTCCGCATCCAGTACGGCGGCTCGGTGAAGTCCGGCAACATCGCCGCGATCATGGCGCAGCCCGATGTCGACGGCGCGCTCATCGGCGGCGCCGCGCTGGACGTGGACGAGTTCGTCAAGATCGTCCGGTTCCGGGACCAGTGACCGGTGTGACCATCGCAGCGAGTATGCGGTAGGGCGGATCCGTCGTACCCTTGCGGGGGCCAGGAGGCTGAACCACCAGCCACTGGCCCCCGCGCACATCCCGGAAAAGCCAGAAAGTAGGAATCAGCCGTGATTATGGGGTTCTCGATCGCCCTGATCGTCTTCAGCGCCCTGCTGATGCTGCTCGTGCTGATGCACAAGGGCAAGGGCGGCGGCCTTTCCGACATGTTCGGCGGCGGCATGCAGTCGTCGGTCGGCGGTTCCTCGGTCGCCGAGCGCAACCTGGACCGCATCACCGTCGTGATCGGTCTGCTCTGGTTCGCCTGCATCGTGACGCTCGGTCTGATGATGAAGTCGACCAGCTGACCGTTCCGGCCATTCCGGCGGTCCGGCGGGCTCTCCCCGGCCTATCATGGGCCTTTGCGGGGGCGGTCCTTCCAGTTCCTGGACGGTCGCCCGGTCTTCCGTGACTCGGGCGCCCGCGGCAGCGGACCTCCCCTCGCACTCCGCGGCACCATCACGCAGGGAGTTACGACCGTGGCAAGTGGCAACGCGATCCGTGGCAGTCGGGTCGGAGCGGGGCCGATGGGCGAGGCCGAGCGCGGTGAGTCCGCGCCCCGCCTGCGCATCTCCTTCTGGTGCTCGAACGGGCACGAGACACAGCCCAGCTTCGCCAGCGACGCGCAGGTGCCGGACACCTGGGACTGCCCGCGCTGCGGGTTCCCGGCAGGCCAGGACCGGGACAACCCGCCGGCTCCGCCGCGCACCGAACCGTACAAGACGCACCTGGCGTACGTGCGGGAGCGGCGCACCGACGCCGACGGCGAGGCGATCCTCGCCGAAGCCCTCGCCAAGTTGCGCGGCGAGATCTGAACCGTTCGAACCTCGGCCTCCGGCCGGTTCGCACTCAAGAGTGACTTGGGGCCCGGCCCCGCGGAGGACACGAACCCGCGGGCCGGGCCCCTTTGTGCGTGTTGGCCCCCTTCACATCCCTTAGGTTGGGGCGTGGCGGGGCACGACAGGACGGAAGAAGTGGGTTGATGTCCGAGATGAACGCAGACACCCGTACGAGGCTGAACCGGACACCCGAGTGGCTCGCACTCGGCAAGCACCGGGAAGAGCTGGGGCAGACGCATCTGCGGGAGCTGTTCGAGGCGGATCCGGGCAGGGGCACCGGCTACACGCTGCGGGTCGGCGACCTGCACATCGACTACTCGAAGCACCTCGTGACGGACGAGACGCTCGCGCTGCTGCGCGCACTGGCCTCGGCGACCGGTGTGGCCGAGCTGCGCGATGCGATGTTCCGCGGCGAGAAGATCAACACGACGGAGGACAGGGCGGTCCTGCACACCGCTCTGCGCGCCCCGAGGGACGCGGTGATCGAGGTGGACGGCGAGAACGTCGTCCCCGACGTGCACGCCGTCCTCGACAAGATGGCCGCGTTCTCCGACCAGGTCAGGTCGGGCAAGTGGACGGGCTTCACCGGCAAGCGCATCAAGAACGTCGTCAACATCGGCATCGGCGGCTCCGACCTGGGCCCGGCGATGGCGTACGAGGCGCTGCGCGCCTTCGCCGACCGCGGGCTGACGCTGCGTTTCGTCTCCAACGTGGACGGCGCCGACCTGCACGAGGCGGTACGGGACTTCGACCCGGCGGAGACGCTGTTCATCATCGCGTCGAAGACCTTCACCACGATCGAGACCATCACCAACGCCACCTCGGCGCGGGACTGGCTGCTCGCGGGGCTGGGCGGTGACCAGAGCGCCGTGGCACGGCACTTCGTGGCGCTGTCCACCAACGCCGAGAAGGTCACCGGGTTCGGCATCGACCCGGCCAACATGTTCGAGTTCTGGGACTGGGTCGGCGGGCGTTACTCCTTCGACTCCGCGATCGGCCTCTCGCTGATGATCGCGATCGGCCCGGACGCCTTCCGGGAGATGCTGGACGGCTTCGCGGCCATGGACCGGCACTTCCGGACCGCGCCGCCGGAGGAGAACGCGCCGCTGCTGATGGGCCTGTTGGGGGTCTGGTACGGCGGGTTCTTCGACGCGCAGTCGCACGCGGTGCTGCCGTACAGCCACTACCTGTCGCGGTTCACGGCCTACCTCCAGCAGCTGGACATGGAGTCCAACGGCAAGTCGGTGGACCGGGACGGCAACCCGGTGGACTGGCAGACCGGACCGGTGGTGTGGGGCACGCCCGGCACGAACGGGCAGCACGCGTACTACCAGTTGATCCACCAGGGAACGAAGCTGATCCCGGCGGACTTCATCGGCTTCGCCCGGCCGGTGGCGGAACTCTCCGCGCCGCTGAAGGCCCAACACGACCTGCTGATGGCGAACTTCTTCGCGCAGACGCAGGCCCTGGCCTTCGGCAAGACCGCCGAGGAGGTCCGGGCGGAGGGCGTCGACGAGGCGCTGGTCGCCCACAAGACGTTCGCGGGCAACCACCCCACGACGACGATCCTCGCGACCGAACTGACCCCCGGCGTACTGGGGCAGCTGATCGCCCTGTACGAGCACAAGGTGTTCGTCCAGGGCGCGGTGTGGAACATCGACTCCTTCGACCAGTGGGGAGTCGAACTCGGCAAGGTGCTCGCCAAGCGGGTGGAGCCGGCGCTGACCGAAGGGGCGGACGTGGAGGGCTTCGACGCCTCGACGCGGGCCCTCGTCGCGACGTACCGCTCGCTGCGCGGCCGGTCCTGATCCGGGGCGGGGGTGGGGGGGCCCGGCCCCCGCACCCCCGCCGTTCGGACGCGGAAGGTCAGGCCGACGCCGGCGGGTACATGTCCGACGGCAGCTTGGCCGCCGCCGCGCGGTCGAGGAGCCACAGGGTGCGGCTGCGCCCGTAGGCCGCCGCCGCCGGGGCCTGGACGTCGCCCGCGCCGCCGAGCGCGAGCGCCACCGCGCCCGCCTTGTCCTCGCCCGCCGCCAGCAGCCAGACCTCGCGGGCCGCCCGGATCGCCGGAAGGGTCAGCGAGACCCGGGTCGGCGGCGGCTTCGGGGCGCCGTGCACACCGACCACCGTGCGCTCGGTCTCGCGGGACGCCGGGTGCTCCGGGAACAGCGACGCCACGTGGGTGTCCGGGCCGACGCCCAGCATCAGCACGTCGAAGCGGGGGACCGGGCCGTGGTCCTCCGGACCCGCCGCCTTGGCGAGTTCCGCCGCGTAGGCCGCGGCGGCGGCGTCGACGTCCGCCCCGTACGGGCCGTCCGAGGCCGGCATGACGTGGACGCGCGCCGGATCGACCGGCACCGCGTCCAGGAGCGCCTCGCGGGCCTGGACGTGATTGCGCTCGGGGTCGTCGGCGGGGACGTACCGCTCGTCGCCCCACCACAGGTCCAGCCGCGACCAGTCGATCGCGTCCCGGGCCGGAGCGGCCGCCAGCGCCGCGAGCAGACCGTTGCCGTTGCGGCCGCCGGTCAGCACCACCGAGGCGCTGCCGCGGGCCGCCTGCGCGTCCACGATCTTCGTGATGAGCCGGGCCGCCGCGGCCTGGGCCATCAGCTCCTTGTCCCGGTGGACGACGACCTGGGGAGTCGTCATACCCATGTGCGTGCCGCCTTCTTGCTCGTTGCTGCGGGGAAATGGCTCGGCCGCCGGTCGGACCCCCTCGCGGGCGTCCGACCGGCGGCCGTGGTGCGTCACTGCTTGGCCGAGGCCTTCTTGGCCGGGGCCTTGCCCGCCGGCTTCGCGGGCGCCTCGGCCTTGGCCGCGGGGTCCTGCGCCTTGCCGGCGGAAGCCTCCGACGAGCCGGCCGGAGCCTTCTTCGCGTCCAGCCGGTCCACGCCGAACTTCAGCGAGGCCTCGTACGTGTTGTCCGGGTCCAGCCGGCGCAGTTCCTCCGCCAGCAGCTCGGCCGTGTCACGACGCTTGAGCGCCACCGCGCGGTCGGGCTGACCCGGCATGCACAGCGTCGCCAGCGCCCCGTCCGCCCGGTCCAGGACGATCACGCCGTCCGTGGTCTCCAGCCGGACGGCCGTGAGGCCGGGGCCGCCGGAGTGGGTGCGCTTGACCGGTACGCCCAGACGGTCCGCCAGCCACATGGCCAGCAGCTCGCAGCTCGGGTTGTCGTCCTCGCCCTCGACGGTCGCCGAGACGACGGAGACGCGACTCTGCTGGTCGAGCGCCGCGGCCAGCATCGAACGCCACGGGGTGATCCGGGTCCAGGACAGGTCCGTGTCACCCGGCGCGTACGCCTTGGCCCGGCTGCCGAGCGCGGCGATCGGACTCTCGGAGGCGTACGTGTCCGTGATCCGGCGCTGTCCCAGCGAGCCCAGCGGGTCGCCCGCCAGGTCCGCCGGAGCGCCCTCCGGCCACCAGACCACCACGGGGGCGTCGGGCAGCAGGAGCGGGAGAACCACCGACTGGGCGTGGTTGACCAGTTCGCCGTGCATGCGGAGCACGACCGTCTCGCCGGAGCCGGCGTCCGCCCCGACCCGGATCTCCGCGTCGAGACGGGCGTCGCGGCGACTGCGCGGCGAGCGGCTGATCCGCTTGACCACGACGATGATCCGCGAGGGGTGCTCGTGGGATGCGTCGTTCGCCGACTTGAGCGCGTCGTACGCGTTCTCCTCGTCGGTCACGATCACCAGCGTGAGGACCATGCCGATGGCCGGCGTGCCGATGTCCCGGCGTGCCTGCACCAACGCGGCGTTGATCTTGCTGGAGGTGGTCTCCGTAAGGTCGATCTTCATGGCCGGCGCCAGCTCCGTCCGTCTCGTGCGAGCATCTCGTCCGCCTCGACCGGTCCCCAGGTGCCCGCCGGGTACTGCGCGGGCTTGCCGTGCTTGTCCCAGTACTGCTCGATCGGGTCGAGGATGTTCCAGGAGAGCTCGACCTCCTGGTGACGCGGGAAGAGGTTCGCGTCACCCAGCAGGACGTCGAGGATCAGCCGCTCGTAGGCCTCGGGGCTGGACTCCGTGAAGGACTCGCCGTAGGCGAAGTCCATCGTGACGTCCCGGACCTCCATGGAGGTGCCGGGCACCTTGGAGCCGAAGCGGACCGTCACGCCCTCGTCCGGCTGGACCCGGATGACCAGGGCGTTCTGCCCCAGCTCCTCGGTCGCGCCCGACTCGAACGGGAGGTACGGGGCCCGCTTGAAGACCACCGCGATCTCGGTCACCCGACGGCCCAGGCGCTTGCCGGTCCGCAGGTAGAACGGGACGCCCGCCCAGCGACGGTTGTTGATCTCCAGACGGATGGCCGCGTAGGTGTCGGTCTTCGACTTGGGGTCGATGCCGTCCTCTTCGAGGTACCCGACGACCTTCTCGCCGCCCTGCCAGGCCGCCGAGTACTGGCCGCGCACGGTGTGCTTGCCCAGGTCCTCGGGCAGCTCCACGGCGGTCAGCACCTTGAGCTTCTCCGCCACCAGCGCCTTCGGGTGGAAGGAGCCGGGCTCCTCCATCGCCGTGAGCGCGAGCAGCTGGAGCAGGTGGTTCTGGATCACGTCACGGGCGGCGCCGATGCCGTCGTAGTACCCGGCCCGGCCGCCGATGCCGATGTCCTCCGCCATGGTGATCTGCACGTGGTCGACGTACGACCGGTTCCAGATCGGCTCGAACATGGTGTTGGCGAAGCGGAGCGCCAGGATGTTCTGGACGGTCTCCTTGCCGAGGTAGTGGTCGATCCGGAAGACCTCGTCACGGGGGAAGACCTCGTGGACGACCTTGTTGAGCTCTTCCGCGCTCTTCAGGTCGTGGCCGAAGGGCTTCTCGATGACGGCGCGCCGCCACGAGCCTTCCTTCTGCGCCAGACCGTGGTCCTTGAGCTGCTGGACCACCTTGGGGAAGAACTTCGGCGGAACCGAGAGGTAGAAGGCGAAGTTCCCGCCGGTGCCCTGGGCCTTGTCGAGTTCCTCGATCGTGGCCTTCAGCGTCTCGAAGGCCGCGTCGTCGTCGAAGTCGCCCTGGACGAAGCGGCAGCCCTGGACGAGCTGTTGCCACACCTCCTCACGGAAGGGAGTGCGCGAGTGCTCCTTGACCGCGTCGTGCACCTCCTGGGCGAAGTCCTCGTCCTGCCACTCGCGCCGGGCGAACCCGATGAGCGAGAAGCCCGGCGGGAGCAGGCCGCGGTTGGCGAGGTCGTAGACGGCAGGCATCAGCTTCTTGCGCGACAGGTCACCCGTAACGCCGAAAATGACCAGGCCGGACGGCCCCGCGATGCGCGGGAGCCGCCGGTCCTGTGCGTCACGAAGCGGGTTCGCTCCGTTCACAGACAAAGTGTTCAGGCCTCCGTGGGGGCAAGGCGCACGAGTTCCGCCTCGGTCGACTTCAGCAGGTCGTTCCAGGACACCGCGAACTTCTCGACGCCCTCGTCTTCCAGCAGCTGAACGACATCGTCGTACGAGATGCCCAGCTTCGCGACCGCGTCGAGCTCGGCGCGCGACTGCTCGTAGGTGCCGCGGATGGTGTCGCCGGTGACCTCGCCGTGGTCGGCGGTGGCCTCCATGGTGGCTTCCGGCATGGTGTTCACGGTGCCGGGGGCGACCAGGTCCACCACGTACAGGGTGTCCTTGTAGGCCGGGTCCTTGACGCCGGTCGAGGCCCACAGCGGACGCTGCTTGTTCGCGTGCGCCTTGTCCAGGGCGGCCCAGCGCTCACCGGCGAAGACCTCCTCGAAGGCCTCGTAGGCCAGACGGGCGTTGGCGAGGGCCGCCTTGCCCTTCAGGGCCTTGGCCTCGTCGGTGCCGAGGTCGTCGAGGCGCTTGTCGATCTCGGAGTCCACGCGGGACACGAAGAACGAGGCGACCGAGTGGATCTTGGCGAGGTCCAGGCCGGCGGCCTTGGCCTTCTCCAGACCCGCCAGGTAGGCCTCCA
Organism: Streptomyces sp. NBC_01426; assembly: GCF_036231985.1. GTDB lineage: Bacteria > Actinomycetota > Actinomycetes > Streptomycetales > Streptomycetaceae > Streptomyces. The sequence goes on from NZ_CP109500.1 coordinate 5,748,306, forward strand.
TGACCTCGCGGTAGCGCTCCAGCGAGAAGATCAGCGTGACGTTGACGCTGATGCCCCGGCCGATGACCTCGGTGATCGCCGGCAGGCCGGCCTTGGTCGCCGGGATCTTGATGAGCGTGTTCGGGCGGTCCACCAGCCAGGCGAGCTGCTTGGCCTCGGCGACGGTCGCCGTGGTGTTGTGGGCCAGCCGGGGGTCGACCTCGATCGAGACCCGGCCGTCCTGACCCTCCGTCGCGTCGAACACGGGGCGCAGGATGTCGGCGGCGTCGCGGACGTCCACCGTCGTGATCATGCGGATCGCCTCTTCGACGGTGACCTTGCGGGCCGCGAGGTCGGCGAGCTGCTGCTCGTAACCGTCGCCGCTGCTGATCGCCTTCTGGAAGATCGACGGGTTGGTGGTGACACCGACGACGTGCTGCTGGTCGATGAGCTCGGCGAGGTTGCCGGACGTGATGCGCTTGCGGGACAGGTCGTCCAGCCAGATCGCCACGCCCTCGTCGGAGAGGCGCTTGAGTGCGTCTGTCATGGGAATTGCATCTCCTACTGGTTCGTGTACCGGTGTCAGCGCGCGGCGGCGGTGAGGGATTCCTGGGCGGCGGCGGTGACGGCCTCGGCCGTCAGACCGAACTCGCGGAACAGCAGGGCGCCGTCGGCGGAGGCGCCGAAGTGCTCCAGCGACACGATCCGGCCGGCGTCGCCGACGTAGCGGTGCCAGGTCAGACCGATGCCGGCCTCGACGGCGACGCGCGCCTTGACGGCGGGCGGCAGGACGCTGTCCTTGTACGCCTGGTCCTGCTCCTCGAACCACTCGACGGACGGCATCGAGACCACGCGGGTCGGGATGCCCTCGGCCTGGAGCGCCTCGCGGGCGCCGACGGCGAGCTGGACCTCGGAGCCGGTGCCGATGAGGATCACCTGCGGCTCGCCGCCCTCGGCGTCGAGGAGGACGTACCCGCCCTTGGCGGCGTTCTCGTTCAGCTCGTAGGTGGGCACGCCCTGGCGGGTCAGCGCCAGACCGTGCGGGGCACCCTTGCCGAACACCTTGGTGTGGCGCCGGAGGATCTCGCGCCAGGCGACGACGGTCTCGTTCGCGTCCGCCGGGCGGACCACGTTCAGGCCCGGGATGGCGCGCAGCGAGGCGACGTGCTCGACCGGCTGGTGCGTCGGGCCGTCCTCGCCGAGACCGACGGAGTCGTGCGTCCACACGTAGGTGACCGGCACGTGCATCAGCGCGGAGAGGCGGACCGCGTTGCGCATGTAGTCGGAGAACGTCAGGAACGTGCCGCCGTAGATGCGGGTGTGGCCGTGCAGCGCGATGCCGTTCATGGCCGCGGCCATGGCGTGCTCGCGGATCCCGAAGTGGATCGTGCGGCCGTACGGCTGGGCGCCCGGGAGCGGGTTGCCCACCGGCAGGAACGAGGAGTTCTTGTCGATGGTGGTGTTGTTGGAGCCGGCGAGGTCGGCCGAGCCGCCCCACAGCTCCGGGATGACCGCGCCGAGGGCCTCCAGGACCTTGCCGGACGCGGCGCGGGTGGCGACGCCCTTGCCGGTCTCGAAGACGGGGAGCTTCTCCTCCCAGCCCTCGGGCAGCTCGTTGGCGTTGATGCGGTCGAACTCGGCCGCGCGCTTCGGGTTGGAGGTGCGCCAGGCGGAGAAGTCCTTCTCCCACGCGGCCTTGACCTCGCGGCCCCGGTCGAGCGCCTCGCGCGTGTGGGCGAGGACCTCGTCGGCGACGTCGAAGCTCTTCTCCGGGTCGAAGCCCAGCACGCGCTTGGTGGCCGCGACCTCGTCGGCGCCGAGGGCCGAGCCGTGCGCGGCCTCGGTGTTCTGGGCGTGCGGGGCGGGCCAGGCGATGATCGAGCGCATCGCGATGAACGACGGGCGCCCGGTCTCGGCCTTGGCGGCCTCCAGCGCGGCGAACAGCGCCTTCGGGTCCAGGTCGCCGCTCTCCTGCGGGGCGACGCGCTGGACGTGCCAGCCGTAGGCCTCGTAGCGCGCGAGGGTGTCCTCGGAGACGGCCGTCTCCGTGTCGCCCTCGATGGAGATGTGGTTGTCGTCCCACAGCAGCACGAGGTTGCCGAGCTTCTGGTGGCCGGCCAGCGAGGACGCCTCGTGCGAGATGCCCTCCTGGAGGCAGCCGTCGCCGGCGATCGCGTAGATCATGTGGTCGAACGGGGAGGTGCCCGGGGCGGCCTCCGGGTCGAACAGACCGCGTTCGTAGCGGGCGGCCATGGCCATGCCCACCGCGTTGGCGACGCCCTGGCCCAGCGGGCCGGTGGTCGTCTCGACGCCCTTGGTGTGTCCGTACTCCGGGTGACCGGGGGTCTTGGAGCCCCAGGTGCGGAACGCCTCCAGGTCAGCCAGCTCCAGGCCGAAACCGGCCAGGTAGAGCTGGGTGTAGAGGGTCAGGGACGAGTGCCCTGCGGAGAGCACGAAGCGGTCACGCCCGACCCATTCGGGGTCGGCCGGGTCGTGCCGCATGACCTTCTGGAAAAGGGTGTACGCGGCGGGGGCCAGGCTCATCGCCGTACCGGGGTGGCCGTTCCCGACCTTCTGTACCGCGTCGGCGGCCAGGATGCGGGCGGTGTCGACGGCCCGCTGGTCCAGTTCGGTCCACTCGAGCTCTGTGGTGGTCGGCTTGGTGCTCACCGTTTGTCAGGGCTCCTCTCCACATGTCGTTTCCCGGTGACGAACGGTGCACCGGCGCGATTCCGAGCCTACCCCCGCCGGGGCGTGCGGCTATTCGAGTGCCGGTAGTGCGTCGCCTGGTTGGCCACTGGTGTTCACCTGGGCTCGGGCCGATCGGCCCAACACGAGGCGACCCCCGCGCAGGGCGACACAAGAGCAACGTCTAGAGTGGCGTGGTACGCGCAAGCCTTTACCGGACTTTCACGCCTGAAGAGTGCGAGTCGGAGCTTGCTGGATTCTCTCTCAGGGGTGTGCGTGACGGCCGTCGAATCCCGTCCAGCGGCGGTGCTCGGGACGAGCCCCGGTCACCGGCCGTTCGGGGCCAGGGCCATGGCATTCGTGGCTTTGACCAAGCCTCGGATCATCGAACTTCTGCTGATCACCACAGTGCCGGTGATGTTCCTGGCCGAGGGGGGCGTCCCCTCCCTCTGGCTGGTGCTCGCGACCTGCTTCGGCGGTTACCTCTCGGCCGGTGGCGCGAACGCGCTGAACATGTACATCGACCGCGACATCGACGCGTTGATGGACCGTACGGCGCAGCGGCCGTTGGTGACCGGCATGGTGAGCCCGCGTGAGTGCCTGGCCTTCGGCCTCGGCCTCGCGGTGGTCTCCACCCTCTTCTTCGGGCTCCTCGTCAACTGGCTGTCCGCGGCCCTGTCGCTCGGCGCGCTCCTCTTCTACGTCGTGGTCTACACGATGCTGTTGAAGCGGCGCACCGCGCAGAACATCGTCTGGGGCGGCATCGCCGGTTGCATGCCGGTGCTCATCGGCTGGTCCGCGGTGAAGAACGAGGTCTCCTGGGCCGCGATCATCCTGTTCCTCGTCATCTTCTTCTGGACGCCGCCGCACTACTGGCCGCTGTCCATGAAGGTCAAGGACGACTACGCGCGGGCCGGCGTGCCGATGCTGCCGGTCGTGGCGGGCAACAAGGTCGTGGCGCGCCAGATCGTCCTCTACAGCTGGGTGATGGTGGCGGTCTCGCTGCTGCTGACCCCGCTCGGCTACACCGGCTGGTTCTACACGACGGTGGCGCTGGTGGCCGGCGGTTGGTGGCTGTGGGAGGCGCACGCGCTGAACGCGCGGGCCAAGTCGGGCGTGACGGGCGCGAAGCTGAAGGAGATGCGACTGTTCCACTGGTCGATCACCTATGTGTCGCTGCTCTTCGTCGCCGTCGCCGTGGATCCCTTCCTCAAGTGATTACTCGTCGGTAGCATGCGAGTCATGGCAGACACCGCAGACACCCCGGTCACCCCGGCCACGCCGGACAAGAAGCAGGACCGCACCGCCGCGAAGCTGGCCCGGCAGATCGGCGCGTTCGCCAAGCAGCACGGCGGCGCCGAGGGTCAGCTGGCCCACATCGGCCAGGCCGGCACCCGGATCGTCCTCGTGGGCACCGACGGGGGCTGGGGCGACCTGGTGGCCCCGACCTACGGCGTGGCCGAGCTGGCCGCCGAGAAGGCCGGGCTGACCCTGCACGAGGAGTTCGACGGCGAGTTCGCCGCGCGCGTGCGGACCGGGCCCTACGAGTGGACCCGGATGGCCGGCATCCAGATGGGCGGACCCGCCAATCCCGGATTCTGAGGGCTCGGTCAACAGCCCGAGCAACACCTCACACCCCGCTCACCCGTTAGGACGTGTGGAAGCGCCTTCCTCACGTCCGCAACGGGATGACCGGATGATCGAAACGCCGCCCCTGGTGGACCAGTACTGCCAGGGAGTGCTCCGCACGGAGCTGGGCCTCGGCACCTTCGAGGCCCAGCTGATCAGCTCTGCCGGCCCGCCCGCCGCAGGCACCACCTTCTTCGACACCCAGACCGGCTTCGCCGTGCGCCGCTGGTGTCCGCCGCTGCTGGGGCTTGAGCCCCACTGCACGCCCGCCCGCTACCTGGCCCGCCGGCGCGAGCTCGGGGTCGTCGAGGCCGGCAAACGTCTCCTGCGCGGCTCCCGGGTCGCCGCCTACCTGGTCGACACGGGGGTTCCCGGGGACGTCACCGGGCCCAAGGAACTGTCCCTCGCCGGCGACGCCGAGGCCTTCGAGATCGTACGGCTCGAACTGCTGGCCGAGCAGGTCGCCGACACCTCCGGGACCGTCACCGCCTTCCTCTCCCACCTCGTCGAGGCCCTCCAGCACGCCGCCGCCGGGGCCGCGGCCTTCAGCTGCGGGGATGCCGCCGGATACCCCGCCGTGCTGGCCTTCGCCCCCGAGCCGCCCGGTCCCGGTGAGGTGCACGGGGCGGCCGGGCGGTGGCTGGCCCGTCGGGCCAAGGGCGAGGCGGTACGGGACCCGGTGCTCCTGCGGCACCTGCTGTGGAGCGCGGTGGCGTCCGGGCTGCCGATCCAGCTGCACACGGGCGCGGGGGAGCCGGCGGAGTACCCGGGGCGGGCCGATCCGGCCCTGCTGACCGACTTCGTACGGGCCACCGCGGGCCTCGGGACCCGATTGGTCCTGCTCGGCGGCTATCCGTACCACCGCCACTCGGCGCGCCTGGCGTCCGCCTTCCCCCACGTGTACGCCGACCTGGGCGCGGTCCTCTCGCAGACCGGTGCGCGGGCGGCGACGGTACTGGCCGAACTGCTGGAGACCGCCCCCTTCGGGAAGCTGATGTTCTCCAGCGGCGGTCGCAGGCTGCCCGAGCTGCACGCCGTCGGCGCCCTGGTCTTCCGGCAGGCGCTCCAGGACGTGCTCGGTGGCTGGGTCGCCGACGGGTCCTGGTCCCGGCAGGACGCGGACCGGGTCGCGGCCATGATCGCGGCGGGGAACGCCCGGCGCGTCTACCGGCTGGACGAACGCGCCTGAGCGGCCCGGCCCGCGACGGCCCGGGCCGTCGACGGACCCGGGCCCGGGCCGAGCGGAGCTCGGGCGGACCGGGCGGGCTCAGACGGCGGCGAGCAGCGGGTCGCCCTGGGCCGGGATCCCGGCCTGGTCCGCGGGCCGCTCGCGCAGGCTCAGCGCGACGCGGAGCACCGCGATCCACACCAGGCAGGAGCCCAGCATGTGGGCGGCGACCAGGGCCTCGGGCACCTGGGTGAAGAACTGCACGTAGCCGATGGCGCCCTGGGCGAGCAGCACGATCAGCAGGTCGCGGGCGCGCGCCCGAGTGTCGACGGGGGCGTCGACCACGCGCAGCACCAGCCACATCGCGACGGCGAGCGCGCACACCACCCAGGCGGCGATGGCGTGCACGTGGGCGGTGGCCGCCCAGTCGAACGGCATCCGCTTGATCTCGCTGCTGTCACCCGCGTGCGGACCGGACCCGGTGACCACCGTGCCGGCGGCGATCAGGACCAGGGTGGTGGCGACCAGCGTCCAGGAGAGCCTGCGCACCGGGGCGGGCACCCGCGGCCGGGCCGGGGAGTCGCCCTCGGCGGCGCGCTGCCAGGTGATCGTCGTCACCGTGATCAGCGAGGTGGCGAGCAGGAAGTGCCCGGCCACGCTGTACGGGTTGAGCCCCGTCAGGACGGTGATGCCGCCGAGCACGGCGTTGCCCATCACGATGGCGAACTGGAGCCAGCCCAACCGGGACAGGGAACGGCGCCACGGCTTCGTCGAACGGGCGGCGACGATGGCCCAGCCGACGGCGGCGCAGAGCACGTACGTCAGCATGCGGTTGCCGAACTCGATCGCCCCGTGGAAGCCCTGTTCCCGGGTCACGATGAGGCTTTCGTCGGTGCACTTGGGCCAGGTGTCGCAGCCGAGACCGGATCCGGTCAGCCGCACCGCGCCGCCGGTGACGACGATGACCACGCTCATGACGAGCGCGGCGAGCGCGGCCCGCCGGACGGTCCGGGGTGACGGGGTCCAGCGGCCGGCGATGAAGGAGAGAGGGGTCAACACGGCCCCTATCGTATGCCGCCCCTTGTGCAAACTTTCACGAGGGGGTGCCGGCCGCCGAGTCGGGTCCTATGACCAGGCGGAACCGCGCTCCGGCCGGGTCTCCCTCCTCGTGCCACCACAGCCGGATCCGCCACAGGCCGCCGTCGCCCGGGTAGTCCGGCGAGTCCATGAAGCCGCGCACCAGCTCCGCCGCCACGTCCTCCGCGGTGCGGTCGCGCACCTCCGTCGAGCCGTGCCACGGACGCTCCTGTACGGTCCACAGCCCGTCCGCGCCCCGGACCTCCACCCGCCACACCGCGAGCCAGGGCGTGACCTCCAGCATCGTGCCCACCTGCTCGGTGCCCAGGCCCAGCCGGGCCGCGATGTCGGGCGCGGCGACGCCCTGGATCCGCGCCGCCACCACCGCCTGGGGCAGCAGCCGTTCGGGCAGCAGGCCGCCCGCGCGCAGGCTCACCAGCGAGTCGAAGGACAGGAAGCGCAGGCGCAGTTCCAGTTGCCGACCGATGTGGTCCAGCGCCTCCTCGGCCTCCTGGGCCTCCTCGGCGCCGGGCGCGGCCAGCAGCAGCCGGCGAAACCCCGCCTCCGCGTCGACGGCCCAGGCCACCGCGTCCTCGGCGAACCCCAGTTCCGCGAGCCGGTCGCCGAGGAACACCTTGGCCTGCGCCAGGCCGCGACGGTTGACCGGATCGTGCTGGTCGAGGGACGCCCACACCTCGACGGCGGCACGGGTCAGGTCCCGGGCGCGCTCGCCGGCCGCGCGTTCCATCGGGGTCGGGCCGCTCTCGGCCACCGTGCCCAGCGGGTGTCGGGGGAGCCGCGCGTCGTCGCTGAGGGGCCAGGACAGCCAGACGCCCTGGTTGATCAGCCCCCGGGCGTACCAGCGGGCGTACTCGGGAGCGTGGCCCGCGGCCTGCTGCGCGTGCCGCAGGGCCTCCTCGATCGCCGAGAGCGCCCCCGCCCGGTCCCCGGCGGCGAACCGACGGGCCGCGAGGTCGCCCAGCCGCAGCCCCAGCCGGGCCGCGCACTCGGCGTCCGTACGGGCGGGCTCGCGGAGCGCGCCGATCAGCTCGGCCAGCAGCCGGTCGCTCTCCCCGGGCTCCGCGTGCGCGGCTCCCGAGCGGACCCTCGCCCACTGCTCGTCCAGCCGCAGAACGGCCTCCCGCTGTGTCATGCCCGCCCCCCGGCGTCCTCGTCGTGCGTCACTGATGCGTGGAGGTGGTCATCCTCCTGTCATGCCAACGCGCGAGGGAGGGGATTCACTCCCAGCGGAAGAACCTCGCGGCGGCGCCCAGCCCCAGCACCGCCCAGCCGAACAGGATCGCGGCGTCGCCCCAGGGCATCGAGGCCCCGTGTTGGAGCACCTCGCGCAGCCCGTCGGACAGGGCCGAGATCGGCAGCAGTTCGAGTACGGAGCGCACGGCGTCGGGGAACCTGTCCAGCGGCACGATCACCCCGCCGCCGACCAGCAGCAGCAGGAAGACGAGGTTGGCGGCGGCCAGGGTCATCTCCGCCTTGAGCGTGCCCGCCATCAGCAGGCCCAGCCCCGAGAAGGCCGCGGTGCCGAGCAGGATCAGCGCGGCGACCGACAGCGGGTTCCCGTGCGGGGACCAGCCCAGCGCGAGCGCGATCACCGTCAGCAGGGCGACCTGGAGCACCTCGGTGACCAGGACGGACAGGGTCTTGGCCGCCATCAGGGCCCGGCGCGGCAGCGGGGAGGCCCCGAGCCGCTTGAGGACCCCGTAGCGGCGGTCGAAACCGGTGGCGATGGCCTGGCCGGTGAAGGCGGTGGACATCACCGCGAGGGCGAGGATGCCGGGCGCGAGGAAGTCCACGGCCTTGCCCTCGCCCGTGTCCACGACGTCGACGGCGGAGAAGAGCACGAGCAGCAGCGCCGGAATGATCACGGTGAGCAGCAGTTGCTCCCCGTTGCGCAGCAGCATCCGGGTCTCCAGCGCGGTCTGCGCCCGGATCATGCGGGACAGGGGAGCGGCCCCCGGGTGGGGGGTGAACGTACCGGCGCTCATGCGCGCAGCTCCTTGCCCGTGAGTTCGAGGAAGACGTCTTCCAGCGTGTGCCGCTCGACCGAGAGGCTGTCCGGCATCACCCCGTGCTGCGCGCACCAGGACGCGACGGTGGCCAGCAGCTGCGGGTGCACGTCGCCGGTGACCCGGTAGACCCCGGCGCTGAGCTCGGCGGCCTCGGTGCCGTCGGGCAGCGCCTTCAGCAGGGAGGCCAGGTCGAGGGAGGGGCGGCCGGTGAAGCGCAGGGTGTTCTCGGCGCCGCCCCGGCAGAGCTGCTCGGGGCTGCCGTGGGCGATGACCTTGCCCGCGTCGACGATGGCGACCTCGTCCGCGAGCTGCTCGGCCTCGTCCATGTGGTGGGTGGTCAGGACGACGGTGACCCCGTCGGCGCGCAGTTCCCGTACGAGCTCCCAGGTCGCGCGGCGGGCCTGCGGGTCGAGACCGGCCGTGGGCTCGTCGAGGAAGACCAGCTCGGGCCGGCCCACGACGGCCATGGCGAGCGACAGGCGCTGTTGCTGGCCGCCGGAGAGCCGGCGGTAGGCGGTGCGGCCGCACCCGCCGAGTCCGAGGCGTTCCACGAGGGTGTCCACGTCGAGCGGGTCCGCGTACAGCCTGGCCATGTGGCGGAGCATCTCGACGGCGCGGGCGCCGGAGTAGACCCCGCCGGACTGGAGCATGACGCCGATCCGCGGGCGCAGGGCCTCGGCCTGGGCGATCGGGTCGAGACCGAGGACGCGGACGGTGCCCGCGTCGGGGCGTCGGTAGCCCTCGCAGGTCTCCACCGTGGTGGTCTTGCCCGCGCCGTTGGGACCCAGTACCGCGGTGACCGACGCCGTGCGGACGGTGAGGTCCAGTCCGTCCACGGCCGGTCGGTGGGGGTGGGGGCGGTACCGCTTCACCAGTCCGCGGATCTCCACGGCGGGGTCGTTGCTCATGCGGGTGAGTCTACGGAGGGCCGAGAGGGGTCCTCGGTGCCGGGGGCGGCGAGGGCACGGGCATGGCCGTCCATGATTTTTCGGCGCTCGGAGGCGCGGTCGAAATCATCGTTCCGCGGCCGGCCGAGGGGATTTTCCGGCTCCCGGATTCGAACACCGCGTCGCGATCACGGCTCTTTTCGGCCCGATGGCCCTGGATGGCCCAGTCGGTTTCCGTGAACTTTTCCGGATCCCGGCGTTTACCGTCCAGGGACGGACTTGTGCGGGGGATTGCTGGTGGGAGCCGTTGACCGGCGCCCCGGACGGGCCGCCCGAGAGCTCGGAATGCAGGCCTCCGAATAACTCTGCGTCGATAAATTAGGTGACCCTTAGTGATGGAGGCCACCCGGGGTGGCCTCGGTCACGGCTTGTCGATGCCCGGTTAATTACGCAACAATGGCGTTGTGAAATACGGCGAACGGATGATCGAGACCCCCCAGGGGGAACTCGTGACCGGGGAGCGGTCCACCCGCAACCGGGTCGCGCGCTCCATCCTGGACCACGGTCCGTCCACCGTCGCCGACCTCGCCAAGCGTCTCGGCCTCACCCAGGCCGCCGTCCGTCGTCACCTCGACGCACTCGTCGCCGACGACGTGATCGCACCCCGCGAGCAGCGTGTGTACGGCGCACGCACGCGGGGTCGGCCGGCCAAGGTGTTCGCGCTCACCGACTGCGGCCGCGACGCGTTCGACCAGTCCTACGACTCGCTCGCCGTCGAGGCCCTGCGCTGGATCGCGCAGTCCGCCGGCGGGGGCGAGCAGGGCGAGGCGGCCGTCGCCGCGTTCGCCCGCGCACGACTGGCCGCGCAGGCGGAGACCTACCGGGAATCCGTCGAGGCGGCCGCCCCCGCGGAACGGACCGAGGCCCTGGCCAAGGCGTTGACCGCGGACGGGTACGCTGCCACGGCGAAGAGCGCTCCCGGTCCGCACAGCGGTGAACAGCTCTGCCAGCACCACTGCCCGGTCGCCCACGTGGCCGAGCAGTTCCCGCAGCTCTGCGAGGCGGAGACCGAGGTCTTCTCCCGCCTGCTCGGGACCCATGTGCAGCGACTCGCCACGATCGCCCACGGCGACGGGGTGTGCACGACGTTCATTCCGCGCAGCGCAGGCGCCGGCACCAAGGGCGCCGCACAGACCGACACATCAGTATCTGCAAGTACGGCCGGGAGGAACCCCGCATGACCACGGAGACTGCTCACCCTGAGCTCGATGGCCTGGGCACCTACGAATACGGCTGGGCCGACTCCGACGCGGCGGGCGCCGTCGCCAAGCGGGGTCTGTCCGAGGATGTCGTCCGCGACATCTCGGCCAAGAAGTCCGAGCCGGAGTGGATGCTGAACCTCCGACTCAAGGGCCTGAAGCTGTTCGGCAAGAAGCCCATGCCGAACTGGGGCTCGGACCTCTCTGGCATCGACTTCGACAACATCAAGTACTTCGTGCGTTCGACCGAGAAGCAGGCCGCTTCCTGGGAGGACCTGCCCGAGGACATCAAGAACACGTACGACAAGCTCGGCATCCCGGAGGCGGAGAAGCAGCGCCTCGTCGCCGGTGTCGCGGCCCAGTACGAGTCCGAGGTCGTCTACCACCAGATCCGCGAGGACCTGGAGGAGCAGGGCGTCATCTTCCTCGACACGGACACCGCGCTGAAGGAGCACCCGGAGCTCTTCCAGGAGTACTTCGGCACGGTCATCCCGGTCGGCGACAACAAGTTCGCGTCGCTGAACACCGCCGTGTGGTCGGGCGGCTCGTTCATCTACGTGCCCAAGGGCGTCAAGGTCGACATCCCGCTCCAGGCCTACTTCCGCATCAACACGGAGAACATGGGCCAGTTCGAGCGGACGCTGATCATCGTCGACGAGGACGCCTACGTCCACTACGTCGAGGGCTGCACCGCCCCGATCTACTCCTCGGACTCGCTGCACAGCGCCGTGGTCGAGATCATCGTGAAGAAGGGCGGCCGCTGCCGCTACACGACGATCCAGAACTGGTCGAACAACGTCTACAACCTGGTCACCAAGCGCGCCGTGGCGTACGAGGGCGCGACCATGGAGTGGATCGACGGCAACATCGGTTCCAAGGTCACCATGAAGTACCCGGCGGTCTACCTGATGGGCGAGCACGCCAAGGGCGAGACCCTGTCCATCGCCTTCGCGGGCGAGGGCCAGCACCAGGACGCCGGCTCCAAGATGGTCCACATGGCGCCGAACACCTCCTCCAACATCGTCTCCAAGTCGGTGGCGCGAGGCGGCGGCCGCACCTCCTACCGCGGCCTGGTCGAGATCGGCGAGGGCGCGCACGGCTCCAAGTCCAACGTGCTGTGCGACGCGCTCCTGGTCGACACGATCTCCCGCTCGGACACGTACCCCTACGTGGACGTCCGCGAGGACGACGTCTCCATGGGTCACGAGGCCACCGTCTCCAAGGTCTCCGACGACCAGCTCTTCTACCTGATGAGCCGCGGACTGACCGAGTTCGAGGCCATGGCCATGATCGTGCGCGGCTTCGTCGAGCCCATCGCCCGTGAGCTGCCCATGGAGTACGCGCTGGAGCTGAACCGGCTGATCGAGCTGCAGATGGAGGGCTCGGTCGGCTAGTCCCGACCCGCCCGGACCATCCGCAGCACATTCATAGACGTAGGAAGAGAGCAAGACGACAGCCATGGCTGAGGCTCAGAACATTCCGGCGGGCTCGACCACCGCCGGCGCGATCGCGGTGGCCGCCGAGTCCACCGTCGCCACCCGGATGAGCGCGCCCCCGTCCTTCGACGTGGCGGACTTCCCGGTTCCCAACGGCCGCGAGGAGGAGTGGCGGTTCACCCCGCTCGCCCGCCTCCGGGGCCTGCACGACGGCACCGCGGTCGCCGACGGCACCCTGAAGGCCCAGATCGACGCGCCCGAGGTCGTCACGATCGAGTCGGTGGAGCGCGGCGACGCGCGCATCGGCAAGGCGGGCACCCCGGTGGACCGGATCGCCGCCCAGGCGTTCTCGTCCTTCGCCAAGGCCACGGTCGTCACCGTGCCCAAGGAGGCCGTCCTCACCGAGCCCGTGCGCGTCACGCTGCACGGCGAGGGGGGCACCACCTACGGCCACACGGTCTTCGACGTGAAGGCCTTCGCCGAGGCCGTCGTCGTCATCGACCACACCGGTGACGGCGTGCGCGCCGCCAACGTCGACTTCCTCGTCGGCGACGGCGCGAAGCTCACCGTCGTGTCGGTGCAGGACTGGGACGACACCGCCGTCCACGTCTCGCAGCACAACGCGCTGGTGGGCCGGGACGCGACCTTCAAGTCGATCGTCGTCACCTTCGGCGGCGACCTCGTCCGCCTGCACCCGCGCGTGACCTACGCCGGCCCCGGCGGCGAGGCCGAGCTCTTCGGCCTGTACTTCACGGACGCCGGCCAGCACCAGGAGCACCGCCTCCTGGTCGACCACAGCGCGCCGCACTGCAAGTCGAACGTGGTCTACAAGGGCGCCCTCCAGGGCCAGGACGCCCACGCGGTCTGGATCGGTGACGTGCTCATCGAGAAGACCGCCGAGGGCACCGACACCTACGAGATGAACCGCAACCTCGTCCTCACGGACGGCGCGCGGGTCGACTCGGTGCCGAACCTGGAGATCGAGACCGGCGAGATCGTCGGCGCCGGCCACGCCTCGGCGACCGGCCGCTTCGACGACGAGCAGCTCTTCTACCTCCAGGCCCGCGGCATTCCGGCCGACGAGGCCCGCCGGCTGGTCGTGCGCGGCTTCTTCGCCGAGCTGGTCCAGCAGATCGGTGTCGACGACATCGAGGAGCGCCTGCTCTCCAAGATCGAGACCGAGCTCCAGGGTTCCGTCTGATGAATTACGTCAAGGCCTGTGCGCTGAGCGAGCTGGAGGCGGACACCCCCAAGCGGGTGGAACTCGACGGCACGCCGGTGTCCATCGTCTCCACCGAGGGGGAGGTGTTCGCGATCAACGACATCTGCTCGCACGCGAACGTGTCCCTCTCGGAGGGCGAGGTCGAGGACTGCATGATCGAGTGCTGGCTGCACGGCTCGGCGTTCGACCTGCGAACCGGCAAGCCGTCCGGTCTGCCCGCGACGCGCCCCGTACCCGTATACCCCGTAAAGATCGAAGGGGACGACGTGCTCGTCTCCCTCACCCAGGAGTCCTGAGGTATCCATGGCAACGCTTGAAATCCACGACCTGCACGTCTCCGTCGAGGCCGAGAACGGCGCCCGCGAGATCCTCAAGGGCGTCGACCTCACCGTCAAGCAGGGTGAGACGCACGCCATCATGGGTCCGAACGGCTCCGGCAAGTCCACGCTGGCCTACTCGCTGGCCGGTCACCCGAAGTACACGATCACCGGTGGCACCGTCACCCTCGACGGCGAAGACGTCCTGGAGATGTCCGTCGACGAGCGCGCCCGCGCCGGCCTGTTCCTCGCCATGCAGTACCCGGTCGAGGTCCCCGGCGTCTCGGTGTCCAACTTCCTGCGCACCTCGGCCACCGCCATCCGCGGCGAGGCGCCCAAGCTGCGCACCTGGGTGAAGGAGGTCAAGTCCGCCATGGAGCAGCTCCAGATGGACACGGCCTTCGCCGAGCGCAACGTGAACGAGGGCTTCTCCGGCGGTGAGAAGAAGCGCCACGAGATCCTCCAGCTGGAGCTCCTCAAGCCGAAGATCGCGATCCTCGACGAGACCGACTCCGGCCTGGACGTCGACGCCCTGCGCGTCGTCTCCGAGGGCGTCAACCGGGTCCGTGAGGGCGGCGAGGTCGGCACCCTGCTGATCACCCACTACACGCGCATCCTGCGCTACATCAAGCCCGACTTCGTGCACGTGTTCGCGAACGGCCGGATCGCCGAGTCCGGCGGCGCCGAGCTGGCGGACCAGCTGGAGGCCGAGGGTTACGACAAGTACGTGAAGGGTGGCGCGACCGCGTGACACAGCTGCCTGGCCTCCTCGACATCGAGGCGATCCGCAAGGACTTCCCCCTTCTGGATCGTGTGGTCCACGACGGGAAGAAGATCGTTTACCTGGACAACGCGGCGACCTCGCAGAAGCCGCGCCAGGTGCTCGACGCGTTGAACGAGTACTACGAGCAGCACAACGCCAACGTCCACCGCGGCGTGCACGTGCTCGCCGAGGAGGCCACGGCGCTGTACGAGGGCGCCCGCGACAAGGTCGCCGCCTTCATCAACGCACCGAGCCGCGACGAGGTGATCTTCACCAAGAACGCCTCGGAGTCGCTCAACCTGGTCGCGAACATGCTCGGCTGGGCGGACGAGCCCTACCGGGTCGACCGCGAGACCGAGATCGCCATCACGGAGATGGAGCACCACTCCAACATCGTCCCGTGGCAGCTGCTCTCGCAGCGCACGGGCGCGAAGCTGAAGTGGTTCGGCCTCACCGACGACGGCCGGCTCGACCTGTCCAACATCGAAGAGGTCATCACGGAGAAGACGAAGATCGTCTCCTTCACGCTGGTCTCCAACATCATGGGCACGGTCAACCCGACCGAGGCGATCGTCCGGCGCGCGCAGGAGGTCGGCGCGCTGGTGCTGATCGACGCCTCGCAGGCCGCCCCGCACATGCCGCTGGACGTACAGGCGCTCGGCGCCGACTTCGTGGCCTTCACCGGCCACAAGATGTGCGGCCCGACCGGCATCGGCGTCCTGTGGGGCCGGCAGGAGCTCCTGGAGGACCTCCCGCCGTTCCTCGGTGGCGGCGAGATGATCGAGACCGTGTCGATGCACGCCTCGACCTACGCCCCCGCCCCGCACAAGTTCGAGGCGGGTACGCCCCCGATCGCCCAGGCCGTCGGCCTCGGCGCGGCCGTGGACTACCTGAGCGCGATCGGCATGGACAAGATCGCCGCGCACGAGCACGCGATCACGGAGTACGCCGTCAAGCGCCTCCTGGAGGTGCCCGACCTGCGGATCATCGGCCCCACCACGGCCGAGGACCGCGGCGCCGCCATCTCCTTCACGCTGGGTGACATCCACCCGCACGACGTCGGCCAGGTGCTGGACGAGCAGGGCATCGCGGTCCGCGTGGGACACCACTGCGCGCGCCCCGTCTGCCTGCGCTACGGAATTCCCGCGACCACGCGGGCGTCTTTCTACCTGTACTCCTCTCCGGCCGAGGTCGACGCATTGATCGACGGGCTGGAGCACGTACGGAACTTCTTCGGATAAGCGACGAAGGCGACGAGGACGCAGTGAAGCTGGATTCGATGTACCAGGAACTGATCCTGGACCACTACAAGCACCCGCACGGGCGTGGCCTGCGCGACGGCGACGCCGAGGTGCACCACGTCAACCCCACGTGCGGTGACGAGATCACGCTGCGCGTGAAGTACGACGGCGAGACGCTCACCGACGTCTCGTACGAGGGCCAGGGCTGCTCCATCAGCCAGGCCAGCGCGTCCGTGCTGAACGAGCTGCTGGTCGGCAAGGACCTCGCCGACGCGCGTCGGATCCAGGAGACCTTCCTGGAGCTGATGCAGTCCAAGGGCAAGATCGAGCCCGACGAGGCCATGGAAGAGGTACTGGAGGACGCGGTCGCGTTCGCCGGTGTCGCCAAGTTTCCCGCCCGCGTGAAGTGTGCTCTGCTGAGCTGGATGGCGTGGAAGGACGCGACCGCCCAGGCCCTGGGCGACGCGGAGAGGAAGACGGCATGACCGAGAACGCGACGCCCGAGGCGTCGATCAAGCCGGCCAGCGAGGAAGAGGTCCGCGAGGCCCTCTACGACGTGGTCGACCCCGAGCTGGGCATCGACGTCGTGAACCTGGGCCTGATCTACGGCATCCACGTCGACGACGCGAACATCGCCACCCTCGACATGACGCTCACCTCGGCGGCCTGCCCGCTGACGGACGTCATCGAGGACCAGGCGAAGTCGGCGACGGAAGGCATCGTCAACGAACTTCGCATCAACTGGGTCTGGATGCCCCCGTGGGGCCCGGACAAGATCACGGATGACGGCCGTGAGCAGCTGCGCGCACTCGGTTTCAACGTCTGAGTCGACGTGTGTGAGGAGGGGCCCCCGGCACGGTGCCGGGGGCCCCTCCTGCCGTTCGGGCCCCCTTGCGACGTCCGCTCCTCGGCCTGTTCGCCCGGCCGTCGGACGGCGTGCACCGGAAGTTGGCCGCGGTGGCCGAATCTTCTCCATGGCCGCCACGCTCATGCCGTGGCGCAGCAGTCGAGAGGACCATCTGTGACCGTTCGCCTATCGCCGGTGCGCCGTGCGGGCGCCGTGGGCGTCGCCGGGGCCGCGGCCCTCCTCGTCGCGGGGCTCACGGCGCCCGCGCACGCGGCCGGGTACGCCGACCCGACGATCTCGCTCTCCGCCACCCACCTCACCGGAGCCGTGGGCGCGTACGGCGACCCCGCCGTGACGGTGGACGTCGAGCAGCCCGGGGTGCCGGCCGGCTTCCTGCGGCTGCGGGTGCTGTCCTCCAGCAACCCCGCGGTGGCCGCGGTGGGCGACGTACGGCAGCGGCGGACCCCCTCGGGCGACCGCAGCCTGACGGTCCGCCCGCGGGGGCAGGGCTACACCGACCTGACGCTCCAGGTCACCGGACGCGGCGGGAAGACCGCGACGGCCACCCTGGCCTACGCCGCCTCGGCGCGGGTCGGCGGCGCGCCCACGACCCGCTACCTCACGGGTTCCTCGGACGCCTCGGCCGCGGTGGACGTGGGCGGCGGACACGTACTGGTGGCCGACGACGAGTCCAACGTCCTGCGCCTGTACGACCGCTCCCGCACCGGTGCGCCGGTCAGGACCTGGGACCTCGGCCCCTCGCTCGGCCTGAAGAAGGAGGTCGACATCGAGGCGGCGGCCCGGGTGGGCGACACCGTCTACTGGACCGGCTCGCTCGGCAACAACAAGGACGGCAAGTACAAGGCGGAGCGGAACACCGTCTTCACCACGAGGATCACCGGATCCGGCGCCGGCACCGAGGTCTCCTTCGGCAGCGCCCACCACGGCCTGCGCGAGGACCTGATCGCCTGGGACACCGCGCACGGCAACCGCTACGGCTTCGCGGCCGGCGCCGCGAACGGGCAGGTCCCCAAGCGGATCGACGGCTTCAACATCGAGGGGCTGGAGTTCGCGCCGGGCTCCACCACCACCGCCTACCTGGGCTTCCGGGCGCCGCTCGCCCCGGCCGTGCCGGGCGGCAAGGCGCTCGTCGTACCCGTCACCCACATGGACCGGGTGGTCGCGGGCACGGCCGCGCCCGTCTTCGGCGAGCCGATCGAGATGGACCTCGGCGGCCTCGCGATCCGCGACATCCGCAGGAACGCAGCGAACCAGTACCTGATCCTGGCCGGCTCCTGGGCCGCCGACGACAACACGGACCCGTACGCGCTGTACCAGTGGGACGGAGTCCCCGGGCACGCCCCGCGCAAGCGGGCCGACCTGCCCACCACCGACCCCGGCGGGTGGGAGGTCGTGGTGACCGTGCCCGACCTGCGGGCGCCCGGCGCCCGCGTGCAACTGATCACCGACAGCGGCTCCGCCGACCTGTACGGCGACGGCAAGGAAGCCAAGGACCTCGACCACGCGGAGTGGAAGAAGGCCCGCTCCGCCTGGTTCACGCTCGGCCCGACGCGTGGCGCACACCGATGAACGCGTGCCGGACACCGATGAACGTGTGGGGCACACCGATGAACTCGTGGGGGACACCGATGAAGCAGACGACACGACGGACGACGCCGGGGAACAAGCAGCGGGCGACGCGCCGGCTGGGCGTCGCCGCACTGGCGGCCCTGACGCTGGCCGGGGTGAACTCACCCGCGCTGGCGGCCGGTTACGGCACCCCGACCATCACGTTCTCCGCCTCCTACCTGTCGGGGGCCGTGGGCGGGGTCGGGGATCCCGTCGTGGACGTGACCGTGGGCCAGAGCGGCGCGGACGCGTCCGCGCTGGTCGTCAGCGCGACGGCCTCCAGCAAGGCCTCGGTCGCCGGGACCGGGGACGTCACCGTCACCGGGGCGGGCGCGGTCCGGCAACTGGCCGTCACCGCACGGGGCCGCGGCTACACCAACCTCACCGTCAAGGTGACCGGGCTGGGCGGCAAGAGCGCCACCAAGACCCTGTCGTACGCGGCGTCGGCCGCCGTGGCGAACCCCGCCGACGCCCGCTATCTCGTCGGCGCCTGCGACTCCTCGGCCGCCGTGGACGTCGGCGGCGGCTACACCGTGGTCGCGGACGACGAGTCGAACGTGTTGCGGCTGTACGACCGTTCCCGGTCCGCCGCGCCGCTGAAGACCTGGGACTTCAGCTCACAGCTCGGGGTGAGCAAGGAGGTGGACATCGAAGGGGCGACCCGGATCGGCAACACCGTCTACTGGACCGGCTCGCTCGGCAACAACAAGGACGGCGAGTACAAGGCGCCCCGCAACACCGTGTTCACCACCACGCTCAGCGGATCCGGGGCGGGCGCGCAACTCGCGTACGGACGCTCGTACAAGAAGCTCCGCGACGACCTGGTGGCCTGGGACAAGGGCAACGGCAACCGCTACGGCTTCGCGGCCGGCACGGCCGACGGCGAGGCGCCCAAGCAGATCGACGGGTTCAACGTGGAGGGGCTGGAGTTCGCGCCGGGCTCCACCACCACCGCCTACCTCGGCTTCCGGGCCCCGCTCGCCCCGGCCGTGCCGGGCGGCAAGGCGCTGGTGGTGCCGGTCACCAACTTCGACAAGGTGCTGTCCACCGGGGCGAAGGCCACCTTCGGCGCGGGCATCGAGCTCGACCTCGGCGGCCTCGCGATCCGCGACATCCGCAAGAACGCCGCCGACCAGTACCTGATCCTCGCCGGCTCCTGGGCCGCCGACGACAACTCCGACCCGTACGCGCTGTACCAGTGGGACGGGGTCGCGGGCCACGCCCCGGTCAAGCGGGCCGACCTGCCGACCACCGATCCCGGCGGCTGGGAGGCCATCGTGGAGGTGCCCGACCTGTCGGTGGCGGGGGCGCGGGTCCAGCTGATCACCGACAGCGGCTCCGCCGACCTGTACGGGGACGGCACCGAGGCCAAGGACCTGACGCACGCGGAGTGGAAGAAGGCGCGGGCGGCCTGGTTCACGCTCAACTGATCCGCCGGACCTGATCTGCGTTCGCCCCGCCGGACCGGCCTTCCGGCGGGGCGGTCGCAGAGGAGTGGGCCCTGATATGTGTACGGGCGTACGCAACGATGTGTACCCTTGTACGCATGCCCTACGTACTGCTTGCCGCGGCCATCGCCGCCGAGGTCGCCGGCACGACCGCCATGAAGTTCAGCGACGGCTTCACGAAGCTGTGGCCCTCGATCGGCACGGTCCTGGGCTACCTCATCGCCTTCACCCTGCTCGCGCAGACCCTGAAATCCATGTCGGTGGGAACGGCGTACGCGATCTGGGCGGGCGTCGGCACGGCCGCGATCGCCGCCATCGGCATGCTGTTCCTCGGGGAGGCGGCGACCGCGGCGAAGATCGCCGGGATCGCGCTGATCATCGGCGGGGTCGTCCTGCTGAACCTCGGCGGGGCGGCCCACTGATGCCGACCGGAGCGGTGCGCCGCCACGACCCGGAACGACGACAGCGGATCATCGACGCGGCGATCCGGGTGGTGGGCGCCAAGGGCATCGCGGGCCTGAGCCACCGCAGCGTGGCGGCGGAGGCGGACGTCCCCCTGGGATCCACGACCTACCACTTCAAGACCCTGGACGACCTCCTCGTGGCGGCCCTGCGCCAGGCGAACGAGTATTTCGTCCTGGTGCCCGACCCCGGGGAGCCGGACCTCGCGACGGCGCTCGCGCGGCTGCTGGGCGAACTCCTGGCGGCGGGCCGGGACCGGGGGCGGGTGGAGCTGGAGTACGAGCTGTACCTGGCGGCCCTGCGTCGCCCGGCGCTGCGGCCGGTGGCCGCCGAGTGGTGCGCGGCCGTGGCGGCGGCGCTGGGCGAGCGGACGGACCCGGTGACGGCGCGGGCGCTGGTGGCGGTGATGGACGGGATCAGCCTCCAGGTCCTGCTGACGGACGCGGAGTACGACCCGGCGTACACGCGGGACATCCTGGGGCGGGTGCTGGCCGGGGCGTGAGAAACCGCCGCCCGGGGGTGGGGAACCAGCGTCCGGGCGGCGTGCCCGCGGCCGGCGGGGCCGGTCAGGGGGCGCCGCGGACCGCCTCCAGGGCGGTTCGGACGCCGGCCTCGATGTCCGTGATCGGGTAGATCACCTCGCGCACCGTCCGGTCCCGGTCCAGGACGAGGGTCAGCCGCTTGAGCCGGCTCACCCCGCCCGCGCGGAAGGTCGGCAGCCGCAGCGCCGAGGTCAGCGCGAGTCCCGCGTCCGAGAGGAGCGGGAAGCGCAACCGCTCCGCCTCGGCGAACTCCCGCTGCTCGTCGGGCCGCTGGGTGGAGACGCCCTGTATCGTCGCGCCCGCCGCAGTGAACTCGGCCAACTGGTCCCGGAACGTGCAGGATTCCAGCGTGCACCCCTTCGCCCCGGGGATCCCGGCCCACCCCGGCGGATAGGACTCGGCCCGGGCGTAGGCGCCGGGGAAGCAGTACAGGACCGTGAACGGCGTGTCCGCCACGGGGTCGCGAGGCTCCCCGAACCGGTCCGGCAGCAGCAGCTCCGGCACCCGGGTGCCGAGCAGCGCGTGGACCCGGGCCGCCTCCCGCGAGGATTCCTCGGTCGTCGCCGTCATCTCTCCCTCTCCCAGGACCCAGGTGTCCCCCCAGTCCTGGAGGGCCACCAGCACCGGCAGCAGCCCCCGGCCGCGCGGGGTCAGCCGGTACTCGTGCCGCACCGGACGTTCCTGGTACGGCTCGCGCGTCAACACCCCGGCCTCGACCAGCAGTTTCAGCCGCTCGGTCAGCACCTTGCGGGAGACGCCGAGCTCGCGTTGGAACTCCTCGAACCGGTGCACGCCGCGCGCGGCGTCGCGCACGACCAGCAGCGTCCACCAGTCGCCCACGACGTCGAGGGCCTGGGCGATGGAGCAGTCCGCGTCGCCGAGGTGCGTGCGCTGGGCCATGGGAACTCCTTTGTCCGTTGACCCAAGGCTGCCATGCTGACCTAATCCGTTCTCAAAAGGAACTGACTTGTTCGTGGGGGGCGTCGTGTGGTGAGGGTGCAGGGGCGTGCCGAGGGTGGCGTCGCTCCCGGCGGCCGGGTCCCCCCTTCGGGTCGGCCCGGCCCGCGGCGCCACCCACGGACCCGCCGCGGCCCCGGACGGGGGTCTGGGCCGCGGCGTCACCACCGAGCCGGGCGCGCGGCCTCGCCCTGCGTGCCGCGGCCCGGGAGTCGGAACCCCGAGCGTGCGGGGAGCCGGGACCCCGGGCGTGCGGAGGGAGCCGGGGTCCATTCCCGCCCACCGAGCGCGACACGCGGCGCGACCGTCACATGAGACCGGTTCGCGACCGCGGCCCGTCGCCGGTTAGGTTTCGGGCATGACTGCTACGCGTACCTCCGGCGCCGTCGCCGCCGGCCTTGCCACCATCACCTCCGACGGCACCGTCCTCGACACCTGGTTCCCCGCCCCCCGCCTCGTCGCCGAGCCCGGCCCGGCCGGCACCGAGCGCCTCACCGCCGAACAGGCCGTGGAACTCCTCGGGGCCACCGCGCCGAAGGCGATCCGCCGGGACGCGGTCCGCGGGGTCGAGGTCGTAGCCGTCCGCACGGTCATCTCCTCGCTCGACGACAAGCCGCTGGACGCCCACGACGCGTACCTGCGCCTGCACCTGCTCAGCCACCGCCTGGTCAAGCCGCACGGCCAGAACCTCGACGGAGTCTTCGGCCTGCTGACCAACGTCGCCTGGACCTCGCTGGGCCCCGTCCCCGTCGACGAGATCGAGACGGTCCGCCTGAACGCCCGCGCCGAGGGCCTGCACCTCCAGGTCACCTCGATCGACAAGTTCCCGCGCATGACGGACTACGTCGCCCCCAAGGGCGTCCGCATCGCCGACGCCGACCGCGTCCGCCTCGGCGCGCACCTCGCCGAGGGCACCACCGTCATGCACGAGGGCTTCGTCAACTTCAACGCCGGCACCCTCGGCACCTCCATGGTCGAGGGCCGCATCTCGGCCGGCGTCGTGGTCGGCGACGGATCCGACATCGGCGGCGGCGCGTCCACCATGGGCACCCTGTCGGGCGGCGGCAAGCAGATCATCTCGATCGGCGAGCGCACCCTGGTCGGCGCCGAGGCGGGCGTCGGCATCGCCCTGGGCGACGAGTGCATCGTCGAGGCCGGCCTGTACGTCACCGCGGGCACCCGCGTCACCCTCCCGGACGGCCAGATCGTCAAGGCCCTGGAGCTCTCCGGCGCCGACAACATCCTCTTCCGCCGCAACTCGGTCACCGGCGCCGTCGAGGCCCGCCCGAACAACGCGGTCTGGGGCGGCCTGAACGAGATCCTGCACAGCCACAACTGACCCACGACCGGGGCCGGATCGCCGGCGCCGGACACCGCGACGCCCTCCCACCCCGAACGGGTGGGAGGGCGTCGCGCGTCCCCGAGTGGACGCCGGCCGCGGGCGGCCCTCCCGCCCCGAGCGGGGGAGGGGGCCCGGCGGGCCGAACCGGTCAGTGCAGGGGGATCGTGCGGACCAGGCCGGCGAAGGCCTGTTCCTCCTCCTCCGTCAGTTCCACCGACTCCATGGGGTGCCCGGCCGGGCCGCGCTGGGTCGGGATCGTCGACAGGCCCTCGAAGGCGTCCTGCCCGGAGTGGTGGAAGCGGCCGTCCCACAGGATGTGGCCGAGGCCGACCACCCAGACGAAGGCGGCCACGAGCAGGACGGCGATGCCGATTTCCTGGACGAGGGTGATGGAGGGGAACACACGGTCCTCCGGGGTGCGGGATCGAGCGTGCAAGATCGGGCGTGCAGACACTCAACACCAGAACGGCCGAATTGGACAGTGGTGTGTCGAGTGTCACGCCAGGGCCGAAAGTCCCCACCTTGTCCTGAAAGGCCCCCTCGAAGGGTGGCAGGGGGCCCGGGCGGGACGGCGCCCGGACCCCCTGCCGTTCCGCCCGTGACTACGGGCGGAAGCGCAGCACCTGCGGGTCGTGGTCGCTGTTCTGGCTCGCGAACTCCGCGTTGATGTGGACGCTGTCGTACGTGAAGGTCTTGATCGCCGGGCTGGTCAGGATCTGGTCCAGCACCTGCGCGTTGCCCTGGTACACGTACGAGTAGCGCTCCGCCTTCGGCAGCGACTTGATCGCCGGGTACAGCGCCCCGCCGTCCGCCAGGGCGTCGGCGGTCGCCGAGAACTCGAAGTCGTTGATGTCGCCGAGGGCGATGACGTTCGCCTTCTTGTCGGCCGCCAGGATCTCCTTGACGAAGCCGTTCACGGCCTGCGCCTGGAGCAGCCGCTTGGCCTCCGAGGAGCGCACCGGCGGCTGGTGGTGGGAGGTGAGACCCTCGTCGCCGCCCTTGGAACCGAAGTGGTTGGCGATGACGAAGACCGTCTTGCCGCGGAAGACGAACTCGCCGGCCAGCGGCTTGCGGCTGTCGGCCCACGCCGCGTTCGCCGGGTCGATCCGGCCGGGGGAGTGGGTCAGGGCGGCCTTGCCGTCGACCGTGGTGACAGCGGTGGCCGTGACCGCGTCGCCCGCGGCGCGCTCGGTGAAGGAGACCCGCGCCGGGTTGTAGAGGAACACCTGACGGATGTTGCCGCCGGGCTCGCCGCCGTCCTTGTTGTTCTCGGGGTTGACGGTCCGCCACTGGTACGCGGGACCGCCGGCCGCCGTGATCGCCGCGGTGAACTTCGTCAGCGTCTGCTCGGCCGCGACGGTGCCGTCGTTCTTGGCGCCGTTGTCGTCCTGGATCTCCTCCAGGGCCACGACGTCGGGGGAGGCGAGATTCTCGACGACGGCCTTGGCCAGCGCGTCGAACTTCTCCTGCGGGTCGCTCGGGTCGAGGTTCTCGACGTTGTACGTGGCCACCGCGAGCTCGTCGGCCGCCTGCGCCTTGGTCTTCTCGGGGGCCAGGGTGCCCGCCTTGACCGTGCCGAGCGTGCGGGCCACCAGGGTGTAGCCGCCGAACTGGTTGAAGTCCAGCGGGCCCTCGGTGGCGCCGGTCAGCTTGTCGCCGACGTTGGCCACGGGGAAGGGCTGCTGCGCGACGGGCGCGAGCTGCTGGATCTGGAGCCGGCCGGTGTTCTGGGACTCGTACGAACCGTAGATCGTGCCACCGCGCTTGGCGGTGTTCTCCCAGCCCTTGACCGTGACCCACAGCTCCGAGTACGGGTCGGTGGCACCGACCACGCGCGAGGTGCCGATCTTGACGTTCATGCCCTCGACGGACTCGTAGAAGTCCAGGGCGAAGCGCGAGGGCTCCAGGGTCAGGGCGTTGATGCTGCCGGCGGCGGCCGGGTCGCCCGCCGGGGCGTACGCGGCGGGCACCGTGTACTCGTTGATCGCGGTCGCGGCCGGCAGGGCGTTGCCCGAGGAGACCACGGTCACGACCGGCTTGGCGATCTGGGTCACGGACTGGTTGCCGGAGGAGACGCCGCCCGGGATGTACTCGCCGACCGTGCCGGTCACCTTGACGGCGTCGCCGACGGCGACGGTCGGCACCGAGCTGGTGAAGACGAACACGCCCTCGCTGGTGGCGGCGTCGTCGTCGGCGTCGGGGTCCTGGATCCAGAAGCCGCGCGAGCCGTACGCCCGCACGCCGGTGACGATGCCCTCGACGTCGGCGACCTGCTTGCCGTTGAGCGGGGATATGCGGGTGGTGCCCTGGATGTCGTGGATGCGTATCGGATCGGCGGACACGGCGCCTTCGGCCGCGTCGGCGGAGCCCGCGAGCAGGCCGGTGGCCAGCGCGGTGGCGACGAGGGCCGCGACGGCGGCGGAACGGGGATGCGAGGAGCGCATGGGCGGGAACTCCGGTGTGAGGGTGGGGGGGGAACGCCGGGAATTCCGGGGCTCCTGTACTGCTCAGTACATCTACGCGCGTCAATTTCCTGTGTGGACCGCAAAGTTGTCAAGGTCTCCGAGGAAGACGGCAGCTGACTGTGGGATGAACCAAGGGCGATGGCCCCTCGGGCATGCCCGAATTGCGTCTACGCTGGGTCGTCGCCGTACGACCCAACGGCCCCACCGCGACCGCGAGGAGAACCGCCCCATGTCCGCAGAGCCGCACCCCACACTGCCGCCGGTACGGCTGCACTCCGATGCGGAACTGGCCCGCGACGCCCTGGTCACCCCGCTGTTCGCGCACGCCGTGCGCCTCGCCCGCTGGGCCGGCCCCCACACCCGCGTGGACGTCGGCGGTGAACTGACCGCCGAACAGCTCGCCGAGGCGGCGGCCGTCCTGGGGCTCGACCCCGAGGGCGAGGAGGGCCCGGTGCTCGCGAGCCAGGCCTGGCGGGTGGCCGTGGACACCGGGCTGGTCGACGTGACCGAGCCGGACGAGGACGCGGGCGCCGCGGAGCACGAGACGGGCGAGGGCGCCGCGGACGGCGTGGAGCCGCGGTACGGCACCGCCGCCCCCGGCGAGGACCTGGCCCTGATCGCGGGCGGCGCGCCCGGCGATGTGCTCGACCTGTGGCTCGCGGCCCTGGACGCCGTCCTCGCGGACGCCGCCGTGCCCGACCTCGACGACCTCGTCGACGCGTTGGACGCGGGAGGCGACATCGACTTCGACCGGCTCGACTGGAACCCGCAGCGCGAGGCGGACTTCCTCGACGGGGTGCTCGCCAACCTCTACCTGCTCACCGTCGCCGAAGGAGGCTCCGGCGACAGCCCGGTGCCGCTGCCGGTGCTCGCCGCCTCGATGGTCGTCCCCGACGACATGGGCGACCCCACCGACGCCGTGCTCGAACAGGTCTCGGACGCGATGATGCGCCTCGACGACCAGTTCCGGCAGCTGGAGCCGATCGGGCTGGTCGAGTTCCGCCCGGTGGACGAGGCGCTCATGGCGGAGGCCGACGACGAGGAACTCCTCGCCGGGCAGGGCGACGGCACCGAGGAGGACGTGGCGCGGTACGGCATGGTCCGGCTGACGGCCCTCGGCCTGTACGGCATCCGGGCCCGGATGCTGGAGGCCGGGGTCGACGCCCCGGCCATCGGGGAACTGGCCGACAAGGGCGCCGACGCGCTGCTCGACGCGGTCTCCTTCTACCCGGAGGACGCGGCGCAGGCCGAGATCGAGCAGTGGCTGACCGGACGGGACCTGCCGACCGCGGTGGCCGAACTGCTGGCCGCGGCCCGCGGCGACGACGAGGGCGCCCCGCTGCGCCGACTGCGCTGCCAGCAGGCCCTTGCCCCGGCCGGCCCCGACGCCGAACCGGCGGTCCGGGCGGTCCTGGACGACCCGGAACTCGGGGGGCTCGCCAGGGTCTGGCTCGCCGAGCGCGGGGCGACGGACATCCCGGCGCCGGACGGGGCGATGGTGTTCTGGCTGACGGTCGACACGATCGCCGCTCAGCTCGCCGCCGACGGCGAGACGGAGGAACTCCCGCTGTTGATGCACACCCTGACGGAACACCACGCGGGCTTCTTCGAGCAGGTGTGGCGGGTGGAACACCCCGCCACGGCCTACGTGCTGGAGGCGATGGGGCGGCTGCACCCGGACAAGAAGGCGGCGAAGGAATCCCGCAAGGCCGCCTTCAAGGCCCGCTCCCGACAGCCCTGACGGACGGTCCCGGGGCGGGCGGTCCGGGGCGGTCCTGACGGGCGGTCCGGTCCCGGGCGGTCCGGGGTGGGCGCGCGGCGATCGCGCGCCCGAGGGGGCCGCCCGGGGTGCACAACGCGCCGATCCTGGGCCGAAGTTCGCCATTCCGGCCGGGCGTGAGGGGACGGTTCGCGTTCGGGGGTAGTTCAGCCGCCGTTCACGTGCGGGCGGGAGCGTGTGCGCCGACGACCGCACGACAGGCGCCCCACCTCCCCACCCCAGGAGATCCGATGCCGCTCACCCGTAGAGACTTCACCGCCCGCACCGTGATCGCCGGTGCCGGAGTCGCCCTCACCGGAACCGTCGGCGCCCTCGCCACCGCCCCCGGAGCGCTCGCGGCCGACGACGGCACGCGGCACGACGAGCAGGGCCGCCCCCACGGCCCCGGATACGGTCCGCTCGTGTCCGACCCGGCCGGAATCCTGGCCCTGCCCGCCGGATTCAGGTACCGCGTGATCACCCACAGCGGTGTCACCACGCTCGACTCGGGAGAGACCACCCCGTCCAACCACGACGGTACGGCCGCGTTCGAGGGACACCGGGGAGTCACCCTCCTCGTCAACAACCACGAGCTGAAGGGCCCGCGCACGGGCTGGGAGCGGCCCGTCCCGCTCGCGGAAGGCCTCGTCTACGACCCGGCCGCCGCCGGTGGCTGCACGGTCGTCGAGGTCCGGCGCGGCGGCGAGGTCGCCGAATGGGTGGGCATCGCCGGTACGTCGACCAACTGCGCGGGCGGAGCCACCCCCTGGGACACCTGGCTGACCTGCGAGGAGAACTCCGACCTCGCCGGCAAGAACGGCATGACCAAGGACCACGGCTATGTCTTCGAGGTGGACCCGCACGACCGGCGGGCCAACCGCGACCCCAGGCCCGTCAAGGCCTTCGGGCGCTATGACCACGAGGCCGTGGTCATCGACCCGCGCCACGGCCACGCCTACCTGACGGAGGACGCCTCCGGCCCCAACGGGCTGCTCTACCGCTGGACTCCGCCGCAGGGCTTCCGGCACGGGCGGGGCAGGCTCCGTACCCTCGCGCCGGACGCGGGCGTCCTCGCCGCCGCCAAGTGCTTCGACCGCAACGGCCGGTTCGTCGACGACCTCTCGCGCGCCACCGCGATCGGCACCGTGTACGGGGTGGACTGGGTGGAGGTGCCCGACCGCGACGCGCGGACCACGCCGGTGCGCAAGCAGTTCGCGGACACCGCGGTGACCCGGGGACGCAAGCTGGAGGGCATGTGGTGGGCCGACGGGGGCGCGTACTTCGTCTCCTCGTTCGCCCGCGCGGAGAGCCCGGGCGCACCGCACGACGGCCAGGTGTGGTTCTACGACCCCAAGCGGCGCACGATCCGGCTCACCGTGCTGCTCGGTGTGAACGCCGACCCGTCGAAGGACGGCACCTACGACGGCCCCGACAACATCACCGTGTCCCCGTACGGAGGCCTGGTCATCGCGGAGGACGGGACGGGGCTCCAACACCTGTTCGGCGCGACGGAATCGGGACGCACCTACCCGCTGGCACGCAACGAGCTGAACATCGGGACGGACGAGGCGCCCGAATACTCGGAGTTCACCGGCGTGTGCTTCTCACCGGACGGGCGCACCCTCTACGCGAACATCCAGGACCCGGGCATCATGCTGGCCGTCACCGGGCCGTGGCGGCGCGCCCGCTGAGGCGGGGCGCGGCCACGGCCGACGGCGCGCTACTGGGTCGCCGCGGTCTCCGAGCGGGAGGCGGCAGCCCATTCCTCCAGGAGGAATTCGTACGCGTCGGAGGGCCACTCACCGCCGACCCCGGTCTCGACGAGGTGCCGGATCGCCTCGTTCGCCTCTGCGGCGGACGGGCGGGCCGGACCCGCGGGCTGGAGTGTCTTGTGCATGGCTCAAGGCTACGGGCGGGCACTGACGACCACCGCCGATTTCGAGGTGGAATCGCTCACCCGAAACGGCTTTTGGTGGCACCATGTGCCCGCCCACCTGCTCAGAGTGCCTGCGAGGCGGGTTTGACCATGCCGCGCACTGTGCGGGACTTCACAAAGTCCCCGATGGCCGTCATCTCCCACTCACCGCTGAACTGCTTGATCAACTTGGCCATCATCACGCCGGTTTGGGGTTCGGCGCCCGTCAGGTCGAAGCGCACGAGCTCCTCCCCGCTCGCCGCGTCGATCAGACGGCAGTAGGCCTTCGCGACCTCGCTGAACTTCTGGCCGGAGAAGGAGTTGACCGTGAAGACCAGCCCCGTCGCCTCGGCGGGCAGCCGGCCGAGGTCCACGACGATCACCTCGTCGTCCCCGGAGCCCTCGCCGGTGAGGTTGTCGCCGGAGTGCTTGACGGCGCCGTTCAGGATGGACAGCTTGCCGAAGTAGCAGCTGTCGATGTGGTTGCGCTGGGGGCCGTACGCGATGACCGACGCGTCGAGGTCGATGTCGCGGCCGCGGAACGCGGGCTCCCAGCCGAGGCCCATCTTGACCTGGGAGAGCAACGGGCGGCCGCCCTTGACCAGGGAGACGGTCTGGTTCTTCTGGAGGTTGACCCGACCCTTGTCGAGGTTGATCTTCCCGGCGCCCGGGGCGGCCGCGGGCGGGGCGGCGGGGGCCGGTGCGGGCGTGGGGGCGCCCCAGGCCTGGGCGGGGGCGGGGGCGGCCGGGGTGGGCGTCGAACCCCCCAGCCAGGGGGAGGGCGGGTACTGGCTCGGCGGCGCGGCGGGCGGCGCCGGCGGGGCGGGGGGCGCCGCAGGTGCGGCGGCGGCCGGGGTCGGCTCCTCGTCCACGGAGACCCCGAAGTCGGTGGCGATGCCGGCGAGGCCGTCGGCGTAGCCCTGGCCGACCGCGCGCACCTTCCACACGCCGCCGCGCAGGTAGACCTCGACGACGACGAGCGCGGTCTCGGCACCCAGCTGGGGCGGGGTGAAGGTGGCGATCACCGCTCCGCCGACGGCGTCCCGGATCGTGGCCGTGGGCTCGATGCCCTGGAAGGTCTGCCCGGCGGCGTCCGGGCTGGCGGTGACCACGATCCGCTCGATGCCCGGCGGCACGGCGTCCGTGTCCACCGTGATCGAGTCGGGCGTCGACCCGCCTCCGGACCGGTGACTCACACCGGGGCCGGTCGGCTGGTTGTAGAAGATGAAGTCGGCGTCGGAACGCACCTTGCCGTCCGCGGCGAGGAGGAGCCCCGATACGTCGAGCCGCACCGGAGCAGCCACGTCCACCGTCACCCGGACGGTGTTGAGCGGCAGATTGGAACCAGGGGTCATAGCGGTCATGCCCGGAGAACGACCGGAGGTGCTTTGCCGTTCCCTTACCTTCGCGGGATATTTCCGGGGCCGGGCCGGGCCGGGCCGGGCCGGGGCTGGTCCGGGCACGGCCGGGCCGGTCGGGGGCCCGGTGGGGTCAGCGCTGGTTGCGGGGGTGGTTCCTTGCGGTGCGCTCGTTGCCGAACTTGTAGGCGCCCGTCCAGCGCGCCATCACCAGCTGCGCGTCGCCCGACTCCACCTCCACCAGGAACTTCTCGGCGCGGCCACCCCTCAGGGTGCCCGCGGCCCGGCCCCGGTGCGTGATGACGACGGCGTCGCCCTGTCTCTCGTACGTGAATCCGTGCGGTTTCGGCATGACGCGCAGCCTGCCGGGCCGAGCACCGGGCGGGCAACGGATTATGCGGTGGCCGGGTGGCCGCATGGGCTGGTGGGGAGGCGGTTCGGCGGGCCTGTCGGCTCAGTGGCCCGGTGTGCGGGCCTGCTCCCCGGTGACCCGGCGCGGCAGGCCCAGCGGGTTGGCCTCGCGCAGTTCCGCCGGCAACAGGGCTTCCGGCACCGACTGGTAGGCCACCGGCCGCAGCCAGCGCTCGACGGCGGTGCCGCCGACCGACGTGGAGTGCGAGGTCGCCGCCGGGTACGGGCCGCCGTGGTGCTGGGCCGGAGCCACCGCGACACCGGTCGGCCAGCCGTTGACGACGATCCGCCCCGCAAGGCCGGTGACCTGCGCGATCAGTTCGCCGGCCGGTCCGGGCGCGCCCCCGGTCTCGGCGGTGGACAGCTGGAGGGTGGCACTCAGGTTCCCGCCGAGCAGGCCCAGCACCCCGGCCGCCTCGTGCTGATCGGCGTACCGGACGACGACGGTCACCGGGCCGAAGCACTCCTCCAGCAGCACCTCGTGCGCGCCGCCCGCCAGGAGGCGCGCGGCGTCGACCGTCAGATAGCCCGCACCGACGGTGTGCTCCCCGCCCGAACCGGGGGTCACGGGCGCGGTGACGCCGGGCAGGGCGGCCCGCTCGCCGACCCCGGCGACGAAGTTCTCCCGCATCCGGTGGTCCAGCAGCACGCCGGGTTCGGTCTCGCCGAGCGCCTTGGTGAGGGCGGAGGTCAGCCGGTCGCCGTCCCCACCCGCGGGGACCAGCACCAGCCCGGGCTTCACGCAGAACTGGCCGACCCCGAGGGTGACGGAAGCGGCGAGTCCGGCGCCGATCTCCTCGGCGCGCTCGGCGGCCGCCGCCGGGGTGACCACGACGGGGTTGAGGGAGCCGAGTTCGCCGTGGAAGGGGATGGGGACGGGCCGCGCGGCGGCCGCGTCGAACAGGGCCCGACCGCCCCGGATGGAACCGGTGAATCCGGCGGCGGCCACGAGCGGGTGGCGCACCAGTTCCAGGCCGGCCTCGAAGCCGTGGACCACCGCGACGACCTCCGCGGGCAGCCCGGCCGCGACCGCCGCCCGGCGCAGCAGGGACGCGCACAGCTCCGAGGTGGCCGGATGGTCGGGGTGGGCCTTGACCACGACCGGGCAACCGGCGGCCAGCGCGCTCGCGGTGTCCCCACCGGGCACGGAGAAGGCGAGCGGGAAGTTGGAGGCGGCGTAGACCGCGACCACGCCCAGCGGCACCTTGTAGCGACGCAGGTCGGGGCGCGGCGGGCTCAGCGCCGGGTCGGCGTGGTCGATGCGCACGTCGAGGTACGCGCCCTCGTCCACGGCATCGGCGAAGGCGCGCAGCTGGCCGGTGGTACGGGCGAGTTCGCCGGTGAGGCGGCCCGGGCCCAGCGCGGTCTCGGCGTCGGCCGCCTCGATGACGTGGGCGGCGGACTCGTCGAGCAGATCGGCCGCGGCGCGAAGGAACGCGACCCGCGCGGTGCGGTCCGTCAGCGCGGCCCGGGCGGCGTGCGCCGCGCGGACGGCCTCGTCCACCTCCCCGGGTGTGGCCTCCACCGCAACCTGCTCGCGCTGCTTCCCGGTGCGGGGGTCCACACTCCAGACTGGTGTTGCTGCCATGGCGCACTGCCTCCTGGATCTCCGCTGACCCGCGCGGCGGCGTTCAGTACTCTGAACGCCGTTCCGATGGATGAATGATCACATCCATCGTGGACTCTATTTCCGCGTCTTCCGGGTTGACAAGAGACAAGAGGGGCACGAAGGCGAATGACCACAGCTGAGTCCGCCGGGTCGGGGGGTGCGGAGCCGGGGGGTTCGGGCACGCACGCGGCCGTCAAGTCGGCGGTGCGCACGGTGCTGTTGCTGGAGCACTTCGCGGCGCGGCCGGGGCTGCACAGCCTCGCCGACATCCAGCACGACCTCTCCCTGCCGAAGTCCAGCCTCTACATGCTGCTGCGCACCCTGGTGAACCTGGGCTGGGTGGAGACGGACGCGACCGGCACGCGCTACGGCATAGGCGTACGGGCCCTGCTCGTCGGCAGCTCGTACATCGACGGCGACGAGGTGGTGGCGGCGGCCCGGCCCACCCTGGACCGGCTCTCCGACGACACCACGGAGACCATCCACCTGGCCCGCATGGACGGGACGAGCGTGGTGTACCTCGCCACCCGACAGTCCCGGCACCACCTGCGGCCGTTCACCCGGGTCGGGCGGCGGCTGCCGGTCCACTCCACGGCGCTCGGCAAGGCACTGCTCGCCACGCACACCGACGACGAGGTGCGCCGGTTGCTCCCGCGACGGCTGGAGGCGGTCACCGAGCACACCATCACCGACCGCGACCGGCTCGTGGACGAGCTGGCGCTGGTACGGGAACAGGGCTACGCGGTGGACCGGGAGGAGAGCACGCTGGGGCTGCGCTGCTTCGGCGTGGCGGTGCCGTACCGGACGCCGGCGAGGGACGCGGTGAGCTGCTCGGTGCCGGTGGCGCGGCTGACGGACGGGCACGAGCAGCTGATCAAGGCGGCGTTGTTCGAGGCGCGGGACCGGCTGTCGGTGGTGACGCGGCGGATGTGACGTGGGGGGACGTGACGTGAGGGGTGTGGCGTGAGGGGTGTGGCCTGGGTGGCCTGGGGGGGGTGATGCGGGGCGGGCGTGATGCGGGCCGGGTCGGTTCGGGCGGCGGAATGGCTGCGTCCTCCCCCGCGTGGGGGAGGAGGTTCCCCACTGAGGGGGAGGTGCGGCGGGGCGGCGCACGGGACCGTTGAGTCATGACCGGAGCAACCGTTCACCCGCAGCCACCGACCTCCGACCCACAACCCTCCTCACCCGCACCGGTGCCCGCACCCACGCCTGTGCCCGGATCCACGCCTGTGGCGGAATCCACGCCCGTGCCGGAATCCGGACCCGCACTGGGGGTCGGGCGGCGGATCCTGCGCGCGGTGGCGATCGCCGCCACCGTGCCGTATCTGACGCTCAAGTCCGCCTGGCTGGCGGGGAGTCACCTGGGCATACCCGACGGCAGTGACCTGCTCGGCCCGGGACTGATCCTCCCCCTGATGAACGCCCTCTCCCTGGTCATGGACTCGGGCGTGGTGCTGCTCGCCCTGGTCCTGACCCGTCCCCGGGGCCTGAGGGTGCCGGCCCGGCTGTTGACCGTCCCGGTCTTCGTCGCCACCGGACTGCTCACGCCGATCGTCCTCGGCTATCCCGGCCAACTGCTCATGGCGGCGCTGGGATCGGGCCCGGACGCGGCCGAGCGCGCGGCGAGGAAGCCCTTCCTCGAACCCTGGGTGTTCAACGTCGTCTACCTGGGGTTCATCGTCCAGGCCGTGGCCCTGGCCGGGCTGTTCGTGCCCTATGCGCGGCAGCGCTGGGGCCGGCGGTGGCAGGGGCGCCTGGGCGAGCGGCTCCCGCCATCCACGGGGGTGGTGGCGGGAGCCGCGGCGGTCATGGCCCTGGCGGTGGCCGCCGCGTACGTGTACTGGGGCTTCGGCGGCACGGCCGGACAGAACCCGACGCAGATCGCGCGGTACTCCTCGGATTCGGGAGTGGTGTCCGTCGCCCACGCGATATGTGCCCTGGCCGCAGGGGCGGGTTCGGTGTGGCTGGCCCGGGGTGGGAGCAGACGGGCGCGGGGGCCGTTGGCCGTGGCCTGGATCGGTTCGTCCGCGACGCTGAGTTGGGGGATGTGGCTCGCCGTCGCCCTTCTGGGCGCAGGGTCGGGGCCGGACGAACGACCCACCGCCGCGACCGTTCTGCTCTACGCTGCCCAAATGATCATCGGACTGCTCGCCGTCACGGTTCTCACGCGGTTCCTCGCCGCCCGCCGCGCGGCCTGAAGCGACCGGCGGTGACACGCGTGCGGGCGGGGTGATCGGGTCCGGCGGTCCGGTTCGGCCCGGCGGTTCGGTTCGGTCCTGCGGTTCGGTTCGGCCCGGCGGTTCGGTTCGGTCCGGCCTGTGGGGCGGTGGAGTCCGGTGGCTCGGTGGGGGGTTGTGGGGGTGTCGGGTTCGGGACGTCGGTCGAGCCTGTCGGGTCCGTGGGGCCGGTGGTTCGGGGCGCGGGCGCGGTTGCGGTGGGTGCACCAGATACTCGGCGGGGCCCTGCTGATGCCGTACTTCCTGCTGACCCAGGTGGTGGTCGGCGTGGTCGCGGGCGGGCGCAACACCCTCACCTCCCTCCCGCTGGCCCTGGCCGCCTACGGGGCGGCCCTGCCCCTCGCCGCCGCGACCGGGGCGTTCGGGTTGGTCCGGCCCATGTCGGTCGCCGCGGTGCGGGCCCTGTGCGGGGTGCCGGGGGAGGGGCTGGCGGAGGGCCCGGCCCGGTCCTGGTCGGCCCGGGCGCGCGGTTCGGCCTGGTGGACCGCGCACCTGGGGGTGGGCGCGCTGGTCAGCGGGATGTGCCTGGCGTTGCCGCCGCTGGCGGTGGTGCTCGTCGTGGCACCGTTCACGGACCCGTTGCGCCACTCCGACCTCGGGCTGTTCTGGCTCGACGGCGAGGCCCGGCCCTACACGGCCCCGCTGCTCGGGGTGGCGCTGCTCGTCGGGCTCGGGTGGTGCGTCGCGGGCGCCGGTGCGCTGCTGGCCCGGCTGGCGCCGGTCCTGCTCGGCCCCACCCCGGCGGACCGGTTGGCGGTGGCCGAGGAGCGGGCCGCCGACCTGGCCGTGCGCAACCGGCTGGCCCGGGAGCTGCACGATGCGGTCGGGCACGCGCTGAGCGCCGTCACCCTCCAGGCGAGTGCGGCCCGGCGGGTCCTGGACCGTGACCCCGTGTTCGTCCGCGAGGCGCTGACCGCCATCGAGGAGACCACCCGGCGGACGGTCGGCGAGCTGGACGCGGTGCTCGGTCTCCTGCGCGAGGAGGGCGAGGGCGGCCCGCACGACCCGGCCGGGCCGGGCACGGAACCGGCTCCCACCCTCGCCGGCGACCTCGACGGGCTGCTGGCCCGCTCCCGGGCCGCCGGTACCCCGATCACCGCCCACCTGGACCCCGGGCGCGCCGGCGACTGGGCCCGACTCCCGGCGATCAGCTCCCGCGAGGCCTACCGGATCGTCCAGGAGGGCCTGAGCAACGCCCTGCGCCACGGGGCCGGGGCCGTGGAACTGCGCATCGTGCTGCGCGACGGGGACGGCGAGCGCGATCAGCGCCCGCATCCGCAACCGCACGGACACCGGGAACTGGAGATCACCATGACCAACCCGCCGGCCTCCGCCGCGAGCGGGGAGCGTGACCGCCGGGCCACCGGAGGTCGGGGGCTGCGCGGGATCGGCGAGCGGGCCGCCCTCCTCGGCGGGGCCGTCGAGGCCGGCCCGCACGACGGCCTGTGGCGGCTGCGGGCCGTCCTGCCGCTGGGCGGGGGCGGGCGGTGACCCGGCGGTCGCTGCGGATCGTGATCGCGGACGACGAGCGGATGGTACGGACGGCCCTGCGGGTCATCCTGGAGGCCGAACCGGATCTGGAGGTCGTCGGCGAGGCCGGCTCCGGGGCGGAGGTCGTTCCGCTGGTCCGTTCGCTGGCGCCCGACGTGGTGCTGATGGACGTCCGGATGCCCGAGATCGACGGCATCCGGGCCACGGAGCGGATCCTCGCCACCATGGCCGCCCCGCCTCGGATCGTGGTCGTCACCACCTTCGAGAACGATTCCTACGTCTACGAGGCGCTGCGCGCCGGCGCGGCCGGTTTCCTGTTGAAGCGGGCCGACCCCGACGAGCTGATCGGCGCGGTCCGGCTCGTCGGTCGTGGTGACTCGCTGCTCTTCCCGGCGGCCGTCCGGTCGCTG
The DNA here is from genome assembly GCF_036231985.1 of Streptomyces sp. NBC_01426. Classification (GTDB taxonomy): domain Bacteria; phylum Actinomycetota; class Actinomycetes; order Streptomycetales; family Streptomycetaceae; genus Streptomyces. The sequence goes on from NZ_CP109500.1 coordinate 5,784,884, forward strand.
GCCGCCCTGTACGCCCCCGCCGCGTACGCCCCCGCCCCGCACTCCGGCCCCCCGCACTCGGCCGCCGGCCCGCTCGGCGTGGCTCCGTGGGTGGCCCGGCTCACCGATCGGGAGGCCGACGTACTGCGCCTGATCGCCACCGGGCTCTCCAACCACGAGATGAGCGAGCACCTGGGCGTCGGCCCGCAGACGATCAAGACGCACGTGGCCGCCGTCCTCGCGAAGACCGGCTCCCGGGACCGTACCCAGGCGGTCATCGCGGCCTACGAGGGAGGCTTCCTCATGAGGAAACACTGAGAACCCCGCCACAATCGGGCCGGAGCGGAACGCCCGGAGCCGTTGACACGTCCTTCTTGAGGATGAACAAAACGATCAGGCGTGCGTCGGTCTTCTGTCTGCTTCTGGTGTTGGCCCTGCTGGTCCGCGTCACCTGGGTGCAGGCATACCAAGGCCAGGCCCTCGCAGACGACAAGAACAACCGACGGAACCTCATCGGGCAGTACGAGAACCCGTTGGGCAACATCATCGTGGGCGGGGAGGCGATCACCGGCTCCGTGAAGACGGGCGGCAAGGACTTCGGGTACAAGCGCACGTACACCGACGGTCCGCTCTACGCGCCGATCACCGGGTTCAGCTCCCAGGCGTTCGGCACGTCGATGTTGGAGGGTGTCTACAAGAACATCCTCAACGGCTCCGACAACCGCCTCAAGACGGTGATGGACACGCTCACGAACAAGCGGGCCGCCCCGGGCAACGTCCTGACCACCATCGACAAGGGTGTCCAGAAGGCCGCCTACGACGCGCTCCAGGGCAAGCAGGGCTCCGCCGTGGCCATCGACCCGGCGACCGGCGAGATCCTGGCCGTCGTGAACAATCCGTCGTTCGACCCCGGCCGCATCGCCGGAGCCAACGACACGAAGGCCTGGGCGGAACTGTCCGCCGAGAACGGCAAGGCGATGGAGAACAGCGCGCTGCGCAAGCCGCAGGCGCCCGGTTCCACCTTCAAGCTGGTCACCCTCGCGGCGGCCATCGAGAACGGCCTGGTCACGAGCATCGACCAGAACACGTCCGTCCCGGGCAACTACACGATTCCCGGCACCACGACCAAGCTCAAGAGCGAGGTCCCGGACGAGATGTGCAACAACGTCTCGTCGCGCACCGCCCTGAGGCTGTCCTGCAACAACGTGTTCGCGGAGTTCGCGCACAAGCTGGGTCAGGACAAGATGCTGAAGATGGCCGAGAAGCTCGGCTTCAACGCGCAGATCGACACCCCGGTGCGGACGAACCCGCCGAGCAAGTACCCCTCGAAGAAGATGTCGGTCGACCAGGTCGCGCAGACGGGTATCGGCCAGTTCGACGTGCAGGCCACGCCGCTCCAGATGGCGATGGTGACCGCCGCGATCGAGAACGGCGGCAAGCTCGTCGGCCCGCACATGGTCTCCGAGGTCACGGACGCCAACGGCAACGTGCTGGAGAGCCTGAAGGACCCGAAGACCGACGAGGTCATGAGCGCCAAGACGGCGTCCATGCTCCAGGACGCCATGCGGACGGTCGCCACCGAGGGCGGCGGCAGGCCCGCCCAGGTCGCGGGCGCCGAGGTGGGCGGCAAGACCGGTACCGCGCAGCGCGGCGTGAACAACAGCCAGTCGCCGCTCGCCTGGTTCACCTCGTACGGGAAGGCGGGGGACCGGCAGATCGCCGTGGCGGTCGTCATCGAGAACTCGGACACGGACCGTTCCGAGATCGGCGGCGGCCGGCTCGCCGCGCCGATCGCGCAGAAGATGATGTCGGCGTGGCTGAAGAAGTAGCCGCCTCGAACGCGTAGCCGACGCGCCGGGAACCGACACGGTTCCCGGCGCGTTTCCCTTCCCATGATCCGGACCGCGCTCCCCGCCGATCTCGACGCCATCGCCGCCCTCCACACCCGGGCCCGCTCCACCTACTACCGGGGTCGGGTCCCCGAGGCGGTGCACGGCGGGGACGAGGGGTTCGCGCGGACCCGCGAGGGCTGGTCCCGGGCGGTCGCCCGGGCCGGCGCCGAGGGCGGGGTGTTCTGCGCGGAGCGGGACGGGGTGCTCACGGGGGTCGCCGCGTTCCGCACCGCCGAGGGGCAGGCCACGCTCACCCAGCTGCACGTCGACCCCGACCACTGGCGGCAGGGCACCGGGGCGGCCCTGCACGCCGCCTGCCTGGACGTCTGGCGTCGGGCGGGCGTCGATCGGGTACGACTGGAGGTCTTCGAGCACAACCTGCGCGCCCAGGCCTTCTACGCCTCGCACGGTTGGCGCCCGGATCCCGCCGCCGACCGCTCCGGGTCCCACCTCACGCTCTGGCTGCGGGTCGCCGACGGCGCGGAGCCCCGGTCGAAGGCGGCCGGCGCACGGCCGTTGTCCGGGGAATGAGACGACCCCCAGATTGGTTGAACCGGAAACCGCCGTGCCGCGAAGGGCGCGGCGCCCGTCGGCCGCGTCCGAGCACGAGGAGACCGGCCGGGTTCCCGAACACGGAGAGAAGAAGGAACATGCGCGTCGAGATCTGGAGCGACATCGCCTGCCCGTGGTGCTACATCGGCAAGGCCCGTTTCACGAAGGGGCTGGCCGAGTTCGCGCACCGCGACGAGGTGGAGGTCGTCTTCCGGTCCTTCGAGCTCGACCCCGGCGGAGCCAAGGGCGTCGTGGCACCCGTCGTGGAGATGCTGGCCAGGAAGTACGGCCGCACCCTCGACGAGGCGCGCGGCATGGAGGAGCACGTCGCGGCGAGCGCACGCGCGGAGGGGCTCACCTACCGGGTCGAGGGGCGTGACCACGGCAACACCTTCGACATCCACCGCCTGCTGCACCTGGCCGCCGCCCGAGGCCGCCAGGAAGAGCTGCTCGACCTCGCCTACCGCGCCAACTTCGCCGAGGAGCGCAGCGTCTTCGACCCCGAGGTGCTGATCGCGCTGGCCGTGGAGGCCGGACTGGACGAGGCGGAGGCCCGTACGGTCCTCGCCGACTCCTCCGCCTACGCCGAGGCGGTACGGGCCGACGAGCGCGAGGCCGCCGAGCTGGGGGCCAACGCCGTCCCGTTCTTCGTCTTCGACCGTCGCTACGGAATCTCCGGCGGCCAGCCGGCCGAGGTGTTCACCCAGGCGCTGGAGCAGGCCTGGGCCGGCCGCGAGACCCTCGCCCCCGTCGCCGCGGCCTCCGACGCGGAGGTCTGCGAACCCGACGGGGCCTGCGCCGTACCGAAGGCGTGAGCCCACCCGCCTGAGGGGATCCTCGGGTGGGTGTCCGGAACCCGGTGATGGACTGGGGGGCGTTTGCCGCTCACAGTGGGTCCATGGACCTTCCCCTTGCCGAGGCCGTCCGGGCCGAGTTCGCGCACACCACCACCTACCTGAACACCGCGACCTGTTGCGTCCTCCCGCGTTCCGCGGTCGCGGAGGTACGGGCCCTGGCCGAGGCGGCCGGGGCCGGACTCCCCGCCGGATCCGGCGACTTCGACCGGGTGCACCGGGCAAGGGACTCCTTCGCACGGCTGGTGGGGGTCCCGTCCGACCGGGTCGCCGTCGGCTCGACCGTGGCCGGCCACGTCGGTCTCGTCTCGGCCTCGCTCCCGGCCGGCGCCGAAGTGCTGTGCCCCGAGGGCGACTTCGCCTCGGTGATCAACCCGTTCGTGGTGCGCGCGGACCTCAAGGTCCGCTTCGCCCCGCTGGAGGCGATGGCCGAGGCCGTCGGCCCGGACACCGCGCTGGTCGCGTTGAGCGCCGTGCAGTCCTCCGACGGCCGCACGGCCGACCTCGCGGCGGTGCGCGCCGCCGCGGCCGCGCACGGCGCGCGGGTCCTGGTGGACGCCACCCAGGCCGCGGGATGGATGCCTTTCGACGCGTCGCCGTACGCCTACACGGTCACCGCCGGCTTCAAGTGGCTGCTCGGCTCGCGCGGGGTCTCGTACCTGACCGTCTCGCGGGAGGCCCAGGAGGGCCTCACCCCCCTGCACGCGGGCTGGGCCGCCGCCGGAGCGCCGGCGGACGCCACGTACGGGCCGATGTCCCGACCGGCCGACGGGGCGCGACGCTTCGACGAGTCCCCGGCCTTCCTCGCCTACCACGCCGCCGCGCCCTCGTTGGCGCTGCTGGAGCGGATCGGCGTCGCCGCCGTGCACGCCCACGACACCGCGCTGGCCTCCCGCTACCGGGCCGGCCTCGCCCGCATCGGCCACGAGCCCGTGCCGGGCGGCGCGCCCATCGTGTCCGTCCCGGGCCTGGCCGACCGGCAGCCCGCGCTCCAGTCGGCCGGCATCGCCGTGGCGGCCCGCGCCGGTTCGCTGCGGGCCTCGTTCCACCTGTACAACACCGAGGCCGACGTCGACAGACTGCTGGACGTGCTCGCCGGCTGAAACCAACCGCGCCGCCGAACCGCCGAACCGCCGCACCGACTCCGCCGAACCGCTGCACCGAACCCGACCAGCCGCGCCGCCGAACCGCCGCACCGAACCCGACCAGCCGCGGCACGTCCGGGTCCCGGCCCCCTCGGGGGTCCGGGACCCGCGCCGTCACCAGGCCGCGGTCGCCGCCGCCACCGCCTCGGCCGGGTCGGCGGACAGTGCCGCGGCCAGGGCCGTCAACGAGCCCCGTACGACGGCCAGATCGGCCGCCGCACCGTAGTGGTTGACCCGGAGCATCTCCTCGGCCAGCGCCCCGCCGCCCGCCGCGAGCGGGACCGACGGGTCCACCGACAGCGCCTTGGCCACCACCGCCGACGCCCCGGGAACCCGCAGGGTGGTCGCCACCGGCGCGGCCTCCGCGGCCACCGTGACGTACGGGGCCACACCCAGCGCCGCCGCGCCGGCGCGGGTGGCCCGCGCCGCCGCCGCGTGCCGGGCCTCGACCGCGGTCAGGCCCTCGGTCGAGATCCGCTCCAGGCAGGCCTCCAGCGCGAGCATCTCCAACTGCGCCGGCGCGTGCGGCAGCGCCGTGCGACCGCCGTCGATCCAGCGTTCTTTCCAGTCCAGCAGCGACAGGTACGAGCGGCGGGGCGCGGCCGGGTTCTCCGCGAACCGGGCCCACGCCCGCTCCGACACCGACACCATCGAGACGCCGGCCGGACCGCCCATCGCCTTCTGCGCGCCGATCACGCACAGGTCCACGCCCCACGCGTCCGGGAGCAGGGGCTCCGCGCCCACCGACGCCACCGCGTCCAGCATGAACAGCGCCCCGTGGGCCCGTACGACCTCACCGATCGCCGCGATCGGGTTGGTGTTCCCGGTGGCCGCCTCGGCGTGCACCAGCGAGACGAAGTCGATCTCCGGGTGCGCCTCCAGCGCCTCGGCGACCTGCGCGGCGGTCACCGCGGTGTCGTACGGCACGGCCAGGTCCACCACGGTTGCCCCGCAGTCGCGCAGCCAGTTGCCGAAGGTGGTCCCGTACGGACCGGTCACGATGTTCAGCGCCGTCGAACCCGGCCTGGCCCCCGAGCGGATGCAGCCCTCCAGCGGCAGCAGCGCCTCGCCCTGGGTGATCACCACGTCCTGCCGGGTGTCGAGGAGTTCCGCGACCCCCCGCTCGATCGACGCGAAGCGCGCCGCGGTGAGCGGCGGAAGGTCCAGCAGGGGGTGGTTCACGGCGGTGCTCTCCTCGTCCGGGGTTACCGGTCGAGCCTATCGAGCACCCGCGTAGGGTGCCGACATGAGCGATGTGAGCGGTCCGGGCGATGTGCTGCACGTGAGGGGACGGGTCCTCGTGGGGCCCGACGACGTACGCGACGAACTGTGGGTCGTCGGCGGCCGGATCTCGTACGAGCGCCCGCGCGGTGCCCGCGACGTCACCGAGGTCTCCGGCTGGGCGCTGCCGGGCCTGGTCGACGCGCACTGCCACGTGGGGCTCGACGCGCACGGGCCCGTGGACGCCGCCACGGCCGAGGTGCAGGCACTCGCCGACCGGGACGCCGGAACCCTCCTGATCCGCGACGCGGGATCCCCCTCCGACACCCGCTGGATCGACGACCGCGAGGACCTCCCGAAGATCATCCGGGCAGGCAGGCACATCGCCCGCACCCGCCGCTACATCCGCAACTACGCCCACGAGATCGAGCCGGCCGACCTCGTCGAGTACGTCGGCCGCGAGGCGCTGCGCGGCGACGGCTGGGTGAAGCTCGTCGGCGACTGGATCGACCGCGACGCCGGTGACCTGACGGCCTGTTGGCCGCGCGCCGAGGTCGAGGCGGCCATCGCGCAGGCCCACCGCCTCGGCGCCCGGGTCACCGCGCACTGTTTCGCGGAGGACTCGTTGCGCGATCTGGTCGAGGCGGGCATCGACTGCGTCGAGCACGCCACGGGCCTGACCGAGGACACCATCCCGCTGTTCGCGGAACGCGGGGTGGCGATCGTGCCGACCCTCGTGAACATCGCGACGTTCCCGAAGCTGGCGGCGGGCGGCGACGCCAAGTTCCCTCGCTGGTCCGCGCACATGCGCCGGCTCCACGAGCGCCGCTACGACACCGTCCGGGCCGCCTACGACGCCGGCGTCCCGGTGTACGTGGGCACCGACGCGGGGGGCTCCCTGCCGCACGGCCTGGTCGCCGCCGAGGTGGCGGAGCTGGTGAAGGCCGGGATCCCGCCGCTGGAGGCCCTGTCGGCGACCGCCTGGGCGGCGCGGGAGTGGCTCGGCAGGCCGGGTCTGGTCGAGGGGGCGCCGGCGGACCTCGTGGTCTACGCGTCCGACCCGCGCGTCGACGTACGGGCGTTGGCGCAGCCGCTGCGGGTCGTGGTCGACGGGAAGGTCCGCGCCTGAGCCCTGCCTCGTGGAGCGCGGTTGACCGGGCGTGACATCGTGGGCCCGGCCGTCGTTAGGAGTGCCTGATCGGGGCATCGGGATGCCGGGGGAGGGGAACTTCCGTTCCTCCGGAGTCCTTCTGGGCCCTCCTGAGGCGTGAAGAATCGAAAGCGTGCGTGAAAACCACCCTTTGGGGTGAACTCACGCCAGGTTGCCGCCCGTTCACTCACAGTGCGTAAAGATTCCGAGGGTCGAGGCCGTCGGCGCGCGCAATGTCCCCCATTGGCGGCGCGACGGCACCCATCTCCCCGGGGGTTCCACCATCTTGAACAGCAACACCTTCCGCATGCCCGCGGCCGCCCTGCTCGCGACGGGGGCGGTGGCCCTGCTCACCGCGCCGCCCGCCTTCGCCACGGGCGGCGACGCCGGGAGCGAAGGCAGGGCCGGAGCCGTCGTCCTGCGGGCCGGACTGGACGTGGGCCTGCTCAACAAGAGCGTGCACGTCCCGCTGAAGACCACGCTCAACGAGGTCAGCGCCCCGGCCGCCGCCGAGAAGACCGTACTCTCCGTGGCCCTCGACGGGGTCGACAAGGGCAAGCCGGTGAGCGTGCTGCGGGCCGAGGTCGCCACCTCCAAGGCGACCGCCGACAAGAAGCGAGCCGAGGCCGAGGTCAACCTGGCCAAGGCCAAGGTCCACGTCCCCGGACTGCCGCTGCTCTCCCTCATCCAGGTCGAGAAGGTCACCTCCAAGGCGGTGTGCGAGGCCGGCAAGAAGCCGGTGGCGAGCGCGAACGTCCTGGGCAACGTCACCGTCCTCGGCAAGAAGGTCACCCTCACCGCGGGCGGCCCCACCAAGGTGGAGGTGCCGAAGGTCGGGCTGGTGAGCCTGGAGCTGTCCGGTACGGAGACCACCTCCACCACGGCCGCCGCCGCCGCGCTCCGGCTGAAGGTGTCGGTGAACCCGCTGGACCTGAACGTCGCACAGGTCGAGGGCGACATCGTGTTGGCGGAGGCGCGCTGCGAGTCCCCGTCCGGTCCGGGCCCGGGGCCGAGCGCCTCCGCCCCCGCCCGGCCCGACGTCAAGCCGCAGGCCGCCACCGGCTCCAACGTCACCGTCTCCGAGCCCGCCGCCACCCCCGCCGGCGCGAGCAACCTCGCCGAGACCGGGGCGGCTTCGGTGACCCCCTGGGTGGCCGGCGGGGCGCTGCTCCTGCTCGGCATCGGGGCGGGCGCGCTCGTCGTGACCCGGCGCGGCCGGGCGACCCCGTAGCGGCAAGCGCCGGCGGGCGACGGCAGATCACCGCGGCCGGGCTCAGCGGGTGGCGTGCTCCAGTCCCTGGGCATGCGCGCCGCGCGAGGCTACGGCCGCGGTGATCTGCCGGTCGACGGCGGCGTACCGGCTCTTGTCGGCCGCGGACAGGGTGTCGTCGCCGGCGGCGCAGGAGGTGCAGACGACCCGGAACGGCGGGGTCATGTCCGAGTACTGCGTCAGGTACTCGGCCTTCACCACCTCCCAGCGCCCCGGCCGGTCCTTCGCCGGCGAGAAGGTGAAGCGGGGGATCGAGGACATGTTGCCGCGCGCCTTCTCGGCCTCGTAGAAGCTGGCCACCTGGTCGCCCATGCCGAAGACCACCCAGGTGCCGTTGATCTTCTCGTAGGGCTGCGGGACGTGGTTGTGCGTGCCGAGGATCAGATCGATGTCGGGGAGGCCGTCGGCGCCGCGCGACGCGGTCAGGGCCTGCGCCAGCTCCCGCTGCTGCTGGTCGGGCGCCGTCTGCCATTCCGTGCCCCAGTGGACGCTCAGGACGACGACGTTCGCGCCCGCCGCCCGGGCCGCGCGGGCGTCGGCGATGATCCGCGCCTCGTCGATCAGGTTGACGGACCAGGGCTTGCCGGCCGGGATCGGGATGCCGTTCGTCCCGTACGTGTAGTCCAACTGGGCGATCCGCGCGCCGCCCGCCCGCACGAGCGCGGGGGCCTTCGCCTCGTCGGCGCTGCGGCCCGATCCGACGTGCTTGATGCCGACCCGGTCGAGGTGGTCGAGGGTGCGGACGAGACCGTCGTAGCCGTCGTCGAGCGTGTGGTTGGAGCCGGTCGAGCAACTGTCGTACCCGGCGTCCTTGAGGCCGTCGGCCAACTCGTGGGGCGCCTTGAAGGCGGGGTAGCCCGTGTAGGGGCCGCCGGGGCGCCCGTAGGGTATCTCGTGGTGGCATATCGCCAGGTCGGCGGCGGATATCAGGGGCTTGACCCCTGCGAGGATCTTCCGGAAGTCGTGGGCCCGGCCGGTGCCCTCGGCGTCGTCGGCCGCCCGCTGGATGATCGACGGGTACGGGATGATGTCGCCGGTCGCCACCAGGGTGAACGGCGTCCCGGCCGGCGCCGGCGCCGCGCCGGTGGGCTTCGCGCCGAGGCGCTGCTCCGTGGCCGGCTTCGCCCCGCCGCCCCCGCCCCTCAGGTGCGGCACGGCGTAGACCGCGCCGCCCACGACTGCCAACGCGGCCGCGGCGGCGCCTATTCTGGCGACTGCCCTCATTCTCGAACCCCCGGTTTCACGCACGACTGACGCTCTGATCCTCGCTCACCCCGCGTCCCCATGCCACGGCCGCCCTGCCCCCCGGCCGCGGCCCCGGCCCGGCCGCCGTGCTCAGCTCAGACCGTGCTCAGCCCGTGGTCCGCGTCGTCAGGGCGAGCGCGTGGTCAGGGCGAGCGCGTGGTCCAGGGCCTGGAGGAGACGGCCCGTCGTGGCGCGGTCCCGCACCGCCAGCCGCAGCCACGAGGGGTCCAGCCCGGGGAAGGTGTCACCCCGCCGCACCGCGAAGCCCAGGGCGCGCAGCCGGGTACGGATCTCCGCCGCCCCGGCCACCTTGATCAGGACGAACGGCCCCTCCGCCACCCCCGCCACCGTGACCTCGTCGAACTCCGCGAGCCCGGCCAGCAGATGGGCCCGGTCCACCGCGATCCGCCGCGCGGCCGCCTCGGCCTCGGCCAGTGCCGCCGGGGCCACGCAGGCCTCCGCCGCCACCAGCGCCGGAGTGGACACCGGCCACAGCGGTTGCGCCGCCGCGAGCTTCGCGATCACCGAGGGCTCCGCCAGCACGTAGCCGATCCGCAGCCCCGCCAGCCCCCAGGTCTTGGTCAGGCTCCGCAGCACCACCAGTCCCGGCACGTCCATCCGCCCGGCCAGCGCCTCCCGTTCCCCCGGGACCGCGTCCATGAACGCCTCGTCGACCACCAGGATCCGGCCCGGCCGGGCCAACTGCGCCAGGTCCGCCGCCGGGTGTAGGACCGACGTCGGGTTGGTCGGATTCCCCACGATCACCAGGTCCGCGTCCTCGGGCACCTCGGCCGGGTCCAGCCGGAACCCGTCCTCCGCGCTCAGCACCACCCGTTCCACCCGGTGCCCGGCGTCCCGCAGGGCCGCCTCGGGCTCGGTGAACTGCGGATGCACCACCACGGGCCGTACGGCGCCCAGGGCCCGGGCGATCAGCACGAAGGCCTCCGCCGCTCCCGCCGTCAGCAGGACGCGCTCCACCGGCAGCCCGTGCCGGTCCGCGACGGCCGCGCGGGCCGCCCGGCCGTCCGGGTACGCGGCCAGGTCGCCGAGACAGTCGGCGATCCGCTGCCTGAGCCACTGCGGGGGCGTGTCCGTCCGTACGTTCACGGCCAGGTCCACCAGCGCCTCACCCGCGTCCAACACCTCGGCGTCCCCGTGGTGGCGCAGGTCGTGCGCCTGTGCGGTGGCCACGGCGCAGGTGGCGGCCATCGACCGGCGCTTGGGCACGAGGAGTTCCCCGCCCCCCGCGAGGGCGGCGGCCTCGGCCACCGAGGAGGTACCGGCCGCGTCGCGGACCGCGTCCGAGGGATGCGGCACCACGATGGCGGCCAGCCGCTCGGCGGAGTAGCCGACGAGCGGTACGCCGAAACGTTCCGCCGCCCCGGCGAGACCCGCCTCCGCCGTCTTCGACTCCACCGTGGCCAGGGCCGTCACCGACCCGGTGGCCAGCCCCGCGCCGCGCAGCGTCTCCTCGACCAGGGCGCAGACCTCCGCCACGGAGACCCCCGCGCGTCCGCCCACCCCCACCACCAGCGGCGTCACGTACTCACCCACGGGGTCCTCCCTCCGTCGTCACTCTGGACATCACATTCGTCAACACGCTGATGCCCGCCACCCGCGAGCGGAAGTGCGCCGGCCGCCCGCGCCCGGTATCCAGGGGCGCATGGCGGTGATCGTGGCGTTGGGCGCGTTCCTGATGACGCTGGCGGGCGGATGGACGGCGCAACGCGTCACGGACCGCCGCCACCTCGTGCTGGGTCTGGCCGGCGGGCTGATGCTCGGCGTCGTGGGCCTGGACCTGCTCCCGGAGGCGATGCACGCGGCCGGCCGGCCGGTCTTCGGCGTCCCGCTCGCCCTGCTGCTCTTCGTCACCGGCTTCCTCGTCGCGCACGTGGTGGAACGCCTGTTGGCCGTGCGACAGCACGCGCACGGCGCCGCGGACGGGGACGGCGCCGGCGGCGAGCACGGCGGCCGGGTCCCCGAGGTCGGTCTCACCGCCGCCGCCGCGATGGTCGGCCACAGCCTCGCCGACGGAGTGGCCCTGGGCGCGGCCTTCCAGGTCGGCGGCGGCATGGGCGTGGCCGTGACGCTCGCCGTCATCACCCACGACTTCGCCGACGGATTCAACACGTACACCCTGACCCGGCTCTACGGGAACGACCGCCGCAAGGCGCTGATGATGCTGTTCGCCGACGCGGTCGCGCCCGTCGTGGGCGCCGCGTCCACTCTGCTGTTCACCCTTCCGGAGGAACCGCTCGGAGCGTACCTGGGCTTCTTCGGCGGTGCCTTGCTGTACCTGGCCGCCGCCGAGATCCTCCCCGAGGCGCACCACAAGCACCCCGCCCTGTCCACGCTGATGTGCACGGTGGGCGGGGTGGCCGGGATCTGGCTCGTGGTCGGCCTCGCGGACTGAGGCCACCGGCGCGCGGACCGAGGTCACCGGGCCGGCGCCGCGGCTTCCGCGAAGCGCCGGGCGGACCCGGCGAACCGCCGCGCGACGGCCGGGGCCGCCGCCCAGTGCGTGTGCAGATAGCTGGCGTGCACCCCGTCCCGCACGAACCCCTCGACGCGACGCTCGGGATGCGTGAACCCCCACGCGGGCGAGGCACCGGCGCCCGGCTCGATCACCGTGCGGTGGAACTCGTGCCCGCGCAACCTGGTCCCCGCCACGGCGAGCGAGCTGTCGGACACCGCCACCGCCTCGCGGTAGCCCAACGTCAGCCGCTCCGACATCCGGGCATGCGCGTCCAGCACCCCGCACATCGGCTTGCCGTCCAACGACGCCCCGAGGTACAGCAGCCCCGCGCACTCCGCCGCCACCGGTCCGCCGGCCGCGGCGAAGGCGGCGACGGCCCCGCGCAGCGGCTCGTTGGCGGACAGCTCGGGCGCGTACACCTCGGGGAACCCGCCGCCGATCACCAGCCCGGCGGTCCCGTCGGGCAACCGTTCGTCCCGCAGCGGATCGAAGGTGACGACGTCCGCCCCTGCGGCGGTGAGCAACTCCGCGTGCTCGGCGTACGAGAACGTGAACGCGGCCCCGCCCGCCACGGCGACCAGCGGCCGGCCGCCCCGCCCCGCCTGCGCGAGGCCGTCCGCGAGCGCCCCGCCCACCGCCGGTCCCGACGCCGACGCGATCGCCGCACCGGCGTCCCACGCCTCGCCGTCCAGCGGCGGCGCGGTCCGGGCCAGGGCCATCAGCGCGTCCAGGTCACAGCCCGCCCGGACCTGGTCGGCGAGCGCCCCCACCGAGGACACCGCGTCGGCCCGGCGCTCGGCCACCGGTACCAGCCCCAGGTGCCGCGAGGGCGCCGCGACCTGCGGAGCCCGCCGCAGGACACCCAGAACCGGCATCCCGGCCTCCTCCAGGGCCTCCCGGAGCATGACCTCGTGCCGGTCGGAGCCGACCTTGTTGAGGATCACGCCCCCGAGCCGCACCTGCGGGTCGAACGAGGCGAAGCCGTGCACCAGCGCCGCCACCGACCGCGACTGCGAGGAGGCGTCCACGACCAGGACCACCGGCGCCCGCAGCAGCTTGGCGACCTGCGCCGTCGAGGCCAGCTCGCCGCGCCCCGCCGCCCCGTCGTACAGGCCCATCACGCCCTCGATCAGGGCCAGGTCGCACCCGGCCGCCCCGTGCGCGAAGAGCGGGGCGACCAGCTCCGGCCCGCACATGAAGGCGTCCAGGTTCCGCCCCGGCCGGCCGGTGGCCAGCGCGTGGTAACCCGGGTCGATGTAGTCGGGCCCGGCCTTGTGCGGGGACACGGCGAGGCCGCGCTCCGAGAAGGCCGCCATCAGGCCCGTCGCGACGGTGGTCTTGCCGCTGCCGGAGGACGGCGCGGCGATCACCAGGCGCGGTATGGGGAGCGATGTCACCACTCGATGCCCTTCTGGCCCTTCTGGCCGGCGTCCATGGGGTGCTTGACCTTGGTCATCTCGGTGACCAGGTCCGCGAACTCCACCAGCTCCTCCGGCGCGTTGCGACCCGTGATCACCACGTGCTGGGTGCCGGGACGGTTGCGCAGCACCTCGATCACCTCGTCCACGTCGATCCAGCCCCAGTGCATCGGGTACGCGAACTCGTCGAGCACGTACAGCCGGTGCGTCTCGGCGGCCAGATCGCGCTTGACCTGCTCCCAGCCTTCCTTGGCCGCCTGCTCGTTGTCGAGCTGCGCGTCACGCTGGACCCACGACCAGCCCTCGCCCATCTTGTGCCAGACGACGGAACCGCCCTCGCCCGAGGCGCCGAGCACCTTCAGCGCGTTCTCCTCGCCGACCTTCCACTTCGCCGACTTGACGAACTGGAACACCCCGATCGGCCAGCCCTGGTTCCAGGCGCGCAGCGCCAACCCGAAGGCCGCCGTCGACTTGCCCTTGCCGGGGCCGGTGTGGACGAAGACGAGCGGGCGGTTGCGACGCTGGCGCGTCGTGAGTCCGTCGTCCGGAACGACGGACGGCTGTCCCTGCGGCATTACGCGGCCCTCCTGTTGCCGGCGCCCTGCGGCGACCGGGCGGATTCCACCGATGTACGAACGTTCTTCACGAGCCCCGCCAGGCTGTCGGCCCGCAGCCCGTCGAGGCTGACCGCGGGCCCGCCCAGATCGGCGGCCAACACCCCGGCCAGGCCCAGCCGGACCGGCCCGCTCTCACAGTCGACGACGACCGAGGTGACCCCCTCGGCGGCCAACAGCCGCGCCCCGCGCCCGGCCAACTCCCGCGCGTCGCCGCCCAGACCGCCGGCCGACGTGGCCCGCCCGTCGGTGACGACCACCAGCAGCGGCCGCCGCGAAGGGTCCCGCAGCCGCTCGATCCGCAGCACCTCGCGCGCCTTCAACAGACCGGCGGCCAGCGGGGTGCGGCCCCCGGTCGGCAACTGCTCCAGCCGCGCGGCGGCCGCGTCCACCGAGGACGTCGGCGGCAACGCCAGCTCGGCGCCCGCACCCCGGAAGGTGATCAGACCGACCTTGTCCCGGCGCTGGTAGGCGTCCAGGAGCAGCGACAGCACGGCGCCCTTGACCGCGCTCATGCGCTGCCGGGCGGCCATCGAACCCGACGCGTCCACGACGAAGAGCACCAGGTTGCCCTCGCGGCCCTCCCGGGTGGCCTGCCGCAGGTCGTCCTTGCGCACCACCAGCCCGCGCCCGCTGCGCCCGCGCGCCTTCTGGTGCGGGGCGGCGGCGTGCACGGTCGCGGCCAGGTGCAGCTTCGTCAGCTGCCCCCGGGGGCGCTGGGAGCCGGTGGTCCGGCCGTGCGCCGTCCGGGCACGCGAGCGACGGCCGGCCGCGCCCTCGCCGAGCCCGGGCACGCTCAACATCTTGGTGCGGAACGGCTCGGAGGCCCGTACGGCGGCCTGCTCCGGGGCGCCACCCCGCGGGGCCGGGGACCGCGGGTCCTCGGTGGACTCCGGCGCGTCGGGAGCCTCCCCGGCGTCGGAGGTCCCCCCGGTGTCGGGGGTCCCCGGCGCCTCGGGGGAGTCCGGTGCCTGGGGCTCCTCGCCCTGCGGCGCGCCGCCGCCGCCGTCCGGCCCGCCGTCGTCCGGGCCCTCGTCGCCGGGGCCGCGGTCGTCCGGGCCCTCGGGTTCCGGTTCGGGCTCCGGTTCGTCGTCGGGGAACTCGTCCAGGATCCGGTCCAGCTTGTCCTCGTCGAGGCCGGGCGCGTCGAACGGGGCCCGGCGGCGGCGGTGGGGGAGCGCCAGCAGCGCGGCCTGCCGCACGTCCTCCTTGACCACGTCGGTCCGCCCGGCCCAGGCGGCCAGGGCCGTCGCCGTACGGGCCATCACGATGTCGGCGCGCATGCCGTCGACCTCGAAACCGGCGCAGGTGGCGGCGATCTGCAACAACGAGGTGTCACCGAGCACGACCCGCGGCAGCAGGGCCCGCGCGGCCACCACACGGGCGCGCACGTCGTGCTCGTCACCGGCCCAGCGGCTCGCGAACCCGGCGGGGTCGTCCTCGTACGCCAGCCGGCGGCGCACCACCTCGACGCGCTGCGCCGGCTCGCGCGACGCGGCGACCTCGACGGTCAGCCCGAACCGGTCCAGGAGCTGCGGGCGCAGCTCGCCCTCCTCCGGGTTCATCGTCCCGACGAGCAGGAACCGGGCCGCGTGCCGTACGGAGACGCCCTCGCGCTCGACGTACGAGGCGCCCATCGCGGCGGCGTCGAGCAGCACGTCCACCAGGTGGTCGTGGAGCAGGTTCACCTCGTCGACGTACAGGATCCCCCGGTGCGCGTCGGCCAACAGGCCGGGCTCGAAGGCCTTCACCCCCTCGGACAGGGCGCGTTCGATGTCGAGGGAGCCGACCAGACGGTCCTCGGAGGCGCCGACGGGCAGCTCGACCATCCGGGCCGGGCGCTCCCCGCCGGGACCCGCCTCGTGGGGTCCGTCGGGGCAGTCGGGGTCGGGCGCGGCGGGCGCGCACGAGAACCGGCAGCCGGGCACGACGTCCACCCGCGGCAGCAGCGCGGAGAGCGCGCGCACGGCGGTGGACTTCGCGGTCCCCTTCTCGCCGCGCACGAGCACGCCGCCGACCGCCGGGCTCACGGCGTTGAGGAGCAGGGCCAACCGCAGGTCGTCCTGCCCGACCACGGCCGAGAACGGAAAGTGGGCGCTGCTCATGAGACGGTCACTCCTTCGAGTGGCTTGCGATGGACATCGGTGCCGCCGGATCGGCGGCCCCTCGGATGTGCGGCCGGACCGGGGCCCGCGCCCCTCACGGGGCGCCCGGCGGCAGGAAGGGGAGGCCCGTCGGGGCCCCGCCCTCGATCAGCCGCATCAGCGCGTCGGTGTCGGCGTGTTCCTCGATCAGGTCGCCCAGCAAGTCGAGCTGTTCCTCGCGCAGCGCGCCGAACGAGGTGTCCGGCGCCGGGACGAAACGCCGCCCGGCCGCGGCCGCGACCTCCCGCAGGAAGGCCCGGCGGAAGCCGTCCGACTCCAGCGAGCCGTGCCAGTGCGTTCCCCACACCTCGCCGACCCGGCAGCCGTCCAGGAAGGGGGTCCCGCCCAGCACCTCGGCCACGCCGTGGTGGATCTCGTACCCCGAGACCTCCTCGCCCAGCGCGGAGCCCACGGGCCGCGCCAGGGTCTTCTCCCGCGCGAAACGGACCCGTACCGGCAGCAGGCCGAGACCGTCGACGGCGCCCGCCCGGGACTCCACCTCGTCCTCGATGTGCTCGCCGAGCACCTGGAACCCGCCGCAGATCCCCAGGACCGGCCGGCCCTCGGCCGCCCGCGCGGCCAGCGCGTCGGCGAGACCGCGCTCCCGCAGCCACGCCAACGCCTTCACCGTGCCGCGGGTGCCCGGTACGACGACCAGGTCGGCGTCGACCAACTCCTCGGCCCGGTCCACGAACCGGACCACCACCCCCGGCTCCGCCGCGAGCGCGTCGACGTCCGTGAAGTTCGACATCAGCGGGACCGCGCAGACCGCGACGCGCAGCACGTCCGCGCCCACCGGCGGGGCCACCGCGGACTCGCGCACCGCGCCCCGCAGCGAGACCCGCAGGCCGTCCTCCTCGTCGATGCCCAGCCCGTGCCGGAACGGCAGCACGCCGTACGTGGCCCGACCGGTCAGCCCGCGCAGCATCTCCATGCCCGGCTCCAGCAACGACACGTCGCCGCGGAACTTGTTCACCAGGTAACCCGCGATCAGCGACTGGTCCTCGGGCGACAGCAGCGCCGTGGTCCCGAAGAACGACGCGAAGACCCCGCCCCGGTCGATGTCCCCGACCACGACCACGGGGAAGCGCGCGGCCCGCGCGATGCCCATGTTCACGATGTCGGTCCGGCGCAGGTTGATCTCGGCCGGACTGCCCGCCCCCTCGCAGATCACGGCGTCATACGTGCCCCGGAGCTGCTCCAGACAGTCCGTGACGACCCCGAGGAGCCGTTCCCGACCGCCCCCGTGCAGCTCCTTCCCGGTCGAGGACCCGCCGGGCTCCCCGAAGAACCCGCGCGCGCTCATCTCGCCCACCGGCTTGCCCAGCAGCACCACCTGGCTGCTCTGGTCGCCGCCGGGCTTGAGCAGCACCGGGTTCATCAGCGCCGTCGGCTCCACGCGGGCGGCCTGGGCCTGCATGGCCTGGGCCCGCCCGATCTCGGCGCCCTCCCGCGTGACGAAGGAGTTCAACGACATGTTCTGGGCCTTGAACGGCGCGACCTTGACGCCCCGGCGGGTCAGCCAGCGACAGATGCCCGCCGTGACCACGCTCTTGCCCGCGTCCGAGGTCGTCCCGGCGACCAACAGACCGCCGCCCCGCCTGGTAGCCGTCACGCGCTTCCCTTCCCGAACCGACGCGACACCGCACACCGCAGTGCCACACACGAGGCCAGCGCCACCCACGTCACCCGACGCGACAGCCGTACGGCGCGTTCGATGTCCGCGACCTCCACCGGCCGGCCCGCGGCGCCGTTCAACACGGCCCGGTGTTCGACCCGCCCCCCGTACGCGAGGGTGCCGCCCAGCCGAACGCCCAGCGCGCCGGCGAAGGAGGCCTCCACCGGGCCCGCGTTCGGGCTCGGGTGCGCGGCGGCGTCGGCGCGCCAGGCCCGCACGGCTCCCCGCCGGTCGGGGCCGGCCAGTACCGCGGCCAGCGCCGTCAACCGGGCCCCCGGCCAGCCGGCCAGGTCGTCGAGCCGGGCGGAGGCCCAGCCGTAGCGGAAGTGGCGGGGCGACCTGTGGCCCACCATCGCGTCCAACGTGTTCACGGCGCGGAAGGCCAGCAGGCCGGGCACGCCGGCGACGGCGCCCCAGACCAGGGCCCCGACCACCGCGTCGGAGGTGTTCTCGGCGACGGACTCCACGACCGCGCGGGCCATCTGCTGATCGTCCAGGGCCTGCGGATCGCGCCCGCACAGGTGCGGCAGTCGTTCGCGGGCCACCTCGGTGTCCCCGGCGGAGAGCGCCACGCCGATGGCACGGGCCTCCCGTCCGAGGGAGGTGCCGCCGACGACGGCCCAGGTCGCGACGGCGGTGAGGGCGACACGGGCGGCCGCGGGCCGGGAGCGCACGGCCCGTGAGCCCAGCGCGCCGAGCGCGGCCGCGCCCCCCACGCACACCAGGGCGTGCACGACGCCGCGGGCGCGGTCGTCGCGCCACAGGGCGCGTTCGACGGAGGCGGCGGCTCTTCCGAAGGCGGCCACGGGGTGCCCGCGGCGCGGATCCCCGAGGATCCGGTCGCCGATCAGGCCCGCCGTGACGCCGTACGCGAAAACGCGATCGGCACGCATGGTGGCAGGTATGTCCTCACTCAGGGTCCGCGCCCTGGTTCGACGTGTCCGGCGGCGAGAGTTCCTGGCTCCCGGGGCGCACGGGCGGTGTGCGCTCCCCGGTGACAGTGGCGGGACCGCGCCGGATTCGCACCGGACTTCCTCTCCATGCCGCCGTATTGGCTCGGGCAGTCCACCACGGCCCAGGAACGCCCGTCAACTTGCTGTTGACCTGCGGTGAGTGTGGGGCGACGGCATGCGAAAGCTCCCCCCGGGACGGACCCGGAGGGAGCTTTCGGACGTGCGACGTCAGCTGACGATCAGATAGATCCCGAAGGTCACGGCCGCCGCGCAGAGCGCGAAGCACGCGTACGCGCCGCTGCGGGCCAGGGTGGCGGCCCCGCCCTGCTCGGTGGCGGTCTCGTGCTTGGACAGGCCGACCAGACCCAGGGTGAAGAGGGCCACGAGGGCGACGGTGGCGGAGAGGCTGACCCCGAAGACGGAGCCGAGTGCTGCCCAGTCGATCTTCATACTGCGGATTCCTCTGTCGTTCTCGGGGGTCAGACCGCGGCGGCCGGAGCCGACGGGGTCGTCGGGGCCGCGGGAGCGGCGGCGGCCGGGATGGTGGCCCGGAGGTCGTCGTCCGCGGCGATCGCGGCCGCGGCGGCCGCGGTCGGCGGGACGGTGACGGCCGCGATGGCCGTGGTGACCACGCCGGCCTCCTCGGTCGCGACCTCGGAGCCGGCGGGCTCCGCGGCGGTGACGTTGTGGTGGTCGACGACCTGGCGGCGCGAGATGACCCAGATGGCGAAGCAGGACGCGACGAGGAAGACCGCGACGGCGGCGACGCCGATGTCACCGGTGCGCATGACCAGCTCGGCGCCCGCGGCGACGAGCGCGGCGGCCGGCAGGGTCAGGCCCCAGGCGATGAACATCCGGGTGGCGGTGGACCAGCGGACCACACCGCCCTTGCGACCCAGCCCCGCGCCCATGACCGCGCCGGAGCACGAGTGGGTGGTGGAGAGGGAGAAGCCGAGGTTCGAGGAGGCCAGGATGACGCTGGCGGCCGAGGTCTGGGCGGCGAAGCCCTGCTGCGGCTGCAGGTCGGTCAGGCCGCTGCCCATGGTGCGGATGATGCGCCAGCCGCCCAGGTAGGTGCCCATCGCGATGGCGAGACCGGCGGAGACGATGACCCAGACCGGCGGGTTGGACCCGGCGGGCAGGGCGTTCCCGGCGACGAGCGCCAGGGTGATGATGCCCATCGTCTTCTGCGCGTCGTTGGTGCCGTGCGCCAGCGAGACGAGACCCGCGGAGGTGATCTGACCGGCCCGGAAGCCCTTGGCCGAGGTCTTCGCGCCGAGGTTCTTGCCGACCTTGTACGAGAGCTTCGTGGCCAGCATGGCGGCGAAGCCGGCGACCAGCGGCGCGGCGATGGCGGGCAGCAGCACCTTGGTGACGATCACACCGCCGTTGACGGCGTCGAGACCGGCCGAGGCGACGGCCGCGCCGATCAGGCCGCCCATCAGGGCGTGCGAGGAGCTGGAGGGCAGGCCGACCAGCCAGGTCACCAGGTTCCAGAGGATCGCGCCGACGAGCGCCGCGAAGATCACTTCGGGCTGGATGCCGCTCTCGTTGACGAGTCCGCTGGAGATCGTCTTGGCGACCTCCACCGACAGGAAGGCGCCGACCAGGTTCAGCACGGCGGACATGGCGACCGCGGTCTTGGGCTTGAGGGCGCCGGTCGAGATGGTGGTGGCCATCGCGTTGGCCGTGTCGTGGAAACCGTTCGTGAAGTCGAACACGAGAGCGGTGATGACCACGATCCCGAGGAGAAGCGTTATGTGCTCCATTTACCCAGGCTTCTGTTTGACGTCAGTGGTTCGGCGACCGTAGGCAACCTGAGTGAACGGAAGATGAACTGGATGGGACCGGGTGGTGGATCACGCCACGGCTCGATCGGGTTGTATTTCCCGATTCCTTCGTAGATATATCGATTAATGCACGTCAGGGCGGGGTGAACACGCGGTCGGGCGGGGGCGCTTCGGCCGGGCGAACACCCCTCCCGCGGGCCCCGAAGAGACCTACATCACTCCCGCACGCATCGCGGCGGCCGCGTTCCGCTCGCCGTTCCGTTCTCCCGCCGACGGAGGCGGACGCATCCCCTCCGGTGGCCCGTCCGCCCTCGCGCGCCGAGACTGGAGCGGTGCGAACCGCCACGACGACGGCAGCGGCCGTCACCACGACCCTGATCGGTGCCGGCGCTGCCGCCGTCGCCGCCGGTCGGTACGCCGCCGACGCGGCCCTGCGAACCGAACCCGGCCGCCCGCTCCCCGGCGGCCCCCGGCTCAGCGTCCACTCCACCACCGCCGGCCTGATCACCCTGACCCGCTCGCTCGCCTCCCTGCGCCCCGGCACGTACGGACTGGACGCGCCCGGGGTGCACGCGGTGGTCGGCCCCGTCGTCGCCGACGTCGCGCACGCCCCGGACACCGTCGTCCGGCGGCTCGTCGCCGTCACCCACGGCAGCCTCGAACCCGGAACCCGGGTCACCCTCACCCCCCAGGTGCACCTGGGCAACCCGCGCACCGCCCTCGGGCTCGACCACGCCGACGTGGACGTCCCCGGCGAGCTCGGCCCGCTGCCCGCCTGGTTCGTTCCCGCGGCCCGGGACACCTGGGTGATCACCGTGCACGGCCTCGGCGCCACCCGGGAACACCCGATGGTGGTCATGCCCTTCCTGCACCGCCACCACCTCCCCGTCCTCGACCTCGCCTACCGCGGCGACCTCGGCGCCCCCGCCTCCCCGGACGGCCTCGGCCACCTCGGCGAATCCGAATGGCGGGACCTGGACGCGGCCATCCGCTACGCCCTCCGCTACGGCGCCCGCCGCGTGATCCTGCACGGCTGGTCCACCGGGGCCGCCATGGCCCTGCGCGCCGTCGAACGGTCGGCGCTGGCCGGTCGGATCTCGGGGCTGGTGCTCGACTCCCCGGTGCTCGACTGGCACGCCACCCTGCGGGGCCTGACCGCCGCCCGACGCACCCCCGCACCCCTGATCCCGCTCGTCATCCGGGCCGCCGAGGGCCGCGCCGGACTGCGGGCCGACCACCGCGCCCCGGGAGCGGACCCCGACGCGCTCCGCGTCCCCGTCCTGATCTTCCACGGCCCGGACGACGGGCTCGCCCCGTGGGAGGCGTCCCGCCGGCTCGCCGCCGCCCGACCCGACCTCGTCACCCTGCGCACCGTTCCCGACGCCCCGCACGGCGCGATGTGGAACGCCGATCCCGCCGGCTACGAAGAGGCGTTGCGCCGCTTCCTCACCCCCCTCATGTGACGGGCGTGTGCAGGACGGGACACCGCGGGCGGTTTGTTCCGTTCCATCCCCCCGGCGGCCGGCGGTAACGACCGGTTCCGTTTGGGCTTTCGGCCAGTGACGGGCGAGACTGCTTCCGTGACGTCCCGAAAGCCTGATGAGCAGTTGGCTCGCGACTCCAGACTCCGACTCGTCTCCCCGCGTTCCGTGGCCGCGGCCCGCAAGGCGGTGACCGACCGAAGGACCCGACCCGCCCCCCGGCCTCCGGCGGGCACACCCGCCACGGCCGACCTCGCGAACAGGGCCCGGGCCTCCCTCGCCGACGCGGTGCGCCTGGCCCGCTGGGCCGAGCTGCACCTCGGGGCGGGTGACGGCGGCCGGCCCGCACCGGCGGCGGGGCTCTCGACCGCCGACGTCGAACGGGCCGCGGCGGAACTGAACCTGACCCACGGCCAGATCAGGGTCGGCTGGGACCGCTCCAGACTCGCCGGTCTCGTCGAGGTGCACGGCGGCGACGCCCGGCCGGGCTGGCGGCTGCGCGCCTGGGACCGCGACGACACGGCCGTGCTGCGCGGCTGGGTCGCCCTCTTCGACGCCTGGTCCCTCGTCCACCCGGCCCCCGCCGACATCGCCCCCGCCGTGGTCGCGGAAGTCGTCGAGGCCATGCCCCAACTGCTCTCGCTGCTCCAGCTGTCCGCCGGCCCGGTGACCGTCCCGGACCTGCTGGACCTGCTGGGCCAGCGCGTCACCGAACTGCGCGACGAGCGCTGCGAAGTGCCCTACGGGACCTGCGCGAACGGCGGCCCGGACGGGGCGACGGCCGGCTCGGCGACCGCCCAGGCGGTCCTCCCGGCCCAGGGCGCCCCCGCGGAGCCCGTCCCGCTCGCCCGGCTGCTGCGCTGGGCGCTCGGCGGCCTCGCCGCCGTGGACGCCGTCACCCTCGGCCCCGCACAGGCCGCCCTGACGCCGCTGGGCAGCTGGGCCGTCTGGGTCAAGCTGGAACAGATCTGCGTCGCCGCGCAGAGCCCCGCCGGGAACATCGAGCAGTCCGCCGCCGCGATGCTGCACGGCTGCGCCCGCCTCACCCCCGGGCCGGCCCGCGCCGAGTACCGGGCCTGGCTCGCCGCCCGCCCCGTCGGCCACGCCATCGGCGAACTCCTCCAGGCCGCCCGCGGCGAGGACGCCCTGACGCGCGGACTCGCCTTCGAGGCCCTGCGCGTCGTCGGCGCCCCCGCCGAGCCCGACGTGCGCGCCGCCGTACGGGAACCCGCGCTGCGTCCGTACGCCCTGCTCTGGCTCGCCGAGCACGACGGGGTGGACCCGGACGAGGCGCAGGACGTGCTCACCGCCGAGGAGTCGACCTGGCTCTGGGTGGACACGGCGGCGGCCATCGCCGACCACGGCGAGGCCGAACTGCTGGCCCGCCACCTCGACTCGGCGGTCCGCACCACGGTTCCGAGGCTGCTGGACGAGGTCCGCGCCGTCGGCCACCCGCGCACCGTGCAGGTCCTGGTCGCGCTGGCCGCGGCCCACCCCGACCCGGCCCTGGCCAAGGCGGTCCGGCGGGCCGCGTTCCAGGTCCACACCGGCGGGGCGTAGCCCCCGCACGACGAGGACGCGCCGCAGGGTCAGATCTGCGGCGCGTACGTCCCGAAGCTCCAGACGTTGCCCTCGGCGTCGCGCGCCATGTAGTCGCGCGATCCGTAGTCCTGGTCGGTGGGCTCCATCAGGATCTCCACCCCGTGCTCGACCGCTCTGCGGTGGTGGGCGTCCACGTCGTCGACGACCACATACACCCCGGTCGGCCCGGCTTCCGCCATCACCTTGTCGAACTGGCCGCCGCGGCCCTTGCTGCCGAGCATCACCGCGCCGTTGCCGTAGGACAGTTCCGCGTGCATCACGGCCCCGTCCTCACCCTCGTACACCGCGACCTGCGTGAACCCGAACGCCTCCGTCAGCAGTTGGATGGCGGTCTTGGCGTCGCGGTAGAGCAGAGTCGGGTAGACGGACGGAACACCTGCCATGACGATCACTCCCTCTCGTGCAGTGCGCCTGCGTGCCTGGACGGGTCCGTGACCAACGGCCTGTCACCACCGGCATGTGACCCACGACACAGCATGGCAGGCGCCACCGACAGTCAGCGGAAGGTGTTGCACTGGGCCATGTCGCCCGTCCGGTAACCCTGGTAGAACCACTGCCGGCGCTGCTCGGCGCTGCCGTGCGTCCACGACTCGGGGGTGACCCGCCCCTGGAACTTCTCCTGGATCCGGTCGTCGCCGACCGCCGCCGCCGCGTCCAGACCGTCCTTGATGTCCTCGTCGGTCAGCCTGGTGATCAGCGGGCGTCCGGTGGACTCGTCCGGGGTGCGCGTCGCGTTGTGCGCCCACACCCCCGCGTAGCAGTCCGCCTGGAGCTCGACCTTGACCGCGTTGCTGTTCGCGCCCTGCCGGCCGTCCTGGGCCCGCTGGAGGGTGCCGGTCAGGTTCTGGATGTGGTGCCCGTACTCGTGGGCGACGACGTAGGCCTGGGCGAAGGGTCCGCCGGTGGCGCCGAACTTCGTCCGCAGCTCCTCGAAGAAGCCGAGGTCCAGGTAGACCTGCCGGTCGGAGGGGCAGTAGAAGGGGCCGACCGCGGAGGTGGCCGCGCCGCACGCGGTGTTCACCCGGCCGGTGAAGAACACCGTCGAGGCCGGGCTGTACTGCCCCCCGCGCTTTTGGAACTCCTGCTTCCAGAAGTCCTGGGTGCTGTTCACCACCGCGACGAGCCGGCAGTCCTCACGGGTGTTCGCGTCCTGCCCCGTGCGGCACGCCTGCTGCACCTGGCTCGCGGAGGAGGAGGTGGCCACCGGCTCGGGATTGCCCTCGGTCAGCCCCAGCTGCTCGGGACCCACGCCGAAGAGCAACCCCATGATCAGTGCGATGAGACCGACGATGCCGCCGCCGACCGTGGCCCTCCCGCCGGGGATGCGGCTGCCCCGCACGTCCTTGACCTCGGACGTGTCCAGATTGGCGTTGTCGTCGAACTGCATGCCGCACCGCCCTCGATTCCTCGTGTCCGCCCCTGCGGCGAGTATCAACCCCTTCATCCTGGTACGCGCCCCGGACGATCGGCGTGGGCCCTGCGCCGAACGGGGGACACGGGGGAGGGGCGCCGCCCGGGGCGATCGGGGCCGGGCGGCCCGAAAAGTGGTTGCGCGCCCCCGTTAGAATGTCTCCATGGCAAATCTCCTCGCGGATTAGCGGCGTCGGAAGTCCCGCGCGTCCTGCCCCCCTTCCGCCGTCCCCACCGCCCTGGAGTATTTCCGTGATCACCGCCACCGGCATCGAGCTGCGCGCCGGCGCCCGCATCCTCATCGAGTCCGCCTCCTTCCGCGTCGCCAAGGGCGACCGCATCGGTCTGGTCGGCCGCAACGGGGCGGGCAAGACCACCCTCACCAAGTGCCTCGCGGGCGAGGGTCAGCCCGCCGGCGGCACGATCACCCGATCCGGTGAGGTCGGCTACCTGCCGCAGGACCCGCGCACCGGCGACCTCGACGTACTGGCCCGCGACCGGATCCTCTCCGCGCGCGGACTCGACGTGCTGATCAAGAAGATGCGGATGAACGAGGAGCGCATCGCCACCGGCTCCGGCGGCACCCGCGACAAGGCGATGAAGCAGTACGAGCGCCAGGAGACCGAGTTCCTGACCAAGGGCGGCTACGCCGCCGAGGCGGAGGCCGCCACCATCTCGGCCGCCCTCGGCCTGCCCGACCGGGTCCTCGGCCAGCCGCTCCACACCCTCTCCGGTGGCCAGCGCCGCCGCGTCGAGCTCGCCCGCATCCTCTTCTCGGACGCCGACACCCTGCTCCTCGACGAGCCCACGAACCACCTCGACGCCGACTCCATCGTCTGGCTGCGCGACTACCTGAAGACCTACCGCGGCGGCTTCATCGTGATCTCCCACGACGTCGACCTGGTCGAGACCGTCGTCAACAAGGTCTTCTACCTGGACGCGAACCGCTCCCAGATCGACGTCTACAACATGGGCTGGAAGCTCTACCAGCAGCAGCGCGAGGCCGACGAGAAGCGCCGCAAGCGCGAGCGCCAGAACGCCGAGAAGAAGGCCGCGGCCCTGAACTCGCAGGCCGACAAGATGCGCGCCAAGGCCACCAAGACCGTCGCCGCGCAGAACATGGCCAAGCGCGCCGACCGGCTGCTCGCGGGCCTGGACGCCGTCCGCGTGTCCGACAAGGTCGCCAAGCTCCGCTTCCCGGACCCGGCGCCCTGCGGCAAGACCCCGCTCACCGCCGAGGGCCTGTCGAAGTCCTACGGGTCCCTGGAGATCTTCACCGACGTCGACCTGGCCATCGACAAGGGCTCCCGCGTGGTCATCCTCGGCCTCAACGGCGCCGGCAAGACCACGCTGCTGCGCCTGCTCTCGGGCACCGAGAAGCCGGACACCGGCACGGTCGTGCCCGGTCACGGCCTCAAGCTGGGCTACTACGCGCAGGAGCACGAGACCCTGGACCCGGAGCGCACGGTCCTGGAGAACATGCGCTCCTCCGCCCCCGACCTGGACCTGGTCGCCGTCCGCAAGACGCTCGGCTCGTTCCTGTTCTCCGGCGACGACGTGGACAAGCCCGCGGGCGTGCTCTCCGGCGGCGAGAAGACCCGGCTGGCCCTGGCCACGCTGGTCGTCTCCTCGGCGAACGTGCTGCTCCTCGACGAGCCCACGAACAACCTCGACCCGGCCAGCCGCGAGGAGATCCTGGGCGCGCTGCGCACGTACAAGGGCGCCGTCATCCTCGTCACGCACGACGAGGGCGCGGTCGAGGCCCTGGAGCCGGAGCGGATCATCCTGCTGCCGGACGGGGTCGAGGACCTGTGGGGCCCGGACTACCGGGACCTGGTCGCCCTCGCCTGATCGGCGTGTCGCGGGCCCGCCGAGCGGGTCCGGTTCGTTGATCCAGTGCGTTATGGATCATTCGGCCCACGCGTGATCCATCATCTGAGTGAGGCGGTCTCATACCGTCGCACGGTGTTTGACGGCCCCGGCCGTACCCGCTCGGGTACGCGGCCGGGGCCGTCGTCTTTTCCATGCCGGGCCTCTGACCTGCTGATTCCCGTCAGGGGTGAAGGAATGTGACGTAAGTCATGCAGCGGAAGAGAAGATTCCGTTCTGCTCCCGTGTCCACTCCTTGAGAAATGCCGTCGCACCGACCTTGCTGAATGGGTGGCCAGGAAGCGTGGGAGGGGTGATCATGAGAAGTCCAGAGCGCACTTCCCATGAGGAGGCACGGGTGGCCGAGACTCTGAAGAAGGGCAGCCGGGTAACCGGCGCCGCGCGCGACAAGCTCGCGGCAGACCTGAAGAGAAAATATGACTCCGGTGCGAGTATCCGGGCGCTGGCCGAAGAAACCGGCCGGTCGTACGGATTCGTCCATCGGATGCTCAGTGAGTCCGGAGTCGTGCTGCGTGGTCGCGGTGGCGCGACGCGCGGCAAGAAGGCGGCCTCGGCCTGATCCGGCCGGAGACGCTCCACAGCTCCATGCGTGACGTTTGACGTTCTGCTCAAACGGTTCCGAGGCATGACGGTTCCTTCGGTGACCCCCCGGTCGGTCATATGGTCGGCTGGGTGGTTACTGTGCAGTCACTTAGGCCGGGCTCGCGGCCGACTACACACCGGAGGGCACCGACATGGCTCTGCTCGACAAGGACGGCGTACGGCTCACCGTCGACGACACGGTCGCCACGGTGACACTGACCAATCCGGCCAAGCGAAACGCTCAGTCCCCCGCGCTCTGGCGGGCGTTGACGGAGGCCGGACGGTCGTTGCCGGGCACCGTTCGGGTCGTCGTGCTGCGCGGTGAAGGCAAGTCCTTCTCCGCAGGGCTCGACCGTCAGGCGTTCACCCCTGAAGGCTTCGAGGGTGAGCCGTCCTTCCTCGATCTGGCGCGCGGTTCGGACGAACTGCTCGACAGCACCATCGCCGAGTACCAGGAGGCATTCACCTGGTGGCGCCGCAACGACATCATCTCCATCGCCGCCGTGCAGGGGCACGCGATCGGCGCCGGCTTCCAGCTCGCGCTCGCGTGCGACCTGCGGGTGGTCGCCGACGACGTCCAGTTCGCCATGCGCGAGACCAGCCTGGGACTGGTGCCCGACCTGGCCGGCACCCAGCCGCTGACCTCGCTCGTCGGCTATGCCCGCGCGCTGGAGATCTGCGCGACGGGCCGCTCCGTGCACGCCGAGGAGGCCGAGCGGGTGGGCCTCGCGAACCTGGTGGTCGCCGTCGACGAACTCGACGCGGCCGTCAAGGACCTGACCACCGCGCTGCTGGCCCCGCCGCGGGACGCGGTCATCGAGACCAAGGCCCTGCTCCGCGACGCCACGGCCCGCCCCTACGACGCCCAGCGCACCGCGGAGCGCGCCGCCCAGGCGCGTCGTCTGCGTGACCTGGCCGGGCTCTCCGACTGACCCCGAACCCCTCCACGCCCCGACGGGGCCCGGACCCCTCGCGCACCGGCGCCGTGCGCGCGGGGGGGACCGGGCCCCGTCGGCATGTGCGGCCCCGCCGCCTCCCGTCGGGCCGGTCGGCGCCGGGTGGTTGGCGGCGGGGGAGGCGGGCAGACGGCCGGGGGTGGATCGATCGGCCCAGTCCACGGCGCGCAGGGGCGCCTTCGCGCTTACCGTGGTCGGGAGTCCGCAAGCGCGAAGGGACACACGATGACCGAATCCACAGCAGGGGGTTCCCACCGGGACCCGGCCGAACGGGGCCGCACCAGCATCGCCGACGGGGTGGTCGAGAAGATCGCCGGACTGGCCGCCCGCGAGGTGGTCGGCGTCCACGCGATGGGCAGCGGCACCGGCCTCTCCCGCACCTTCGGAGCCGTCCGCGACCGCGTTCCCGGCGGGGCGAAAGCCTCCGTGTCCCGGGGCGTCAAGGCGGAGGTCGGCGAGGTTCAGACGGCCCTCGATCTGGAGATCGTCGTCGACTACGGCGTGTCGATCCGCGACGTCGCCCGGGCCGTACGTGAGAACGTCATCTCGGCGGTCGAGCGCATGACGGGCCTGGAAGTCGTCGAGGTCAACATCGCGGTCAGCGACGTCAAGCTGCCCGACGAGGAGGACGACGAGCCGGAATCCAGGCTCCACTAGCCGAGAGGAGCCCGCATGAGCATGGCGGTTGCCGGCCTGTTGGCCGGCATGGGAATGGGGTTCGCCGGCTACTTCGGCGGCTTCGGGGCCTTTCTGCTGGTCGCCGCCCTCGGCGCCATCGGATTCGTCGCCGGCCGTTTCTTCGACGGCGACCTCGAACTCGGCGACCTGTTCCGCCCACGCGACGACCGGCGCAGGTGAGGCCCCGATGAGCACCAGCACCCCGCGGGCCGTGCCGACCCGGGTGCCCGCCGCCGAGCGGGGATCCACCCGGATCGCGGACCGGGTCGTCGCCAAGATCGCGGCGCAGGCCGCACGCGAGGCGCTCGTCGCCGAGGCGGACGGGGCGGCGCCCCCGCACGCCACCGTCACCGTCCACCACGACATCGCACGCGTCCGGGTGAGCCTGGAACTGCCCTACCCGTCCGACGTCGCCGCCCAGAGCGCGGCCGTCCGCCGCCGGGTGGCCGAACGCGTCGAGCAGTGCGCGTCCATGACGGTGCCCGAGGTGGCCGTCGAGGTCGAGCACCTGCACCCCGCGCACATCCGCCCGGCAGCCGCCGGGCGGGACCGGCGGCTGCGGTGACGGCCGATGCCCGCCGGTTCCGCTCCGCGCGCCGGATCCCGGCCGCGCTGACCGCGCTGGCCGTGCTGGGCGCGGCCGGAGTCCTCCTGTACGACCTGGCTGCCGTGCGCGCCCACCGGCCCGGCATGCGCTGGCGGCGGGAACTCGCCCTCCAACTGGAGCGGTACACCCCCGTCGACCCGGAGGTCCTGATCGGCGCCGGGGTACTGGCGCTGATCGGGGCGGTCCTGCTGGTACTGGCGGTCACCCCGGGGCTGCGCGGAATCCTGCAGATGCGCACCTCGGAGTCGGGGATGCGGGCCGGGCTGGGGCGCAAGGCGGCCGGGCTGGTCCTGCGCGACCGCGCCATGGAGGTGCCCGGGGTGAACACCGTGCGGGTCAAGGTGGGCCGGTCCCGCATCGGGGTACGGGCCACCTCCCACTTCCGCGAACTGGACGAGGTACGGGCCGACCTGGACGCGGTACTCGCCGTCGGCATCGAGGAACTGGGCCTCGTGCACGAGCCGGGGCCCCGCGTACGGGTCAACCGGAAAGGGTGACGCGATGCTCGGCTCGGTCAACCGGGTACTGCTGGCCATCATCGGAGCCGTGTTGCTGGCTGCCGGGATCTCGGTGCTCACCGGGTCCTGGCCGCTGGGCGGCCGGCACGCGCCGTTGCTGACGGCGCAGGCCCGGCACCGGTACTGGCACGCGGACGGCTGGTGGTGGTGGGCGGTGATCGCCGGGCTGGGCCTGTGCGTACTGCTCGCCCTGTGGTGGCTGCTGGCACAACTGCGCAGGTCACGTCTGGACGCCGTGCTTGTGGACACCGGGGACGGGGCGTACGCGCTGCTGCGCGGGCGGGCGCTGGAGTCGGCGGTGGCCGCGGAGGCGGGGGCCCTGGACGGGGTCGCCCGCTGCCGGGTCGCACTGCGCGGGCGCCGGGAGACGCCGAGCCTGCGGGTCGCGCTGGAGCTGGAACCGCACGCGGTCCCCGCCGACGCGCTGGCCGGGCTCGCCGGGCCGGTCCTCGCCCACGCCCGGGCCTCGGCGGGCCTGCCCGAACTCCCCGCGGAGGCCCGGCTCAAGGTCGGCTCGCACCGGGCGGCCCGGGTCACCTGAGACCCGAGCCGCACCGGCCGAGGGGCGCGAGCCGTGCTCGGAAGCGGTCGTCAGAAGCCGTGGCGGGAGCCTCCGTCGACCGGCAGCATGACGCCCGTCAGGTACGAGGCCGCCGGGGACAGCAGGAAGGCCGCCGTGCGACCGAACTCCTCCGGGGTGCCGTAGCGCCGCAGCGGGATGCGGGACTCGTTCGTCTTCCTGGCGGCGTCCGCGTCGCCGGACAGGGCGTCCAGCTCCCGGACCCGGTCCGTGTCGATCCGGGCCGGCAGCAGCCCGACCACCCGGATCCCGCGCGGGCCCAGCTCCACCGACAGGGACTTGGCGAAGCCGGCCAGCCCGGGCCGCAGTCCGTTCGAGATCGTCAGCCCGGGGATCGGTTCGTGCACCGAGCCCGACAGCACGAACCCGATGACGCCGCCCTCGCCCAGCTCGGCCGCCGCGGCGCGCGCGAGCCGGACCGCGCCCAGGAAGACCGACTCGAAGGCGGCGGCCCACTGTTCGTCGGTGTTGTCCGCGGCCGTGCCCGGGGCCGGCCCGCCGACACTGATCAGGATGCCGTCGAGGCGCCCGAAGCGCTCCCGGGCCTCGGCGACGAGCCGGGCGGCCGCCGCGGGATCGGCGTTGTCCGCCGCCACTCCCGCCGCGTTCGGGCCCAGGGAGGCGGCGGCCTCGGCCGCGCGCCCCGCGTCACGGCCGGTCAGTACGACTTTCGCGCCGTCGGCGGTCAGCTCGCGCGCGGAGGCGAAGCCCAGTCCGCGGGTGGCTCCGGTGACGACGTAGACACGGTCCTTCAGTCCAAGATCCATGCCCGACACGCTACGCCGAAGCGGGCACCGATTCCGAGGAGGCCTTCGCGGCCGCTTCCGCACGGTCCCGCTTCTCCCGGCGCACCAGGATCACCCACCCCACCGGCACTCCGGCCGTGAACATCCACCACTGGATCGCGTACGCCATGTGCGCGCCGATCGAGTCGTGGTCGGGGTCGCCCACCGGCTCCGGGCTGCCGTTCGCCGGGACCGGTGCGGTGAGTTCCAGGTAGCCGCCGAGGACGGTCCGGCCCGTGTACTGCGCCTGCTGCGTGCTGTTGATCAGCATCACCTGGCGGTCCGGCAGCCCCTTGCGGTCCCTGATCCCGCTGTCGCCGCTCGTCTCGTCGGCCTTCAGTCGTCCGGTGACCGTGACCTCGCCCTTCGGCGCGGCCGGCACCGGCGGGTAGGCGCGCGCGTCGTCGCCGCCCGCCACCCAGCCGCGGTTGACCAGGACGACCCGGCCGTCGCTCAGCACCAGCGGGGTGATGACGTGGAAGCCCACCTTGTCGTCGTTGTTGGTCCGCCGACGGACCACGACCTCGTGCGCCGCGTCGTACGTGCCGGTGGCGGTGACCGCGCGCCAGTAGTCGGCCCGGGGGACGGTGTGACCGGGGGAGGTGAGCTCGGTGACGGGCACCGGCTTCCCGTAGAGGTTCCGCGCGATCAGCTCGTTCTGCGCCACCCGGTGCTCATGGCGGTGGAACTGCCAGAAGCCCAGCTTGATCATCGCGGGGATGAGGGCGAGGGCGATGAGGGTCAGGCACACCCACTGCCGGGTCAGTACAAAGCGGTACACGCCCTCGACGGTACCCCCAGCCGAGAAGACCCCGGCGGCCGGGTGGCCGTCCGGGGCCCGGACCGGGGGGATCGGGTGACGACGGGTCGGGGAGCGACGGAGGGTCAGACGTGATCGACGATGCCCGCCTTTCCGGCCGCACGGGCGCAGTGCGCCCCGCAGTACCACTGTCCCTCGACGTCGACGCCCTGCCCGATGATCTGGACCCGGCAGTGCTCGCAGATGGGCGCCATGCGGTGAATGGCGCAGGAGAAGCAGTCGAAGACGTGCACCGCGCCCTGCGCGTGCACCTCGAAAGACATCCCGTAATCGTTTCCGCAGACCTCACAACGTGCCATGCGCCACAGGGTGGAACCGGACGGGCGGACCGGGAAGGAGGGCGCCGGGCGAGTCGCCCGACGCTCACCCGTCTGCCGCAGCCACGTCCCGCAGCAGGTGCGTGAAGGCGGCCTCGTCGACCACCGGGGTGCCGAAGGACTTCGCCTTGACGGTCTTCGAGGTCGAGGAGTCGGGGTCGTTGGTGACGAGCAGGCTCGTGAGCCGCGACACACTCGTCGCGACGTGCAGGCCGGCCTCGATCGCCCGGTCCTCCAGCAGCTCGCGGTCCACGGAGGTGTCCCCGGAGAACGCGATCCGCATGCCCTGCTTGAGGGGCTTGCCGTCCTCGAACCGCCCCGGATTGGGGTGCGGGCACGCGGGCCGCTTGCGGGAGGCCCGCCAACTGGTCGCGCCGAACGGCCCCTGGTAGCCGACCCGGGGGGCGGCCGGCGTGTCCGACCACTCCGTCAACGGCCGGCACTCCAGCAGGGGCAGCCGTACGTTGTCCCGCGCGGCCGCGTGCAGCGACGGACGGAAGGCCTCCGCGAGCACCCGGGCGTCGTCGAGCGCGTGGTGGGCGCGCTGCTGGACCACGCCGAAGTGCGCGGCGAGGGACTCCAGCTTGTGGTTGGGCAGCGGCAGGTTCAGTTCCTTCGACAGGGCGATGGTGCACAGCCGCTGGCGGACGGGCGCCGTCGTGGCGGCCCGCGCGTACTCCCGGGCGATCATCTGCCAGTCGAAGATGGCGTTGTGGGCGACGAGGACACGGTCCGCGAGGCGACCCGCGAACTCCTCGGCGATGTCCTCGAAGAGCGGCGCGTCCTGGAGCATGGCGGTGGTGAGGCCATGGATCCAGACTGGGCCCGGATCCCTGCGCGGGTTGACCAGCGTGTACCAGTGGTCCTCCACGTTGCCCTGCGCGTCGAGCCGGTAGACGGCCGCGGACACTATCCGGTCGTCGCGCGCGAGCCCGGTGGTCTCCACGTCGACGACCGCGTACCCCTGTGGGTACGCGGTCGGCCACATCGTCTCTGCGGTCGTACGGTCGTCGAGCATGGTCACAGAGGATATCGGCCCCGACTGACACCCGTGGCCCCGACGGGGTACCCCGGCCGTCGACCCGGCCCCCGGCGAGGTCAGCCGCCGCGAGCCGTTCGCGCCGGCGCCGGGTCCGGGGGCGGGTCCGACGGCGGGGACAGCAGGGCGCCCACGAGTGCCCGAACCGAGAGCAGGAACAGCCGTTCCGGGTCGGCCGGGCGGGCCAGTGCGCGGGCGAGCGCCGGGTCGTCGGGGGCGTCGGCGGGGTCCCAGAGCTCGCTCTCGGCGGGGGACTGGACGGGGGAGCGCTCGCGGTTGCGCTCGACGAGCAGGAAGCCGACGATCTGGAACTGGATCGCGCGGACCGCGTCGGCGGCCCGCGCCCCGCGCAGTCCGGCGGCGTGCACCTCGTGGACCAGGGCCCGTTGGGCGGGCAGGAACATCCGCTCGGTGAGCCCGCGTTCGTGGACCATCGCGATCAGGTGGGGGCGTTCGCGCAGTTCCCGGCGCAGGGTCCGGGCCACGGAGAGGATCCGGTCGGCCGGGGTGCGGGCGGCGCCGGTCCCCCCGGACGGGGGGCGGGGGAGGATCGCGCCCATGTCCCGGACGGTCCGCTCCACGAGGGCGTCGAGCAGTGATTCGCGGTTGCCGACGTGCCAGTAGATGGAGGTGACGGCCGTGCCCAGTTCGGCGGCGAGTTTGCGCATGGTGAGAGCCGCCGGGCCGTGCTGCTTGACCAGCGACGCGGCCGCCTCCAACACCTCCTCGCGGGTCAGCGAGTTTCTGGCCATGAGGCAGGCCGCCAATCTGTCGATCCGTCAGTTCTGTGTGTGCGTGGGTCTTTACCCTTCATCGTCGGCGGTGTAACTGTGTTACAGAGCCCCCGGGAAACCCAGCGAAGGGTGGTACACCCATGGCACGCGTACGGTACGGAGCGCGCACCGAGGCGGAGATCGCGGCGTCGCGCGAGAAGAGCTCGAAACTCCCGGACATCTGGTCCACCGGGGTGGTGGCCGTCTGGGAGAGCGACGCGGACGTGGTCGCGGCCGTCCTGCCGCCGCCGCTCAAGCCCGCCGAGCGGCCCCTCGTACGAGCCAACATCAGCAAGGTCGACCTGCCCGGCTACCCGCTCGGCGCCGGCTCGGTGGCCGTCGCCGCCCGCCACGGCGAGGTCGAGGGCTGGTACCCGCTCGTCATGCCGATGACGCACGAGCGGGCCCTGGTCGGCGGCCGCGAGGTGTTCGGGGAGCCGAAGAAGCTGGGCGAGGTCACCGTCGAGCGGGACGGGCTCGTCGTACGGGCCGCCCTCGCCCGGCACGGGATCGCCTTCGTCGAGGTGCGCGGGGCGGTGGACCGCGCCCTGCCCCTGCCCGCACCCGCCACCAAGACCGACTTCTACTTCAAGTTCCTGCCCGCCGTGGACGGTTCGGGCTTCGACGTCGAGCCCGTCCTCGTGCACTGCACCCGCAACGAGAAGGTCCGCAAACTGGAGCACGTCACCGGTGACGTGGTGCTGCGCGAGTCGATGTTCGACCCGGTCGCGGATCTTCCCGTACGCCGCCTCGTGGAGATCACCATCGGTGAGAAGACCACCGACCAGCGGGGCAGGGTCGTCGAGCGGGTCAGCGCCCAGGCCCTGCTCCCGTACGTCCACCAGCGCTACGACGACCCGATGCAGATCCTGGACGGCCCCCCGGAAGGCAGCGTCTGACATGCGACTCGAACCGGGACAGGTGGCCGTCGTCACCGGCGCCGCGAGCGGCATCGGCCTCGCCATGGCCCGCCGCTTCGCCGCCGAGGGGCTGAGAGTGGTCCTCGCCGACGTGGAGGAGGGCGCCCTGCGCAAGGCCGCCGACGAACTGACGGCCGACGGCGCGAAGGTCCTCGCCCGGACCGTCGACGTCAGCGACCGGGACTCCGTGCTCTCCCTCGCCGCCGCCGCGTACGAGGCCTTCGGCGCCGTCCACGTGCTCTGCAACAACGCGGGCGTCGGCTCCGGCGCCGAAGGCCGCATGTGGGAGCACGAACCCAACGACTGGAAGTGGGCCTTCTCCGTCAACGTCTGGGGCGTCTTCCACGGGATCCAGGCCTTCGTCCCGCGCATGCTCGCCGGCGGCGCACCCGGCCACGTCGTCAACACGTCCTCCGGCGACGGCGGCATCGCCCCGCTGCCCACCGCCTCCGTCTACGCCGTCACCAAGGCGGCCGTGGTCACCATGACCGAGTCGCTCTACGCCCACCTCAAGGCGGAGGGCGCCCACGTCGGGGCCTCCGTCCTCTTCCCCGGACCGCACATGCTGCGCACCGGACTGTGGGAGTCGCACCGCAACCGGTCCGACCGCTATGCGAAGGAGCGGCCGCGCAAGTCCCCGTACCGCAGCCTCGACCAGTACGAGACGGCGATGCGCGAGGCCGGCCACGCGGTGGAGTTCACGCCGGTCGAGGAGGTCGCCGAGCACGTCGTCGAGGGCATCCTCGCCGACCGGTTCTGGATGCTCCCGGCCAGTGAGCACAGCGACCGGCAGATCCGCGCCCGGTCGCGGTCGATGCTCGACCGCGCCAACCCCGCCTACCTGGAAAGTTTCATCCTCGACTGAGGAGCGTTCGTCGTGAGCGACACCCCGTACGAAGACCCGTACCTGATCATCTCCTCCGACTGCCACGCGGGTCTGCCCACCGAGCAGTACCGCCCCTACCTCGACAGCGCCTTCCACCGCGAGTTCGACGAGTTCCTCGGTCAACGCGACGCGCGCCGCGAGGAGGCCACCCGCCTCGGCGTGCGCAACGAGGCCTTCGCCGAGAAGTGGTTCCACGACCACGAGGAAGGCCTCAAGGGCGGCTGGGACGTGGGCCGACGCCTGAAGGAACTCGACGGCGACGGCGTGGCCGCCGAGGTCGTCTTCCCCGACGCGGACGCCGTCGACAGCCAGACCGCCGCCCCCTTCGGCGTGGGCCTGGGCCTGTCCGGCGACCAGGACCCCGAACTGGGCATGGCGGGCGCGCGGGCGCACAACCGCTGGCTCGCCGAGTTCGTGTCCCAGAACCCCGAGCGCCACTGCGGCGTCGCCCTGCTGCCCATCACGGGCGAACCCGCCGAGGTGGTCGCGGAGATCCATCGGGCCAAGGAGTCCGGGCTCGGCGCGTTGATGATCCCCTCGATGTGGGTGGACAAGGCGCCCTACCACGACCGCCGCTACGACCCGGTGTGGGCGGCGGCGGCCGAGGCCGCGATGCCCGTCGTCACGCACTCGGGGGCCGCGCCCCGCCACGAGTACGGCGACCACCTCGGCATCTACGTCTCCGAGGTCACCTGGTGGCCCTCGCGGCCCCTGTGGTTCCTCCTGTGGTCCGGGGTCTTCGAACGGCACCCCGGGCTGAGGTTCGGCATCGCCGAGTCCGGCTGCTGGTGGCTGCCCAACCAACTGTGGTTCATGGACCGGCTCTACCTCGGCGCGCACGGCGGCAAGAAACTGTCGCCCTTCGCCGAGCTGACGCGCCCGCCGAGCGAGTACCTCGACCGCCAGGTGTTCATCTGCGCCACGAACACCAAGCGCCGCGAACTCGCCCAGCGCTACGAGATCGGCGTCGACAACATCCTCTGGGGCTCGGACTTCCCGCACCCCGAGGGGACCTGGCCGCACACCCGCACCTGGCTGAAGAACACCTTCCACGACATCCCCGTCGACGAGACCCGCCGCATGCTGGGCCTGGCCGCCGCGGACGTCTTCGGCTTCGACACGGCGCGGCTCGCCCCGCTCGCCCGCCGGATCGGCCCGACCCCGGCGGAGCTCGGCCAGCCCACCGACCAGGCCGCGGTGCGCGCCTCCTGGGCCCGCTCGCGAGAGGTGGGCCGGCACTGGCTCACCGGACACGACTTCCCGACGCTGGGGGTCTCGTGACCGCGCCGGCCGAGGACCGCTACACCGTCGTCTCGGCGGACTGCCACGCGGGCGCCGACCTGCTGGACTACAAGCCGTACCTGGAGAAGCGCCACCACGAGGAGTTCGACGCCTGGGCGTCCACCTACGTCAACCCGTACGAGGACCTCCTCGCGGACACCGCCGACCGGAACTGGAACTCCCGGCGCCGGCTCGCGGAACTCGAAGCCGACGGCATCGTCGCGGAAGTCCTCTTCCCGAACACGATCCCGCCCTTCTTCCCGACCGCCTCCCTGATGGCCCCGGCGCCCACCCGCGAGGAGTTCACCCTGCGCTGGGCGGGCCTGCGGGCCCACAACCGGTGGCTGGCCGACTTCTGCGACGACGCCCCGGGACGGCGCGCCGGCGTCACCCAGATCCTGCTGAACGACGTGGACGAGGCGGTGAAGGAGATCCGCCGTACCCGGGACGCCGGCCTGACCGGCGGGATCCTCCTGCCGGGCGCACCCCCGGGCAGCGGCGTCCCCGAGCTGTACTCCGCCGCCTACGACCCCATCTGGGCGGTGTGCGACGAACTGGAGGTCCCGGTCAACCACCACGGCGGCTCGGCCTCGCCCCCGCTGGGGGACGAGCCGGCGGCCCGGGCGGTCTTCATGGTGGAGACCACCTGGTTCTCCCACCGCGCCCTGTGGCACCTGATCTTCGGCGGCGCCTTCCACCGGCACCCGGGCCTCAGGCTCGTGCTGACGGAACAGGGCTCCGGCTGGATCCCCGGCGTGATGGAGATGCTGGACTACTACCACGGCCGCCTGGTCGCCGCCTCGGCCACCGCGGAGGCCAAGTTCGGTGCGGGACTGGCCCGGTCCATGGGCAAGGGCCCGAGCGAGGTGTGGCGGGACAACTGCTTCGTGGGGGCCAGCTTCATGCGCCCCCACGAGGTCCCGCTGCGCCACCGGATCGGCCTCGACAAGATCATGTGGGGCTCCGACTACCCCCACGACGAGGGCACCACCCCGTTCTCCCGCGAAGGCCTCCGCATCGCCTACGCGGGCCTGCCCCGCGAGGAGGTGGCCGCGATGGTCGGCGGGAACGCGGCCCGCGTCTACGGCTTCGACCTCGCCCGGCTGGACGCGGTCGCGGCCACGTGCGGCCCGCCGGTCTCGGAGGTCGCCGAGCCGCTGACGGAGATCCCCCCGGCCGCCACCAGCCCGGCCTTCGCCCGAGGGGGCTCGGTCCGGGTCTGGTGAACCGGCGGTCCCGCCGGAGCGGCTCAGTCCCTGCGGACGAGCCACTCCGGCGCGATCCGCTCCGCCCCGCTCACGTTCGTGCCCCGGTGCACCTCGACCACCAGGCCCTCCAGATCCGCGAGCGGCGACAGGTCCACCGTGCCCAGGCACTCGCTCAACACCAGCCGCCGCAGCCCCCGGAACGCGCGCAACGGCTCCAACGTCCCCTCCAGCGCGCACCTGATCAGGGTCAGCCGGGTCAGCCGCTCGTACGGCAGGAGCGCCTCGATCGCCACCGGCGCGGCATGCCGGATCTGCAACCCGTCCAGGTCCGGCAGCGGCAGCTCCCGCGTCAACTGCCGGTACTGGCCGCTGCCGGCGATCGTCAGCGTCCGCACGCCCGGCCACCGGTCGATCCCGTCCAGCGTCATCCGGCGGGCGCCCTGCCAGATGTGCAGCGCGGCCAGGGTCCCCGCCGCCGGGACGTCCCCGATCCGCCGCTGCTCCGGCTCGAACCCGATGACCAGGGAGCGCAGCCCCGCGACCCCGGCCAGCGGGGCCAGCGAGAGCCCGTCCCGCAGGTAGCCGAAGGCGAGGCTGTCCGCCGCCAGCTCGGTCACCACCTCGACGCCGGTCACCTGCGGACAGTCCAACACCCCAGGTGCCGCAGTGTCGGATGCCCCGCCAGCGGGGACAGGTCGGTCAGCCCCGGATTGCGGTGCATGACCAGCCACTCCAGGTCCCGCCGGTCCCGGATCGCCGGCGGGATCGGGCCGTCCCAGGTCAGGTGGACCCGGTGGATGTGCCGCAACCGCTCGTAGGTCGCCAACTGCTCGGCCGTGCGCAGGTGCAGGTGGCCCTCGCGGACGGGCGCCCCGGACAGCACCGCGTCCGCGTACGCCTCGTTGGGGAAGCGCCCCCACGAGTCCGACAGCTCGTGCACCACCTCGTACCGGTCGTCCGACCGGAACCCCGCGATGACCTGGAGCGCCCGGTCCCCGCCGACCAGCGCGGCCGTCCGGATCGTCGCGGCCGCCTCGTCCTCGGTGAGGTCGGCCGGCTCCGGCAGCAGCTCCAGGACCAGCTCCCCCGCCTTGGCCAGCTCCTCGGCCTGCGCGGCCGACCGCGGCGGCAGCAGGTGCGCCGTACGGGTCTCCACCTCGTGCCACACCTCCGGGTCCAGCTCGGGGGCGTGCTCCAGACAGGCCGCCGCCAGCAGCACCAGCCGACTGCGGTCCCGCTCGTTCTCGTCGGCCCGGCGCAGCAACTCCCTCAGCAGATGGGCCCGTTCGTCGGGTCTGGCGTGGCCGACCGCCATCCGGACCACGTCGTCCCAGGTGTCCTCGTGCGCGTTGCGCACCAGCACGCCGAAGTCCCGGGACTCCACGGCCGCCTTCGCCCCCAGGTAGTCCTGGAAGACGCGGTGCACGAACTGCACGGAGTCCGGGACCGGTTCCCGCAGCAGGCCGGAGCGGATCAGCAGGTGCCGGAACACCTTGCGCGCACTGCCCTGCGCCCGGACCTGCGGCATCGCGTCGAGCCACTCGCCGACCATCTCGATCGCCTCCTCGAAGGAGGCCACCAACTGCCCGTTGCGGATCAGCCAGTACGCCAGTCGCTGGAGCAGCACCGTCTGCTCGTCCCGGCTGAGGTAGACCCCCTCGACCCCCGCTATGTCCCGCTCGGTGTCCCGGCGGACCAGGAGCATGTCCAACGCGGCGTCGTACAGCTCCTTGCGGGCCCGCGGCAGGTGCATCCGGCGGTCCCGGTTCAGGGCGCACAGCAGGGCGCACATCAGCGGGTTGGTGGCCAGCCGGCCCAGGTCCCGGCGCGTGCTCACCGCCTGGATGAGCGACTTCTCGTACGTGTCGAGCTGCTCCCGCTCCTGCCCGGAGACGCCCTCCGCGCGGGCGGAGTCGTGCCAGTGCGTGATGAAGGCCCCGACGCCGTCCCGCTCCATGGGCAGCAGCGACAGGGGGGAGAAGCCGTGCCCGGTCAGCCAGTCCTCCGGGACGGCCGAGGGACGGGTGGTGATCACGAACCGGGCCGTGGGATAGGCGATGAGCAGGGCCCGGAGC
This sequence comes from Streptomyces sp. NBC_01426, assembly GCF_036231985.1. GTDB lineage: Bacteria > Actinomycetota > Actinomycetes > Streptomycetales > Streptomycetaceae > Streptomyces. The sequence continues at coordinate 5,825,673 of NZ_CP109500.1, forward strand.
CAGGTCTCCGTCCGGTCGCGCAGGCGGGGCGGGACCTCGTCCACCCCGTCGACCAGGACCAGCGCCCGCCCGGCGGAGAGCAGGGACTCCACCCAGCCGTCCGGCGCCCGCAGCGGCACCCCGGTCGCGCTCAGCCAGTCCTGCGGCATCGGCAGCCCCGCGGGGGAGTTGAAGGACCGCAGCGGCAGGACGAACGGGACCAGGAGGTTCCAGTCCCGCAGGCCCGGGCCGAAGGTGCGGCGGGCCGAGTTCAGGGCCAGCCACTGCACGAGGGTGCTCTTGCCCGAGCCCGCCGGACCGCGCAGCAGCACCCGCTCGGAGGCACCCAGGGCCAGTTCGGTGCTCATCGGGGTGGCCCGGCCCGGCTCCTCCAACTGCTCGCCGCTGACCGCCAGGCTGATGTACGCCCGGTCCAGCGGCCACTCCCGGCGGGCCTGGCTGAAGGTGAGCCCGAACAACTGGAGCCGCCCGTGCGCCTCGGCGATGTACCGGCCGTACCGCTCCTCGAAGGCGAGCGCCGCGCCGTCGCCGGTCTGTGCGAGCCGGTCCACCGCCCGGGCCAACTCGGCCATCCTGCGGACCAGTTCCACGTCCGCCCGGGCCGAGAAGCCCGGCAGGGTCGTCGCGTACTCCACCACGTGCGTGCAGCACAGTTCGACGAGCCGGCGGTGCACGGACTGCGCGGCCTCGCTCAGGCCCGCCGCGCGCGGCGAGGGGATCGCCGCCGCCAGGGCCGCCGGTCGCAGGTCCGCGGCGAAGAGGGCGTCCGCGTCCAGCCGGCCCACCGCGGCGAAGGTGTCGGCCACCGAGTCCACCACGGCCGACCGCTCGTGGTCCGGCAGCCGGGCCGTCTCCTCGCCCAGGCGGGAGGCCAGGGTGCGGGTCAGGCGACGGATCTCGGGGTCGCCCAGTTCCGTCGGTCGGCGCAGGCGGCCGGCGGGACGGACGGGGTCGGCGGTCAGGCCGGCGCCGGGGGCCCGGGCGAGGAGGGACTTCAGCAGGGTGGTCGCCGCCGTGCCCGCGACCCGTAAGAGAACCGTCTCGAAACCTGTCATCCCCTCGCCCTCCCCTTGACCCCGCCATCATCGCTCGAACCGTCGGTAACACCGATGGATACCGATCGGTAACAACCTCTAGCGGCAGCCCCGAGGCCCGCTCTATGGTGCGGACATGCCGAACCTGCCCGATGTCGTGCTGTGGTCCATACCAGCCTTCGTGCTGCTCACCGTCATCGAGGTGGTCAGTTACCGGCTCCATCCCGACGAGGACGCCGCCGGGTACGACACCAAGGACGCCGCCACGAGCATCACCATGGGGCTGGGCAGCATCGGCTTCGACCTGCTCTGGAAGATCCCGGTCGTCGCGGTCTTCACCGCCGTCTACGAACTCACCCCGCTGCGCGTGCCGTTCCTGTGGTGGACCGCCCTGCTGATGCTCCTCGTCCAGGACTTCCTGTACTACTGGCAGCACCGCCTCCACCACGTGATCCGCATCCTGTGGGCCTGCCACGTGGTCCACCACAGCAGCAAGCGGTTCAACCTCACCACCGCCCTGCGCCAGCCCTGGACCAGCGCCACCACCTGGTGGTTCTACCTGCCCATGGTGGCGCTCGGCGTCCACCCGGCGGCGATCCCGTTCTGCTACGGCATCAACCTGCTCTACCAGTTCTGGGTCCACACCGAGCGCATCGGGAAGCTGCCGCGGCCCTACGAGTACGTCTTCAACACCCCCTCCCACCACCGCGTCCACCACGCCTCGCAGGGCGGCTACCTGGACCGCAACTTCGGCGGCATCCTGATCATCTGGGACCGTGTGTTCGGGTCCTGGGTCGGGGAGACCGACCGGCCCGTCTACGGCCTCACCAAGAACATCGCCACCCACAACCCGCTGCGCGTGGCCACCCACGAATACGCCGCCATCGCCCGCGACGTACGTGCCGCCGGAAGTTGGAGCGAGCGCGCCGGCCGGGTCTTCCGCGGCCCCGGCTGGCAGCCCGCCGCGACCGCCACCCCCGGCTCCCCGGCCGCCGCCCCCGTGCCCTCCCCGGGCTCCCCGGGCTCCCCGGGCTCCCCGGGCGGCGAACCCGCACCGACCCCGCAGGCGTCCCGGGCCTCCTCGCAGGCCGAGCAGGCCCCCGCCTCCGAGCACGCCGCGTGAGCGCCACCGAGTCCCGCACGCCGTCCTGGGCGCGGGATACCGCCCCCGACGGCGGACGACGGGCCCTCGTCGGCCGGATCGCCCTCGCCGCGTTCGCCGTCGCCGCGGCCGTCGACCTCGGCTCGCTGCTCGCCGACTGGCACCTCGGGCACGTCCTCGCCAAACCCCTGCTGATGCCGCTGCTCGTCGCCCACGTGATCGCGCTCGGCGCCCCCCGACTTCTGGTCGCCGCCCTGCTGTTCGGCTGGGGCGGTGACCTGGCCCTGCTCTTCGACGCCGATGTCGCGTTCCTGGTCGGCATGGGCTCCTTCGCCCTCGGCCACGTCTGCTACCTCGTCCTCTTCGGCCGGCGCGCGACCAACCCCCTCCTCGGCGCCGCGTACGCCCTCGCCCTCGTCGGCACCGTCACGCTGCTCTGGAGCGACCTGCCGGCCGAGCTGCGCGTCCCCGTCGCCGGATACAGCCTGCTGCTCACCGCCATGGCCTACCGCTCCAGCGCCCTCGGCGTGCGCGCCGGGATCGGCGGCGCGCTGTTCCTGCTGTCCGACACCCTCATCGCGACCGGGGTCGCCGAATGGCCCCAGCTGCCCCGGCCCGACTTCTGGATCATGGCCACCTACCTGGCGGCCCAGTACCTGCTGGCCACCGGCGTGCGCCCCCGGGAGGCAGGCGTACGGTAGGGGAGCCCACAAGGCGGGCCCTGCCCACACCGCCCCCGATCCGGAGGACTGCACCACCATGCGCGCCACCGTCATCCACGCCCCGCACGACATCCGCGTGGAGGAGGTGCCCGACGCCGCGATCCGGCGTCCCGAGGACGCCGTCGTCCGCGTACTGCGCGCCTGCATCTGCGGCAGCGACCTCTGGGCCTACCGCGGCGAGGCCGCGCGCGAGCCCGGTCAGCGGATCGGCCACGAGTTCCTCGGCATCGTCGAGGAAACCGGCTCCGCCGTCACCGACCTGCGCGCCGGCGACCTGGTCGTGGCCCCCTTCATGTGGTCCGACGGCACCTGCCGGTACTGCGCCGAAGGCCTCCACACCTCGTGCGTGGACGGCGGCTTCTGGGGCTCGGTCGGGCACGACGGCGGCCAGGGCGAGGCCGTCCGCGTTCCGCACGCCGACGGCACCCTGGTCAAACTGCCCGCCGACGCGGCCTCCGACGACCACCTGCTGACCGCTCTGCTGGCGCTGTCCGACGTCATGGGCACCGGCCACCACGCCGCGCTCGGCGCCGGCGTCCGCAAGGGCTCCACGGTCGCCGTCGTCGGTGACGGCGCGGTCGGCCTGTGCGGCGTCCTCGCCGCGAAGCGCCTCGGCGCCGACCGGATCATCGCGCTGGGCCGCCACACCGCCCGCACCGACATCGCCACGCTCTTCGGCGCCACCGACATCGTCGCCGAACGCGGCGAGGCCGCCGAGGCGGCCGTCCGCGAACTGACCGCCGGCCAGGGCGCGCACGCGGTCATCGAGGCCGTCGGCACCGAGCAGTCCATGCGCACGGCCGTCAACATCACCCGCGACGGCGGGGCCATCGGCTACGTCGGCGTCCCGCACGGCAGCGGCACCGGCCTGGACCTCGACGTGATGTTCGACCGCAACCTGACCCTGCGCGGCGGCGTCGCGCCGGTGCGCGCGTACATCCCGGAGCTGCTCGCGGACGTGCTCAGCGGCGCGATCGACCCGTCCCCCGTCTTCGACCGGGCGATCTCCCTGGACGAGGTCCCGGACGGCTACCGCGCGATGGACGACCGCAGCGCCCTCAAGGTGCTCATCACGCCGTAGGCGCCGGCCGCGGGACGAACACAAGGGGCCGGTCGGGGAGTTGCCCCGACCGGCCCCTTCACGTGTCCGGCCTGCCGCACGCGTCACCTCACGCGCGGTCCAGGCCCCGCTGCGCGCCTACTTCACGGCGCGGAGCGCGTTCACCACGCCGGAGCCGTAGTAGCCGGTCTGACCCCACTTGCTCTTGCAGGTGGTGGCGTCGATCAGCGCGCCGGCGCCGTCGTAGATCTTGTCCGGGCAGGCCTGCTTCGTGGCCTGGGCCTTCAGCAGCGCCTGGAGCTGCGACGGCGTGGCGGAGGGGTGCTTGCTCTTGAGCAGCGCCACGACGCCCGCGACGTGCGGGGCGGCCATCGAGGTGCCCTGCTTGTAGCCGTAGCCGCCGCCCGGGAGGGTGGACAGCACCCGACCGTTGGCGTCCGGCGTGGCCGGCACCTGCCACTTGTCGCCACCGGGGCCCGCGACGTCGGCGACGCCCAGCCCGTAGCTGGAGTAGTACGAGCGAAGGCCCTGGTCGCCGGTGGCGGTCACGGTGACCACGCCGGGGAGCTGGGTGGGAAGGTCGAGGCAGACCTTCGGGTCGATGGTGCGCGGCACGGCGGTGGTGTCGTTCGGGCTGGTGGTGTCCTCGATCGAGGGACCGGCCAGGTCGTGGTCCGAGTTGCCGGCCGAGGCCACGCTCAGGACACCCTTGCGCTCCGCGTACTTCGTCGCCCGCGCGATGGCCTCCACCAGCGCCTTCTGGTCGTCGTCCGACTTGCAGGTGTAGTTCCAGGGGTCGACGTAGTAGCTGTTGTTGGTCACCTCGATCCCCTTCTCGGCGGCGAACATGAACCCACAGACGACGGCCTCGGTGTAGAAGAGGCTGGTCCCCGGCTCGCTCACCTTGATCGCGGCGACCTTCACGCCGGGCGCGACACCGCTGATGCCGAGGTCGTTGCGCGCGGCCGCGATGGTGCCCGCGACGTGGGTGCCGTGGTCGCTGCCGTCCGCGTACGGACGCCAGGCGCCCTCGGTGGTGTCGGGGACACCGCCCACGCAGTTGGCGGACTGGCCCTTGGAGAAGTTCGGGGCGAGGTCCGGGTGGGTGTCGTCCACACCCGTGTCGATGACGCCCACCGTCACGTTGCGGCTGCCGTCGTTGATCTTGTGGGCCTCGTCGGCCTTGATCGCCCGCAGGTCCCACTGGTTCGACTCCAGGGGCTCCTGGCCCGCCGTGGCCTTCGCCGCCGCCTTCGCGGCGTCCGCCGCGCTCAGCCGCTGGGTCGCGCCCTCCTCGGTGGTCTGCACCGGGGACAGCGGGGCCGTCCGGGTGGCGCCGACCGACACGAACAGGCTGCGCTGGGCGCGCAGTTGCCTGGCGAACTCGGGGTTCTGGGAGTGCGCGACGACGACCCCGATCTGCTCGTGCGAGGTCACCACCGTTCCGCCGGCCTTCTCGATGGCCTTCTTCGCCTGCTTCACCGTCCCGTACGCGGTCAGGTTCGCCACGTACGACAGCTTGGGGCCGGAGGTGTCGGGCTTGGCCGTCGCCACCGCGTCCGCCGTGTTGCCCAACGGGGCGGCGGAAGCCGCGACGGAGGGGAGGAGGGCGAGCGAGGCGGTGAGTGCCAGTCCGACCGGAACGGCGAGTGCGCGCCGCCGGTGACCGGTTCCCAGGTGAGCCATGGGTTCTCCACATCATCCTGAAAAAGGCCGTGCGGGCACGGTTGCGCCCGACGGGTTCATGACACAGGAACCTAGTGCTGTCGTTCGGTCTTGCGCCATCAGTTCGAGGAATCAGTTTCCAATGAATCAACTGGGGTTGAACCGTCTCGACACGCCGTCCGTGCCGTTGACAGGGGGGATCAGCGTCACCATCCCCCTCGCACGGAGGTTGTTTTGTCCGTCGTCCCCCCTGCACCCGCGTCACAAGGAGAGCCCCCCGTGACCCTCGAAGCAGCAGCCCCACCACCGCCCGGCGGCGCGGGGCCGCACCACCCGGCCGGCCCCACCGCCGAAGAGTTCACGAGCGTCCAGCACAGCCCCGAGTTCGCCGAACTGCGGTGCTCCTACCGCTCGTTCGCCTTCCCGCTCACCGTGGCGTTCCTCGCCTGGTACCTGCTCTACGTGCTGCTGTCCAACTACGCGGGCGGCTTCATGGGGACCAGGCTCTTCGGGAACATCAACGTCGCCCTCGTCCTCGGCCTCGGCCAGTTCGCGACCACCTTCCTGATCGCCTGGCTGTACTCGCGGCACGCCGCCGCCAAGCTCGACCCCAAGGCCTCGGCCATCAAGGCGCGGATGGAGGCCGGGGAATGACCACACCGTTCGACCCGGCGACGGCCCCCGCCCTCGCCGCCGGCGCCACCGAGCACCGGCCGCTGATCATCACCCTGTTCGGGCTGTTCGTCGTCGCCACCCTGATCATCACCGTCTGGGCCGGCCGCCAGACCAAGGGCGCCGCCGACTTCTACGCGGGTGGACGCCAGTTCACCGGCTTCCAGAACGGCCTCGCGATCTCCGGCGACTACATGTCCGCCGCCTCCTTCCTCGGCATCGCCGGGGCCATCGCGCTCTTCGGCTACGACGGCTTCCTCTACTCCATCGGCTTCCTGGTCGCCTGGCTCGTGGCGCTGCTGCTCGTCGCCGAACCGCTGCGCAACTCCGGCCGGTACACGATGGGCGACGTCCTGGCCTTCCGCATGCGCCAGCGGCCCGTGCGCACCGCCGCGGGCACCTCCACCATCGTGGTCTCGATCTTCTACCTGCTCGCCCAGATGGCCGGCGCGGGCGTCCTCGTCTCCCTGCTCCTGGGCATCACCAGCGACGGCGGCAAGGTGGCCGTGGTCGCGCTGGTCGGCGTACTGATGATCGTCTACGTCACGATCGGCGGAATGAAGGGCACCACCTGGGTCCAGATGGTCAAGGCGGTGCTGCTCATCGCGGGCGCCCTGCTGATCACCCTCATGGTGCTGATCGAGTTCAACTTCAACGTCTCGGAGCTGCTGGGCAAGGCCGCCGAGAACAGCGGGCAAGGGGCCAAGTTCCTGGAGCCGGGGCTCAAGTACGGCAAGGACGCGACCACCAAGCTGGACTTCATCTCCCTCGGCCTCGCCCTCGTCCTGGGCACCGCCGGCCTGCCGCACATCCTGATCCGCTTCTACACCGTCCCGACGGCGCAGGCCGCCCGCAAGTCCGTGAACTGGGCCATCGGCATCATCGGCGCCTTCTACCTGATGACCATCGCCCTCGGCTTCGGCGCCGCGGCCCTGCTCAAGCGGGCCGACATCCTGGCCTCCAACAAGGCCGGCAACACGGCGGCCCCGCTGCTCGCCCAGGAGATCGGCGGCGGCGCCGACTCCACCGGCGGCGCGATCCTGCTCGCCGTGATCTCCGCGGTCGCCTTCGCCACCATCCTCGCCGTCGTCGCGGGCCTGACCCTCGCCTCCTCCTCGTCCTTCGCACACGACATCTACGTGAACGTCATCCGCAAGGGCCAGGCCACCGAGAAGGAGGAGGTCCGCGCGGCCCGCTGGTCCACCGTGGTCATCGGAGCCGTCGCGATCGGCCTCGGCGCCCTCGCCCGCGACCTGAACGTCGCCGGCCTGGTCGCCCTCGCCTTCGCGGTCGCCGCCTCCGCCAACCTGCCGACGATCCTCTACAGCCTCTTCTGGAAGAGGTTCACCACCCAGGGCGCGCTGTGGTCCATCTACGGAGGCCTGATCTCGGCCGTCGGCCTCGTGCTCTTCTCCCCGGTGGTCTCCGGCAAGCCCACCTCGATGTTCAAGGACGCCGACTTCTACTGGTTCCCGCTGGAGAACCCGGGGCTCATCTCCATCCCGCTCGGCTTCTTCCTGGGATGGCTGGGAACCGTCCTGTCGAAGGAGAAGGCCGACCCCGCCAAGTTCGCCGAGCTGGAGGTCCGCTCCCTGACCGGAACAGGCGCTGTCTGAGATCCACCGAACACACAGCGTGGCCGCGTCGTACTTCCCTACGACGCGGCCACGCCGCGTCTCGTTCGTTCGGGCATCCCTGCGCGGGGGAGCCGTCGCGTAGGCTCGAATACGGCGCATGCGCTCACGTTCACCGCAGCGCGACCTCTACGACCGGACAGGGGAGGGGGCTCACAGTGCTTCTCGACACCTATGGCCGCGTGGCCACTGACCTGCGCGTCTCGCTCACCGACCGGTGCAACCTGCGCTGTACGTACTGCATGCCCGAGGAGGGTCTGCAGTGGCTCGGCAAGTCCGACCTGCTCAGCGACGAAGAGATCGTCCGGCTGATCCGCATCGCGGTGACCCGGCTCGGCATCACCGAGGTGCGTTTCACCGGAGGAGAACCGCTGCTGCGGCCCGGTCTGGTCGGGATCGTCGAACAGTGCGCGGCCCTGGAGCCCCGCCCCAGGATGTCCCTCACCACCAACGGCATCGGCCTCAAGCGCACCGCACAGGCGCTCAAGGCCGCCGGCCTCGACCGAGTCAACGTTTCCCTGGACACGCTGCGGCCCGAGGTCTTCAAGACCCTCACCCGCCGCGACCGGCACAAGGACGTCATCGAGGGCATGGCCGCCGCCCGCGCCGCCGGCCTGACACCCGTCAAGGTCAACGCCGTACTGATGCCCGGACTCAACGACGACGAGGCCCCCGACCTCCTCGCCTGGGCCGTGGAGAACGAGTACGAGCTCCGCTTCATCGAACAGATGCCGCTCGACGCCCAGCACGGCTGGAAGCGCGACGGCATGATCACCGCCGGCGACATCCTCCAGTCCCTGCGCACCCGCTTCACCCTCACCGAGGAGGGCGCGGACGAACGCGGCTCCGCCCCGGCCGAACGCTGGGTCGTCGACGGCGGCCCGGCCACCGTCGGCGTCATCGCCTCGGTCACCCGCCCGTTCTGCGGGGCCTGTGACCGCACCCGGCTGACGGCCGACGGCCAGATCCGCACCTGCCTGTTCGCCACCGAGGAGTCCGACCTGCGGGCCGCCCTGCGCTCGGACGCCCCGGACGAGGAGATCGCCCGCCTGTGGAAGGTGGCGATGTGGGGCAAGAAGGCCGGGTCCGGCCTCGACGACCCGACCTTCCTCCAGCCCGACCGCCCGATGTCCGCCATCGGCGGTTAGCGCGCCCCGAACACCTCAAGGCGCGCCCTCGAAGGCTCGGACCGGCTACCGCCGCTCCGAGCCTTCCGGCTGTACCCACTCGTCGAGCTTCACGACGTCCTTGAGGAAACCGCGGACCCCCAGGAACTGGGAGAGGTGCTCGCGGTGTTCCTCGCACGCCAGCCAGGTCTTGCGCCGCTCGGGCGTGTGGAGCGTCGGGTTGTTCCACGCCAGGACCCAGGCCGCCGCCTCACGGCAGCCCTTGGCCGAGCAGGTGGGAACGACGGCGGGTGTGTCGGTGTCCGTATCAGGGGAGTTCACGCCTCAACCCTACAAACGGAAGGGCGACGCCGAGCAGCCACGGGGGGAGCTGCCCGGCGTCGGTCCGTCGCTCCGACGGGGGATGCGGAGCGCGTAGGCAGTATGTCACGCACGACCCGCTGCGGTGCACTGGAACTTCATGATTGATCTGAGGTTTTCTTGAGGTTTCCGGGCTCCAGTGCGGGGAGCACAGGGGCCGGTACGAAGTGTGAGGGGAGGGAGGGCGTCGACTCGCGGCCGGCGTTCGCGATGACCACGGCGACGTACGGCAGCAGGGCGCCCGCGACGAGCGTCACGATCGCCACGTGACGCTCCACGTTCCACAGGACCACCGTGGCGATGACCGACAGGGTCCTGATCACCATCGAGATGACGTACCTGCGTTGCCGTCCCCGCACGTCCTCGGCGAGACCCATCCGCGCGCCGGTGATCCGGAAGACCTCGGCCCCGTTCCGCTTCGTCCGCTGCACGTCTCCACCATCCGATCCACCCGCCGGGCACGCCCGGGCCCGGAGGCTTCCACCGTACGCCGGTCCTCCGTCGAGGAGGAGAGCGGGTGTGCCGTGACGTCCCCCTGAGTGCCCCCGAATGGCGTTGTCCGAAATGCGCTGTAGGCCGGTCGGGCCGAGACTGGGCGCACATGCGCACAACGCGCCAGGAGGAGGCTCGACATGGAATGGGTTTGGGCGATCATCGTCGGTTTTGTGCTGGGCCTGATTGCCCGGGCCATCCTGCCGGGCAAGCAGCACCAGCCACTCTGGCTGACCACCATCTTCGGCATCCTCGGAGCGCTCCTCGGCAACGCCGTCTCCCGGTGGATCGGCGTCGAGGACACCAAGGGCATCGACTGGATCCGCCACCTGCTGCAACTCGCCGGAGCGGTCCTGATCGTCGGCCTGGGCGACATGCTCTACCTGGCCATCCGGGGCAACAAGCGGCAGACGACCTGAACCCCGCCGACCCGGACCGCCGGGTCGGCGCGAAGGGGCCGGTCCGGACCACGCGTCCGAACCGGCCCCTTCGTCATGCCGTCACCGGGTCACCCCGGGCGAACGGATCAGCCCGTGACCTCGACCGCGGCCAGGTTCTTCTTGCCGCGGCGCAGCACCAGCCACCGTCCGTGCAGGAGGTCGGCCGCGGCCGGGACCGCGTCCTCGGCGGTGACCTTGACGTTGTTCACGTAGGCGCCGCCCTCCTTCACGGTCCGGCGCGCCGCGGACTTGCTGGCGACCAGGCCCGTCTCGGCGAGGAGGTCCACGACCAGTCCCGCCTCGGCGACCCGCGCCCGCGGCAGCTCCGACAGGGCCGCGGCCAGCGTGGCCTCGTCCAGCTCCGTCAGCTCGCCCTGACCGAACAGCGCCTTCGACGCGGCGATCACGGCCGCGCACTGGTCGGCGCCGTGCACCAGCGTGGTCAGCTCCTCCGCGAGGGCCCGCTGGGCGGCACGCGCCTGCGGCCGCTCGGCGGTCTGCGCCTCCAGCTCCTCCAGCTCCTCACGGGACCGGAAGGACAGGATGCGCATGTAGGTCGAGATGTCCCGGTCGTCCACGTTCAGCCAGAACTGGTAGAACGCGTACGGCGTGGTCATCTCCGGGTCGAGCCAGACGGCGCCGCTCTCGGACTTCCCGAACTTGGTGCCGTCCGCCTTGACCATCAGCGGCGTCGCCATGGCGTGCACGTGCGCGTCCGGCTCCAGGCGGTGGATCAGGTCGAGCCCGGCCGTCAGGTTGCCCCACTGGTCCGAGCCGCCCTGCTGGAGCGTGCAGCCGTAACGGCGGTACAGCTCCAGGAAGTCCATGCCCTGGAGCAGCTGGTAGCTGAACTCCGTGTAGCTGATGCCCTGGTCGGACTCCAGCCGGCGGGCCACCGAGTCCTTCGTCAGCATCTTGTTGACGCGGAAGTGCTTGCCGATGTCCCGCAGGAACTCGATGGCGGACAGGCCCGCCGTCCAGTCCAGGTTGTTCACCATGACCGCGGCGTTCTCGCCCTCGAAGGACAGGAACGGCTCGATCTGCGCGCGCAGCCGGCTCACCCAGTTCGCGACCGTGTCCGGGTCGTTCAGGGTGCGCTCGGCCGTCGGGCGCGGGTCGCCGATCTGGCCCGTGGCCCCGCCGACCAGAGCCAGCGGACGGTGCCCGGCCTGCTGGAGCCGACGCACGGTGAGCACCTGCACCAGGTGTCCCACGTGCAGCGAGGCCGCGGTCGGGTCGAAGCCGCAATAGAACGTGACGGGACCGTCCGCGAAGGCCTTGCGCAGCGCTTCTTCATCGGTGGACAGCGAGAACAGCCCGCGCCACTTCAGTTCGTCGACGATGTCCGTCACGGTTGTGACTCTCCTTGAGCGAGATGAAACAGCGAGATGAAACAGGGTGCTGAGAGGTTCCCCGCCAGTCTAGGCGGGCGGGGAACCTCCCCCGACTCCCCGACCGGCTCAGACGCCCTTGCTGACCGAGCTCATGTTGAAGTCCGGGATCCGCAGCGCCGGCATCGCGGCCCGGGTGAACCAGTCGCTCCACTCGCGCGGCAGGGTCTTCTCGGTACGGCCCGCCTCGGAGGCCCGCGACAGCAGGTCCACCGGGGACTCGTTGAAGCGGAAGTTGTTGACCTCCCCGACGACCTGACCGTTCTCCACCAGGTACACGCCGTCCCGGGTCAGGCCCGTGAGCAGCAGCGTCGCCGGGTCCACCTCGCGGATGTACCAGAGGCAGGTCAGCAGCAGGCCGCGCTCGGTCGAGGCGACCATCTCCTCCAGCGAGCGGTCGCCGCCGGCGTCCAGGATCAGGTTCCCGAAGCCGGGGGAGACCGGCTGCCCGGTCAGCTCCGCGCTGTGCCGGGTCGTCGTCAGCCGGGCCAGCTCGCCTCCGCTGATCCACTCGGTCGCCGGGACGGCCAGACCGTTGTCGAAGACGGAGGCGTCGTCGCCCGAGCTGTGCGCGATCACGAACGGCGCCGACTCCAGGCCCGGCGCGTGCGGGTCGCTGCGCAGGGTCAGCGGCAGCTCGGACAGCTTCTCGCCGAGCCGGGTGCCGCCGCCGGGCTTGGAGAAGACCGTCCGGCCCTCCACCGCGTCCCGCGCCGACGCCGACCACATCTGGTAGATCATCAGGTCGGCGACCGCCGTCGGCGGCAGCAGCGTCTCGTACCGCCCCGCGGGCAGCTCGATCTTCCGCTCCGCCCAGCCGAGGCGCACCGCCAGCTCCGCGTCCAGGGTCGTGGGGTCCACGTCCGTGAAGTCGCGGGTGGAGCGGCCCGCCCACGCCGACCGCAGCCGGTCGGGGGACTTCGCGTTGAGCTCCAGGGTGCCGTTGGGCTGATCGTGGCGCAGCCGCAGACCCGCGGAGCTGCCGATGTACGTGGAGACCAGCTCGTGGTTGGCGAACCCGTACAGCTCGCGGCCGCCCTCCCGGGCCCGCGCGAAGGCCTCGCCGAGCGCCGGGGCGAACCGCGCGAACACCGCCGACGAGGTCTCGGCGGGACCCTCGGTGAAGTCCGTCGAGGCCGGGACCCCGCTCACCAGGGGCTGCGCGTCCTCGGCCGAGGCGCCGGACCGCGCGGCCTCCTCGGCAGCCCGGACCAGCGGCTCCAGATCGGCCGCGGTGACGGCGGAGCGCGACACGACCCCCGAGGCCGTGCCCTCCTTGCCGTCGACCGTGGCGATGACTGTCAGGGTCCGGCCGCGGGTGACGCCGTTCGTGGTGAGCGCGTTGCCCGCCCAGCGCAGGTTGGCGCTCGACTCCTCGTCCGCGATGACGACGCAGCCGTCCGCGGTGGACAGCTCCAGCGCGCGCTCGACGATCTCGTGCGGCTTCGTGCGGCTCATCGGCCGGCCTCCTGCGTGGTGTTCAGACGGTGCCGTCCCGGGGGGCGACCCCCGGACCCCCGGCGGATCGCGTGGTGATCGTGGGCGGTCATCGGCCGGCCTCCTGCGTGGTGTTCAGGATGTTCACGTCGCGGAACAGTGCGGACGGGCAGCCGTGCGAGACCGCGGCGACCTGGCCCGGCTGGGCCTTGCCGCAGTTGAAGGCGCCGCCCAGGACGTAGGTCTGCGGGCCGCCGACCTTCTCCATCGAGCCCCAGAAGTCGGTGGTCGTGGCCTGGTACGCGACGTCGCGCAGCTGCCCCGCCAGCCGGCCGTTCTCGATCCGGAAGAAGCGCTGACCGGTGAACTGGAAGTTGTAGCGCTGCATGTCGATCGACCAGGAACGGTCGCCGACCACGTAGATCCCGCGCTCCACCCCGCCGATCAGGTCCTCGGTCGACAGCCCGCCCGGGTCCGGCCGGAGCGAGACGTTCGCCATCCGCTGCACCGGGACGTGCCCGGGGGAGTCGGCGTACGCGCAACCGTTGGACCGACCGAGGCCCGTCAGCTTCGCGATCCGCCGGTCGAGCTGGTAGCCGGCCAGGGTGCCGTCCTTGACCAGGTCCCAGCTCTGCGCCTCGACGCCCTCGTCGTCGTAGCCGATGGTGGCCAGCCCGTGCTCGGCGGTGCGGTCGCCGGTCACGTTCATGATCGAGGAGCCGTACTTGAGCGTGCCGAGCCGGTCGAAGGTGGCGAAGGAGGTCCCCGCGTACGCGGCCTCGTAGCCCAGCGCCCGGTCCAACTCGGTGGCGTGCCCGATGGACTCGTGGATGGTGAGCCACAGGTTGGACGGGTCCACGACCAGGTCGTAGCGCCCGGCGCGCACGCTCGGGGCCCGCATCTTCTCGGCGAGCAGGTCGGGGATCCCCTCCAGCTCCGCGTTCCAGTCCCAGCCGGTACCGGTCAGGTACTCCCAGCCGCGGCCGGCGGGCGGGGCGATGGTGCGCATCGAGTCGAACTCGCCGGTGGACGCGTCGACGGCGACCGCGGTGAGCTGCGGGTGGATCCGTACGCGCTGCTGGGTGGTGACGGTGCCCGCCGTGTCCGCGTAGAACTTGTTCTCGTGGACGGCGAGCAGCGAGGCGTCCACGTGGGCCACCCCGTCCGCCGCGAGCAGGCGCGCGCTCCAGTCGGCGAGCAGCGCCGACTTCTCCGCGTCCGGCACCTCGAACGGGTTCACGTCGTAGGCGGAGATCCACGTCTTGTCGGCGTGGACCGGCTCGTCCGCCAGCTCGACGCGCTCGTCCGAACCGGCGGCCTTGATCACCTGCGCCGACAGCTTCGCCATGGCCACGGCCTGCGAGGCCACCTTGGCGGCGCCGTCCATGGTCAGGTCCACACCGGAGGCGAATCCCCAGCTGCCCCCGTGCACGACCCGGACCGCGTAGCCGAGGTCCGTGGAGTCGGAACCGCCCGATGGTTTGGCGTCCCGCAGCCGCCAGGAGGCGCTGCGCACGCGCTCCAGCCGGAAGTCGGCATGGTCGGAGCCCAGCGCGCGGGCCCGGGCGAGCGCCGCGTCGGCGAGCGCCCGCAAGGGCAGCGCGGTGAAGGCCGCGTCGATGGAATGGGGCACGGAATTCCTCCCGGGGTCGGGGCCGGTCGCCCCGATCATGTCGCGCTCGGGGCTCGTGTGCCTACATCTTTCTGTAGGGACTCGACAGAGCCCGCCGCAAGGCCCTGTCGGGGCCCGATTCTCCGTAAGGACGATGCGACCTATAAGTTTTTGGTACTCAGACAGCTAGCGAAAGGGTGATCCGTTGAGCCGCTCGGTTCTCGTCACCGGAGGTAACCGGGGCATCGGCCTCGCCATCGCCCGAGCCTTCGCGGAGGCCGGCGACAAGGTCGCGATCACATACCGCTCGGGCGAGCCGCCGGAGGCGCTCACCTCGCTCGGCGTCCTGGCGGTCCGGTGCGACATCACGGACTCCGAGCAGGTGGAGCAGGCCTACAAGGAGATCGAGGACAAGCACGGCGCCGTCGAGGTGCTGGTGGCCAACGCCGGCATCACCAAGGACACGCTGCTGATGCGCATGTCCGAGGAGGACTTCGCGTCGGTCGTCGACACCAACCTCATCGGTACCTTCCGGGTGGTCAAGCGCGCGAACCGGGGCATGCTGCGGGCCAAGAAGGGCCGCGTCGTCCTGATCTCGTCGGTCGTCGGCCTCATGGGTTCGCCCGGCCAGGCCAACTACGCCGCCTCCAAGGCCGCGCTGGTCGGCTTCGCCCGCTCGCTCGCCCGTGAGCTGGGCTCCCGCAACATCACCTTCAACGTCGTCGCCCCCGGCTTCGTGGACACCGACATGACGAAGGTGCTCACCGACGAGCAGCGCGCGGGCATCGTCGGTCAGGTGCCCCTCGGCCGCTACGCGCAGCCCGAGGAGATCGCGGCGGCCGTGAGCTTCCTGGCGTCCGACGACGCCGCGTACATCACTGGAGCCGTCATTCCCGTTGACGGCGGATTGGGCATGGGTCACTGATCACATGAGCGGAATTCTCGACGGCAAGCGCATCCTCATCACCGGGGTGCTGATGGAGTCCTCCATCGCCTTCCACGCCGCCAAGCTGGCCCAGGAGCAGGGCGCCGAGGTCATCCTGACCGCGTGGCCCCGCCCGTCGCTGACCGAGCGCATCGCCAAGAAGCTGCCGAAGCCGGTCAAGGTGATCGAGCTCGACGTCACCAACCAGGAGCACCTGGACCGCCTGGAGGGTCTCGTCCGTGACGAGCTGGGCGGCCTCGACGGTGTTCTCCACTCGATCGGGTTCGCCCCGCAGGACGCCCTCGGCGGCAACTTCCTGAACACGCCGTTCGAGTCGGTCGCCACCGCCATGCACGTGTCGGCGTTCTCGCTGAAGTCCCTCGCCATGGCCTGCAAGCCGCTGTTCCCGGCGGAGGGCGCGGCCATCGTCGGCCTCACCTTCGACGCGCAGTTCGCCTGGCCGCAGTACGACTGGATGGGCCCGGCCAAGGCCGCCCTGGAGGCCACCAGCCGCTACCTCGCCCGTGACCTGGGCAAGGAGAACATCCGCTGCAACCTGGTCTCGGCCGGTCCGATCGGCTCCATGGCCGCGAAGTCCATCCCGGGCTTCTCCGAGCTGGCCGACGTCTGGAACTCCCGCTCCATGCTGGAGTGGGACATGAGCGACCCGGAGCCGACCGGCAAGGCCATCGTCGCCCTGCTGTCCGACTGGTTCCCGAAGACCACGGGCGAGATCGTCCACGTGGACGGCGGCCTGCACGCGATGGGTGCCTGACCCTCGGGTCCGGGGTCCCTACGTCCGTACGGCGGTGGCCGCGCCTCCCTTCCGGGAGGCGCGGCCACCGCCGTTTCGGCCTGTGGGCACGGGGTTCACCGGCTCCGTTCGATCGGATGTGCGTGCTCCGGCCGGATCTTCCCGAGTCGTAAACGGTGACAAATGCCTGCAAACTGACCGAGCCGGGATCTTCCCGGGTTCCTCGGGGAGGAGGTACGGGCGTGCACGCGAGGCCGAGCCGAGCGGTATCGCTCCTGGTCACCTCGGTTGCCCTGGCCGGCCTCCTGATCCCGGGAGCCGTCGCGCAGCCCGGGGAAGACGACCCGGCGCCCGGCCCGGAGGCCATGGCCCCGGTCGTGGTGGATCCGGCCGAGATCCCCGCCGAGCCACCCGTACAGCCCGCCCGGCCCGCCGCCGGAGACCTCTACGGCGCCGACTGCGACATCGAGATCGACGGCTCGCTGGTGACGGCGCACTGCCACAACGGCTATCCCGAGACCGACCTGATCCGCCTGCACGTGGAGTGCGACCGCTGGTGGGACGTGGACGGCGACGGCGCCGCCGTCGCCGTGGGCCCGGCCGGCCGCGTCGAACTCACCAGCCGCTGCTGGAAAGAGGTCCGTACGGCATGGGTGAGCCACGAGCGCCCCGGCCGACGGGACGCCGACCGGCTCCGCTGAACAGGCCGACGACCCGCCCGCTCCCGCGAGTCCGGGCCCGAGTCCGGGCCCCCGGCCCCGGCCCGAGCCCGAGTCCCGGCCCGGGCCCGCCGACTCCCTGACCCCGTGGGTCCCGCAAGCGCCCCGGCTACGCCTCGCCGAGGCAGACGAACGGGTAGCCCGCCGCCTCCGACGCGGCCGTGTCGCCGTCCCCGCGCCGGATCGCCTCGATCAGTCGGGCGTGGTCCAGGTGCGCCGAGGGGCGCAGTTCCGTCCCCACGTCCGTGCGCAGCCAGTCCGCCACCAGGTCCCCGAGGTCGGCGTACAGCTCGATGAGCACCTCGTTGTGCGAGGCCGTCACCACCGCCATGTGCAGGCTCACGTCCGCCGCGACGAACCGCTCCGCGTCCCCGCTCGCCCAGGCCTCCTCGCGTCGGGCCAGCAGCGCGTCCAGTTGGGTCAGGTCCCGCTCGGTCCGCCGCTCGGCCGCCAGTCGTGCGGCGGAGGACTCCAGAGTCGAGCGCAACTCGGCGATGTGCCTTGGGTCGGCCCCGGCGAAGCGCCGGTGCATCACCCCGGCCAGCTCGCTCGTCGCCAGGACGTAGGTGCCCGAACCCTGGCGGATGTCGAGCAGCCCGTTGTGCGCGAGGGCCCGGACGGCCTCGCGCACCGTGTTGCGGGCGACGCCCAACAGCTCCACCAGCTCGGGCTCCGTGGGAATGCGGGAGCCCACGGGCCATTCACCCGAGGTGATCTGGTTCCTGAGCTGGGCGATCACCTGGTCGACGAGCGCGGATCGCCGGGGCGATGTCAGCGGCATGCGAGCGGTGTCCTCTCCGGACGTGGATACGGAAGGGGGGTGGACAACCAATCATCCCATGATTCTATGATGGTTCAATGTCCGACGATGAAATCCAGACCATGAACCGGCCCCAGGCCGCGCGCACGGCACCCCCGCAGCCCCTCGCCGTCCCCGTCACCCCGCAGCCGGTGTGGCTCGGCCCCGTGCTCATCGTCGGAATCGTGCTGGCCGCCCTCAACCTGCGACCCGCCATCACCAGCCTCGGCGCCCTCTTCGAGGAGACCCGCACGGGCCTCGGCATGAGCGGCACCGTCGCCGGACTCATCACCTCCGTCCCCGCCCTGTGCTTCGCCGTCTTCGGCGTCACCGCCCCCCGGCTCTCCCGCCGCTTCGGCCCCGCCGCCGTGGTCTGCGCCGGCATGGTCGCCGTCGCCGCCGGACTGCTGATCCGGCCCTTCGCGACCAACGCCGCCGGGTTCCTCGCCGCCAGCGCCCTGTCCCTGGCCGGCATAGCCCTGACGAACGTGCTGCTCCCGGTGATCGTCAAGCGCTGGTTCCCGGACCGCGTCGGGACCATGACCGGCCTGTACTCCATGGCCCTGGCCGCCGGCACCTCCCTCGCCGCCGCCGCGACCGTCCCGCTGACCTCCGCGCTCGGCGGCAGCTGGCGCACCGGCCTGCTGATCTGGGCCGCCCTCGCGGTGGCCGCCGTACTGCCCTGGCTGTCCATCGCCGTCGCCGGCCGCCGTGACAAGGCCGCCGCGCCCGCCGGAACGGCACCCGACGCCGGCCCGCGCGTCGCCCGCAGCCGCACCGCCTGGGCCCTGGGCTGCTACTTCGGCCTCCAGGCCACCGGGGCGTACGTCACCATGGGCTGGCTCCCCCAGATCTTCCGCGACGCCGGGGTCTCCGCCGGGACCGCCGGCGTCCTGCTCGCCGTCACCATGGTCATGGGCGTGCCGCTGGCCTTCGTCATCCCGAACCTCGCCGGCCGGATGAGGAACCAGGGCGCCATCGCCGTGGTCCTCGGCCTCTTCGGCTTCCTCGGCTACGCCGGTCTCTGGCTCGCCCCCGCCGCCGGAGCCTGGGCCTGGGCCCTCCTGCTCGGCGTCTCCAACTGCGCCTTCCCGCTCGTCATCACGATGATCGGACTGCGCGCCAAGTCCCCGGCGGGCGTCGTCAAGCTGTCCGCCTTCGCGCAGAGCACCGGGTACCTCATCTCCATCCCCGGCCCGCTCCTCATCGGTACCCTCTACCAGCACAGCGGCGGCTGGGACCTGCCCCTCGCCCTCATGGCCGCGCTGCTGGTCCCGCAGATCGCGCTCGGCGTCCTCGCCGGCCGGGACCGCACGATCGAGGACGAATGCGGCATGCGAGACTGAACGACATGTCGCCCGTACTCGAACCGAACCCGCAGAACGGCCACAAGAAGCTCGGCCTCGTGCTGGGCGCGATGCTGCTCGTGACCGTCGTCATCGCCGTCATCGCGTCGATCGCCTCCCCCTCC
This sequence comes from Streptomyces sp. NBC_01426, assembly GCF_036231985.1. Lineage (GTDB taxonomy): Bacteria > Actinomycetota > Actinomycetes > Streptomycetales > Streptomycetaceae > Streptomyces. The sequence continues at coordinate 5,845,089 of NZ_CP109500.1, forward strand.
TGACGACGCGCCCCCGAGGGGTGGTGGGGATAACCCCACCCACCCCTAGGGGGCCAGGCTCAGGGGCAACTGGGGTGTGCCCCGGATGGGAACCGCGGCCTCGGATCCATAGATTCGAAGCAGCGAGCCAGTCCCACCCGCACACCACCGGAGGCGGCCATGTCGGCCCCCACGCACGCCCCGTCCCCCGCCGGCCCGTCCGGCCGCCGCCGCGCCGCCGCCGGCAGCGGAGCCGACGCCCGCCTGCACTGGTGGGCCCTGGCCCTGCCCGCGCTCGCCTTCGGCCTCCTGCTGCTCCTCCTCGCCGGAGCCGGATCCGGCGAGGCCCACGCCGCCCCGGCCGAGAACTCCTCGCTGGTCCAGGTCACCGAACAGCTGCTGCGCGCCGTCGGCTGACCCGCGTACGCCGGAGCACGCTCCACCCCGGACCCGGGCCCTCCAACACCCTGCGCCCCGTGGCTCGTTTCATGCGAAGCTGGGAGTCATGAGCGCCGACACATCCCGCAGGATCGTCCTCCTCCGGCACGCCAAGGCCGAATGGTCGGACGGATCGGACCACGAGCGGCCCCTGGCCGATCGCGGTCGTCACGACGCCCCGGCCGCCGGCCGGAAGCTGGCCCAGACCGGCATCGCCTTCGACCTGGCCCTCTGCTCCACCGCGGCCCGGACCCGCGAGACGTGGAAGCTGGCCGTCCAGGAACTGCCGCACCGGCCGAAGACCACGTACGAGGAGCGGCTCTACGAGGCCTCCCCGGGCGAGCTCATCGCCCTGCTGAACGAGACCTCCGACGACGTGGCCGACCTGCTCGTCATCGGCCACAACCCGGGCATGCACGCCCTCGCGGACGCCCTCTCCGGCAGTGCCGAGGCAGACGCGCTCTCCCGCATGCACCGCAGCGCCTTCCCGACCTCGGCCCTCGCCGTGGTCTCCTTCACCGGCTCCTGGAAGTCCGTGGAGCACGGCGTCGGCACGCTGCTGGACTACTGGACCCCCCACAGCTGACCCCCGCGGTCGCCTGCCGCAGGGCGGATCACCCCCCTTACGCGCGAACGGGCCCCGGCGCCTCGATGGCGCCGGGTCCCGTTGCGTCGTAGCCACGGCTAGGCGAGGTCGGCGGCCTCGACCTCTTCCCGGGTGATGCCCAGCAGGTACAGCACCGCGTCCAGGAACGGCACGTTCACCGCGGTGTGCGCGGCCTCGCGGACCACCGGCTTGGCGTTGAAGGCCACGCCCAGCCCGGCCGCGTTCAGCATGTCCAGGTCGTTGGCGCCGTCGCCGATCGCGACCGTCTGGGCCAGCGGCACGCCGGCCTCCGCGGCGAAACGGCGCAGCAGCCGGGCCTTGCCCGCCCGGTCCACGATCTCGCCGACGACCCGGCCGGTCAGCTTCCCGTCGACGATCTCCAGCGTGTTGGCGGCCGCGAAGTCCAGCCCGAGCCGCTCCTGGAGGTCGTCGGTGACCTGGGTGAACCCACCGGACACCACGCCCACCTGGTAGCCCAGCCGCTTCAGGGTGCGGATCAGGGTCCGGGCACCGGACGTCAGCCGCACCTCCGCGCGGACCTTGTCCACCACGGAGGCGTCCAGCCCCGCCAGCAACGCGACGCGCGCGTGCAACGACTGCTCGAAGTCCAGCTCACCGCGCATGGCCTGCTCGGTCACCGCCGCCACCTCGGCCTCGCAGCCCGCGTGCGCGGCGAACAGCTCGATGACCTCGTCCTGGATCAGCGTCGAGTCCACGTCCATGACCACCAGGCGCTGGGCCCGGCGGTGCAGACCGGCCGAGACCACGGCCACGTCGACGCCGATCCGGGCGGCGGCCGTGGCCAGCGCGGTGCGCAGCGGCTCCGTCTCGACACCGGACACCGCGAACTCCACCGCCGTCACCGGATACTTGGCGAGCCGGAAGATCCGGTCGATGTTGCCGCCGGTCGCGGTGATCCTGGCCGCTATGGCCGCCGTGGACTCGGCGGTGAGCGGGTGCCCGAGCACCGTGACGTGGGAACGACCACTGCCGCGCGGCCGGTTGTCGCCGGTGCCCGAGAGGATCTCGGCCTGCATCTTCAGCGACTCGGCCCAACTGTGGACGGTGGCCCGCAGCTCGCCCTCGGCGGCGCCGGTCGGCTGGGTGACGAGGGCGCACAGGACGATGCGGCCACGGGTGACGACCTGCTCGATGTCGACGACGTCGACGGAGTAGGCGGCGAGGGTGTCGAACAGCCCGGCGGTGATCCCGGGACGGTCCTTGCCGAAGATCTTGACGAGGAGGGTGGGGACGTCGGAGGTCTGCGATGCGCTCATGGTGACCTCACCGTATCTTCCCCGCCCCCGGAGCAGGACCCCCGTCCCACCCTGCGGGCGCCGGATACCCCGGTACGGCGGTCCCGGCGGCCGGCGCGGGGGTGAAAGGTGTCGGTCCGGCGGGTGGCGGGGGAGTGAAGGCCGCCCTCCGCCTCCCCTCTGATCGGGCCGCCCGCCATGCCCGCCATGCCCGCCATGCCCGCCACGCCCCCGCCCCCGGCTCCCGGACCCCCGGCCACCCCGCGAGCGCCGGCGCCGGGCGGCCGCGGACCGGATGCGGCCGGACGCCGCCCCGACGCGACCCGGACGCGGGTGCGAACCGCGGGGCGAGAAGTCCCGTATCGCACTCTCCGGGTGCCTTTGGACCCCGCCGACGGCCGGTCGCGGGCACCCCGGAACGGCCCCGATTCCACATGTGGGCGCAGGCCTGAAATAGTTCCCACGGATGTTCGCCATCCCTAGACTCCCTGACGTCGGACTCCCTGACGCCAGGGGGATTCTCGGGGGACTTAAGTGGGGCTGGAGTGCCGGAACTCGTACTGGAATTGAATGGAAGGACCTGGACGCTCGATCCGTCCAGGTCGTACTCGCTGGGGCGCGATCCCCAGGGAGACGTCGTGATCGATGACGCCCGCGTGTCGTGGCGACACGCCACCATCAGCTGGAACGGCCGTGGTTGGGGGATCGAGGACCACGGCAGCACCAACGGCACGTACGTGCACGGGGCCCGGGTCCAGCAGGCCGAACTCGTGCCCGGCACGCCGGTCCACCTCGGCAACGCCACCGATGGACCGCGGCTGAATCCGAGCGCCGCCGCCGCGCCGCAGCCCGTCGCCCACCAGGCCCCGGCCCACCAGGCCCCGGCCTACCAGGGCCAGGCCGCCGGGTACGAGGCGCCGGTCCGGCAGCAGCCGCAGCAGGAGGCCTGGCAGCAGCAGCCGCCGGCCCAGCCGCAGTTCCCGCAGCAGCACTCCCCGCAGCAGCAGGGCGACGTGCGCCCCGCGCAGGGGGCGGGCGCCGGCCACGGCGACCGCAGCCCGACGACGTTCCACCAGCTCTCGCTGGGCCACGTCATGCGGATCGGTCGCGCGCTGGAGAACGAACTGGTCGTCTCCGACCTCCAGGTCTCCCGCCACCACGCCGAGTTCCGCTCCATGCCCGGCGGCCGCTTCGAGATCCACGACCTCGGCAGTCACAACGGCACCTACGTCAACGGTCAGCCCCTCGCCAAGTCCGGCACGGCGGTGCTCGGCCCGAACGACATCGTGGGCGTCGGCCACTCGACGTTCCGGATCATCGGCGACCGGCTCGAAGAGTTCGTCGACACCGGTGAGGTCTCCTTCTCCGCCCGCCACCTCACGGTGACGGTCGACGGCGGCAAGCAGATCCTCAAGGACGTCACCTTCGGCGTCCCGGAGAAGTCGCTGATCGGGGTCATCGGCCCGTCCGGCTCCGGCAAGTCCACCCTCCTCAAGGCGCTGACCGGTTACCGGCCCGCCAACGAGGGCGACGTCCTCTACGACAACCGCAACCTGTACAAGCAGTTCGCGGAACTCCGCCAGCGCATCGGCCTGGTCCCGCAGGACGACATCCTGCACAAGGAACTGCGCGTCCGCACGGCCCTCAAGTACGCGGCCAAGCTCCGCTTCCCCGGCGACACCGCCGAGTCCGAGCGCGCCGCCCGCGTCGACGAGGTGCTGCGCGAGCTCAAGCTCGACATCCACAAGGACAAGAAGATCACCGCGCTCTCGGGCGGCCAGCGCAAGCGCGTGTCCGTGGCCCTGGAGCTGCTCACCAAGCCGTCGCTGATCTTCCTGGACGAGCCGACCTCCGGCCTCGACCCGGGCATGGACCGCGACGTCATGCAGCTGCTGCGCGGCCTCGCCGACGACGGCCGCACCGTCCTCGTCGTCACCCACTCGGTCGCCGAGCTGGCCATCTGCGACAAGCTGCTGGTCATGGCCCCCGGCGGCTCGGTCGCGTACTTCGGCCCGCCGGACGAGGCGCTGAACTTCTTCGGCTACACCACGTGGGCGGACGTCTTCTCCGCCTTCGAGAACTACCGCGAGTACGACTGGGCCGGCCGCTGGAAGGGCTCGCAGCACTACCAGCTGTACGCCGCCGACATCGACGCGGTCGCCCCGCAGTCGGTCGCGATGCCGCCCGCGCAGCAGATGCGCCCGCCGAAGCCGCAGGGCTGGGGCTCCCAGCTGTGGACGCTGATCCGCCGCTACGTCTCGGTGATCGCCTCCGACAAGGGCTTCATCGGCCTGATGCTGATCCTGCCCGCGGTCCTGGGCGTGGTCTCCACGGTCATCCCCGCGAAGTTCGGCCTGGCGCCCCCCGTGGCCCCGTCCCGCTTCAACGGCGACGCCGGCACGATCATGCTGATCCTGGCGGTCGGCATGTGCTTCTCCGGCGCGGCCAACTCGGTCCGTGAGCTGATCAAGGAACGGGTCATCTACGAGCGTGAGCGCGCGACCGGGCTGTCCCGGTCGGCGTACCTCATGTCGAAGGTGATCGTCCTCGGCGTCATCACGGCCATCCAGGGCGTGATCATCTGCGGGATCGGCTTCTACCCGCGCGACCTGCCCGCCGAGGGCCTGCTCATGCCGCCGGCCGTCGAGATCTGCCTGTCGGTCATCGCGCTCGGCTTCACCTCGATGATGTTCGGCCTGGTGATCTCCTCGCTGGTGAAGACCGCCGAGAAGACCATGCCGCTGCTGGTGATGTTCGCGATCGTCCAGGTCGTCTTCACCGGCATCCTCTTCCAGGTGTACGACTCCCCGGGCCTGGAGCAGTTCGCCTGGCTGATGCCGTCCCGCTGGGCCATCGCCGCCGCCGGCACCACGCTGAACCTCGGCGTGCTCATGCCGCCGTGGGACGCCGACAACCCGACCAACACCGACCCGCTCTGGGACGCCACGGTCGGCCAGTGGAGCCTGAACGTCACGGTGCTGCTGCTCCTCGGCATCGCCTGCGGCTTCGCGGTCCAGCGCCTGCTGCGCCGCCACGAGCCGGAGGTCATGCGCGCCGGCAAGTGACCGGTCCGCGCGGCCGTACGCACGAACGCCTCAGGGCGGCACCCGGAAGTCCGGGGGCCGCCCTGAGGCGCATGGGGGAACGGTGCGTCGAAGGCCTAGTAGGCGCTGTTGACGTTGTCCATGGAGCCGTAACGGTCGGCCGCGTAGTTGCAGGCGGCGACGATGTTGGCGACCGGGTCGTACTGGTCGAACTTGGTGCCCTTGACGTGGTACGCCTTGAAGGTCGGGGCGATGACCTGGAGCAGACCCTTGCTGGGAATGCCGTTCTGGGCGTTGATGTCCCAGTTGTTGATCGCCAGCGGGTTGCCGCTGGACTCGCGCATCACGTTCTTGTGGATGCCGGCGTAGGTGCCCGGGATCCCCTCGCGCTTCATGATGTGCAGCGCTTCCTTGATCCAGCCGTCCAGGTTGTTCGCGAAGACGGGGGTGCGGACCGCGGAACGGCTCGCCGCCGTCTTCGCGGCGCGCGCCTTCGCCTGCGCCGCGGCCTTGGTCTTGTTGTCGGCGTCGGCCTTGGCCTTCGCCTTCTTGGCGAGCGCGGCCTGGGTGGCCGCGTTGATGGCCTTCTGGTCGGCGATGGCCTTCTGCGTGCCGAGGTGCGCCTGCACGGTCTTCGTCTGGGCGCCGTTCACGGCCTTCGTCCACGCCACGGGGGCGGCGGAGATGGTCGTCGACTCGCTCGTGTCGGCGCCGTTGGCCGGGACGAGGGAGAAGACGAGCGCGGCGGCGCCGAAGCCGGCGATGCCTGCGAAGGAAAGCTTCTGGGCCTTGGTCAGACGACGACTGTGGCCGGGGGTGCTGGTCTCGGTCATGCGTGTGCAACCTCTTCGAATAGCGGGAGCCGCAGGAAAGCGCCGGGTGGATCCGAGATCCGCGGCGCTGTGCGACGTCGACATTCTTAGCGGTGGCAAAAACGCCTGGCAAAGGTGTGACGTACGAAGCCGCTTAGTGGATCAGGATCCCCGGCTGCGGCCCGCATTCGGGTATCGGCTCTAGGCGCAGCAGTGCTGACAGGGTCTTTATGTGTCCACTAGGCTTCTTCGTAAGTGACGTGGGTCCTATGCCCGGGCTCACATCGGCCTCGTAACGTTCTCACCCAGGGTTGCAGCAGCAATGCAATCGGTGAGGTTTATCCGCCTTGAGGACGAGAAGAGCCCCCCGGCCGTCATCCCCAAGGCAGAGAGACCCTCCGCCGCCCCCTCCCTCGGTCGTGTGCCCGAGGCCCCTGGACCTACGCCCGAGGTCCGATCCCGCAGGTCAGGTCCGCCGGTACCGTGAGGCCATGCACAAGGGACCCTGTACCGGGCTGGCCGCCGTCAGCACGGCCCTGCTGGCCATGAGCCGCCGACTGGAGGTCCAGGACGTCCTGCGCACGATCGTCGTCTCGGCCCGCGAACTCCTCGGCGCCGAGTACGCGGCCCTGGGCGTCCCGGACGACCACGGCGGCTTCGCACAGTTCGTCGTGGACGGCATCACCGAGGAACAGTGGCGTCGCATCGGCCCCCTGCCCCGCCAGCACGGCATCCTCGCCGCGATGCTCCACCAGGACGGCCCCGAGCGACTCGCCGACGTGCGCGAGGACCCGCGCTTCGGCGGCTGGCCCGCCGCCCACCCCGAGATGTCGGACTTCCTCGGCATGCCGGTCCGTGACGGCGAGGAGACCCTCGGCGCCCTCTTCCTCGCGAACAAGCGCGGCGCCACCCCCGCGGAGACGGCCGGCGACGGCCGCGGCTTCACCGACGAGGACGAGGAGCTCCTGTCCCTCCTGGCCCAGCACGCGGCGATAGCCCTCACCAACGCACGCCTCTACGAACGCAGCCGCGAGCTCACCATCGCCGAGGAGCGCTCCCGCCTCGCCCACGAACTGCACGACGCCGTGAGCCAGAAGCTGTTCTCCCTGCGGCTCACCGCCCAGGCCGCCTCCGCCCTCGTCGACCGCGACCCCGCCCGGGCCAAGGGCGAACTCCAGCAGGTCGCCGTCCTCGCCGCCGAGGCCGCCGACGAACTGCGTGCCGCCGTGACCGAGCTCCGCCCCGCCGCCCTGGACGAGGACGGGCTCGTCGCGACCCTGCGCGACCACGTCCGCGTACTGGACCGGGCCCACACCGCGCACGTCACCTTCACCTGTGACGCCGTACGGGCCCTCCCCGCGACCCAGGAGGAGGCCGTCCTGCGCGTCGCCCAGGAGGCCCTCCACAACGCCCTGCGCCACTCCGGCGCGGAGACCGTCGAGGTCACCCTGCTCCGCCGGGGCGCCGGAGCACTCCTGTCCGTACGGGACGACGGCCGCGGCTTCTCCCCTCCCACGGTCCGCAAGGCGGGCCGCCACCTCGGCCTCGTCTCCATGCGCGACCGCGCGAGCGGCGTCGGAGGCCGCCTGGAGGTGCACTCGGAGCCCGCACGGGGCACCACGATCGAGATGGAGGTCCCCGGTGGCTGACACCCGGATCCGCGTCCTGCTGGTGGACGACCACCAGGTGGTCCGGCGCGGACTGCGCACCTTCCTGGAGGTCCAGGAGGACATCGAGGTGGTCGGCGAGGCCGCCGACGGCGAGGAGGGCATCGCCCGCGCCGAGGAACTGCGGCCCGACGTGATCCTCATGGACGTCAAGATGCCCGTCACCGACGGCATCGAGGCCCTGCGCCGGCTGCGCGAGGCGGCGAACCCGGCCCGGGTGCTGATCGTCACCAGCTTCACCGAGCAGCGCACCGTGGTCCCCGCCCTGCGCGCGGGCGCGGCCGGCTACGTCTACAAGGACATCGACCCCGAAGCCCTCGCCGCCGCCATCCGCTCCGTCCACGCGGGCCACGTCCTCCTCCAGCCGGAGGTCGCGCAGGCCCTGCTGGCCCAGGAGGGCCAGGGAGCCGCGTCCAGTCGCCCCGGCTCGCTGACCGACCGGGAACGGGAGGTGCTCTCCCTCATCGCGGACGGCCGGTCCAACCGGGAGATCGCCCGCGCGCTGGTCCTGTCGGAGAAGACGGTCAAGACCCACGTATCGAACATCCTGATGAAACTGGACCTGTCCGATCGGACCCAGGCGGCGTTGTGGGCGGTCAGGCACGGAATCGTGGACGTCCGGCGTTGATCTGAGATTCATACGGTCGGGTGTATGTAGCCCACATGGCGTATCCCGAGCACGGGACGAACGTTCTTCTCCACGTGTCGGGGCGGCAGGCCGCGGCAGACGTACTGGAGGACGAGAACGTGAAGAACATCAAGAAGGCCGCAGCCGTCACCATGATCGCGGGCGGCCTGATCGCCGCCGGCGCCGGTGTCTCCTCGGCGCACGGCGGTGCGTCCGCGGAGGGCGAGGCCCTGAACTCGCCCGGCGTGGCCTCGGGGAACCAGCTCCAGATCCCCGTGCACGTCCCCGTGAACCTCGTCGGCAACTCGGTCACCGTGATCGGCCTGCTGAACGGCGCCTTCGGCAACACGGGCATCAACCACTGACGCCCTTCCCACCGGCCCCGCTTCCCCACCTCTCCCCGGGAAGCGGGGCCGAGCCACGTCCGCCCCACCGGGCCCGGCGGGGCGGACCCGGGGCGTCAGCCCCGCTCCCGCTCCTCCACGGCCGCGTTGTACGCCGCGACCAGCGCCCGCCGCGCCACCCGCTCCACCGGCCGCAGGGCCTCGGCCCGCGCCGCGATCTCCGAGGCGGCCACCGCGCCCCCGTGCCCGTTCTCGTACGCCAGCGACACCATCAGGTCCACCCGCTGCGCCAACGACAGCACCCGCACCGCCCGCGGCGGGTACCCCGGCGCCAGCACCTCCCGCCCGGCCTCCGCCCGCGCCCGGTACGCCGACAGCGCCGCCTCCGCCACCGGCCCCGACCCCGCCACGTCCAACCGGGTCAGCACCACCGTGGCCTCGCGCAACGCCTCGGCCAGTTCCCGCTCCGCCTCGCCCAGCGACGGCACGTCCGCCGGCGGGGCCTCCCGTACCGGCAGTACGTGCCACACCACCTCCACGTGCACGTCACCGGCCGGCCCGGCCTCGGTCACCTCCGGTACCAGCCCCAGCGCAGCGCCGACGGCGACGACGGCCTCCTCCGCGTCCAACGCCCGCGCGTTGAACTCGGGCGGACCGCTCAACCCCAGCGGATGCCCCGGAGCCGGCAGCGCGACCCGCAGCCCGGACACCCCCAGCGCCCGCATCCGGCCCAGCGCCAGCGTGAGCCCGACCGGCCCCGATTCCCCCGGCAGCCCCGCCACCCGGTGCACGGCGTCCTCGCCCACGATCGACAACACGGCCTCGTCGGGCGAGACCAGACCGGCCAGCAGCGCGTTCCCCCAGGCGGCCAACCGCCCTGAACGTGGTTCGAAAAGCATCCCCCCACTTTACGGATCGGTGCGGGGAACCGGCCTGGCGCCCGGAGGCCTCGCCGAGTGGCGTAGGTTTTCCCCTGGGGCTGCGCCTACCGGTGCACTGACGATCCGAAGACTGCAAGGGGTGACAACACGCTCATGAGCGATGTTCTGGAGCTGGTGGACGTATCCGTGGTCCGCGAGGGCCGGGCGCTGGTGGACCAGGTCTCCTGGTCGGTGAAGGAGGGGGAGCGCTGGGTGATCCTCGGCCCCAACGGCGCCGGGAAGACCACCCTGCTCAACGTCGCCTCCAGCTACCTCTTCCCCACCAAGGGCGAGGCCACCATCCTCGGCAGCACCCTCGGCAAGGTGAACGTCTTCGACCTGCGCCCCCGCATCGGCGTCGCCGGTATCGCGATGGCCGACAAGCTCCCCAAGCGGCAGACCGTCCTGGAGACCGTCCTCACCGCCGCCTACGGGATGACGGCGACGTGGCAGGAGGAGTACGAGGACATCGACGAGCAGCGCGCCCGCGCGTTCCTCGACCGCCTCGGCATGACGGACTACCTCGACCGGAAGTTCGGCACCCTCTCCGAGGGCGAGCGCAAGCGCACCCTGATCGCCCGCGCCCTGATGACCGACCCCGAGCTGCTGCTCCTCGACGAGCCCGCCGCCGGCCTGGACCTCGGCGGCCGGGAAGACCTCGTACGCCGTCTCGGCCGGCTCGCCCGGGACCCGCTCGCACCCTCCATGATCATGGTCACGCACCATGTCGAGGAGATCGCCCCCGGCTTCACGCACGTCCTGATGATCCGCCAGGGCAAGGTCGTCACCGCCGGTCCCATCGACCTGGAGCTGACCTCCCGCAACCTCTCGCTCTGCTTCGGCCTCCCGCTCATCGTCGAGCGCAACGAGGACGACCGCTGGGCCGCCCGCGGCCTGCCCCTGCGCTGAGACGACCCAGGCCTTGGTGTCGAACTGCCGTCAAAGCCCCGCCCCGTGCGGGGCTTTGACCGCAGGACCCGGCGCCGGACCGGGATCGGCGGGCACCGCCCGCACCCTGTCCCGACCGTGCCCCGCGGACCTACCATGACCATGTGACCGACATCGACGCATGGGTGTGGTGGCTGATGGGCGCGGTCGGACTGGGCATCCCCCTCGTCCTGACCGCGATGCCCGAGTTCGGCATGTTCGCGGTCGGCGCCGTGGCCGCCGCCATCACGGCCGCGATCGGCGGGGGAGTGGTGGCCCAGGTACTGGTCTTCGTGATCGTCTCCGTGGCCCTGATCGCCGTCGTCCGGCCCCTCGCCAACCGCCACCAACGACCCCAACACCGCACGGGAATCGACGCGTTGAAGGGCAGGAGCGCCGTCGTCCTCGAACGCGTCGACGCCGGCGGCGGCCGGATCAAGCTGGCCGGCGAGATCTGGTCCGCCCGCGCCCTCGACGCGGACGTCAGCTACGAACCCGGCCAGTCCGTGGACGTCGTGGACATCGACGGCGCAACCGCGGTCGTCATGTGACGTGATGTGACCTGATGTGAGCCAAGCAGCCGACTCGCGGCCCCGAGGTCTGCGAGACTCGCGATCAACGGGGCAGCACAGACAGCCGGAAGGGCACGGGGAACCGCATGCAACCGATCATCATCGTCCTGATCATTCTCGTGGTTCTGGTCTTCATCGCACTGGTCAAGACGATCCAGGTGATCCCGCAGGCCAGCGCCGCCATCGTCGAGCGATTCGGCCGCTACACCCGCACCCTCAACGCGGGTCTGAACATCGTCGTCCCGTTCATCGACTCGATCCGCAACCGGATCGACCTGCGTGAACAGGTCGTCCCCTTCCCGCCGCAGCCGGTCATCACCCAGGACAACCTGGTCGTCAACATCGACACCGTCATCTACTACCAGGTGACCGACGCCCGCTTCGCGACGTACGAAGTGGCCAGCTACATCCAGGCCATCGAACAACTCACCGTCACCACGCTGCGCAACATCATCGGCGGCATGGACCTCGAACGCACCCTCACCTCCCGCGAGGAGATCAACGCCGCCCTGCGCGGAGTCCTCGACGAGGCCACGGGCAAGTGGGGCATCCGCGTCAACCGCGTCGAGCTGAAGGCCATCGAGCCGCCGACCTCCATCCAGGACTCGATGGAGAAGCAGATGCGCGCCGACCGCGACAAGCGCGCCGCGATCCTCCAGGCCGAAGGTGTCCGGCAGTCCGAGATCCTGCGCGCCGAGGGCGAGAAGCAGTCCTCGATCCTGCGCGCCGAAGGTGACGCCAAGGCCGCCGCGCTGCGCGCCGAAGGCGAGGCCCAGGCCATCCGCACCGTCTTCGAGTCCATCCACGCAGGCGACGCCGACCAGAAGCTCCTCGCCTACCAGTACCTCCAGATGCTCCCGAAGATCGCCGAAGGCGACGCCAACAAGCTCTGGATCGTGCCGAGCGAGATCGGCGACGCCCTCAAGGGCCTCTCCGGCGCCATGGGCAACTTCGGCCCCATGGGCGGAGGTTCCGGCTTCAACCCGCAGAACTCCGGCAAGGAGAGCGGCAGCCCGAGCGACACCGTCCCGCCCTCCCGCCGCGAACAACCCCCCATCGACTGACGCTCCCTCCCCCTCCTGCATGATCGGACCGGCCCCTCGACCTTCATGGCGGGGAGGCGACCCACTCATGCAAAGGGGATGGCGCGGTCCATGTCCATCTGGGAATCACTCGCGGTCTTCGCCGCCGGCATCGGCGCCGGCACGATCAACACCATCGTCGGCTCCGGCACCCTCATCACCTTCCCGGTGCTGCTCGCCACCGGCCTGTCCCCGGTCACCGCCAACGTGTCCAACACGCTCGGCCTGGTGCCCGGGTCCATCAGCGGGGCCATCGGCTACCGCAAGGAGCTCCAGGGCCAACGCGCCCGCATCATGCGGCTCGGCGCCGTCTCCCTCGTCGGCGGGTTCGCGGGCGCCGTCCTGCTCCTCACCCTGCCGTCGGATTCCTTCGACACGATCGTGCCCGTCCTGATCGGGCTCGCCCTCGTGCTCGTCGTGCTCCAGCCCCGGCTCGCCGCGGCCCTGCGCAAGCGCCAGGAGGCCTCGGGAAGCGACGCCGGGCACCCCGACGGAGGCCCGGCCCTGCTCTCGGGGATGCTGCTCGCCAGCGCGTACGGAGGCTACTTCGGCGCCGCCCAGGGAGTGCTGTACATCGGACTCATGGGCCTGCTCCTCCACGAGGACCTGCAACGGATCAACGCCGTCAAGAACGTCCTCGCCGCCCTCGTCAACGGCATCGCGGCCGTCGTCTTCCTCTTCGTCGCCGAGTTCGACTGGACGGCCGTGGTCCTCATCGCCGTCGGCTCCACCATCGGCGGCCAGATCGGCGCCAAGGTCGGCCGACGCCTCCCGCCGACCGCCCTGCGCGGGATCATCGTCGTGGTCGGCATCCTCGCGATCGTCCAGCTACTGATCCGCTGAGCGACGTACCCCGGATACGTCGCCCAGCGCAGCCGGACCGTCAGCGGTACTAGGCGGAACGCTCAAGCCACTCGGGGAGGGCACCGCGACCGCCCGCCCCCAGCGCCAGCAGCATCGCGTCCGCCGGCGACGGCACGAACGGCTTCCGGAGGAGCGGCATCCCCGCCTCCTCCGGAGTCCGTGCCGCTTTGCGGTGGTTGTCCTCGGCGCACGAGGCCACCGTGTTCAACCACGTGTCCCCGCCGCCCTGCGCCCGCGGCAGTACGTGGTCCACGGTCGTCGCGCGCCGCCCGCAGTACGCGCACCGGTGTTGGTCCCGGGCCAACACACCCCTCCGTGACCAGGGAGCATGTCTTCGGAAGGGCACCCGCACGTACCTGCACAGCCTGATCACCCGGGGCATCGGAAGCTCCATGGTGGCCGCCCGCACACGCAGCTCGGGATGGGACTGTTCGACCACGGCCTTGTCCTGGAGCACCAGGACCACGGCCCGGTTCAACGTCACCGTCGACAGCGGCTCGAAGCTCGCATTCAGCACCAGCGTGTCCCGCATCTCGCCCACCTCCCGTGTGCAGGCCCGCGACCACACCGGCAGCAGAGCCCGCGACCACTCTGGCCGCGCGCGCCACGCGGGACAACGCAATAAAAATGCCCGGTCCTGACCGTCTTTAGACCAGGACCGGGCAAACAACGGGACAACGATCAGCCGGCCGGTGCCTCGTACTCACCGATCAGCTGCGCCCGGCCCAGGGTGTGGAACCGCAGATTGAAGCCGACGACCGCCGGCGAGACGTCCGCGTCCGGCCCGAGCTTCTCCTGATCCACCGCGTACACGGTGAACACGTACCGGTGCCGCTCCCCGGCCGGCGGCTGCGCACCGCCGAAGTCCCGGGTGCCGTAGTCGTTCCGTACGTGCACAGCCCCGTCCGGCAGCCCCTCGAACTTCCCGCTGCCCGCACCGGCCGGCAGCTCGGTGACCGACACCGGCAGATCGAACAGCACCCAGTGCCAGAACCCGCTGCCCGTCGGCGCGTCCGGGTCGAAGCACGTCACGGCGAAGCTCTTCGTCCCCTCCGGGAAGCCCTCCCACCGCAGGTGCGGCGAGACGTTCCCACCCGTCAGGACCTGCGCGTCCCCCAGATCCGCCCCGGGCTCCACATCCCCGCTCACCACGGAGAAGGCACGCACCTCCGGGTGGAAGGCGTGGGGAAGAGGTGCCCTGCTCTGCTCGACCACTGCTGAACCTCCTGCATCGCGTACGCGTACGTCCCCGAGCCTAGGGGGACCCTAGAGCCAGTTGCGCTGGGAACCGACCGAGGCGATCCACTGGTTCAGGTACGCCGCCCAGTCGGTGTCCTGGTAGGACTGCAGCCCCACCTGGAAGCAGCGGTAGGTGTCACTGCCCTCGGAGAACAGACCCGGCTTCTTGTCCATCTCCAGGACGACGTCCATCTCACGGCCGTCCGAGACGAAGGTCAGCTCGACCTGGTTCAGACCCCGGTACTGCGACGGCGGCAGGAACTCGATCTCCTGGTAGAAGGGCAGCGTCTGACGCGTCCCCCGGATGTGCCCGCGCTCCATGTCCGCCGAGCGGAAGGAGAAGCCGAGCTGCCGGAAGGCGTCCAGGATCGCCTGCTGCGCCGGCACCGGGTGCACGTTGATCGCGTCCAGGTCACCCGCGTCCACCGCGCGCGCGATCTCCAGCTCGGTGCTGACCCCGATGTTCATCCCGTGCAGGTGCTGACCGCCGAAGTGGGTGATCGGCGTCTCCGCCGGGATCTCCAGCCCGAACGGCACCACGTGCAGCGCGCCGGCCTGCACCTGGACGGCACCCCCGAGGCGCTGCTTGGTGAAGACGATGTCCTGCTTGTACTCCTGGTCACCGCCCTCCACCTCCACCCGCGCCTGGAGACCGACGGACAGACCCTCGATCTGCTGCTCCACGGATCCGCCCTGGATCCGGACCTCACCCTGGACGATGCCGCCCGGAACGACGTTCGGCTCGGTGATGATCGTGTCCACCGAGGCACCACCGGCACCCAGGCTCGCGAACAGCTTCCTGAACCCCATGCTCTGACTCCCCTTGACGGCTCTATCGATGTAAAAGCTCTGGTGACTACCTCTACAAACGCGGAACCTTAGGCCCCGGTTGCAGCCGCGCGCGTTCCACTACCCTCGATTGGATGAGCGCGCGCCCCGACCGTACGCCCCTGGCCCGGTCCTTCTTCGACCGCCCGGTCCTCACCGTGGCCCCCGACCTCCTCGGCCGGACCCTCGTCCGCCGGACCCCGGACGGCCCGCTGGAACTACGCATCACCGAAGTCGAGGCGTACGAGGGAGAGGCGGACCCCGGCTCGCACGCCTACCGCGGCCGCACGGCCCGCAACGCGTCGATGTTCGGGCCGCCCGGACACGCGTACGTCTACTTCATCTACGGAATGTGGTTCAGCCTCAACCTGGTGTGCGGCCCCCCGGGCCGCGCGAGCGGGGTCCTGCTGCGGGCAGGCGAGGTGACGGTGGGCGCCGAGCTCGCCCGCAAGCGTCGACACACCGCCAGGAGGGACGGAGAACTGGCCAAGGGCCCGGCCCGCCTGGCCACGGCCCTGGACGTGGACCGTTCCCTGGACGGCACCGACCTCTGCGACGGCCCCGACTCCCTGTTGTCCCTGCTCACGGGCACCCCCGCCCCACCCGACCTGGTGAGCAACGGCCCCCGCACGGGAGTCGGCGGCGCCGGCGCCGGCCATCCCTACCGTTTCTGGGTCACCGACGACCCGACGGTCAGCCCGTACCGCGCCCACGTGCCCCGCCGACGCTCGACTTGACTCGCCCTCCGGGGACGCCTAACGTAGCACGAGCCGCTTGAACGGGGTACTGCCTTCGCAGACCCCCAGAGCGGCCAAACCACTCACACGACGACTACCCCTGGCGGGGACGATTTCGGCATGCCCGAATTCGAATCCGACGGCCCGATTATGAGCCCCAAGGGAAAAGCGCTAACGTGGTGGAGCGCCGAAAGGCACAGGCCCCCAACGGCCACCGAATTCAAATCCAAACCGACTGCGACTTTCGAGAAGCAGGGCGCGGAAATGATCTGGTAGAGTTGGAAACGAAGGAAGCGCCCGGAGGAAAGCCCGAGAGGGTGAGTACAAAGGAAGCGTCCGTTCCTTGAGAACTCAACAGCGTGCCAAAAATCAACGCCAAAAGTTGATACCCCGTCCATTTCGGTGGATGAGG
Organism: Streptomyces sp. NBC_01426; assembly: GCF_036231985.1. GTDB lineage: Bacteria > Actinomycetota > Actinomycetes > Streptomycetales > Streptomycetaceae > Streptomyces. The sequence continues at coordinate 5,861,445 of NZ_CP109500.1, forward strand.
TTCCTTTGAAAAAGACCTGTGAGGTCGCCATCCTTCGGGATGGTGGTACTTGCAGGCGATTACACAGCGAGGACGCAGTGGTCGATCGGTCTTATTCCGACATGATCGGCCCGCTCTAAGTGCGTGTGCACCCGATTACGGGTAAACATTCATGGAGAGTTTGATCCTGGCTCAGGACGAACGCTGGCGGCGTGCTTAACACATGCAAGTCGAACGATGAAGCCCTTCGGGGTGGATTAGTGGCGAACGGGTGAGTAACACGTGGGCAATCTGCCCTTCACTCTGGGACAAGCCCTGGAAACGGGGTCTAATACCGGATAACACTCCTGCCTGCATGGGTGGGGGTTAAAAGCTCCGGCGGTGAAGGATGAGCCCGCGGCCTATCAGCTTGTTGGTGGGGTAATGGCCCACCAAGGCGACGACGGGTAGCCGGCCTGAGAGGGCGACCGGCCACACTGGGACTGAGACACGGCCCAGACTCCTACGGGAGGCAGCAGTGGGGAATATTGCACAATGGGCGAAAGCCTGATGCAGCGACGCCGCGTGAGGGATGACGGCCTTCGGGTTGTAAACCTCTTTCAGCAGGGAAGAAGCGAAAGTGACGGTACCTGCAGAAGAAGCGCCGGCTAACTACGTGCCAGCAGCCGCGGTAATACGTAGGGCGCAAGCGTTGTCCGGAATTATTGGGCGTAAAGAGCTCGTAGGCGGCTTGTCACGTCGGATGTGAAAGCCCGAGGCTTAACCTCGGGTCTGCATTCGATACGGGCTAGCTAGAGTGTGGTAGGGGAGATCGGAATTCCTGGTGTAGCGGTGAAATGCGCAGATATCAGGAGGAACACCGGTGGCGAAGGCGGATCTCTGGGCCATTACTGACGCTGAGGAGCGAAAGCGTGGGGAGCGAACAGGATTAGATACCCTGGTAGTCCACGCCGTAAACGTTGGGAACTAGGTGTTGGCGACATTCCACGTCGTCGGTGCCGCAGCTAACGCATTAAGTTCCCCGCCTGGGGAGTACGGCCGCAAGGCTAAAACTCAAAGGAATTGACGGGGGCCCGCACAAGCAGCGGAGCATGTGGCTTAATTCGACGCAACGCGAAGAACCTTACCAAGGCTTGACATATACCGGAAAGCATTAGAGATAGTGCCCCCCTTGTGGTCGGTATACAGGTGGTGCATGGCTGTCGTCAGCTCGTGTCGTGAGATGTTGGGTTAAGTCCCGCAACGAGCGCAACCCTTGTCCTGTGTTGCCAGCATGCCCTTCGGGGTGATGGGGACTCACAGGAGACCGCCGGGGTCAACTCGGAGGAAGGTGGGGACGACGTCAAGTCATCATGCCCCTTATGTCTTGGGCTGCACACGTGCTACAATGGCCGGTACAATGAGCTGCGATACCGTGAGGTGGAGCGAATCTCAAAAAGCCGGTCTCAGTTCGGATTGGGGTCTGCAACTCGACCCCATGAAGTCGGAGTTGCTAGTAATCGCAGATCAGCATTGCTGCGGTGAATACGTTCCCGGGCCTTGTACACACCGCCCGTCACGTCACGAAAGTCGGTAACACCCGAAGCCGGTGGCCCAACCCGTAAGGGAGGGAGCTGTCGAAGGTGGGACTGGCGATTGGGACGAAGTCGTAACAAGGTAGCCGTACCGGAAGGTGCGGCTGGATCACCTCCTTTCTAAGGAGCACAGTACCGATTGCAGACAAATGTTCTGCACGGTCAGCTCATGGGTGGAACGTTGATTATTTGGCACGGTCTTCCAGATGGATCACAAGTACTGCTTCGGCGTGGAAAGTGACTCACTGATGGAGGGTCGTGCCTGGCACGTTGTTGGGTATCTGAGGGTACGGCCGTAAGGTTGTATCTTCGCGATGCCGGCCCCAGTGAACTTGATCTGTATGGATCAGGGTGATGGGTGACTGGTCGTTGCTTGAGAACTACACAGTGGACGCGAGCATCTGTGGCCAAGTTTTTAAGGGCACACGGTGGATGCCTTGGCACCAGGAACCGATGAAGGACGTGAGAGGCCGCGATAGGCCCCGGGGAGCTGCCAACTGAGCTTTGATCCGGGGGTGTCCGAATGGGGAAACCCGGCAGTCGTCATGGGCTGTCACCCACTGCTGAACACATAGGCAGTGTGGAGGGAACGAGGGGAAGTGAAACATCTCAGTACCCTCAGGAAGAGAAAACAACCGTGATTCCGGGAGTAGTGGCGAGCGAAACCGGATGAGGCCAAACCGTATGCGTGTGATACCCGGCAGGGGTTGCGCATGCGGGGTTGTGGGAATTCTTTTGATCGGTCTGCCGGCCGGTCGGCGAGTCAGAAACCGTTGATGTAGTCGAAGGACATGCGAAAGGTCCGGCGTAGAGGGTAAGACCCCCGTAGACGAAACATCAGCGGCTTGCTTAAGAATCTCCCAAGTAGCACGGGGCCCGAGAAATCCCGTGTGAATCTGGCGGGACCACCCGCTAAGCCTAAATATTCCCTGGTGACCGATAGCGGATAGTACCGTGAGGGAATGGTGAAAAGTACCGCGGGAGCGGAGTGAAATAGTACCTGAAACCGTGTGCCTACAAGCCGTGGGAGCGTCGCGCATTGAGTTTACTCAATGCGTCGTGACTGCGTGCCTTTTGAAGAATGAGCCTGCGAGTTAGCGGTGTGTAGCGAGGTTAACCCGTGTGGGGAAGCCGTAGCGAAAGCGAGTCCGAATAGGGCGATTGAGTTGCACGCTCTAGACCCGAAGCGGAGTGATCTAGCCATGGGCAGGTTGAAGCGGAGGTAAGACTTCGTGGAGGACCGAACCCACCAGGGTTGAAAACCTGGGGGATGACCTGTGGTTAGGGGTGAAAGGCCAATCAAACTCCGTGATAGCTGGTTCTCCCCGAAATGCATTTAGGTGCAGCGTCGTGTGTTTCTTGCCGGAGGTAGAGCACTGGATAGGCGATGGGCCCTACCGGGTTACTGACCTTAGCCAAACTCCGAATGCCGGTAAGTGAGAGCACGGCAGTGAGACTGTGGGGGATAAGCTCCATGGTCGAGAGGGAAACAGCCCAGAGCATCGACTAAGGCCCCCAAGCGTACGCTAAGTGGGAAAGGATGTGGAGTCGCAGAGACAACCAGGAGGTTGGCTTAGAAGCAGCCACCCTTGAAAGAGTGCGTAATAGCTCACTGGTCAAGTGATTCCGCGCCGACAATGTAGCGGGGCTCAAGCGTACCGCCGAAGTCGTGTCATTCCAGCACATACCCCCAACGGGGGCTGGGATGGGTAGGGGAGCGTCGTGTGCCGGGTGAAGCAGCAGCGGAAGCTAGTTGTGGACGGTTCACGAGTGAGAATGCAGGCATGAGTAGCGATACACACGTGAGAAACGTGTGCGCCGATTGACTAAGGGTTCCTGGGTCAAGCTGATCTGCCCAGGGTAAGTCGGGACCTAAGGCGAGGCCGACAGGCGTAGTCGATGGACAACCGGTTGATATTCCGGTACCCGCTTTGAAACGCCCAATATCGAATCCTCTAATGCTAAGGCCGTGAAGCCGTTCCGGACCCTTCGGGGAAAGGAAAGTGGTGGAGCCGCCGGCCCAAGGTGGTAGTAGGTAAGCGATGGGGTGACGCAGGAAGGTAGTCCAACCCGGGCGGTGGTAGTCCCGGGGTAAGGGTGTAGGCCGAGGGGTAGGCAAATCCGTCCCTCATTAAGGCTGAGACCTGATGCCGAGCCGATTGTGGTGAAGTGGATGATCCTATGCTGTCGAGAAAAGCCTCTAGCGAGTTTCATGGCGGCCCGTACCCTAAACCGACTCAGGTGGTCAGGTAGAGAATACCGAGGCGTTCGGGTGAACTATGGTTAAGGAACTCGGCAAAATGCCCCCGTAACTTCGGGAGAAGGGGGGCCATCACCGGTGATAGCACTTGCTGCTTGAGCTGGGGGTGGCCGCAGAGACCAGCGAGAAGCGACTGTTTACTAAAAACACAGGTCCGTGCGAAGCCGTAAGGCGATGTATACGGACTGACGCCTGCCCGGTGCTGGAACGTTAAGGGGACCGGTTAGTGCGCTTTCGGGCGTGCGAAGCTGAGAACTTAAGCGCCAGTAAACGGCGGTGGTAACTATAACCATCCTAAGGTAGCGAAATTCCTTGTCGGGTAAGTTCCGACCTGCACGAATGGCGTAACGACTTCTCGACTGTCTCAACCATAGGCCCGGTGAAATTGCACTACGAGTAAAGATGCTCGTTTCGCGCAGCAGGACGGAAAGACCCCGGGACCTTTACTATAGTTTGATATTGGTGTTCGGTTCGGCTTGTGTAGGATAGGTGGGAGACTTTGAAGCAGCCACGCCAGTGGTTGTGGAGTCGCCGTTGAAATACCACTCTGGTCGTGCTGGATGTCTAACCTCGGTCCGTGATCCGGATCAGGGACAGTGTCTGATGGGTAGTTTAACTGGGGCGGTTGCCTCCCAAAGAGTAACGGAGGCGCCCAAAGGTTCCCTCAGCCTGGTTGGCAATCAGGTGTTGAGTGTAAGTGCACAAGGGAGCTTGACTGTGAGACCGACGGGTCGAGCAGGGACGAAAGTCGGGACTAGTGATCCGGCGGTGGCTTGTGGAAGCGCCGTCGCTCAACGGATAAAAGGTACCCCGGGGATAACAGGCTGATCTTCCCCAAGAGTCCATATCGACGGGATGGTTTGGCACCTCGATGTCGGCTCGTCGCATCCTGGGGCTGGAGTCGGTCCCAAGGGTTGGGCTGTTCGCCCATTAAAGCGGTACGCGAGCTGGGTTTAGAACGTCGTGAGACAGTTCGGTCCCTATCCGCTGTGCGCGTAGGAATATTGAGAAGGGCTGTCCCTAGTACGAGAGGACCGGGACGGACGAACCTCTGGTGTGCCAGTTGTCCTGCCAAGGGCATGGCTGGTTGGCTACGTTCGGGAGGGATAACCGCTGAAAGCATCTAAGCGGGAAGCCTGCTTCAAGATGAGTATTCCCACCTCCTTGAGAGGGTAAGGCTCCCAGTAGACGACTGGGTTGATAGGCCAGATGTGGAAGCCCGGTAACGGGTGGAGCTGACTGGTACTAATGGGCCGAGGGCTTGTCCTCAGTTGCTCGCGTCCACTGTGTTAGTTCTGAAGTAACGAACAGTTACTGGTTTCTAGAGCTAGAACATAACTATAAAGTGTGCTTGTTCGCTCGAAACCGATAGGGTTTCGGTGGTCATAGCGTTAGGGAAACGCCCGGTTACATTCCGAACCCGGAAGCTAAGCCTTTCAGCGCCGATGGTACTGCAGGGGGGACCCTGTGGGAGAGTAGGACGCCGCCGAACAATCTTTCAAAGGACCCTTGGTCCAGCGTTCAACGCTGGACCAAGGGTCCTTTTTGTTTTTCACCTTTTTACGCCGAAGCGCGGCCATGGGTTGGTTGCGCAAGAATGACTAGCGGTACCCCGACGACAGGAGTCACACCCATGTCCAACTCTCCCGACGATCGTCCGGAGCGCGAGCCTCGGCGCAACGACGGCGGTGACAGGGGCGGCTACCGCGGGGGCCGTGACGACCGTGGCGGTGACCGTGGTGGCTTCCGCCGCGACGACCGTGGTGGCCGTCCGACCGGCAGTGGCGGCGGTTTCCGCCGTGACGACCGCGGCGGGCGCCCCGCCGGCGGCGGTGACCGTCCCACCGGTGGTGGCGGCGGTTTCCAGCGTCGCGATGACCGTGGTGGCGACCGTCCCAGCTACCCGCGTCGCGATGACGACCGCGGCGGTCGTCCCACCGGTGGTGGCGGCGGTTTCCAGCGTCGTGACGACCGTGGTGGCGACCGTCCCAGCTACCCGCGTCGTGACGATGACCGCGGTGGTCGTCCCACCGGTGGTGGCGGCGGCTTCCAGCGCCGTGACGACCGTGGCGGGGACCGTCCCAGCTACCCCCGTCGTGACGACCGGGGTGACCGTCCCAGCGGCGGTGGCTTCCAGCGTCGTGACGACCGTGGCGGCGACCGTCCCAGCTACCCCCGTCGCGATGACGACCGCGGTGGACGCCCCACCGGTGGCGGCGACCGTCCGAGCTACCCGCGTCGTGACGACCGCGGCGACCGCCCCAGCGGCGGCGGCTTCCGTGGTGGCGACCGTCCGAGCTACCCGCGTCGTGACGATGACCGCGGTGGTCGTCCCACCGGTGGTGGCGGCGGCTTCCAGCGCCGCGACGACCGTGGCGGCGACCGTCCCAGCTACCCCCGTCGCGATGACGACCGCGGTGGCTTCCAGCGCCGTGACGACCGTGGCGACCGCCCGAGCTACCCCCGTCGCGATGACCGGGGTGACCGTCCCAGCGGCGGTGGCTTCCAGCGTCGTGACGACCGTGGCGGCGACCGTCCGAGCTACCCGCGTCGCGATGACGACCGCGGTGGTCGTCCCACCGGTGGTGGCGGCGGCTTCCAACGTCGCGACGACCGTGGCGGGGACCGTCCCAGCTACCCCCGTCGCGATGACGACCGAGGCGGACGCCCCACCGGTGGCGGCGACCGTCCCTCCTTCCGTCGTGACGACCGGGGTGACCGTCCCAGCGGCGGTGGTTTCCAGCGTCGTGACGACCGTGGTGGGGACCGTCCGAGCTACCCCCGTCGTGACGACCGGGGTGACCGTCCCAGCGGCGGTGGTTTCCAGCGTCGCGATGACCGTGGTGGGGACCGTCCGAGCTACCCCCGTCGTGACGACCGGGGTGACCGTCCCAGCGGCGGTGGTTTCCAGCGTCGCGATGACCGTGGTGGGGACCGTCCGAGCTACCCCCGTCGTGACGACCGGGGTGACCGTCCCAGCGGCGGTGGTTTCCAGCGTCGCGATGACCGTGGCGGCGACCGTCCGAGCTACCCGCGTCGTGATGACGACCGTGGCGGTCGTCCCACCGGTGGTGGCGGCGGTTTCCAGCGTCGTGACGACCGTGGCGGGGACCGTCCCAGCTACCCCCGTCGCGATGACCGCGGTGGCGATCGCGGTGGGTACCGCGGCGGTCGTGACGACCGTGGTGGCGACCGTGACTTCCGCGCCGACCGCGACCCGGTCAAGCGGCTCCCGATCGACGACGACATCACCGGTCACGAGATCGACGCCGACGTGCGTCAGGAACTCCTGAGCCTGCCCAAGGGCCTGGCGGAGGAAGTCTCCCGCAACCTCGTGATGGTGGCCCGACTGATCGACGAGGACCCCGAGCAGTCGTACGCGTACGCCCGCATCGCCCTGCGTCTGGCCTCCCGTGTCGCCGCCGTCCGCGAGGCCGCCGGCTTCGCCGCGTACGCGACGCAGAAGTACAGCGAGGCGCTCGCCGAGTTCCGTGCCGCCAAGCGCATGACCGGCTCCGTCGAGCTGTGGCCCGTCATGGCCGACTGCGAGCGCGGCCTCGGCCGCCCCGAGCGGGCGCTGGCCATGGCCGGCGAGCCCGAGGTGCAGAAGCTGGACAAGGCCGGCCAGGTCGAGATGCGTCTGGTCGCCGCCGGTGCCCGTCGGGACATGGGCGAGCTCGACGCCGCCATCGTGACCCTGCAGAGCCCGGAGCTCGCCTCCCACTCCGTGCAGCCGTGGACCCCGCGTCTGCGGTACGCCTACGCCGACGCGCTGCTGGCCGCCGGTCGTGAGGACGAGGCCCGCGAGTGGTTCGCCAAGACCATCGAGGCGGACAAGGACGGGGCGACGGACGCCTCGGACCGACTCGCCGAGCTGGACGGCGTCGAGTTCGTCGACGCCGCCGCGATGGACGACGCGGACCTCGACGACGAGATCGACGAGGAAGACGACCAGGACGACCAGGACGACGCCGAGGTGGCCGCCGCCGAGCGCGCGACCGACCAGGCCGAGTACTACGACGAGGACGACGACGAGTACGAGCCCGTCCCGGACTCCGACTCCGACGTCGACGTCACCGACGAGATCGTCGTCATCGAGGACGAAGAGGACGACGAGGACGACGAGCCGCGTGACGAGCGCGACGAGCGCGAGGACCGCGACAAGGCCTGACCGGTCTTCGTCGGCGTGATCCGACGTGAAAGGGCGGTACCCCCACCGGGGGTACCGCCCTTTCGCATGTCCGGGCGCCCCCGGGAGAACGTCAGACCAGGCTGCGCAGGACCAGGCCGGTGGCCGGCTTCGGACCGAACGAGGTCGACTTGCGGGGCATGGTGACGCCCTGGCGGGCCAGGTCCCGGACCACTTCCTCGCGTACGGGATGCAGCAGGACGGCGGTGCCGCCGTGGCGCTCGGCCATCTCCACCGTCGCGGCGGTGTCGTGGATGTACGTGATGTGCTCCGGCTCGTCGGGGACCTGCCAGAGAGTGTCGAGCAGGGCGGCGTGCAGCACGGTCGCGTCCAGCCGGCGCCAGGCCTCGGGGCGGTCGCGGCGGACGGTGCGCTCGATCAGCGCCGGATCGGGATCGGTGACCAGATGGAACCTGCCGTCCCCGGTGAGCAGGAAGGCGTTGCCGCGTTCGGCCGCGTCGGTGAGGGCCTCCAGGGCCAGCGGGAGCGGGCCGTCCACGGCACGCACGCGGAAGTGCCCCTCGACCGCGGCCAGCGCCTCGGCCGGCGGGAGCCGGCGCAGCATGCGGTGGATGGCGCGGACCTGGAGCGGATAGCGGGCGGTGTCCACGAGGAGGACCAGGCCGAAGTCCCAGGGGCTGGGGGAGCGGTGCTCCTCCTGGAGGCGCAGGTACGTCGCCCAACGGTGGTGGCCGTCGGCGATCAGCGCCTGCCGGTGGCCGAGGTCCGCGGTGACGGCGTCCAGGTCGGCGGGGTCGGTGATGGCCCACAGCCGGTGCTGGAAACCGTCCTCGGTGGTGGTGGAGAACAACGGCGTGCCGCGGACGGTCCGCTCGACGACCGCGGCCGCTCCCGCCGCGGGGTCGTCACCGCGGTAGGTCAGGAGCAGGGGTTCGAGATTCGCGGACGCGGCGCGCATCAGGCCGGCCCGGTCGGTCACCACGTGCGGCATGACGTCCTCGTGGGGCAGGACGACGCCGGCGTCGGGGGCGGACAGGGCGAGGGCGCCGATGATCCCGCGCTGGAGGACGCCCGCCCGGCGCTGCTCGTACACGTACAGGGCGGGTGTGGGATCCGCGCTGAGGACGCCCTCGGCGAGCCACTCGCGGAGGGTGCGCGCGGCCTGCTCGTTGCGGGCCGCGGGTGTCTCGGCCTGCGGCAGGATCAGGCGGACGATGTTGTGGGGGTCGGCGGATTCGAGGTAGTCGACTCCGTCGGGGCGCACGACCACGTCGTACGGCGGTGAGGTGACGGCGGCGAGACTGCCCACACGCTCCGGGACGTAGCGCAGCCCGTTGAAGGGGGTCAGCCGCAGTCCGTGCTCCGCGTTGTCTGAAGTGGTCATTGATGCATGGTAGGACGCGTCTCGCGATGCGGGATGATCGGGGGAGCGGCAGGCAGGCGCGGAACGCGGACAGCGCCGATCGAAGATCGTTCGCATGACGTTTCGGATGAGGAGCGGACACGATGAGCCGGCAGAGCAGGACCCGCCCCGAGGGCAGTGAGCGCAGTCTCCACCAGGCCTACGACACGGCCCTGTTGGACCTGGACGGGGTGGTCTACGCGGGCGGCCGGGCCATCGCGCACGCGGTGGAGTCGCTGGCCTCCGCGCGGGCCGACGGGATGCACCTGGCGTACGTGACGAACAACGCGCTGCGCACCCCGGACGCGGTCGCCGAGCACCTGGGCGAGTTGGGCATCCCGACGGAGGCGGCCGAGGTGATCACCTCCGCGCAGGCGGTGGCCCGGTTGATCGCCGAGCAGGTGGAGCCCGGGTCGAAGGTGCTCGTGATCGGTGGGGAGGGACTGCGGGTCGCGTTGGGCGAACGCGGCCTGGTGCCCGTGGACTCCGCCGACGAGGACGGGCTGGCGGCGGTCGTCCAGGGCTACGGGGGACCGGACCTGCGGTGGGAGCGGTTCGCCGAGGCCTCGTACGCGATCAATCGCGGGGTGCCCTGGTACGTGTCGAACACCGACCTGACGATTCCGAGCGCGCGCGGGATCGCGCCGGGCAACGGGGCCGCGGTGGAGGTCGTGCGGATCGCCACGGGCGCGGAGCCGCAGGTCGCGGGCAAGCCGCTGCCCCCGATGCACCGGGAGACGGTGTTGCGGACGGGCGCGAGGCGGCCGCTGGTGGTCGGGGACCGGTTGGACACCGACATCGAGGGTGCCTACAACGGGGAAGTGGACTCGCTGCTGGTGCTGACCGGGGTGACGGACGCCGCGCAGTTGCTGCGCGCCGAGCCGAAGTACCGGCCGACGTACGTGGACCGGGACCTGCGCGGGTTGCTGACGGGGCAGCCGGAGGTCGAGCCGGCCGAGGACGGGTTCCGGTGCGGCGGCTGGACGGCGCTCGTGTCGGGTGACGTCCTGGAACTGCGCGGGGAGGGCGGCGATCGGCTCGATGTCGTCGACGGCCTGCGGGCGCTGTGCGCGGCGGCGTGGACGCGGGCGGGCGACGGGTCCTGCGACCTCGACGCCGGCAAGGCGCTAGCCAGGCTGGGACTTTAGACCCTGCGGGGCCGGGCGGTCGGCGGACGAGGGGACGTTCGGCGGATCCGACCAACTGGGAGGGTAGGCTAACCTAACTTCCGTGTTGGTCGAGAGTCCCCCCGAACCGAGTGCGGCGCCCGTCGCCGCCACCCGCGCGCGCCACGGTGCTCGCGCCGTCGGTCTGCTGGTCGCCTTCGCGGTGCTGGCCGTGATCGCGGTCGCGAGCATCGCCGTGGGCGCCAAGCCGATGCCCCTGGACGAGGTCTGGCACGGGCTGTTCCACTACGCGGGGACCGCGAACGACGTGGTGGTGCGGGACCTGCGGGTTCCGCGGACCCTCCTCGGCGTGCTGGTCGGCCTCGGTCTGGGCCTGTCCGGGGCGGTGATGCAGGCGCTGACCCGCAATCCGCTGGCCGAGCCCGGCATCCTCGGCGTCAATGCGGGCGCCGCGGCCGCCGTCGTGTCCGCGATCAGCTTCCTCGGCGCCTCCTCGCTGAGCGAGTTCGTCTGGTGGGCCTTCCTGGGCGCCGCGGTCGTCTCGGTCGTCGTGTACGTGCTCGGCGGCAGCCGCAGCGCGACGCCGGTCCGCCTCGCGCTCGCGGGGACGGCGGCCAGTGCGGCCCTCGTCGGCTACATCAACGCGGTGCAGCTGATGGACAGCAAGGCGCTGGACAAGCTGCGCTTCTGGACGGTGGGTTCGCTGGCCTCGGCCAACATGGACACCGTCCGGCAGGTCGCCCCCTTCCTGCTGATCGGCGCCGTGCTGGCGCTCTCGCTGGGCCGGCCGCTCAACGCGATGGCGATGGGCGACGACACCGCGCGGGCGCTCGGTGCCCACCTGACGCGGACCCGGATCGGCGCGATGCTCGCCATCACCCTGCTGTGCGGGGCGGCGACCGCCGCCTGCGGGCCGATCGTCTTCATCGGGCTGATGATCCCGCACCTGGTACGGATGATCACCGGCCCGGACATGCGCTGGGTCCTCGCGTACTCGGCGGTGCTGTCGCCCGTGCTGCTGCTCGGCGCCGACGTGGTCGGACGGGTCGTCACCCGTCCCGCGGAACTCCAGGTCGGCATCGTCACCGCGCTCATCGGCGGCCCCGTCTTCATCCACCTGGTTCGGCGCAAGAGGATGGCCCAGCTGTGACCGTGACCACGAAGACCGGGGAGGCGTTGGACGCCGAGGCCCCCGTGCGGACCACCAAGCGGGCGAAGGGCGCCGGGTTCCGCCCGCACGCCCTGCGCGGGCCCGCCGGCGCCTCGCTGCGCACGGAACCCCGCGCGCTGCTCACCGGGCTGCTGCTGGGCGTCGTGGCGCTGCTGCTCGTCGTCCTGCTGATCGGCACCGGCGACTTCGACATCGCCCCGTGGGACGTCGTGCAGACGCTGCTGGGCAACGGCACCCCCGCCGACGACTTCATCGTCAACGACCTGCGGCTGCCGCGCGTGCTCGTCGCGGTGCTCGTCGGCGCAGCCCTCGGGATGGCCGGCGCCGTCTTCCAGTCGGTGTCGCGCAACCCGCTCGGTTCCCCGGACCTGCTCGGTTTCGGGTACGGGTCGGCGGTCGGCGCGCTCACCGTGATCATCGTGTTCAAGGGCGGCGCGACCGAGGTGGCGATGGGCGCCGTCGTCGGGGGCGTACTGGCCGGCGTCGCCGTCTACCTGCTCGCGTACAAGAAGGGCATCCACGGGTACCGCCTGGTGCTCGTCGGCATCGGCGCCTCCGCGATGCTCGTCGCCCTCATCCAGTACCTGATCACCAAGGCGCAGTTGACCGAGGCCACCCGCGCCATGGTGTGGCTGACCGGTTCGCTGGCCGGCCGGGACTGGGCGCAGGTGTGGCCGCTGGCCGTGACCTGCGCGGTGCTCTTCCCCGTGATCCTCGGACAGGGCAGGGCCCTGCGGATGATGGAGATGGGGGACGACGCCGCGCACGCCCTCGGCGTCCGGGTCGAGCGGACCCGGCTGCTGCTGATGCTCGCGGCGATCGTGCTGACCACCGCGGCCGCGGCGGCCGCCGGTCCGATCACCTTCGTCGCGCTGGCCGCACCCCAGCTGGCCCGGCGGCTCACCCGCTCGCCCGGCTCGAACCTGCTCACCGGCGCGCTGATGGGCGCCGTCCTGCTGCTGGTGTCCGACTGGGCCTCACAGCGGGCCTTCGGCGCCGACCAGTTGCCGGTGGGTGTGGTGACCGGGCTGGTCGGTGGTGGCTATCTGCTCTGGCTGCTCGTCACCGAGCGCAAGGCGGGACGTATATGAAGACCTTGAGGAGTACCCCAGTGCAGCGGCTGACCGCGGAGAACGTGACCCTCGGCTACGACCAGCGGATCATCGCCGAGAACCTGTCGGTGGAGATACCCGACAACTCCTTCACGGTGATCGTCGGCCCCAACGCCTGCGGCAAGTCCACGCTGCTGCGCGCGCTGTCGCGGATGCTCAAGCCGTCCGCCGGGCGGGTGCTGCTCGACGGCCACGCCATCGGGTCGATGCCGGCGAAGAAGGTGGCCAAGACCCTCGGCCTGCTCCCGCAGTCCTCGATCGCCCCCGACGGCATCACCGTCGGCGACCTGGTCTCCCGCGGTCGGTACCCGCACCAGGGGCTGCTGCGCCAGTGGTCGCCCGAGGACGAGCGGATCGTGAACGAGTCGATGGCCTCCACCGGGGTCGCCGAGCTCGCGGACCGGGCCGTGGACGAGCTGTCGGGCGGGCAGCGCCAGCGGGTGTGGATCGCGATGGCGCTGGCCCAGCAGACCCCGCTGCTGCTCCTGGACGAGCCGACGACCTACCTGGACATCCAGCACCAGTTGGACGTCCTCGACCTGTGCGCCGAACTGCACGAGAACCAGGGCCGGACCCTGGTGGCGGTGCTGCACGACCTCAACCACGCGGCCCGCTACGCCACGCACCTGATCGCGCTGCGCGGGGGCGTGGTGGTGGCCGAGGGGCCGCCGGCCGAGGTGGTCACCGCGGAGCTGGTGGAGAAGGTGTTCGGGCTGCGCTGCCAGATCATCGACGACCCGCAGACGGGGACGCCGCTGGTGATCCCGGCGGGCCGGGCGGTCCGCGCGCAGGTCTCCGTCCGAGGGACCCGACAGCCCGCGCCGCCCGGCCTCGTGCCTACAGCAGGCTCTTGAGGCGGAGCAGGTCGCGGAAACCGGCCTCCAGCCTGACCCGGCCCGAGGCCCAGGCCTTGGCGAACTTCAGCTCCCCGGCGACCAGGGCGAGCAGATCGTCGCCGGACATCGCCAACCGGATCTCGGCCTTGGTGCGGGGCGGGCCCGGGGCGACCGCGTCGACCCGGATCCGGCCGGCGTCGAGCCGGCCCGTGAACGTCTGGTCGAGGTCGGTCATGTGGCAGCTCAAGGAACGGTCGAAGGCGGCCGCGCCGCGCACGTCGCCGTCGGCCCGGGCCAGGTTGTCCGAGAGTCGGTCGAGTGCTTCGCGGCACTCCTGAATCGTAGCCATCGTGATCACGACGGTACCGCAGAGCCGTACGTGGTCGCGGCGCGCTTCGAGGTAGCGTCGGGGCATGACCGACGAAGCGTCCGAGAGAGTCCCGGAAGCCCCCGAGGAGTCCGCGGGGGCTTCCGGCGAGCCCACCGGACCCGCGCCACTGGGCGTCGTACGGACGCCCACCGGGCACGCCGGGGTGGACGTGCTCCTGGAGCGGCTGGCGGACGCGGACCACCTCACGGCGGACGGGCACGTCGAGGTGTACGAGGATGTGCACAGGGGGCTGCGCGAAGCGCTGACCGCGCTGGACGCACCGCCCGTCCCCGGACCGTACGAAAACAGGAGCTGAACCGAACGTGGCAGGAGTGGCACGCCGCCGCCTGGACGCCGAACTGGTACGCCGCAGCATGGCCCGCTCGCGCGAGCACGCGGCCCAGCTGATCGCCGCGGGCCGGGTGACCGTCGGCGGCACCACCGCCACCAAGGCGGCCACCCAGGTCGAGACCAGCGCGGCCCTCGTCGTCCTCAAGGACGACAGCGACCCCGACTACGTCTCCCGGGGCGGCCACAAACTGGCGGGCGCGCTCGCCGCCTTCGGGCCGCAAGGGTTGGTCGTCGAGGGCCGGCGGGCGCTCGACGCGGGTGCCTCGACCGGTGGGTTCACCGACGTGCTGCTGCGCGCGGGCGTCGCGCACGTCGTCGCGGTGGACGTCGGCTACGGGCAACTCGCCTGGTCGTTGCAGAGCGACGAGCGGGTCACGGTCAAGGACCGCACGAACGTCCGCGAGCTGACCGTCGAGCTGATCGACGGCGTTCCGGCGGACCTGGTCGTCGGAGACCTGTCGTTCATCTCGATCGGTCTGGTGCTGCCGGCGCTCGTCCGGTGCTGCGCGCCGGACGCGGATCTGGTGCTGATGGTGAAGCCGCAGTTCGAGGTGGGCAAGGACCGCCTCGGCAGCGGAGGAGTCGTGCGCAGCCCCGAGCTGCGCGCGGAAGCCGTACGGGAAGTCGCGGCGAAGGCCTGGAAGCTGGGGCTGGGGGTGCTCGGGGTGACCGCGAGCCCGCTGCCCGGGCCGTCGGGCAACGTCGAGTACTTTCTGTGGCTGCGGGCGGGGGCACCGGCACTCGACCCGGGGGACGTCGATCGTGCAGTGGCGGAGGGGCCGCAGTGACCGATACAGCAGACACAGGCGCATTCACGGGTTCGACGACGGCGGCGGGGGGCGCGGGGGAACGCACCGTCTTCCTGCTCGCCCACACCGGACGGCCGGCGGCCATCCGCAGCGCCGAGTTGGTCGTCCAGGGACTGTTGAAGTCCGGGCTGGGCGTACGGGTCCTCGCGGACGAGGCGGTGGACCTGCCGCTGCCGCCCGAGGTCGAGCTGGTCGCGGAGTGCACCCCCAAGGTGCTCGACGGGTGCGAGCTGCTGATCGTGCTGGGCGGGGACGGGACCCTGCTGCGCGGGGCCGAGTTCGCCCGCGGCTCGGGCGTGCCGATGCTCGGCGTGAACCTGGGCCGGGTCGGATTCCTCGCCGAAGCCGAGCGGGACGACCTCGACCAGGTCGTGGAACGCGTCGTGACGCGCGCCTACGAGGTCGAGGAGCGGATGACCATCGACGTGGTCGTGCGCACCAACGGCGACGTCCTCCACCGGGACTGGGCGCTGAACGAGGCGGCCGTCCAGAAGGTGTCCCCGGAGCGGATGCTGGAGGTGGTCCTGGAGATCGACGGGCGCCCGGTGACCGGCTTCGGCTGCGACGGGATCGTGTGCGCGACGCCGACGGGCTCGACGGCGTACGCCTTCTCGGCGGGCGGACCCGTGGTCTGGCCCGAGGTGGAGGCGCTCCTGATGGTGCCGATCAGCGCGCACGCGCTGTTCGCGAAGCCGCTGGTGACCTCGCCGGACTCGGTGCTGGCCGTGGAGGTGCAGCCCGGGACCCCGCACGGGGTGCTGTGGTGTGACGGTCGCCGCACCCTGGAACTGCCGGCCGGCGCCAGGGTCGAGGTCCGGCGGGGCACGGTGCCCGTACGCCTCGCCCGGCTGCACCACGCCTCCTTCACCGACCGCCTCGTCGCCAAGTTCGCGCTGCCCGTGTCGGGGTGGCGCGGGGCCCCGCACGAAGCACGTCACTAGCACGTGCGTTCGGAGAACTCGGCGAGGGTGACGTCGCATGGCACCCGTCAAACCTCGGTATGGTCGTCCCGTGCTTGAGGAGATGCGGATACGGTCGCTCGGGGTCATCGACGACGCGGTGGTCGAGCTGTCGCCCGGTTTCACCGCGGTGACCGGCGAGACCGGCGCGGGCAAGACGATGGTCGTCACGAGCCTCGGCCTGCTGCTCGGAGGCCGCGCCGACCCGGCCCTGGTCCGGATCGGGGCCAAGGCGGCGGTGGTCGAGGGGCGCATCGTGCTGCCCCCCGGCTCCCCCGCCGCGCTCCGGGCCGAGGAGGCCGGCGCCGAGCTCGACGACGGCGCCCTGCTGATCAGCCGCACCGTGTCCGCCGAGGGGCGCTCGCGCGCCCACGTCGGCGGCCGCTCCGTGCCCGTGGGCCTGCTCGCCGAACTCGCCGACGACCTCGTCGCCGTACACGGCCAGACCGACCAGCAGGGCCTGCTGCGGCCCGCCCGGCAGCGCCAGGCCCTCGACCGGTACGCCGGGGGCTCCGTGGCCGTCCCGCTGGAGAAGTACACCGGCGCCTACCGGCGGCTGCGCGCCGTCGCCGTCGAACTGGACACCCTCGTCACCCGGGCCCGGGAACGGGCCCAGGAGGCGGACCACCTGCGCTTCGGCCTCGACGAGATCGCGGCCGTGGAGCCCCTGCCCGGCGAGGACGCCGAACTGTCCGCGGAGGCCGAGCGCCTCGGCCACGCGGAATCGCTCGCCTCGGCCGCACAGGCCGCGCACGCGGCCCTCGCGGGCAACCCCGAGGACCCCGAGGGCATCGACGCGAACACCCTCGTCGCGGGCGCCCACCGCGCACTGGAGTCCGTACGGTCCCACGACCCGGCCCTCGGCACGCTCGCCGAGCGGATCGGGGAGCTGGGCATCCTGCTGGCCGACGTGGCCGGGGAACTCGCCGGCTACGCCGACGACCTCGACGCCGATCCGCTGCGGCTCGCCGCGGTGGAGGAGCGCCGGGCCGCCCTGACCCAGCTGACCCGCAAGTACGGGGACTCCGTCGACTCCGTGCTGGAGTGGGCCGAACAGGGCTCCGCGCGACTCCTGGAACTGGACGGCGACGACGAACGGATCGCGGAACTGACCGCGGAACGGGACGGCCTGCGGGTCGAACTGTCCCAACTGGCCCAGGCGTTGACCGACGCCCGGGTGGACTCCGCCGCCCGGTTCGCGTCCGCCGTCACCGACGAACTCGCCTCGCTGGCGATGCCGCACGCCCGGGTCACCTTCGACATCCGCCAGATCGAGGACCCCGAAGGCGTCGAGGTCGGCGGCCGCACCGTGGCCTACGGGCCCTCCGGCGCGGACGAGGTCGAACTGCTGCTGGCCCCGCACCCCGGCGCCCAGCCGCGCCCCATCGCCAAGGGCGCCTCGGGCGGCGAGCTGTCGCGCGTCATGCTCGCGGTGGAGGTCGTGTTCGCCGGCTCCGACCCGGTGCCCACCTACCTCTTCGACGAGGTCGACGCGGGCGTCGGCGGCAAGGCGGCCGTCGAGGTCGGCCGGCGCCTCGCCAAACTGGCCAAATCGGCGCAGGTCGTCGTCGTCACCCACCTCCCGCAGGTGGCGGCGTTCGCCGACCGGCAGCTGCTGGTGGAGAAGACCGTCGACGGATCGGTGACGCGCAGCGGCGTCACCGTCCTGGAGGGCGAGGACCGCATCCGCGAGCTGTCGCGGATGCTGGCGGGCCAGGAGGACTCGGAGACGGCGCGCGCGCACGCCGAGGAACTCCTCGCGACGGCCCGCGCGGACGCCTAGGTCGTCTCTTTCGGAACGTGCCGTACGGGGCCCGGGACGCGACGCGTTCCGGGCCCCTGGCGCGTTCGGCATCGGGAGATTTCGCCGACCGGGTGGCGGCGGGTAGCCCGTGTGGGTGAGGCTGGGGGGTGTCTGGCGGTATCTCCTGCGGGATCCGCACCCGTATGGTCCCGGAACGCGCGTGCGGACTGGCATCCTGGGCGACGTCTCTGACTCCCTCACCCTGGAGCTTCGGCCCGTGAGCAGCTCCCCGGTTTCGTTCCCCCCTCCCGCCCAGCCGTACGGCCGGCCGCCCCTGCGCACCGTCCAGGTGCTGGGCGGCGCCGGCGCGGGCAGCAGCGCGCACGTCCGCTCCCTGACCACGGGGCTCGCCGCACGCGGCGTACGGGTCACCGTGTGCGCCCCCGTCGCGGCGGAGGGCGAGTACGACTTCACCGGCGCGGGCGCCGAGTTCACGCCCGACGCGGCGAGCGCCCTGCGCGCCGCCTGCGCCGGAGCCGACCTGGTCCACGCGCACGGGGTACGGGCCGGGCTGCGGGCCGCGCTGGCCCTGCGCGGCGGCCGCCACCGGGCCCCGCTCGTGGTGACCTGGCACGGCGGCGCGGCCGAGGCGCCGGGCGCGCTGGGGCGGATGGGGCGGCTGCTGGAACGCCGCGTGGCCCGGGCCGCCGCGGTGGTCCTGGGCGCCTCCTCGGACCAGGTGGACCGGGCGCGCTCGCGCGGCGCGCGCGACGCCCGACTGGCGGCGGTGGCGGCGCCGCTGCCCGCGATCCCCGAACCGGTCGCCGACCCGGAGAAGGTGCGGGCCGAACTGGGCTCGGTGGAGCGGCCGTTGGTGATCGCGGTCGGTAGCCTGGTCGCCCGGCGCGGCTACTCCGTGCTGCTGGACGCGGCCCGGGCCTGGCGCGCGCTGGACCCCGTACCGCTGCTGCTGATCGCGGGGGAGGGGCCGCTGCGGGCCGAACTGTCCCGCCGGATCGAGGCGGAGGGACTCCCCGTACGGCTGCTGGGGCGCCGCCGGGACGCGGACCGGCTGCTGGCCGCGGCCGACGTGGCGGTCCTGCCGAGCCGCTGGGAGGGCCGCTCGCTGCTCGCCCAGGAGGCGCTGCGCTCCGGCGTGGCCCTGGTGGCCACGGACGTCGGGGGAGTGCCGGAGCTGGTCGGGGACGCGGCGGTGCTGGTGCCGTACGGGGACCCGGAGGCGCTGGCGGCCGCCGTGTCGGGGCTGCTCGGCGATCCGGCCCGGCGGGCGGCCCTCGCGTCGGCGGGCCGCGCGCAGGCCGCCTCGTGGCCGTCGGAGGACGACACGGTGGCCCAGGTGCTGTCGGTGTACGACGAGTTGATGGAGCGCGGACGGTAGGTCCCCCGGACGCGGTCCGCCGCCCGCCGGCTCAGGAGGCGGTGTGGCGCCGGGCGCGGAGGGCGAGGCTGAGGGAGAGCACCGTCTCCGGGTCGTCCAGGTCCGTGCCCAGGAGCTCCGAGATGCGGGCCAGCCGGTTGTACAGCGTCTGACGGTTCAGATGCAGCTCACGCGCCGTCTCCGCCTTGCGGCCCGCGTGCGCCAGGTACGTCTCCAGGGTCGGCAGCAGCGAGGGGCGGGAGGCCACGTCGTGCACCCGCAGCGGGCCGATCGCCCGGTCCACGAAGGCGGCGAGGTCGGGGTGTTCGCGCAGCCGCCACAGCAGCAGGTCGATGTCCAGGCGCCGGGCGTCGTACCAGGGGCGGGCCGGCAGACCGTGGGCCGCCGTCGCCGTCTCGGCGGCGTGCCGCAGCCCGGCCGAGGCCGCCGCCCAACTCCCCGAGACGCCCACGACCACCGCCGGCGAGGCACCCGCCCGGTCCAGACCGGCCCGCTCCACGCCGGCGCGCAACGCCGCCGCGACCCGGTCGGCGACCGTCGTGCGCTCCGACTCCGTCCGCAGGGACACCAGCAGCGGCACCCGGCCCTCCACCGGGCGGACCCCCAGCAGCACGGGGACGCCGACCGAGGACAGTTCCTCCAGCACCGCCCGCGCGAGGACCGCCCAGTTCCCGGACGTGCCCGGGTCCGTGGCCAGCCGCATCACGACCGGCAGGAGCGGGCCCGCTCCCGGCTTGAAGCCCAGGACGCGCGCCTGCGCCGGGGCGTCCTCGGCGGAGATGCGGCCCTCCGCGAGATCCGTCAGGAAGTCGCCCCGGCCGCGCGCGGACAGCTCGTCCTCCTGACGGGCCTGCATCAACACCACCGCCAGCACGCCGGCCGTCCGCTCCGCCGCCATCCGGTGGACGGGCAGCAGCGGGGCCGAGACCCCGAGCAGGACCACGCGCGCCCGCACCGAGCCCGTGCCGTGACCGCCCCCGGGCACGTCGACCACCACCGCGTTGGCGGACGGCTCGGCCTCGCGCTGGCCCCGCAGGCCCTCCCACACCTGGAGCGGGTCGGCGGCGGCGTCCCCGGAGACCGGCCCGGCGGCGTAGAGGAGCCGGCCGTCGGGGGTCTCCAGGAAGACCGGGTTCGCCGTGAAGTCGGCGAGGATGCTCAGCACCTGCGGGATCCCGCCGCCGCCCAGCAGGGCCTCGGTACATCGCCGGTGGACCTCCTCGGCCCGCTGGAGCAGGGCGTAGTGGCCGTTGACGATCTCGGTGTGGACCTCCTCCGTCACGGTGACGAACGGCACCTCGCGGTGGAGCTGCACGAGGGGGAGGCCGGCCGCCCGGGCCGTCTCGACGATGGTGGCGGGCAGGCGCGTGAAGCGCGGGCCCAGTTCGACGACCAGCGCGGCGATGCCCCGGTCCGCGAGGCGGCGCACGAAGGCACGCTGTTCGGCCGGCCGGGTGCCCAGGCCCAGCCCGGTGGTCAGGAGCAGCTCGCCGCCCTTGAGGAGGGAGGCGATGTTGGGGACCTCGCCGGCGTGGACCCAGCGCACGGTCCGCCCGAGCCGATCGGCGCAGGCCATCACCTCCGGCAGACCGCTGCGCAGTCCCGGCAGCTCCAGCGCCCGCTGAACAGTGATCCCGCCCTGGTTGTCCATGTCGCGGGACGCTACCAGGGCCTCAGGCCGGCTTGATGTTGTGGTTGAACCGGAAGACGTTGTCCGGGTCGAACCGCCGTTTCACCGAGGCCAGGCGCCGCAGGTTGTCCTCGCCGAGGCCCGCCGCGACCCGGTCCGCGCCCTCGTCGCCGAGGAAGTTGAGGTACACCGCCCCGGTGCTCCACGGCTGCGCGTCGGCCCGTACGTCCTTCACCCACCGCCGGCACCGCTCGTCGTCCGCAGGGTCCTCCCAGACGGCGAACGGGTGCACCGCCCAGGCGGCGTCCCGGTACGGCACGGGGAAGTCCGCAGGCCCCTGCGCGATCGCCCCGCCCAGCGGGAACAGGATGTGCTGGGTGCCGGTCGGAACGGGCATGGACGCGGCGCGGGCGCAGTACAGGTCGACCAGTTCGTCCGGCAGCCCCGTCAGGTACTCGGCGGACCAGTAGTTCCGCATCCCCGGCGGGTCGTCGATCATGCACTGGAGGTCCGCGTACGGGATCGCGGTGACGATCTCCACCTCGTGCGGCACGGCCAGCAGCGGCGCCAGCAGCGCGCGCATGGCGTCCTCGGGACCGGCGTACGTCAGGAGCACCCCGCAGAGCATCGTGCCGACCAGGTGCGGCGGCACGAACGGCTCCGGCGGCGCGGTGAGGTGGATCACGCCACCGCTCGCCTCGGGCGGCGCGGCCTCGATGATCTCCCGGTACATGCGGGTGACCTCGGGACCCCGCTCGGGGGCGTACATGAGCATCGCGACCGACATCGCGGGCAGTTCGTGCAGTCGCAGCGTCAGCGAGGTGGCGACCCCGAAGTTGCCGCCCCCGCCGTGCAGGGCCCAGAACAGCTCCGGTTCGTCCGCGGCGGTCGTGCTGACGATGTCGCCGTCGGCGGTGACCAGGTCCACCCCGAGGAGATTGTCGACGGCCAGGCCGAACTTCCGGTCCAGCCAGCCCGAGCCACCGCCGAGCACGAACCCGCCGACCCCGGTCGTCGAGACCCGGCCGCCGGTGGTGGCCAGGTCGTGCGGCGCGCAGGCCCGGTCCAGATCGCTCATCAGGGCGCCGCCGGACACCCGTACGGCCTTCGCCCCCGGATGCACCGTCACCTCGTTCATCCGGCGCAGGTCCACCACCAGCGCGCCGTCGCCCAGGGCCGTGCCGGCGACGCTGTGGCCGCCGCCCCGCACCGCGATCGGCAGGTCCAACGCGCGGGCGAACCGCACGGCCGTGACCACGTCCGACTCGCTCTCGCACTGCGCGATCACGGCGGGACGTCGGTCGACCATGGCGTTGAAGACGGTCCGGGCCTCGTCGTAGCCCGGATCGTCGGGCGCGAGCACCGCACCGGAGAGGTCTTCGCGAAGCGCGGTCAACGCCGCGCCCGCCTTCGAGAGCGGGGCCATGACCGCCCCCTTCCGCGGAGGGGCACACAAGACCCTTCCAGGCTAGGCGGGCCCGGTCCTACCGGCGCGTTCACGTCGGTGGGACCGGGCGGGCCCGGGGTCAGCCCCCGTACGCCCCGCTCGCCGTCAGGCGCAGCGCGGTGTCGATCAGCGGGACGTGGCTGAAGGCCTGCGGGAAGTTGCCGACCTGGCGCTGGAGCTTGGGGTCCCACTCCTCGGCGAGCAGGCCCAGGTCGTTGCGCAGCGACAGCAGCTTCTCGAAGAGCCGGCGGGCCTCGTCGACCCGGCCGATCATCGCGAGGTCGTCGGCCATCCAGAACGAGCAGGCGAGGAAGGCGCCCTCGTCGCCCTCCAGGCCGTCCACGCCGCATTCCTCGCCGGCCGTCGGGTAGCGCAGGATGAAGCCGTCGGGGGTCGACAGCTCGCGCTGGATCGCCTCGATGGTGCCGATGACCCGCTTGTCGTCCGGTGGAAGGAAGCCCATCTGTGGGATGAGCAGCAGCGAGGCGTCCAGTTCCTTCGACCCGTACGACTGGGTGAAGGTGTTGCGGTCCTTGTCGTAGCCCTTCTCGCACACGTCCGCGTGGATCTCGTCGCGCAGTTCGCGCCACCGTTCCAGCGGGCCGTCCGCGTCACCGCTCTCGATCAGCTTGATCGTGCGGTCCACGGCCACCCACGCCATCACCTTGGAGTGCACGAAGTGGCGGCGGGGGCCGCGCACCTCCCAGATGCCCTCGTCCGGCTCGTTCCAGTGGGTCTCCAGGTAGCGGATGAGCTTGAGTTGGAGCAGCGAGGCGTAGTCGTTGCGGGCCAGGCCCGTCATGTGGCCCAGGTGGAGGGCCTCGGTGACCTCGCCGTACACGTCGAGTTGGAGTTGGTGGGCGGCGCCGTTGCCGACGCGGACCGGCTGGGAGTTCTCGTAGCCGGGCAGCCAGTCCAGCTCGGTCTCGCCGAGTTCCCGTTCGCCCGCGATGCCGTACATGATCTGCAGGTTCTCGGGGTCGCCGGCCACCGCGCGCAGCAGCCAGTCCCGCCAGGCGGAGGCCTCGTCGCGGTAGCCGGTGCGCAGGAGCGAGGACAGGGTGATGGCGGCGTCGCGCAGCCACGTGTACCGGTAGTCCCAGTTGCGGCTGCCGCCGATCTCCTCCGGCAGGGAGGTGGTCGGCGCGGCGACGATGCCGCCCGTGGGCCCGTACGTGAGGGCCTTGAGCGTGATCAGGGAGCGGACCACGGCTTCCCGGTAGGGGCCGTGGTACGTGCACTGGTCGACCCACTCGCGCCAGAAGTCGGTGGTGACCCCCAGCGCCTCCTCGGCGTCCGGCGCCTCGGGGGCGCCCCGGTGCGAGGCCTGCCAACTGATGGCGAAGGCCACCCGGTCGCCGGGCCCGACGGTGAAGTCGGAGTACGTCGTCAGGTCCTTGCCGTAGGTCTGCGCGTCGGTGTCCAGCCAGACCGAGTCCGGGCCGGAGACGGCCACCGTGCGGCCGTCCACCTTGTGTACCCAGGGCACGATCCGCCCGTAACTGAAACGCATCCGCAGGGCCGAGCGCATCGGGACGCGCCCGCTGACGCCCTCCACGACGCGGATCAGTTGCGGTGCGTGATCCTCGCGGGGAGGCATGAAGTCGATGACACGGACGGTCCCCCTCGGGGTGTCCCACTCCGTTTCGAGCACCAGGGAGTCACCGCGATAGCGCCGGCGATCGGCCCGCGGGGCCGGGGTGCCGGACGGGACCGCGGGACCGACCCGCCAGAACCCGTGTTCCTCGGTGCCGAGAATGCTCGCGAAGACGGCATGGGAATCGAACCGTGGAAGGCACAACCAGTCCACGGCTCCGTCCCTGCAGACCAACGCAGCGGTCTGCATGTCCCCGATCAGTGCGTAATCCTCGATGCGCCCGGACACGTTGCATCTCCAGTCGAACGGCCACGTCCGCCCCTGAGGGCGCTTGCATTGCGCGGTTGCGCGGTCTCCGTGTGTGTAGGGATCCCCGCGTAGAGTCCATGATTCCGGAACCGGCGTGGTTACACCGTAGGCCGGACTGCTCGGCGGCGATGTGCAGCGATATTCGAGCAGGATATGACGGCACCCTAGTGATCTCCTTAAGTCTCGGAACAATGCGGCTCGTCCGAACGGGTGACCTGCGCAAATGCCGGACGCGCGGGTGTGGCGCGCACGCTACGCGAGGCCCGGACCGCGTCGCCGGAGGCAGACCGGCCCGGGCGCTGATAGGCTGGTACCCCGTGGACCGGTGGTCTGCCTGTGCGAATCAGGAGCCCCGAAACCGCAGCTTCGGCGCCCCCTGAGACCCTTCCGGTTCGACGGTGGCCGGCGCCGGACGCACCCTCACCTCGCGACCACGGGAGCCCCCTCTTGGCGACGCCGCCCGCTGCTTTTCGAAACAGCACAGCCATGACGACCAAGCACATCTTCGTCACCGGGGGTGTCGCTTCGTCCCTCGGCAAGGGGCTGACGGCCTCCAGCCTGGGTGCGCTGCTGAAGGCGCGCGGCCTGCGGGTCACGATGCAGAAGCTCGACCCCTACCTGAACGTCGACCCCGGCACGATGAACCCCTTCCAGCACGGTGAGGTGTTCGTCACCAACGACGGCGCCGAGACCGACCTGGACATCGGCCACTACGAGCGCTTCCTCGACGTCGACCTCGACGGCTCGGCGAACGTCACGACCGGCCAGGTCTACTCGCAGGTCATCGCCAAGGAGCGGCGCGGCGAGTACCTCGGTGACACCGTGCAGGTCATCCCGCACATCACCAACGAGATCAAGAGCCGCATCCGCCGCATGGCGACCGAGGACGTCGACGTCGTCATCACCGAGGTCGGCGGCACCGTGGGCGACATCGAGTCGCTGCCGTTCCTGGAGACCGTCCGTCAGGTCCGCCACGAGGTCGGCCGCGACAACGTCTTCGTCGTGCACATCTCGCTGCTGCCCTACATCGGCCCCTCCGGCGAGCTGAAGACCAAGCCGACCCAGCACTCGGTCGCGGCCCTGCGCAACATCGGCATCCAGCCCGACGCGATCGTGCTGCGCGCCGACCGTGAGGTCCCGACCTCCATCAAGCGCAAGATCTCGCTGATGTGCGACGTCGACGAGGCCGCGGTGGTCGCCGCGATCGACGCGAAGTCGATCTACGACATCCCGAAGGTGCTGCACACCGAGGGCCTGGACGCCTACGTCGTGCGCAAGCTCGACCTGCCCTTCCGCGACGTGGACTGGCGCGTCTGGGAGGACCTGCTGGACCGGGTCCACAACCCCGACCACGAGGTCAAGGTCGCGCTCGTCGGCAAGTACATCGACCTGCCCGACGCCTACCTCTCGGTGACCGAGGCGCTGCGCGCCGGCGGGTTCGCCAACAGGGCGCGCGTGCAGATCAAGTGGGTCACCTCCGACGACTGCAAGACCCCGGCCGGTGCGGCGGCGGTACTCGGCGACGTGGACGCGATCTGCGTTCCCGGCGGCTTCGGGGACCGCGGCGTCAACGGCAAGGTCGGCGCGATCACCTACGCCCGCGAGAACCGGATCCCGCTGCTGGGCCTGTGCCTGGGTCTGCAGTGCGTGGTCATCGAGGCCGCGCGCAACCTCGCGGGCATCGCGGACGCCAACTCCACCGAGTTCGACGCCTCGACCCCGCACCCGGTCATCTCGACCATGGAGGAGCAGCTGGCCTTCGTCGAGGGCGCCGGCGACCTGGGCGGCACCATGCGTCTGGGCATGTACCCGGCGAAGCTCGCCGAGGGCTCCATCGTCCGCGAGGTCTACGGCGACGAGGCCTACGTGGACGAGCGTCACCGTCACCGCTACGAGGTGAACAACGCCTACCGCGGCGAGCTGGAGAAGAAGGCCGGTCTGGTCTTCTCGGGCGTGTCCCCCGACAACAAGCTCGTCGAGTACGTCGAGTACCCGCGCGAGGTGCACCCCTACCTGGTCGCCACCCAGGCGCACCCGGAGCTGCGCTCCCGCCCGACCCGGCCGCACCCGCTGTTCGTGGGTCTGGTCAAGGCCGCGGTGGAGCGCCGGCAGTCCGCCAAGTGAGCCTGCGGGGCCCGAGGGCCTGACCGCATAACGTAGACAGCCGGGGCACGGAGATCCGTACCCCGGCTGTCGCGCGTTGTGGAGGACATTGCATGGGCATCGACATCGAGATCAAGGACACCTCGGAAACCTGGGAGACGGTCTCGACCCGGCGGCCCTTCGAGGGCGCCAAGACGGCCGTGAGCTCCGACGTGGTCCGGATGCCGGACGGCGCGACCGTGCGCCGGGACTACCAGGTGCACCCGGGGTCGGTGTGCGTGCTGGCGCTGGACGAGGACGGGCAGGTGCTCCTGCTGCGGCAGTACCGACACCCGGTGCGCCGGAAGCTGTGGGAGCTGCCGGCGGGCCTGCTCGACGTGCCGGGGGAGAACCCGCTGCACGCCGCGCAGCGCGAGCTGTACGAAGAGGTGCACGTCAAGGCCGACGACTGGCGGGTGCTGGTGGACTTCTACGCCTCGCCCGGCGGCTCGGACGAGGCGATCCGCGTGTTCCTGGCGCGGGACCTCGCCGAGGCGGAGGGCGCGCGCTTCGAGGTGTCGGAGGAGGAGGCGGACATGCAGTTCGCCCGGATCCCGCTCGCGGAACTCGTGCGGGGGGTGCTGGCCGGCGAGCTGGCGAACCCCGGACTGGTGTCGGGTGTGCTGGCCCTGTCCGCGGCCCTCGCCGTCGAGGGCGGTCTGGACGCCCTGCGCCCGGCCGACGCGCCGTGGTCGGCCCGGCCCTACGAGGCATAGCCGCCCGGCCCTCGCCGCGCCGGGCCGCCCGCGCCGTCCCGCTCCACCCTGTTCCGCTCCGTCGCGGCCCGGTCCGGGGGTGGGCGGAGGGCCGTCGGGGGGTCTGGTGTGACCATCGGCTGATCCGATCGGGCGATGTGCCCGCCGCGCTCCACACGGGTCGTCGCTCTGCGTGAACTACGCTCGGCAACCCTAAGGCAGGGAGAGGAGCGGATCCCGTGACGGATTTCGTCGGGCGGCGGCGTGAGCTCAAGGAGCTGCGCGAGGACATCGCACGGACCGGGCTCGACACCCTCTCGGGGCGCAAGGCGAAGGCGCCCCGCGCGAGGGTCCTGCTCGTCGCGGGTCGCCCCGGTTCGGGGCGGACGGCGCTCGCCGAGGCGTTCGTCCGCGAAGTGCGCGACGACTACCCCGACGGGGTCGTGAAGGTGAGGCTCACCACGCCCGGCGGGGAGACCGTCGCCACCGAACGGGCCGTCAGGACCCTGCTGGAGGGCCTCGGTCACTCCACCCCGCCCGGGGCCGGCGAGGACGACCTCAGCTCCGAACTGCGCACCGCGCTCACCGGGCGGCGGGTCATCCTGCTCGTCGACGACGCCGCCGACCCCCACCAGGTCGACGCCCTGCTGCCGGACACCCCCGAGTGCCTGGTCGTGGTGACCGCCGAAGGGCCGCTCACCGGGATCCCGGACGTCCGCCCCTGCACCCTCGGAGGACTGGACACCCCCTCCGCCGTCCAGATGCTCGCGCACAGCATCGGGGACACCCGGATCACCGTGGACCCGCGCGCCGCCGAGACCCTCGCCGAGGAGTGCGGGGGGCAACCCGCCGCACTCGCCCTGGTCGGCGGCTGGCTCGCCGCCCACCCGAAGGCCGCCGTGGCCGACGTGGCCAAGCAGCTCCACGACATGCCGCCCGGCACCAGCGGGCCGCTGGCCCGCTCCTTCCGGCTCGTCTACGAATCGCTGCCCCAGCCCGCCCAGCGGACCCTGCGCCTGCTTCCGCTCGCGCCCGCCGGCTTCATCGACGCGCACACCGCCTCCGCCCTGGCCGGCTGCTCCGTGGCCGCCGCGCAGTCCACCCTGGAGGACTTCGCCGGGCTGGGTCTCGTCCGGCACGCCCCCGACGGTCTGTTCCTGTTGCCCGGCTGCCTCGCGCCCCTGCTCCAGGCCCTGCTGGAGGCCAAGGAGCGTCCGGCCGAGGTGCAGCTGGCCCGGGCCCGGATGCTGGAGCGGACCGTGCGTCTTCTCACCTCCTGCCGGGCCATGGCCGAGGAGGACGAGGAGCTCGTGCGGGAGCGACTGGACGGGTTGCCCCGCGCCCTCCGCTTCGCCGACCGGCGGGCCGCCGCCGGCTGGCTGGACACCCGGCTGCCCGCCCTGTCCGCGTCGGCCGCCCTCGCGGTGGCCGACGGGGACCTGGACACCCTGGCCCGCCGCTTGGTCTCGGCCCTCGTACGGGCCCTCGCGGAACACCGCGGGACCGAGGCGGCCGCTCCCGAGCTGTACGGGCTGCACCGCCTGGTCCTGGACGTCGCCGAACGCCGCGACCTGTACCGGGAGCAGGCCGCCGCACTGCTGAACCTGGCCGACCTGGACGCCGAGACCGGCCGCACCCACGAGGCGCTGGAGCGGTACCGGGCCGCGCTGGTCGCCGGAAAGGCGGCGAACGACCCGTACGCGACGGGCCGCGCGATGGAATCCGTAGGCGGCGCGTACCAGGAGCTGGCGGACTGGTACCGGGCCTCCGACTGGTTCGGCCGGGCCCTGACCCAGGCACTCGCCCGGGGGGAGCGTCTGGACGAGGCCAGGCTGTACGGCCGGCTCGGCAACGTGCACACGTACGCGGGCCGTTACGGGGAGGCGCTGCGCAGTTGGCGCGCCGCCGCCGCCGGCTACCGACGGCTGGCCGATGTCCCGGGCCAGGCAAAGGCGTTGAGCGAGATGGCGCGGATCCAGGAGTACGCCGGACGACCCGAGGAGTCCCTGCACACCTGCCGCGAGGCGATCGAGTTGGCGCGCAGGGCCGGGGACCTGCGACTTCAGGCCGCGCTGCAGGTGCGGCTGGCCGACACGCTGGACAGGCTGGGCGACCCCGCGGCTGCAAGGCTGCACCGGTCCGCAGCCGACAGATTGCTGGGAGATGACCCTGCTGCCTGCGAAATCCGTAGTGATTCCGACTGAGATTATTTGTTTGCAAGGCTAGACAGCGACTCATCCTTCATTAGACTGGCTCCACCACGTCATCTCGTGGTGCATCCCGTTGCGCGTTCTTGTGAGCGGGTATGTATGGAAGTGACCCGAAAAATCCCCTGAGCCAAGGACCGTGATCGACGATGAAGGTCGGCATCCCCCGCGAGGTCAAGAACAACGAGTTCCGGGTCGCCATCACGCCCGCCGGCGTGCATGAGCTGGTCCGCAACGGCCACCAGGTCTTCGTCGAGCAGAACGCCGGTGTCGGCTCCTCGATCACGGACGCGGAGTACGTCTCCGCCGGCGCCGAGATCCTCGGCACCGCCGACGAGGTCTGGGCGACCGCGGACCTCCTGCTGAAGGTCAAGGAGCCGATCGCGGAGGAGTACCACCGCCTTCGCAAGGACCAGACGCTCTTCACCTACCTGCACCTGGCGGCCTCCCGCGAGTGCACGGACGCCCTCCTGGAGTCCGGCACCACCGCCATCGCGTACGAGACGGTCGAGCTCGCCAACCGCGCGCTCCCGCTGCTCGCCCCGATGTCCGAGGTCGCGGGCCGGCTGGCCCCGCAGGTCGGCGCCTACCACCTGATGCGCTCGGCCGGCGGCCGCGGCGTCCTGCCCGGCGGCGTCCCCGGCACCCACGCCGGCGAGTGCGTGGTCATCGGCGGCGGTGTCTCCGGCTGGAACGCGGCTCAGATCGCCATCGGCATGGGCTTCCACGTGACCCTGCTCGACAAGGACATCAACAAGCTCCGCGAGGCCGACAAGGTCTTCGGTACGAAGATCAAGACGATCGTCTCCAACGCCTTCGAGCTGGAGAAGGCCGTCACCGAGGCCGACCTGGTCATCGGCGCGGTGCTGATCCCGGGTGCGAAGGCCCCGAAGCTGGTCACCAACGAGCTCGTCGCCAAGATGAAGCCCGGAAGTGTCCTTGTCGACATCGCGATCGACCAGGGCGGCTGCTTCGAGGACTCCCGTCCGACCACCCACGCCGAGCCGACCTTCCAGGTCCACAACTCGGTCTTCTACTGCGTCGCCAACATGCCGGGCGCGGTGCCGAACACCTCCACCTACGCCCTGACGAACGCGACCCTGCCCTACATCGTGCAGCTCGCGAACCTCGGCTGGGTCGAGGCGCTGCGCCGCGACGCGGCCCTCGGTCTGGGCCTCAACACCCATGACGGGCAGGTCGTTTACGGTCCCGTCGCCGACGCCCACGGTCTCCCGACGCTCCCGCTGAGCACGCTGCTCGGCTGAACCGTCAACGACTGACGTCAATCTCACGTCTCCGGCCGGACCTTGCTCGCGAGGTCCGGCCGGACGCGTTTTCGGGGTGCGCGTCGAGGCCGCTCAACTCGCCTCGAACGTAACCCTTTAACCCTTTCGCACACCTGCGAAACTTCGCGGCGACAGCTCGTACGCCCTTGACAGAGTGGTGTTCGGTTGCCGACACAACGCGTCGGGTCCGGCGGATTGTGTTGCCGCTGGGCGGTGACACGCCATAGAGTCGCCAACCGTCGGCATGGTGCCACGCTGACCTATCGATAAGTGTCCTGGTCACGTCCGAGGAGGTAAGACGACTTGTGAATGAGTCGACATTTGCTCCTGGGGGTGGTCGAGCAGGAATGCCTGCGCGGGGCCAGGGCCCTGCCGGAATCGAAGCTGTCGGCTCCGTCGCAGTCCGCACCTTCGCAAACCACCAGCACATGACGACGCCCCGAAACAGCATGGACGGCCTAGACGTGAACTCCAGGGCCGGCGACCTGAGCGGCGAAAAGCCCGTGGGTTTCGCCGACTATGACAACGTGCCCGAAGGGCACTTCTACGACCCCGACGCGGAGTACGAGCCCGACCCCGAGTACGCGGCCACTCTCGCCCCCGACGCTGCACGTCAGCGCCGTGAGCGGATCGGCCCGACCGGACGGCCGCTGCCGTACTTCCCGATCCCCGGTCCACTGACCGACCACGGTCCGGCGAAGATCATCGCGATGTGCAACCAGAAGGGCGGCGTGGGAAAAACCACGTCGACCATCAACCTGGGTGCCGCGCTCGCCGAGTACGGGCGCCGCGTGCTGCTCGTCGACTTCGACCCCCAGGGCGCGCTGTCCGTGGGTCTCGGCGTGAACCCGATGGAACTCGACCTGACGGTCTACAACCTGCTCATGGAGCGGGGCATGTCGGCCGACGAGGTGCTGCTGAAGACGGCGGTCCCCAACATGGACCTGCTGCCGAGCAACATCGACCTGTCCGCCGCCGAGGTGCAGCTGGTCAGTGAGGTCGCGCGCGAATCCACCCTGCAGCGGGCCCTCAAGCCCCTGATGGCCGACTACGACTACATCGTGATCGACTGTCAGCCCTCGCTGGGTCTGCTGACCGTGAACGCCCTGACGGCGGCTCACAAGGTGATCGTCCCCCTGGAGTGCGAGTTCTTCGCGCTGCGCGGTGTGGCGTTGCTGACCGAGACCATCGAGAAGGTGCAGGAGCGGCTCAACCCGGAGCTGGAACTCGACGGCATCCTCGCCACGATGTACGACTCCCGGACGGTGCACAGCCGTGAGGTGCTGGCGCGCGTCGTCGAGGCTTTCGACGACCACGTCTACCACACGGTCATCGGCCGGACGGTGCGCTTCCCGGAGACCACGGTCGCCGGTGAACCGATCACCACGTACGCCTCCAACTCCGTGGGCGCCGCCGCCTACCGCCAGCTGGCCAGGGAGGTGCTCGCCCGGTGTCCCGCCGAGTGAGTCTGCCCGGAGCCGACGAACTGTTCCGTACGACCGGGGGGATGGCGCTGCAGTCGTCCTCGCCGCGGCGGGGCGTCGAGGAGTCCGCGGGCGGCTCGGCGCAGTCGGAACACCCGGCGAACTCGGCGGAGGGCACGACGGAGGGGCGCGGCCGGGAGACCGGCGAGCCGGCGGTGGGCGCGCAGCGCAGGCCGCAGGAAGGTTCTGCCACCGCCGCCGCCGGGGCGTCCGCGCCCCGGCGCGGCAAGGGGCAGGGCCGGGGCGCGAACCGGCGGCCGAGCGGGCGCGAGCGGCACGACGAGAAGATCACGGTCTACGTCTCCGCGGAGGAGCTCATGGACCTGGAGCACGCGCGGCTGGTGCTGCGCGGCGAGCACGGCCTCGCCGTCGACCGCGGCCGCATCGTCCGCGAGGCGGTCGCCGTGGTCCTCGCGGACCTGGAGTCCCGGGGCGACGCGAGCATCCTCGTACGAAGACTGCGCGGGCGCTGACCGGCGCCTGACGCCAGGGCGAGGGCCGGCCCGCTAACGTCGCCTCGGCGGCACCGCCGTGCCGGCCCGTCCGTACGCCCTCGCACCACCCTGGACCTCGATGCACCCTCCCGCCGAACCCGACCACCCCGCCCGCCGCCGGCTGGGCCGCGGCCCGGGCGCCCCCGCCGAGGGGGACGAGGGGCCGCGGGAGCCGGGAGGCCGGGAGCCGGCCCCCGTACCGCCCGAGACGCCGCCCCGGATCCCCGCGGAGACGCCGGCCCGGATCCCCGCGGAGAAGCCGCCCCGGATCCCCTCCGAGGCGCCCACAGGGCTCCCGGAGGCCCCCGAAGCCGCCTCGGGCCCCCAGGAGGCCTCGGAGGCGGTCCAGGCACCCACAGGGCCCCCTGAGGCCCTCCAGGCCACCGGTGAGGCTCCCGTCAACGCACCCGCCGCCGCACCCGTCGACGCACCCGTCGACGCGGGCGACGGCCGGTTCACGCTCCGGCTGGCGAACTTCGAGGGACCCTTCGACCTGCTGCTCCAGTTGATCTCGCGGCACAAACTCGATGTGACCGAGGTCGCGCTGTCCCGGGTCACCGACGAGTTCATGGCGCACATCCGTGCCATGGGACCCGACTGGGACCTGGACCAGACCACCGAGTTCCTCGTCGTGGCCGCCACCCTCCTCGACCTGAAGGCCGCCCGGCTGCTGCCCGCGGCCGAGGTCGAGGACGAGGCCGACCTGGCGCTGTTGGAAGCCCGGGACCTGCTCTTCGCCCGACTCCTGCAGTACCGGGCGTACAAGCGGATCGCGGAGATCTTCGAGCAGCGGGCGCAGGACGAGGGTCTGCGGTACCCGCGCACCGTCGCACTGGAGCCGCACATCGCGGAACTGCTGCCCGACGTGGTGATCAGCATCGGCGCGGCGGGGTTCGCCCGGCTGGCCGTGCAGGCCATGCAGCCCAGGGCGACGCCCCAGGTCTACGTGGACCACATCCACGCCCCGCTCGTCAGCGTCCGCGAGCAGGCCGCCCTGGTCGTCGCCCTGCTCAAGGTCCGCGGGGAGGCCACCTTCGCGGAACTCACGCAGGACGCCCCGGACACCCTCACCGTCGTGGCGCGCTTCCTGGCCCTGCTGGAGCTGTACCGGGAGAAGGCCGTGGTCCTCGACCAGGAGGAGGCCCTGCGGACGCTCACCGTGCGCTGGAGCGGCGGGGACGGCGACGGGATGCCGACGGTGACGGACGAGTTCGATCAGATCGTGGAGGCGAAGGAATGACCGAGTCGGCGGAGCTCGCCCTCAAGGGCGCCCTGGAGGCCGTCCTCATGGTCGTCGACGAACCCGCGACCGAGGAACACCTGGCCAAGGTGTTGGAACGGACCCCGCGCGAGGTCGCGGTCGCCCTGCGGGAACTGGCCGACGAGTACACCGCCCAGGAGCGGGGTTTCGAACTGCGCCTGGTCGCCGGCGGATGGCGGTTCTACAGTCGCGCGGCCTTCGCGACGGCGGTGGAGGCCTTCGTGCTGGACGGCCGGCAGGCCCGGCTCACCCAGGCGGCACTGGAGACCCTCGCGGTCGTCGCGTACCGCCAGCCGGTGAGTCGATCAAGGGTCTCGGCGGTCCGCGGAGTGAACTGCGACGGGGTCATGCGGACCCTCCTGCAACGGGGTCTGGTGGCCGAGGCGGGGACGGAACCCGAAACAGGTGCGATCCTGTACAGGACGACGAACTACTTTCTGGAGCGGATGGGCCTGCGCGGCCTGGACGAGCTCCCGGAGCTCGCGCCCTTCCTCCCCGAGGCGGACGCGATCGAAGCCGAGACGCAAGAGGGTGTTCCGTCGTTCGATCCGGACGCACCTGATGCACCGGACTACTTTGAAGACGACAAGACGACGGAACTTTGATGCGAAGCAGCGGTAACGGCAACGGTGGCGGCAACAGGAACAGCGGCGGCGGTGGTGGCGGCGGGCGTGGTAACGCCCGCGGCGGCCCCTCCTCCGGCGGTGGTGGTCACCGCGGTGGCGGCTCCGGCGGTGGCAGCGGCTCCTCCGGCGGCCCCCGCGGCGGCTCCTCCGGCGGTTCGGGCGGTGGCGGCGGCTACCGGGGCGGTGGCTCGGGCGGTTCGTCCGGCGGCTCCGGCGGTGGCGGCGGTTACCGAGGTGGCGGTTCGGGCGGTTCGTCCGGCGGCTCCGGCGGTTACCGCGGCGGCGGCTCGGGCGGTTCGTCCGGTGGCGGCGGCTACCGCGGCGGCTCCTCCGGTGGTGGCAGCGGCTCCGGCGGCGGCTACCGCGGCGCCGGCTCCGGCACGGGCGCCTCGCGCGACCGTGACCGTGACCAGGCCCCCCAGCGTCCCCGCAACCCCCGCCCCGAGGAGCGTCGCTACGACGTGGGCCCCGAGGGCGAGCGCAACGGCCGCGGCGGCGCCAAGGCCGGCGGCGGCGGTGCCCGCGGCGCGGCCGACGGCAACCGCGGCGGTGCCCGCGGCGACTCCGCGCGCGGTGGCGCCAAGGGTGGCCCCCGTACCTCCCGGACCCCCGGCATCGGTGGAGCCGGCGGCCCGCGCAGCGGCCCCGGCAGCCGTAGCGGCCAGTCGCGCCCCCGCGAGCTGGACGCGCGGATCGAGGAGCGCGTGCGCGACCGGTACGCCGACAAGCCCGTGATCAAGACCCCGAAGACCTTCCCGGGTGCCGAGGAGGAGGGGGAGCGTCTGCAGAAGGTGCTCGCCCGCGCCGGCATGGGTTCGCGCCGTGCGTGCGAGGAGCTCATCGAGCAGGCCCGTGTCGAGGTCAACGGCGAGATCGTGCTGGAGCAGGGCAAGCGCGTCCAGCCGAAGGACGAGATCAAGGTGGACGGCCTGACCGTCGCCACGCAGTCGTACCTCTTCTTCGCGCTGAACAAGCCGGCCGGCGTCGTCTCCACCATGGAGGACCCCGACGGCCGCCAGTGCCTCGGTGACTACGTCACCAACCGCGAGACCCGTCTCTTCCACGTCGGTCGGCTCGACACCGAGACCGAGGGCATCATCCTGCTCACCAACCACGGTGAGCTGGCCCACCGCCTCACGCACCCGAAGTACGGCGTGAAGAAGACCTACGTCGCTGCCATCACCGGCCCGCTGCCCCGCGAGATCGGCAAGCGCCTCAAGGACGGCATCGAGCTGGAGGACGGCTACGCCCGCGCCGACCACTTCCGCGTCATCGACCAGCTCGGCAAGAACTACCTGGTCGAGGTGACCCTCCACGAGGGCCGCAAGCACATCGTCCGCCGCATGATGGCGGAGGCCGGCTTCCCCGTGGAGAAGCTCGTCCGGACCTCCTTCGGCCCGATCGAGCTCGGTGACCAGAAGTCCGGCTGGCTGCGCCGCCTGACCAACACCGAGGTCGGCATGCTCATGCGCGAGGTCGGTCTGTAGGACCCTCGCGCGGGGCCATTCGACGCCTCGCACGACCGAGCCCCGTCCACCGGGGCCGAACAGCCCGCGGTGCCCTTCGGCACCGCGGGCTTTTTGCTTGCCCGCACGCCCGATCATGTTTATAGTCAACCTGACTATTAAAGAAGGTGGGGCCTTCATGGGCTGGCAGACGAGTTGGACCGAGATCCTGGCCGCCGCCACCGGCGCCCTGTGCGTCTGGCTGGTGGCGCGGCAGCACATCGCCAACTGGCCCATCGGGATCGCGAACAACGTCTTCTTCATCGTGCTCTTCGCCCAGGCCGGCCTCTATGCCGACGCCGGGCTCCAGATCGTCTTCATCGCCCTCGCCGCGTACGGGTGGTGGTCCTGGACCCACGGGGGTGGACCAGGAGCCGCCGAGACCTTGCCGGTGCGCCGGACCACGGGCACCGAATGGGTCGCCCTGGCCGCGGCGGGGGCGGTGGGGGTGCTCGCCCTCACCCTGCTGCTGGACCGCGCCACCGACTCCACCGTCCCCCTCTGGGACGCGCTGGCCGTCGGGCTCTCCCTCATGGCCACCTACGGGCAGTGCCGCAAGCTCCTGGAGTCCTGGTGGCTGTGGATCGCCACCGACCTCGTCTCCATCCCGCTGTACGTCCACAAGGACCTGTACGTGACGGCCGTGCTGTACGTCGGCTTCCTGGCCCTGTGCGTGGCCGGACTGATCGGCTGGCGCCGCGCCCTCGCCGCGACCGAGGGGACCGACGACCCCGAGGGCTCCCGCGGGCCGGTGCGGGCGGCGACGGCATGAGGCGCCACCGTCACGGGCTGGTGCTCGGCAAGTTCTACCCGCCCCACGCCGGCCACCACCACCTGGTGCGCACCGCCCAGGACCAGTGCGAGCGACTGACCGTGCTGGTGTGCGCGGCCTCCGTCGAATCGGTGCCGCTCGCCGACCGGGTCGCCTGGATGCGCGAGGCCCACCCCGGCGCCCACGTCGTCGGCGCGGTCGACGACATCCCGGTCGACCTGCACGACCCGGCGATCTGGGACGCGCACATGGCGATCTTTCGCGCCGCCGTGCCCGGCCGGGTCGACGCCGTCTTCACCTCGGAGGCGTACGGGACGGAACTCGCGCGGCGCTTCGGCGCCCAGGAGGTCTGCGTGGACCCGGACCGCACCCTCTTCCCGGTGTCGGGGACGGCCGTCCGCGCGGACCCCGCCGCCTGCTGGGAGTTCCTGGGCCCCGCCGTACGGGCCGCCCTGACCCGGCGCGTGGTCGTCCTCGGTGCCGAGTCCACGGGCACGACCACGCTCTCGCGCGACCTGGCGGCCCACTACCGCCGCCGCGGCGGAGTCTGGGCCAAGACGGGCTGGGTCGCCGAGTACGGGCGCCGGTACAGCGAGGAGAAGCTGGCGGCGGCGCGGGCCGCGGACCCGGCGGCCTCCTGGTCCGAGGTGTCCTTCGCGTCGCGGGAGTTCCCCCTGATCGCCCGCCGCCAGGACGCCGAGGAGGAACAGGCGGCCCGGCTCGGCTCACCGGTGCTCTTCTGCGACACGGACTCCTTCGCGACCGGCATCTGGCACGAGCGGTACATGGGCGGCCGCAACGAGGAGGTCGAGGAGATCGCCTCCCGCACGCGGCGGGACCTGTACCTGCTGACCGACGACGTCGACGTGCCCTTCGAGGACGACGGGCTGCGCGACGGACCCCATCTGCGACCGTGGATGACCGGACGCTTCCGGGAGGAACTCACCGCCACCGGGAAGCGCTTCCTGCTCATGGGCGGCGACCGGGAGACGCGGTTGACCGCGGCCGTGGCCGCGGTCGACGAACTGCTCGCCGAGGGATGGCACTTCACGGACCCGCTGCCCGAGAACGCGCGGGTGGAGAACGGATGACCACCGGATACGACCCCCACGCCTTCGAACCGTTCGCGGTGACCGTCGACCTCGCCGTCTTCACCGTCCGCGCCGGCGCCCTGCACGTGCTGCTGATCCGGCGCGGACAGGAGCCGTACGCCGGCGCCTGGGCCCTGCCCGGCGGTTTCGTCCTGCCCCGCGAGTCCGCCGAGAGCGCCGCACGCCGCGAACTCGCCGAGGAGACCGGCCTGTCCGACGCCGTGGTCGCCGCCCTGCACCTGGAGCAACTGCGGACCTACAGCGAACCCGACCGCGACCCCCGCATGCGGGTGGTGTCGGTGGCCTTCACCGCACTGGTCCCCGACATGCCGGAGCCGGCCGCGGACGGCGGCGGCGACGCCGACGGGGCCCGCTGGGTGCCCGTGGGCGAGGCCGCCGGACTGGCCTTCGACCACGCCGTCATCCTCGACGACGCGCGCGAGCGGATCGGTTCGAAGCTGGAGTACAGCTGCCTGGCCACGGCCTTCTGCCCGCCCGAGTTCACCCTCGGCGAGCTCCAGGCCGTCTACGAGACCGTCTGGGACACCGCCCTGGACCGCCCCAACTTCCGCCGCAAGGTCCTCGCCACCCCCGGCTTCGTCGAGGTCGTGGCGGGAGCGGCCCGACTGACCGGCGGCCGCGGCAAACCGGCCGCGCTCTACCGCTCCGGGCCCGCGACGGCCCTGCACCCGCCCCTGCTCCGCCCCTCGGAAGGACACGCACGATGACCGTGACGACGAAGAAGCGCGCGGCGACCGGGGCCCTGCTCGGCCTCGCTCTGGGCGACGCCCTCGGCTTCCCGACGGAGTTCAACGACGTCCCGTCGATCCTCTCCAAGACCGGCCCCTGGCGGCAGATGGCCCTGCCCCGCCCGGCGATCGTCACCGACGACACCCAGATGACGCTCGCGCTGGCCCGCGGCATGCGCACCGCGGGGGAGCGGGGTCGCACAGGACCCCTGCGGCTGACCCGACCCGTCCGGGAGGAGTTCGTCGAGTGGTACCACTCGCCGGAGAACAACCGGGCCCCGGGCAACACCTGCCTGCGCGCCTGCCGGCTCCTCGACCAGCCGGAGCGGGACTGGCGCGACGCCAGCCAGATCGGCTCCAAGGGCTGCGGCGCGAACATGCGGGTGGCCCCCGTGGGCCTGGTGCCCGGCTGGACCGAGGAGGAGCGCGCCGGCGCGGCCCAGCTCCAGTCCGCCCTGACGCACGGCCACCCGACGGCCCTCGCGGCCTCCGACCTGACGGCCAGGGCCGTGTACCTGCTCGCGCGCGGCACCGAGGTGACGGGCCTGGTCGGGCAGTTGCGCTCGTACGCCCTGGAGAACCGCACCCGCTACCACGAGCACTGGCTGGGCGACCTGTGGATGCGCAGGACCTCCGACGCCACGGAGCGGACCTTCATGGCCCGCGGCTGGGACGAGTGCCTGGGCGTCCTGGACCGGGTCGCGGCCGCGCTGAAGTCGCCGTCCCCGGAGACCGACCCCTGCCTGGCCACGGGCGACGGCTGGATCGCCGAGGAGGCCTTCGCCACCGCCCTGCACTGCTTCCTGCTCTTCCCCGACGAGCCGCTGACCGTCCTGCGCCGGGCCGCCTGCACCAAGGGCGACTCCGACTCCATCGCCTGCCTGGCCGGCGCCTTCGCGGGCGCCCACCTCGGCGCGGACGTCTGGCCCCGGGACTGGGAGGGCCGCATCGAGTACCGCGACGAACTCCTGGCCCTCGGGGCCCTCTGGGACGCCTGAGCCGATCCCGACCCGGCCGGGCCCGCCCCGCGGCGCCGTGACCCGCCATCAGCGGGTCACGCCGCCGAACTCCGGCGGGCACGGATCAGGAAGTCCTCCACCCGGGCGTGGTCCGGCTCCGCCGGCAGGGGACTGCCGGCGAGGGCCGCCTCCGCCTCCCCGGTCAGGCGGGACATCCAGGAGTCCACCTCCGCCCAGCCCACCTCACCGCGCCGCACCGCCAGGAGACGCTCCCGGTCGGCGCCGGCGTCGATCTCCAGGCGGCCCGTGCGCAGCAGGTCGCGACAGGACCCGAGCAGGCGCAGCAGGTGCATGGCGTGCTTCCAGCGCGGCGCGCCGTGGGTGCGCACGTCCGCGAGGAGCTTGCCGTGCTGACCGGCCGCGTAGCGGGTGAACGTGACGTGGGCCCGGCGGGAGAGGAAGGCCCCGCGCAGGGACAGGAGTTCCTCGCCGACCGGGGTGACCCGCTCCACCAGCGGGGAGTGCAGGCACTCCAGGATGTTCGGGTTGGCGCGCACCGCCAGTTCGCAGAAGCGCTCCAGCTCCCAGGAGAACTCCTCGTCCCGCGGCCCCTCCACGTGCGTGGGCGGCTTCTCGAAGCGCCAGAACAGCGGCGTGGGGGCGAGGTAGACACCGCGCACGTCGGTGTCGCTCGCCTCCGTCGCCAGCCCGAACGCGCGGGAGCCCATCACGCAGGAGTAGACGGTGTGGTCCCGGACGAGGGTGAGGTCGTTCATCCCGGGAGAGTAGGCGGACGCCCCCGCGCTACGCGAGGGAGATTTCACCGCCCGGGGACACGACGATCTTCTTCTCGGCGAGCCCGGTGGCGGCCGGACCCTTGGTCACCGCGCCGTCCGTGATCTCGAACTTGCTGCCGTGGCAGGGGCAGTCGATGCTGCCGTTCTCCACCTTGTTCACCAGGCACCCCTGGTGGGGGCAGACGGCGGTGAAGCAGCGGAAGGACCCGGCCGTCGGCTGGGTCACCACGAGTTTCTGCTCCTTGAGCACGGTGCCGCCGCCGACCGGTACGGACGAGGACTTCACCAGCGCGGCGCCCCCGGCCGAGGACCCGGCGGGCGAGGACCCGGCGTCCTGTGGGGTCGATCCGGTACCCGCCTCGCTCGCGGGCTTCTCGGAGGACGTGCCGCACGCCGTGAGGGCACCGCCCGTGAGGGCCACCGCCCCTGCCGCCAGTACGGTGCGCCGGGCGGTCCGTGTGGGGTCGCTCATGACTGTCTCCTCGCTGTGTGGCCAGGCTGGGCGAGCAGCATCCTGGTCTGCGGCGGGCTTCAGGAGAAGTCCGCCGCGCCAGGCTCTTCGCTGCCGTGCGGCGCGCGTCGGTCGCCCGACTGCCACGGTTCCCATGTGGCAGGAGTGCCGGGTGTGCGCACCACCTCCCACACGCGTACCACCGCATCCCGGTTCAACGGGCCGTGGACATGGGGGTAGAGGCCGCCTGATTCACCCTCCCGGCGGACCTCGGCGGTCAGCGCCGCCTCGTCCAGCTCCACGGTCAGCAGGGTGCCGGGGGTGTCCCGGTAGTACGCCTCGGTGATCGCGAGAGCCGTCGCACGGTCCGCCGAGCAGTGCACGAAACCCTCGGAATCGAGCGAGGCGGGGGCGTACGGGAGCTCGGGCGCGGCCGTCCAGTCGGTGAGCGCGACGATGTGGAAGATCATGCCGATCGTTCTACCCCAGGTGCCCCGGGGGCGGGTTCGGGGGCCGTGCGCCAAGTGGCGTCATGGGGTGATCCGGGTGAGATTGTCCCTGTCTCGAAGCCGGCGGCGCCGTACGAGCGCGGACCGGTCCCTCTCCGAAAGGCATGACGATGGCGGGTAACGACCTCGGTTCTCTCCTGGGCTCGCTCCTCGGCGGCAGCGGCGGCGGCCAGGCGGGTGGCGGCGGCGGTGGCGGCAACATCCTCGGCGCCCTGCTCGGTGCGCTCACCGGCGGTGGCGGTGGCGGCGGAGCCCAGGCGGCCGGCGGCGGCAACAACCCGCTCGGCGGGCTGATGGACATGCTGACCAAGTCCGGCCTCGTCGACCAGGCCCAGTCGTGGGTCGGCACCGGCGAGAACAAGGCCGTCACCGGCGCGCAGATCGCCGAGGCACTGCCGAACGAGACCCTGCAGAAGGTGGCCGAGCAGACGGGCGTCAGCCCCGAGCACGCCGCCGATCAGATCGCCCAGTCGCTGCCCCGGGCCGTGGACAAGCTGACCCCCGACGGATCGCTGCCCTCCGGATCGCTGGAGGACATCATCCGGCAGCAGAAGCTCTAGGCCCCGTCCGCGAGGGCCCGGCGGTCGTCCCACGGGTCGGCCGCCGGGCCCTCGCGCCGCGCGCGCCGGCTACCCTGAGTCAGGCCCGCCGTCACGCGATCATCCTGGAGCAGCTCGTGAGAACCGCCGTCGTCATCGGAACCGGACTGATCGGCACCTCCGCGGCGCTCGCCCTGACCGCCCGCGGCATCACCGTGCACCTCGTCGACCACGACCCGGCGCAGGCGCGTACGGCCGCCGCCCTGGGCGCCGGCACGGACGAGGCCCCCGAGCACAAGGTGGACCTGGCGATCGTGGCCGTCCCGCCCGCCCACGTCGCGACGGCGCTGGCCGACGCGATCGGCCGGGACCTGGCCCGCGCCTACGTGGACGTGGCCAGCGTCAAGGGCGGCCCGCGCCGGGAACTCACGGCCATGGGCGTGGACGCGAGCACCTACATCGGCACGCACCCGATGGCCGGCAAGGAGCGGTCCGGGCCGCTCGCCGCGACCGCCGACCTGTTCGAGGGCCGCCCGTGGGTGCTGACGCCGACCCGGGACACCGACCACGAGGTGCTGAACCTCGCGCTGGAACTGGTGGCGCTGTGCCGGGCCGTCCCGGTGGTGATGGACGCGGACGCCCACGACCGCGCGGTGGCCCTCGTCTCGCACACCCCCCAACTGGTGTCGAGCATGGTGGCGGCCCGACTGGAGGAGGCCGACGAGACGGCCGTCCGACTGTGCGGGCAGGGCATCCGGGACGTCACGCGGATCGCGGCGTCGGACCCGCGGATGTGGGTGGAGATCCTCTCCGCGAACCCGGGACCGGTCGCCGACGTCCTGGCCGGGATCGCCGCCGACCTGGAGGAGACGGTGGAGGCCCTGCGCGGGCTCCAGTCGGCGGACGAGGCCAAGCGCCGGGGCGGGGCCGCCGGGATCGAGGACGTGCTGAGGCGGGGCAACGCGGGCCGGGTCCGGGTCCCGGGCAAGCACGGCGCGGCGCCGATGGCGTACGAGACGGTCGGGGTGTTCATCAGCGACAAGCCGGGCGAACTGGCACGGATCTTCGCCGACGCCGGCCGGGCCGGCGTGAACATCGAGGACGTGCGGATCGAGCACGCGACGGGACAGCAGGCCGGTCTCGTACAGCTGATGGTGGAGCCCCGCGCGGTGGCGCCCCTGGAGGCCGAACTGCGCGAGCGCGGCTGGGCGCTGCGCCAGCAGTAACCCCCCGAGCCGCGGCCGGTACCGCCGGGGTACCCGGCCGCGGCCTCGTATTCCCGCCGGTCACCGCCCTTCCCGGGCGTCGACGCGGGCCCGTCCCTCCCGGGCGGGACGGGGAGCGGCCAGGGCCCGGTAACCTGGGGAGGGGCGCTATTGGCGCGCCCGGACACGTACGCGCAACCAGGAAGGTGCCCGCACCGTGGAATCCGCAGCTCCGTCCGCCGTGATCGTCGCCATCGACGGTCCCTCCGGCACGGGCAAGTCCAGCACCT
Organism: Streptomyces sp. NBC_01426; assembly: GCF_036231985.1. Lineage (GTDB taxonomy): Bacteria > Actinomycetota > Actinomycetes > Streptomycetales > Streptomycetaceae > Streptomyces. Next base: position 5,904,733 of record NZ_CP109500.1, read on the forward strand.
CCAAGGCCGTGGCCGCCAAGCTCGGGCTGCGCTACCTGGACACCGGTGCCCAGTACCGGGCCATCACCTGGTGGATGATCACCAACGGCGTCGACATCGACGACCCGCAGGCCATCGCCCTCGCCGCGGACAAGCCCGCCATCGTGTCCGGCACGGACCCGTCCGCGCCCACCATCACCGTCGACGGACTGGACGCCTCCGGCCCCATCCGCACCCGGGACGTCACCTCCAAGGTCAGCGCCGTCAGCGCCGTCCCCGAGGTGCGCGCCCTGATCACCCGACTCCAGCGCTCGATCGCGGCCGAGGCCGCCGAGAGCGCCGAGGGCATCGTCGTGGAGGGCCGCGACATCGGCACCACGGTCCTGCCCGACGCCGACCTCAAGGTCTTCCTGACCGCCTCGGCCGAGGCCCGCGCCGCCCGCCGCAGCGGCGAACTGCGCGGCAAGGAGGCCGTGGACCTCGCGGCCACCAAGGAAGCCCTGATCAAGCGGGACGCCGCCGACTCCGGTCGCAAGACGTCCCCGCTGGCCAAGGCCGACGACGCGGTCGAGGTGGACACCACCGAGCTCACGCTCGACCAGGTCATCGAATGCGTGGTGACGCTGGTCGCGGAGCGGCAGAGCGCGGCCGAGGACGCCGGGAAGCGGGCGGGTCGCCAGTGAGCGGAACGCCCTCCCTCAAGGGTGCGGCGGTCGGCCGGAGGATCGGCATCGGGCTGATGTACGGGCTGTGGAAGCCGCGCGTACTGGGAGCCTGGAAGGTGCCCGCGAAGGGCCCCGTCATCCTCGCCGTGAACCACTCCCACAACATAGACGGGCCCATGGTGATGGGGACCGCGCCGCGACCGCTGCACTTCCTGATCAAGAAGGAAGCGTACGTGGGTCCCCTCGGCCCGTTCCTCGACGGCATCGGGCAGGTGAAGGTCGACCGCACCGGCGCCGACCGCACCGCCATCGCCCGCGCCCTCGACGTGCTCGACAACGGCGGCGCCCTGGGGATCTTCCCCGAGGGCACCCGGGGCGAGGGCGACTTCGCCTCGCTCCGCGCCGGCCTCGCGTACTTCGCGGTGCGCAGCGGCGCCCCCGTCGTGCCCGTCGCCGTGCTCGGCAGCACCGAGAGCCGCGGCCGGCTCGTGAAGGGCCTGCCGGCCCTCAAGAGCCGGGTCGACGTGGTCTTCGGCTCCGCCTTCGACGCCGGGGACGGCACGGGCCGTCGCACCCGCACCGCCTTGGACGAGGCCACCGTACGCATCCAGGACCGGCTGACCGCCCACCTGGCCGACGCCAAGCGCCTCACCGGGCGCTGAGCGAGACTTGACCCAGTAGTGGAACCGCGCCGCGCGGGTACCACCGATCACCACGAACGACGAGGAACGGACTTCATGAACGACCAGCACGACCACGGAGCACTTGGCGACGCCGAGTACGCGGAGTTCATGGAGCTCGCCGCGGAAGAAGGCTTCGACGTCGAGGACGTCGAAGGCGCCCTGGAGGAGGCGGGCCACGGCCCGCTGCCCGTCCTCGCCGTCGTCGGCCGGCCGAACGTCGGCAAGTCGACCCTGGTGAACCGCATCATCGGCCGCCGCGAGGCCGTCGTCGAAGACAAGCCGGGCGTCACCCGCGACCGCGTCACCTACGAGGCCGAATGGGCCGGCCGCCGCTTCAAGGTCGTCGACACCGGCGGCTGGGAACAGGACGTCCTCGGCATCGACGCCGCCGTCGCCGCCCAGGCCGAGTACGCCATCGAGAGCGCCGACGCGGTCGTCTTCGTCGTGGACGCCAAGGTCGGCGCCACCGACACCGACGAGGCCGTCGTCAGGCTGCTGCGCCGGGCCGGCAAGCCCGTCGTGCTCTGCGCCAACAAGGTCGACGGCCAGAGCGGCGAGTCCGACGCGGCGTCCCTGTGGTCGCTGGGCCTCGGCCTGCCGCACCCGGTCTCCTCCCTGCACGGCCGCGGCACGGGCGACATGCTCGACGCCGTCCTGGAGGCCCTCCCCGAGGCCCCCTCGCAGACCTTCGGCACCGCCATCGGCGGCCCCCGCCGCATCGCGCTGATCGGCCGCCCCAACGTCGGCAAGTCCTCGCTCCTGAACAAGGTCGCGAAGGAGGACCGCGTCGTCGTCAACGAACTGGCCGGCACCACCCGCGACCCGGTCGACGAGCTGATCCAACTCGGCGGGGTCACCTGGAAGTTCGTGGACACCGCGGGCATCCGCAAGAAGGTCCACCTCCAGCAGGGCGCCGACTACTACGCCTCGCTGCGCACGGCCGCCGCCGTGGAGAAGGCGGAGGTCGCGGTCATCCTGATCGACTCGACCGAGACCATCAGCGTCCAGGACCAGCGCATCATCACCATGGCCGTCGAGGCGGGCCGCGCGGTCGTGATCGCGTACAACAAGTGGGACGAGCTCGACGAGGAGCGCCGCTACTACCTCGAACGCGAGATCGAGACCGAGATGCAGCAGGTCGCCTGGGCGCCCCGCGTCAACGTCTCGGCCCTCACCGGCCGCCACATGGAGAAGCTGGTCCCGGCGATCGAGACCGCGCTGGCAGGCTGGGAGACGCGCGTCCCCACCGGTCGACTGAACGCGTTCCTCGGCGAGGTCGTCGCCGCCCACCCGCACCCGATCCGCGGCGGCAAGCAGCCCCGCATCCTGTTCGGGACCCAGGCGGGAAGCAAGCCGCCGCGCTTCGTCCTCTTCGCCTCCGGCTTCCTGGAGCACGGCTACCGCCGCTTCATCGAGCGCCGGTTGCGCGAGGAGTTCGGTTTCGCCGGCACCCCCATCCACATCTCGGTGCGGGTGCGCGAGAAGCGCGGCGCGCAGTACAAGAAGAAGTAGGCGTACGCGCCGACTGCCGCCGGGGTCAGTAGCCCCGGCGCGGAGCGGGCGGCAGGGCCGCCGGGACGTGTTGCATCCCGGTCTGGTGCTGCCGCCCGTTGGCGTATCCCTGGCCGGAGCCCGTGGAGTGGGCGTACGAGGGCAGCGGGGCCGGGACGTACGGGGCGGGCTGCCAGGCCTCCACCTGCTGCCAGGAGGGCGTGCTCCAGGCGGCCGCGTACGAGCCGCCTCCCGCCCCGGACCCGCCGTGGGCGCCCCCGTAAGAGAAGGCCGTGAAGCCGAGGTCCTCCTCGCCCGTACGGTCACCCGGCAGGGTCCGGAAGGCGCGCAGATACTCCGAGTACAACGTGTCGTAGATCGGGGTGTGCGAGGCGATCGGGGCGATGTCCCGATCCCGGGAGGGGCGCATCGGGGGGACGGTGCTCGAATGGGACGGGGCGCGGGAGACGTCGTGTGAATGCACGTATCAGCCAACGAACCCGGGGCTCTGCGGATGCGGGGTGAACGGGGAGAAAACGCAGATCGCCGGGGGTGCGCGGGACGGACCGCGCACCCCCGGCGCATGCGGTCCGGCCCCTTCGGCGGGGGAGGGCGACCGTTTCGGCGGGGAGTGAGGGACGAGCGGGAAGGGCGCGGGGATCAGGCGCCCGGGGTACCGGCCAGGGGCATCGAGGCGGCCACCAGCTGCCCGTTGGCGGCGGCCTTGTCGAGGGCGTCGCGGAGCAGGTCCTCGCGGGGCTGCTGGCCGATGGAGCCGACCGGAGCCGCGTAGATGAGCACGCGCTGGGTCTTGTTGACGGCGGCTCGCCAGCCGTCGGTCACGGACAGCGCCTGGTGCGCCTGCCACCAGTGGATCGGGCTGCCGCCGGCCGGACCGGGCTGGAGCACGGCGTGCAGCTGCCCGGCTGCGAGGAGGACCGACCAGCCGGCCAGCGGCGAGGGGAGCTGCTTGGTGTCGGTGACCGGGATGAAGCCCTGCTCGATGAGGAGCGGAAGGAAGTCGTCGCCGGGGCCGGTGGTGCCGGGACGGGCGATCGGGGCGGTCGGCTCGACGACCAGCGCGGGGTGCAGCTCGTTGTCGATCAGGACCAGGCCGCTGGTGATGCCGAGGACGGCCTGACCGCCGGGCACGGACTGGGGCGCGCCGCCGGGGGCGACCGGGGAGGGGGCGGCCGCCGGGCTGTCGCCGGTGATGCTGGCGACGGCGCCCTGGAGCTGGGCCTCGGGCACGGAGACCACCTGGGAGGGGATGCAGGTGGCGTGGGCGAAGGCGAGGACCGCCGTCTCCTCGCCGACGAACAGCACGGTGCTGGTGGGGTCGCTCTCGGGGTTGCCGGGGGTGCGGCAGGAAGTGCAGTCGTAACTGCCCGGCGCGTCGTCGCCGACGAGCAGCCTGTCGGCTTCTTCGTCACCGATCTCGGCACGTACCTCATCACTGACGTCGAGCATGCGCGGCACGGAGTGGCTCCTCGGACTAGGCGAGCGGGGGCCGGGGGGTCCCGGCTCGCCGGGCACAACGCAGGAGCGGCGGGGTCGGTCACGCCGTTTGAGGGAACGGAATCGAACCGGCCACCCGGGAGGGTGAACGGCTCGACGGGGGCTTTGTTTTCGTGCCAACTCTTTTCTGTTTGTGCTCAGTTGCCGGTCGCTGCCGGCCGGTTCGCGGGAGGCCGGCAGTCGGCCGTCCGGGTGGGCGCCGGGGCGGTCGCGCGGCGGTCCGGGAGGTCGGCGGTGGGCCGCGTAGCGTGACCCGATGCCCAACCTCCGGATCCGGTGGGTCGCCTCCGCGACCGCGGTTGCCGCCGCGCTGGTGTTCGCCCGCCCGATCCACGCCGCCGCGGCTCCACCGCCCCCGGCCCCCGGCCCCGCGGGCGCGGCGCACCCCGGTTCCCCCGGCGTGGTGGGCACCGGTCCGGGGGACTGCGGGCCGGGCGGCGAGTGGCCCTGGGACTGCGTGGCCGACTGCGAGAGCAGCGGGCGTTGGGCGGTCAACACGGGCAACGGGTTCTACGGCGGGCTCCAGTTCCGGCAGCCGACCTGGGAGGAACACGGAGGGCTGCTCTTCGCGCCGAGGGCGGACCTGGCGACCAGGGAGCAGCAGATCCGGGTCGCCGAGGAGGTGCTCGGCACCCAGGGCTGGGAGGCCTGGCCGGTGTGCTCGAAGCGGTACGGGCTGAGCGGACGCACGCACGTGGTGCGGGTGGGGGAGTCGCTGTACTCGATCGCACGCGAGCACCGGGTGCGGGGCGGCTGGCGGGCGCTGTACGAGGCGAACCGGGCCCTGATCGGTCCGACGCCGGAGGCACTGGTGGTCGGCACGCGGCTGACCCTCCCGGCCCCGCAGCCGACGCACACGGCGCCGCTCCCCGCGCGGCCCGGCCCCGCGGCCAAGCCGACGGCCCCGCCCGCCGGGGCGGCTCCCGCGATCGGCGCCCCCGCGCCGGGCGGGGCCCCGCTGACCGGCGCCCCGGCCCCGCTGACCGGCGCCGGGGCCCTCGCCGACCGGTTCCGGGGCCATTTCTTGCGGGCGCTCCCGAACGCGCCGACCCTGGAGGCATGAGCGGACACGGACCCTCCCGCCGCGTCGCCTGGGCGGTGGCGGCGGCGCTGCTCCTGGCACCCGCCACCGCCTGCACCGCCGCGGCGACCGGGAACGACGCCGCGAGCGCCTCCTCGGCCCCCGCGACGGCGACCCGGGCGGACGGCCCCGCGGACCCGGCGGCGGCCACGAAGCAGATCGAGGAGAACTGGGCCGCGTTCTTCGACCCGTCGGTCTCCGCCGACCGGAAGGTCGGGCTCCTCCAGAACGGCGACCTGCTCAAACCGCTGCTGGCCGCCGTCGCGGACCATCCCCGGGCCGCGGCCGTGTCGTCCGAGGTCACCGGGGTCACCTTCACCTCGCCGACCGGGGCCGAGGTCACGTACGACCTCCTCGTCAGCGGATTCCCGGTGCTGACCGAGACCAAGGGGAGCGCCGTCCTCCAGGACGGCGCCTGGAAGATCTCCCTCGCGTCCGTCTGCGCCCTGGTGAAGCGGGCCGGCGACCTCGCCGTCCCGGGCTGCTGACGGACGGAGCCGCCTGTCGGCGGCGCGGTGAACCTGGACGTCCTGGTGATTCTCCTCATGATCTCGGGTGTGAGTTCGACGTCGTCGAGCCGGTGGAGCCGACCGGGGGATCCGGGCCCCGAGTGACCTTCTCGACCGATCCGTGAAGAACCCGCAAGGAAGCTGACGGGGGTTCAGTACCACTCCTTCGGCGGCTCTCCGGCAATCCTCCGGCTGGAATTCCGTGGCCCTGGAACGGAATGGGAAACAGCCTTCACGGCGGGCGTGTCGCGGGTCGAAAAGGAATGACTCCGGGCCTCTTGTCGGCCACTTCCGGGTAAGTGGGCCCGGGCAAAGGACTGTCGACAATCCGTGACACAAGCGTGACCCGGTACGGAGGAACCTCAGGGCGCAATGCTGACGGACCGGGCAGGTGAACGACAACGGCGGGCCGGTTCGATGAACCGGCCCGCCGTGCTGGGGCGATGTCGCGGAAGGGTCGTGCGTACCGCTCCGCGCGGTGGTCGGGGGCGGCTCAGCCGCCCGCGATCGGCCGGGCCGGCGCCCCCCGGGCGGTGGTCCGCTCGGTGTGCGGCGGCCGGCGGCTGCCGGCCGGGGTGACCGGGGTCCGCTCGGACCGGATCACGTGCGGGCGGGTGGTCAGGTGCGCGGCCGGCCTGGGCGTCGGGCCGTGGCCGGTCGGGGCGTTGGCGGCGGGCTGGCCGGCGGCCTGCGCCTGCGGGTTGGCCGGAGCGGCCGCCGCCTCCACGTTCCGCCGGAGCTGCCACTTGCCGCCCGCGGAGAGCAACGGGGTGAGCGCGGCGGCGACCGGCTCGGACACCCGGCCCTCCTCCAGCCGGCGGCGCAGCAGTTCGCGCAGCTCGAAGACGTAGGCCTCGGCCCGGGCGACCAGCGGCTCGAACCAGGGCAGCGCCAACAGGATCAGCAGGCCGGCGGTCCAGCCGAGCAGTACGTCGCTCACCCAGTGGGTGCCGAGGTACACGGTGGTGGCGCCGACGCTCAACGAGACGACCGCGGACACCACCGACAGCACCCGCCGGGTGACCACGGTGGACGCCAGGTAGGCCAGGATTCCCCAGGTCACGACGGCGTTGGCGGTGTGGCCGGAAGGAAATATATCGCCGCCCGCGAAGAGCTCGGCGGAGCCGATCTCGGTCGCGTAGTGCGGGCCGAGCCGGCCGAGGCCGATCTTCACGGCGCCGACGGTGACGTTCAACAGGAGCAGCGCCACGCCGAGGGTGATCAGCGGGCGGAGGGTGTGCTGCCGCCAGGAGCGCCAGCCGAGCCAGGCCGCGACCATGACGGCGGTGGGCCCGCGCTGACCGAGTACGACGAGGTAGTCGAGGAAGGCGTGCAGCTGCGGCCACTGCTCGTAGGGCCGGAAGAACATGATCTGCCAGTCCAACCGGACGAGCCAGGACGTGGTCAACACGGCGACCACGATCGCGAGATAGAACGCGAGCGTGGAACCGAGGAGCACGACGCGGTGCCGGCTCATCCGCGGAGTTTGCAGATGAGCCGGTCGCTCTGGTTCCCGGTCGAGCCGGGCGAAGACCCGCTCGAGACGGGTCAGCATATGGTCGGTACGCACTCAATCGACGTTACCGCGCGTCGAAGCTCGGCCCGGTCGAATCGCCGGCTTTGTGATGACCATGTGATGTGGACTTGGTCTCACGCGGTACTTAATTCCCGTTATTCCACTGCCGATTGAAACGCCCGCAGGGCGATTATCGACCCACTTACCGGTCGTTTATCACCGCAGGTCAATTACTTTACTCAAGCATGGATCGGAATGATCCCTTCCGTGACCGCGGCCCCGGCCGGGCTCACGGGGGCCCCGACCCGTTGAGCCAGAAGGCCCCGTACGCCGCGGAGACCGAGGCCACCGCGCCCAGCACCGCGACCGCCCGCCCCGTCCGCAGCCGGGCCAGCGCCGCGGCCACCGGCAGCATCAGCGGGAAGGCGGGGAGCAGCAGCCGGGGCTTGGACCCGAAGTACCCGGACGCGCACAGCGCCAGCGCCACCACGATCCCGCAGTAGACGAGCAGGGCCGCGGGCTGGCGTTGCCGTACGCACAGCCGGTACAGCCACAGCACCAGCGCCACCCCCGCGATGAGCCCGATCCCGGCCGCGAACGCCGGCGAGGCCAGTCGGGCCCCGATGAACCGGGCGAAGGCCCAGCCCCCGTCGAACCCGTTGCCCCAGCCGCCCTGCACGTCGAGGTAGCCCAGCAGGCCGTCGCCGGTGCGCGCCCCGACCCACAGCACGTACGCCGCCGCGCCGAGCGGGGCCAGCAGCGCCCCCACCGCCATCCGCCAGGACCGCTCCCCGTGCCGCAGGGCCAGTACCGCCGCGACCCACACCGCCGCGACCACAGCGGCGCCGACCGGGCGGGTCAGCCCGGCCGCCGCCGCGAGCAGGCCCGCCGTGATCCAGCGGCCGCGCAGGACCCCGTACAGGGACCAGGCCGCGAGGGCGGTGAACAGCGACTCGCTGTACGCCATGGACTGCACGATCGCGACCGGCAACGCCGCCCAGGCGGCGACGGCCAGCACCCCGACCCGGCGGCCGTACAGGGAGTCGGCGACCGCGAAGATCCCCCAGGCCGCCGCGAGCCCCGCGACGGCGGAGACCACCAGGCCGGCCGAGCCGTACGAGAAGCCGGTCACCGCCGCCACCAGGCGCTCCAGCCAGGGCAGCAGGGGGAAGAACGCCAGGTTGGAGTGGACGTCGCCGTTCGGCAGGAGCACCTCGTACCCGTAGCCCTCGGCGGCGATCCGGGCGTACCAGAGGGAGTCCCAGCGCGCCGACAGCAGTGTGTGCGGGCTGCTGTCGACCGCCGCCCCCCACAGCGCGAGCACGCTCAGCCCGAGCAGCCTGACCGCCGCGAACGCGGCCAGGGCGGGCGCGGCCCGACGAAATCCAAGATCCTTCACGGGCATGATTATCGACGCCGGCCCACCCGGCGCCGGACCAGAACCACGGCCCGTCACCGGGCGTGTACACGAGGGAAGGGAGGGGGTCGGAGCGAGTGGCGCACACCACACGCAGGCCCCCGTCGGGATGAGAGCTTGGCCACGTGTGGGGCAAACGAACTCGCGTACGCTGACCGTTCACTCGCTTGTCGATGCCGGACCCCGCAGGACGCCGCACCCCCGCCCCACCCCCGTGGCTCCACACGACGCTGGTCCGCCGAGTGCGAGGGATCACCTGGGAGGTACATGCATGTCGGGGACGAACGTGACCGGCGACCGGAACCCTTCCCCCTGGCAGCGAATCAGCGCCGCCTCCGGCGGGGCGAACCGTTGGGTCGTCCTCGCCGTCCTCTGCGTCAGCCTCGTGCTCGTCGCGCTCGACGCGACGATCCTGCACGTCGCCGTTCCCGCCGTCACCGAGGACCTGCGCCCCGGCTCGATCGAGCTCCTCTGGATCGTCGACGCCTACCCGCTGGTCTGCGCCGCGCTGCTGATCCTCTTCGGCACCCTCGGGGACCGGGTCGGCCGCCGTCGCATCCTGCTCCTCGGCTACGGGCTCTTCGGCATCGCCTCCGCGATCGCCGCCCTCGCCGACAACGCCCAGGTCCTCATCGCCGCCCGCGCCCTGCTCGGCATCGGCGGGGCGATGATCATGCCGGCCACCCTGTCGATCCTGCGCCAGGTCTTCCCCGACCGCCGCGAGCGCGCCCTCGCCATCGGCATCTGGACCGCCGTCGCGGCCATCGGCGCGGCCAGTGGCCCCGTCCTCGGCGGATTCCTCGTCCAGCACTACTGGTGGGGCTCCGTCTTCCTGATCAACATTCCGCTGATGGCGCTGATCCTGCCGCTCGGCCGGTGGCTGCTGCCCGAGTCCAAGGGCTCCGCCGAGGGGCCCTGGGACGTGCTCGGCGCGCTGATGGCCGCCGGCGGCGTGCTCGGGGCGGTCCTCGGGGTCAAGCGACTCGGCGCCGAACGGCAGCTCGTCGACCCCGAGGCGATGGTCCCGCTGCTCCTCGGCGTGGCGCTGCTGATCCTCTTCGTGCGCCGCCAGCGACGACGCACCCATCCGCTGATCGACATGCGGCTGTTCTCCCGCGCGGCCTTCACCACCTCCGTCGGCTGCATCGTGCTCGCCATGCTGGCCCTGGTCGGCCTGGAGCTGATCGCCGTCCAGTACCTCCAGCTGGTGCTGCGCCTGAGCCCGCTGGAGACCGGCCTGCGGCTGCTGCCGCTGACCTTCGCCGCGATGGCCGCCGGCGCCACCGGCTCGTACACCCTGCAACGGGTCGGCCCGCGCACGATGGTCTCGCTGGGCTTCCTGCTCACCGCCTGCGCGGTGCTCCTGCTGACGCTCATGGGACAGCAGGACCGGCCCGTCCTGCTCACCGTCGGGTTCATCCTGCTCGGCTTCGGCCTCCAGACCACGCTGTTCGCCGCCTACGAGTCGATGCTGAGCGAGGCACCGGCGGCCACCGCCGGCGGCGCGGCCTCCATCGGCGAGACCTCGTACCAGCTCGGCGCGGGCATGGGCATCGCGCTGCTCGGCAGCGTCATGAACGCGGCCTACGCGCCGGGTCTCGCGCACGTTCCCGGGGTCTCGGCGGCCGACTCCGCCGACGCCGCCAACTCGCTGGGCGAGGCCTACCAGATCGCGGCGCACCTCGGCGGTCCCGCCGGGGCCGCGCTGCACGCCGCCGCCCGGCACTCGTTCGTCCACGGCCTGCACGTGACGCTGGTGGTCAGCGCCGGGCTGCTGTTCGCCGGCGCGGTGATGGCGCTGAAGCTGCCGCGCACGATGGACTGCGCCGCCGACACGGACACCGGCGAACCGCTGCGGCTGCCCGCGCAGGCGAGCGCCGCGGCCCCCGCCGGCGAGCCCGCCGCACGGATCCCCGGCCAGGCGCACGCCGAGTGCGACCCGGCCGCCCGCTCGGCCTGACACCCCGCGTCCGACCGGGACCCTCGCAGGTGGGGGGTGGACCGGGGGCGGGGTCGCGGACACACTGACACCGCCAGGTTTCCACCCTCAGGCCGCCGGGAGGCCACGTGTCCTTCGTACCCACCGATCCGCTCGGGATCGACGAGCTGCTCAGCCCCGAGGACCTCGCGGTCCGCGACACCGTCCGGGACTGGGCCGCCGACCGGGTGCTGCCGCACATCGCCGAGTGGTACGAGAACGGCGAACTGCCCGGGATCCGGGAGCTGGCCCGGGAACTCGGCTCGATCGGCGCGCTCGGGATGTCGCTGACCGGATACGGGTGCGCGGGCGCCTCCGCCGTGCAGTACGGCCTGGCCTGCCTGGAGCTGGAGGCCGCCGACTCCGGCATCCGCTCGCTGGTCTCCGTACAGGGCTCGCTGGCCATGTACGCGATCTGGAAGTACGGCTCCGAGGAGCAGAAGGAGCGCTGGCTGCCCGGCATGGCCGCCGGCGAGCTGATCGGCTGCTTCGGCCTGACCGAACCCGACGTCGGTTCGGACCCCGCCGCGATGCGCACGTACGCCAAGCGCGACGGCACCGACTGGGTGTTGACCGGCCGCAAGATGTGGATCACCAACGGCTCGGTGGCCTCCGTCGCCGTGGTGTGGGCGCAGACCGACGAGGGCATCCGCGGGTTCGCCGTGCCCACCGACAGCGCCGGGTTCTCCGCGCCGGAGATCAAGCACAAGTGGTCCCTGCGCGCCTCGGTGACCAGCGAGCTGGTGATGGACGACGTACGCCTGCCCGCGGACGCGGTGCTTCCGGGCGTCACCGGGCTCAAGGGGCCGCTGGGCTGTCTCAGCCACGCGCGGTACGGGATCGTCTGGGGCTCCATGGGGGCGGCGCGCGCCTCCTTCGAGTCCGCGCTCGACTACGCGAAGACGCGGGAGCAGTTCGGGAGGCCGATCGGAGGCTTCCAGCTCACCCAGGCCAAGCTCGCGGACATGGCACTGGAACTCCACAAGGGCATCCTGCTCGCCCACCACCTGGGTCGCCGCATGGACGCGGGAACCTTGCGGCCGGAGCAGATCAGTTTCGGCAAACTCAACAACGTCCGCGAGGCCATCGACATCTGCCGCACCGCGCGGACCATCCTCGGCGCGAACGGGATCTCCCTGGAATATCCCGTGATGCGGCACGCCACCAACCTCGAATCGGTCCTCACCTACGAGGGCACCGTCGAGATGCACCAATTGGTGCTGGGCAAGGCACTCACCGGGCTCGACGCCTTCCGGTGAGGGCCTTGCTCAGCTCTGGTTGAAGAAGTCGCGCGAGCGCCCGCCGGGCTCGCCGCTGACGATCTGGGTGTCGGCCGGGGTCAGGAGGAAGACCCTGGTCGCCACCCGCTCGATCGATCCGCGCAGTCCGAAGGTCAGGCCGGCCGCGAAGTCGACCACGCGCTTCGCGTCGCCCGGGTCCATCGACGACAGGTTCACGATGACCGGGACGCCCTCGCGGAACAGTTCGCCGATGCCGCGGGCGTCACGGAAGCCGTCGGGCGTCACGGTCGCGATCCGCCGACCCTGCTCGACCGCGGACTCCGAGGCCACCTTGACGCGCGGGTCGGTGACCCACTGGTCACCGGGGCCCGAGACGGACCCGCCCTGCTGGCGTTCCACCGCCTCCGCGTAGTCGTCGTCGTAGTACCGCTCGTCGTCGTTGTCTTCCACGAGACCCAACCAGGCACTCGCCTTGCGCACCGAACCCATGGACGCCTCCTTTCACCGCGGTCAGTTGTCTTCTCTCCGCTGCCCCTATGGTCGTCCATGATGCTGACAACGCGCCAAGTGGATAGCCGCCGCGCCGGCTTTTCGTGACGGTACTGGTGCAGAACATTCGTTGCACGACTAAGGTGCGCGACGGCCTACCGCTGCTGACTGAGTGAAAATACGACCGCCACCTCCTTTCGGGTGATGCGCTGGTGCGTACGGGTGACCGGGAGGGCTCGGTACCATGCCCGGTAAGCACGCGCATGACACACGGGGGAAGCAGATTGTTCGGCATCGTCAGACCTTGCACGCACCGGCTGGGAGAGCGCTTCAAGACCGAGTGGATGGCTCATCTCTGCGGTCTCTGCCTGGCACTTCGCGGTGACCACGGACAGTTCGCCAGGATCGTGACCAACTACGACGGCCTGCTGGTATCCGTTCTGACGGAGGCTCAGTCCGGTCCGGATCCGCGGGCGCGACGCACCGCCGGCCCCTGCCCGCTGCGCGGCATGCGCACCGCCGCCGTCGCCAAGGGCGAGGGTGCGCGTCTCGCGGCCGCCGTTTCGCTCGTGCTGGCGTCCGCGAAGGTGCGCGACCACGTGGCCGACCGGGACGGGCTGTTGGCCCGGGCGCCGATCGCCGCCGCCGCGCGCAAGGTGGCCCGGGGCTGGGACCGGGCCGGCGCCCGCACCGGGGCGTCGCTCGGCTTCGACACGGGCGTGCTCGTCGACGCCGTGGACCGCCAGGGCGGCATCGAGGTGCTGGCCGGGATCGGAACATCCGTGCTGGTGGTGACCGAGCCGACGGAGACCGCGACCGCGGCCGCCTTCGCACATACCGCGGTCCTCGCGGGACGGCCAGGCAACACCGCCCCGCTCGCCGAGGCGGGCCGGTACTTCGGCCGGCTCGCGCACCTGCTGGACGCCGTGGAGGACCAGCGGGCCGACGCCGCGGCCGGCGCCTGGAACCCGCTCACCGCCACCGGCACCTCCCTCGCCGAGGCGCGCCGGCTCTGTGACGACGCCCTGCGCGGCATCCGGCTGGCCCTGCGCGAGGTGGAGTTCGCGGACGCCGGTCTCGCCCACCGGCTGCTGGTGCACGAGCTGCGCACCTCCGTCGACCGGGCCTTCGGGACGACCGCCTGCGGTCACACGGGCGACCACGCCGCCGTGAACTCCGGCGGGGGCTTCGGCCCGGCCCCGCAGGGCTACGACGCCCCGGGCGCGGGGAGCCCGTACGGCGCCGGGAACCCGTACGCGCCGGGCGCCCCGTACGCCCCCGGGGGCCCCGGGACTCCTCCGCCGATGGGGCCGGGCGGGCCGGGCGGCGGCGGTGGCGGCGGGTTGCCTCCGCAGCGACCGCGCCGCGGGCTGCTCGCGGGCTGCGCGGTGGCCGTCGGGCTCTTCTGCACCTGCCAACTCTGCTGCACGGAGCACGAGGGGCCGTGGTCCCGGCAGAAGCGGGACCCGTGGTGCGACGGCTGCGATGGATGCGACTGCTGCGACAGCTGCGGCGACGGGTGCTGCTGCTGCCCGTGCGACGGCTGCTGAGTCTCCCTCAGATATTTCCCAGGTCCGGACGGGGTACCCCGCGGTTCCCGTCCGGACCGGCGTGGAAAGGTTGAGCGGCATGAACCATGACGACGACACCGACCCCGAGACCGCCTGGCGGCGCTGGCACGAGCATCGACTGGCGACCGTGTCCGCCCCGCACGGTCCGCTCGCGCTGACCGGTACCCACTGGCTCGCCGACTACCCGGAAGGTCGAATTCCGGCCGTTCCCGGGGAATGGCGCACCACCGACGCGGGGGTCGCCCTGCACGCCGACCCCGAGGACGGGCTGACCCTCGACGGCGCCCCCTTCGCCGGCGACGCCGTGCTCGCGGCCGACGAGGCGCCGCCCTCGCACTCCCGGATCTCCGCGGGCGACCTCCGGATCGTGGTGATCCGGCGGGAGGGGGAGTGGGCGGTGCGCGTCTTCGACCCGGCCTCCGGGGCCCGGCGGGACTTCACCGGCATCGAGGTCGGCCCGTACGACCCGGAACTCGCCCTTCCGGGGCGCTTTCGACCGTACGACCGGGACCGGACGGTCCAGGTCGAGAACGCCGACGGGCGGGACCGCGGGCTCGGCCTGGGAGGGGAGCTGCTCTTCACCCGCGACGGGGTGGAACACGCCCTCCAGGTGGCCGTGGACGAGGAGGACGGGAGCCTGTGGGCCGTCTTCGGCGATGCCACCGGCGGGGTGTCCAGCTACCGGTTCCGCTTCCTCAAGCCCGGCGCCCCCGGCGAGGACGGCTCGATCACCGTGGACTTCAACCGGGCCCAGCTGCCGCCCTGCGCCTTCGCGGACCACTTCATCTGTCCGTTCCCGCCACCCGGGAACACGCTGCCGTTCGAGGTGCCGGCGGGTGAGCGGAGGCTGAAAGCCGCTCTTGTCGCGGGAATCTGACACCAGGACACTCCCGAAAGCGTCTCTCACGAGGCTTGTCAGGGGCACGACGAACGGGCATGCGCCCGTCGTGCCCCCGACCGCCTCTCTCCCGGGCTCCGGCACCCCCACCCCCGCCGGGCCCCCCATCCCCTCCGGGAGGACGAGTCAGTGAGGATCCAGAGCATCACCCGAATCAAGCTTCTCGCGGCGGCCACCGGCCTGGCCGCCGTCGCCGCGCTCGGCGCACCCGCCACGGCGAGCGCCGACAGCGGCTTCAGCGCCGATCGCCTCGCCTCGGCAGGCGCCTCCGTACTGCGCGCCGACGTGGCGGGCACGGCCTGGCACACCGACCCCGCCAACGGAACCCTCGTGGTCACCGCGGACTCCAGGGTGTCGGCCGCCGACATCGCCAGGATCCGCCGCGAGGCCGGCGCCGACGCCGGCGCCCTGCGCATCGAGCGCACCCCGGGCAAGCTGACGAAACTGTTGTCCGGCGGCGACGCCATCTACGCGTCGAGCTGGCGCTGTTCGCTCGGCTTCAACGTGCGCAGCGGCAGCACCTACTACATCCTGACCGCCGGCCACTGCACCGACGGAGCCGGCACCTGGTGGAGCAACTCCGCCCACACCACCGTCATCGGCCCCACCGTCGGCTCCAGCTTCCCGACCAATGACTACGGCCTGATCAAGTACAACAGCAGCACCCCGATCCCGCCGGGCACCGTCGGCAGCCAGGACATCACCAGCGCCGTCAACGCCACCACCGGCATGTCCGTCACCCGGCGCGGCTCCACCACCGGCATCCACAGCGGTTCCGTGACCGGCCTCAACGCCACCGTCAACTACGGCGGCGGCGACGTCGTCTACGGCATGATCCGCACCAACGTCTGCGCCGAGCCCGGCGACAGCGGCGGCCCGCTCTACTCCGGCAGCCGTGCCGTGGGTCTCACCTCCGGAGGCAGCGGCAACTGCTCCTCCGGTGGAACGACCTTCTTCCAGCCCGTCGTGGAAGCCCTGAACGCCTACGGCGTCAGCGTCTACTGACCCACGCGCCCCCGTTCGACCCCTGGACGTCCTCCCGCCTTCTGGGAGGATGTCCAGGCGTCCACGGGGGAGGTTTCCGCATGAAACGTATCGGCGTGACCGGACACCGGTCGATTCCCATCGAGGTGCTCGACCACGTGAGGGACGGCCTGCGGGCCGTCCTCGACGGCCACGACGGACCGCTGGAGGCCTTCTCCAGCCTCGCCGAGGGAGCGGACCAGCTGTTCGCCGACATCGCGCTGGAATGCGGCGCGGACCTCACCGTGGTGATCCCCAGCGGCGACTACGAGGAGACCTTCGAGGGAGCCGAGTCCCTGGCCCACTACCGCCGGCTCAGGCACCGGGCCGCGCAGGAGATCCGGATGGCCTTCGAACGGTCCACGGACGAGGCCTACTACGCGGCCGGCACCTTCATCGCGGACTCCTGCGACCGGCTCGTCGCCGTCTGGGACGGCCTGCCCGCCCGCGGGCACGGCGGCACCGGCGAGATCGTCGCCTACGCGCGGGCGCTCGGGAAACCCGTCACCGTCGTCTGGCGCGAGGGCGTGACCCGGGTCTGAGCCACACCCTCCCGCGTCGGACGTCAACTGCTGTGTCGTGCCAGCCAGTCCGTGTGCTGCGGAGACACGTAGCGCTCCGTCTCGTACACCGAGGAAGGCCACTGGGCCTCGGTGATCGTCGTCTGCATCACGACCATCATCGCCGACAGGTCCTGCTCGATCAGGGTGTGCGCCTCGATCAGCGGATGGTGCCGGCGCACCTCGTTCCAGGCGATGCCGGCCGCCGCCGCCGCGCTGAGCAGTCCCGTCAACCGCGGCCCCGGACCCGAACCGAAGGCCCCCAACAGGGCGAACAACAGGCCCAGGCACGTCAACAGCACGATGGTCCACGACCACAACGCCGTCGCCCGACGCGACACCTCCGTCTTGCGCTGGTACCAGTTGCGCTGCTCGATCAGCCGGTCCCGGACGTACGTCTCCCGGCGCACGTGATAGCCCATGCCGCGCAGCCGGTGCATCGCCCCCGTGATCTCCCCGCCCTCCGGCACCGCGCCCGAGCCCCGGGGATCCTCCCAACCCATCTTGCGCAGCTCGTCCAGGCCCTTCTCCAAACGGGTCCGGTACGTCGCCTCCGGCCCGGCGACATCACTGCCGAACGGCGACCCGTGCACGGCGTACCGCCAGGCCAGGGACTTGATGAACTCGGCCGCGCTCCGGTTCAGCTGCCACTGGGGACGGGCCCGGCGCCGGGTCGCCCGGATGCCCACCCCCAGTACCCCGGCGTACGCCAGCGCGCTGATCGCCCCGAACAGCCGGAGCGAACCCACGGCCGGTCCCGCGGGCAGCGCGGCGGCCCCCGCGGCGACGACGAGCAGCACCAGCTGGGCGCGCGTGGCCTGGGTGGACTCCCGCTGTCGGGAGATCGCCGCCTGATCGGTGTGGTGGAAGAGGGCCGGCAGGTCCTCGTTTCGAAAGGTCATGCTGTCGCTCACAGCGAACCCCCCAGGCTGCTGTCGGGGTGGAGGGCGACCCGTGCGGGGCCGCCCTCCGTCGGATCACACGGCGAGGGGCTCCAGGTCGCGGTGCACCCGCCGCTCGTCACGGGCGTAGCGGGTCAGACCGTGCTCCTCGCCCAGCAGCCGCGTCAGTTCGGCCACCGCCTCCGCCCGCACCCGGGCGGCTTCCTCCTTGCGCCCCATCATGTCCAGGCTGACCGCCATGTTGGAGGCGCTCGCCAGGGTCTCGGGGTGATGCACTCCCAGCGCCTCGCGCAGCCGCATCACCGACAGCCGCTCCAGTTCCAGCGCGCCCTCCGGATCACCGAGGTCCGCCCGGGCGTTGGCCAGATTCAGATGGGTGAAGATCGTGTGCGGGTGGTTGTCGCCCAGCACCTCGCGCATGTGCCGGATCGTCTGCCGCAGCATTGGCTCCGCCGTGTCCGCCGCCCCCGTGCCCCAGTGGAACACCGCGAGGTTGTTGAGCGCGGCGAGGGTGTACGGGTGCCGCTCGCCCGGCACCTTCATGAACTCGTCCACCACCTCCTGCGCCAGGTCCCGCGCCGCGCCCGGATCACCCGTCGCGAACAGGTCCGAGGCGAGGTTGAGTTCGCAGGCCAACAGGTCGGGGTTGACCGAGGTGTACTTGGCCCGGTAGCGGTTGCGGGTCGCCGTCGTCAGCCGCAGCGCGTCCTCCAACTCGCCCGCCCTGCGGAGCGACACCGCCAGGTTCTTCGCGGCCGACAGGGTGCCCGGGAAGGCCCGGCCCAGCGTCCGCTTGTAGATCTCGTACGTCCGCGCCAAGAGCTGCACCGAGTCGTCGTACCGGCCCAC
Organism: Streptomyces sp. NBC_01426; assembly: GCF_036231985.1. Classification (GTDB taxonomy): domain Bacteria; phylum Actinomycetota; class Actinomycetes; order Streptomycetales; family Streptomycetaceae; genus Streptomyces. The sequence continues at coordinate 5,923,103 of NZ_CP109500.1, forward strand.
CTCGCGCAGGTCACGGGCCAGGTTCTGGGCCGACGAGAGCGTGTACGGGTGGTCCGTGCCCAGCACCTCGGTACGCCGGTCGAAGACCTCCTGGTCGATCTCCCGGGCCCGCGCGTACTGGCCGACCATGCGCAGGTTCAGCGCCAGGTTGTTGGCCGCGGCCAGGGTGCGGGGGTGCGCCTCGTGGAATATCTGGCTGAAGCCCTCGTGGGCGGCCGTCGCCAGCTCCATCGCCTCCGCGTACCGGCCCAGCGCCCCCAGGTCCATCGCCAGGCCACTGGTGGTCATGTACGTGTGCGGGTGGGAGGGGCCGAGCACCGTCCGCTGCCGCTCCAGCGTGACCTCGCCCAGCTCCTGCGCCTCCACGAACCGGCCCTGCGAGCGCAGGATGTTGGACAGGTGGAAGCGCAGGTACAGGTACTGGAGGTCGTCGTTGCCGAGGGTGTCCTTCCAGATCTCCCGCAGCTCCTCGCCGAGTTGGTACGCGGCCTTGAAGTCTCCGCGCTTCCAGAGGTAGCGCACCCGGTCGATCAACAGCCGGCGGGTCTCCGGCTCCTTGCAGTTGCGGGCCTCGGAGGGCGTCAGGTGCGGCCAGATGGTGTTGAACCGCGGCCAGGTCTCCGGATTGTCTATCGGCTCGTCGTCGTCCGGCCGGGCCCCCGCCAGGATCCGGTGCACCGCGTGCCGGGCCTCGCGCTGTTCCTCCTCCGAGAGCTGGGCCCGGATCACTGCCTGGACCAGCCGGTGCACCTGGATGCTGTTGCCGACCTGGTCGACCTTGGCCATCGCGAACCGGCCGATCTCCCGGATCACCCGGCCCAGCATCAGCTTCTCCTGGAGCGAGGAGTCGTACGGCTTGAGCGCGTTGATCATCTCCTTGCTGTAGAGGAGGTTCGCGGAGATCGGCTCGGGCGCGAAGAACGCGCAGAGCTGGAGCAGCCGCACGGCGGCGGGGGAGCGGGACTGGAGCCGCTCGATGGACACGTTCCAGGTGGCGGCCACCGGCTCCGGGTAACCGGGGGGCTGGTTCAGCCCCAGCACCCGGGCCGCCTGCTCCGCCAACTGCTCCAGGTACGCGGACACCGGCGTCGCCGTCTCCGCGATCCAGGCGCCCGCCTGCTCGACCGCCAACGGCAGGTCGCCCACCGCCACGGCCACCTGCTCGGCGTCCTCCTTGGTGAGTCCCGGGGCCCGGCGCTGGAGGTGCTCGATGGACTCCTCGCGCAGGAACACGTCCACCGGGAGCGCGTCGCCGTACTGCGACCAGGACTGGTTGCGCGAGGTCACCAGCACGTGCCCCGGGCCGCCCGGCGGGAAGAACCGCTTCAGCGTCTCGGGATCGTCGGCGTTGTCGAAGACCAACAGCCACCGCGAGGTCGGCACCCCGCGCCGCAGCAGGTCGATCGCCTCCTGGGAAGCGGCCGACATGTCCTCGCCGGTCTGCGCGCCCAGGCGTACGGCCAGCTCCGCGAGGGCCGCCACCACGTCGTCGGTCTGTTCCGAGGAGATCCACCAGACCAGGTCGTAGTCGGCCATGAACCGGTGCACGTACTCCAGCGCCACCTGCGTCTTGCCCACGCCGCCGAGCCCGTACAGGGTCTGCGGCTGCGGCAGCACCACGGCCATGCCCCCGCCGAGCTGGTCGCGCATCCGCTCCAGCACGATGCTGCGGCCGGTGAACCCGGGGTTGCGGGGCGGCGCGTTCCAGATCTTCGGGACCGTCCCCGGGAACCGGGGCCCCGGCTGGGTGGTGCTGTTGACGGAGTCCGGCAGGGCCATCGGCCGCTCCACCGCGCGGAGCAGCGCCGTGGTGGCGTGCACCTCGTCGAGGCGGAACAGGTCCACCGGGTTGCGGTCGATGTACGGGGTCGCCAGCCGTACGTCGCCCACGCGCAGCGGCACCAGCTGGCGCCGGCCCCCGGTCGGGTCCTCCGCCGCCGCCCGGTTCCAGACGTCCACGGCCCGGGCGGACTTGAGGTAGGCGCTGGAGAGCAGCACCACGGTCCGGGCCGCGTTGTCGACGCTGATGCCGGCCCCGCCGAGGGTGTCCCCGGCTCCGCCCCCGTCGACCGGCGCGCGTTCGGCGGAGACGTCCTGCGGCACCACCCGGAACCCGGCCCGGGTGAGCACCGACTCGATCCAGTCGGCCCACATGCGGTTCTCGGCGACGTAGGACAGGAACAGGTCGGCGGGCAGGGCCGGGCGCCGCCGGGTGAAGGCGTCCCGGATCCGCATCCGGACGTCCTCCGCGATGGCGGGCATCGAGACGATCTCGCCCTCGGTGACCACCGCCGTCAACCGCTCGAACGCGGAGAGCAGGGAGTTGGTGAGACCGGCCTCGTCACCGAAGGTGGCCAGGGTCTCCTCGTAGGCGTAATAGGGCCGGTACGGGATCTCCACCGCGCCCCAGTACGAGGTGAGTTCGTCCCCGACGAGACCGTTGGGGAAGCGGTCGAACCTGATCCGCGCCAGGGCCCGGCCCGCGTCGGCCTTCTCCTTCTCGCCCTCGTCGATGCGCATCGGAACCGGATAGATCTTGATGCCCCGGTCGTTGAACCGCTCGTCGATCTGGCGCGCCACCGAGGCGGCGCCGTCGATCGACTGGTCGGAGAGGGTGAAGCAGTCCACCAGGACGTCCGGCAGGTGCACCGTGCAGATGTCCGCGATGTCGGACAGGCCGGTCCGGCTGTCGATCAGGACGTAGTCGTAGTTCCTCTTCATGTCGGCGCGTAAGGCGTCGAAGAAGAGACCACCGCCGAGCCGGTCGTAGAAGTTGTCCCAGTCGAAGGTGGAGACGGTCGCCGAGTACTCGCGGTTCTGTCGGCCCGCCGAGACGAAGTCGAGCGTGCCGCCGTCCGGGAACTCCCAGCCCAGGGTCTCCGGGGTGAGCGAGACGGCGTGCGGCTGGATCCGTGCATAGTCCTTGTGCCAGTCGTCGGCGCGCTGCACCGGACTGGTGGCGGCCCAGGCGTACTCGCTGATCAGGTCGATGACCCCGGTGGTGGCCCCCAGGGTGGAGGGGTCCAGGAAGGGGTGGAAGAAACGGTGCAGCCCCGGGGCCTCCAGGTCCCAGTCGACGGCGAGCACGCGCTTGCCGTTGGCCGCGAGGATCCAGGCGGTGTTGGCGAGCGCCATCGTGCGGCCGGTACCGCCCTTGTACGAGTAGAAGGTGACGATGCGTCCCTCACGGCTGTCACGACTCGCTGTCATCCGCGTCCCCCCGGTCTGATTCGTTGTGGTCGGCGGCGCCCCTGCCGCGCGGCTCGCCGTTGCGGTCCTCGCCGTCCCCGTGCTCGTGGTCGTGGCCTTCGCCGTCCCGGTGTTCGCCGCCCCGGGATTCGCTGTCGGGCGGGAAGGGGGCGGGTGGCGGCAGCGGCGCGGGCGGCCCGTTCATCCCCATCGGCCCGATCAGCCGCGGGCGTTCGGTGTGGGTGTTGCCGGCCGGTGGATAGACCTGGGCGTGTCTGAGGAACTGCTGCGCGGCCGCCTCCACGACCTGCGGCAGGATCTGCCCGAGCGTCTCCATGTTGGCCACGCCGTTCGCGGCGGCCCGGCACGCGGCCCGGCCCTGGCTCATCTTCACGGGCATGGTGTCCTCCAGCCGGTGCGCCAGCTCGTTCTCCTTCGCCCGGCTCTGGTGGTCGTACCGGTTCCACGGCACGACCACGTTGATCCACGGCCGGGACTCCTGGTCGAAGGCGGCGAGTCGCCGGCGCCGCTGCTCGTCCTCGACCGCCCAGCGGTCGACGATCAGGATCTCCGGGCGGGTGGGCGGCTGCTTGCTGTCGAAGTGTCCCGCCTCGTCGTCGAAGGAACCGATGGTGGTCTGGTAGTTGAGGTTCCTGACCAGGTCCTCCGCGATCAGCGCGACGGGCCGCTGGGACGCCGGGTGGTACGGGTTCCAGTCCAGCGCGCTGTCCCCGTAGTACTCGGGGCTGCGCCCCTCCGGAAGGTCGTGGCGGGACGCGGCCGCGACGGTCACGTGCAGGGAGCGGGTGGGATTGTCGGAGCTGCCGAAGGCGCTGGGCACGACCCGGTAGTCCACCGGGCGGACGGGGTCGAGGCGGACGGTCTCGGCGACCCGGACGATCCGCTTGGCGAGTTCGTAGACGGCCCGCTCGTACTGCTCGGCGTACCCCCGCAGTTTGATCAGCCCGTACAGCCCGTCGGTGACGTAGCGCTCGCCGAAGGTGTTGTGGTTGAACTGCAACCGCTCGGCGGGACCCGGGAGTTGGGACGGCGGCACCGGTACCCACAACGCGGGGACGATGGCCTCGGCCGGCTGGTTGCTCGCCGCTCCGTGCTGGATGGCGCGCTGCGCGAAGGCGAACCACTCCTTCCCGCACATCTCGCTGGCGAAGTAGCGCGGCGAGAACAGCGGGACGAAGACCCGGCAGGTGGCGAGTGCCGTCCCCAGCCGCTCCGACCAGCCCTCGCCACTGCGTATCTCCCGGTCCATGAAACCCGCCTCGGACCCGGCGGGCAGATCGGTCAGCGCCATGACGTGACTGCAGAGATCACGGAAGAGGCGCTCGACCCACATGTCCGGGTCGGGCCCCCCGGCCCCGAATCTCGGTGTATGCGCATAACTGAGAAAGAAGTACGGCTGCACTGATGCGGGCACACGCCCCCCGTCCCGAAGATGCGAGCGAAGAAACATCATTCCGGAGCTGCTTCGCGACATCCCCTCATCGTTCAGTCAATCAGCATCTGTTTTCGGTCATCCAGTCAAGCGCGTGATCGACGGCATCCGGAATCGAGAAGAGCAGGGCCGGCGCCCCGCCCACCCGACCCCTGCGCACCTGTGAATCCGGAAACGTCCCGCCGATCTCCGCGAAGTCGCTGTCGTCCAGTGCCACGTCCTCGTACGCGGTCCACTCCTCCCCCTGTTGATCCCCCGGAAGGTTCACCTTCACCACACAGTCGTACATGCGCAAGGGGGGCTTCGGAATTCGATACTCCGCGAGATGGAAAGCAGTGCAAACTGAAAACCCCACATTGATCATGAGTACCTGCCCTCCCTCCCAACACAGCTTTCCCAGGGGCGACTCCTCGCCCATGTGGCTTTCGATCCGATGACCCGCGCACAGGCCCTCCGCGCCCCCGCCGAGCGCGGCGAAGGACGTCTGAGGGTGGGCGCTGCGCACGGCCCCCGGCGCGGTGCGCACGGCCTCGGCCAGGGCGCCCATGCCCTGGCTCGGCGTGGTCGCCGGGTCGAAGGCCGGCATCCGGGCGCGGAAGGCCGCCGTCTCGGACGGGCTCAGCCCGGCGATCCTGGCCAGGTGGGCGCCGGAGGTGAGGGAGTTCTCCGGGGTGAAGGTCGGTACCACCAGCGTGCCGTGCGGGCCGAGGACCCCCGTCAGGGCGTCGCGCAGCTCCTCGGCGCGCAGACCGGTCCCGCCGAGCGCGGCGTGCACCAGGAGCCGGGACCGGGGTCGGACGCCGAGCAGGCGCAGGTGGACGGCGAGGGCGCTCACGCGTCGACCGCCTTCAGCTCCCAGCGCAGTTCCTCCACGAGACGCTTGCCCGTGATCGTCAGTTCGGCCGCCCCGGACAGCCGGTCCAGGGCCCGGTGGATGGGGTCGGCGGAGCCGGGCTCGGGGCCCGCGACGGCCCGCCGGTACGCCTCCATCGCCACCCGCTCGTGTACGTCGGCCAGCAGTCGGGACACCGGGACGGGCCGCTCCCGCCAGGGCGACGGGTGCTGCCACTCCCCGTCCAGGGCGTACAGGTCGGCCACCTCGGTCAGGGCGCGCAGGCGGGCCCGCCTGCGGCCGGTCAGCAGCGCGAGCGCCGTCTCCCGCACCCCCGCCCCGTACGGGACGCCGAGCGCCCCGGGGGCGTGCCGGCCGGCCTCCCCCCAGCCGTGCTCCCGGGGCCCGCCGGCCAGCGGGGTCAGCGTGGTGAGCCCGGCGGCGGCCGCCCGGGCGAACTCCGGGACCGTGTCGTGCAGCAGGGCCCAGGCCCGGTCCAGGAGACCCCGCCACTCCTCGGCCTCGCCCGCCCCGAGCCGCAGCCGGGGCGGGCGGGCGAAGCAGTTGCGGTACGGATCCAGGTCCTCCAGGGCCACCGGCGCCGCGTCCGGCCCGGGCGGCCAGGTCCGTACGGGCTGCCAGCGCGCGTCCCCCGCCGCGGGACCGAAGCGGTGCTCGGCGCGGCCGTCCCGTACGGCGTACCCGTCGTCGACGGCGCGGAGCGCGGCCCGCCCCCGCGTGCCCGGCTCGCCGAGCCGCAGCAGTCCCAGGGTCGGCAGGTACACCTCGCCGTCCCGGTAGGCCACTTCGGCCGGCAGGTCCAGCCCGCCCCGCAGCACGGCGGCGGCGGCCAGCGCGGCCAGCCGGCGGGCCGGGCCGGTGTCCTCCCGGGGTCCCTCGTCCTGCGTGTCCAGGGCCGCCAGTACCCACGTCCGGGTGAACGGGTGGTCCAGTACGGCGTCCAGGGCGTCCGCGCCGGCGTCCCCGGACCGCTCCACGGCCGCCAGCAGTTCCCAGGCCCGGGCCCAGTCGGGGTCACCCGTCCGGTCGGCGTTCAACCGGGCGAGCAGCATCCGGGTCAGCTCCTGCTGGGACCGGGCCAGTTCGGTGGGGTCGGTGAGCTCCGGGGCGGTCTCGCGCCGTGCGGTGCGACCCTCCACCCCGTCCACCAGCTCGCGCAGGTCGGCGCAGTACACGGAGGGATGGTCGAAGCTCCCGCCGGTCGCCGGGTCGGGCCGGTAGCGGTGGGCGTAGAGTCCGCCGCCGCACGAGCGTACGACGGGGCAGCGCCGGCACGTCTCGCTGACACCGGCCAGCCCCTGCTGCCGGGCACGCACCCCGGGGTGGGACGCCACCTGGTCGAAGGTGTGGTCGAAGACGTTGAAGCCGGTGGCCGCGGCCCCCTCGAAGGCGGTCTTGAGGGAGTCGACCTGCTCCAGTTGTCCGTCGGTCTCGACGACGACGAGGTCGGTCGGGGCCAGGCCCAGGGACTCCGTCAGGCTGGGTCCGCCGCGCAGGGTGGACAGCAGCGACTCGAAGAGCCGTACGGGGACCGGGCGTTCCCGGCGCTCCCAGTGGTCGAAGACCCGCAGCAGCCAGCGCGCGTAGGCGTCGGGGGCACCGTCCGGGCGGGCCGGCGGGGTCTCCCAGGTGGCGTGGGGGAGCAGGAAGTCCACCCGGGGCGGCTCCAGCTCGACGAGGGCGTCGAGCACGGCGACGGGGTCGTTGGCCACGTCCACGGTGCAGAGCAGCCCCTGGTAGAGGTGGCGGTAGGGCTCGGAGCGGAGCAGCGCGACGGCGGCGAGGACCAGGGGGTGGCTGGTGCGGCCGTCCGCGAACCGGCGGTGGCGGTCGTTCGCGGCGCGATCCCCGTCGAGGGAGATGCCGACCCGGACGTCGTACTCGGCGAAGAGGTCCAGATGACGGTGGCCGAGCTGGAGCCCGTTGGTGTGGATGCGCAGGTCCAGGGCGGCGATTCCGTCGAGGGCGCGGGTGAATTCCTCGCACACGAGGCGGAGTCGGGCGGTGCCCGCCAGCAGGGGTTCCCCTCCGTGGAGAATCACCGTGACAGAGGGGAGGGCATGGTCACGGGCATGTTCGGCGAGCCGCGACGCAGTGTGTGCGATCACCTCGGGGGAGATCACCTTCGGTCGGGCTCGCCAGCTCTGATCTGCGTGTTCGTAGACGTAGCAATGATCACAAGCGAGATCGCATCTGCTGTGAACTTTCAGGACGATCTCGCGAAATGCGATCAGGCCGGTCATTCCACCAGTCTAGAGCGCGTACTTCGGCGTCAGAGCGCAGAGTTGAAGATCGGTGCCTGAACGTGACGACCGGATTCCGTCCGCAACACGCGGCCGAGTGTCGCCGCCGCCGAGGTGCTGTGCACGTCGATGCGGTCGAGCGGGACCCGGGAGGTCTTGACCGTGGTGGTCGGGGGGGTTGCGGAAGTGTTCACGACACCGTCCTTGGGGAAGCCGGGCGAAAAGGGCAGGGGGTTGACAGCGGCGTCGCGCCAGTGTCAAGCGTGGACTTTACTCGTCCACACCCTATTGGCAACCGAGACATGACGCCTGGTCAAGCGTTCTATGGAAAGCGTGACGCAATTCTCGCGACCCCGTATTCGGCCGTTTGCCGTACGGCAAGATCCTTTTCTTCCGGGGTGTGCCGTCCCCCCTCTCTCCGAGGGTTCGGAACGTGTGAGGGGCAGCCCGGCCCCGGCCGCGTTCGGCGCTGCCCGGGCCGCCCGCGCCCCGGCGACGCGGCCGGTGACGGCGAACTCGTCCTCCACGTAACGTCGTAGGCCCCCGCCGCCGGCCCTCAGGCCGGCTGTTGCTCGCTGATCGGGGGCGCGGGAACGTCCCGCAGCAGCCAGTTCAGTACGTCGGGCAGGGCGCGCAGGGCCGCGAAGTGGGCCGCGGCCGGGTCGATGGTGGTGGTGGCGCCGGGGATCCGGCGGGCCAGCCAGCGGGAGTGCCCGACGGGGGAGAAGACGTCCAGTTCCCCGTGCCAGATCATCACCGGGGTCCGGATGTCGGCCGGGTCGAAGCCCCAGGGGCGGCTGAAGGCGAGGACGTCGTCGATCCAGCCGTCCGCCGAGGTCCGCAGGCCCTCGCGGTAGTTGCGCAGCAGCATGGACCGCAGACCGGCGTCCGAGACGATCATGCGGTCGTTGTCGGTGAGGTCCCGGCGCAGCTCGTCCAGGAGCCGGCCGGGGTCCGCGCGGATGCCGGCGGCGCGGGGGGTGAGGCGGGCCGCGAGTTCCTCGGGGTCGTCGGTGGCGGTGGTGTACTCCCGGACGTTCGAGTCCGCCATTCCGGCGAACCAGTCCAGGTCCTCCGCGTCGCGGGGGGCGAGGCCCACCATGGCCGCCGTCCGGGTGACCCGGTCCGGGAGCAGGGCGGCGCAGGCCAGGGCTCCGGCGGAGCCGCCGGAGCGGCCCGCCACGGCGAAGGTGTCCAGCCCCAGGGCGTCGGCGACGGCGGCCACGTCCTGGGCCACGTCGGCGACGGTGCGGCCCGGATGGCGGTCGGAGCCGCCGTAGCCGGGCCGGTCGTAGGCGATGAGCTGCATCCGGCGCTGGTAGAGGACCATGCCCCGCGGCGCCGGCCCGAGTCTGCTGCCGGGCATGCCGTGGAGCAGGAAGACCGGCTTGCCGTCGGGGTCGCCCCAGCGCTCCACGGCCAGAGCGCGTCCGTCGGCGGTACGCACCTGATGGCGCACGCGCTCCCTCCCTCACGGTCGACGCGAGTCGTCACGGTGATTGTGCTCGCCGGAGGAGGAGTGCGGTAGGGCGCACTTCGCGGGAAATTCTTGTGAATGCTTTCACAAGCGCGGAAGGTCTTTGGTCCTTCCGCATATGCCCAGGTCAAGAAGGGTGGTCACAGGGGCGTGAACAGGCGTGAACGGCCCTTCGGCCCCGTCGGAAAGGGCTTTTTCGGCGCCCCGTCTTCCGCTTTCGGGTGTCGAATTGAGACACGGGGAAAACGGGTCGCCGGTTCGAACCGGGTCGAAATGAAGGAGTTCCTGTCATGCGGGCCAACGAGATGGTGGACGGACTGGTCGAGCGCGCGCTCACGGCGCTCGGCCGGTTCGAGTCGTTCAACCAGGAGCAGGTCGACCACATCGTCACGAAGGCCTCCCTCGCCGCGCTGAGCGGGCACGGGGAGCTCGCGCGGCTCGCCGTCGAGGAGACCGGCCGCGGGCTCTTCGAGGACAAGGCGGTCAAGAACCTCTTCGCCTGCGAGCACGTGGTGCATTCGATGCGCGGCCTGAAGACCGCGGGCGTCATCGGCCGCGACGAGCTGAACGGTGTCACCGAGATCGCCGAACCCGTCGGTGTCGTCTGCGCGATGACCCCGGTCACCAATCCGACCTCGACGACCCTCTTCAAGGCGCTGATCGCCCTGAAGACCCGCAACCCGATCATCTTCGCCTTCCACCCCTCCGCCCAGAACTGCTCGGCGCAGGCCGCGCGCATCGTCCGCGACGCGGCCGTGGCCGCCGGTGCCCCCGAGGACTGCGTGCAGTGGGTGAGCGCCCCCTCCATGGAGGCGACCGACGCCCTGATGAACCACCCGGGTGTCTCCACCATCCTGGCCACCGGCGGAAACGCCATGGTCAAGGCCGCGTACTCGTGCGGCAAGCCGGCCCTGGGCGTCGGCGCGGGCAACGTGCCCGCGTACGTCCACAAGAGCGCCCGTCTGGGCCGCGCGATCCACGACATCGTGCTCTCCAAGGCCTTCGACCACGGCATGATCTGCGCCTCCGAGCAGGCCGTCATCCTGGACGGTGAGATCTACGAACAGGGGCTCGCGGAGTTCCGCCGGCTCGGCGCCCACGTGGTCACCGACGCCGAGAAGACCAGGCTGGAGCAGTTCGTCTTCGGCACCACCGCCCACGCGGCCGACCGCGGCGAGGCCCGGCTGAACCCGGCGGTCGTCGGGAAGTCCCCGCAATGGATCGCCGAGCAGGCCGGTTTCACGGTGCCCGCCGAGACCTCCGTCCTCCTCGCGGAATGCGCCGAGGTCGGTGAGGCCGAGCCGCTGACCCGCGAGAAGCTCTCCCCGGTCCTGGCCGCCCTGAAGGCCCGCGACACCGAGGACGGCCTGCGACTGGCCGCCGAGATGGTCGAGTTCCACGGACTGGGCCACAGCGCCGCCATTCACGCCGAGGACGAGGAACTCGTCGAGGAGTTCGGCCGGCGGGTCAAGGCCGTCCGGGTCATCGTCAACTCGCCCTCCACCTTCGGCGGCATCGGCGACGTCTACAACGCCTTCCTCCCCTCGCTGACCCTCGGCTGCGGCTCCTACGGCCGCAACTCGGTCTCCGACAACGTCACCGCGGTGAACCTGATCAACGTCAAGCGGATCGGACGGCGCAACAACAACATGCAGTGGTTCAAGGTCCCGCCGAAGATCTACTTCGAGCGCAACTCGCTGCGGTACCTGGGCGAGATGGACGGGATCGGCCGCGTCTCGATCGTCACCGACAAGACGATGGTCGCCCTCGGCTTCGTGCGGAAGGTCACCGACATCCTGAACGCCCGCCCGGGCGGCGTGTCCCTCCAGATCATCGACAACGTCGAACCGAACCCGGAGCTGGACACCGTCCGGGCCGGCGCCGCGCTGATGAGGGACTTCCGGCCCGACACGATCATCGCGCTCGGCGGCGGCTCCCCGATGGACGCGGCCAAGATCATGTGGCTGATGTACGAGCGGCCGGAGGTGGAGTTCGGGGACACGAAGGAGAAGTTCTTCGACATCCGCAAGAGGGCCTACACCTTCCCCTCGCTCGGGGAGAAGGCGAAGCTGGTCGCCGTCCCGACCACCTCGGGCACCGGATCCGAGGTCACCCCCTTCGCCGTCATCTCCGACCCGGCGGCGGCCCGCAAGTACCCACTGGCCGACTACGCGTTGACCCCGAACGTCGCCATCGTCGACCCCGTCCTGCCGATGGGGCTGCCGGCCGCGGTCACCGCGGACTCGGGCTTCGACGCCCTGACCCACGCCACCGAGGCGTACGTGTCCGCGTACGCCAACGACTACACGGACGGCCTCTGCCTCCAGGCGATCAGACTGGTCTTCGAGAACCTCCGGCGCTGCGTCGTCGACGGCCCCAACGACCCCGAGGCCCGCGAGAAGATGCACAACGCCTCGACGGTGGCGGGCATGGCCTTCGCCAACGCCTTCCTCGGCCTGGTCCACGCGATGGCCCACACCCTGGGCAACACCTTCCACGTGCCCCACGGCCGCACCAACGCGCTGCTCCTGCCGCACGTCATCCGGTACAACGGCACGGTCTCGCACAAGGCCACCCCGTGGCCGAAGGCCGAGGTCTACCGGGCCCCCGAGCGGTTCCAGGAGATCGCGAGGATGCTGGGGCTGCCGGCCTCCACCCCGGCCGAGGGCGTCGAGTCCTACGCCCGGGCCGTCGAGGAACTGCGCGCCGAGTGCGGGATCCCGGCCTCCTTCGCGCAGGAGGGCGTGGACGAGCGGGCCTTCATCGAGGCCCTGCCGACCCAGGCCATGAACGCCTACGCCGACCAGTGCGCCCCCGCGAACCCGCGGATGCCGATGATCGACGACATGCGGCGGCTGATGCGGCAGGCGTACTACGGCAACGCCGAAGGCGTCCCGGCCGAGGAGGCCGCCCGGGCCAGGTGACGCCGGCCGGGAGGAAGCGACGCCCGCGTCGGAGGGCGGAGGCCGCCCGGGACCCCAGGGTCCCGGGCGGCCTCCGTCGCGCGTGCGATGCCCGGGGCTTCAGAGGTGCGGGATCAGCAGGGCCGCCGCCGAGCGGGCCCGCTCCAGGGCCACGTCCCGCTCCGCCCCGCGCTGCCCCAGGACCACGCGGGTGCTCAGCCCGTCCAGCAGCGCGAGCAGCTCCGAGGCCCGGTCCGGCACGTCCAGGTCGGCGGCGAACCGGCCCTGCCGTACGCCCTTGTCCAGCAGCGCCTCCAGGTCCCGCTGCCAGCCGTCGTCGATCTCCTGCTGGGCGGCCTGGAGGGGCTCGTTGGAGGGTGTGCGGGCCCACAGTTCGATCCACAGCGTCCAGCGCGGGTCCCGGGGGCCGCGGGGCAGGTACAGCTCCACGAACAGGGCGAGTTTGCGGTGGGCGGTGAGCCGGCGGCCCAGCAGTTCGGTGCGTTCGGCGGTCAGCTGCGTCTCGCTCCAGCGCAGCGCCTCCAGCAGCAGCCGGTCCTTGCTGCCGAAGTAGTACAGGATGTGGCCGCCGCTGGTGCCGAGCCGCTCGGCCAGCGCCGACATGGTGAGCGTCGCCAGCCCGTCCTCGGCGATCGCCGTCATGGCCTCTTCCAGCATCCGCTCCTGGGCGATCTGCCCGTCGCGCCGCCGTGCCGCTCCCGCCACCGCTCCCGCCTTCCCGATCTTGCCTGGTCGGACCTTATCCCGGACAGGGTCTTGACGCGGCCCCCGGAGGCGGCGCATCTTGAATGTCATTCAAGAACTTAGAACGCCATTCAAGGTCTGGAAGGGCCGAGAGTGCCAAGGTCAGGGGTACGGCGGATGACACAGCAGGAGACGAGCCGGCCGGAGACGAGACGGCAGGAGACGGCGGCCGACGTCGACGAGGTCTTCAAGGTCGAGACGCACGGCATCGACCCCATCCCGGACGCCGAGCGCCACGGCAGCGCCAAGGACCTCTTCTGGCTCTGGTTCGGATCGAACCTGACCTTCACCTACGTGATCAACGGCGCCCTCGCCGTCGCCTTCGGCCTCTCCTTCTGGCAGGCCACCCTCGTGGTCGTGCTCAGCGGGCTCTCCTTCTTCGCCGTCAGCGCCGCCGGACTCAGCGGCATCCGCACCGGCACCGCCACCCTGGTGATCTCCCGCGCCGCCTTCGGGGTGCGCGGCAACTTCCCCGCCGGCGTCCTCAACTGGGTGGTGAGCATCGGCTACACCATCGTCAACACCGTGGTCGGCACCCTGGCGCTGGAGGTGTTCTTCAGCGAGGTCGGCCTCGGCGGGGGCACGGCGATCCGGGCCCTCGCCCTCGGCGTCACCCTCGCGCTGACCTTCGCCGTCGCCATGTGGGGCCACGCCACCGTGCAGTTCGCCGAGCGCTGGATGGCGTACGTCCTCGCCGTCGGCTTCGGCGCGCTGCTCGTCTTCGTGCTGCCCGGCGCCGACACCTCCGCGCCCGCCGCCGGCCCCGGACTGTCCGGCTGGAGCCTGGCCTTCGTCGTGATGCTGGCCGGCCCCTTCTCGTACCTGCCGATGCCCGCCGACTACACCCGCTACCTGCCCCGGACCACCACGCTGAGGTCGATCACCTGGATGGGGGCGCTCGGCGGGTTCGTCTCCTCCGTGGCCCTCGGCGTCGCCGGCGTGGCGGCCGCCACCCAGACCGACATGACCGACGCCGTCGCGGGCGCCGAGAGCCTGCTGCCGGGCTGGTTCCAGACCGTGTTCCTGGCACTCGTGCTCGGTGGCTCCGTCACCAACTCGATCATCACCCTCTACTCCTCCAGCCTGAACCTCCAGGTCCTCGGCATCCCGTGGAGCCGCTCCCGGGCCATCGTGATCAGCGCCGCCGTGACCGCCGTCGGCTCGCTCGCCGCGCTCTTCCTCACCGACTTCACCACCTCGCTGCTGTCCTTCCTCTCCCTGCTGATCATCGTGTTCGCGCCCTGGGGCGGGGTGTTCCTCGCCGACATGCTGCTGCGCCGCTGCCGGTACGACTCCGACGCCCTGCACGCCGGGAACGCGGGCGCCTACTGGTACCGGGCCGGCTACCACCCCGCCGGCATGGCCGCCCTGCTCGCCGGCATGCTCTTCGCCGCCCTGACCTGCGACTCCGAGCTCTGGACCGGCCCCCTCGTGGCCCCCCTCGGCGGCGCCGACCTCACCCTCCTCGGCTCGGTCGTCTCCGGACTCGCCTACTGGGCCCTCGTCCGGCGCGCACCCGCCCCCACCCCGGCCGCCTGACCCTCCCCCACACCACCCCTCCGCTGCCACAGGAGCACCACCCCATGTCACACCCCATCGCCGCCGACCTGCTGCTCACCGGGGCCCGGATCCACACCGTGGACCCGGACCTGCCCGAGGCCGAGGCCCTCGCCGTCCACGACGGCGCCATCGTCTGGGTGGGCCCGGACGCCGAGGCCGAGGCCTGGGCCGGCCCCGACACCGAGCGCATCGACGCGGGCGGGCGGCTGGTGCTGCCCGGTTTCATCGACGCCCACAACCACGTACGCCTCGGCTCCGACGACGCGTGCGTACAGCTCGCCGGGGTCCGCACGCTCGACGCGATCCTCGACCGGATCGGCGCGTGGCACGAGGCCCACCCGGACGCGGAGTGGATCGAGGCCGAGGCCTTCGACTACTCCGCCATCCCCGGCGGCCGGATGCCGACCGCCGCCGACCTGGACCCGGTCACCGGCGACACCCCCGCGATCGTGCTCTCGTACGACGTCCACACGGCCTGGCTCAACACCGCCGCCATGCGTCGCCTCGGCGTCTCCCGGGACCAGGTCGACCTGCCCTTCGGCACCGCCGCCGTCGATCCCACCACGGGCGAACCCACCGGTTTCGTCAAGGACTTCGCCATCAAGGGACTCTCCCGCGACGGACACCGGGCACTGCGCGAACTGGGCGTGCCGTGGGCCTCCCCGGACCGCCAGTACGGGCGGCTCGCCAAGAGCCTCGACGACGCGATCCGCTTCGGCATCACCACGGTGGTGGAGCCGCAGAACTCCCTGGACGACCTGGAACTCTTCGAACGGGCCCGCGCGGAAGGCCGGTTGAGGTCCCGGATCGTCGCGGCCCTCTTCCACCCGCGCGGCACGAGCGACGAGGAACTCGACCTCTTCGCCGCCTGCGCCCGGATGTACTCCGGGGACCGCCTGCGGGTCGGCCCGCTGAAGCTGTACATCGACGACGTCGTGGAGCCGCGCACGGCCGCGCTGCTGGAGCCGTACACCGGATGCGGGGCCCACCGCGGCGAGACCTTCTACCCGGCCGAGGAGTTCGCGGAGCTGCTGACCGGGCTGGACGCCCGCGGCTTCCAATGCTTCGTGCACGCCACGGGGGACCGGGGCATCCGCACCGTCCTCGACGCCGTCGAGCACGCCCGGGCGGTCAACGGGCCGCGCGACGCCCGCCACCAGGTGGTGCACGTGGAGTGCCTGGACCCCCAGGACGTGCCGCGCTTCGCCGAACTCGGCGTGGTGGCCTGCATGCAGCCCCGGCACTGCGCCCCGGAGATCGCCGGCCCGGGCCAGGACTGGGCGGAGAACGTGGGCGAGGACCGCTGGCACAAGGCGTGGCCGATGCGCAGCCTGCACGACGCGGGCGCGGTGCTGGCCTTCTCCAGCGACTGGAACGTCGCCGAGATGGACCCGATGATCGGCATCTACACGGCGGTGACGCGCCGCCCGCTGGACGGCGGCGACCCGTGGCAGCCGGGCGAGACGGTGGACGTGGCCACCGCCGTGCACGGCTACACGATGGGCTCCGCGTACGCCAACTTCCTCGACACCGAGCGCGGCTCCCTGACGGTGGGCAAGGCGGCGGACTTCGTGGTGCTGTCCCGCAACATCCTGGAGATCCCGGCGGAGTCCATCCCCGGGACCGTCGCGCGGACCGTCGTGGTGGCGGGGGAGGTCGTGCACACCGCGCAGGACGTGTCGGTCGAGGGTCGGGCCGTGCCGATCGATGGTCGGCACGTGCCGGTCGACGGTCGGCACGTGCCGGTCGACGGTCGGGCCGTGCCGATCCAGGCCTAGGCTGTGCCGATCGGAAGTCGGTCGGGAAGCGGGGGCGCGGGCATGTTCGTCGATCTGGTGGGGTCGGCCTTCGGTGCGGCGGCGGGTCTGGGGGTGGTCCACCTGGCGCGTCGCCGGCTGGCCGCGCACCGGGCCGCCGGTGTGGCCGCGGGAGTGCGGACCGCCCTCTCCTGCCGGGTCGAATGGCGCGAGGGGCTGGGTCGCACGGGCTTCGTGTACGGGACGCTGAGCACGGGCCCGACCGGCGGGCCGGTCTTCAAGCGGCCCGCCCGCCGAGCGGTGGAGCTGCCCGGCGGGGGTCGCGCGACCCGCCGGTCCTCCTGGCGGCCCGGCATGCAGATGGTCGAGTACCGGGCGCCCGACGGGGACCGGCTCGGGTTCCTCGTCCACGACACCGACGTCGACCTCGCCACCCGCTTCCTGTGCGTCCCGGACCCGGCCGACTACTTCTGAGCGCCGCCGTCGGGGCGCGCGGCCGTCGGCCCGGTCACCGGTCGGAGGCGCTCGCGGAGGACCCGGGGTCCTGCGGGCCGTCGTCGATCCCGCTGCCCACCGCGGGCCCGACCTTCCCCTTGTGGAACATCGCGCAGGCCAGGGTCACGGCCGAGCCGAGCAGCGCCCAGCAGGCCAGCACCAGCATCGGGCCGCCCGCGCCGTTGCCGCGGAAGTACGCGATCGAGCGGGCGGCGTACGTGCCGGCGCCCGGCGGCAGGGCCGGTCCGATGGTCCTCCAGAACGGCGGCAGCAGCGGGTACGGGTAGGCGCCGCCCGCGCTCGGGTTGCCGAGGACCACCACCAGGAGGATGGCCAGGCCGATGCCGACCACGCCCGCCAGCCCCTGGAGGGCCAGGGTGAGCGCGCCGACGGCGAAGACGACCAGGGCGCCCAGGCCCCACAGGGCCATGATGTTTCCGGACAGCGCTCCCAGGACGGGGCCCGCGATGACCGCGCCCAGCAGCCCGGCGACGATCGCGTACACGAGCAGGACGCCCAGCCGGATGACGGCGCGGGCGGAGTTCGCGGGCCGGGCGCCGGCGCTGATCGCGAGGATCGCGGCGCACAGGTAGCCGCCCACGCACCAGCCGACGACCAGGTAGAAGGAGCTCAGGCCGCGGGCGTCGCCCCGGGCGGCCGGGGCCACGTCGCGGAACCGCACACTGCGCCCGGCGGCCTTCTCGGCGCGGCCGACGACCTCCTCGACGGCCTGGGAGAGGGAGGCCCCGGCGCCGCTCGCGACCAGCAGCTCGTCGGTCTTCCCGGTCGGGTCGACGATCAGCGCGCCGTCCACCTCGCGGTCCCGTACCTGCGCGAGCGCCGTGTCCGCGTCCTTGACCGCGTGGGCGTCGAGCGGTGTGCCGGGCAGGGTGTCGAGCTGTTCGGCGTACCGGTCGGCGACCCCTCGCGCGGGAGCGGCCACGGCGAGGGGGATCTCGCTGGGCACGGGGTGGTGGAAGGCCCCGATGTACGAGGTGATGAAGGCGAGTTGGAGGGCCAGTACTCCCAGGACCAGCAGGGCGGCCCGGGCGGTCACGGCGTCCTTGATCTCGGCGAGGAAGCCGCCGGGCGGACCTGTGGAGGTGGTCTGGGTCATGTTCACACGCTCGGCGTATCGGGGGAGGGGCGCAGCAGGGGCGGGCCGAACGGATGACGCGGGAGCCGGTCCCGCGGGCCCGTCCGGACCCGGTGGGACGGACCTCCCGGACGGGTATCGCGGACGGTCTCCGGACGGGTCTCCCACCCGGTGATCGAACAACTGTTTCGCACGCGTATTCGAATTGCTCTATGGTGGAGAGGGGAGGTCGAAGGACTGTCGGGGGATCGAGCGAAGCAGGAGGCCGCGGGTGCCTGGTTTTACGCATCTGCACACCGTTTCGGGGTTCTCCGCGCGCTACGGCGGCTCGCACCCGGAACGACTCGCGGAACGCGCCGCGGAGCGGGGCATGGATGCCCTCGCCCTCACCGACCGCGACACCCTCGCGGGCGCGGTGCGGTTCGCGAAGGCCGCCGCGGGAGCCGGGGTCCGGCCGCTGTTCGGAGTGAACCTCGCGGTCGCCCCCGCCGCCGACGCGCCGTCGTCGGGCGCCGGGTTGTCCGGTGGTGCGGGGGCCGGTGGGGGCGGGATGTCCCACGCCGAGACCTCCTTCCGCCGCCGCACCCCCGTCAGGGGCGGCGCCTTCGTCGACGAGTCCGCCGCCCGGGCCGTCTTCCTCGCCCGGGACGGCGCCGCCGGCTGGGCCGAGCTCTGCCGACTGGTCACCGCCGCCCACGCGGGCGCCCCCGAGGTCCCGCTGGTGACGTGGGACGCCCTGCGCGAGGCGCTCGGCTCCTTCGGGCTGAGCGGCGTGTTCGTCCTGCTCGGCCCCGACTCCGAGGTCGGCCGGGCGCTGGCCGCGGGCCGCCCCGACCGGGCCGCGCGGCTGCTCGCGCCCTGGCGGGAGCTGTACGGGGACGCGCTGCGCCTGGAGGCCGTCCACCACGGCCGCGCCGGCGCCGACGTCGACACGGGCCCCGGCTCGCTGCGCCTCGCCGCGCGCACGGTCGGCTTCGCCGTCGAACAGGGCGTCCCGGCCGTGGTCACCAACGCCGTCCGCTACGCCGATCCGGGCCAGGGCCCGGTCGCCGACGTCCTCGACGCGGCCCGCCGACTGGTCCCCGTGGATCCCCGCAAGCGCCTGGACAGCGGCGAACGCTGGCTCAAGGACCCCGCCGCCATGGCCGAGGTCGCCGACCGGATCGCCCGGGCGGCCGGCCTGCGCCCCACCGACGCGCGCCGGCTGCTCGCCGAGACCCGGCGCACCGCCGACGCCTGCGCCGTGGATCCCGAGGACGACCTGGGCATCGGCTCCGTGCACTTCCCGGAGGCCCGGCTCGTCGGCGCCGGTCACCGCACCGCCCAGCGGGTGCTCGCCTCCCGGGCCTCCGCCGGCATGGTGCTCCGCGGGTACGCGGACGACCACGCGTACTGGGACCGGATGCACCGGGAGCTCGACGTCATCGCCTACCACGGCTTCGCCTCGTACTTCCTGACGGTCGCCCAAGTGGTCGACGACGTACGGGAGATGGGCATCCGGGTGGCCGCCCGGGGCTCCGGCGCCGGGTCCCTCGTCAACCACCTCCTGGGGATCGCGCACGCCGACCCCGTCGCGAACGGCCTGCTGATGGAGCGCTTCCTGTCCAAGCGCCGGCACGTCCTGCCCGACATCGACATCGACGTGGAGTCCGCCCGCCGGCTTGAGGTCTACCGGCGGATCATCGACCGCTTCGGCGCCGAACGCGTCGCCACCGTGTCCATGCCCGAGACCTACCGGGTCCGGCACGCCATCCGCGACGTCGGCGCCGCCCTGTCCATGGACCCGGCCGCCGTCGACCGGCTCGCCAAGGCCTTCCCGCACATCCGGGCCCGCGACGCCCGCACGGCCCTCGCCGAACTCCCCGAACTGCGGGACGTGCGGGGGGAGTCGTACGGCCGGCTCTGGGAGCTGGTCGAGGCGCTGGACGCACTGCCGCGCGGGGTCGCCATGCACCCGTGCGGGGTGCTGCTGTCCGACGCCTCGCTGCTCGCCCGCACCCCGGTCGTCCCGAGCGGTGTCGAGGGCTTCCCGATGTCCCAGTTCGACAAGGACGACGTGGAGGAGCTGGGGCTGCTCAAGCTGGACGTGCTCGGCGTGCGGATGCAGTCGGCGATGGCCCACGCCGTCGGCGAACTCCGGCGCGCCACCGGCGAGGAGCTCGACCTGGACGACCCCGCGCAGGTCCCGCCGGGCGACCCGGCCACGTACGAGCTGATCCGCTCGGCCGAGACGCTGGGCTGCTTCCAGATCGAGTCCCCGGGCCAGCGGGACCTGGTGGGGCGGCTCCAGCCGGCCACCTTCCAGGACCTGGTCGTCGACATCTCGCTCTTCCGCCCGGGGCCGGTGGCCGCCGACATGGTGCGGCCCTTCATCGAGGCCCGGCACGGCCGCGCCCCGGCGTGCTACCCGCACCCGGACCTGGCGGAGGCGCTCCGCGAGACGTACGGGGTGGTGGTCTTCCACGAGCAGATCATCGAGATCGTGCACGTCATGACCGACTGCGGTCGGGACGAGGCGGACCGCGTGCGGCGCGGACTGTCCGACCCGCAGTCGCAGGGCCGGATCAAGGTCTGGTTCGCGGCGACGGCGAGCGCGCGCGGCTACTCGGCCGAGGTGATCGCCCGGACCTGGGAGATCGTGGAGGCCTTCGGCTCGTACGGGTTCTGCAAGGCGCACGCGGTGGCCTTCGCCGTGCCCACCTACCAGTCGGCCTGGCTCAAGGCCCACCACCCGGCCGCCTTCTACGCCGGGCTGCTCACCCACGACCCGGGGATGTACCCGAAGCGGTTGCTGCTGGCCGACGCCCGCCGACGGGGCGTGCCGGTGCTGCCGTTGGACGTGAACCGGTCGGCGGTCGCCCACCGTATCGAACTGGTGTCCGATCGAAGGTGGGGGCTCCGGCTGGCCCTGGCCGACGTCCACGGCATCGGCGAGGCCGAGGCGGCCCGGATCGAGGCCGGACAGCCGTACGCCTCCCTGCGCGACTTCTGGGACCGCGCCCACCCGGGCCGCCCCGTGGCCGAACGACTCGCCCAGGTAGGGGCGTTGGACGCCTTCGGCGCGAACCGCCGTGACCTGCTGCTGCACTTGACCGAACTGCACGGGGCGCAACGAGCCGCCGGCGCCCGGGCGAACACCCAACTCCCCCTGGAAGGAGGCCGGTCCACCGCACCCGTCGGCCTGCCCGACCTGACCGACGGCGAACGCCTCAGCGCCGAGCTCGGCGTCCTCGGCATGGACGCCTCGCGCCACCTCATGGGCGACCACCAGGCCTTCCTGACCGAACTCGGCGTGGTCCCGGCCGCCCGGCTGCGCGACGTCGAACACGGGCGGACGGTACTGGTCGCCGGCGCCAAGGCGGCCACCCAGACCCCGCCGATCCGATCCGGGAAGCGGGTCATCTTCACCACCCTCGACGACGGCACCGGCCTGGTCGACCTGGCCTTCTTCGACGACAGCCACGAGGCCTGCGCCCACACCGTCTTCCACTCCTTCCTGCTGCTGGTCCGAGGCGTCGTACAGCGCCGCGGCCCCCAGAGCCTGAGCATCGTCGGAGCGGCCGCCTGGAACCTGTCCGAGCTGGTCGAACTGCGCGGGGAGGACGGCCTGGAGGCGGTCACCGCCCGACTGTCCGAACCGGCCCGCGAGCGCGCCCCCCAGCCGGACGGCGCACCGGAAGGCCGCCGCATCCACCTGGCGAACGGCTACGAGATGAACCCGTGGGCCGACCTCCGGCCGCCCGGCGAGGGCGCCGCGACCGGCCGCAAGCTCTGGCACTCCAGCCCGGGGAGCGCGGGATGAGCGCGATCCTGCACGTACGGTGCGCCCCGACCCTCACCGATGAGGGCCACCGGGAGGTCCTGGAACTGCTGCGGGAGTTCTCCCCGCTCGTCCAGGCCCTGCCGCCCCGCGCCGCCCTGGTCCAAGTGCGGGGAGCGCAAAGGTACTTCGGCATCGAGGCCGCCCGGATCGCCGAGGTGGTCCGCCTGCGCGCGGTGGCCCGACTGGGCACGGACGTGCGGATCGGGGTCGCCGCGACCTGGGCCCTCGCGGCCATGGCCTCCGCCCGGATCCCCGGCCCCGGCGGGATCCTGGCCGTCCCCGACGACCCGGACACGGTGGCCGGCTTCCTCGGGCCGCTGCCGGTGGAGGCGCTGCACGGACTCGGCTCCCGACAGGCCGAGGCGCTGCGCGGCTACGGACTGCACACCGTGGGAGCCCTCACCCGGGTCCCGCCCGGCGTCGTCGAACGGATCCTGGGCAAGCGGAGCGGCCGACTGGTCGCCGAGCGCGCCCGGGGCGTCGACCCGCGCCCGGTGACCCCCCGCGACCTGCCCTCCTCGGCCGCCGTCAGGAGCGGGTTCACCCGGGAGGAACTGGACGGCCCGCACGCCAGGGCCGCCCTGCTCGCCCTGGTCGTCCGGCTCGGCGCGCTCCTGCGCGGGCGCCGCCAGGCGGCCCGCTCCCTGTCCCTGACCCTGCGCTTCGCGGGCGGCACCCGCTGGGAGAAGACCCGGCGGCTCACGGAACCCTCCGCACACGACGAGGACCTGCGCACCGCGGCGTACCGGCTGATGGACGCGGCGGGCCTGCAACGGGCCCGGCTGACCGGGATGGTGCTCCGGGCCGAGGACCTGACCGGCGCCGAACGCGTGGCCCGGCAGATCTCCCTGGACCCGGTCCGGGAATCCCGGCTGACGGTGGAGGCGGCCGTCGACCGGGCCAACGCCCGCTTCGGCCCGGGCACGGTCCGCCCGGCGGCCACCTTCGGGGCGGGCGCGGTCCGGCATCCCGCCGGCCTCGGCAGGGCCTCGTGACGCGGCGGGCCCCAGGGCCGCGTCGGTGGATCAGGGCCCGTCCAGCATCAGCCGGGCCACCTCGCGCTTGAGCCCGCCGGTCTGGGCCTGGATCAGGTGGAACTGCGCCTCCCGCGAGAGCCGACCCGCCGTGTTTCCGTACGGGATCGCGCGCCCGCCGGCCACCGCCACGCAGGCCGCGGCGGCCCGTACCGCCAGGTCCAGGCTCTCGGCCCGCAGCCGCAACCGGTCCGCGGGCCGTTCCCCGGGCGGGAGTTCGTCCCGCAGCTCGTGCACCTCCCGCGTCACCCGCCGCGCGGTGACCCCGCTCGCGGGATCCGGTTCGTATGCGATCAGCCCGTACGCGCCACACGCCGCGAGCGCGTCGAGGTGCGAACGCGGCACCCCCGCCTCGGCGGTCTCCTCCACGCACGGCCGCAACACGCGCACCGCGATCTCGGTGACGGCGGCGACCAGCGGATCGACCGCCAGGTCGGGCGGGGTGGCCAGGGCGGTTCCGGAGCCGGGGACCGTGTGCATGCGGGTCGTTCTTCTGGGGCGGGGCCGGCGGGAGCCTCGACCGGCGAGTTTTTACCGACGCGTAACTTCCAAGTCTTGCTACTCGCCCGTAATTTAACGGCAGCAGCCCCCTTGTGATCCGGATCACGGGACGAACCCCCACGCTCTTTCCCCTTGACCCGCAAGGAGATCACACGATGCTGCCCTGGAGACGACTGCTCCGCCCGCTGGCCGTCCTCGCCCTCACCACCGCCGCGCTCGTCGCCCCCACCACCCCCGCCGCGCAGGCCGCGTCGGCACCCGGCAGCGGCTGGAACAACTGGTCCTGTCGGCCGACGGCCGCCCACCCCCGCCCCGTCGTCCTCCTCCACGGCACCTTCGGGAACTCCGTCGACAACTGGCTCGGCTTCGCCCCGTACCTCGTGAACCGCGGCTACTGCGTCTACTCCCTCGACTACGGGCAGCTCCCCGGCGTCCCCTTCTTCAACGGCCTCGGCCCCATCGAGAAGTCCGCCGCCCAACTCGACGTGTTCGTCGACAAGGTGCTCGCCGCCACCGGCGCCGCCAAGGCGGACCTCGTCGGCCACTCCCAGGGCGGCATGATGCCGCGCCACTACCTGAAGTTCCTGGGCGGAGCCGCCAAGGTCAACGCCCTCGTCGGACTCGCCCCCGACAACCACGGCACCACCCTGAGCGGGCTGACGCGACTGCTCCCGTACTTCCCCGGCGCCGAGGACCTGATCAGTTCCGCGACCCCCGGCCTGGCCGACCAGATCGCCGGCTCGGCCTTCATCACCCGCCTGAACGAGGGCGGGGACACCGTCCCGGGCGTGAAGTACACCGTGATCGCGACCCGCTACGACGAGGTGGTCACCCCCTACCGCAGCGGCTTCCTCGACGGGTCGAACGTACGCAACGTCGTGCTCCAAGACCTGTGCGCCCTGGACCTCTCCGAGCACGTGACCATCGGCCTGACCGACCGCATCGCCTGGCACGAGGCGCTCAACGCACTCGACCCGGCACACGCCGAACGGACCACCTGCGCCTCGGTCTTCGAGTGACGAGGCACGGGCAGTCCGTCCGGCCGGCCTGACGTGACGTGACGTGACGTGACGACAGGGCCTAGCGGCCGTGGCGGCCCGCGGCGCTCCGGCGGCGGGCCGCCCCGAACAGCACGGCCGCGCCCACGGCCAGGGCGCCGGCCCCGGCGATCGCGATCGCCGGGGTGGCGCTGTTGCCGCCCGTCTCCGCGAGGTTGCCGTCCTTGGGGGTCACCGGGGACTCCGAGGCGAGGAGGGGAGCGGCGGCGTTCTTGGCGTTGGTCTTGGGGTCGTCGTCACCGTGACCGTGGTGCTCAACCGAGGACTTGACCGCGCCGGCCGCGATCTGCTGGTCCGTGGGCGCCTTCGCCAGGGGGCAGTCCTCGTCGGTGCCGGGCACGCCCGTACCGGGCTTGGTGCCCGGCTTGCCGGGCGCCTTCGACGGCTTGCCGTTCCCGCCGGTGCCCGGCTTCGCGCTCGGGCCGGTACCGGCGCCCGTGCCGGTGCCGGTACCCGTGCCGGTGCTCGGCTTGCCGGTGGGCTGCGCGCCGCCGGTGCCGGTGCCGGTGCCGGCGCCCGCGGCGTTGTCCTTGCCGAAGACGACGTCGGAGCAGCTGTAGAAGGCCTCCGGGCTGTCCGAGCGCTGCCACACGCTGTAGACGAGATGGCGGCCGCTCTTCTTCGGGACGGTGCCGGAGAAGACGTAGTCACCGTTCTGCATGCCGGGGTCGGTGACCTTCACGAACGGCTTCGACTCCAGGTCGGACCACTTCAGCGGCTTCGTCGGGTCGTAGCCGTCCTTCGTCACGTACAGCTCGAAGGACCCCTTGTGCGGGGCGGTGCCCTTGTAGCGGAAGGTGTGCGCGCCCGAGGTCATCGAACCGGCCGGCCAGTCGGCGCGGGGCAGGTCCAGGCCCTTGTACTTGGCGTTGCCCGCGGAGCACAACTGCCCGTCCGGGATGAGGGACTTGCTCTGGCCGGCCGCGTTGGCGATGTTCACCGCGTTCCAGTCGTAGAACGCCTGCGCGCCGCTCGCCGCCACCGCCGCCTTGCAGGCGGCCGACTTCGGGGACTCCGGGCCCTCCGCGTAGCACGCCGCCACCCGGCTCACCGGGTCCGTCATCGAACCGTGGGCGGCCGCGGGCACGGCGGCGTACGCGGCCACCGCGAGCGGGGCCAGACCGACGGCGGCGATTCGGGCGGCGGTACGGCGTGCGTGGCGCATGGATGGAACTCCTCTGGACAAGACGGCGGAACGGGCTGAACACGTCAGGGGCGGGCCGGTGCGAGTCGGCCGGGCCGACGCCGTCCCTCACGGGTCGCGGCGCCGCCTGGGCCCTCCCTGGCTCGGCCAAGCTAGCCCCCCGAAACCCCCGTTCGGCCCGGATCCACCGCCGATCGGAGATCCTTAGGGCGCGCTTAAGGCAGGGACAAGCGCCACCTCAGGAACACGCCCGCACAGCCCCGGGAACACGCCCGCACAGCCTCCGGAACACGCCCGTACCACCTCGGGGGCATGTCTCGGGGACGTGCCTCGGGACGTGCCCGGGGCGTGCCTCGGGACGTGCCGGGGCGTGCCGCGAGGCCGCGTCCGTTCAGCCGAGGAGCGCGGCCAGACCGGCCGGCGTGCGGGACTGGCGCTCCAGGGCGTCGAGCGCGCGGACCGCCTCCTCGGCGGCCTCCGGGTCGCTCGCAGCGAGTCCGCTCGCCTCGAACTCGTCCTCGTCCAGGCGCAGGACCAGGGCCCCGTCCGCCGAGACCCACAGGTCCAGGTCCAGGTCCTCGACCAGGATCTCGCCGTCCCGGACCACGGCCGGGCGGGTGATGTCGCAGTACCAGCCCTTCAGGACGCCGTCGCCCGTCCGGACCTCCTTGACCGCGTACCAGCGGCCGCGCCAGAAGTGCTCGGTGAACACGTCGCCCGGCTCGAAGCGCACGAACCCGAAGTCGCGCACGGTCGCGGCCGCCCAGGGGGCGCGTACGGAGATCCGGTCGCCGGTGTCGGCGAGGAGCCCGGCCGGATAGCGGATCTTGGTGCGGCCCGCCTTGGTGAGGGTGACGTCGACGCGCTCGCTCATCGTGCCGTGGGCTCCAGACGTTTGGTGAAACGGGTCTCGGTGGCGCAGATCTCGTATCCGAACCACGAGTTGATCGCGAGCATCGGGCCGTTCTCGGCGTCGTTGCCCGTGAAGGCCTCCGTGCAGCCGGCCGCGACGGCCCGGCGCAGGGAATCGATCTTGGCGAGTTTGGCCAGGCCGCGGCCCCGGTGGGCCGCCAGGGTCCCGGTCATCCCCGAGGCGTAGCGGCCCGTGCCGTCGGTCCGGGCGGCGGTGAACGCGGCCGGCTCGCCGCCGACGAGGACGACCGTGGTCAGCTCCTTGTCGAGCGAGGGGTCGTGCCAGACGCCGCTCAGCCAGTCCTCGTAGTCGTCCAGCTCCACCGGCAGGTCGCCCGGCTCGTCCCGGCTCACCGCCGCGTCGGCCTCGTAGAGCGGGCGCGGATCGTCGACGAAGGCGGAACCGGGGCGCAGCTCCACCCCCGGCGGCAGCTCGGCCGGGTACGGGGGAAGGACCGCGGAACCGAGGTCCAGCCGCAGGAAGTGGGCCGAGCGACCGGCACGGTAGCCGTGCCGCTCGGCGAAGGCCCGGTGGCCGGGTTCGTCCATGACCCAGGCGTACGTCTCCACCGCGCCCTGCGCGACGAGGTGCTCCTCGGCCGTGCGCAGCAGGGCGGTCCCGGCTCCGCGTCCCCGGTGGTCGGGATGGACGTACGCGTTGACGAAGGACGCGCCCGGCTCGGCGCTGTCGTGCGCGATGCCGACCTGGGCGGTGCCGACGACCCGGCCGTCCCCGGTCTGCGCGAGGAGCAGCCGGTAGCGCTTGGCGGGGTGGGCGGAGGCGAGTTCGTGGGCCACCCCGGCCCCATTGGCGATCATGAACGGGAGTGCGGCGCGGCGCACCGCGGCGACGGCCTCGGCGTCGAGCGGGTCGCCCGGGCGCAGGTCGCGGAGGGTGAGGGTCATGGCGCCGACGCTAGGACGATCCGAGCGGGGACGCCTCCGAATTACGCGGGCGATGGGAGACAATCAGCCGCGTGACCCCGACTCCCGCGCACCTGAAGATCAAGATCGACGGCTCGGCCGGCGCCGCCGCCCCCTACGAGCAACTGCGCGCGCAGATCTCCGAGGGAGCCCGGACGGGGCGGCTGCCCGTGGGGTTCAGGCTCCCCACGGTCCGCGCCCTCGCGGAGGAACTGGGACTGGCGGCGAACACGGTCGCGAAGGCGTACCGGGCACTGGAGGCGGACGGAGTCGTCGAGACCCGGGGCCGCAACGGAACCCTCGTCGCGGCCGCGGACGACTCGGCCTCCCGGGAATCGGCCACCGCCGCGCAGGCGTACGCGGAGCGGGCCCACCGGCTGGGGCTGACCTTCGACGAGGCCACGGCCGCCGCCCTGGACGCGCTGCGGGCCCGGTACGGCAAGTAGGCCGGCTCTCCCGGACCCTTCCCGGCACTTCCGGACTCTTCCCGGCACCTCCGGGCTCTTCCGGGCTCTTTCGGATCGTGCCGGGGCCGCGGCGCCCGGCACCGCGCCCGGCCTCAGACCTTGTGGCGTCCCAGTTCCGCCCGGAGGTGGTGCCGCAGGGGCTGCCCCATCGCCGCCATCTCCTGCGTGATCGTCAACTCCCCGTCGGCGAAGGAGTACCGGCGCCTCATGCCGGTCACCTCCTTCGCCCGCGGGGTCCGCTCCACGTGATCGGTCTCGATCTCGATCTCCGTGCCGGACACGCGTCCCACGTACGTCTCCACGATCCCGGTCGGGTGGGCCAGCGTGACCTCCAGCGAGGCGTCCGGCATGACCCGCCACCACCCGCTCTCCCGCCCCGAGGGCCGCAGCGGCGCACCGGACTCGTCGATCAGCCAGGCCCGCGACTCGTACCGCAGGAAGGGCCTGCCGTCGTGGCTGAAGGTGATCTCCTGCTCGTACCGGAAGCCCTGCTCCAGGGTCGGGTACTCGCCCCGCCCCCGGCCGTGCCAGCGCCCCAGCAGGGCCAGCACCGGCGCGAGCTGCGGGTGCGGCTCGGGGCCCTCGCCCGGCGTGAGGCTGTCGGGGTACGGATTCTCCTGCGCCGACTGGGGCACGGGGCACTCTCCTGTTCGGTGGGTCCTCCCCGCGGCGGGCTCGCCCGGCCGCCGGGGCTGCGACTACGGCGCCATTGTCCCCGCCCCGCCGGCGCGGGGGCGGCACCGCCCCGACGCGGCCCGCACTACAGGTACAGCCCCGCCTCGGTCCCGTGCCCCTGCGGGGGCAGCAGCGCGGCCGGCCCGGCGCCCCGCCGGAGGGCGAACAACTCGGCCAGGGTGGCGCCCTCGCGGGAGACCCCCTCGTCGGTGCCGAGCCAGTCCACGGCCTCGCGGTGCGTCAGCCGGCCGACCTCGATGCGGGCCAGGCAGCGGCCCGGCCGGACCACCGCCGGGTGGAGCCGCTCCAGATCCTCGTTGGTCGTGACGCCGACCAGGACGTTGCGGCCCTGGCCCAGCAGACCGTCCGTCAGGTTCAACAGCCGTGACAACGCCTGCCCGGCCTGGTGCCGGGCCTCGCCGCGGATCAGCTCGTCGCAGTCCTCCAGCAACAGCAGTCGCCAACGGCCCTTCGCCGTGCCCTCGTCCTCGCCGATCGCGATGTCCATCAGGTAGCCCACGTCGTTGAACAGCCGCTCCGGGTCCAGGACGCAGTCCACCTGGCACCAGTCCCGCCACGACCGCGCCAGCGTCCGCAGCGCCGAGGTCTTCCCGGTGCCGGGCGGGCCGTGCAACAACAGCAGCCGGCCCGCGATGTCGTCGGGGGTGACCTTCATCAGCCGGTCCATCGCCCCGGCCACCGGCGCCGTGTAGTTCGAGCGCACCTCGGGCCAGGTGCCGGCGGCGATCTGCCGGGTCGTGCGGTACGGCCCGCGGCGCGGGGAGACGTACCAGAACCCCATCGTGACGTTCTCCGGCTGGGGTTCGGGCTCGTCCTGAGCCCCGTCCGTGGCCTCCCCGAGCACGCTGGTGGCGAGTTCGTCGCTGACGGCCGTCACCGTCACGTCCGCGCCGCGACTCCAACGCGACACGAGCACGGTCCAACCCTCGCCCTCCGCGAGGGTCGCGCTGCGGTCGGTGTCGCGCGCCGAGCGCAGCACCGTCGCGCCGGCCGGCAGCAGGGTCGCTTCGGCCTTCACTCGTTCGATGGAAACGCTCTGGGAGTAAGGCTGCTCGCCGGAGGCGAACCGGCCGAGGAACAGGGCGTCGACGACGTCGGACGGCGAGTCGCTGTCGTCTACGTTGAGCCTGATCGGCAGGGCCTCGTGCGGGTTGGCTGGCATGGCGCCCATGATCCGGCACGAACTGACCCCGTGCACCCGTGTTTCGCCGGAACGGGTGCTCAAGTTCCCTCTTCAAACGCATGGGGAGTGAAGATTCCGGCGCAAGCCTGCCCCGAACATTCTTGGCATGGACACTTCCAGAAGTGCGCGGCTGCTTGTACCACGGACTCAGGAGTAACCCCCACAAGGAGCCGCACACATGAGCAAGAGAATGTCGCGCTTCGCCGCCCTCACCTCCTCCCTGTTACTCGCCGCGGGCGCCGCCCTGTTCGGCGCCGGTCAGGCGGCCGCCTCCGCCCGGGCCGACTTCGGCTACGTCGCGCTCGGCGACTCGTACTCGTCCGGCGTCGGCGCCGGCAACTACGACGGTTCGAGCGGCAACTGCAAGCGCACCAGCCGCGCCTATCCGGCCCTCTGGGCCGCCGCCCACTCCCCGCAGACCTTCTCCTTCGTCGCCTGCTCCGGTGCCCGAACGGGTGACGTCCTCGCCAACCAACTCGCCCCGCTGAACTCCGGCACCGACCTGGTCAGCATCACCATCGGCGGCAACGACGCCGGTTTCTCCGACGTCATGACGACCTGTGTGCTCCAGTCGGAGTCCACCTGCGTCAACCGCGTCAACCAGGCCAAGGCCTACGTCGACTCCACCCTCCCGGGCAAGCTCGACCAGGTCTACGACGCCGTCTCCGGCCGATCCCCGGGCGCCCACGTGGTCGTCCTCGGCTATCCCCGCTTCTACAAGCTCAACGGATCCTGCGTCACCGGCCTGACCGAGGGCGAACGCGCCGCCATCAACGGCGCGGCCGACTACCTCAACGCCGCCGTCGCCAAGCGGGCCGCCGACCACGGCTTCACCTTCGCCTCGGTCGCCGGCGCCTTCACGGGCCACGAGATCTGCTCCGGCAGCCCGTGGCTGCACAGCGTCAACTGGACCAACATCGGGGAGTCCTACCACCCGACCGCGGCCGGCCAGTCGGGCGGCTACCTGCCGTCCTTCGCCTCCCAGGCCTGACCCGGGCCCCGTCTAGAGCGTGACCCCCGGGCTCGGCGCCGGCGACGGCGTCGGGCCCGGGGAGCCCGGTGAACCGGAAGGACCGGGGGAGGAGGCCCCGCCCGTCGGGGTCTCCTTCTCGCAGGTCACGGAGAACTCCAGCCACGGCGAGGTCACCCGCGCGGGGCCCCGCACCTCCAACCGGACCGCGTCGTCGAGGGTCGCGCCGGCGCGGTGGCCCGCCTCGACGTGGTCGACCTGCCGGGTCGTGGCACCGTTCGCCTCGTACGAGAGGTCCTGCCAGCGGGGCTCCGACCCGTCCGCCGACCCGCCCCGGGTGACCCAGCGGTACTCCAACCCCGCGGGAACCCGCGCCACCTCCACGGTGCCGGTGAAGGCGGGCGCGTCGACCGGGGCCGGCGGGCAACTGCCCGCGTAGCGGCCGCGCAGGGTGTGGACGTACACGGTGACCTTCTGCGCGGGCGCTCCGGCGCTCGCCGATGCCGACGCCGACGCGGAAGCGGAGGGGGAAGGGGAGGGGGCGGTCGAGGGGGACGGCGACGGCGTCGACCGCGTGGCCGCGGGACCCGAACCGCCGGCCCCGCCCGCGGAAGCCCCGGCCGTGTCCCCGTCGTCCTTCCACAGCAGCCAACCCAGCAGGACCAGCGCCAGGAGCAGCACCACGATGCCCACTGTGAGCACCGTTCCGGCCCGCCCCTGCGGGGGCGTCGCCCCCGAGGCGGACACGACCGTCGGCGCCGTGCCCGACCCCGGTGGTACCGGCAGGGGCATCGGGGTCGCGGCCCGGGAGCCCGCGTCGTGATCGTGCCCGTGCAGGGCCGTCGCCACCGGCCCCGACACCGGTCCGCCGGCGGCCCGCGCCGTGCCCCCCGCGCCGATCACCCGCAGCATCCGGGAAGCCTCCGCCGCCGACAGCCGCTCGGCGGGATCCTTCCGCAACAGCCCCTCCAGCACGGGCTCCAGCGCGCCGGCCCGACGCGCCGGGGCCAACTCCTCGTCCACCACCGCCTGCAGCGTGGACAGCGGGGTGTCCCGCCGGAACGGCGAGGCCCCCTCGACGGCCGCGTACAGCAGGACGCCGAGCGACCACAGGTCCGACGCGGGACCCGGCTCGCGGCCCAGAGCCTGCTCCGGGGCCAGGAACTCGGGGGAGCCCACCACCTCGCCGGTCATGGTGATGGCGGAGGAACCCTCCAGGCTCGCGATGCCGAAGTCGCCCAGCACCACCCGGCCGTCATTGGCGATCAGCACGTTGGCGGGCTTGACGTCCCGGTGCAGGACCCCCGACTCGTGCGCGGAGCGCAGCGCGGCCAGCACCTGCTCGCCGATGTGCGCGGCCCGCTGCGGGGGCATGGGCCCCTCGCCCTCCAGCACCTCCGCCAGGGACAGCCCGCGGATCAGCTCCATCACGATCCAGGGACGGCCGCCCTCGCTCGCCACGTCGTACACGGTGACGACCCCGCGGTGGGAGACCCGGGCCGCCGCCCAGGCCTCGCGCTCCAGGCGCCGGTACAACCGCTCCACCTCGGCGGTGTCCAGTCCGGCGGGTGCCCGCACCTCCTTGACGGCGACCTCGCGACCCAGCACCTCGTCGCGCGCCCGCCAGACGATCCCCATGCCGCCCCGACCCAGGGGGCCCAGCAACCGGTACCGGCCGGCGATGACACGCCCGTCCTCATCCGCATTCCCACTCATCCGAGCCCCCGAACGTGTTACCGGACGATCACTCCAAGTTAGCGCAGTGTGCGCCGTGTGGCCCCTGTCACGACAGGACTCCCCGTATGAACCGACGCGGCTTCCGAGGGGGCGTCAATTCCGCCCATTCTGTGCGGAGAGTGACGATTGACTCCGGTGAGTAATCGTCAACTCCCCGTAGGTATAGGGGTAATTCACACCACCGGGATACCCGGGCGCGACGCGGGGGCGATAGGGTTAACCTGCCCGGGCCGGGTGCCCTCGTACGGGTGGGGAGAGACATGGAACAGATAGCAATGCGCAGCAGGCCGCCTCGCGTGCCTGCCATCACTTGCGGGAGCAGCGCGACCAGCTCGCGCCTCGACCGCCATCTCGCCGTGCTGGGCGGTCCCGCCGTCCCGCACCACGAGACCGCCGAGGCGACGCTGCTGATGCGCGAGCTCACCGCCCGCGATCACACGCACGTCCAGCGGAGCCGGAGCGCACGCGTGGCGCTGTTCGCGCCGCTGCGCCGACTGCGTCGCACGCTCTTCGGCAGCCGCCGCTTGTAACTGCCCGCAGAAAGCGGCCGGTTGACCCGGTCGCGCCCACCCGGCTCGGTACGTGTTCCCGGTGTCACCGGTGTCGTCGGTCTCGTCGACGTCATCGGCGTCATCGGTGTTCTTCCGGTGTGGCCCACCTCAGGCGACCACGCCGTCCTGGCGCAGAGCCGTGATCTGCGCGCCCGTCATCCCCAGGGCGCGCAGCAGGGCATCGGTGTGTTCGCCGAGCGCGGGTACCGCACCCATCCGCGCCGGCGCGCCGTCCGGCAGCCCGATCGGCGGCAACAGCGCGCGCAGCGGACCCGCGGGCGATCCGATCTCCCGCCAGCGGTCGCGCGCCGCCAACTGCGGATGCGCCGCCACCTGCGCCACCGAGTTCAGCCGCGCGCAGGCGATGCCCGCCGCCTCCAGCCTCCGGATCGCCTCGTCCGCGTCCAGTGCGGCCAGCGCCCCGGCCACCACCGCGTCGGTCCGCTCCCGGCCCAGGGTGCGGGCCGCGTTCGTCGCGAACGCCGGATCGTCCGCCAACTCCGGCCTCTCCAGCACCTGTTCGGCCAACCGTCGCCACTCCCGGTCGTTCTGGACCGACAGCAGCACCCGGTCCCCCTCCGCGGTCGGGTAGGCGTCGTAGGGTGCGATCACGGCGTGGGCGAGACCGGTCCGCACGGGCTGCTCCCCGCCGTGCATCGTGTGGTGCAGCGGGTGTCCCATCCACTCGGCGAGGGCGTCCAGCATCGACACCTCCACCCGGCCCCCGCGCCCGGTGATCCCGCGGCGCAGGAGCGCGGCGAGCACCCCCGAGAACGCGTACATGGCCGCCGCGATGTCCGCGGCCGGGATCCCCGCCTTGACCGGTCGCTCCGGGGTTCCGGTCACCGACACCAGCCCCGCCTCGCACTGCACGAGCATGTCGTAGGCGCGCTTGTGCGCGTAGGGCCCCTCGGTGCCGTAGCCGGAGACGTCCACGGCCACCAGCCGCGGGTACCGGGCGCACAGCGCGGCCGAGTCCAGCCCGAGCCGGGCGGCGGCCCCCTGGGCGAGGTTCTGGACGAAGACGTCCGCGCCGGCGAGCAACGCGTGCAGGACCTCCCGGCCACGCGCGTCCTTCAGGTCGAGCGCCAGCGACTCCTTGCCCCGGTTGGCCCACACGAAGTGCGAGGCCAGACCCTTCGCGGCGGTGTCGTAGGCACGCGCGAAGTCGCCGCCGTCGGGGCGCTCGACCTTGATCACCCGGGCGCCGAGGTCGGCGAGCTGGCGGGTGGCGAAGGGGGCCGAGACGGCCTGTTCGACGGCGACGACGGTGACACCGTCGAGGGGGAGCGGATCCTGGGGGCGTGAGTCGGGGGTCATGGCAGCCTGCCTACCCGGTCCGACCCGGATCTGTCACCCCCCGCCCGGCCGCTCCGCCCCTGCTCTCGGTCCCGACGACGTCCCGGTCCCGACCGCGTCTCAGTCCCGACCGCGCGCGAACCGGCGGGTGGCCAGCGGCACGAAGACGGCCAGGATGACGAGCGACCAGAGCAGCGCCCCGGCCACCGGGTGCGCGGCCGGCCAGGCGGCCCCGGCCGCCGGCTCCCCGCCCGGGTTGCCGCACAGGGCGCGCACGGCGCCGGCCACGGCGCTGATCGGGTTCCACTCGGCGACCGTCCGCAGCCAACCGGGCAGTCCGGCGGTCGGCAGGTAGGCGCTGGACAGCATCGGCAGGACGAAGGTGGCGCCGCCGAGTTGACCGGCGGCCTCCTCGCTCTTGCTGAGCAGGCCGAGGTAGGTGCCCACCCAGGCGGAGGCGAAGCGGAACAGCAGCAGCACCCCGAGGGCCCCCAGCGCGCCCGGCAGTCCGTTCTCGATCCGCCAGCCCATGGCGATCCCCACCAGCATCAGCGGCACCATGGACACCCCCGTCGTCAGCAGGTCGGCGGTGATCTGCCCGAGGGGTACGGCGGTCCGACTCATCGGCAGGGTGCGGAACCGGTCCGTCACCCCCCGATGTGCGTCCTGTGCGGCCGTGAACAGGCCCGTCATCAGCCCGTTCGCGGCGGTGGCGGCGAGCAGGCCCGGAAGCAGGAACGCGCGGTACTCGGAACCCGGCATCGCGAGCGCGCTCCCGAACACGTAGCCGAAGAACAGCAGCATCATGATCGGCATGGTCTGGGTGAGCACCAACAGCGCGGGAGCGTGCCGGGCCTTCTGCAACTGGCGGGTGACGACGGCTCCGCCGTCGGACAGCAGGGTGCTCATGCCGCGTGCTCCTTCTCGGGTGAGGCCTCGCGGACCCGGGTAAGGCGCAGGAACACCTCGTCGAGGGTGGGTGGCCGCAGGGTCGCGTCGGTGACCGGGATGCCGGCCGTGTCGAGGGCGCGGATGATCCGCGGCAGGGTCAGCCCGGTGTCGGGCACGGTCACGCCGACGGTGAGGCGTTCCCCGTTCAGGACGGGCCGGCCCCCGGTGAGTCGGTCCAGCACGGCCGCCGCGCCGGCGAGGGCGTCGGGGTGGGTGACGGTGACCTCGGCGTGGGAGCCGATCCGGGACTTGAGTTCGGCCGGGGTGCCGGTGGCGACGGCCCGCCCGCCGTCCACCACCACGATGTCGTCGGCGAGCCGGTCCGCCTCCTCCAGGTACTGGGTGGTGAGGAGCACGGTCGTGCCCCCGCCGCCCGGGCCCTTCGCGCCGACGAGTTCTCGAACCGCGGTCCAGATCCGGTCGCGGGCCGCCGGATCGAGGCCGGTCGTGGGCTCGTCCAGGAACAGCACGCGGGGCCGGGCGATCAACCCCGCGGCCAGGTCCAGGCGCCGCCGCATGCCGCCCGACCAGGTGGAGGCGGTGCGGTCGGCGGCGTCGGCGAGTTCGAAACGCTCCAGCAGCTCGTCGGCGCGGGCACGGCCGGCGGCCCCGCGCAGCCCGGCCAGGCGGGCGAAGAGCCGGAGGTTCTCCCGGCCGGTGAGGTCTCCGTCCACCGAGGCGTACTGGCCGGTGACCCCTATGTTGCGGCGAACGGCCCCCGGGGCGCGGGTGACGTCGTGCCCGGCGACCAGGGCCCGCCCGGCGGTGGGGGCGGTGAGCGTGGTGAGGATCCGGACCGCGGTGGTCTTGCCGGCGCCGTTGGGGCCCAGGAGCCCGCAGATCGTGCCCTCGGGCACGGCCAGATCGAGCCCGCGCAGGGCGCGCACCTCACCGTAGGACTTCTCCAGACCTTCACTAAGTACAGCGTACGTAGTCGTCATGTGTGGCACCCTACCTCACTGCGTACGGTGTACGTAACTAGGATGGAGGCGACGAACGAGGTGATGAGCGATGACCCCCAGCGGCCGCCCCGCTGAACCCGAAGTGATCTGGGCCCGCCCGCAACGCGCGGGCCGGGGCCCCCGCCCCGCCCACAGCCGCGAGTCGATCGCGGCCGAGGCCGTGCGGATCGCCGACGCGGAGGGGATCGAGGCCGTCTCCATGCGCCGCGTCGCGGCCGGGATCGGGGCCGGGACGATGTCCCTGTACAACTACGTGCCGCGCAAGGAGGACCTGTACGAGCTGATGGTCGACGCCGTCAGCGGGGAGTACGAACTGACCCCGCCCACCGGCGACTGGCGGGCCGACATGCTCGCGCTGGCCGGCCAGACGCGCGACCTGATGCGCCGCCACCCGTGGCTGCCCCGGCTGCTCACCCCGGTCCACGGCTTCAGCCCGCACGCCCTGCGGTACCTGGAACACAGCCTGGCCTGCCTGGAGCCGCTGGACGCGCCCGACGGGCGGAAACTCGAACTGGTCGCCGCCGTCAACGGCACCGTGGCCACCTACGTGGGCGGCGAGTTGGCCCTGGCCGAGCGGGCTCGCGCACTGCCCTGGAGCGAGGCCGAGGAGCAGGGCGTACGGGCGGCGTGGCTCGGGTCCCGGCTGGCGAGCGGGGACTACCCGCGGCTGGCCGGCGCCCTCACGGCGCTGCCCTCCGTCCCCGCCGACACGGCCGAGCCGGACGAGCTGTTCGACCGCTGGATCACCCGGCTGCTCGGCGCCTGGGGGGCATGAGCGGGCGGGGTCGGGGGCACCCCAGGGGCCCGTGCCGGGCGGGTACCCGGCCCGCGGAACGGCGGCGTCGACCGTGCGCCCGGGGCGCCGCCGCGCTCGGGTTCACCCCCGCTCGGGTTCACAGCAGGGCGAACTGGCCGCCCGGGCCCTCCTCCCGGTGGTCCAACACCGAGGCCGGGCGCCGGGCCCCGCGCGGCGGCGGCAGCACCCCGAGGGCTTCGAGCTCGGTGGCCGTGATCGACGGCCCGGGCTCGAACGCCGCCCGCTCCGGCGCCAGATCGGCCAGCAGCGACAGGCTCGTGACCAGCGCCAACAGTTCCGAGGTCCACGACTGCGGCCACTCCCCGGGCCCCAGCGCCTCCAGCCCGTCCACACCGTCCGAGCGGTGCGCCGTCCGGGCGGCGAACCAGGACTCCAACACCCGCTCGCCCTGGGACTCCTGCTCCCACGCTCCCGGCGGCACGGGGGAGATGGTCCCGTCCCCGAGGC
The DNA here is from genome assembly GCF_036231985.1 of Streptomyces sp. NBC_01426. GTDB lineage: Bacteria > Actinomycetota > Actinomycetes > Streptomycetales > Streptomycetaceae > Streptomyces. The sequence continues at coordinate 5,960,370 of NZ_CP109500.1, forward strand.
CCAGGGTCTCGGTGTCCGGGTCGTACGACAGCTCCGGCGGCCACGCCGTGACCGCCGAGCGGACGTACGGCCGCCGCCCGCCGGGCAGCCGGGGCGGCTCACCGCCGCGCGCCCCGCGCAACTGGACGGTCAGCAGGCGCTGCCCGAGCTCCAGCCCGGCCCGCCAGCGTTCCGGGTCGGCCGCCAGCGGGACCTCGTACGCGCCCCGGGCCCCGGGGCGGCCCGCCGCGAGGACCCAGCACAGCACGTCCTCGGGAGTGACCCAACCGCCGAGCCGCTCGCCCAGCAGGTGCAGCAGGCCCGGTGCCAGGTTGGGCTCCGCGCCGCCGGGGCGCCGGTGCAGCGGGCGGATCCGGCCGAGCCGACCGGCCGGGAGATGGGCGGTGACCAGCGGTTCCGGCGTCTCCACGACGAACAGCTGGTGAGCGTCGCGGACCCGCCACAGCTCGGGGCGGGCCCGGTCGATGAGCCGCTGGTCGGGCAGCAACCACTGCTCGTCGAACGCTGCGGTCAGCACCCGTACGGGCTCCGGGAACGGGCCCGGCGCCTCGGCGAAACGGGCCGTGGACGCGGACCGCTGCCCGGGCAGCGCGGCGGCCCCGGAGGCAGGGGTACGGGCCCGGGTCGGACGGAACAACCTCTCGCGCTCGGCCCCTTCGGCGCCGGCCAGGGCCGTCCAGCGGGCCCGCAGGGTCGAGGGCTCGGGGGCCGTCACCCAGCCCCGCCCCAGACGCAGGGAACCCACGGCCCAGGGCATCAGATCGTCCAGCAGCGGTACGTCGTCGCTCACCCGGCAGATGGTAGCGAGGGGAGGCGACGCCCGGGCCGTGTCCAGGCCGAAGCGTTACGCTCCTTATGGGCGCATCTGTACCGGTGCGCGGACCGAGCCTTTGCATCCCTGCGTGGACGATCCCGTGTGGACCGACCCCTGTGTGACCGAGGAGACGGCTGATGAGTCAGTACGACGAATACTCGACTCCTTCCCAGGCCGAGGGCGAACGCCTCGACGAGGACATGGACGAGCGGGAGAAGCGCCAACGGCACCCGCAGACCACGCGCACCACCCCCTCACAGGCGGAGGGCGAGCGGGTCGCGGAGGACGACGGGAAGCAGGGATCGGGCGCGTAGACCGGCTCAGTGCGCGTCGACCGTCACCGTGAAGGAGAACCGGTCGCCGCGGTAGCGGATGCGGGCCACGTCCACCACCCGGCCCTCGTCGTCGTACGTCACGCCCGTGTAGTGCAGGATCGGGCTCAGCAGCGGGACCTGGAGCAGCGCCGCCGTCTCCGGGTCCGCGAGCCGCGCCTCGACGGTGTCCGTGATCCGGCTGATCTTCACCCCGACGAGGTCACGGAGGACCTTGGTCATCGGGAACCGTTCCAGGTCGGCCAGATCGATGGACTCGGCCAGCTCCGTGCGGACCGCGTTCTCCGCCCAGTTCGTCGGCTCGCCGCTCACGCTGTCGTGGCGCAGCCGCCGGTACGTGACCAGCTCCGACGTGTCCGGGAAGTGCTCCAGCAGCTCCCCGGACACCGCCGTCCGCTCATGACCGAGAATCGTCGTGCGCTCACCCGACTGCTGGGCCACGATCGCGTCGACCGAACCCAACAACCGCACCGGGGCCCCGCGCCGCGCCCCCGGCTCGATGAACGTTCCGCGCCGCCGGTGCCGACTGATCAGGCCCTCGCCCTCCAACTCCTTGAGGGCTTGGCGCATCGTCAGCACGCTCACCCCGTAGTGCCCGGCCAACTGCTCCTCGGTGGGCAGGCGCAGCGAGGCGTCCGGGGCGCGCCCCAGTATCGAGGCGCGCAGCGACTGGGACACCTGGTACCAGAGCGGCAACTTCCGGTTCAGTACCAGGGAGTCGGGGGCGAAGGCGGTCACGGGTGGTTCTCCGTACGGCTGGACGTCTGGGTCGGGCGTGCAGCGAATGTTAGGCGCGGAAGTGGCGCTCCAGACCCCGCCAGACGTCGTCGTATCCGCGCTGAAGGTGCTCGGCGTCCGCCGCCTGGGCGGTGGCGACGATGGGCCAGCGGGTCTCGAACATGAAGGCCAGCCCGTCGTCGATCTTCTGCGGCTTCAGCTCGGCGGCGCTCGCCCGGTCGAAGGTCTCCCGGTCCGGGCCGTGCGCGGACATCATGTTGTGCAGCGAGCCGCCGCCGGGCACGAAGCCCTCGGCCTTCGCGTCGTACGCGCCCTCGATCAGGCCCATGTACTCGCTCATCACGTTGCGGTGGAAGTACGGCGGACGGAAGGTGTCCTCGCCCACCAGCCAGCGCGGGGCGAACACCACGAAGTCCACCCCGGCCAGCCCCGGGGTGTCCGAGGGCGAGGTCAGCACGGTGAAGATCGACGGGTCGGGGTGGTCGTAGGTGATCGAGCCGATGACGTTGAAACGGCGCAGGTCGTACACGTACGGGACGTGCGTGCCGTGCCAGGCGACCACGTCGAGCGGCGAGTGGTCGTACGTGGCCGTCCAGAGGTTGCCGCAATACTTGTTGACCACCTCGGTCGGGCGGTCCACGTCCTCGTACGCGGCCACGGGCGCCCGGAAGTCCCGGGCGGCGGCCAGGCCGTTGGCGCCGATCGGGCCGAGGTTCGGCAGCTCGAAGGGCTGCCCGTAGTTCTCGCAGACGTAGCCGCGGGCGTCCGCGTCGAGCAGCTCGACGCGGAAGCGGACCCCGCGCGGGATCAGCGCCATCTCGCCCGGGCGGGCGCTGAGCAGGCCCAACTCGGTGCGCAGCAGCAGCCCGCCGCGTTCGGGAACGATCAGCAGCTCACCGTCCGAGCTGCTGAACACCCGGTCCGTCATGGCGGCGTTGGCGGAGTACAGGTGGATCGCCATGCCGGCGCGCTGGGCGGCGTCACCGTTCCCGCCGAGGGTCCACAGGCCGGCCAGGAAGTCGGTGCCGGGTGCCGGCTCGGGCAGCGGGTTCCAACGGAGCCGGTTCGGATCCGGCACGGTCTCGGTGAAGGGCGCGCTGCGCAGACCGCCGTTGTCGACGCGGGTGAACGGCGGGTGCGCCGCCGAGGGGCGGATCCGGTAGAGCCACGAGCGGCGGTTGTGGGTGCGGGGCTCGGTGAACGCGCTGCCGCTGAGCTGCTCGGCGTAGAGGCCGAGGGGGGCGCGCTGGGGCGAGTTCCGGCCGTGGGGGAGTGCGCCCGGAACGGCCTCGGAGCTGTGCTCGTTGCCGAATCCGGTGAGGTACTCCAGCGCCTCCGCGGTCTTCCTGGCCTGCTCGCTGGTGTCGCCGTCACTCATGGAACGCTCCCGGTCTGCCGTAGGAATCCTATGGGTGACAGTAGGATTCCCGGGTCCCCGCGTCAACGGTGACCTTCCGGCCGGCCCGCGCGCCCCGCCCGAAGAGGCTCCGTTCGGCCGTGTCGAGCCGTGCGGGGCGGCACTCGGCTCCCGCCCCGGCTCCCGCCCCGGCTCCGCGCTGCCGGTCCGTGGCCGTGCCCGTACTCGTACTCGTACTCGTGCCTGTGCCTGCGCCCGTGCCCGTGGTCGTGCTCGGCCCGGCGGGTTCCGGCGGGTGGCGAACCGATTCGCGTCGAGGGGGGTCCCAAAAGATGAACATTGCTCTACTCTCTCGCGCATGTCGTGGACCCGCAGGTTTCCTGCCGTGCCGGCGGCGCTCCTCGCCGCCCTCCTCGCGTTCCTGTCCCTCCTCGCCGCCGCGCCCGCCGCCCGCGCGCACGAGGAGCGCCCCGTCACCCTCCCCGACGGCAGCGGCTCCGTGCCCGAGTACCGCAAGGCCGAGCCCGACCTCCTGGTGTGCAAGACCGACCGGCCCGCCTTCGAACGCCGGATAGCGGCCTTCCCGCAGGAACTCAGGCAGCGCAACCTCGCCCTCTACGCCCAGTGCGAGAAGACCGGCTTCCGTCACCTCCAGGAGGCCGTGGACGCCGTGGACCGGCCGGGGATGAACATCGCGATCCTGCCCGGCCTGTACGAGGAGGAGCCCTCGCTCCCCAAGCCCACGGGGGAGTGCGCCACGCTGAAGGCGCCCAACTCCTCGCTCGGCTACCAGATCCTGTCCTACGAGCAGCAGGAGCGGTGCCGGCACAACCAGAACCTCGTCGCGATCCTCGGCAAGACGAACCTCCAGATCGAGGGCACGGGCGCGTCCCGCCAGGACGTGGTCATCGACGCCAAGTACCAGAAGCTGAACGCCATCCGCGCCGACAAGTCCAACGGCATCTACTTCCGCAACTTCACCGCCCAGCGCACCACCTTCAACTCGCTTTACGTGCTCGCCGGAGACGGCTTCGTCATCGACGACGTACTGACCCGCTGGAACGACGAGTACGGCTTCCTGACCTTCGCGAGCGACCACGGCCTCTACAAGAACTGCGAGTCCTACGGCAACGGGGACTCCGGCATCTACCCCGGCAGCGCCTCCGACATCAACGACGGCCGCGGCTACGACGTCCCCCGCTACTCCATCGAGATCACCGGCTGCCGCAGCCACCACAACATGGTCGGCTACTCGGGCACGGCCGGGGACTCCGTCTGGGTCCACGACAACGAGTTCGACCAGAACATGGGCGGCGCGTCGATGGACAGCGCCTTCCCCGGCCACCCCGGACTCCCGCAGAACCACGCCCGGTTCGAGCGGAACCTGATCCACGACAACAACCAGGACTACTACCGTCACGTCGCCGACGGCACCTGCGCCAAACCGCCCATCGAGCGGGGCTACGAGCAGGGCGTGGTCTGCCCGCAGATCTCCATGCCCCCGGGCACCGGCATCATCACCGCCGGCGGGAACTGGAACCTGTACGAGGGCAACTGGGTGTACGGCCACCAGCGCGCCGGATTCTTCCTGAGCGCCGTCCCCGCCTTCATCCGCGGCGAGGAGGCGTGGGACAAGCAGGCCGACACCTCCCACCACAACCGCTACGCCGCCAACATCCTCGGCAAGGACAAGTCCGGGGCCTCCCGCCCCAACGGCATGGACGTCTGGTGGGACGGACAGGGCAGGGGCAACTGCTGGCAGGACGGCCCGGACGGTTCCACCCCCGGCACCCTGCCCGAGTGCGGCGAGCGTCGCGGCGCCGTCTCCGGCGGCTCCGCACGCCTCGCCGGCGAACCGGTCAAGCTCGTCCAACTGCTGGTCTGCGCCGACTACAACGTCCAGGCCCGCAAGCTCCCGGCGGGCTGCGACTGGTACGGCGCACGAGGCCTGGAACGGGTCGAGACCCAGCTCGCGCTGGCGGTCGCGGCCGTCCTGCTGCTGGTCGGCGGAGTCCTGTGGTGGCGCCGGCTGCGCGGCTCCCGAGGGGGGACGATCGCCTCGCTGCTCGGCCTGGCCGGGCTGTGCCTGGACGTGGCCGGTTCCACCACGGCCCTCACCCCCACCTTCGTGCCGGCACTGGCCCTGCTCCTCCTGGGGCTGTGGTGGACGGGGGTCTGGCTGGTCCTGCGCGCCGACCGACCATGGCTCGCCCGGCTCACCCTGCTGCTGGCCGCCCTGACCCTGCTCGACGCCTTCGACAGGGCCGTCCTGATGATCCCCTGGATCCCGCTCGGCCCCGCCTGGGCACGGGCGCTCGTCGCGGTGGTGTGGGTGCTCTGGGCGGTCGTCGCCTCGGCCCGTCCGGGCACGCCGGCCCGTCCGGCCGGCCCCGGCGGCGACCCCGACGGAGACCGCGCCCCGACCCCCGACGGCCCGCCCCCGGCCCTGAGTACCGCGGCCGCCCCCGGCCCCCGCTCCGCAGCCACCGCCGGAGGACCGGCCGCCGCCGAACCCGCGGCAACCATCGGAGGCCCGGCCGCCAGCACCGGAGGCCCGGCCGCCACCGAGCCCCCGGCCACCGCCGGAGGCCCGCAGTGAGCCGAGAGCCCGCCGACCGCACCCGCTGCGACGCCTGCCCGGCCCCGCCCCGCGCGGACCGCCCGCCCCGCGCGGACCGCCCGTCCGACACGGACCGGCAGCCAGGCGCGGACCGGCAGCCAGGCGCGGACCGGCAGTCCCGCACCGACCGCCCGTCCCACACGGACCGGCTGCCACACACCGACCGGGCGCCCCGCACCGACCGTCCGTCCCGCACCGACCGTCCGTCCCGCACCGACCGGCAGCGAGGCGCGGACCGCCGACCCCGGCGCACGGCCCGCACCGCGGCCCTGGTCGCCGTGCTCCTGCTGCTCGCCGGTGGCACGGCGACGGGCTGCGGAGGTCGGGCGACCACCCACCACAAACCCGGCACCAGCCACGAACAGGCCTCGGGTGACGTGGGCACCCTCCTCGCCACCCAGGACGGCACCGGCCACCGCCTCCGGCAGGTCCCGGCCCAGGGCGCGCCCGAGGTGCGGCTCACCACCCGGCCCGACTCGGAGGACGGCTGGAACCTCCAACTGGTCGTGAATAACTTCCGCTTCACCCCCGACAGCGCCGGCGGCGCGGCCCTCCCCGGCGCCGGCCACGCCCACCTGGAACTGGACGGGCGCAAGCTGGCCCGGGTGTACGGCCCCTGGTACCACCTGCCCGCGGCGCAGGTGCCCGAGGGCGCGCACACCCTGACCGTCCGCCTGTACGCCGACGACCACACCGTCTGGGCCGTCGGCGGCAAGGCGGTCGAGGCCACCGCCGAGCTGACCGGCGGCCCGCCGGGCCAGGGATCCCACAGCCACGCCGCCCCCACCCCGACGGCACCACCCCAGACACCCCGGGCATCGCCCCCGACGCCGCGCGGCTCCGAGGCCCCGGACGCCGACCGGACGGTCACCGTCGTCGTCCGGGACGGCAAGGTCGTCCCCGCCCCCGGCCGCGTCGAGGTGAAGCGCGGCGAGCGGGTCGCCCTGCGCGTCACCAGCGACCGGGCGGACACCCTGCACGTCCACGGCTACGACAAGGAACTCGCCCTGCCCGCAGGTCAGGAGGCCACCCTGATCCTGACGGCCGACCGTACCGGGCTCTTCGAGGTCGAGACCCACGAGAGCGACCTCGTCCTCACTCAGCTCCTCGTCCGATGACCCCACCCCGACTCGCGGACCTGGCCCTCGGCCCAGGCCTGCCCCTCGGACCGGACCTGTCCCCGGGCCTGTCCCTCGGCCCGGGCGCCGGCGGCTGCCCGGGCCCGTGCGCGGGGGGCGGTCGCACCGGCCAGGACGTGGTCCCGTACCTGGCCGATCCGTCGACCACCCTGCTCGCACACGGGATCGGATCCCAGCACGATCTGCCGATCTCTCCTTTCTACGCCTTCGCCGGTGCCTTCGCCGCGCTGTTCGTCTCCTTTCTCGCACTCGGTCTGCTCTGGTCCACGTCCCGCTTCCGGGGCGCCCGTTCGGGCCTCGCCCTGCCCGTCCGGTTCCAGCGGGTGGCCGACGCGCCGGCCACCCGCACCACCCTGCGCGGGCTCGGTCTCACCGCCGCCCTCGCCCTGCTGCTCCACCTCCTCCTCGGTCCCGACGACCCCGCCCGCAACCCCGCTCCCGGCGCCGTCTACGTCCTGCTCTGGGTCGGACTCGTCCCGGCCTCCCTTCTCCTCGGCCCCGTATGGCGCCTGGTCAACCCGCTCCGCACCCTCCACCGGCTCGCCGTCGCCCCGCGCCGCCGCGCCCCCCACCGGCCACTGCCCGACCGGCCACTGCCCGACCGGCCACTGCCCGACCGGCCACTGCCCGCCCGGCTCGGCCAATGGCCCGCCGCGGTCGGGCTGTTCGGCTTCACCTGGCTGGAGCTCGTCTCCCCGGATCCCGCATCCACGACCACCCTCCTGATCGCCCTCGGCTGCTTCGTCGTCGGTCAACTGGCCCTCGCCGCCCGCTACGGCGAGAAATGGTTCGCCGCCGGAGACCCCTTCGAGGCCTACTCCGATCTCCTGGCCAGACTCTCCCCCCTCGGCCGTCGCACCGACGGCCGGCTGGTCCTCCGCAACCCGTTCCACGGACTCGACGCGACGCCCGAGCGACCCGGACTCGTCGCCGTCGTCTGCGTCCTGCTCGGCTCCACCGCCTACGACGGCTACTCCGACAACCCCTCCTGGATCAACGCCATTCAGACCTCCCCCCTCGGCCGCACTCCCACGGCCACCCTCGGACTCCTCGGTTCCATCGCCCTCGTCGCCGCCCTGTACTGCCTGTGCGCGGCGGCCACCCGCCTCGTCAGCGGCCCGCACCCCCGCCCGCTGACGGCCTTCGCGCACTCACTCGTGCCGATCGCGCTCGGCTATCTCGTCGCCCACTACTTCTCCCTCCTCGTCACCGAAGGACCACGCACAGTAATCATGGCAGTGGGCACTGACAACGCCTCGGAACCCTTGTCGCCACTGGGTCCAGGCGGCCTCGCGGCCCTCCAGGTGATCGCCGTCGTCACCGGACACGTACTCGGAGTGATCGCCGCGCACGACCGGTCCGTGCGCCTCTTCCCGCCCGCCAAGGCCGTGGCCGGCCAACTGCCCCTGCTCGCGCTGATGATCACGTACACCATCGGCGGCCTCAGCCTCCTGCTGAACTGAGGCCACCGGCCCGAGCGGAAGCCAGGAGCGGCATGATGGACCCCGTGCCCCCCGCCCACCCCATGCGCCGGACCCCGATCCAGCAGCGCAGCGCCGACCGGCTCGCCCGGATCCTCGACGCCTGCGCGGAACTCCTGGACGAGACCGGGTACGAGAACCTCAGCACCCGCGCCGTGGCCCTGCGCGCCGGAGTGCCCATCGGCTCCGTCTACCGCTTCTTCGGGAACAAGCGAGCCATGGCCATCGCCCTGGCCCACCGCAACCTCGACCGTTACGCCGACGGCATCGAGGAACGGCTGGCCGCCCTTCCGGCCACCCACTGGCGGCCCGTCGTCGACGCCGTCCTGGACGAGTACCTCGCGATGAAGCGCAGCGTGCCCGGATTCGCGCTCGTCGACTTCGGGGTGCCCGCGCCGCCTCCCGAGGGCCCGGCCGCCGACCCCAACCACCTGGTCGCCGTACGGCTCACCGAACTGCTCTCCCGCCACCTCGGCCGCACCCGCGACGCCACCCTCGAACGGTCCGTGCTGGTGGCGGTCGAGGCCACCGACGCGCTCATCCAACTGGCCTTCCGCGTGGACCCCGCCGGGGACCCGGGGATCGTCGCCGAAACCCGGGCGATGATGCAGGCCTACCTGGCCCGCGTGCTGGACTGAACCCCCGAGGCCCGCAACCGCCGCGCACGCACCCCTCCCCAACCTCCCTACCGGTCGGTATGCTCGACCCGCCCGTGTGCCCGCACCGCAGCCTGCCGTCCCCAGGAGCGACCATGCCCCGCACCGCCCTGCGCATCTGCCCCCTCTGTGAAGCCACCTGCGGCCTCACGCTCACCATCGAGGGCACCACCGTCACCGGCGCCCGCGGCGACCGGGACGATGTGTTCAGTCGTGGCTTCATCTGCCCCAAGGGGGCCGCCTTCGGCGCCCTCGACGCCGACCCGGACCGGCTGCGCACCCCTCTCGTACGCCGCGACGGCCGACTGCGCGAAGCGAGTTGGGAAGAGGCGTACGAGGTGATCGCCGCAGCCGTGCCCGCCCTCGTGCGGGAACACGGAGCCCAGTCCGTCGGCGTCGTCCTCGGCAACCCGAACGTCCACACCATGGCCGGAGCCCTCTACCCGCCGCTCCTCCTCAAGGCCCTCGGCACCCGTAACCTCTTCACCGCCAGCACCCTGGACCAGATGCCCAAGCACGTGTCCAGCGGTCTGCTCTTCGGCGACCCGTTCGCCATCCCGGTCCCCGACCTCGACCGCACCGACTTTCTCCTGCTCCTCGGCGCGAACCCGGTCGAGTCCAACGGCTCCCTGTGCACCGCGCCGGACTTCCCCGGCCGGCTCAAGGCCCTGCGTGCCCGCGGCGGCACCCTGGTCGTCGTCGATCCGCGGCGCACGCGCACCGCCGCGCTGGCCGACCGGCACCTCGCACCGCGTCCCGGCAGCGACGCCCTGCTGCTGGCCGCACTCGCACACACCCTGCTCACCGAGGGACTCGCGGCCCCCGGGGCGGCGGGGGAGCGGGCCGAGGGCCTCGGGGAACTCGCCGACGCCCTCGCCCGTTTCACTCCCGAGGCCGTCGCCCCGGCCTGCGACCTGACCGCCGATGAGATCCGTTCCCTCGCCCGGGACCTGGCGGCCGCGCCCACCGCCGCCGTGTACGGACGCATCGGCAGCTGCACAGCCGCGTACGGAACCCTCGCCAGTTGGCTGGTCGACGTACTGAACATCCTCACGGGCAACCTCGACCGCCCGGGCGGGGCGCTCTTCCCCCTCTCGGCGACCGACCGCGCGCCCCGACCCGCGCGTCCGGGCAAGGGCTTCGATCTCGGCCGCTGGCACAGTCGGGTCAGCGGACACCCGGAAGCCAAGGGTGAATTGCCCACCGCCGCCCTGGCCGAGGAGATCGAGACGCCGGGCGACGGGCGGATCCGGGCCCTGATCGCCATCGCCGCCAACCCCGTGCTGTCCGCCCCCGACGGCCGGCGTCTCGACGTGGCCCTGGCCGGCCTCGACTTCATGATCAGCGTCGATCCGTACCTCAACGAGACCTCGCGCCACGCCCATGTCGTCCTGCCCCCGCCGCCGCCCTCGCAGTCCGCCCACTTCGACTTCGCCTTCAACGCGTTCGCCGTGCGCAACCAGGCCCGCTACTCGCCACCCGCCGTGCCCCTCGAAGAAGGCCGCATGGACGAGTGCGAGGTCCACGCACGCCTGATCCTCGCGGTGTCCGGGCTGCACGGGGCATCGCCGGACGTCCTCGACGACCGCGTCATCGCCGACACCCTCGCCCGAGAGGTCGCCGACCCCCACTCGCCGCTCTCCGGCGGGGACCCGCAGCGGGAGGCGCGGGCACTGACGGGCAGCTCCGGGCCCGAGCGGCGGCTCGACATGATGCTGCGACTCGGACCGTACGACCTCACGCTCGACGAGCTGCGGAAGCGCCCGCACGGTATCGACCTGGGTCCCCTGAGCCCCAGGCTCCCGGGCGTGCTCAAGACCCGCAGCGGCCGGATCGAACTGCTCCCGGACCCGATCGCGGCCGAACTCCCCAGGCTGCGCGCGGCGCTCGCCGAACGCCCCGCCACCCTGGTGCTCGTGGGCCGCCGCCATCTGCGGTCGAACAACAGCTGGTTGCACAACGTCCCGGCCCTGGTCGGAGGTTCCAACCGATGCACCCTCCAGGTCCATCCGCAGGACGCGGACCGACTGGGCCTCACCGACGGCGGCCGGGCCCGGATCACCGCCGACGGCGGCAGTCTGGAGGTTCCGGTGGAGATCACCGACGCCGTCCGCACCGGCGTCGTCAGCCTCCCGCACGGCTGGGGCCACGACCGGGCCGGCTCCCGACTCTCGGTGGCCAGGGCCGTGCCCGGAGCCAATGTGAACCAGCTGCTCGACGGCAGCCGGCTCGACCCGCTGTCCGGCACCGCCGTGCTCAACGGATTCCCGGTCGAACTGGCACCTCTGCCCTGAGCTGGGGTTTTGCTCGTATTGCTCACGCGTCGACGTCTTGTTGGCACCTCAGGGAGGCACCTACGTTCCCAGCATGCTGACCTTCCTCGGCTTCGCCATGATCGCGACCTTCCTGGTTCTGATCATGCTGAAGAAAATGTCGCCCATCGCGGCGCTCGTGCTCATCCCCGCGCTCTTCTGCGTCTTCGCCGGACAGGGTGCGCAGTTGGGCGACTATGTCATCGACGGAGTCGGCAAACTCGCGCCGACGGCCGCGATGCTGATGTTCGCCATCGTCTACTTCGGCGTGATGATCGACGTCGGCCTCTTCGATCCGATCGTGCGCGGCATCCTGCGCTTCTGCAAGGCGGACCCGATGCGGGTCGTGGTCGGTACCGCGGTGCTCGCCGCGATCGTGTCGCTCGACGGGGACGGCTCGACCACCTTCATGATCACGGTCTCGGCCATGTATCCGCTCTACAAGCGCCTCGGGATGAGCCTCGTGGTCATGACGGGCGTCGCGGCCACCGCCAACGGCGTCATGAACACCCTCCCCTGGGGCGGCCCCACGGCCCGCGCCGCCACCGCCCTCAAGCTCGACGCCGCCGACGTCTTCGTCCCGATGATCCCCGCGCTGGCGGCCGGGCTGTTCTTCGTGTTCGTCCTCGCGTACGTCCTCGGCGTGAAGGAGCGACGCCGGGTCGGGCTGCTCGTCATGCCCGGCGCGCAGGAGCAGGGCGCGGAGCCGGGGGTGGAGCTGATCGAAGGGGAGCCGGTCACGGTCACGGCCGGAGTGGGCGCCGGAGGGACCCAGGCCTCCGCCCCCGTTGCCTACGGTGGCGCCGGCCAAGGCGCCTCGGGCCCCGGGGGCCCCGGCGGGACGCCCGCACCCGCACCCACCGCTCCGGACGCCCCCACGGACACACTCACCGCCCCGGACGCGCCCACGGCCACGACCGCCGCCCCCACCCCCGACGGCGACGACGACGGTTTCCGGGGGCTCGATCCGAACCGCGCGACGCTCCGCCCCCGTCTCTACTGGTTCAACGCCGGGCTGACCGTCGCCCTCCTCACCGCGATGATCATGCAGTTGTTGCCCATCCCGGTGCTCTTCCTCCTCGGCGCGGCCCTCGCCCTCACGATCAACTTCCCCCACATGCCCGACCAGAAGGCCCGGATCGCCGCCCACGCCGACAACGTCCTCAACGTCGCGGGCATGGTCTTCGCCGCCGCGGTCTTCACCGGCGTCCTCACCGGTACCGGCATGGTCAAGCACATGGCCGACTGGCTCGTCGGCGCGATTCCCGAGGGAATGGGACCGCACATGGCCCTGGTCACGGGCCTGCTCAGCCTGCCCCTGACCTACTTCATGTCGAACGACGGCTTCTACTTCGGAGTCCTGCCCGTACTGGCCGAGGCCGGCGCCGCGCACGGCGTCTCGCCGCTGGAGATCGCCCGCGCGTCCCTGGTCGGCCAGGCCCTGCACATGTCCAGCCCGCTGGTTCCGGCCGTCTACGTCCTCGTCGGCATGGCCAAGGTCGAGTTCGGCGATCACACCCGATTCACCGTGAAATGGGCGGCCCTGACCTCTCTGGTGGTCCTGGCGGCGGGGATGCTTTTCGGCATCATCTGATCCCGGCCGCCTCTGGCGCCCGCAAAACTACCGACGCTAGTTTGTAGGGTGTTGGCGAGGTCAGGTCTACGCGCTCACGCGTGTTCGGGAGGAAAGCCATGAAGGCCCACGACGGGATGTACATCGGCGGCGTCTGGCGACCGGCCGTCGGACGCGAGCGGATCGAGGTCGTCAACCCCGCCGACGAACAGGTCCTCGCCTCGGTCCCGGCCGGTACCGCCGAGGACGTGGACGAGGCCGTACGTGCGGCCCGCGTGGCCTTCCCCGGCTGGGCGGCCACCCCGCCGGCCGATCGGGCGGCCCTGGTCGGGGCCCTGCGCGACGTGCTGGTCCGCCGCAAGAAGGAGATCGCGGAGACGATCTCCGCGGAACTCGGCGCCCCGCTCGGTTTCGCGGAGGCCGTACACGTGGGGTCGCCGATCGCCGTCGCGGGCTCGTTCGCCGAACTCGGCGCCTCGTACGCCTTCGAGGAGCGGCTCGGGAACTCCACGGTGCTGATGGAACCGGTCGGCGTGGTCGGAGCCATCACGCCCTGGAACTACCCGCTGCACCAGGTCGTTGCCAAGGTGGCACCCGCTCTCGCCGCCGGCTGCACCCTCGTCCTCAAGCCGGCGGAAGACACCCCGCTGACCGCACAGCTCTTCGCCGAAGCCGTGCACGAGGCGGGCATACCGGCCGGGGTCTTCAACCTGGTGACCGGCACCGGCCCGGTCGCCGGCCAGGCGCTGGCCGCGCACGAGGGAGTCGACCTCGTCTCCTTCACCGGCTCGACCGCCGTCGGCCGGCAGATCGGCGCCACCGCCGGCGCCGCGATCAAGCGCGTCGCCCTCGAACTGGGCGGCAAGTCGGCCAACGTCATCCTGCCCGGCGCCGACCTGGCCAAGGCCGTCGCCGTGGGCGTCGGCCACGTCATGAACAACTCCGGCCAGAGCTGCAACGCGCTCACCCGGATGCTCGTCCACCGGGACCAGTACGAGGAGGCCGTCGCGCTCGCGGCCGACGCCATCGCCAAGTACCCCACCGGCGACCCCCGCGAGCAGGGCACCCGCCTCGGCCCGGTGGTCAACGCCAAGCAGCGCGACCGCGTCCGCGCGTACATCGTCAAGGGGGTCGAGGAGGGGGCACGCCTCGTCGCGGGCGGGCCCGACGCGCCCCACGACCAGGGGTACTTCATCGCCCCGACCCTCTTCGCCGACGTCACCCCCGACATGACCATCGCCCAGGAGGAGATCTTCGGCCCCGTGCTGTCGATCCTCCCGTACGAGGACGAGGACGACGCCCTGCGCATCGCCAACGGCACCGTGTACGGCCTCGGCGGAGCCGTCTGGGCGGCGGACGCGGAGACCGCGACGGCCTTCGCCCGCCGCATGGACACCGGCCAGGTGGACATCAACGGCGGTCGCTTCAACGTGCTCGCGCCCTTCGGCGGCTACAAGCAGTCCGGCGTGGGACGCGAGTTGGGTCCGCACGGCCTGGGCGAGTACCTCCAGACCAAGTCCCTGCAGTTCTGAATCCCGGAAGTACGGAGACGACGACCATGGTCCGCGCCGCCATCCTGCCCGCCGTCGGAGCCCCGCTGGAGATACGGGAGATCGTGCTGCCCGAACCCGGCCCCGGTCAGGTCCGGGTGCGGCTCGCCGCAGCCGGGGTCTGCCACTCCGACCTCTCCCTCAGCAACGGCACCATGCGGGTTCCCGTCCCGGCCGTCCTCGGCCACGAGGGTGCGGGCACGGTCCTGGCCGTCGGGGAGGGCGTCACCCACGTCGCCCCCGGCGACGGGGTGGTGCTCAACTGGGCCCCGTCCTGCGGGGCGTGCCACCACTGCCTGATCGGCGAGGTCTGGCTCTGCACCCAGGCGCTGGCCGGGGTCGGTACGGTCCACGCCCACGACGCCGACGGCACCGAGCTGCACCCCGGGCTGAACGTGGCCGCCTTCGCGGAGGAGACCGTGGTCGCGGCGAACTGTGTGTTGCCCGCACCCGCGGGGATCCCGCTCGCCGAGGCCGCCCTGCTCGGCTGCGCCGTCCTCACCGGCTACGGAGCCGTCCACCACAGCGCCCAGGTTCGCCCGGGGGAGTCGGTGGCCGTCTTCGGCGTCGGCGGTGTCGGTCTGGCCGCCCTCCAGGCGGCCCGCATCGCGCAGGCGGGTCTGATCGTGGCCGTCGACGTCTCACCGGCGAAGGAGGAGCTGGCGCGCGCGGCCGGTGCCACGGAATTCGTCCTCGCGTCGGAGACCACCGCGAAGCAGATCCGCGCGCTGACCGGGGGCCGGGGCGCGGACGTGGCGATCGAGTGCGTCGGCCGGGCGGAAACCATTCGCGGCGCGTGGGACGCGACGCGTCGCGGCGGTCGCACCACGGTCGTCGGCATCGGAGGCAAGGAGCAGCAGGTCACCTTCCACGCGTTGGAGATCTTCCACTTCGCCCGGACCCTCACCGGCTGCGTCTACGGCAACAGCGACCCGGCCCGCGACCTCCCGGTGATTGCGGACCACGTCCGGGCCGGCCGGTTGGACCTCGGCGCGCTCGTGACCGACCGGATCACCCTCGACGGCATCCCGGCCGCGTTCGACGCGATGTTGGCGGGCAAGGGCGGCCGCTCGCTGGTCATCTTCTGACCGGAGCCGTACCCGGCATCGGAGCCCGAGCGAACGGGGGCGGGGGCGGAGTGGACGGTCCGGGGCGGGCGGGCCGAAACCCGCCCGCCCCGACCCGCCGCCGGCCTTCGCCGCCGCCGGCCTTCGCCCCCGCCGGCCTTCGCCCCCGCCCGCCCCGTCCCCGCCGCCCCGCCGTCCGTCAGGGCGTCCCCGTCAGCGCCTCGTACCGGATCGCCAGTCCGTCCAGCAGCGCCGCCAGCCCCGTCTCGAACGCGCCCTCGTCCACCTCGTGTTGCCGCTGGGCCAGCAGGTGGGCCTGGCCCAGGTGCGGGTAGTCCGACGGGTCGTACGCGGCGCGATCGTCCACGAAACCCCCGGCGAAGGAACCCACCGCCGAGCCCAGGATGAAGTACCGCATGAGCGCGCCGATCCGCGTCGCGTGGGCCGGCGGCCACCCGGCCTCCGTCATCGCGCCGAAGACGGCGTCCGCCACCCGGAGCCCCGCCGGACGGCGGCCCGGCCCCCGCGCCAGCACCGGAACGATGTTCGGATGGTCGGACAGGGCGTCCCGGTACGAATGGGCCCAGTCGTGCAGCGCGAGCCGCCAACCCCGGCCGTCCTCGGCGTCGAACATCGACAAGTCGACTCGGGCGCTCACCGCGTCCGCCACCGCGTCCAGGATCTCGTCCTTGGTGCGGAAGTGGTTGTAGAGCGAAGGCCCGCTGACCCCGAGCGCTGCGGCCAGCCGGCGCGTGGACACCGCCTCCAGGCCCTCCGCGTCCACGAGCGCGCCCGCCGCCTCGACGATGCGGTCTCTGCTGAGGAGGGGCTTGCGCGGTCTGGCCATGCGCCACATAGTAGGCCCTGCCCGCCATAAACTACCGGTGCTAGTTAACCTGCGCCGGACCGCCCGGAGGTGCCCGGTGAACCTGGAGCTGAGCGAGGAGCAGGAGGCCGTACGGCGGCTCGCCCGCGAGTTCACCGAGCGGGAGATCATCCCGTACGCCGCCGAGTGGGACCGCGCCGAGAGCGTCGACCGGTCCCTGGTCAAGAAGCTCGGCGACCTGGGCTTCCTCGGCCTGACCGTGCCCGAGGAGTACGGCGGTTCCGGCGGCGACCACCTCGCCTACGTCCTCGTCACCGAGGAACTCGGCCGCGGTGACTCCGCCGTGCGCGGCATCGTCTCCGTCTCCCTCGGCCTGGTGGCCAAGACCATCGCCACCTGGGGCACCGAGGAGCAGAAGCAGGCCTGGCTGCCCCGCCTGTGCTCGGGCGAATCGCTCGGCTGCTTCGGTCTCACCGAACCCGGGACCGGGTCCGACGCCGGCAACCTGGACACCCGCGCCCGCCGCGAGGGCGACACGTACGTCGTCAGCGGCAGCAAGATGTTCATCACCAACGGCACCTGGGCCGACGTGGTCCTGCTCTTCGCCCGCACCAACGACGAGCCCGGCCACCGCGGGATCTCCGCCTTCCTCGTGCCCACCGACAGCCCAGGCCTGACCCGTCGCGAGATCCACGGCAAGCTCGGCCTGCGCGGCCAGGCCACCGCCGAACTCGCCCTCGACGGTGTCCGCGTACCGGCCTCCGCGATGCTGGGGCCCGAGGGCAAGGGCTTCTCCGTGGCCATGTCCGCCCTCGCCAAGGGGCGGATGTCGGTCGCCGCCGGCTGTGTCGGCATCGCCCAGGCGGCGCTGGACGCGGCCGTCTCGTACGCCGCTCAGCGCGAGCAGTTCGGCAAGCCCATCGCCCACCACCAGTTGGTCCAGGAGCTGATCGCCGACATCTCGGTCGACGTGGACGCCGCCCGGCTGCTGACCTGGCGGGTGGCCGATCTGATCGACCGCGGGAAGCCCTTCGCCACGGAGTCCTCCACCGCCAAGCTCTTCGCCTCCGAGGCCGCCGTGCGCGCCGCGAGCAACGCCCTCCAAGTCCACGGCGGCTACGGCTACATCGACGAGTACCCGGCCGGGAAACTGCTGCGCGACGCCCGGGTGATGACCCTGTACGAGGGCACCAGCCAGATCCAGAAGCTGCTCATCGGCCGTGCCCGTACGGGGGTTTCGGCGTTCTGAGCCGTCGCGCCGGCTGAGTACGTACGTGAGTACGCGCACGGATGTGGCGCGGGCCACAGGTCGCGGAAGCTGGACCCATGAACGAGACACCGGTCAAGCAGCAGAACACGGGGGCCTACTACGGCCAGGCCGTCGCCTCCTTCGGCGTCGCCATGGCGGCCGTGGCCCTGGGGATCTACAACCTGGACGCGAACGGCTGGGTGCGCGCCTTCCTCGGCATCGCCGTGCTCTACCTGACCACCTCGGCCTTCACCCTCGCCAAGGTGATCCGTGACCGGCAGGAGGTCACTCAGATCGTCACGCGGGTCGACCAGGCCCGGATGGAGAAGCTCATGACCGGCTACGACCCCTTCGCGCCCAAGCCCGCCTCCGGCCCGGCCGCCCAGGATCGCTAAGCGCTTGCTCACCCCTCCGGTAGGGTGTCCCTTCCCATACGACGGATCCCGCGACACGGGTTCCGCGAGGCGAAGAGGGTGAGCGAGCGATGGACAGCCCGGCGGACACCGGCGGCTACCAGCCGTGGTCGGAGGTCACCCCCGACGCCGCGCGGCGGCTGCTCGTCGCCGCCGTGGAGGCCTTCGCGGAGCGCGGCTACCACGCCACCACCACCCGGGACATCGCCGGACGGGCCGGCATGAGCCCGGCCGCGCTCTACATCCACTACAAGACCAAGGAAGAGCTGCTCCACCGGATCAGCCGGATCGGCCACGACAAGGCGCTGGAGATCCTGGAGACGGCCGCGTCCGGCCCGGGGACCGCCGCCGACCGGCTCGACGAGGCCGTGCGGTCCTTCGTGCGCTGGCACGCCGCCCACCACACCACCGCCCGCGTGGTCCAGTACGAGCTCGACGCCCTCGCCGAGGAGCACCGCTCCGAAATCGTGGCCCTGCGCCGGCAGAGCGACGCGGCCGTGCGCCGGATCATCTCCGACGGGGTCGCGGCGGGGGAGTTCGAGGTCCCCGACGTGCCCGGCACCACCCTCGCCGTCCTGTCCCTGTGCATCGACGTGGCCCGCTGGTTCAACGTGACCGGTTCGCGCACGCCCGACGAGGTCGGCGGGTTGTACTCCGACCTCGTGCTCCGCATGGTCGGAACGCGCCCCGACCACGGAACGACGCGGTGACGACCCTCCCGCGGTGACGACCCTCCCGCGGTGACAGCCGTCCCGCGGTGACACCCGTCCCCGGTGTCACCGCACGGTGAAACCGCCCCTGAGTGCCGGTGGCCGTGGCCGACCCGCGCCCCGGCCCCCGACTCAGAAGTAGTACCGGGACACCGACTCCGCGACGCACACCGGCTTGTCGCCGCCCTCGCGCTCGACCGTCACGGTCGCCGCGACCTGCACGCCGCCACCCGCCTCGGTGACCTCCGTGATCACGGCGGTGGCGCGCAGCCGCGAGCCGACCGGCACCGTCGCCGGGAACCGCACCTTGTTCGTGCCGTAGTTGATGCCCATCCGCATGCCCTCGACCCGCATGATCTGCGGCACCAGGCTCGGCAGCAGCGACAGCGTGAGGTAGCCGTGCGCGATGGTCGTGCCGAAGGGCCCGGAGGCCGCCCGCGCGGGATCGACGTGGATCCACTGGTGATCGCCCGTCGCGTCGGCGAAGAGGTCGATCCGCTTCTGATCCACCTCCAGCCACTCGCTCGGGCCGAGCGGAACGCCGATCCCGGCGCGCAGCTCCTCGGCGGACGTGAAGATCCTCGGTTCGGCCATGCCTTGCCCCTGCCTCTCACTGACCAGCGAATAAGCGCTTGCTCAGCATGCTGGGGCCACATGTATCTGTCAACGGATTCCGGTCCGGCCGACTACGCTCGGCCGGGTGCCGCAGATTCCCGAGAAAGTCCATGAACTCACCGTCGGTCAGCTGTCCGCGCGCAGCGGCGCGGCCGTTTCGGCGCTGCACTTCTACGAGGCCAAGGGCCTGATCAGCAGCCGTCGCACCTCCGGCAACCAGCGCCGCTACACCCGAGACGCACTGCGCCGGGTCGCCTTCGTACGGGCCGCCCAACGCGTGGGCATCCCGCTCGCCAGCATCCGCGAGGCGCTGTCCCAACTCCCGGAAGGCCGTACCCCGACCCGCGAGGACTGGGCCGGCCTGTCCGAGGCCTGGCGCGCCGAACTCGATCACCGGATCAAACAACTCGGCCGTTTGCGCGACCACTTGACCGACTGCATCGGCTGCGGCTGCCTGTCCCTGGAGAACTGCGCGCTGTCCAACCCGGACGACGTGTTCGGCGAGCGCCTCACCGGCTCCCGACTGTCGCTCTAGCCGCTCCCGCCACCCTGGCCGCGCGGGACGCCTCCACCTCGGCCACGGCCGCCGCGACCAGATCGGCATTGGACCGCGCCGGCCGCCCGTCCGGAAGGACGAGCACGTCGCCCGCACCGATCCGCGCTCCCGCACCACACCGCGCGGCGAGCCGCAGCACCGGCCAGGCGGCGGCCTCCCGCCCGAACAGCACCACCTCCACGGGCGGCAACCAGCACAACCCCGCCACCAGCGCCGGGTCGGCCTCCGACAGCTCCACCGCCAGCCGGACCCGGCCGTGATCGGGCCCGGCCCACGCCAGGAACCGGCCCAGCGGCTCGGGCCCGGCCGTGCCGCCCAGCGGAACCACCGCGTCCACCGCCACCCCGCGCGCCAGCAGGGCCAAGCCCAACTCCTCCGCCCCGAGATCCGTGAAACGGACCACCGCGCGATCCGGCAGCACCTCCCAGGAACGGACCCGCGCCTGCCGCGCGGCGGGATCGGGCTCCGCCGCGACGGCCGCCGGCACGGACAGCGGTACGGAGACCCCCGCGCCCCGCAGCGCCTCCAGCAGCGGCCCGACCACCCGGGGCGAGAGGCTCTCGCGGCCGCACGGACTCCTAGGGTGCACCAATACCTCGCGGGCCCCGGCGGCGACCGAGGCCACCGCCGAACGCGCCAGGTCCTGCGGCGACATCGGTACCGCCGCCCCCTCGGCGGCCTCCCGACCGCCGTTCAACGCGACCTGGAGCGGAACCCGCGAGGCCGCGCCCCCGCTCCCGCCCTCCGGGTCCCGGCCCGTCGTGTCGCTCCCGCTCATGCCGCTCCCGCCGACGCCGGATCCACCGACCCCACGTCGGCGAGGGCCGGTCTGGGAACCACGATCCCGCAGCCCCCGCACACCGGCCCGTCCCAGGACCAGGCGCCGGCCCACGCCTCGTGGCCCACCCCGATGGGCGGCCAGCTCAGCTCCCGCTCCCCACAGATCGGGCACCCCGTGCCCGGCTCCGACTCCAAGGCCCGCACCAGCCGTCTCAACACCTCGCCGAGCGTGCCGTCCGGGCGGATCCCCGGGTCCGCGCACCGCACCACCGCGTCCCCGCTCCCGCCCCACGCCCAGTCCGGCCGGCGCAGTCCGTGGTGCTTCTCACGCCGCCGCCGCTCCGCGAACTGGCGCTCGTACTCCAGCCAGACGGCGCGGGCCTCCTCCAGTTCCTCCAACGCGGCGACCAGCCGCTGCGGATCGGCGCCCCGATCCTCGGGGGCGATCCCGTGCCGGTCGCACAAATGCCACCACGTCGCCCTGTGCCCGTAGGGCGCGAATCTCTCCAGACAACGGCGCAGCGAATGACGCCGCAACGCCCGGTCATTGCGTGCATCGCGCACCTGGTAGGCCAAACTTCGAAATCCCGCCATCGCACCTTCACCTCCGCCGCGCCCCGCGCCCACGTCGAGGCGTCGTACTAGTCGAACGTCGTCGTACGTCCCGACGTGCCCAACATGCCCGGCGGAATGTGGGCGCATGCGGGGGCGGTCGAGGCGTGCGGGTGGCACATGGCCGGAACTCAGCGCCCCATGCGCCCCGCGGCAACCACGACCCGGGCCAGTTCCTCGTGGCAGATGTCACTGTGCGCCCCCGACGGTGCCCCGCCCCGCCGGACCACGGAGCCCGCGTCCACGCTGACGCAACCCGCCCCCGGCAGCCCGCCGCGCAGCACCGTGTCGAGGCTCAGCCGGGGCGTGTCCGGCACGGCCCGTACCCCGTCGTGCCCGATCGCGCCCCAGCGCTCGTCGAAACCGAGCAGTCCGGCCGAATCCCCGGCCATCCGGGAGGCCAGCGGATAGAACAACCGGAGCGAGGTGTCGTACGGGGAATGGCAGGCGACCACCGGTCCGTCCACCCGCCGCTGGAGCCCGCGCAGGGCGCCGCCGCGGTCCTCGTCGTGGGGGAGGCGGTCGGTGAAGGCGTAGTGGGAGAACGCTCCTTGGAGCAGGGTCAGGGACTTCACGTACCGCGACCCGTCCGGCACCGCGCGCAGCGAGAACGCCGCCACCCGCGCCCCGAAGCTGTGACCGATGAGGTGGATCCGCAGCGCCGGCCGGCGGTGCGCGAGTTCCGCGAGCACCGGTCCCAGCCCGTGTTCGCCGACCACTCCCGCCCGCTTCTTCATCTGATAGTAGGTAGCTTGGCGGAGCACCTCTTTCGCGCCGCTCCACAGGGCGCGCAACCCGCCGCCGAGTATCGGATTCGCGCCCCCGACCACGCGCTCGGCCCCGCCGCCGGCCCCGACTCCGGCCTCGACACCGTCGGCGTCGCGCCTCGGCGTCGCGTCCGCCTCCGCGAGCGCGTCGGTGAACGCCCGGCACACCTCCAGGACGTCCCGGGCGAACATGGCCGGCACGTCCAGGGCGGCCGGCGTGGCCACCGCGTCCACCCCGACGAGCTCCCGTACCAGCGCGCCGAACTCGACGAACGCGGCCGCGGAATCGGGCCGTTCCTCCAGCAGTTCGGCGATCCGGTCCAGCTCCGCGTCGCGGTCCGGCCAGAACTCCCCGAGCGCGCGCCGGGTGGCGGGGTCCAGTGCCGTGCCCAGGCCCGGCTCCGCGAGCGCGCCGGGCGGGTCGAAGTCCGGTATCGGCTCGTCGGAGAACCGTATCGAGGGCCAGACCACCCCCACGTACCCCAGCCGCACCCCTGACCCCACGAGGTTCGGGAACGGGGCGAAGAAGCGGTCGTACAAGCGGGTCGACGTGGACCGGTCGCTGTTCCAGCCGTGCGCGAAGACCAGCAGGTCGGTGGCCTCGATCCGGGCCACGGCCTCCCGGGTGCTCCGTTCCACGTCACCGTCGGCGTCGAAGGTGAGTTCCGCGTACGGTCCGACCCCGACCCCCGGCCTGGCCGCGACGCCCGATTCGACCGCGACGCCCGTCCCGCCCCCTGCGGCGACCCCGACCCCGACCCCGCCCCCGCCCCCGGCCGCGACCCCCGCAGTGACCGAGCCCCCGCTCCCGCCGCCTTCACCGCTTCCGACCACCATGCCGATGTCCGCCATGACGCCCCCCTCCACGCCGCCCCGACGGGCCCGGCATCGCGCTGCCACGTCCGCCCGCCGGCCCCGCGGCCGGCCGGGTCACCGGTAGAGGAGGTACCCCTCCCGCAGGGCCGCGAAGCGCGCCAGCCCGGCCGCCCAGTCGCCCACGATCTCCTCCACCCCGGCCCCCGCGTCCACCATCGCGCGCACCCGGTCCGATCCCGTCAGCCGGTCGATCCAGTGGTCGGCCCGCCAACCGAAGCCGCTCCACGTCCGTCGCGCGGTGACCAACAGCCCGATTCCCGCCCGCACCGGGTCGAATGCCTCGCGGTCGTGCACGATCAGTCGGACCCCGCCGCACACCTTCCCGGCGTGCTTGGAGAAGGACGGGGTGAAGTACGCCTCCCGGAACCAGACCCCGGGCAGCCCCAGCGCGTTCGCCGCCTCCGCCCACCGCCGGTCGACGCCCTCGGCGCCGACCACCTCGAAGGGGGTCGTGGTACCCCGCCCCTCGGACAGGTTCGTCCCCTCGAACAGGCAGGTGCCGGCGTACGCGAGCGCCGTGTCCGCAGTGGGCATGTTCGGGCTCGGCGGCACCCAGGGCAGCCCGGTCGCCCCGAAGAACGACTCCCGGCGCCACCCCGTCATCCGTACCGTCCTGAGCGCGACCGGCCCGTCCTTCAGGAATTCGCCGTTGAACAGGAGGGCCAGCTCCGCCGCCGTCATCCCGTGCGCGAGCGCGATCGGCTCCCGGCCCACGAAGCTCGCGTACGGCCGCTGGAGCACCGGTCCGGCCGCCCGCACCCCGCCCACCGGGTTGGGCCGGTCCAGCACCACCACCGCCTTGCCCGCCAGGGCGGCCGCGCGCATGCAGTCGTAGAGGGTCCAGATGTAGGTGTAGAAGCGCGCCCCGACGTCCTGGATGTCGAAGACCACCGTGTCGACACCGGCCGCCGTGAACACGTCCGCGAGCTGCCGACCGCTCTTGTCGTACGTGTCGTACACGGGCAGCCCCGTCGCCGGGTCCCGGCCGGCGCCCTCCGAACCACCCGCCTGCGCGGTGCCCCGGAAGCCGTGCTCGGGCCCGAACACCGCGACCAGGTCGACCCGTTCGTCCGCGTGCAGGACATCCACCAGGTGGCGCGCGTCGGCGGTGATCCCGGTCGGGTTGGTGACCACCCCGATCCGCTGTCCGGCCAACGCCGCGTACCCGTCGGCGGCGAGCTGTTCGCACCCCGTCCGCACCCGCGCGCTCGCGCCGACCGCCTTCGGGGAGTCCGGCGCCACCGCGCCCAGACTCCCCACGGACCCCACGGCTCCGGCCAGTCCCAGTACCCCGCGTCGCGACAGCGTCATCCGGACACGCTAGGCCGCCGACCCCTTCCCTCCCGACATACCGACTGGTTAGTCTGCCCCCGATCCGTCCGGATCGGATCGGACCCCGCCCGGGTCCGCCCGCATCCGCCGTCAGCGTCGAAAGGTGATCCACGTGAGTGCGTACCAGGACCAGCGAGTCGTCGTCACCGGAGCGGGCGGCGGCATCGGAGCCGCCCTCGCGCGGCGCTTCGCCGCCGAGGGGGCCACGGTCGTGGTCAACGACCTCGACCCGGCGAAGGCCGCGTCCGTCGCCGACGGGATCGGCGCCCGCGCGATCGCGGTCCCCGGCGACGCCTCGACGATCGTGGAGCGGGCCCGCGAGGCCCTCGGCGGCGCCGTGGACGTCTACTGCGCCAACGCCGGCCTCGCCTCGGGCGGCGACGCCTTCGTGGACGAAGCCGTCTGGGAAGCGGCCTGGGACGTCAACGTGATGGCGCACGTCCGTGCCGCCCGCGCCCTGTTGCCGCAGTGGTTGGAGCGGGGGAGCGGCCGGTTCGTGTCCACCGTCTCCGCCGCGGGACTCCTCACGATGATCGGGGCCGCGCCGTACAGTGTCACCAAGCACGGTGCCCTCGCCTTCGCGGAATGGCTGTCGTTGACCTACCGCCACCGAGGCGTCCAGGTCCACGCCGTCTGCCCGCAGGGGGTCCGCACCGACATGCTGACCGCCGCGGGCTCGGCGGGCGAACTCGTCCTGGCTCCGACCGCGATCGAGCCGGAAGCGGTCGCGGACGCCCTGTTCGACGGCATGGAGAAAGGCCGGTTCTTGATCCTCCCGCACCCCGAGGTGGCCGACTACCACGCCGCCCGGGCCGGCGACCCGGACCGCTGGCTGACGAACATGAACCACCTCCAGCAGAAGTGGGAGACGCGATGACCGGGCCCGCCCCCGAGTCGACGCCCCGGCCCGCGACCGTCGTCGAGACGATGCCCGCGCCCGCCACCGAAGACGCGACGCCCCACGCGACGTCCGACGCGACGTCCGCGCCCGCCACCGAAGACGCGACCTCCGCCCCCGCCGTCGAAGACGCGACGCCCCACGCGACGTCCGACGCGACGCCCCAGCCCCTCCGCTATGCCGACCGGCCCTGGCTGGCTCGCCTCAGCGCCGCCCAACGCGCGCCGATCACGCCCCCGGTCAGCGTGCCGGACGCCTTCCGGGCGGCCGTGGCCCGCGCCCCCGGACGCACCGCCCTCGCCTACTTCGACGGCCGGCTGGACTACGCCGAGGTCGACGCGCTCTCCGACTCGGTAGCCGGTCACCTCGCCGCGCGGGGCGTGGGGCGCGGCGACCGGGTCGCCGTGATGCTCCAGAACACCCCGCACTTCGTGCTCGCCGTGCTGGGCGCCTGGAAGGCCGGCGCGATCGTCGTCCCGCTCAACCCCATGTACAAGTCCGGCGAGGTCGGCCACATCCTGCGCGACTCCGGCGCCGTCGCCCTGGTCTGCGACGCCCGTGCCTGGACCGGGTACCTCCGCGAGAGTGTCCGCGACACCGGCGTCAGCGTCGCGCTCACCGCCCGCGACCGGGACTTCCAGACGCGCGACGACCCACGCGTCCCGGCGCCCGTCCCGGAAGCGGCCCCCGTCCCGGAAGCGTCCCCCGGCGCGGAAGCCGCCCCGGTCACCCGCGCGGCCGGGCCGTCCGTCGAGGCCGCCGACCTCACCGCGGTGGCCCGCCAGGGCCGGCCCGCGCCGCCCGACCCGTGCTTCACCGCTTCCGACACGGCGCTCATCAGCTACACCTCCGGGACCTCCGGCACCCCCAAGGGCGCCCTGAACCCGCACGGCGCCCTCACCCACAACGCGACCCGCCAGGTCACCGGCCACCCCCTTCCCGAGGGCGCCGCTTACTTCGCCCTCGCCCCGCTCTTCCACATCACCGGCCTGGTCTGCGAGCTCGCCGCCTGCTTCGTCAACGCCGGCACCCTCGTCCTCGCCCACCGCTTCGAACCAGGCGCCGTCCTCGACGCCTTCCTCGAACACCGCCCCGCCTACACCGTCGGCCCGGCCACCGCCTTCATGGCCCTGGCGGCCCACCCCGCCGCGACCCCCGACCACTTCGCCTCGTTCCGGGTGGTCTCCTCCGGCGGCGCCCCGCTCCCGCCGGCCCTCGTCGAGCGGCTGCGCGCCCGCTTCGGCTTCTACCTGCGCAACGGCTACGGGCTCACCGAGTGCACCGCGCCCTGCGCCTCCGTGCCCGTCCACCTCGAAGCCCCCGTGGACCCGGTCTCCGGCACCCTCTCCGTCGGCCTCCCGGGCGCGGACACCCTCGTACGCATTCTCGACGAGCGGGGCGTCGAGGTCCCGATCGGCGGGATGGGGGAGATCGCCGTCCGCGGCCCCCAGGTCGTCCCCGGCTACTGGGGGCTGCCCGAGGAGACCGCCAAGGCCTTCCCGGACGGCGAACTGCGCACCGGGGACGTCGGGTTCATGGACTCCGAGGGTTGGCTGTACGTCGTCGACCGGAAGAAGGACATGATCAACGCGTCCGGCTTCAAGGTCTGGCCCCGCGAGGTCGAGGACGTGCTGTACACCCATCCCGACGTACGCGAGGCGGCCGTGGTCGGGGTCCCCGACCCCTACCGGGGGGAAAGCGTGAAGGCCTACGTGAGCCTGCGCCCCGGCGCCCGCGTCGAGCCCGCCGAGCTGTCCGCGTACTGCGCCGAGCGCATCGCCGCGTACAAGTACCCGAGGCAGGTGGAGATCCTGCCTGTCCTTCCCAAGACGAGCAGTGGCAAGATCCTGCGACGGGAACTGCGCGAACGCGGCTGAAAACAGTCGGATGGTCGCACGACGTCGCCCCACAACGGGCGAGGGATCAGGAAGGAAGGCGAGAGCCATGGCCGCCAAAACCACCACGGAGTCCGAGGGCACCGGCGACGCACCGGTGCCGCAGCGACTGCTGGCCGTCGCCACCCGGCTGTTCGCCGAACGCGGCTACGACCGCACCTCCGTACAGGAGATCGTCGAGGCGGCCGGGGTCACCAAGGGCGCGCTCTACCACTACTTCGGGTCCAAGGACGACCTGCTGCACGAGGTGTACGCGCGGATGCTGCGCCTCCAGCAGCAGCGCCTGGACGCGGTGGCCGATTCCGGTGCGCCCGTGGAGGAGCGGCTGCGCGCCGCGGCCGCCGACGTGGTGGTCACCACCATCGAGAACCTCGACGACGCCATGATCTTCTTCCGGTCGATGCACCAGCTCAGCCCCGAGAAGTTCAAGCAGGTGCGGGCCGAGCGCCGGCGCTATCACGAGCGCTTCCGGGCACTGGTCGAGGAAGGGCAGCGCACGGGGGTGTTCTCCACCGCGACGCCTGCGGACCTGGTGGTGGACTACCACTTCGGCTCCGTGCACCACCTGTCCACCTGGTACCGGGAGGACGGCCCGCTCACGCCGCAGCAGGTCGCCGATCACCTCGCCGACCTGCTGCTGCGCGCGCTGCGCCCCTGAGGCGGGCGGGGATCCCCCCTCACGCCCGCACCCGCCCCGCACACGAACGAACCGGCCCGCCCCCCGACGCGCCCCTGGAGGGGGCGGTCAGGGGGCGGACCGGTTCAGGTCTGCCGGTCACCCGTTACGGGGTCACCTTGAGCAGCTTGTTCGCGGTACCCGCCGACGGGTTGGTCACCGCGTCCGCGGTGGCCGCACCGGTCAGCGCGGCGGCCGTCTCGGCCGGCGTCGCCGACGGGTGTCCCGCCAGGTAGACGGCCGCGGCACCGACCACGTGCGGGGTGGCCATGGAGGTGCCGGAGATCGTCTTGGTGCCGCTGTCACTGTCGTTCCAGTCGGACGTGATGTCCGAGCCCGGCGCGTACAGGTCCACCACGGAGCCGAAGTTGGAGAAGTCCGACTGCGCGTCGTCGATGGTGCTCGACGCCACGGTGATCGCCTCCGGGACACGGGCGGGGGAGCCCTGCCCGGCGTCCGTCGACTCGTTGCCCGCCGCGACGGCGAACGTGACGCCCGAGGCGATCGAGCGCTTCACCGCCTCGTCGAGCGCCTCGTCCGCACCGCCGCCGAGGCTCATGTTGGCCACGGACGGACCCTTGTGGTTCTTGGTGACCCAGTCGATGCCGGCGACGACCTGTTCCGTGGAACCGGAACCGTTGTCGTCGAGCACCCGCACCGCGACCAGCTTCGCCTTCTTGGCGACGCCGTGCTCCGTACCGGCGATGGTGCCGGCCACGTGCGTACCGTGACCGTTGCCGTCGTCGGCGCTGTCGTCGTTGTCCACCGCGTCGAAGCCGTGCGTGGCGCGGCCACCGAAGTCCTTGTGGCTCACGCGTATGCCCGTGTCGATGACGTACGCGGTCACCCCTTCACCGGCGGTGTCGGGGTAGTCGTACTTCTTGTCTCCCGCCGTCTTGGCCTGGTCGATCCGGTCGAGCCCCCATGAAGGCGGGTTGTCCTGCGTGGCGTTGATGTGGAACTTCTTGTTCTGCACGACCTTGCCGACGGCGGGGTCCGCCGCGAGTCGCTTGGCCTCGGTCTCGCTGAGGCCGGAGGCCGAGAAGCCGTTGACCCCGGAGGTGTAGGTGCGTTGCAGTTCACCGCCGTACTTGTCGGCGAGCTGCTCCTTGTCCGCGGCCGCATCGAGAATGACCACGTAACTTCCGCTGATCGCGCCGGGCGCTCCCAGTCCGTAGACCGTGCCCTCGGCCGGTGTCGCCGCCCCCGCGAAGGGGGTCGCGAGCAGGGTCACGGCGGCCGCGGTGGCGGCTCCCGTGGCGACTGCCGCGTACCGGAAACCGCGCGAACGCTTGTGAGTTGCCATGTGGAGGGTTCTCCTCGTGTTGACGTGTGGGGCGTCAAACCTTCTGGAGAACCCTGTTCCGATTGACAGGCGCAAATCAAGATCGCACCCGCCTTCAGGGCTTATTCAACAAGGTTTCTTAAAAGACCCCCCGCATCGTCTTCACCGTGCACACATGTTCGCCAGAACTCCCGCACGAACACGTCACGTTCACGCCCGCCCCGCGTGCTTCCTCAACTCCCGGTGGGCCAGGGAGCGCTGATGGACCTCGTCCGGGCCGTCCGCCAACCGCAGCGTCCGCGCCGCCGCCCACAACTCGGCCAACGGGAAGTCCTGACTGACCCCGCCCGCGCCGTGCAGTTGCACCGCCTGGTCGAGGATCCCCACGACCGCCCGCGGCGTCGCGATCTTGATCGCCTGGATCTCGGTGTGCGCGCCCCGGTTGCCCACGGTGTCCATCAGCCAGGCCGTCTTCAACACCAGCAGCCGCAACTGCTCGACGGTGACCCGGGCGTCCGCGATCCAGTTCTGCACGACGCCCTGCGAGGCCAGTTCCCTGCCGAAGGCGGTACGTCCGCTCGCGCGCTCGCACATCAACTCGATGGCCCGCTCCGCCATGCCGATCAGCCGCATGCAGTGGTGGATCCGCCCCGGGCCGAGCCGGGCCTGGGCGATGGCGAAGCCCGAACCCTCCTCGCCGATCAGGTTCGCAGCCGGCACCCGCGCCCCGTGGAACACCACCTCGGCGTGCCCGCCGTGGTCGTGGTCGGCGTACCCGTACACCGTCATCGCGCGGCGGACCTCCACGCCCGGGGTGTCGCGCGGGACCAGGATCATCGACTGCTGGCGGCGCGGATCGGCGCCGTCCGGGTCGGTCTTGCCCATGACGATGAAGATCTTGCAGTCCGGGTTCATCGCCCCGGAGATGTACCACTTGCGGCCCGTGACCACGTACTCGTCGCCGCCGGCGGAACGCTCGATGCGGGTCTCGATGTTCGTGGCGTCCGAGGAGGCCACGTCGGGCTCGGTCATGGCGAACGCCGAACGGATCTCCCCGTCCAGGAGCGGCTCCAGCCACCGCTTGCGCTGCTCCTCGTCGGCGAACTGGGCGAGCAGTTCCATGTTCCCGGTGTCCGGGGCGGCGCAGTTCGTCGCCATCGGCGCCAGGTGCGGGCTGCGCCCGGTGATCTCGGCCAGCGGGGCGTACTGGAGGTTGGTCAGCCCGGCGCCGTACCGCTCGCCGGGGAAGAAGAGGTTCCACAGGCCTTGGCGACGCGCCTCGGCCTTCAGTTCACCGAAGACGGCCGGGGTGTCCCAGGGCGAGGCCAGCCGCGCGCGCTGCTCGGCGGCGACGGCCTCCGCCGGGTACACGTACTCCTCCATGAACGCGTGCAGCCGTTCGCGGAGTTCCTCGGTCCGGGAGTCGAATGCGAAGTCCATGCGGGGTTCCTCAGCCTTCCTGGAGGGTGTGCAGACCGTGTTCGATGAAGACCGGGACCAGCTCGCCGATCCGGTCGAAGCCCGCTCCGACGGTCTGTCCGAGCGTGAAGCGGTAGTGGATGCCTTCGAGGATCACCGCGAGCTTGAACCAGGCGAAGGCGGTGTACCAGGCGATCGCGGAGGTGTCCCGACCCGAACGGGCGGCGTACCGCTCGACCAGTTCCGCGGGGGAGGGGTGGCCGGGCGCCCCGCTGGTCGTGCTGACGGGGGAGGCGGTCAACCCCAGGTCCGAGCTGTACATCACCAGCAGCCCGAGGTCGGTCAGCGGATCGCCGAGCGTGGACATCTCCCAGTCGAGCACCGCCCGGATCGTGTCGTCCGGTCCGCCGATCAGGACGTTGTCGAGCCGGAAGTCGCCGTGCACCACGGTGGGGGCGGGGGAGTCGGGCAGGGCCCGGCCGAGCGCGCCGTGCAGTTCGTCGATCCCTGCGAGTTCCCGGCCGCGGGAGGCCGCGAGTTGCTTGCCCCACCGGCGCAACTGCCGTTCGAGGAAGCCCTCGGGGCGGCCGAAGTCACCCAGGCCCACGGCGTCCGGGTCCACGGCGTGCAGGTCGACCAGGGTGTCGACCAGGCCGAGCACGGCCCGTCGGGTGCGGTCGGGGCCGAGGACGGACAACTGCTCGGCCGTCCGGTAGGGGACCCCGTCCACGTGCTCCATCACGTAGAACGGCGCACCGAGCACCGACTCGTCCTCGCACAGCAGCACCGGCTCGGGCACCGGCACGGCCGTGCCGTGCAGGGCCGCGATGACCCGGTACTCGCGCCGCATGTCGTGGGCGGTCGCCAGGACGTGGCCGAGCGGCGGGCGGCGCACCACCCAGCGGGCGGCCCCGTCGGTGACCGCGTACGTGAGGTTCGAGCGGCCCCCCTCGATGAGGCGGCCGGTGAGCGGCCCCGCCACGAGGCCGGGGAGCGCGGCGTCGAGATGGCCGCGCAGCCGCTCGGGATCGAGGCCCGGGGGGCCGGTCGGGGTCGGTTCTGGCGCTGGGGTCATGGTGGGCACCTCCGTACGGGATGGACGGTGACGGAACGGACGAGAGTCATCATGCCGACCAGTCGGTATGGCGTCCAGAGGGTACGCCGAAACAAGCCCCGACACGCCGGGCGCGTCGGGGCGAGCCGGGGTTTGTCGGGGCGGCGGCCGAGCCGGGGGGCGAGCCTCGTCGGGGCGGCCGACCTCCCCGGATCAGGCGTGGCAGAGGATCGCGGTGCCGCCGTTCATCACCGTCATGTCCCGGAGCACGGCCACGATGTCCAACGGGGCCCCCTCCGGTTCCCCGGCCAGTTCCGCGTACGCCCGGTGCAGGTTCGCCACCAGCCGCTCGCTCTCCCGCCAGGCCGCGAACTCGCCCAGGTCCGCCCCGAGCGCCGTCTCCAGCGGGGTCAGCCCCTTCGCCCGTCCCTCCAGGGCGAGTTCGGCGACGTGACGCAGATACCGCTCGGTGTCCTCGTACGCCGAGGGGTCGGTCAGCGGCCCGTGGCCCGGGACCACGGTCTCCGCGTCGAGGGAGCGCAGCAGCTCCATGGCCCGCAACGAGCCGGACAGCGAGCCCATCGCCAGGAAGGGGGTGCCGCCCGCGAAGACCAGGTCCCCGGTGAACACCACCCGCTGCCCGGGCAGCCACACGAGCGAGTCGCCGGTGGTGTGCGCGACGCCCGGATGGATGATCCGCACCTCGATGTCACCCACGTGCAGGGTCGTCCGGTCGTTGTACGTGAGATCGGGAGGGACGATCTCCACGGCGCCGAAGTCGGTCGTGGGCCAGATCATCTCCAGCTGGTGCCCGGCGGCGAGCTGCTCGGCCCGCGCGTTGTCGTGCCCGAGGATCAGCGCCTCCGGGGCGAAGACCCCGTTGCCGTAGGTGTGGTCGCCGTGGTGGTGGGTGTTCACGACCGTGCGCGGCATCGGGACCCCGGTCGAGGCGACGGCCTCCCGCAGCGCCAGGGCCCGGCGCCGGGTGGCCGCGGTGTCGACGAGGAGCGTCCGGCCGCCGTCGCTCACGAAGCCGGCGTTGTTCAGGCACCAGCCCCCGTCCGGTTGGACGTAGGCGTGGACGCCGGTGGCGGGCTGGACGAGGTACGGCTCTTCGACGATCATCTGCGTGCTCCCCGGGTCGCGTTGACGGGCCGTGGGCATCCTGCCGGCCGTGACGGAGCGCGGGGCGGGCGGGGTGAGGGGGAGCGGCGACGGACCCCGCCCCCGACCGGGACTCGGGTCGGGGGCGGGCGAACCGGCGGGACGGCCCGGGGAGGCGGGCCGGGGAACGCGTCGGTCAGTGGTCGTCGTAGTGGCCGTCGTGCTCGGCGTGCCGGTGCCCGTCGTGCAGGTAGTCGACGTGGTTGCCGTGTCGGACGCTCTGGTGGCCGCAGTCCGCGCCGTGCGCGTGCGCGTGGCCCTCGTGGGTGGTGTGCTCGTCCGTCTCGCACTCGTCCCAGTGGCCGGAGTGCTCCCGGTGCAGATGGCCGTCGTGCGCGTAGTCGACGTGATCGCCGTGCTCGACCTCGGTGTGACCGCAGCCGGGGCCGTGCGCGTGCGCGTGCGTGGGGTGCTCGTGGTGCAGGGTCGTCATGGCGCCGAGGCTAGTGCGGATCATCCGAGATCGCCCCATTTGTGCCGCTGGTTTCCCTCGCGTGTCCGAGCGGGAACGCGCCAGGCGGATCATCCCTTCATCGGCTCAGAGGATCACCGCCACCGCGAAGGCCGCCAGCGCCAGCGTGCACAACGCCGCCCCCACCGCCGAGCGCGGCGCCAACGGCGACGGCCGGTACGCCGCCAGCGCCCGGATCCTTCGGTGCGCCACCCCCAGGAACGCCAGCCACAGCAGCACGATCACCGCCACCCCGGCCACCTCCACCGGAGACCCGGATCCGCGCAGCGCCTGGCGCAGCGCCAGCACCGCCGTCACCGAGCACGCCAGCGTCGTACGCCGCCACGCGAGCCGGGTCCGCTCCGGCTGGAGCCCGGCGTCGCGGCCCCCGGCCGGGCCCGGACCCGGGCCGCTCACCGCGGGGCCGTCCAGCCCAACAGCACGACCGCCATCATCACCACGGCCACCAGACCGACCCCCAGGCTGAGCACGACCGGGAACCGCGACAGCGGCAGGTCCTCGCCCCGCCGCATCGCCCGCTCGCACCGCGCCCAGTGGTTCACCGCCCGCAGGGCGCAGGCCGCGCCCACCGCCAGGAGGGCGAGGGCCATCCCGACCCGTACGCCCCACCGCAGGTCCGGCAGGAACTGGTCCACCGCGAACCCGCCGCCGACCAGCGCCAGCGCGGTGCGGATCCAGGCAAGGAAGGTCCGCTCGTTGGCGAGCGAGAACCGGTAGTCGGGGGTCTCGCCCTCGTCCCTCAGCCTCTCGGGTGCGAACCAGAGCCGCACGTCCTTGACGAAGTCGATCACCTGATCAATCTACTGGCGGGACTCCCGGTGCGCGCGCAGCCGCCGGTAGGCCTCCAGTCCGTCCGGCACCCACGACCACCCGCCGTCCGCCACCCGCTCCGCCAGTTCCTCCTCGGACAGCCAGGTGTGCCAGGCCACCTCCGACTCCTGCGGCCGCACCGGCGCCTCGCAGCGCACCTCGTGCACGTACGACCACCAGGCCCCGCCCGGACCCTCGTACAGGAACTTGAACAGCGGCGTCGGCTGCGCCAACGAGGTCACCCCCAACTCCTCCCCGGCCTCCCGCAGCGCCGCGTGCGGATAGCTCTCCCCGGTGCCCAGCACCCCGCCCACGAACATGTCGTGGTGCGAGGGGAACACCAGCTTCGAGTCGGTCCTGCGGTGCACGAAGATCCGCCCCCGCGCATCCCTGACCTGCACGAACACACACCGGTGGAGGAGCCCCCGGGCGTACACCTCCCCGCGCGGGGCACTGCCCGTCACCCGGTCGTCCCGGTCCACCACGTCCAGCACTTCATCGGAGGCACTCACGGGTTCGTCCCCTCTTCGCTGTTGACTGGTTACCGCTCCGTAGCAAAGGATCTGCCCCACCACCGACCGGAGGACGGGCAGCGCATGACGTACGACGCAGACGTGATCGTGATCGGAGCGGGGCTCGCGGGCCTCGTCGCCACCGCCGAGCTCGTCGACGCGGGCCGCAAGGTCATCCTGCTGGACCAGGAGCCGGAGCAGTCCATCGGGGGTCAGGCGCACTGGTCCTTCGGCGGCCTCTTCTTCGTCGACTCGCCCGAACAGCGCCGGATGCGGATCAAGGACCACCGCGACCTCGCCCTCCAGGACTGGCACGGCACGGCCGGCTTCGACCGGGAGGAGGACGCCTGGCCGCGCCGCTGGGCCGAGGCCTACGTCGACTTCGCGGCCGGCGAGAAGCGGCCCTGGCTGCACGCCCAGGGGGTCCGCTTCTTCCCCGTCGTCGGCTGGGCGGAACGCGGCGGCTACGACGCCAACGGCCACGGCAACTCCGTCCCCCGCTTCCACATCACCTGGGGCACCGGCCCCGGCCTGGTCGAGCCCTTCGAGCGGCGGGTCCGCGCCGGCGTCGCCCGCGGCCTGGTCCGGTTGGCGTTCCGCCACAAGGTCACCGGGCTCTCCCGCACCGGCGGCGTCCTGGACACCGTCACGGGGGAGATCCTGGAACCCTCCGACGCCGTACGGGGCGCCGCGAGCGGCCGTGAGAGCGTCGGCGCGTTCTCCCTGCGGGCCCAGGCGGTCATCGTCACCAGCGGCGGGATCGGCGGCAACCACGACCTCGTGCGCAAGCAGTGGCCGGCCCGCCTCGGCACTCCTCCCGAGCGGCTGCTGTCGGGGGTGCCGGCGCACGTGGACGGCCTGATGCTCGGCATCGCCGAGGACGCGGGCGCCCGCCACATCAACAAGGACCGGATGTGGCACTACACCGAGGGCATCCAGAACTGGGACCCCATCTGGAACAAGCACGGCATCCGCATCCTGCCCGGCCCGTCCTCGCTGTGGCTGGACGCGACGGGCCGGCGGCTCCCCGTACCGCTCTTCCCGGGCTTCGACACGCTCGGCACCCTCGACCACATCATGAAGACGGGGCACGACCACACCTGGTTCGTCCTCAACCAGCGGATCATCGGCAAGGAGTTCGGCCTCTCCGGCTCCGAACAGAACCCCGACCTGACCGGCAAGTCGATCCGCCAGGTCATCGACCGCGCCCGGCAGGCCGTGCCCGGCCCGGTCAAGGCCTTCATGGACAACGGCGCCGACTTCGTGGTCGAGCGCGACCTGGCCGCCTTGGTGCGCGGCATGAACGCCGTGACCGGGGAGGACCTGCTCGACGAGGCCACCGTGCGCCGCGAGGTCGTGGCCCGGGACCGCGAGATCCTCAACCCGTTCACCAAGGACCTCCAGGTGATGTCCCTCCACGGGGCGCGCAGGTACCTCGGAGACAAGCTGATCCGCACCGCCGCCCCGCACCGGATCCTGGACCCCGAGGCGGGCCCGCTGGTCGCCGTCCGGCTCTCCATCCTGACCCGCAAGTCCCTCGGAGGCCTGGAGACCGACCTCTCCTCCCGCGTCCTGGGCGCCTCCGGCGATCCGCTCCCCGGCGTGTACGCGGCCGGCGAGGCCGCCGGGTTCGGCGGCGGCGGGGTACACGGCTACCGCGCCCTGGAGGGCACCTTCCTCGGCGGCTGCATCTTCTCCGGCCGCGCGGCCGGCCGCGCCGCCGCCAAGGCGGTGAGCTGACCGGGCGGCGAGGCACACCGTCGGGCGGTCCGTCGGCCGGCCCGCCCGACGCACCCGGGAAGGTGCGACAGGGGCCACTTCGACGACAGCACTAGGTGGACGGCAACAACTCCAGCACCCGGAACCGCTCCAGCACCACCCGGGTGTCGTCGTCCACCGTGAACCCCGGGTCGCCGATCGCCTCCCGGATCGGCGCGCCGTGCCAGAACCCCTCGTGCGAGGAGCGCCATTCGGCCACCGTCGCATACCCCTCGCCCTCGTCCAGCGCGTGCGCCAGGTCCACCTCGGCGAGCGCCACCACCCGCACCCCGGTCACCTCCACCAACGCGACCGGGCGCTCCAGCGAATCCACCAACACCGAGCGGTCGCCCGGCGCAGGCAAGGGCGCGCCCTCGGCCTCGTACTCGGGCAGCAGCCCCGTGGTCGCGGTCTTCGCCCCGCTGAGCACCGCGGCCACCAAGGCGTCCCGCAGCGGCCCCGGGAAGCCCAGGAGGCACGGAGGGAGATCGTCGTACGTCGTCATGCGTCCCACCCTATGCACGGCGCCGCCGACCCACGAAAGGGAATTCCCCCTCAACTCCACGCACCGTCAAACCAGTTGAAACCCGCCACCCCCTGGACCGGACCTTGACGCGGAGCAGTGCGTACCGCTTTGCTGTGCGTGATCATCCGGCAACACACCGGCCCGATCCCCTCACCCACCCGCTCCCGTGTCCTGGAGGGAACCCGCGGATGTCCCCTCCGCCGCCCCTCGGCCGCGCCCGCAAAAGGGACGCCCAGCTCTTCGACCCCGCCCTGTGCGACACGGAACTCGTCGACGTCCGCAGCCAGTTCAGCCAGGGGCGGTGGGCCAAGGCACGTACCCTCCTCGTCGGCACCGCCGACGACTGGGACCGTCGGGGCCACCGCGTCGTCGTCCTCGCCGAGACCCCGGCCGCCACCGCCTGGGCCCGCGAATGGCTGCTCGCCGAACCCCACAGCGCGGACGCGGCCACCCTCCTCGCCTGCGCCACCGTCTTCACCGCCCTGCGCCGCAAGGGCACACCCGAGGCGGCGGAGGAGGCCTGCCGACGCGCGGCCGCGCTGCTCCCCGCCGACCCCACCCCCTGGCTCGCCCTGCTCCTGCTCACCCGTGCCTTCGGCACCGAGGAGGAGTTCAGCCGCCATTTCGACCAGGTCCGGGCCCGCCACCGGGAGCACCACCACGCCCACCACCTGATGGTCGCCAAGCTGGCCGAGCGCGCGCCCGACGGCGGCCTCGACCCGCTCCACGAGGTCTACGACTTCGCCGCCTGGGCGGCCGAGGAGTCCCCGGCCGACTCCCCGCTCGCCGTGCTCCCCGTCATCGCCCACGCGGAGCGCTACCGGGTGCTCGCCGCCGCGGGCGGACCCGGCGGGGCCGTCTCCCACTGGTCCGGCCGCCGCGCCCGCCAGGTACTGCGCTCCGCCTTCGACTGGTGGCTCGAATGGGAACGGGACGACCACCCCCGCAACCGGGTGGACCTCAACTACCTCGCCCACGCCAAGCTCTCCGAGGGACGCTCCGCCGAGGCCGCCGCCCTCTTCCACCGGATCGGCCGCCACGCGACCCCCGCGCCCTGGTCGTATCCGGACCTCGATCCGCACAAGGCGTTCCTCGCCGCGCGCAGTGCGGCGCTGGGCACCGCTTAGCAGGACACCCCCAGTCCCCTCCCCGAAAGGACGCCACCATGGCGACGGGCAGATCCGCCACGCTCACCGACCCCGCCGAGATA
This sequence comes from Streptomyces sp. NBC_01426, assembly GCF_036231985.1. Classification (GTDB taxonomy): domain Bacteria; phylum Actinomycetota; class Actinomycetes; order Streptomycetales; family Streptomycetaceae; genus Streptomyces. The sequence continues at coordinate 5,998,424 of NZ_CP109500.1, forward strand.
CGCACGTACAAGGGGCAGGACCGGGCCCTGCGCGCCGGCCGCCTCGGCACCGCCGGGCTGCTGCTCTCCGTACTCGCCGCCAGCGCCCCCCTGATGGTGGTCGCCGGTGTCATGCCGACCATCTTCGGCGTCATGGGGATCGTCGGTCAGCCGCTGCTGTTCGTCGTGCTCGGCGCGGTCCTCGCGCTGTTCAGCATCGGCTACGCCGAGATGAGCCGGCACGTCCACAACGCCGGCGCCTTCTACGCCTACATCGCGCGCGGCCTCGGCCCCACCGCCGGCGCCTCCGCCTCCTTCGTCGCCCTCATCGCCTACAGCGCCATGCAGGTCGGCGTCTTCGGCATCCTGGGCTTCGAGATCTCCGGCCTCTTCGCCACCTACCTCGACGTCGAACTCGCCTGGTGGATACCGGCCCTGATCGCGGTCGCGGCCACCGGCGCGCTCGGCTGGCTCAAGATCGACCTCAATGCCAAGGTGCTCGGCGTCCTGCTCCTCATCGAATGCGCGCTCGTCGTCGTCTTCGACGTCGCCGCCCTCGGCAAGCCCGGCCCCGAAGGCCTCTCGCTGCACGCCTTCAACCCCGAGACCCTCACGGGCGCCGGCCTCGGCACCGCCCTGTGCTTCTGCATCGCCGCCTTCGTCGGCTTCGAGCAGTCCCCGGTCTACGCCGAGGAGACGAGCAAGCCGCACATCGTCGTCTCCCGGGTCATGTTCCTCGCCGTCGGCTTCGTCGCCCTGTTCTTCGCCTTCAGCGCGTGGGCGCTCACCGTCGCCACCGGACCCGCCGACGTCGTCAAGACCGCCGCCGACGCCGGCCCCGGCCTGCTCTTCGCGCTCACCGAGAGCCGCCTGGGCGCCGGCTTCACCGACGTCCTGCACGTCCTCTTCGTCACCGGCATGTTCGCGGCGATGCTCAGCTTCCACAACGTGGTCGCCCGCTACGCCTTCGCCATGGGCCGCGAGGGCCTCCTCCCGGCCGCCTTCGGTCGTACCAACGCCGGCACCGGCGCCCCCGGCACCGGCTCGTTGCTGCAGACCGCCATCGCCGCGATCGTGGTCCTCGCCTTCGCCGTCACCGACGACGGCCCGGCCGGCGACCCCACGGCCCCCGTGCTGCACCTGTTCACCTGGATGGGCAGCGTGGGCGCCCTCGGTGTGACGCTCCTCATGGCCACGGCCTCCTTCGCCGTGATCGCCTTCTTCGTCCGCCGGGGCACCGCCGGCGCCCAGGTCTGGCGGCTCGTCGCGGCCGGCGCGGCCGGTCTGGCACTCCTGTTCATCGCCGTCTACACCGTCAAGGACTTCGCCGTCCTCGTCGGCGCCGAGGACGGCTCCGTGCTCAGCTGGGTACTGCCCGGCATCATCGGACTGGCCGCCGCCGGCGGCCTCGTCCACGGGCTGGCGCTCAAGTCCCGCCGCCCCGACGCGCACGCCCGGATCGGTCTCGGCAACGAGGCCTTCCGGCTCGACCAGGCCGCGGACCCCACCCCGGGGGACTGACCGCGCCGCCACGCATTCCAGCTCCAAGGAAGCCCCCGACACCCCTTTCCAAGGTCGTCGGGGGCTTCCGCGCACATGGACCGGGTTTTGGTGGGTAGCGGAGCCTCATGGTCTCCTGGGGCGACCACACACGGACCGCGGCGCCGGAGACACCACAGAACGTCCCCGCGCGGCGGTTCTGACCTGCCTGTCCCACCCACGAAGGCGAAGTCAGTACATGAGTGACCGCACCTTGGCCGAGGCTCCCGCCACGGCGCCCTCCCCGCATGTCGACGCCGGTGACGAGGGCTACAGCAAGGACCTCAAGTCCCGCCACATCAACATGATCGCCATCGGCGGGGCGATAGGCACCGGCCTGTTCCTCGGTGCGGGTGGCCGGCTCGCCGGCGCCGGTCCCTCCCTCGCGATCGCCTACGCGGTGTGCGGCGTCTTCGCCTTCTTCGTGGTGCGCGCCCTCGGCGAGCTCGTCCTGTACCGCCCCTCCTCCGGCGCGTTCGTCTCGTACGCGCGCGAGTTCATGGGGGAGAAGGGCGCCTACACCGCAGGCTGGCTCTACTTCCTCAACTGGTCCACGACCACCGTCGCCGACATCACCGCCGCCGCGACCTACGCGCACTTCTGGGCGATGTTCACCGACGTCCCCCAGTGGGTCCTCGCCTTCGTCGCCCTCGCCGTCGTCCTCACCGCGAACCTGATCTCGGTGAAGTACTTCGGCGAGATGGAGTTCTGGTTCTCCCTGGTCAAGGTCGCCGCCCTGACGATCTTCCTCCTCGTCGGCATCTACCTCGTCGCCACCAGCCACGAGATCGACGGGCACACCCCGGGCCTGTCCTCCATCACCGACAACGGCGGCCTGTTCCCCGTCGGCATGCTCCCGATGCTCCTGGTGATCCAGGGCGTCGTCTTCGCGTACGCCTCCGTCGAGCTGTGCGGCGTCGCCGCCGGCGAGACCGAGAACCCCGAGAAGATCATGCCGAAGGCGATCAACTCGATCATGTGGCGCGTGGGCATCTTCTACGTCGGCTCGGTCGTCCTGCTCGCCCTGCTGCTCCCCTACACCTCGTACTCCGAGGGCCAGAGCCCCTTCGTCACGGTGTTCGACAAGCTCGGCATCCCCGGCGCTGCGGGCATCATGAACCTGGTCGTGCTCACCGCCGCCCTCTCCAGCCTGAACTCCGGCCTCTACTCCACCGGACGGATCCTGCGCTCGATGGCGATGTCCGGCTCCGCGCCGAAGTTCACCGGCGTCATGAACAAGGGCAAGGTCCCCTACGGCGGCGTGCTGTTCACCGCGGCCTTCGGCGTCGCGGGCGTCGGTCTGAACTACTTCATGCCCAAGGACGCCTTCGAGATCGTCCTGAACTTCGCCTCGCTCGGGATCCTGGGCACCTGGGCCATGGTCATGCTCTGCTCGCTGCACTTCTGGCGCCGCGCCCGGCAGGGCCGCGTGGAGCGCCCCGCCTACCGACTGCCCTGGGCCCCCTACACCCAGATCGTCACCCTGGTCTTCCTCGTCACCGTCCTGGTCCTGATGTGGTCCGACGGCGGCGTGGGCCGCACCACGGTCATGTTCGTGCCCGTCATCGGCGCGGCCCTGGTCGGCGGCTGGTTCCTGGTGCGCCGCCGCGTGGCGGAGATCGCCGCCGCCCGCCGCTGACCCGCCCGACCCACCCGCGAGGCCCCCCGCACCGGAGTTCCGACCCGGTGCGGGGGGCCTCGTACTTTCCGAGGGGGACTGGCGGCGACTTGCCTCCGCAAACATGGGATGTTCCCATGTTCCGAGCAACGGAATCGAGAGGACCGGACCATGCCGCTGCGCAGCACCCCCCGCGCCACCCTCGTCGACCAGGTCATCACCCAGCTGGAGACCCTGATCGCCGACGGCGAGTGGCCGGTCGGGACCCGGATCCCCGCCGAGCCCGTACTGATCGAACAGCTCGGCGTCGGCCGCAACACCGTCCGCGAGGCCGTCCGCGCCCTCGTCCACACCGGACTCCTCGAACCCCTGCGCGGCGACGGCACCTACGTCCGCGCCAGCAGCGACTTCGGAGCGGCCGTCCAGCGCCGGCTGCGCCGCTCCGGCGAACTGGAGGCCTACGAGGTCCGCTCCGCGCTGGAGCGGGACGCCGTCCGTCACGCCGCGCTCCGCCGCACCCCCGAGGACGTCGCCGCCCTGCGCGAGGCCATGGCCGAGCGCACCCGCGGCTGGGAGAGCGGCGACATGGACGCCTTCGTCGACGCGGACCTCACCTTCCACCGCGCCGTGGTCGCCGCCGCCCACAACAGCGTGCTGAGCGACCTCTACGAGCACTTCGCCGGCGCGCTCCGGGCCGGCGTCCACTCCGTCGTCAGCGCCCCCGTACCCGACTCCGTACGCCACCAGCTCGATGCGCACCAGGCGATCGCCGACGCCATCGAGGCCCAGGACCCCGACGCCGCGGAAGCGGCGGTCTCCGCCCACCTCGCCGAAGGCGTGGCCGCCCTGACCGGGCGGCAGCCGGACGCACGGCCGGACACGCAGCACAGTTCAGGAGCACCACGTGAGTAACAGCGCCGCCACCCGCGCCGGCCGACCCGCGATCCCCGCCGCGCTCCCACCGCCCCCGGGACCCGCGACCGGGCCGGGCACCGGAGGCCGCCGGGCCCTCCTCCTCGCCGCCGGGGTCGTCCTGCTGGCACTCAACCTGCGCCCCGCGCTGGTCGCCGTCTCACCCCTCGCCGACACCATCCGGGCGGACAGCGGGATGTCGGCCGCCTCGGTCAGCCTGCTCACCGCGCTCCCGTTGCTCTGCTTCGGCCTGCTCGCGCCCCTCGCCCCCCGGATCGGCCGCCTCCTCGGCACGGAACGCACCCTCCTCGCCACCATGGCCCTGATCTGCGCGGGCACGGCCCTGCGCATGCTCGACAGCGTCGCCGCCCTGTTCGCCGGCACGGTCGTCATCGGCGCGGGCATAGCCGTCGCCAACGTCCTGCTCCCCGGACTGATCAAGCGCGACTTCCCCACCCGCACCGGCCTGATGACCGGCCTGTACTCCATGTCCCTCTTCGGCGGCGCCGCCCTCGCCGCCGGCGTCACCCTGCCCGTCCGGCAGGCCGGCGACATGACCTGGCGCACCACACTCGCCTGCTGGGGCGCGCTCGCCCTGGTCGCGCTCCTCGTCTGGCTCCCGCAGGTCCGCTCTCGCGGCCGGAGCGCCGCGGCCACCGCCCGCGCCGCCGCCCACCCCGTGCGCGGCCTGTGGCGCTCCCCGCTCGCCTGGCAGGTCACCGCCTACATGGGACTGCAGTCCCTCGGCTACTACGCGGCCGCCGCCTGGCTGCCCACCCTGCTCACGGACGCCGGGACGAGCCCCGCCAACGCCGGGTGGATGCTCTCCTTCTCCTCGCTGCTCGGCATCACCGGTTCCTTCCTCGCACCGGTCGTCGCCGGCCGCAGGATCGGTACGGGAACCCTCGCCGTCCTCGGCGCCGTCCTGTGCGGCCTCGGTCTCACCGGGCTCCTCGTCGCCCCGGTCGCCGGCGCGTACCTCTGGATGGTCCTGCTCGGACTCGGCCAGGGCGTCGCGATCAGCCTCGCGCTCCTGTTCATCCTGCACCGCGCGCCCGACGCCCGGCACACCGCGCAGCTCTCCAGCATGGCCCAGTGCCTCGGCTACACCCTGGCCGCCACCGGCCCCGCCGTCCTCGGCGCGATCCACGACGCCTCCCACACCTGGACGCTCCCGCTGATCGTGCTCCTCGTCCTGCTGATCCCGCAGATCGCCGCGGGCCTCGGCGCCTCCCGCCCCCTGCACGTCGCCGGTCGCCCCTGACCGCGCGTCTGCCGGAGACCTCCCGAGGTCTCCGGCAGACCCGCGTCCGGACGTTCCGGAAAGGGAGACGTCCCGGAAACGCAAAAGAACCCCACCGAAGTGGGGTTCCTGCTGGTGTCCGAGGGGGGACTTGAACCCCCACGCCCGATAAAGGGCACTAGCACCTCAAGCTAGCGCGTCTGCCATTCCGCCACCCGGACAAGGTGTCTGTCTCGCGTCCCTCGCGGGCCGTTCCGACGTGGAAAACATTACCAAACATTCCGGGGCCCTCGATCACACCCCCCGGTGACCGGGGATCGCCCTTGGGGACGGCGGCCCGTGGGGCGAGGATGGGGGGAGGAAGTCGGCACTGATCAGTGGGAGGAAGCAGCGTGAGCGAATCGAACGCGGGCAGGACCGTCTCCGGCGAGGACGAGGTCGTCGACCTCTGCCGTGACCTCATCCGGATCGACACCAGCAACTACGGGGACCACTCCGGCCCCGGTGAGCGGAAAGCGGCCGAGTGGGTCGCGGAGCAGCTGGCCGAGGTCGGGCTGGAGCCGCAGATCTTCGAGTCGCACAAGGGGCGGGCCTCCACCGTCGCGCGCATCGAGGGCGAGGACCCGTCCCGGCCGGCGCTGCTGATCCACGGCCACACCGACGTCGTCCCGGCCAACGCCGCCGACTGGACGTACGACCCGTTCGCCGGCGAGATCGCGGACGGCTGCCTGTGGGGGCGCGGCGCGGTCGACATGAAGGACATGGACGCGATGACGCTGGCCGTCGTGCGCGACCGGATGCGCAGCGGCCGCAAGCCCCCGCGCGACATCGTGCTCGCGTTCCTCGCCGACGAGGAGGCGGGCGGCGTCTACGGGGCCCGGCACCTCGTCGACAAGCACCCCGGCCTCTTCGAAGGGGTCACCGAGGCCATCGGCGAGGTCGGAGGCTTCTCGTTCACCGTCAACGAGAACCTGCGCCTGTACCTGGTGGAGACCGCCCAGAAGGGCATGCACTGGATGCGGCTCACGGTGGAGGGCACCGCGGGTCACGGCTCCATGACCAACAACGACAACGCCATCACGGAGCTGTGCGAGGCCGTGGGCCGGCTGGGCCGCCACCAGTGGCCGGTGCGCGTGACCAAGACCGTGCGGTCCTTCCTGGACGAACTCTCGGACGCGCTCGGCACCCCCCTCGACCCCGACAACATGGACGCGACGCTCGCCAAGCTCGGCGGCATCGCCAAGATGGTCGGGGCCACCCTGCGCAACTCCGCGGCCCCGACGATGCTGGGCGCCGGCTACAAGGTCAACGTCATCCCCGGCCAGGCCACCGCGCACGTGGACGGTCGCTTCCTGCCCGGCTACGAGGACGAGTTCTTCGCGGACCTCGACCGGATCCTCGGCCCGCGCGTGAAGCGCGAGGACGTCCACGCGGACAAGGCCCTGGAGACGGACTTCGACGGAAAGCTCGTCGACGCCATGCAGACCGCGCTGAAGGCGGAGGACCCGATCGCGCGCGCGGTTCCGTACATGCTCTCCGGCGGCACGGACGCCAAGTCCTTCGACGACCTCGGCATCCGCTGCTTCGGCTTCGCCCCGCTCCAGTTGCCCCCGGAGCTGGACTTCGCGGGCATGTTCCACGGCGTGGACGAGCGGGTGCCGGTGGACGGGCTGAAGTTCGGTGTCCGCGTGCTCGACCGATTCATCGACAACGCCTGACGGGCGGAAATCGGGAAGGTGTGCGGATGCCACTGAGAAGAGTGAATGCACTCATACGCTCGTAGCCCTGGTGATCCTTCCTCGTTACAGGTGGTGCGGTCCGCGGCTGGGACCGCACTTGCCTACTAGGAGGAACAATGCTCAAGAAGGTTGTCGCCGCTGCGGCTGCCACTGGTGGTCTCATTCTCGCGGGTGCGGGCATGGCTGCTGCCGACGCGGGTGCCCAGGGTGCGGCCATCGGTTCGCCCGGTGTCCTGTCCGGCAACGTCGTCCAGGTTCCGGTCCACGTGCCGGTCAACGTCTGCGGCAACACGATCAACGTGATCGGTCTGCTGAACCCGGCCTTCGGCAACACCTGCGTCAACGCCTGACGTATCTGAAGACCCGGGCCCCGGAGCGCGTTCAGCGCTCCGGGGCCACCGGGCTTTCCGGGCCTGATCTCGATCACGCGGCCCGGCTTCCGACATCTCGGCGCGGCGGGCGGGGGAGCCTGCAGGGCCTGCGCGTCGACCCAACGTGCACAACAGGGGACGAGTACAGATGCGACGACCGGTAGTACAGGTCACCAGGAAGACCCTGATCACCATGGCGGCCGCGGGAGGTGTTCTCGCGCTGGGCGGGGGTGTCGCCCAGGCGGACGCCGGAGCGTCCGGCCATGCCGCGAACTCACCGGGCCTGCTGTCCGGGAACAACCTCCAGGCGCCCGTGGACGTACCGGTGAACGCCTGCGGGAACACCGTGAACGTGGTGGGAGGCCTGAACCCGGCCTTCGGCAACCGCTGCGAGAACGCCGGCAAGCCGACCCGGCCGAGCCACCCGGGCCACCCCGGAAACCCGGGTCATCCGGGCCACCCCGGGCACCCCGGTCATCCGGGCCACCCGGACGAGCCGTGCGACGACGACGAGCCGGGCAACCCCGGTACGCCGGGCAACCCCGGTACTCCGGGCAACCCGGGCACGCCCGGGAACCCCGGTACGCCCGGCAACCCCGGCAACCCCGGCAACCCCGGTAACCCGGGCAACCCGGGTACGCCCGGGACCCCTGGGAACCCCGGCAACCCCGGTACTCCGGGCAACCCGGGCACGCCCGGCAATCCCGGAACCCCTGGGAACCCCGGTACTCCGGGCAGCCCCGGCACGCCTGGTACTCCCGGGACCCCTGGCAACCCCGGTACGCCCGGCAACCCCGGCACCCCGAGCACGCCCGGCAACCCCGGTACTCCCGTGACGCCCGGACAGGGTCCGGGGTTGGCCGCCACCGGGGCCGGTGACGTCCTCAGCGCCGGCGTTCCGCTCGCGGGCGGGCTGCTGCTCGCCGGCGCCGTGCTCTACCGGCGCGCCCGCAACGCCGCCTGACGGTCGCTCACGACGCGGGTCCCGCCCCCGGGACCCGCGTCACCACGTGGCGCGGACCTGGCGGATGATCCGGCGGCGCAACCGCACGCGGCGACTGCCGTCCCGGTGCAATGTCAGTCGGTCCAGTTCCCAGTGCCCGTACTCGGCATGGTCGGTCAACAGGCGGGTGGCCTCGTGACGAGGAACCCCGCGGGGCACGTACACGTCGACAAATTCGTATTCCGGCATCGCATCTATTGTGCGGGCAGAGCCCTGCTACGGATAGCGTCTGCACTATGTCTGATGCCGCTCTGCCCACTGTTGCCGAGGTACGCGCCGCCGCCGAGGCGGTCAAAGCCGCGCTCGACCGTCACCTCGCCGCGGTCGAGAGCAGGATCGGGGACGAGGACCCGGCCGTCTACGCCGCCTTCAACGAACTCGCCGCCGCGGCCGAGGAGTACGACGAGCTCCTGTACGACCGCTACGACGAGGTCACCCCCTTCGAGATCCCGACGCCCGAGGACGGTGTCCCGTACACCGGCCCCGCCGAGCCCGCCGCCTTCAGCGTGCTCATCCGCCGCGACTACGCCGTCGTGGAACCGCAGCGACTGATCGCCCAGGCCGAGCGTGTCGCCGCGCACGACCGGGACGCGGAGCTGGTCGACGACGGGGGCACCGCGGGTGCCCTCGGCGTGCTCTTCGGGGAGTACGAGCCCGACGAGATCGCCTCCCGCTACAAGGAGTTCGGCCTGGAGGAAGGGGACTCCACGCTCTGGCTCGCCGCCTCGGAGGAGATCGCCGAGCCGGGCGAGTGGCTGGACACCCCCTTCGGGCACACCGACCCGCAGGACGTCCTGCACCGCTTCGACGTGAGCGCGGTCTTCGACGAGGAGCCGGACGACTTCGAGGACGACGAGGCCGAGGAGGCCGCCGCGCCGGGCCTGACCCCGGCCTGACCCCCGGGCAGCGGTGCGCCCCCGCCCGGACCCGGGCGGGGGCGCACCGTCGTCATCCGCGCTACCGAGGCTGTTCGGCCGAGGCCACCAGGGCCCGCAGCAGGCCCGTCAGGCGGGTCGTACGCGGCTTCGGCAGCCCCTGGGCCACCGCGACCGGCAGCGCCTGGTCCACGCCGTGCACCACGGACAGGTGCCGCTCGGCCCGCCCGAACGCCGTGTACACCCAGTCCCGCGACAGGGCCTCCGCCGCGTCGCCCGGCAGGACCACGACCACCGCCGGCCAGCGCGCGCCCACGGCCTGGTGCGCGGTCACCGCCCAGCCGTGCCGGACCCGCGCCTCCACCTGCTCCTGCGGTACGACGATCCGCTCGCCCGCGGCGTCCAGGTGCAGCCCCTGCGCGTCGGCCGACACCACCCGCGCGGGCAGCGCCCGACCCGGCGAGGGGACGTGCACCACCCGGTCTCCGGGATCGAAGCCGCCGAAGCGGCCGGGGCCGGGGTTCAGCCGCTCCTTGAGGGCCGCGTTCAGCGCCCGGGTGCCCGCCGAGCCGCCGTGGCCGGGAGTGATGACCTGTACGCCGTCCGCCGGGACGCCGAACGCGCGGGGCACCGACTCGGACACCAGCTGAACGGTCCGGTGCACGGCCTCCCCGGCGTCGCGCACCGGGACGATGACGACCTCCTTGCCGGGAGCCTCCACCTGGTTCAGCTCCCCGATCCCGATGCCCGAGACCAGCTCGCCGAGCGGTCCGGGGTCCGGGGTGCGGGAGACCGACTGCGGGCAGGCACGGGCCGCCAGCACATCCGCGAACACCCGCCCCGGCCCGGCCGAGCCGAGGACGCCCGGATCCCCCGACAGCACCAGCCGGGCGCCGTCCGGCACCGACTCCACCAGCGCGGCGGCGGTCTCCACGTCCAGCTGGGGGGCGTCCAAGACGATGAGCAGGTCCAGCGCGAACTGGCCGTCCGCGTCCCGCCCGGGCCCCTCGGCGCCGGCGAGCAGGCCCGTCACGGTGACGGCGCCCTCGTGCGGCACGTGGGCGGCCAGGCAGGCCCGCAGTCCGAACTCCCGGGCCACCGCGAGCAGGGCCGCCGGTTCGGCGCGGGCCGCCTCGCCACCGGTGTGGGTGACGAGACCGTGCCCGGAGACCGCCCGGATCAGATCGGCGCCCGGGCCGGTGGCGGCCTTCTCCCAATCGGCCGCCCCGCCGAAGGTGTTGGCGAGCCGGGCCAGCCCGTCGGCCAGGCTCTCCTCGGCCAGGGCGCAGCCCTCCAGACCGACGAGGACCCGTACCGGGGGCTCCTCGCCCTCGGCGTACTCGGTGCCCGGCGGGTCCAACGGCTCGTTGAACACCAGCACCGCGCCGTCCCCGATGGCCTGCTCCAGCGCCTCCCCGGCGTCCGGGACGCCGTACTGGGCCAACGCCTTCTCCAGGACCGGGGCCTCCAGCGCGGTGTGTCCCTTCAGGGCGGCCTGCTCCAGCAGCCACCCCACCAGCGCGGCGCTGCGGCGCTCGTCGGCCGGGCCGGCCTCGGGGCCCAGCAGGGCCCGGGCGAATCCGTCCGCCTGGGTGGGACGCACCCCGGCCACCGCCAACAGCAGCCAGGGGTCCTCGGCGAGCCGCTCTGCCGCGCCCTCGCCGAGCACGCCGGCGGCCTGGGCCGCCAGGGCCTCGGGGGCGCCACCGCGCAGCAGGACGGCGCGTACGGCGTCGACGTCGCCGACGGCGACCGCCGCCACGGGTGCGGGGGTGCGGGGCTGCGGGGGAGCGGCGGCCGGAGCGGGGCGCGGCGCGGCCGGGGCGTCGTCGAAGTACACGGGGGCGGGCTGGGCTCCGCTCTCCACGGCCCGTACGGCGGCCAGCAGGTCGGCGGCCGTCCCGCTGAGCTTCGCGCCGGCCTCGATCGGCGCCTCGCGCTCCGCCTTGCGCCGGGCGATCCGCTCCCGCTCGACCTTCTGCGCGGCCAACTCCGCCGCCGCCTCGCTGAGCGCGGGCGTGGCACCCTCCGCGTCGCCGGTCGGCGTCGCGCCCGGCTCAGCGGCATCGGCATCGGCGGCAGCGGTGTCGGCCTCGGGCCCTTCGGCATCCGGCTCGGCGTCCGGTGCGGCCTCCGTGTCCGACGGGGGCTCGGACGGTGCGCCGGCGGCCGGGTCCGCCTCCGGCGGAGCGACGCCGTCGGAGCCGTCCGTGGGCTCGCCCTCCGGGCCGGGGGCGGCCAGTTCATCCGCGGCGGCGGGCTCGGGGGCCTGACGGTCCGTACTCACAGCGTGCTCCAGTCCTGATCGGGGTAGCGGTGCACGGGCGCCGACACGTCGTCCAGCGCACGGCAGATCTCCTCGGGAAGACTAAGCGCCTCCACCGACAGCGCCGCGCCGAGCTGCGCCGCCGTCCGCGCGCCGACGATCGGCGCGACGACGCCCGGCCGGTCCCGGATCCACGCCAGCGCCACCTGGAGCGGGGTCACCGCCAGTCCCTGGGCCGCCGTCGCCACCGCGTCCACGATCCGGCTCGCGGGATCGTCCAGGTACGGGTCCACGAACGCCGCCAGGGTCTGCGACGCGGCCCGGGAGTCGGACGGGGTCCCGTCCCGGTACTTGCCCGTCAGGACCCCGCGCCCCAGCGGCGACGAGGGGAGCAGGCCCACGCCCAGGTCCAGCGCCGCCGGCAGCACCTCGCGCTCCACGCCCCGCTGGAGGAGCGAGTACTCCATCTGCGTCGACGCCAGCCGGGTCCGCAGGCCCGGCGCCGCCAGTTGCCAGGTCGCCGCCTTCGCCAACTGCCAGCCGCTGAAGCCGGCCACCCCCGCGTACCGCGCGCGCCCGCTGCTCACGGCCAGGTCCAGGGCCTGGAGGGTCTCCTCCAGCGGGGTTCCCGGATCGAAGGCGTGCACCTGCCACAGGTCGACGTAGTCGGTGCCCAGGCGGGCCAGCGAATCGTCCAGGGCGGTCAGCAGGTGGCCGCGCGAACAGTCGAAGCGCCGATCCGGGTCCCGTACGGACCCCGACTTGGTGGCGATCACCAGTTCCCGCCGTGGCGCCGCTCCGCCGATCAACTGCCCCAGGAGGTACTCCGCCTCCCCGCCCCCGTACACGTCGGCGGTGTCGACGAAGGTGCCGCCCGCCTCCCAGAAGGTCTTCAACTGCTCGGCCGCGCCCGCCTCGTCGGGTCCTTCGGCGGACCGTCCCCAGGTCAGGGTGCCGAGGCCGATCCGGGAGACGCGCAGTCCGGTGCGGCCGAGATGCCTCTGCTCCATGAGCGCTGAGACTACTGGGGCACTGACGCGGGGCACCGTGGCGCGCTACAGTCCCCCGCAGACCAACGTTACTGATCGGTAAACCGGTAAGGGGACGACACATGCGGCTCGGCATCAATCTCGGTTACTGGGGTGCGGGCATGGACGCCGACAACCTCGCCGTCGCCCAGGAGGCCGACCGCCTCGGGTACGACGTCTGCTGGGCGGCCGAGGCCTACGGCTCGGACGCGGCCACGGTCCTGGCCTGGGTCGCGGCCCAGACCGAGCGGATCGACGTCGGCTCGGCCATCTTCCAGATCCCGGCCCGCCAGCCCGCCATGACGGCCATGACCGCCGCCACCCTGGACTCGCTCACCAAGGGCCGCTTCCGGCTCGGCCTCGGCGTCTCCGGACCGCAGGTCTCGGAGGGCTGGTACGGCGTGAAGTTCGACAAGCCGCTCGCCCGGACCCGCGAGTACGTGGAGATCGTCCGCAAGGCGATGAGCCGCGAGCGACTGAGCTACGAAGGGCAGCACTGGACCCTCCCGCTGCCCGGCGGCCCCGGCAAGCCGATCAAGCTCACCGTGCACCCCGAGCGCGAGCACATCCCGCTCTACATCGCCGCGATCGGGCCGAAGAACCTGGAGCAGACGGGCGAGATCGCCGACGGCGCCCTGCTGATCTTCCCGGCGGCCGAGCACCTGGAGGAGACGGCCCTGCGGCACATCCGCGCGGGCCGCGAGAAGGCGGGCCTGACGATGGACGGCTTCGACGTCTGTCCGACCGTGCCGCTGGCCGTCGGCGCCGACGTGGTCGGACTCGCGGACATGTTCCGCCCCTACACCGCGCTGTACGTCGGCGGCATGGGCAGCCCCAAGCAGAACTTCTACAACCAGTTGGCCCAGCGCATGGGCTACGAGAAGGAAGCGGCCGAGATCCAGGAGAAGTACCTGGGCGGCGACAAGGCGGGCGCGGCGGCCGCCGTCCCGCACTCGCTGATCGACTCGACCACCCTGCTGGGCTCGGTGGAGCGGATCGCGGACGGGATGCGGGCCTACGCGGAAGCCGGGGTCACGACGCTGACGCTGGCCCCGGCCGGATTCACGCTGGACGAGCGGATCACCGCCCTGCGCGCCGGAACCGAGGCGCTGGAACTGGCGGGTCTCGCCTGAGGCGAGGAGTCGGAAGTTCTGCGGCCGTGGTGGGGGCTCGGGGGGTCTTCCCCGCCACGGCCGACACCGCCAACAACGCGATCGGCGGCCTCCGGGTTACGCCCTGCGGCCACCGCCTTCGGTTCGTTCATTCGGCCGAGCGGTGCGACGCATCGGTTGCCCGTCCGCTCCATCCGCATTTGACTCGTTACATGCTCTCTGCCCGCAGCCTGTTCCAGGAGATCGTCGACCACGACGAGTCCTTCCAGCTGTTCTGCTCCATCGCCGCCAGCGGGGAGTCCCAGGGCGGCTGGGAGAACGCCAGGATCGCCACCCTCGTGCCGGCCGGCATGTGCGATCTCGCACCCAAGATCACCCGCCACGGCGCCGACGAGGACAAGCACGGCCGGATCTTCCGGGCCCTGCTCCGCAAGCGCGGGCTGCCGGCCGTCCCCGTCCCGCCCGAGACCGACTACACGATGCTGCTGGAGCGGCGCGGCATCGGGCTCGCCCACGACAAGCTGCGCCGCGACGAACCGCTGACCGAGGAGGACATCGTCGTCTACCTCGCGCACAGCCGGGTCACCGAGCAGCGCGCCGCGGACCAGATGGTGATGCTGGTCAAGTGCTTCGGGGACCACCCCGAGATCGGCAAGGCCGTCCGCATGATCAGCAACGACGAGGACAACCACCTCGCCTACTGCCACGAGGAACTCCTGCGCCTCGCCCACGAGGGCCATGCCCGGACCATCCAGCGGACCCTGCGCACCAGCGCGCTCGCCGAGATCGGCGTCTACCGCGACGTGAGCCTCGCCGTGATGGCGCACATGGGGCGGATCCTGCGCTGGCCCGCGCCCAAGTCCGCCGCGCTGGCCGCCGGCATCCGCGCCATGTACGCGTACGAGCGCTTCAGCGGCTGGCACCGCATGGTCGACCTGCGGCTGCCCGAACGAATGGACGCGCTGGGCGGCGAACCCGTCACCGCGCCCGAGTTCGCCTGAGCGGCCCGGCGGCGCCCCGCGGGAGACGGCCTACAGCCAGCCGCGGCGCTTGAACATCCGGTGCAGCCCCAGACAGAGCACCGCCATGATCACCAGCAACACCGGGTAGCCCCAGCGCTGGTGGAGCTCCCACATGTGGTCGAAGTTCATGCCGTAGATCCCCGCGACCATCGTCGGGACGGCCGCCATCGCCGCCCAGGCGGAGATCTTGCGCATGTCGTCGTTCTGTCGGACGCCCATCTGCGCCAGATGCGCCGCCAGCGCGTCCGACAGCAACCGGTCCAGGCCCTCGATGTACTCGTTCGCCTTCGTCAGGTGGTCGGCGACGTCACGGAAGAAGGGCTGGGCGTGGTCATGCACGAACGGCACGCTGCCGAAGGCGAGGCGGTCCATCGGCTGGAGCAGCGGACTCGTCGCCCGACGGAACTCCAGCACCTGCCGCTTGAAGCCGTAGATCCGGGCGGCCGTGTTCTTCGTGTCCGCGACGTTCGGCGCGAACACCTCCGCCTCCAACTCCTCCAGGTCCGACTGGAGCTCGGCCGCCACCTCGATGTAGTGGTCCACCACGGCGTCGGACACCGCGTACAGGACGGCCGTCGGCCCGTGCTTGAGCACGTCCGGCTCGTGCTCCAGCCGGTGCCGGACGGCGGCCAGGGCGGCCCCCTCGCCGTGCCGGACCGTGACCACGAACGAGTCCCCGATGAAGACCATCAGCTCACCGGCGGTCACGGTGTCCGTCGCGTCGTCGTACATCACCGGCTTGAGGACCACGAACAGCGAATCGTCGTACACCTCCAGCTTCGGCCGCTGGTGCGCCCCCAGCGCGTCCTCCACCGCCAGGGGATGCAGGCCGAACTCCTGGCTGACGTGCTCGAATTCCTTCTCCGTCGGCTCGTGCATGCCGACCCAGACGAAGGCGTCGCCACTGGCCCGGGCCTCTTCCAGGGCGTCCGAGAAGTCCTTCGGGGCCTGGGAACGGCGGCCGTCCCGGTACATCGCGCAGTCGACAATCACCCGGCGCATTCTTCCCTGAGCCCACCCCACCCGCACACAGGCGGCACCGCTTAGGCTGGGCCCATGGCCACGCTGATCCTCGTACGACACGGGCGGTCCACCGCCAACACCGCAGGCTTGCTCGCCGGATGGACCCCGGGAGTGGCCCTCGACGAACGCGGCGCCGAACAGGCCGCCGCACTGCCCGGCCGACTCGCCGGGGTGCCCCTCGCGGCCGTCGTCAGCAGCCCGCTCCAGCGCTGCCGGGAAACGCTGGCCCCGCTGCTCGCCGCCCGGCCCGAGCTGACCGAGCACACCGACGACCGGATCGGCGAGTGCCACTACGGCGACTGGTCCGGCCGCAAGCTCTCCGAACTCGCCGACGAACCCCTGATGAAGATCGTCCAGCAGCATCCCTCGGCCGTGTCCTTCCCCGGCGGCGAGTCCATGCGGGCCATGCAGGCCCGCGCCGTGGACGCCGTGCGCGAGTGGGACGCGCGGATCGAGGAGGAGCACGGCGACGACGCCGTCTTCCTCATGTGCTCGCACGGGGACATCATCAAGTCCCTTGTGGCGGACGCCCTCGGCATGCACCTCGACCTCTTCCAACGGATCCACGTCGACCCCTGCTCGGTCACCGCGATCCGCTACACCGCGACCCGACCGTTCGTGTTCCGGCTCGGCGACACCGGTGACTTCGGGTCGCTGATCCCGCGCGCGTCCCCCGAGACCCCGAAGGATCCCGAAGCCGACGGGAACGCCGTCGTGGGAGGCGGTGCGGGCGCGGCCTGATCGAACGGCGCAGTAGGGTGGACGGGCCAACACAACTGCACAGCACCGCCCCTTCCCCCGCCGCCGAAACTTGGAGACTGGACGTGCCCCGTCAGGTTTTCCTTTACGACCCGCCGGACCGCTTCGTGGCCGGCACGGTCGGTCTGCCTGGACGTCGTACGTTCTTCCTCCAGGCCTCCTCGGGCCCCCGGGTCACGAGCGTGTCCCTGGAGAAGACGCAGGTCGCGGCCCTGGCCGAGCGGATGGACGAACTGCTGGACGAGGTCGTGCGGCGCACCGGCGGCAACGCCCCCGTCCCCGCCGTCGCCTCCACCGAGACGGCCGACACCGCACCGCTCGACGCTCCCGTCGAGGAGGAGTTCCGCGTCGGGACCATGGCGCTCGCCTGGGACGGCGAGGAACAGCGCATGATCGTCGAGGCCCAGGCACTCGTCGAACTCGACGCCGACTCGGACGAGGATCTCGCCGAGGCGGAGGAGCGCCTGCTCCAGGACGAGGAGAACGGGCCCCCGATGCTCCGCGTCCGCCTCTCCGGCACCCAGGCACGGGCCTTCGCCAAACGCGCCCTCGACGTCGTCAACGCGGGCCGCCCGCCGTGCCCGCTGTGCAGCCTGCCCCTCGACCCCGAAGGACACGTGTGTCCGCGCCAGAACGGCTACCGGCGCCAGGCGTGAGCCCCGCGACCCCGATCGAGGAACTGCTCGCCCGAGGTGAGCTGACCGTCCGCGCCCGCATCGCCGAGGCCTCCAACGCCGTCCTGTTCTGCACGGTGACGCACGAGGGCGAGAGCGTCGACTGCGTCTACAAGCCGATCAAGGGCGAGCGACCGCTGTGGGACTTCCCCGACGGCAACCTCGCCCAGCGCGAGCGCGCCGCCTACCTCGT
Source organism: Streptomyces sp. NBC_01426 (assembly GCF_036231985.1). GTDB lineage: Bacteria > Actinomycetota > Actinomycetes > Streptomycetales > Streptomycetaceae > Streptomyces. Next base: position 6,015,780 of record NZ_CP109500.1, read on the forward strand.
CTCCGAGGCCACCGGTTGGGGCCTCGTGCCGACGACCGTGCTGCGCGACGGCCCATACGGAGAGGGCATGGTCCAGCACTGGATCGACGCCGGGGAATCACCGGAGGCCGAGCTCCTCGCGCTCGTCGAGGGCGAGGAGGCCGGCGAGGGCTGGAAGCCGGTGGCCTTCGCCGAGGTGGGCGAGGGGCGCACCGCGCTGCTCGTGCACGCCGACGACCCCCGGCTGCGCCGGCTCTCCGTCCTCGACGCCGTGATCAACAACGGCGACCGCAAGGGCGGTCACCTGCTACCCGCGCCCGACGGTCGGCTCTACGGCATCGATCACGGAGTGACCTTCCACACGGAGGACAAGCTGCGCACCCTGCTCTGGGGGTGGGCGGGGGAGTCGCTGACGGACGAGGCCCGGTCGGCGCTCGCCTCCCTGGCCGACCAGCTGGCCGACGGAGGGCCGCTCGCCACCCGGCTGGCCGAACTGATCACCGCCGTCGAGTTGGACGCCGTACGGGCCCGTGTGGCCCATCTGGTGCGCACCGGGACGCATCCGAAGCCGTCCGGACAGTGGCCCGCGATCCCCTGGCCGCCGGTCTGAACCGAGCCGGCCCCACATGCATGGAACCGGCCAGATCGCAAGAGCGTCGATCAAGCCAACAGTGCAGGTCCGGTTCGTTTCCGGAACACCAGTCCGGTTAGTCTCGATGCATGCATGCCTGGCCCGCTTCTGAGGTCCCCGCCCTGCCCGGCAAGGGCCGCGACCTCCAGATCCACGACACCGCGACCCAAGGGACGATCACCCTCGACCCCGGTCCCGTCGCCCGTATCTACGTCTGCGGCATCACTCCGTACGACGCGACCCACATCGGTCACGCGGCGACCTACAACGCGTTCGACCTCGTCCAGCGCGTGTGGCTCGACAACAAGCGGCAGGTTCACTACGTCCAGAACGTCACCGACGTGGACGACCCGCTGCTGGAGCGTGCGCTGCGGGACGGCCAGGACTGGACCGAGCTCGCCGAACGCGAGACGGCCCTCTTCCGCGAGGACATGACCGCCCTGCGGATGCTGCCGCCCCGCCACTACATCGGCGCCGTCGAGGCCATACCCGGCATCGTGCCGCTGGTCGAACGGCTCCGGGAGGCGGGCGCCGCCTACGAGCTCGACGGCGACGTCTACTTCTCCGTGGAGTCCGACCCGCACTTCGGTCAGGTCTCCCACCTCGACGCCGAGGCGATGCGGCTGCTGTCCGCGGAGCGCGGCGGCGACCCCGAGCGCCCCGGCAAGAAGAACCCGCTCGACCCGATGCTGTGGATGGCCGCCCGCCCGGGCGAGCCGAGCTGGGACGGCGGCTCGCTGGGCCGCGGCCGGCCCGGCTGGCACATCGAGTGCGTGGCCATCGCCCTGGACCACCTCGGCATGGGCTTCGACATCCAGGGCGGCGGCTCCGACCTGGCCTTCCCGCACCACGAGATGGGCGCCTCGCACGCACAGGCCCTGACGGGCGAGTTCCCCATGGCCAAGGCGTACGTCCACGCCGGCATGGTCGCGCTCAACGGCGAGAAGATGTCGAAGTCGAAGGGCAACCTGGTCTTCGTCTCCGCGCTGCGCCGCGCCGGCGTCGACCCGGCCGCCATCCGACTCGCCCTGCTGGCCCACCACTACCGGGCCGACTGGGAGTGGACGGACCAGGTCCTCGCCGAGGCGGTCGCCCGCCTCGAACGCTGGCGCGCGGCCGTGTCCCGACCGGACGGCATCCCCGCCGACACCCTCGTCGAGGAGGTCCGCGAGGCCCTCGCCGACGACCTGGACGCCCCCGCCGCGCTGGCCGCGGTGGACCGCTGGGCCGAACTCCAGATCGCCGCGTCCGGCGACGACGAATCGGCCCCCGGCCTGGTCTCCCGGACGGTCGACGCCCTGCTGGGCGTGGCCCTGTAGCACACGGGGGAGCACACCTCCCCGACAACGCAGCGCGCCCCGGCGGTCACCGCCGGGGCGCGCTGCGTTCGTTCACCACACCCCCGGCGACCGGCCGGTCAGGCCTCGGGGGTGTCCTCGTCCGTGTCCGGCGTGTCGGGCGCCTCGGGCGACCCCGCCGTCTCCTCCGGTCCGGGCCTCGGCTTGGGCTGCGGACGGCCGCCGCCCGAGAGGTCGCGGAAGTACGAGCCGGTGTCCCCGGCCGTGCCCGGATCGGCCGCCGGGTCACGGCGCCTCAGGTACCGCTCGAACTCCCGGGCGATCGCGTCGCCCGAGGCCTCCGGCAGGTCCGCGGTGTCCCGCGCCTCCTCCAGCGTCTGCACGTACTCGGCCACCTCGCTGTCCTCGGCGGCCAGTTGGTCCACGCCCAACTGCCAGGCCCGCGCGTCCTCGGGGAGTTCGCCGAGCGGGATCCGGATGTCGATCAGATCCTCCAACCGGTTCAGCAACGCCAGCGTCGCCTTCGGGTTCGGCGGCTGCGACACGTAGTGCGGCACCGCCGCCCACAGCGACACCGCCGGCACGCCCGCGTGCGTACAGGCCTCCTGGAGCACGCCCACGATCCCGGTCGGACCCTCGTACTTGGTCTCCTCCAGGTCCATCGTGCGCGCCAGGTCGGCGTCGGACGTCACACCGCTCACCGGCACCGGCCGGGTGTGCGGGGTGTCGCCGAGCAGCGCCCCCAGGATGACGACCATCTCCACGCCCAACTCGTGGGCGAAGCCGAGGATCTCGTTGCAGAACGACCGCCACCGCATGGACGGTTCGATGCCCCGCACCAGCACCAGGTCGCGCGGCTTCGCGCCGCCGATCCTGACGACCGACAGACGCGTCGTCGGCCAGGTGATCTTCCTTACCCCGTTGTCCAGCCAGACCGTCGGCCGGTTGACCTGGAAGTCGTAGTAGTCCTCGGCGTCCAGAGCCGCGAAGACCTCGCCCTTCCACTCCCGGTCAAGGTGCGTCACCGCACCGGAGGCGGCGTCACCCGCGTCGTTCCAGCCCTCGAACGCGGCCACCATGACCGGGTCGATCAGCTCGGGCACGCCCTCAAGCTCGATCACCCAGGTCTCCTTCCGAAGTTCCCTTGCGTACGTGGGTCAGCCTAAGCCTTGAAACGACACCAACCACAGCCCACGACAGAGGGGCGGTCCCCTCGGAACCGCCCCTCTGCCCACCTGCCGAGCCGGCTATGCCTTGTCGGCCAGCATCTCCTGGACACGGGCGCGCACCGCGTCGTCGTCCAGGCCGCGGACTGTCACCGTGGTACGGCGACGCAGCACGTCGTCGACCGTCTCGGCCCACTCGTTGTCACGGGCGTAGGCGACCTGCGCCCAGATCTCCGGACCGTCCGGGTGGATGCGCTCGGCGAGCGCCGCGTCCTCGTTCGCCAGGCGCGCGATGTCGAAGGCGAGCGAGCCGTAGTGCGAGGCGAGGTGCCGGGCGGTCAGCGGGTCCATCCGCGTCCCGGGCTCCCGGTCCACCAGCAGTCGGTGCGCCACCGCGTTGGGGTTGGCGACACCGGGCAGGGCGATCCGGCGCACGAGCGACTTCAGCGGCTCCATGTCCTCGGTCAGCGGGCTGCCCGGGAGCTTCGCCAGCTTCTCCATCACGACACGGCCGATGTGGCGGTAGGTGGTCCACTTGCCGCCGGCCACCGACAGCATGCCGCCCGCGCCCTCGGAGACCACGGTCTCCCGCTTGGCCTTCTCCACCCCGCCGGGGCCGCCGGGCAGCACCCGCAGGCCCGCGAAGGCGTACGTCATCAGGGAACGGTCGAGGTCCGCGTCCTTCACGGAGAACGCCGCCTCGTCGAGGATCTGCTGGATGTCGGCCTCGGTGGCGCGCACGTCCGCCGGGTCGCCCTCGTACACCTCGTCGGTGGTGCCCAGCAGCAGCTGGTCCTCCCACGGCAGCGCGAAGGTGATGCGGTACTTGTCGATCGGGGTGGCCATGGCGGCCTTCCAGGGCGACTTGCGCTTCATCACGATGTGCGCGCCCTTGGACAGACGGATCGACGGCATCGAGTGCTTGTCTTCCATGCGCCGCAGGTGGTCCACCCACGGGCCGGTGGCGTTGAGCACGACGCGCGCGTCGACCCCGAACTCGGTGCCGTCCAGACGGTCCTTGAGCTCGGCGCCGCTGACCCGGCCGCGCGTCATGCGCAGACCGGTGACCTCGGCGTGGTTCAGGACGACCGCGCCCGACTCGACGGCCGCGCGGACCGTCATGACGGCCACGCGGGAGTCGTTCATCTGGTGGTCGTAGTAGACGGCGACGGCCTTCAGGTTGTCCGTCTTCAGACCGGGGTTGTCGGCGACGGCACGGGCGGGGGATATGACCTTGCCGATGCCGTCACCGAAGGCGGAGAGCGCCGAGTACGCGAACACGCCCGCGCCCAGCTTCGCGGCGCCGACCGGACCGCCCTTGTAGACCGGGAGGTAGAACGTGAGCGGGTTGACCAGGTGCGGGGCCACGTCCTTGGCCAGCACCCGGCGCTCGTGGTGGTTCTCGGCGACCAGCTTGACCGCACCGGTCTGCAGGTAGCGCAGGCCACCGTGGACCAGCTTGGACGAGGCGGAGGAGGTGGCGCCGGCGAAGTCGCCGGCGTCCACCATGGCGACCCGCAGCCCCGACTGCGCGGCGTGCCAGGCCACCGAGGTGCCCAGGATTCCACCGCCGATGACCAGCAGGTCGTACGTGGCCTTGGCCAACTGCTCGCGGGTCTCGGCGCGGCTCGGGTTCGAACCGGCGGTCGGGTGCGTGCCCAGGGCGGGAACGCTCTGCGGGCTGCTCATATCGCTTGACTCCTACTTACTCGTCGATTGCGCCGGCTGAGCGGTCAGCTGGCGTCTTCGTCGTCGACCCAGCCCATGGACCGCTCGACGGCCTTGAGCCAGCTCTTGTACTCGCGGTCCCGCTGTTCGGCGGGCATCCGCGGGGTCCACTCCGCCGCGCGGCGCCAGTTGGCGCGCAGGGCGTCGGTGTCGGGCCAGAAGCCGACGGCCAGGCCGGCGGCGTAGGCGGCGCCGAGGCAGGTGGTCTCGGCGACCATGGGGCGCACCACCGGCGCGTCCAGGAAGTCCGAGAGCGTCTGCATCAGCAGGTTGTTGGAGGTCATGCCGCCGTCGACCTTGAGGGCGGTGAGCTCGACGCCCGAGTCCTTGGTCATGGCGTCGGTGATCTCACGGGTCTGCCAGGCGGTGGCCTCCAGGACGGCACGGGCGATGTGCGCCTTGGTGACGTACCGGGTGAGGCCGGCGATCACACCGCGGGCGTCGGAGCGCCAGTACGGGGCGAAGAGACCGGAGAAGGCGGGCACGAAGTAGGCCCCGCCGTTGTCCTCGACGGAGGAGGCCAGGGTCTCGATCTCGGCGGCGGACTTGATCAGGCCCATCTGGTCGCGCATCCACTGGACGAGCGAGCCGGTGACGGCGATGGAGCCCTCCAGCGCGTAGACCGGCTTCTGGTCGCCGATCCGGTAGCCGACCGTGGTCAGCAGGCCGCTGTAGGAGTTGATGATCTGGTCGCCGGTGTTCATCAGCATGAACGTGCCGGTGCCGTAGGTGGACTTGGCCTCGCCCTCGGCGAAACAGGTCTGCCCGAACAGGGCGGCCTGCTGGTCACCGAGTGCCGAGGCGACCGGGACGCCGGCGAGGACGCCCTCCTTGACGTGGCCGTAGACCTCGGCGGAGGACTTGATCTCGGGGAGGACGTTGGTCGGGACCCCCATCGACTCCGCGATCTTCGGGTCCCACTCCAGGGAGTGCAGGTTCATCAGCATGGTGCGCGAGGCGTTGGTGACGTCGGTGACGTGCACACCGCCCTGGGCGCCGCCCGTGAGGTTCCAGATGACCCACGAGTCCATGGTGCCGAAGAGGATGTCGCCGGCCTCGGCGCGCTCGCGCAGGCCCTCGACGTTGTCGAGCAGCCAGCGGACCTTGGGGCCGGCGAAGTACGAGGCGAGCGGGAGGCCCGTCTCGCGGCGGAAGCGGTCCTGGCCGACGTTGCGGCCGAGCTCCTTGCACAGGGCGTCGGTGCGGGTGTCCTGCCAGACCAGCGCGTTGTGGACCGGCTCGCCGGTGTTCTTGTCCCACAGGAGGGTGGTCTCGCGCTGGTTGGTGATGCCGACGGCCTTGACGTCCGCGGAGGTGATCTCGGCCTTGGCGATGGCTCCGGCGACGACCTCCTGGACGTTGGTCCAGATCTCGGCGGCGTCGTGCTCGACCCAGCCCGGCTTCGGGAAGATCTGCTCGTGCTCCTTCTGGTCGACGGCGACGATGCGGCCGTCGCGGTCGAACACGATGCAGCGGGAGGAGGTGGTGCCCTGGTCGATCGCGGCGATGAACGGGCCGGTGCTGCTGGTCATGGTGGGTGCTCCTGGCAGGTCTCTGGGTTGGCGGAATCAGGGGGCGGTGCGGATCTTGCGATTCGTGCCGGTACTGATCAGGCGAACGCGATGTTGTACAGACCACCGGCGGCGGCGGCACCGACGAGCGGGCCGACGACCGGGATCCAGGAGTATGCCCAGTCGGAGCCGCCCTTGTTGGGAAGCGGCAGCAGGGCGTGGACGATGCGCGGACCGAGGTCGCGGACCGGGTTGATGGCGTAGCCGGTCGGACCGCCGAGCGAGAGGCCGATGCCGACGACCACGAACGAGGTGATCAGGACGCCGATGACGCCGAGTCCCTTGCCGTCGTCCTGGAGACCCTGGGTCAGGATGGCCAGGACCAGGACGGCGGTGCCGATTATCTCGGTCGCCAGGTTCTGGACGGTGTTGCGGATCTCCGGACCGGTGGAGAAGACGCCGAGGACCGGGCCCGCCACGTCGTGCGGGTGCGGGTCCTCCGGGCCGAGCTTCGCGTCCCGGATGTGCTCCGGGTCCGCCAGGTGCACACGGAACTGGCCGTAGTACGTGACCCACATCAGCACCGCGCCGAGCATCGCGCCCAGGAGCTGGCCGGCGAAGTACACCGGGACGTTGCCCCAGTCGCCGTCCTTGATCGCGAGGCCGACGGTGACCGCCGGGTTGAGGTGGGCGCCGGAGAGGGGCGCGGAGACGTAGGCGGCGATCAGTACGGCGAAACCCCAGCCGAACGTGATGGCGAGCCAACCCGCGTTGCGGGCCTTGGAGCTCTTCAGCGTGACGGCGGCGCAGACGCCGCCACCGAGCAGTGTGAGCAGGGCGGTACCGATGGTCTCGCCGATGAAGATGTCGGAGCTGGACACCCGCGACTCCTTTGTCTTACGTCCAGGGGTGCGTGGACACCGGGTCCCTCCGGTGGCCCACGCACTCGGTGAGTGCTGCACCGGTCCTTGGCCTTGCCCCACCCTAACGCGTATTGCCGGTAGGTGTTCGACAATGCCGACCGATGAACGGCAGTTTTCCGCCCGGGTGAAGAAGGCGTCAAGGGTTGACCAGGTCAAGAGTCGGATCGTTACCAGTCGGTGTGATCGACCAAATTCGGCCATCTGAAGATCAAAAAATGGCGCAATGCACCCAGATAGCGGAGAAAGCGCGTTTGGATGCGATCAATGCAAGGTCAGAACCGGCCCGCGCCAAGGTCGCGCGAAACCGACCGTGCGCAGTCGCGGACCGACGCCACCAGCGTCGCGCGGGGCTCCCCGGACTCCGTGCACACCCGCTCCACGGCGCCCACGGCCGCCACCGCGCCCACCGGCATCCGGCGCCGGTCGTGGATCGGGGCCGCCACCGAGGCCAGACCCTCCCAGGTCTCCTCGACGTCCGAGGCCCAGCCGCGGGCCCGCGTCAGGTCGAGGATCTCCTCGAAACCGGCGGGGTCCGTGACGGTGCGGGGCGTGAACGTCTCCCGCTCGACCTCCACGGCCACGGTGTGCGCCACCGGGTCGTACGCGGACAGCACCTTGCCCAGGGCGGTGGAGTGCAGCGGCTGCATGGCCCCCACCTCCAGCACTTGCCGGCTGTCGTCCGGACGGAACACGTGGTGCATGATCAGCACCCCGCTCTTGTGGAGCACGCCCACGTACACGCTCTCGCCGCTCGCCCGGGCCAGGTCGTCCGTCCACACCAGGGCGCGCGCCCGCAGCTCGTGCACGTCCAGGTAGCTGTTGCCCAGGCGGAGCAGCTCGGCGCCCAGCTGGTAGCGGCCCGAGGCGGGGTCCTGCTCCACGAAACCCTCGGCCTGCAGGGTGCGCAGGATCCCGTGCGCGGTCCCCTTGGCCAGGCCCAGGGACGTCGCCACGTCCGACAGTCCCAGCCGGCGCTCGCCGCCCGCCAGGAGCCGCAGCATCGCAGCGGCTCGTTCGAGCGACTGGATGTTCCGTGCCATCGCGCAGCCTCCTGCTGACGTAGTTCGACAATGCTGAACAGTATCGGTCGATGCCGACCTCGCGCATGGTCGGGGGAATCTTCAGGACAGCATCGATCAGGACAGCCGGCACAGACCCCCGCGCACAGAATGCAGTCCGCCACGTGGGACGGCCCCACCGGGGTTGCCACCGCGCGGTTACCCTGACCGCGTGCACCCTTGACACAGAAGGGGTGCAAAGCCGACAGCCGTCGCACCCCAGGGAGCACATCCATGGCCTCGTTGCCGAACCCGCCCGCAGACACCCAGACCCGGGCCGACGCCCTTCGGGAGGCGCTCGCCACCCGCGTGGTCGTCGCCGACGGAGCCATGGGAACGATGCTCCAGGCACAGGACCCCTCCCTGGAGGACTTCCAGCAGCTCGAAGGCTGCAACGAGGTCCTGAACGTCACCCGCCCCGACATCGTGCGCAACGTGCACCAGGAGTACTTCGCCGTCGGCGTGGACTGCGTCGAGACGAACACCTTCGGCGCGAACTACGCCGCCCTCGCCGAGTACGACATCGCCGAGCGCAACCACGAGCTGTCCGAGTCCGGCGCCCGCATCGCCCGCGAGGTCGCCGACGAGTTCACCGCCTCCACCGGACGCCAGCGCTGGGTCCTGGGCTCCATGGGCCCCGGCACCAAGCTGCCCACGCTGGGCCACATCGACTACGCGACGATCCGCGACGCCTACCAGATCAACGCCGAGGGCCTGATCACCGGCGGCGCCGACGCCCTCCTCGTCGAGACCACCCAGGACCTCCTCCAGACCAAGTCCTCCGTCATCGGCGCCCGCCGCGCCATGGAGGCCCTCGGCGTGTCCGTGCCGCTGATCTGTTCCGTGACCGTGGAGACCACCGGCACGATGCTGCTCGGCTCGGAGATCGGCGCCGCGCTCACCGCGCTGGAGCCCCTGGGCATCGACATGATCGGCCTGAACTGCGCCACCGGCCCCGCCGAGATGAGCGAGCACCTGCGCTACCTCGCGCGCAACTCCCGCATCCCGCTCTCCTGCATGCCCAACGCCGGCCTGCCCGTCCTGGGCAAGAACGGTGCGCACTACCCGCTCTCCGCGAGCGAGCTGGCCGACGCCCAGGAGACCTTCGTCCGCGAGTACGGCCTCTCCCTCGTCGGCGGCTGCTGCGGCACCACCCCCGAGCACCTGCGCCAGGTCGTCGAACGCGTCCACGCCCTCAGCCCGGCCGCCCGCGAGCCCCGGCCCGAGGCCGGCGCCTCCTCGCTCTACCAGACCGTCCCGTTCCGCCAGGACACCTCGTACATGGCGATCGGGGAGCGCACCAACGCCAACGGCTCCAAGAAGTTCCGCGACGCCATGCTGGAGGCGCGCTGGGACGACTGCGTGGAGATGGCACGCGATCAGATCCGCGAAGGCGCGCACATGCTGGACCTGTGCATCGACTACGTGGGCCGTGACGGCGTCGCCGACATGAAGGAACTCGCCGGCCGGTTCGCCACCGCCTCCACCCTGCCGATCGTGCTGGACTCCACCGAGGTCCCCGTCATCCAGGCCGGCCTGGAGAAGCTCGGCGGCCGCGCCGTCATCAACTCGGTCAACTACGAGGACGGCGACGGACCGGAGTCCCGCTTCGCGAAGGTCACCCGCCTCGCCCGGGAACACGGCGCCGCGCTCATCGCGCTGACCATCGACGAGGAGGGCCAGGCCCGCACCGTCGAACACAAGGTCGCCATCGCGCAGCGGCTCATCGCGGACCTCACGGGCAACTGGGGGATCCACGAGTCGGACATCCTCATCGACACCCTCACCTTCACCATCTGCACCGGCCAGGAGGAGTCCCGCAAGGACGGCATCGCCACCATCGAGGCGATCCGCGAGCTGAAGCGCCGTCACCCGGACGTGCAGACCACGCTGGGCCTGTCGAACATCTCCTTCGGCCTCAACCCGGCCGCCCGCGTCCTGCTCAACTCCGTCTTCCTCGACGAGTGCGTCAAGGCGGGCCTGGACTCCGCCATCGTCCACGCCAGCAAGATCCTGCCCATCGCCCGGTTCGACGACGAGCAGGTCGGCACCGCCCTCGACCTGATCTACGACCGGCGCGCCGAGGGCTACGACCCGCTGCAGAAGCTCATGGCACTGTTCGAGGGCGTCAACACCAAGTCTCTCAAGGCCGGCCGCGCCGAGGAACTCATGGCGCTCCCGCTCGACGAGCGGCTCCAGCGCCGCATCATCGACGGCGAGAAGAACGGCCTGGAAGCCGACCTCGACGAGGCGCTCCGCACCCGTCCGGCCCTCGACATCGTCAACGACACCCTCCTGGAGGGCATGAAGGTCGTCGGCGAGCTCTTCGGCTCCGGCCAGATGCAGCTGCCGTTCGTGCTGCAGTCCGCGGAGGTCATGAAGACCGCGGTGGCCTTCCTCGAACCGCACATGGAGAAGACCGACGCCGAGGGCAAGGGCACCATCGTGCTCGCCACCGTCCGCGGCGACGTCCACGACATCGGCAAGAACCTCGTGGACATCATCCTGTCCAACAACGGCTACAACGTCGTGAACATCGGCATCAAGCAGCCGGTCTCCGCGATCCTCGAAGCGGCGCAGGAACACAAGGCCGACGTCATCGGCATGTCCGGTCTCCTCGTGAAGTCGACCGTGATCATGAAGGAGAACCTGGAGGAGCTCAACCAGCGCAAGCTGGCGGCCGACTACCCGGTGATCCTCGGCGGCGCCGCCCTCACCCGCGCCTACGTCGAACAGGACCTCCACGAGATCTACGAGGGCGAGGTCCGCTACGCCCGCGACGCCTTCGAGGGCCTGCGCCTGATGGACGCCCTCATCGCCGTCAAGCGCGGCGTGCCCGGAGCCACCCTGCCCGAACTCAAGCAGCGCCGCGTCGCCAAGCGCACCGCGCCCCTGCCCGAGCCGGACGAGTCCGAGGAGCCGGGCGGCCGCTCCGACACCTCCACCGACAACCCGATCCCCACCCCGCCGTTCTGGGGCACCCGCGTGGTCAAGGGCATCCCGCTCAAGGACTACGCCTCCTGGCTGGACGAGGGCGCCCTGTTCAAGGGTCAGTGGGGCCTCAAGCAGGCCCGCGCCGGCGGGGCGACGTACGAGGAGCTCGTGGAGTCCGAGGGCCGGCCGCGGCTGCGCGGCCTCCTCGACCGGCTGCACACCGAGAACCTGCTGGAAGCGGCCGTCGTCTACGGCTACTTCCCCTGCGTCTCCAAGGGCGAGGACCTGATCATCCTCGACGAGCAGGGCAACGAGCGGACCCGCTTCACCTTCCCGCGCCAGCGCCGCGGCCGCCGCCTGTGCCTCGCGGACTTCTTCCGCCCGGAGGAGTCCGGCGAGACCGACGTCGTCGGCCTCCAGGTGGTCACGGTCGGGTCGAAGATCGGCGAGGCCACCGCCAAGCTGTTCGAGTCCGACTCCTACCGGGAGTACCTGGAGCTGCACGGACTCTCCGTCCAACTCGCCGAGGCCATGGCCGAGTACTGGCACGCCCGTGTCCGCGCCGAGCTCGGATTCGGCGGCGAGGACCCGGCGAAGGTCGAGGACATGTTCGACCTCAAGTACCGCGGCGCCCGCTTCTCGCTGGGCTACGGAGCCTGCCCCGACCTGGAGGACCGCGCCAAGATCGCCGACCTCCTCCGGCCCGAGCGCATCGGCGTCCACCTCTCGGAGGAGTTCCAGCTCCACCCGGAGCAATCCACCGACGCGATCGTGATTCACCACCCCGAAGCGAAGTATTTCAACGCACGCTGACGCGGATCGACGTACACTTGTCGGTCCCATACAGGCCGGTCGCCTGCTCCCCGGGGTATGCCCCGAGGAGAGAGGTGGCCGGCCTTGTCGTCCCTTCAGAGAGGTGCGCGCATGACGAGTACCGTCCCCGCCCCCGTCGCCCGTACGGCCGACGACTCGGCCCTCCAGGCGGTGCTGCTCGACATGGACGGCACGCTGGTCGACACCGAGGGCTTCTGGTGGGAGATCGAGGCGGAGATCTTCCGCGAGCTCGGCCACCTGCTGGAGGACTCCTGGCGGGACATCGTCGTCGGCGGCCCGATGAGCCGCAGCGCGGCCTTCCTCATCGAGTCCACCGGGGCGGCCATCGGCATCGCCGAGCTGAGCATCCTCCTCAACGAGCGCTTCGAGGCCCGCATCGCCGACCAGGTGCCCCTGATGCCCGGCGCCGAGCGGCTGTTGGCCGAGCTGGCCCGGCACAACGTGCCCACCGCCCTCGTGTCCGCCTCCCACCGCCGCGTCATCGACCAGGTGCTGCTCACCCTCGGCCGGGACCGCTTCACCATGACGGTCGCCGGCGACGAGGTGCCCCGCACCAAGCCGCACCCCGACCCGTACCTGTTCGCCGCCCGCTCCCTGGGCGCGCACCCCTCGCGCTGCGCGGTCATCGAGGACACCGCCACGGGCGTCGCGGCGGCGGAGGCCGCCGGCTGCCGGGTCGTGGCCATCCCCTCCGTCGGCGTGATCGCGCCGGCCCCCGGCCGCACGATCGTCCGGTCCCTGGAGGAAGTCGACCTTCCGTTCCTGCGGTCCCTCATCACTCCGATGAACTGATCGCATACGCTGCGTACCGAACAGAACGCTGGTGTGACGCAGGTCCCACAAGAGGATCTCTCGTGTCCCGCACCGGAGGCCGAAATTCCATCCCCTCCGGCGTAGTTGCGCCGGGTGACGTTGGTCACCCACGAAGCCCCCGGGAAGCCCCCACAGGCCCTCCGGGGGCTTCCCTTGTGTCCGGATTGATCAGCTCCTGACCGCATCTGCGGAGACACCGGCAGATGCGGTCAGTCCGCTCCGATCACCGTCCGATTACGCCCCAACTCCTGCCAGTTCCAGCCATCCCGTCCCGGGCCACTAGTGTCGATCCGGGCACCGCGCCGCACCTCAGCCGTACCGGACACACACCCCTGTGCCGATACCGCGTGGACCGATCGTCACACCACCGGCCCGATCGTTCCGCCCTGAACGGGCGACCGTCGCGAAGTGCCCTTCAAGCCGCTTTGAGCAAGTGCCGGGTCGAGGGAGTACTTCCAGCATGAACCGCAAGACCATGGTGCTGACGGCCGCCGCAGGCCTGCTCGCCCCCGCGTTGTCCGCATGCGGCAGCGCGAGCGGCGGAGGAGCAGGGACCGGAGCGATCGTCGTCGGAACCACCGACCGGTTCGAGGCCGCCGACTACGCCCCCGCCCCCTTCGACCCCGCCTACGCCTACGACGCCGGCGCCTGGAACGTACTGCGCCAGACCGTCCAGACGCTGATGCACACCCCGCGCGGCGGCGGACAGCCCGTCCCCGAAGCGGCCTCCGACTGCCGCTTCACCGACATCGGCAACGAGAGCTACCGCTGCACCCTGCGCCCCGGACTGAAGTTCGCGAGCGGCGACCCGCTCACCGCACAGGACGTCAAGTTCTCCATCGACCGCGTCCTCGCGATCAAGGACGAGAACGGCCCCTCCTCCCTGCTCTCCACCCTCGACACCGTCGAGGCCAAGGGCGAGGACACCGTCGTCTTCCACCTCAAGACCGCCGACGCGACCTTCCCGTACAAGCTCTCCACCCCCGCCGCGGGCATCGTCAGCGCCAAGAACTACGACGCCAAGAAGCTCCGCACCGGCTTCGCCGTCGACGGCTCCGGCCCGTACACGATGAAGGCCGAGGTCAAGGACGACCACCTCGTCCGCGCCGTCTTCACCAAAAACCCGAACTACAAGGGCGACATCAAGCTCCAGAACGACAAGGTCGAACTGCGTACCTTCGCCGACTCCGAGAGCATGGGCAAGGCCCTCACCGACGGCGCCATCCACATGGTCTCCCGCACCCTGTCGCCCGCCCAGATCACCGAGCTCTCCGCCAAGCCCCCCAAGGGCGTCAAGCTCGTCCCGATGCCCGGCCTGGAGATCCGCTACCTCGGCTTCAACACCGAGGCCCCGGTCGTCAAGGACAAGGCCGTACGCCAGGCCCTCGCCGCCGCCGTCGACCGCAACCAGCTCATCTCCAAGGTCTACGGCAAGGCCGCGCAGCCCCTGTACTCCCTGGTCCCCACCACCGTCACCGGCCACGTCAACTCGTTCTTCAACAAGTACGGCGAGGCCAACACCGCCAAGGCCGCCGACATCCTGAAGGCCGCCGGCATCAAGACCCCGGTCAAGCTGACCCTGAACTACACCGCCGACCACTACGGCGACGGCACGGCCGCCGAGTTCGAGACCCTCAAGACCCAGCTCAACTCCACGCGACTGTTCGACATCACCGTCCAGGGCAACGAGTGGAACGACTTCCGGCCCGCGCAGAAGAAGGGCGACTACGCCGCCTACGGGCTCGGCTGGTTCCCCGACTACCCCGACGCCGACAACTTCCTCGCCCCGTTCCTGGAGCAGGACAACTTCCTGGGCACGCCGTACGCCAACGCCGCCGTACGCACCCGTCTCATCCCCGAGTCCCGACGGGCCGCCGACCGCAACGTCGCCGCCCCCGCGATCACGGAGATGCAGGAAATCGTCGCCGAGGACGTACCCGTCCTGCCCCTGTGGCAGGGCAAGCAGTACGTCGCCGCACGCGACGGCATCACCGGAGTGGAGTGGTCCGTCAACGCCATCTCCGATCTCCAGCTGTGGGAACTCGGCCGGGGCGTCAGCGGCTGAGCAAGGCAGGAACCGGCAGCGGGTGTCGCAGGCCGGCGCAACGAAACAGTTCGACTGTGAAGGACGTTCGCGTGATGAGACGTAACCAGTGGCTGGCAGCCCCGCTCGGCGCCGCCACCGCCGCCGCGCTGCTCAGCGGTTGCGGTGCGCAGGATGGCTCCGCCGCCGGAGACGGCAAGGGCGTGGTCATGGGCATATCCGACAAGGTCAAGGCCACCGACCCCGCCTCGGGCTACGACCCGGGCTCCTGGCTGCTCTTCAACAACGTCTTCCAGTCGCTGCTGACCTTCCCCAAGGGCGGCACGACCCCGGAACCCGACGCCGCGCAGAGCTGCGACTTCCAGGGCAACGACAGCAAGGTCTACAAGTGCGTCCTGCGCGCCGGCCTGAAGTTCAGCAACGGCAACAAGCTGACCTCCCAGGACGTCAAGTACTCCTTCGAGCGCACCCTGAAGATCAATGACGAGAACGGCCCCGCCGTCATGCTCTCGTCGATCGCCGGCATCGACGCCCCCGACGAGAAGACCGTCGTCTTCCGCCTGAAGACCTCCGACGCGACCTTCCCCAGCAAGATCGCCGCCGGCGCGGGATCCATCGTCGACCACACCGAGTACCCCGCCGACAAGCTCCGCACCGACGGCAAGGCCTTCGGCTCCGGCGTCTACAAGCTGGACTCCATCAACGAGAAGGCAGCCAACTTCTCCGTCAACGAGTCCTACAGCGGCAAGGCCAAGCCGAAGAACACCGGCGTCACCATGAAGTTCTTCAACGAGGACCAGGCCGCCCTCAAGAAGGTCCTCGAAAGCGGCGACGTCGACTTCGCCTTCCGCGGCCTCGCCGCCAAGGACATCGCGGGCCTCGCCGGCAACACCGGCAACCAGAAGGTCGAAGTCGTCCAGGGCACCGGCGCCGAAGTCGAGCACCTCGTCTTCAACATGAACGACCCCGTCGCCGGCAAGCTCCCCATCCGCAAGGCCATCGCCTACCTCGTCGACCGCGAAGCGCTCGTCAAGGAGGTCTACAACGGGACCGCCGTCCCGCTGTACTCGATCGTCCCGGCCGGCATCGGATCCCACACCACCCCGTTCTTCGACCGCTACGGCGGCAGCCCCCAGGTCGACAAGGCGAAGGCCGTCCTGCGCGCGGCCAACATCAAGGACAAGGTGAAGATCACCCTGTACTCGACGCCCTCCCGGTTCGGCCCCTCCACCGACCAGGAATTCCAGCTGATCGCCAAGCAGCTCAACGACAGCGGCCTGTTCGACGCCGACGTCAAGTCCGTCGAGTTCGAGCAGTACGACAAGGACATCCAGGCCGGCAAGTACGGCGTCTACGTCAAGGGCTGGGTGCCCGACTACCCGGACGCCGACAACTTCACGCAGCCCTTCTTCGGCCCGGACAACGTCCTGCACAACAACTACGACAACAAGGAGATCAGCGGGACCATCATCCCGTCGACCTCCGCGAAGTCCGACCGCACCGCGGCCACCACCGACTTCACCCGCCTCCAGGACATCGTCGCCGACGAGGTCCCGATCCTTCCGCTCTGGCAGAGCAAGCAGTACGCCGTCACCCGTCCCAACGTGACCGGCCTCCAGTGGTCCCTCGACGCCTCCACCGTCTTCCGCTTCTGGGAGATCGCCAAGGGCTAGAACCCACTCCGGGACACCCCGGACACACGACGGCCCCCCACCCTCACGGGCGGGGGGCCGTCGCGCGTCCCGGCGGAACCTACTGACCCGCCCCCGGACGCACCAGACCGCTCTCGTACGCGTACACCGCCGCCTGCACACGGTCACGCAGACCCAACTTCGTCAACACGTGCCCCACATGCGTCTTGACCGTCGTCTCGCTCACGAACAGGTCCGCCGCGATCTCCGCGTTCGACAGACCCCGGGCCACCAGCTTCAGCACCTCGACCTCACGCTCCGTCAACGTCCCCAACGTGTCCGGCACGTTGTCCTCGCCCGACGGCAGATGCCCCGCGTACTTGTCCAGCAACCGCCGCGTGATGCTCGGCGCCAACATCGCCTCACCCGCCGCGACCACCCGGATCGCCTGCACCAGCTCGACCGCCGGCGCGTCCTTCAACAGGAACCCGCTCGCCCCCGCCCGCAACGCCTCCACCACGTACTCGTCCAGATCGAACGTGGTCAACACCAGCACCTTCGCCGGCCCGTCCCGCCCCGGACCCGTGATCTGACGCGTCGCCTCCACCCCGTCCATCCGCGGCATCCGGATGTCCATCAACACCACATCGGGCTGCAAGGCCCGCACCTGGTCCAGCGCCTGCAGACCGTCCCCGGCCTCACCGACCACCGCCAGGTCCTGCTCCGCCTCCAGGATCATCCGGAAACCGGTACGCAGCAGCGGTTGGTCATCGACCAGCAGTACGCGGATCGCCACGGGGTCTACCTCGAATTCGTACGACGGCTTCGACGGACGCCGCCCATTCTGCCCTGATCCACCGATCAGGATCCCTCCGGGCGTACCGCCTCGACCTCGACCTCGACCCGGACCTCGGCCCTCGGACCGATCACCAACGGATAGACCGGGGGAGTACCCCCGAACTCCGGACACACCGCCTGATGATCACACCAGCCGCACAGCTTCGTCGGCCGCGGCCGCCAGTCACCCGTCTCCGTCGCCTCCCTGATCGCCTCCCACAGCGCCAGCAGCTTGCGCTCCACCCGCTCCAGATCCGCGATCACCGGGTCGTACGTCACCACGTCCCCGCTGCCCAGGTACACCAACTGCAACCGGCGCGGCACCACCCCCTTCAGCCGCCACACCACCAACGCGTAGAACTTCATCTGGAACAACGCACCCTCGGCATACTGCGGCCGCGGCGCCTTGCCCGTCTTGTAGTCCACGATCCGGACCTCACCCGACGGCGCCACGTCCACCCGGTCGATGATCCCCCGCAACCGCAGCCCCGACTCCAGCTCCGTCTCCACGAAGAACTCCCGCTCCACCGGCTCCAGCCGCGTCGGGTCCTCCAACGTGAACCAGCGCTCCACCAGCGCCTCGGCCTCCGTCAACCAGCCGGCCAACCCCGCCCCGTCGTCCCCCTCCGGAAACAGCTCCGTCAGCTCCGGCCTCGCCTCCAGCAACCGATCCCACTGCCCCGGAATCAACGCCTTCGCCCGCGGCGCCGTCCGCTCCGCCGCCGGATGATCGAAGAGCCGCTCCAACACCGCGTGCACCAACGTGCCCCGCGTCGCCGCCGCACTCGGCTTCTCCGGCAACTTGTCGATCACCCGAAACCGGTACAGCAACGGGCACTGCATGAAATCGCTCGCCCGCGAAGGCGACAGCGAAGCGGGCCGCACCGCACCACCACCCACAGAGGGCGTCACACCGGCAGCGGCCGCGTCCGGACCGGGGTCAGGGCTCGTCGTCATGCGTGAAACCCTACGACCCGCCGCCGACAGCACACGCATACCATCGACGCCGAGCCCCCTCGCACTGCATGATCGGAGCATCACACCGCGCCACCACACCGCGACGAACCCCCACGAACCGCCGGCGCCCCCCACCACGCCGGACAGCACCGAACGAAGGACAGCCGTGGCAGACACCGACGAAACCGGCGAGCGCGGAGCCAAGCGCTCCGACCCGGGCGGCGGACTCCTCATGGGCCGCCCCTTCGGCGTACCCGTCTACGTCTCGCCCAGCTGGTTCCTCGTCGCCGCCCTCATCACCTGGGTCTTCGGCGACCAGCTGGACCAAGTACTCCCCGACCTCGGACCCGTCCGGTACCTCGTCTCCCTCTTCTTCGCCGTCGCCTTCTACGCCTCCGTCCTGGTCCACGAACTCGCGCACACCGTCGCCGCACTCCGCTTCAAACTCCCCGTGCGCCGCATCCAGCTCCAGTTCTTCGGCGGAGTCTCCGAGATCGAGAAGGAATCCGAGACCCCCGGCCGCGAATTCGTCCTCGCCTTCGTCGGCCCCCTCCTCTCCCTCCTCCTCGCCGGCGCCTTCTACCTCGGCATGAACGCCGTCGACCCCGCCACCGTCCCCGGCGTCCTCCTCGGCGGCCTGATGATCTCCAACCTGCTCGTCGCCGCCTTCAACCTCCTCCCCGGCCTCCCCCTCGACGGCGGCCGCATGCTCCGCGCCCTCATCTGGGGCATCACCGGCAAACCCATGACCGGCACCGTCGCCGCCGCCTGGGTCGGACGCGGCCTCGCCGTCGCCGTCCTCATCGGGCTGCCCCTGATCACCCACACCGGCGTCATCGGCAACCGCCCCCAGGAAATCGGCGGCATGAACACCGTCATGGACGCCCTCCTCGCCGCGATCCTCGCCGCCATCATCTGGACCGGCGCCGGCAACAGCCTGCGCATGGCCCGCCTGCGCGAACACCTCCCCGACCTCCAGGCCCGCACCCTCACCCGGCGCGCCATCCCCGTCGAGAACACCACCCCCCTCTCCGAGGCCCTGCGCCGCGCCAACGAAGCCGGAGCCCGCGCCCTCGTCGTCGTCGACGGCCACGGCGACCCCATCGCCCTCGTCCGCGAGAGCGCCATCGCCTCCGTCCCCGAACACCGCCGCCCCTGGGTCGCCGTCAGCACCCTCGCCCAGGACCTCACCGACGGCATGAAGGTTTCCGCGAACCTCATCGGCGAAGAACTCCTCGACCACCTCCGCACCACCCCCGCCACCGAGTACCTCGTCGTCGAAACCGGCGGCGCGATCTACGGCGTACTCTCCGCCCTGGACGTCGAGAAGGCCTTCGTGAAGGCCATGGCGCGGCCCCAGTCCTAGAGCCAATACACTGGTCACATGTCCGAACCGACCGGTGCCGCCCGCCGACGCGGGCCCTTCGAGGTCGGGGACCAGGTTCAGCTCACCGACCCCAAGGGCCGCCACTACACGTTCACGCTCGAAGCCGGGAAGAATTTCCACACCCACAAGGGTTCCTTCCCGCACGACGAGCTGATCGGTGCTCCCGAGGGCAGTGTTGTCCGTACCACGGGCAACGTCGCGTACCTCGCGCTGCGTCCCCTGCTCCCCGACTATGTCCTGTCCATGCCCCGCGGTGCCGCCGTGGTCTACCCCAAGGACGCCGGCCAGATCCTGGCCTTCGCCGACATCTTCCCCGGCGCCCGCGTCGTCGAGGCAGGCGTCGGATCCGGCTCCCTGAGCAGCTTCCTGCTGCGCGCCATCGGCGACCAGGGCATGCTCCACAGCTACGAGCGCCGCGCGGACTTCGCCGAGATCGCCACCGCCAACGTCGAGCGCTACTTCGGCGGCCCGCACCCCGCGTGGCAGCTGACCGTGGGCGACCTCCAGGACAACCTGTCCGACACCGATGTCGACCGCGTGATCCTCGACATGCTCGCCCCCTGGGAATGCCTGGAGGCCGTCTCCAAGGCCCTCGTCCCCGGCGGCATCCTGTGCTGCTACGTCGCCACCACCACCCAGCTCTCGCGCACCGTCGAGTCCATCCGCGAGTTCGGCTGCTACGCCGAACCGCAGCCCTGGGAATCGATGATCCGCAACTGGCACGTCGAGGGCCTGGCCGTCCGCCCGGACCACCGGATGATCGGCCACACCGGCTTCCTCGTCACCGCCCGCCGCCTCGCGGACGGAGTCGAACCGCCCATGCGCCGCCGCCGCCCCTCCAAGGGCGCCTACGGCGAGGACTACGACGGTCCCGGCAGCCAGTCACGCGGCGGCGCCGCCGACCGCGACTGACCCCGGCTCACCGCCGACCCAACAGCAAGGCGCCGTGGCGCAGTTCCCGAACCGACTCGGGAACTGCGCCACGGCGCCTTTTCGTTGTACCGGACATCGTGCGACCCGTCCGGACCCAGCCGTTCCACCCCGGTGTGAGGTGTGGCACGATGCTGGCTCCCCGTCACCCGTCGTCCGTCACCCAGGAGACACCCCGCGTGCTGCACAGCCCCACCGAGCCGGCCCCCACGCTGGAACTCCCGGCGCACCACCGCGCCGGGCCCCTCCACTGGATCGCCACGGCCTCGGCCATGGCCGCCGTCATCGCCGGAGCGGGCCTCCTGCAACCGGACCCCGCCACCGGAGCCCCCGCGGCGCCGTCCGCCGCCGGGAACCCCGGGACCCGAAGCGCCCCCCGGGAGCCCGCCCCCGACGCGCACGCCCTCACGTACCCACTGGACTGCAGGGGCGTCCCCCAGGCCGTGACGGCCACCGCCGAAGGTGATCTCGACGGGGACGGACACCCCGAGACCGTGGCCGCCGTACGCTGCGACGCCGGCTCGGGCACCCCGCCCCACGCGATCTACGTCCTCACCCGGGGCGCCGCGACCGGTTCCGCCCCCCGCGTCGTCGCCACCCTGCTCGACCCCGCGCGCCGACAGAACGCCACCGACCTCACCGTGAGCGACGGCCAGGTCACCGCGCTGCTCCTCGGCTACTCCTCACGCGAGGTACCGCGCTCCAGCCCCGATGTGAAGCAGCTCTCCAAGTGGCGCTGGGTGGGCGGAAAATTCCGCCAGGAGCTGACGGACTCGACCGCCAGAAGTGTTTGAACCGTCACTCGGCGTCGGGACCGTAGACCTCGACCCTGTCCGAAACGCGCCTTACGTGGATGCAGTCACCCGGACATTCCTTCGCGGAGTCGACCACGTCCCGCAGCAGCGTCAGAGGAACCGGAGTGGTCGCCCCCACGTCCTGCAGAAGCTCGTCCTCGGGGCTCTTCACGTACGCCAGACCATCGATGTCCAGCTCGAACACCTCCGGGGCGTACTGCACGCAGATGCCGTCCCCGGTGCAGAGGTCCTGGTCGATCCAGACCTCAAGCGACGCATCCGTCTCGCCGGCGCCGCCCGCGGGAGCCTCCTGCTGCACGGTCATATCTCCTGCCGTTCCCTGCACTGAGTGATCCATCCCGGTCGCATCTCGCAGCAAGTCGCGCGAGCCCTGACGGGTGTTGAACACTTCGACCTTACAACCGGCTGCTTTCCGATGCTGCTGGGTGGGTATTTCCTAGGCGTGAGGGAGTACGCAAGGGTGAAGATCGGACACACCCCTACCGTCTTTGTGATCTAGGGGTTTCAATCACCACCAGCCCAGGTAGGGTCAGGAAGCGTCCAGCTCCCCTTGGAGGAGGTGAGGACCGTGGCAGCCCACGACGACGACAACAACCGCGGCATCCGGCCCGGGCGAGGGTCTGATGACCCCGCCGGCCAGGTTGCCTATCTCGAGCAGGAAATCGCCGTCCTGCGACGAAAGCTCGCCGACTCTCCGCGGCACGCGAGGATTCTCGAAGAGCGGATCGTCGAGCTCCAGACGAATCTGGCAGGCGTATCCACGCAGAACGAACGACTGGCGAATACCCTCCGTGAGGCCCGCGACCAGATTGTGGCCCTCAAAGAAGAAGTCGACCGGCTCGCCCAGCCGCCGGCCGGATTCGGTGTCTTCCTTCAGTCGAACGAGGACGGCACCGTCGACATCTTCACCGGAGGCCGAAAGCTTCGCGTGAACGTGAGCCCCAGCGTCGAACCGGAAGACCTCCGGCGCGGCCAGGAGGTCATGCTCAACGAAGCGCTCAACGTGGTCGAGGCCATGGAGTTCGAACGGGCCGGGGACATCGTCACCCTCAAGGAGATCCTCGAGGACGGCGAGCGCGCCCTGGTGGTCGGGCACACCGACGAGGAAAGGGTGGTGAGGCTCGCCGAGCCGCTCCTGGACATCACCATCCGCCCCGGCGACGCCCTCCTGCTCGAACCCCGCTCCGGCTACGTCTACGAAGTGGTGCCGAAGAGCGAGGTCGAGGAACTCGTCCTCGAAGAGGTCCCGGACATCGACTACGACAAGATCGGCGGCCTGGGCGACCAGATCGAGCTGATCCGCGACGCCGTCGAGCTCCCGTACCTCCACCCCGACCTCTTCAAGGAACACGAACTGCGGCCCCCCAAGGGCATCCTGCTCTACGGCCCTCCCGGCTGCGGCAAGACGCTCATCGCCAAGGCCGTCGCCAACTCCCTTGCCAAGAAGGTCGCCGAGGTCACCGGCCAGCCCGCCGGGAAGTCCTACTTCCTGAACATCAAGGGCCCCGAACTCCTCAACAAGTACGTCGGCGAGACCGAGCGGCACATCCGCCTCGTCTTCCAACGTGCCCGGGAGAAGGCGAGCGAGGGCACCCCCGTCATCGTCTTCTTCGACGAGATGGAATCCCTCTTCCGCACCCGCGGATCCGGTGTCAGCTCGGACGTGGAGAACACCATCGTCCCCCAGCTGCTCGCCGAGATCGACGGCGTGGAAGGCCTGGAGAACGTCATCGTCATCGGCGCCTCCAACCGCGAGGACATGATCGACCCGGCCATCCTGCGCCCCGGCCGTCTCGACGTGAAGATCAAGATCGAGCGTCCCGACGCCGAGGCCGCCAAGGACATCTTCGCGAAGTACCTCAAGGCCACCCTGCCCCTGCACACGGACGACCTGTCCGAACACCAGGACTCCAGGGCCGGCACCGTCCACAGCATGATCCAGACCGTCGTCGAGCAGATGTACGCCGAAACCGAGGAGAACCGCTTCCTCGAGGTCACGTACGCCAACGGCGACAAGGAAGTCCTCTACTTCAAGGACTTCAACTCGGGCGCGATGATCCAGAACATCGTGGACCGTGCGAAGAAGATGGCCATCAAGGCCTTCCTCGAGCACAAGCAGAAGGGCCTCCGGGTCTCCCACCTCCTCCAGGCCTGCGTGGACGAGTTCAAGGAGAACGAGGACCTCCCGAACACCACCAACCCCGACGACTGGGCCCGCATCTCCGGAAAGAAGGGCGAGCGGATCGTATTCATCCGCACGCTCGTCACCGGAAAGCAAGGCGCGGACACAGGACGTTCCATCGACACGGTGGCAAACACCGGTCAGTACCTCTGACGAAGCGGGGCGGCTGCGGATGCCCGGCCAAGGGCACCCGCAGCCGACTGCTTTATGCCGACTGCTTTTCAGCCGGTGACAAGGCAAATTCAATGACTGAAATGATCTCCCCACCAGCGCGCAGTGGTTCTAGGCTCTTCCGTACCGCCGGTCGCGCAGTGCGGGGACGGGCACCGCACCAGACGCACCGGAGCACCAGCGGTACTTGAGCGCCGCTCCCGAACGGGAGCGCCGCCGGGCAAGGAGGGCCGCATGACCGTACGGCGAGTAATGGGGATCGAGACGGAGTACGGGATCTCCGTCCCGGGGCACCCGAACGCCAATGCCATGCTCACCTCGTCCCAGATCGTCAACGCCTACGCGGCGGCGATGCACCGGGCGCGCCGCGCCCGCTGGGACTTCGAGGAGGAGAATCCGCTGCGGGACGCCCGCGGCTTCGACCTCGCCCGCGAGGCCGCCGACAACAGCCAGCTGACCGACGAGGACATCGGCCTCGCCAACGTCATCCTCACCAACGGCGCCCGGCTCTACGTCGACCACGCGCACCCCGAGTACAGCTCCCCGGAGATCACCAATCCGCTCGACGCCGTGCTCTGGGACAAGGCCGGCGAACGGATCATGGCCGAGGCCGCCGAACGGGCCGCACAGCTCCCCGGAGCCCAGCCGATCCACCTCTACAAGAACAACACCGACAACAAGGGCGCCTCCTACGGCACGCACGAGAACTACCTGATGAAGCGGGAGACCCCCTTCTCGGACATCGTGCGCCACCTCACCCCCTTCTTCGTCTCCCGGCAGGTCGTCACGGGCGCGGGACGCGTCGGCATCGGGCAGGACGGGCGCGAGCACGGCTTCCAGATCAGCCAGCGCGCGGACTACTTCGAGGTCGAGGTCGGCCTGGAGACCACCCTCAAGCGGCCCATCATCAACACCCGCGACGAACCCCACTCCGACGCCGAGAAGTACCGCCGGCTCCACGTGATCATCGGCGACGCGAACCTGTCGGAGATCTCCACCTACCTCAAGCTCGGCACCACCGCCCTGGTGCTGTCGATGATCGAGGACGGCTTCATCAACGTGGACCTGGCCGTGGACCAGCCGGTGCGCACCCTCCACCAGGTCTCCCACGACCCCGACCTCGGCCACCTGATCACGCTGCGCAGCGGGCGGACGCTGACCGCCGTGCAACTCCAGATGGAGTACTTCGAGCTGGCCAGGAAGTACGTGGACGAGCGGTTCGGGTCCGACGCGGACGAGCAGACCAAGGACGTCCTCGCTCGGTGGGAGGACGTACTGGGCCGGCTGGAGACGGACCCGATGAGCCTGTCCGGCGAGCTGGACTGGATCGCGAAGCGGGAGATCCTGGAGGGCTACCGCCGACGGGACAGCCTCGAATGGGACGCGGCCCGCCTGCACCTGGTCGACCTCCAGTACGCGGACGTACGGCCGGAGAAGGGCCTGTACAACCGTCTGGTGGCCCGCGGCAAGATGAAGCGCCTGGTGGACGAGACGGCCGTGGAACGGGCCGAGGGCAAGCCTCCGGAGGACACCAGGGCCTACTTCCGGGGCCGGTGTCTGGAGCAGTACGCCGACGACGTGGCCGCGGCCTCCTGGGACTCGGTGATCTTCGACCTGCCGGGCCAAGACTCGCTCCAGCGGGTCCCCACCCTGGAGCCGCTGCGCGGCACCAGGGCCCATGTGAAGGAGCTCCTGGACCGCTGCCGGACGGCGGAGGAACTGGTACGGGTGCTCTCGGGCCGCTGAGGCCATTCCGGTACCGGGAAGGGGCCTGAAAAGGCCCCGCCGAGGGAATCATGAAGTCACCCGGACGTTGTGAAAGTACCGGGACGAATGTCGGGGCCTCCTTGTAGGGTCCGACGTAGGGTCTGATCTTGAGAGATCCCGAATCCGGGGTCTCTCGACGTGAGCGTGCGAACCGAGCGGGGTGAGGTAGACATGGCGACCAAGGACACCGGCGGCGGACAGCAGAAGGCGACGCGCTCGACCGAGGAGGTCGAGGAGGCGGCGGTCGAGGAATCGACCGACCTCAAGGAGCGCCAGGAAAAGCTCTCCGACGACGTCGACTCGGTACTTGACGAGATTGACGATGTCCTCGAGGAGAACGCCGAGGATTTCGTTCGGAGTTTCGTACAAAAGGGCGGCGAATAGCCTTCGAATCCAAGGCGAACTCGCCAATATCTGGGACATGTCCCAAGGGGTCGGGTGGTGTCGTGGCTGTGGCCGCGACGTACCGCTGAGTGGATTCGCTTCGGATGGCGATCGTGGAGACGGCCTTCAGCCGAGTTGTCGAAAGTGTGTGGCCGCGCACGGGGCCACACACTGCCGGCGCCGCCAGGCCGCCATGGGCAAGGTCGTCAAGACAAGGCATGTCGTGCCGTCCCGGGCCGTGCGGGCCACCTGAAGCGTTCGTACGGAATCACCGAGGCGCAGCGCGACGAGATGATCGCCGCTCAAGACGGGGTCTGCGTGATCTGCTCCGGCCGAGCACGTGGATCACGATCATCAGACGGGTAGGGTCCGAGGCGTGCTGTGCTTCAGCTGCAACGCAGCCTTGGGGCAGTTCAAGGATCGGCCGGACGTCACAAGGCGTGCAGCCGCTTACGTGGAAGGAAACCTGTGGAACCCAACACTCGTAGCACAGGGCGTCTACCGGCAGCCTTCCTGACGCCGGGGTCCTCGTCCTTCATGGACTTCCTCGGGGCGCACCAGCCCGAGATGCTGCCGGGGAACCGCAAGCTCCCCGACGGTGTCGTCGAGGCGCCGCACGGGACGACGATCGTCGCGACGACGTTCCCGGGCGGTGTGGTGCTCGCCGGTGACCGGCGGGCGACCATGGGGAACATGATCGCCCAGCGGGACATCGAGAAGGTGTTCCCGGCCGACGAGTACTCCGCGGTGGGCATCGCGGGTACGGCCGGCCTCGCCGTCGAGATGGTGAAGCTGTTCCAGCTGGAGCTGGAGCACTTCGAGAAGGTGGAGGGGACGACCCTCTCGCTGGAGGGCAAGGCGAACCGCCTGTCCACCATGATTCGCGGCAACCTCGGCATGGCGATGCAGGGGCTGGCCGTCGTGCCGCTCTTCGCGGGCTACGACGAGGCCAAGGAGAAGGGTCGGATCTTCTCCTACGACGTGACGGGCGGTCGCTCCGAGGAGCACGGGTTCGCCGCCACCGGATCCGGTTCGATCTTCGCTCGCGGGTCGATGAAGAAGCTGTACCGCCCCGACCTGACGGAGGAGCAGGCCACCACGCTGGTCGTGCAGGCGCTGTACGACGCGGCCGACGACGACTCGGCGACGGGTGGTCCGGACCTCTACCGCCACATCTATCCCATTGTCACCGTCATCACCGACGAGGGCTTCCGCCGGCTGACCGACGACGAGTCGCAGGCGCTGGCCCGTTCGGTGACCGACCGTCGGCTGGAGCAGCCCGACGGTCCGCGCGCCGCCCTGCTCTGACCATCCGTCGTCTCGTAGGAGCCCAGAAGAAAGGGACGGTCAGCCGGTGTCGACTCCGTTCTATGTTTCACCTCAGCAGGCCATGGCCGACCGGGCGGAATACGCCCGGAAGGGCATCGCCCGCGGTCGCAGCCTGGTCGTGCTGCAATACGCCGACGGCATCGTGTTCGTGGGGGAGAACCCGTCCCGCGCGCTGCACAAGTTCAGTGAGATCTACGACCGGATCGGCTTCGCGGCCGCCGGCAAGTACAACGAGTACGAGAACCTGCGGATCGGTGGCGTGCGCTACGCGGATCTGCGCGGATACACCTATGACCGCGACGACGTGACGGCCCGTGGGCTCGCCAACGTCTACGCGCAGACGCTGGGCACCATCTTCTCCAGTGCGGGCGAGAAGCCGTACGAGGTGGAGCTGGTCGTGGCCGAGGTCGGTCCGACGGCCGCGGGTGACCAGATCTATCGGCTGCCGCACGACGGTTCGATCGTGGACGAGCACGGCTCGGTCGCGGTCGGCGGCAACGCCGAGCAGATCAGCACGTTCCTGGATCAGCGCCACCGGGACGGGATGACGCTGTCCGAGGCGTTGAAGCTGGCGGTGCAGGCGCTGTCGAGTCAGGCGAACGGCGCCGACAAGGCGATTCCGGCGGAGCGGCTGGAGGTCGCGGTGCTGGACCGTACGCGGGCGCAGCAGCGGAAGTTCAAGCGGATTCGTGGTCGGCAGTTGGCGCGGTTGTTGGAGGCTGACGTGCCGGCGGCGGCGCAGGCGGATGCCGTGTCGAACGACGAGGTGCCGGAGGACGACGCCGAGTAGGTCGTGTGTGTGGAGGGGCCCCGGTCTGCCGTTCGCGGTGGGTCGGGGCCCTTCCGCGTTCAGGCGGGGGCGGGGCCGGTGGAGTCGCGGACGACGAGTTCGACGGGGATGTCGGGGGCGGACCAGGGGGTGCCGTCGAGGACGGCGAGGAGGGCGCTCATGCCCTGCTCGCCGACGCGTTCGGCGGGCAGGCGGACGGTGGTGAGTTCGGGTTCGACGGCGGTGGCCAGGGCCAGGTCGTCGAAGCCGGTGACGGAGAGGTCGTCGGGGACGCGCAGGCCGAGGCGGCGGGCGGCCTTGCAGGCGCCGGCGGCGAGGATGTCGTCGTCGCAGATGACGGCGGTGGGTCGGGGCCCGGGGGCCTCCAGGAGGGCTTCCATGGCGGTGCGGGCGCCGTGGACGGTGAGGGGGGCCCGGATGGTGCGCAGTTCGGTGGAGGGGCCCAGGAGGGCCGGCAGGGCCTTGGCGCGGATGTCGAAGGTCCAGGAGTCGACGGCGGAGGCGAGGTGGAGGAAGCGGCGGTGGCCGTGGTCGAGGAGGTGGGTGACGGCTTGGCGCATGCCGTCGGCCATGGCGAGGTTGACGTGGGCGGCGGCGGTGCCGGAGGCGGGGTCGCTGTCGAGCATGACGAGGGGGAGGCCTTCGCGGCCGAGGGCGTCGAGGGCGTCGGCGGCCATGGAGGAGGCGATGACTCCGTCGAGGGCGGCGCGGGCGGAGGCGAAGGGGTCGCGGGCGGGTCCGGTGCCGTCGGGGGAGGGGTAGAGGACGACGCCGAAGCCGTGTGCGGCGGCGACGCGGGCGGCGCCGGTGTAGACGCGGGCGAAGAACTCGTTGGTGAGGGCGGGGACGACGAGGAGGGCGGTGCGGGTGGAGCCGAGGCGGAGGTTGCGGGCGGCGAGGTTGGGGCGGTAGCCGAGGGCGGCGGCGCTCTCGCGGACGAGGTCGGCGGTGCGTTCGGAGACGCGGCCGCGCCATTTGTCGCCGAGGACGAGGGAGACGGTGGCCTGGGAGACCCCGGCGGCGGCGGCGACGTCCCGGCTGGTGGGTCTCGTCACAGGGGGCTCCCGACGTCGCAGGTCATGGGGGTGGGGGGTGGTTCGGCGGGTGGACCCGCGGACTGGGGACATGGTACGTATGACGCGTCAAGTTATACGTATTACCCCGGCTGGTTCCGGGCAGGAGGGGGCGGACATGGCCGCGGGTTACGCGGAGCTGCTCAAGACCAGGCATGCCGCGAGGCTGTTGGTGGGCACGCTCATAGGGCGGTTGCCCAATGGCACCGCAGCCATCGCGATCGTGTTGTTCACCCGGGCGGAGGGGGGCAGCTACAGCCTGGCGGGTGCGCTGGCGGCGGCGTACGGGGTGGCCAACGCGGTGGGGCAGCCCCTGCTGGGGCGGGCCGTGGACCTGTACGGACAGCCGCGGGTGCAGTTGCCGGCCGCGGTGGTCTCCGCGCTGGGCATGGCCTGGCTGGCGCTCGCCGGGACCGGGTCCGCGGTGGTGGCGTACACGGCCGTGGTCGTGGCGGGGTTGTTCACGCCTCCCCTGGAGGGTGGGCTGCGCGCGTTGTGGCCGGGGGTGCTCGGCGGCAAGGAGGAGCGGGTCCACGTGGCGTACGCCATGGACGCGGTGGCGCAGGAGGTCATGTTCACGGTCGGTCCCCTGCTGGTGACGCTCTTCGTCGCGTTGTGGGATCCGGCGGTGGCGCTGCTGGTGATCAACGGCATCGGCGTGTTGGGCGCGCTGTCGGTGGTGGTCTCGGAGCCGTCCCGTGCGTGGCGTTCCGCTCCGCGCGAGGCGCACTGGCTGGGGGCGCTGCGCTCGCGGGGGTTGCTGGCGCTGTTGGGGGCGTTCTTCTTCGTGGGTACGGCGCTGGGTTCGATCACGGTGGCCGGTGTGGCGTACGCCGACGGGCACGGTGGTCAGGCGGTGTACGGCTGGTTGATGGCGGCCCTGGGTCTGGGCGCGCTGGTGGGCGGTGTGGTCTACGGGGCCCGGCAGTGGGCCGGGGCGGCGGAGCGGCGGCTGCGGATGCTGGTGGCGTTGCTGGCGGTCTGCTATCCGCCGTTGATGCTGACGCCGGGGCCGGTGGGCATGACGGCGTTGGCGGCGTTGGCGGGGGTGTTCCTGGCGCCCGCGATCGCGTGCGCGTTCATCGTCGTGGACCGGCACGCTCCGCGGGGCACGGTGACGGAGGCGTTCTCCTGGCTGGTGACGTTCTTCGGGGTGGGTGCGGCGATCGGTACGGCGGTGGCCGGGCCCGCGGTGGAACTGGGTGACACGAGGGCCGGTTTCGCGGTGGCGAGCGTGGCCGGCGCGGCGGCGTTGGTGGTCCTGATGGCCACTCAGCGGGTGCTGGCCGCACCGGTGCGCGGCGGGGTCGTGGCGGGCGTCGGCGGGGCTGCCGCAGAGGGGTCGGAGGAGGGCTCCGCGGACCCTCTGATCAGAAACTGATCGGAACGGCGCCGGCGAACCCGGTTTCAGAAGAGGGCAGAAGGCGTAATGTTCAGTCATGGACCGCCGCATTTTCGGGCTGGAGAACGAGTACGGCGTCACGTGCACGTTCAGGGGACAGCGCCGACTGTCTCCTGACGAAGTGGCGCGCTACCTCTTCCGCCGTGTTGTGTCATGGGGCCGCAGCAGCAATGTCTTCCTGCGGAACGGCGCCCGCCTCTACCTCGACGTGGGTTCGCATCCGGAATATGCAACTCCCGAATGCGACAACCTGATCGAACTGGTCACCCACGACAAGGCCGGCGAGCGCATTCTCGAAGGCCTGCTCGTCGACGCCGAACGCCGCCTGCACGAGGAGGGAATCGCGGGCGACGTCTACCTCTTCAAGAACAACACCGACTCGGCGGGCAATTCTTACGGCTGCCACGAGAACTATCTCGTGGCGCGGCACGGAGAATTCTCCCGTCTGGCGGACATCCTCATTCCCTTCCTCGTCACGCGCCAGCTGATCTGTGGCGCGGGCAAGGTGTTGCAGACCCCGCGGGGCGCGGTCTACTGCGTCAGTCAGCGGGCCGAGCACATCTGGGAGGGTGTCAGCTCCGCCACGACGCGTTCGCGGCCGATCATCAACACCAGGGACGAGCCGCACGCAGACGCCGAGCGGTACCGGCGGCTGCACGTGATCGTCGGTGACTCGAACATGTCCGAGACCACCATGCTGCTCAAGGTCGGGGCCACCGATCTGGTGCTGCGCATGATCGAGGCGGGCACCGTGATGCGGGACCTGACCCTGGAGAACCCGATCCGGGCGATCCGCGAGGTCAGTCACGACATCACGGGGCAGCGCAAGGTGCGCCTGGCGAGCGGTCGCGAGGCCTCCGCCCTGGAGATCCAGCGCGAGTACTACGACAAGGCCGTGGACTTCGCGGAGCGCCGGGGCATCCGCACGGGTGTCGTCGACCAGGTCCTGGAGCTGTGGGGTCGCACGCTCGACGCGATCGACGCGGAGGACCTGGACCGGATCGGGACCGAGATCGACTGGGTCATGAAGTACCAGCTGATCGAGCGGTACCGGGCCAAGCACAACATGACCATGTCGAACCCGCGGGTCGCCCAGATAGACCTCGCGTACCACGACATCCACCGTCGGCGCGGTCTGTACTACCTGCTGGAGCGCAAGGGGCAGGCGGCGCGGATCTGCAACGACCTCAAGATCTTCGAGGGCAAGTCGGTGCCCCCGCAGACGACCAGGGCGCGGCTGCGCGGCGACTTCATCCGCCGGGCGCAGGAGCAGAGGCGGGACTTCACCGTCGACTGGGTGCACCTGAAGCTGAACGACCAGGCGCAGCGGACGGTGCTGTGCAAGGACCCGTTCCGGTCGGTGGACGACCGGGTGGAGAAGTTGATCGCCGGGATGTGATGTCCGGCGGTGGAGGGCCCCGTGCGCCGTGGCGTGTGGGGCCCTTCGCGCACGGCGCCGCCTTGTCGGTGAGGGGGTTGGCCGTAGAGTGGGCCGCTACGACGGACCATTCCAGCGACCCTGAGGACCACTGTGCGACGCCGACTTGCTGCCGCGCTCATCGTGCCGGCTCTGATGCTCACCGCGGCCTGTGGAGGGGGCGACGACAAGGACAAGAAGGATTCCGCGTCCCCGTCGGCCGATGCCTCGCAGCCCGCGGTACCGAAGGCCGTCGCGTCCGCGGACCCGATGCCCACCGTCGCGGGTGAGGCCGGGAAGAAGGCGGAGATCACCGTTCCCAAGGGCGACCCGAGCGGCAAGTTCGTGGTGAGCACCGTCAAGGAGGGGTCGGGCGCGGAGATCAAGAAGGGCGATCTCGTCGTCACGAAGTACACGGGCAAGGTCTGGAAGGGCGGCAAGGACCTGAACGGGTCCTACGACGAGGGCGGCGCGCCGATCGTCGTCACCGCGGGTTCCCCGGAGATCCTGCCGTTGTTCAGCGAGTCCGTGGTGGGCAAGAAGGTCGGCAGCCGTGTGCTGGTCGTCGCGCCTCCGGCGGCCGCGTTCGGTGACAAGGGTCAGCCGCAGCTGGGCGTCGGTCCGACCGACAACCTGGTCTTCGTGATGGACATCGACTCGACCCTGCCGAAGAAGGCCGAGGGCACGCAGGCGCCGATCCCGTCGGACCTGCCCCAGGTCAAGGCGGACAAGGACGAGGCCGCCACGATCACGATCCCGAAGAACGACCCTCCGAAGGAGCTGGTCGACAAGGTCCTGATCGAGGGCAAGGGTCCCGAGGTCAAGAACGGCCAGACCGTCTACATGCAGTACAGCGGTGCCGCGTGGGCGCCGAACCAGGGCAAGGACGCCGCGAAGCTGTTCGACACCTCGTGGAAGACCGGTTCGCCGTTCTCCACGGCGATCGGCAAGGGGCAGGTCATCGAGGGCTGGGACAAGGGGCTGGTCGGCAAGAAGGTCGGCAGCCGTGTCCTGCTGGTGATTCCGCCGGAGATGGCCTACAAGGACCAGGCCAAGGGTGAGGACCTGCCGGCCAACTCCACGCTCGCCTTCGTCGTGGACATCGTCGGAGCAGTGTAAGACTGGTTCGTTCCTTCCCGGCCCGGTCGGGAGGGGCCCCGGTTCGAAGACATGAGGAGCAGTTCCGTGAGTGACCAGCTTGAGAAGCCCGAGATCGACTTCCCCGAGGGCGACGCCCCCGCCGACCTCGTGATCGAGGACATCTGGGTGGGCGACGGCGCCGAGGCCAAGGTGGGTGCGTTCATCAAGGTCCACTACGTGGGCGTGGCGTTCTCCACCGGCGAGGAGTTCGACGCCTCCTGGAACCGCGGTTCCGCGCTGGCGTTCCAGCTCGGTGTCGGCCAGGTCATCAAGGGCTGGGACCAGGGCGTGCAGGGCATGAAGGTCGGTGGCCGCCGCAAGATCACCATTCCGGCGCACCTCGCGTACGGGGACAGCGGCGCGGGTGGCGGCCTGATCGCCCCGGGCGAGACGCTGATCTTCGTCTGTGACCTGATGGACGCCTGATCCCTCGGTCGTGACGGTTGGAGGGCCCCCGCCGGACGGCGGGGGCCCTCGCTTTTTGCGGGGGACCGCCGGGGCGGTACGGTCAACGGTCACGAGGCCGTACGCGTACGCGTACGTCGGGGGTGTACGTCGAGAAGGGCGGAAGGGCGTCGATGGCGATTGCCAAGGCCGAGCGGCTGATGAATCTGGCGCTGTGTCTGCTGGGGACCCGACGGCCCCTCAGCAAGCGCGAGCTGCGCGGTTCGATCGAGGCCTACATGGAAGCCGGCAACGACGAATCCTTCAACCGGATGTTCGAACGGGACAAGGACGACCTGCGGGAACTCGGCCTGGTCATCGAGACGGTGGAGAACCTGGACGGTGACACGGGCTACCTGGCCCGTCGGGACAGCAACCGGCTGCCGCCCGTCTCCCTGGACGCCGAGGAGGCCGCCGCCCTCGGGTTGGCGGCGAAGGTCTGGCAGCAGGCCCGTCTGGCGGGCGCGGCCAGCGGCGCCCTGCAGAAGCTGCGCGCGGGCGGGATGCCCGAGGCGGGCGATCCGTACGAGGGTCAGCACAGCGCGATCGAGCCGCGGATCCCGGTGCACGAGGCGGCGTTCGAGCCGCTGATGTTGGCGTGCCGGGACCGGCGGCCGGTGGTCTTCGACTACCGCAAGTCCACCGCGGCGAGGCCCGAGACCCGCCAGGTCGAGCCGTGGGCGTTGGAGTGCTGGCGGGGTCACTGGTACCTGGCCGGCTTCGACCGGGACCGCGGCGCGGAGCGGGTGTTCCGGCTCTCCCGGATCACCGGCAAGGTCCGCTCCCGGGCGGCGAAGTACACCGCGGAGGTGCCGGACGTGGTGACCGTGCGGGAGACCGTCGCGAGCTGGGCCGGCGAGAGCGCCGACCGGTCCGCGTCGATCCGGCTGCGCACCGGGGCCGGGTATCCGCTGCGGGCCAAGGCCACCGAGGTGCGCGAGGGCGTGACCGAGGGCTGGGACGAGCTGGAGATCCCGTACGGGCACGGGCTGGACGCCTGGCTGGTCGAGTTCGGCCCGGACGTCGTGGTGGTGGGACCCGCGGACCTGCGGGCCGACGTGGTGGACCGGCTGCGCGCCGTCGCCAAGGGCTGAACCGCAACATTCGCCAGAACCGCCCTGAGGGGGAGACGTACCAGCATGGCTGCGAACGCCATTGACCAGACCCGCCGGATGCTGTCCCTGGTGACGTATCTGCGCGAACGCCCCGGAGCGCACGTCGCCGACGTCGCGCGCGCCTTCGGGATCACCGAGGACGAGCTGATCTCGGACCTCGACGTGCTGCCCATGTGCGGCACCAGCTTCCGGGGCGGGGACCTCCTCGACATCGACACCGACGGGGAGCGCATCTGGTGGCGCAACCCCGACGCGTCGGGGGAGTCCACCGCCGAGCCGCTGCGGCTGGCCGCCGACGAGGCGACCGCGCTGCTGGTCGCCGCCCGCGCGGTGGCCACCCTGCCGGGGCTGCGCGAGAGCGACCGGGACGCGTTGTTGCGGGCCACCGCCAAGCTGGAGGCCGCGGCGGGCGAGGTGGCCGGGGCGAGCTCCCGGCTGTCGGTGACCTTCGAGTCGGAGGGCGGGGTCTTCGCGGACGTCGACCGGGCGATCGCCGAGCGGCGCCGGGTCCGGCTGCGGTACTACTCGCCCGCGCGGGACGAGCTGACCGACCGCACCGTGGACCCGATCCGGCTGTTCGCGGTGGGTCACACGTACATGGAGGGGTGGTGTCACCTCTCGGAGGCCCGGCGGACCTTCCGGCTGGACCGGGTGGCCGAGATCACGCTCCTGGACGAGCGGTCCGACCCGCCCGCGATCGAGCCGCGCGACCTGTCCGAGGGGCTGGTCCAGCCGGCCGCCGAGGACCCGGAGGTCGTGGTCGAGGTGGGCCCCGGCGGGCGCTGGGTCGCCGAGTACTACCCGCACGACAGCGCCGAGGAGCTGGCGGAGGGCGGTCTGCGGATCACCCTGCGCAGCCCGGACCCCGCCTCGCTGCGCCGGCTGGCGCTGCGGCTGGGCCGGGAGGGGCGCATCGTGTCGCCGCCGGAGCTGGCGGACAGCGCGCGGAAGGCCGCTGGAGAGGCGCTCGCGGGGTACGGGGAACAGGGCTAGGGGGAGCGGGGAGCGATGGCGCCATCTTCGGGGCCGGTGCCGGGGTCCGGCCCGGCGGATTCGGCGGCGGCGCCCGCCGCGGTCACCTTCAAGGCGGGCTGTCCGCAGTGCCGGGCCCGGTTCGAGCTGGGGGCCGGCGCGCTGAGGCTGGCCATCGGGGGCAGTCGGCGGACCACCTTCTACTCCTTCACGTGCCCGGAGTGCGGGGCTTCCGTGCGCAAACCCGCCGGTGAGCGGATCGTGGAGCTGCTGACGGGTGGCGGAGTGAGCACCCTGCGCAGTGTCTGAGCCGGTCGTGGCCTAGGCTCGTCCCATGCTGTGGCCGATGCTCGCAATTGCCCTGGGTTTCCTCGGTGTCGCCGTTCTCGGCGTGCTGGCCGTACGGGTCTTCGTACAGGTCCGGCGGTTGTCCGGCCAGGTGGCCGACGCCAGCCGCCGGATCACCGAGGCCTCGGGCGACCTCGAACGGGCCGCGAGCGACCTGGCCCGCACGGGACGCGCCACACTCCCGTAACCCCTGCCCATGGAAACCGCGGGTCGCGACCCGTACCGTCGGTCCCGTCACCCGTGCGCACGGATGCGGGGAGACGCCGGGGGATTGCCGGGCGTTAACCCCCGGGGGTTACGATCGTTGCAGGAGGGCGTGCCGGATCTTCGTCCGGCGTGACCCGCCACCACAACCAGCCGTTTCGGTGAGTAAGGAAGACACACATGATCGGCAATCTGAAGCCCCTTGAGATCCTTCTGATCATCGCTGTCATCGTGTTGCTGTTCGGTGCCAAGAAGCTCCCCGAGATGGCTCGCTCCCTCGGCAAGTCGGCCCGCATCCTCAAGAGCGAGGCGAAGGCCATGAAGAAGGACGGCGAGCCCGACGACGCGGCCGGCACGGCCACTGCGGCCAACGTCGCCGACCAGGCCGGCGCCCAGCCGGTCGCCCCGCGCACGATCCAGGCCGCGCCCGGTGACGTCACCAGCTCGCGTCCGGTCAACGAGCCGAACCGCACCACCCAGGGCTGACGGCCGACGGCCACACCGGTCACGCCAGTCATCTGCATCGAGACGAGGGACGTGGGTTGCTCAAGTCTGCCCGCAAGCAGGAGAAAGCGGACAAGGACGCCGAAGGGCGCATGCCTCTTGTCGAGCACCTGCGTGAGCTGAGAAACCGCCTGCTGAAGTCGGTCCTGGCGATCATCCTGATCACCGGCGTCGCGGCCTTCTTCTACAAGGACCTCATCGACTTCATGCTGAAGCCGATGCTGGACTCCGTCGGCTGCACCGACGGGGTGGTGTCGCAGCGCAACGGCCGCCCCTGCGCCGACATGACCGTGAACGGCCTCATCGCGCCGTTCTCGATCGCCCTCAAGGTCTCCCTCACCGCGGGCATCGTGCTCTCCGCCCCGGTGTGGCTCTACCAGCTGTGGGCCTTCGTCGCCCCCGGCCTGCACGGCCACGAAAAGAAGTACGCGATCAGCTTCGTCGCGGTCGGCGCGCCGCTCTTCGGCGCCGGCGCGGTCCTCGCGTACAAGATCCTTCCGCAGACCGCGACGATCCTCCTCGAATTCACCCCCGATCACGCGCGCAACCTGCTGCCGGTCGACGACTACCTCGACCTGGTCACGCGGATGGTCGTCGTCTTCGGCCTCGCCTTCGAACTGCCGCTGCTGCTGATCCTGCTGAACTTCACCGGGGTCCTCACCGCGAAGCGACTGGCGAGCTGGTGGCGGGTGATGGTCCTCGGCATCACGGTCTTCTCCGCCTTCGCGACGCCCACCGGTGACCCGCTCACCATGCTGTCGCTGGCCGCCCCGATCGTCGCCCTCTACTTCATCGCGCTCGGCATCTGCCTGATCAACGACCGCAGGCGCCGGCGCAACAACCCCGACGCGGGTCTCGACGACGACGAGGCGGCCGAGCTGGACCTGACCCCCGCCCCCATCGGCGCGGTGGGCTCCGCGCCCGCCCCCTCCGCACTGCCGGAGCAGGCCGACGGCGGACGCCGACAGATCAACGGCTACGACGACGCGACCTGACGGGGGCGCCCCCGGATCCTCGGCGGGGGACGCCCCTCCCGGTACGGGCGCGTGCCATCTGCGCGGACGCGGTGCCCGACGACGGACTGTTCGACGTCACCGTGGTCGGCGACTGCGGCCGGGGCGCCCTGCTCAAGGTGTTCCCGCAGGTCTACAAGGGGACGCATCTCGGCCACCCCAAGGTGTCCGTCCACCGGGCCTCCAAGGTCACCCTGGAGGCCTCCGGCATCACCGCCTACGCGGACGGCGAGCCGCTCGGGCCGCTGCCGGTGACGGCCGAGTGCGCGCCGGCGGCCTTGCGGCTCCTCGCGTAGCGGGTCTCCCGCCGATCGGACCGGGCCCGTTTCCGGCCACCCGTACTCGTCGTAAAGATCGCGACTGTTGTCAGGGCCGGCGGGTAGGCTCGACGACAAGATGACCGAAGAACTCTCACCCGCGGAGCGCTACGCCGCTGCCCGGATCCGCGCCGCCGAAGAGGCCACCGCCCTGGCTCCCTTCCGCGAGATGTACGAATTCGGCCTGGACCCGTACCAGGTCGAGGCATGCAAGGCACTGGAATCCGGGAAGGGCGTCCTCGTCGCCGCGCCGACCGGCTCGGGCAAGACGATCGTCGGCGAGTTCGCCGTGCACCTCGCCCTGCGGCAGGGCCGCAAGTGCTTCTACACCACGCCCATCAAGGCCCTGTCGAACCAGAAGTACGCTGACCTCGTCAAGCGCTACGGCGCCGACAAGGTGGGCCTGCTGACCGGCGACAACAGCGTCAACTCCGAGGCACCCGTGGTCGTCATGACCACCGAGGTGCTCCGCAACATGCTCTACGCGGGCTCCAAGTCGCTGCGCGGCCTCGGCTACGTCGTGATGGACGAAGTGCACTACCTCTCCGACCGGTTCCGCGGAGCCGTCTGGGAGGAGGTCATCATCCACCTCCCCGAGTCGGTGACCCTGGTCTCCCTCTCCGCGACCGTGTCCAACGCCGAGGAGTTCGGCGACTGGCTCGACACCGTGCGCGGCGACACCGAGGTGATCGTCTCCGAGGAGCGGCCCGTCCCGCTGTGGCAGCACGTCATGGCCGGCCGCCGGGTCTACGACCTCTTCGAGGAGGAGTCCGACCACGGCGGCCGCGGCTCCACCCGCCGCGAGGTCAACCCGGACCTGCTGCGCATGGCGCGCGAGGAGAACAGCCGCACGTACAACCCGAAGGACCGGCGGCGCGGCAAGATGGTCCGCGAGGCCGACCGCGAACGCGAGCGACGTTCCCGCAGCCGGATCTGGACCCCGAGCCGGCCCGAGGTCATCGGCCGGCTCGACAACGACGACCTGCTCCCCGCCATCAACTTCATCTTCAGCCGGGCCGGCTGCGAGGCCGCCGTCCAGCAGTGCCTCTACGCCGGGCTGCGGCTCAACGACGAGGCCGGGCGCCTGCGGGTGCGCGAGATCGTCGAGGCGCGGACCGCCACCATCCCCAGCGAGGACCTGCACGTCCTCGGCTACTACGAGTGGCTCGAAGGCCTGGAACGCGGCATCGCCGCCCACCACGCGGGCATGCTGCCGAAGTTCAAGGAGGTCGTCGAGGAACTCTTCGTCCGCGGCCTCGTGAAGGCCGTCTTCGCCACCGAGACCCTCGCGCTGGGCATCAACATGCCCGCCCGCACGGTCATCCTGGAGAAGCTGGTCAAGTGGAACGGCGAACAGCACGCCGACATCACCCCGGGTGAGTACACGCAGCTCACCGGGCGCGCCGGCCGGCGCGGCATCGACGTCGAGGGCCACGCGGTGGTGCTCTGGCAGCGGGGCATGGACCCGGCGGCCCTCGCCGGGCTCGCCGGCACCCGCACCTATCCGCTGCGCTCCAGCTTCAAGCCCTCGTACAACATGGCCGTGAACCTGGTCCAGCAGTTCGGGCGGCACCGCTCGCGCGAACTCCTGGAGACCTCCTTCGCGCAGTTCCAGGCGGACCGCTCGGTCGTCGGCATCTCCAAGCAGGTGCAACGCAACGAGGAGGGACTCCAGGGCTACCAGGAGGGCATGACCTGCCACCTGGGGAACTTCGAGGAGTACGCGCGACTGCGCCGCGACCTCAAGGACCGCGAGACGGAACTCGCCAAGCAGGGCGCGGCGCAGCGTCGGGCGCAGGCCGCCGGATCGCTGGAGAAGCTCAAGCCGGGCGACATCATCCACGTGCCGACCGGCAAGTTCGCCGGGCTGGCGCTGGTCCTCGATCCGGGCGTGCCGGCCGGACGTTCCAACGGGCACCGCGGGCACGAGTACACCGAGGGCCCGCGCCCGCTGGTGCTCACCGCCGAACGCCAGGTCAAGCGGCTCGCCGCCATCGACTTCCCGGTGCCGGTCGAGGCGATCGACCGGATGCGGATCCCGAAGACCTTCAACCCCCGCTCGCCGCAGTCCCGTCGGGACCTGGCGACCGCGCTGCGCAGCAAGGCCGGGCACGTCAACCCGGAGCGTCAGCGGCGCGGCCGCGCGGCCGCCGCCGACGACCGCGAGATCGCCAGGCTGCGCACCGAACTGCGGGCGCACCCCTGCCACGGCTGCGACGAGCGCGAGGACCACGCCCGTTGGGCCGAGCGCTACCACCGGCTCCAGCGGGACACCCAGCAGTTGGAGCGGCGGATCGAGGGGCGGACGAACACCATCGCCCGCACCTTCGACCGGATCCACGCGCTGCTCACCGAGTTGGACTACCTGCGCGAGGACGAGGTCACCGTGCACGGCAAGCGGCTCGCCCGGCTGTACGGGGAGCTCGACCTGCTGGCGTCGGAGTGCCTGCGCGAAGGGGTCTGGGAGGGCCTTTCCCCGGCCGAACTGGCCTCCTGCGTATCTGCGTTGGTGTTCGAGTCGCGGCAGGCCGACGACGCGGTGGCGCCCAAGGTGCCCGGCGGCGCGGCGAAGGCGGCGCTCGGCGAGATGGTCCGGATCTGGGGCCGGCTCGACGCGCTGGAGGAGGAGCACCGCATCAACCAGGCGGAGGGGGTGGGCCAGCGCGAACCGGATCTCGGCTTCGCGTGGGCGGCCTACCAGTGGGCCTCCGACAAGAGCCTGGACGAGGTGCTGCGCGAGGCGGAGATGCCGGCCGGCGACTTCGTGCGCTGGTGCAAGCAGGTCATCGACGTGCTGGGGCAGATCGCCGCCGCGGCCCCGTCGTCCTCGGACAGCGGGAGCACGGTGGCGCGAAACGCCCGTAAGGCCGTGGACGCACTCCTTCGGGGTGTAGTGGCATACAGCTCCATCAGCTAGACACTTTTGGGGCTTCCTCCGAGAGACGGGATGGCCGGATGTCATCTCTTGCCATGATCGATTCGACGTGTGCTGTGCGACGATCGGACGCATGAGTGGGGGAACGGACGAAGGGCCGAGACGGGTCGGTCGGCCTCGCGCCGATCAGCTGAGACCGGAAAGCGGCCGGCCGCCGCGCGAGGAACTCCTGCGCGCGGCGGCCGAGTTGTTCACGGTGCGCGGGTACGGGGCCACCACCACGCGGGCGGTGGCCGAGCGGGCCGGGATGCGCCAGGCCACGATGTACCACTACTTCGGCGGCAAGGAGGAACTCCTCGCCGAACTGCTGGAATCCACGGTGGCGCCCTCACTGGCGCTGGCCCGCCGACTGTCGGCCGAGAGCGGCCGGCCCGCCGCCCGCCGGCTGTGGGAGCTGTGCCGCTCGGACGTGATGCTGCTGTGTGGGGCGCCGTACAACCTGGGCGCGCTGTACCTGCTGCCCGAGGTCGCCGGGGACCGGTTCGCGAGGTTCCACCGGATGCGCGGTGAACTGCGCGACATCTACCTGGAGTTGCTGTACGCGGCCTCGTCCGACACGGAACTCGTCGACGACACGGACGAGTTGACCCTGCGCAACGACCTCGTCTTCGGGCTGATCGAGGGCGTCATGCTCATCCGCCGCTCCGATCCGGCGCGCCCGATGGTCACCTTCGCGGAGGCCGCGGCCGATGCCGCCCTGCGGATCGCCGGGGTCGCGCGCTGAACGCTCGCGCGGGCCGGGCGACGCGGCGGTCGGCGGTCGGTCTGTGTGGCCGTCGGCGCGGCGGCCCGGTCAGGTGCCCGGAGCGGCTCCGGGGTCGGATTCCCAGCCGGCCCGGTCGTCCCAGGCGCGCAGGCTCAGACCGCTCTCCAGGCGATGGGCCGTGCCGGTGACGGGATCGGTGAACTCCAGCTTCCGGGCCAGGAGTTGGAGTGGGCGGCGGTAGTCGGCCGGGTCCGCCGCGGCGGCGACCACCGGATAGACCGGGTCCCCGAGGATCGGCAGGCCCAGGCGGTTCATGTGCACGCGCAGCTGGTGGGTCCGACCGGTGTGCGGGGTCAACCGGTAGCGGCCCAGGTCGCCCCGGACGGCGACGAGCTCGACGCGGCTCTCCGCATTGGGTTCCATGTCCGGGAGTTCCACGGCCGCCATCACCCCGTGGACCTTCTCGATGTGGCTGCGGACGGTCCTCGGCAGCTCCACCGAGGGATCGTGCGGGGCGAGGGCCTCGTACTCCTTGGCGACCTTCCGCAGCTCGAAGAGCGACTGGTACGCGCCGCGGTCCTCGGGACGGATGCTGAACATCACCAGTCCGGCCGTCATCCGGTCCAGCCGGTGCGCCGGGCTCAGCTCCGGCAGGTCCAGCTCCTCGCGCAACCGCGCCAGGGCGGTCTGGGTGACATGGCTGCCGCGCGGGGTCGTCGCCAGGAAGTGCGGCTTGTCCACGACCAGCAGGTGCGCGTCCCGGTGCACGACCCGGATCGGGAAGGGCACCACGGGCTCGGTCGGCATGTCCCGGTGGAACCACAGGAAGCCGCCCGCCTCGTACGGGTCCTCGGGGCGCAGCACCCGCCCGCCGGCGCCGAGCACCCGGCCGTCGCGCAGCAGCCGCGCCATCGACTCGGCGCCGCGGGTCCCCGCGTACCGCGCCGTGAGGTAGCTGCCGAGGTCCGGCCACATCCCCTCCGGGTCAGGGGGGAGCCGCAGTCGTACCGGATCGATGCCGGAGACCTGGGGCAGGGGCGCGGGCGGGATGTTCCGTTTCATCGGGCTCCAGCCTAAGCCGTCCGACGTGGTCGTCCGCCGCTACCGCTCGGTGAAGGTGCCCAGGTGGTCGGCGTCCAGGTACTCGACGCGGAGCGTGCCGTCGGAGAACGTCACCCCGGTACGGCCCACGGCGTTCTCGCCGACGGTCTCGAAGCTGAACACGTCGCCGTCGTAGTGGGTGAGCGGGAAGCGCAGGGGCTTCGGCCCGAGGGCGAGGGTCAGCCCGTCGCCGTCCGGGTTCGCGGTGACGGTGGCCTTGCCGTAGTAGGGGTTGTCGTACGTCCCGGTGTACGCGCCGTCCTCCCGGGTGGGCTTCGCGCCGGCCGGCGGGTGGGCGTAGTCGGTGGGGGAGCGGCCCGCGGCCTCCATCTGCGCGTACAGCGCCCCGGTCAGGCCCAGCCAGTCGGTGGTGGCCTTGCCGTGCTCGGCGAAGTCGAAGAAGTCCAGGGCGACGGCGTCGGCGAGACCGACCGGGGCGCCGTTGGTCAGGACGACGATCCCGAGCCGTTCCAGCGGAAGCATCGTCACGTTGGTGTTCGCGCCGAGCTCGAAGGCGCCCGAGTGACTCAGGCGCAGTCGACCGGCCTGGTCGTAGGAGACGTTCCAGCCGAGACCGTAGAAGCCGGTCGTCGCGGTGGGCGTGGCGGGCGGCTGCGAGACGATCTCGGGGACATGGGTGCGGGCCAGGGTGTCCTGCGGGACGATGCGCCGGCCGTCCAGGGTGCCTTCGGCCAGTTGGAGGCGCAGCCAGCGGGACATGTCACGGGCCGTCGAACTGACCCCGCCCGCCGGGGACTGGGCGTCCGGGTCGCGGACGAAGCGCGGGCTCCAGGTGCCCTCGGGATTCCGCACGTGGGTGACGGCCTTGTCCGTCGCCCGCTCGAAGGCGGCGAACTCCGTGCTGGTGCGCGTCATGCCCGCCGGCTTGAAGAGGGTGTCCTGGGCGAGCTTCTGCCAACTGGTGCCGTGGGCCCGGGCGATGGC
The DNA here is from genome assembly GCF_036231985.1 of Streptomyces sp. NBC_01426. Taxonomy (GTDB): domain Bacteria; phylum Actinomycetota; class Actinomycetes; order Streptomycetales; family Streptomycetaceae; genus Streptomyces. Next base: position 6,059,515 of record NZ_CP109500.1, read on the forward strand.
CTCGGCGGCGGCCGTCAACCCGAAGTTGGTGTACGCGTAGCTCGCGCGGAAGGGGGTGAGGGGCAGCAGACGCAGGTGGTCGAGGATGTACGGCCGGTCGTAGCCGAGGTCTTCGAGGAGATCGCCCGCGTGGTCGGGGAGGCCGCTGCGGTGCGAGAACAGGTCGGCCGTGGTGACGTGCCCGGTGACCCAGGGGTCCTTGAGGGAGAAGCCGGGGAGCGGGACGTGCCTGTCCCATGCGTCGGGGGAGGTCAGGGCGCCGGCCACCACCGTGGAGGAGACCGGCTTGGAGAGGGAGGCGATCTGGAAGACCGTGTCGGGGTCGACCCGCGCGCTCTCGCCGGTCCGGCGCAGCCCGAAACCCTTGAGGTGGACGACCTCGTCGTCGTGGACGACGGCCACGGACACCCCGGGGACACCGGTGCGCTTCATCATGGCCGTGACGGTCGCGTCGAGACGGTCCACCGCCTTGTCGACGGCGGCGTCCGTGAGTCGGGGCTGCGGCGTCGGAGGGGCCGGTGCGGCCGTCGCTCCGGCGGTGGCCGCGGCGGTCAGCATCATGGCAGCCCCTGCCGAGCCGAGCGCGCGGAGCGTACGCATGGGGTCATTGTCCCGCCGGACGGGCGGGGGCGCGCGGTGGCCTGTGGCCGGCCCTTGGGGGGTGGGTGGTTCGGCATGCGGAGTGGTTGCGCGGGGCCGGTTCGGCGCGGCGCCGTTGCGCGGAGCGGCCCCGGCTGCGCCGGGCTTTCGGGGCTCCGCCCCGGGCCCCGCGCCTCAAACGCCGGCGGGGCTGGAAGGGGCCGGGGTCCGGCGGGGCTGGATGGGCCGGGGTCCGCTCGGTCAGACCGTGGCGGGGGTGGGGAGTTCCTGTTCGGCTTCCACCTTCGCGTTCCAGTCGCGCTTGATCGCGCGCCAGCCCTCGTCGGTCTCGCCCAGGCGCCAGTAGCCGGAGATGGAGAGACGTTCCCTCGGGATGCCGCGTTCGACGCGCAGGTGGCGGCGGAGCTCCTTCACGAAGCCCGCCTCGCCGTGGACGAACGCGTGGACGTCGGCGGAGGGGAACCGCAGGGAGGAGACCGCCTCGACCAGGGCCTCGCCGACGGGGCGGTTCCCGCGGTGCAGCCAGATCGGGACGACTCCGTCGGGGGTGGCGATCTTCTGCTCGTCGTCCGGGCCGTCGATCTCGATGAAGGCGTGCACGACGGCCCCGGCCGGCATCCGCTCCATCGTCGCGGCGATCGCCGGCAGGGCGCTCTCGTCGCCCGCGAGGAGGTGCCAGCCCGCGTCCTCGGCCGGGGCGTAGGCGCCGCCCGGCCCGAGGAAGCGGACGAGTTCGCCCGGCTGGACCCGGGCGGCCCAAGGGCCGGCCAGACCCTCGTCGCCGTGGACGACGAAGTCCAAGGTCAGCTCGCGGTGCGTCGGGTCCCAAGAGCGCACCGTGTACGCGCGCTGGCGCGGCCACTCCGCGCTGGGGTGCGCCGCCCGGATCCGGTCCAGGTCCCACGGCACCGTGTACGTGACGCCGTCGGGGGCGAACAGGAGTTTGACGTAGTGGTCGGTGAACTCGCCCGCGCCGAAACCGGCCAGGCCCGCACCGCCCAGCACGATGCGCACCATGTGCGGCGTGAGCCGTTCGGTGTGTACGACGACGGCGGTGCCGACGGTGCGGGCGCGTCCTTCTGCCACGGCGTCTCCCCTGACTCCCCAGAAACTTAGGATTACCTAAGTTAGCACCTCAGGAGCGCAGCGCGCCTCCCAGGCGCGATACGGCTCCACCAAGACCCCACCGGTGGGCCAGCGCGTCGACCATCTCCGGATCCGCCGCGGCCGCCGGGAGCGCGGGGTCGAAGGCGGGCAGCGGCACGTCCGAGGCGACCTGGACCACCTTCGGGGCGACCGCCAGATACGGCCGGGATTCATCCAGCCGCCGCCGCTGGGTGGGGGTGAGGCCCGACGTCGGGTCGTCGATCGCGGCGATGATCCCCGCGAGGTTCCCGTACGCGTCCAACAGCTTGGCCGCCGTCTTCTCGCCGATCCCCGGCACGCCCGGCAGGCCGTCGCTCGGATCGCCGCGCAGCAGCGCCAGGTCCGCGTACCCGGGGCCGTCCACCCCGTACTTCTCGCGCAGCCAGGCCTCGTCCGTGACCTGGAGGGTGCCGACGCCCTTGAGCGGGTACAGCACGCGGCGCCGCTTGGCGTCGTCCACCAGCTGGTAGAGGTCCCGGTCGCCGGTGACGATGTCCACCGGGCCGGTCGCCCGCGCCGTCAAGGTGCCGATGACGTCATCGGCCTCGTAGTCGGCGACCCCCACCCGGGCGATCCCGAACGCGTCCAGCGCCGCCTCGATGATCGGCACCTGCGGGGCGAGGGTGTCCGGGGTCTCCTCCACGTCCGGTCCGGTCTCGGTCTCCCGCGCCACCCGGTGGGCCTTGTAGGACGGGATCAGTTCCACCCGCCAGTGCGGTCGCCAATCGGCGTCCATGCAGGCCACCAGGTCGTCGGGGCGGTGGTCCTGGACCAGCCGGCCGATGAAGTCGAGCAGCCCGCGCACGGCGTTGACCGGGGTGCCGTCGGGGGCCTTCACGGAGTCCGGCACACCGAAGTAGGCGCGGTAGTAGAGGGAGGCGGTGTCCAGGAGCATCAGGCGTCGTGTCGTCACGCTGACGATGATGCCGCAGCCGTCCGACGGCCCGCGGCCGAGGACGGGTCGAGCCGTGCACGCGAATCCGGGGGCGGTTGCTGCGTAAGGTGCTTACAGCACACCGATGTGCGTCCGACGGACAAGGGGAGGGCAGCCCCGCCATGAACGACAAGGACGGCAAGGTCGACACGGACGGCAAGGACGAGAAGGACAAGGACAAGGACGCCAAGGACCAACCGCTCCGGGTGGGCGTGGCCGTGCGCAAGCGGCGCCGCGCGCTCCAGCTCACCCTCGCCGCGGTGTCGGGGCGCAGCGGCCTGTCCGTCCCCTTCCTCAGCCAGATAGAGAACGAGCGCGCCCGACCCAGCATGCGCTCCCTGGAACGGGTCGCCGACGCGCTGGAGACCACGGCCGTGGAACTGCTGGCCGCCTCCGACACCGCGCGCACGGTGGACCTCGTACGGGCCGGCGACGACTCCGCCCTCACCCCGATCCAGGGCGTCCGTCCGCTCGTGCGCGGGCACCACCAACTGCACGCGCTGGAGTTCACCGGGGACCAGGACGCGGGCCGGGAGTACCAGCACCGCAACGACGAACTGATGTACGTGGTCGCGGGCGCCTGCCAGGTGGAGGCCGAGGGGCGGGCGTACCGGCTGGAGAGCGGTGACGCGCTGTTCCTGTCCGGCGGGGTGCGCCACCGCTGGCGGGCCGTCACCGAGGACACCCGGATCCTGGTCGTGGCGGTGGGCGAGCACATCCACGCCACCTCCGAGCCGCCGTCCCCGGGGCGCTGAAGCCGGTGGGCGTGTCCCGCGGGATCTCGCGTGTCGTCTCGCTCGTGCCCTCGCTGACCGAGGCCGTGGCCGTGAGCGCGCCCGGACGCCTGGTGGGGGTCACGGACTGGTGCACGCACCCCGCCGACCTCGACGAGGCGGGCGTGGTGCGGATCGGGGGGACCAAGAACCCCGACGTGGCCAGGATCGTCGCGCTGCGCCCGGACCTGGTGATCGCCAACGAGGAGGAGAACCGGGCGCCGGACCTGGCCGCGCTGCGGGCCGCCGGGGTGCCCGTGGCCGTCACCGAGATCCGCGACCTCCCGCAGGCGCTGCGCGAACTGGACCGGCTGCTGGTCGGGACGCTGGGCCTGGCCCGGCCGCGGTGGTTGACGGACGCGGAGGCCGCGTGGGCGAGGGTGGAGCCCGTGGGGCACCGGACGGCCATCGTGCCGGTGTGGCGCAGGCCCTGGATGGTGCTGGGGCGGGACACCTTCGCCGGGGACCTGCTGGCCCGGCTCGGGGTGCGCAACGAGTACGCGGGACACGCGGAGCGGTACCCGCGGGTGCCGGTCGAGGACCTGGCCGGGGCCGGCTGCGATCTGGTGGTGCTGCCCGACGAGCCGTACCGCTTCACCGCGTCCGACGGGCCCGAGGCCTTCCCCGCTCTGCCCGCCGCGCTGATCAGTGGACGGCACCTGACCTGGTACGGGCCCTCCCTGGCCGAGGCGCCGGACGTACTGGCGAGGGCCCTGCGCGCCGCGCGCTGACCGGCCGGGCCGGGCTCAGCGCGGGGCGCGGAGCAGGCGGCCGGAGTACAGGCCGCGCAGCGTGTGGACCGCGGCCGCGGCCCAGGCGATCAGCAGGACCAGGAACAGGGCCGCGGCCAGCCAGGCGAAGGCGGTCAGCCCGGTGTGGCGGGCCAGGCCGGCGGCGCCGGTGACACAGGTGCCGACCGGGAAGGTCAGGGCCCACCAGGTCATCGCGAAGCCCATGCCGCCGCGGGCGGCCCGGACCAGCATCGCCGCGGCCAGGGCCAGCCACAGCAGGGCGAAGCCCATGACGGGGACCCCGTAGACGACGGCGAAGGCCCCGAGGGCGCCCGCGTACGGGGCGCCGATCGCCCCGGGGGCCATGTCCGCGAGCTGGTTGACGGCGGTGGTGGACTGGCCGAGGGGACCCAGGACCAGGAACAGGGTCGGGGTCAGCAACAGCGGCAGCGGACCGCTCGTGATCAGTCGGCCGAGGATCAACGGCAGCATCAGCAGGGTGGCCAGCAGACTGAGGCCGAAGAGCGCGTAACAGCCCAGCAGCATGGCCTCGCGGGCCTGCCCGGCGGGCAGATGGGGTATCAGCAGGGGGCCCAGCGCGGCGGAGACCATCGGGGCGACCAGGGGGAGCAGCCACACGGGGGTGGCTTGCCCTGCCTCGACCTTGTGACGCACCACCATCAGGTACGGGACGAGCACCGCCATCAGCAGGCCGATCGCCGTGCCGGCGGTGAACAGCACGGCGTCCACGGCGACGGCCGCCTCCGTCCCGATCAGGTCCTTGCCCACGATCAGGGTGCCGCCGCCCACCGCCAGCAGCGCCATCGACAGACACCCGTAGAACGGGGCGACGGCCGGCTCCAGCAGATGGGCGCGGGCCTGGTCGCGGTGGTACAGCCAGTGCCCGGCCCGGGCCGTGAGCAGCACGACCAGGGCCGCGGCCGACAGCGCCCAGACGAGTTGGCAGGCCACGCGCTGCCCGGGGAACTGGTAGGGCAGGGTCGCGCCGGCGTTGGCGATGATCGCCGTACCCATGACCGAGGCGTACCAGTTCGGGCCGAGGTGCCGGAGCGCGGGGGCCTTGTGGGCCCGGGGTGCGGGAGCGGCGGTGGTGCGGGGACGTACGAGGGTGGTGGCCATGGGTCCAGCGTCGTGCCGGGCGGGACCGACCGGCAGAGGTCGCTGTCCTATGAGGCCATAAACTGACCTTATGGGTAATGAGGAGTGGGTTCCGCTGGCGCATCGCGTACCGGACCTGGGCGCGCTGGAACTGCTGCTCGCGGTCGCCCGCGTCGGCAGCCTGAGCGCGGCCGCCCGGCGGCTGGGCATCACCCAACCCGCCGCCAGCAGTCGCATCCGGGCCATGGAGACCCGCCTGGGCGTGGCACTCGTCGACCGGTCCCCGCGCGGGTCCACGCTCACCGCCGAAGGCGCGCTGGTCACCGACTGGGCGCGGCGGGTCGTCGAGGCGGCCGAGGCCTTCGACGCGGGCGCGCAGGCGCTGCGCGGGCGGCGGGACTCGCGCCTGCGGGTGGCGGCCAGCATGACCATCGCGGAATACCTGCTCCCCGGCTGGCTCATCGCACTGCGCGGGCAGCGCCCCGGGACGGCGGTGTCGCTGCACGCCGGCAACTCGGCCGACGTCGCCGAACGGGTCCTCGCGCACGAGGCCGACCTGGGGTTCGTCGAAGGGCTGTCCGTACCGGACGGACTGGACTCCGCCGTCATCGCGCAGGACCGGCTGGTCGTCGCGGTGGCACCGCGACACCCCTGGGCACGGCGCACCAGGCCGGTGCCGGCGCAGGAACTGGCGGCGACCCCGCTGATCCTGCGGGAGCGGGGCTCCGGGACGCGGCAGGTGCTGGACGCCGCGCTGGCCGGATGCGGGGGGCTGGCCGCGCCCCTGCTGGAACTGGCGTCCACGACGGCCGTGAAGGCGGCGGCGCTCAGCGGGGCCGGGCCGTGCGTGCTGTCCGAACTGGCGGTGGGGGACGAGCTGGGGGCGCGGCGGCTGGTGGAGGTGCCGGTCGCCGGGGCGGCGCTGGACCGGGCGCTGCGGGCCGTGTGGCCGACGGGGGCGCGGCCGGCGGGGCCCGCGCGGGATCTGCTGTCGCTGACCCGGGCCTGACCCCTGGCCGGGGGGTGCGGGGGCCCTGGCCGGGCGTTGCCCTCCCCGGCCCGGGCCCGGCCCCCGGGGTGCGACCCCCGGACGCGGTGCCGGGTGCGGCGCCGTTGCGGGGGCTCCGCCCCCGGACCCCCGCGCCTCAAACGCCGGCGGGGCTGGAGATGGGGCGGGGCGGGAGGGGTGGGGTCAGACGTGGGCCAGGGGGGTGGTGGTGAGGGTCTCGGTGGGGGTGGCCGCCGCGATCAGCGCGGCCATGACCCGGGTGTCCTTGTCGCGTTCCGGGTGCCACTGGACGCCCAGGACCCAGCGGTCGGGGTCGGGGAGTTCGATGGCCTCCACCGTGCCGTCCAGGGCGTGGGCCGAGACGATCAGGCCCCGGCCCAGGCGGTCCACGGCCTGGTGATGGTAGGTCGGCACGTCCGCCTCCTCCGGTACCAGCTCCGCGTACCGGGTGCCCGCGACCGGGCGGACCGGGTGCGAGGAGATGGCGCCCGGGGTGTGGACGTGGCCGTCGAGGTGCTGGATCAGGCTGCCGCCCAGGGCCACGTTCAGTGCCTGCATGCCCCGGCAGATGCCCAGCAGCGGGAGGTCCGCGGCCAGGGCGGCCCTGATGAGGGCCAGCTCCCACGCGTCGCGGACCGTGGCGGGTGCGCCCGTACGGGGGTCGCGCGGGGCGCCGTAGTGGACGGGGTCGACGTCCGGGCCGCCCGCGACGACCAGGCCGTCCACCCGGCTCAGCACCTCCGCGGCGCGTCCCGGTTCGTCCGGCGGCAGCAGGACCGCGGCGCCGCCCGCCGCCTGGACGAGTTCGTAGTACCCGGAGGGGACGAGGGCGGTCGGGAGGTCCCACACGTTGTAGCGGGTGGATTCCTCGACGTAGGTGGTGATGCCGATGAGCGGCCTGGGCACGGGTGCTACCTCCAGGGTGGTTCCGGGGTGTTCCGACGGACCCGTACCGGCGAACCGGTACGGGCCCAGGATTTCAGTCGCGGGTCAATTCCGCCTCGGCGGCCGCCAGCGCCGCGAACTCCTCCTCGGGCGCGGAGGCCACCAGGTGGTGGCGACTGTAGAGCGCGAAGTAGGCCAGGGCGACGGCGTACACGGCCAGCGCGATGAAGGCCGCGTCCTTGTCCACCAGGAAGGTCGCGACGAGCGCGGAGAGGGCCAGGACGAAGGCCACCGAGGAGGTGACGATGCCGCCCGGGGTACGGTACGGCCGCTCCAGACCGGGCTCCCGCCGGCGGAGCACGATGTGCGAGAGGGCCATCAGGGCGTACGAGATGGTCGCGCCGAACACGGCGATGTTCAGCATGCGCGGACCGTTGCCGGTGGCGGCGGCCAGGGCGAAACCGATCGCGCCGGGGATCAGCAGACCCAGGTAGGGGGCTTTGCGCTTCGAGGTCAGGGACAGGAAGCGCGGCAGGTAGCCCGCCCGGGAGAGGGCGAACAACTGGCGCGAGCCGGCGTAGATGAGGGAGAAGAACGAGGCCACGAGCCCCGCGAGCCCGGCGTAGTTGACGAACGTCTTCAGCCAGGACAGGCCCGGGTTGCCGTCCAGGGCGACCACCAGCGGGTTGCCGGCGTCCTTGAGGGCGTCGGCGCCGCGGGCGCCCGTCGAGGCGAGGAAGGTGATCAGGGCGAGCAGGACGAGGATGCCCATGGAGATCGACAGGGCCCTGGGCATCGAGCGGACCGGGTCCTTGGCCTCCTCGGCCGCGAGGGGGACGCCCTCCACGCCCAGGAAGAACCACATGCCGAAGGGGAAGGCGGCCCAGATGCCGAGGACGCCCAGCGGGAGCCAGGAGCCCGCGCCGAAGGCCTCGGTGTCGACGGCGATGTCGTTCAGGTTCGACGCGTCGAACTCGGTGAACGCGCCGAGCGCGAAGACGATCAGGGCGACCACGGCGACGGCGGTGACGACGAGGGAGAAGCGCAGGGCCTCACCGACGCCCCAGAGGTGGATTCCGATGAAGATCGCGAAGCAGGCCAGGTAGACCGGCCAGCCGGAGGTGAGGCCGAAGAGGTTCAGGGACTCGACGTAGTCGCCGATGAAGATGGAGATCGCGGCGGGGGCCAGGATGTACTCGATGAGGATCGCGGTACCGGTGAGGAAGCCGCCCCAGGTGCCCAGTGCCCGGCGGGCGAAGCCGTATCCGCCGCCCGCCGTGGGCAGGATCGCGGAGAGTTCCGCGAGCGAGAAGACCAGACAGGCGTACATCGTGCCCATCAGGACGGTGGCGATGGCCAGGCCGCCGAAGCCGCCCTGTGCCAGGCCTATGTTCCAGCCGGAGAAGTCGCCGGAGACGACGTACGCGACCCCGAGACCGGTGAGCAGCAGCCAGCCGGCGCTGCCGCGGCGGAGCGTGCGGCGTTCCAGGTAGCCGTCGCCGCCCTCGGGGGACTTGGTGGGATCGGCCGCGGCTGCCAGCCGGGCCTCGATGTCGTCGGCCATGTGCGCTCCTGCCTAGGGCAATGGTTGTGAGGCGTACCTTTGCGTCATGGGAGTGGAGCGCGCAAGACCCCTGCGTTAAACAGGGGTTACGAAACGCTCTCGGTCCGAAACCAGGCCGAACCCGCCGTAAGGCGGTGCTTTCAGGCCAGAAATCCCCGCAGGAGCGCCGCCGTCCCGCAGCAGTGTTCGCGCATCGTCTCCCGCGCCGCGTCCGCGTTCCCCTCCAGGACCGCCTCCACCAGCGTCGAGTGCTGCTGCTGCGAGTGCTCCAGGTTGCGCACCAGCAGCGGAATGCAGTCCAGCAGGTCGTTCACGGTGGCGCGGACGGCCGCGTACTGGGCCGTCAGCGTGGCCGATCCGGCGAGTTCGCACAGGGTGAGGTGGAACAGGGTGTCCTGGCGGCGGTAGTCCGCGAGCGGGGCGTCGTGGGTGGCGGTCAGCGCGCCGAGCAGCCGCTCGGTCCCCTCCTCGGTCAGCCCCTGCGAGGCGCACAGCCCGGCCGCGCCCACCTCCAACACCTCGCGGAAGCGCAGCGCGTCCTCGATGTCCACACCCGCCACCCGCCGTCGCAGCTCCTGCTCGGCGCCGCCGGCGGGGGTGTCGGGGCGGTGCAGCACGAACGTTCCGCCGTACCGGCCGCGGCGGGCCTCCACCAGGCCCTGGTCCTGGAGCACCTTCAGCACCTCCCGCAGGGTCACCCGGCTGATCCCCATCCGCTCGGCCAGCTCGCGCTCGGCCGGAAGCCGCTCCCCGCCCGGCACCAGACCCAGTCGGACGACCTGGAGGATCTGCTCCAGCGCCTCCTCGAAACCGTTGCCCGCCCGCACCTGTCTCAGCACGGGATTCAGCCGTGCGATCGCGTCGCCTTCACTCGCCGTGTCGGTCATCTCGGCTCCTCCCCTTCCCAAGCAATGGTTCTATTCAATACCTTAGGCGCACTCGGCTCACCGAAGGAGAGATTCCAGTGGTAGACCGCAAGCCGCCGCTCGCGATCGAGGAGCTCCGCTCCCTCGTCGCCAGCGGTGAGATCGACACAGTCGTCCTGGCCTTCCCCGACATGCAGGGACGCCTCCAGGGCAAGCGGTTCGCCGCACAGTTCTTCCTCGACGAGGTACTCGCCCACGGCACCGAGGGCTGCAACTACCTGCTCGCCGTCGACACCGACATGAACACCGTCGACGGATACGAGATGTCCTCCTGGGACCGCGGCTACGGCGACTTCGCCATGCACCCCGATCCGGCCACCCTGCGCCGCCTCCCCTGGAACCCCGGCAGCGTCTTCCTCCTCGCCGACCTGGCCTGGAACGACGGCTCGCCGGTGGTCGCCGCCCCGCGCCAGATCCTGCGCCGCCAACTGGAGCGCCTCGCCGACCTCGGGTACACCGCCATGGTCGGCACCGAACTGGAATTCATGGTCTTCCAGGACACCTACGAACAGGCCTGGAACGCCAACTACCGTGACCTGACACCGGCCAACCAGTACAACATCGACTACTCCGTCCTCGGCACCGGCCGCGTCGAGCCCCTGCTGCGCCGCATCCGCAACGAGATGCAGGCCGCCGGCCTCGTCGTCGAGTCCGCCAAGGGCGAGTGCAACCTCGGGCAGCACGAGATCGTGTTCCGCTACGACGAGGCGCTCACCACCTGCGACCAGCACTCCGTCTACAAGACGGGAGCCAAGGAGATCGCGGCCCAGGAAGGCGTCTCGCTCACCTTCATGGCCAAGTACGACGAGCGCGAGGGCAACTCCTGTCACATCCACCTCTCGCTGGGTGACGCCGACGGACACAACGCGATGGCCGGCGGACCCGACGACCCCGACGGCATGTCGCCGGTGATGCGTCACTTCCTGGCCGGCCAACTGGCCGCGCTGCGGGACTTCTCCCTTCTCTACGCCCCGAACATCAACTCGTACAAGCGTTTCCGCCCCGGATCCTTCGCGCCGACCGCCGTCGCCTGGGGCGTGGACAACCGGACCTGCGCCCTCCGCGTGGTCGGCCACGGCCGCTCCATGCGCTTCGAGAACCGCCTGCCGGGCGGCGACGTCAACCCGTACCTCGCCGTCTCCGGTCTCGTCGCCGCGGGCCTGTACGGCATCGAGCACGGCCTGGAACTGCCCGAGGCCTGCGCCGGCAACGCGTACACCGCCGACTACGCCCACGTCCCCACCTCCCTGCGCGAGGCCGCGGAACTCTGGGAGAACAGCGAGATCGCCAAGGCCGCGTTCGGCCCCGAAGTGGTCGCCCACTACCGCAACATGGCCCGCGTGGAACTCGACGCGTACGACTCCGCGGTGACCGACTGGGAACTGCGCCGCTCCTTCGAACGCCTCTGACCGCTCCCACCCCGCACCCACCGCACCCGAACGTCTGAGAGGCACCACGTGTCCGATGAGCTGGCCCCCCTCGATCTGAGAGTGCTGAACCCGGCCACCGAGGAGATCGTCGCCACCGTCCCGACCGCCACACGGGACGACGTCGACGCCGCCGTCACCAGGGCCGCCGCGGCCCAACGGGCCTGGGCGGCGGCCTCACCCGCCGACCGCGCCCGACTGCTGCGCCGCTTCGCCGCGGTGGTCGACGGACACGTCGAGGAACTCGCCGCCCTGGAGGTCCGGGAAGCCGGACACACCATCGGCAACGCCCGCTGGGAAGCCGGGAACGTACGCGACCTGCTCGACTTCGCCGCCGGGGGAGTGGAGCGACTCTCCGGCCGGCAGATCCCGGTCGCGGGCGGCATCGACGTCACCTTCCTCGAACCCCTCGGCGTCATCGGCGTGATCGCCCCGTGGAACTTCCCCATGCCGATCGCCGCCTGGGGCGTGGCGCCCGCCCTCGCCGCCGGCAACGCCGTCATCCTCAAGCCCGCCGAGACCACCCCCCTCACCGCCCTGCGCCTCGCCGAACTCGCCCTCCAGGCCGGGATCCCCGAGCACCTCTTCCAGGTGCTCCCCGGCCGGGGAGCGGTCACCGGCGACGCACTGGTCGAACACCCCGGCGTCGCGAAGATCGTCTTCACCGGATCCACCCCCGTCGGCAAGCGGATCATGGCCAAGTGCGCCGACCGGGTGAAACGGCTCACCCTCGAACTCGGCGGGAAGAGCCCCAACATTGTCTTCGCCGACGCCGACCTGGAGGCCGCCGCCGCCGCGGCCCCGATGTCCTTCCTCGACAACACCGGCCAGGACTGCTGCGCCCGCACCCGGATCCTCGTACAGCGCTCCGTGTACGACCGGTTCCTGGAACTCGTCACCCCGGGCATCGAAGGCGTGGTCGTCGGCGACCCGTCCGACGAGAAGACCCAGATGGGCCCGCTGATCTCACAGGTGCAACGGGAGCGCGTACGGTCCTACGTCACCGACGACCTCACCGCGATCCGCGGCACCGCCCCCGACGGCCCCGGCTTCTGGTACCCCCCGACCCTCGTCCTCGACGTCGACCCCGCCGCCCCCGTCGCCGCCGAGGAGGTCTTCGGCCCGGTCGCCGTCGTCCTGCCCTTCGACGACGAGGAGGACGCCGTGCGCCTGGCCAACGCCACCGCGTACGGGCTCTCCGGCTCCCTGTGGACCCGCGACATCGGCCGCGCCCTGCGCGTCTCGCGCGCCGTCGCCGCGGGCAACCTGTCCGTCAACTCCCACAGCAGCGTCCGCTACTCGACGCCCTTCGGCGGCTACAGGCAATCCGGCCTCGGCCGGGAGCTCGGACCCGATGCCCTCACCGCTTTCACCGAGACCAAGAACGTCTTCATCAGCACGGAGGCCTGAACCCACCATGACCACTTCCGACAACGAGATCGTCTGCCGCCGCCTGGTCGGCCGTACCGCCGTCATCACCGGAGCCGGCAGCGGCATCGGTCTCGCCACCGCGCGTCGCCTCGCCTCCGAGGGCGCCAACATCGTCTGCGGGGACATCGACGAGACCGCCGGCAAGGCCGCGGCCGAGGAAGTCGGCGGAACCTTCGTCAAGGTCGACGTCACCAGCCCCGAGGAGGTCGAAGCGCTCTTCAAGACCGCCTTCGACACCTACGGCTCGGTCGACATCGCCTTCAACAACGCGGGCATCTCACCCCCCGACGACGACTCGATCCTCACCACGGGCCTGGAGGCCTGGAAGCGGGTCCAGGACGTCAACCTGACCTCCGTCTACCTCTGCTGCAAGGCCGCCCTGCCCTACATGCAGCGCCAGGGCCGCGGCTCCATCATCAACACCGCCTCCTTCGTCGCGATCATGGGCGCCGCCACCTCCCAGATCTCCTACACCGCCTCCAAGGGCGGCGTGCTCGCCATGTCCCGCGAACTCGGCGTGCAGTTCGCCCGCGAGGGCATCCGCGTCAACGCGCTGTGCCCGGGACCGGTCAACACCCCGCTCCTCCAGGAACTGTTCGCCAAGGACCCCGAGCGGGCCGCCCGTCGCCTCGTGCACATCCCGCTGGGCCGGTTCGCCGAACCCACCGAGATCGCCGCGGCCGTGGCCTTCCTCGCCAGCGACGACTCCTCCTTCATCAACGCCACCGACTTCCTCGTCGACGGCGGCATCTCCGGCGCGTACGTCACCCCCCTGTAGCCGACCCGCCGGGGGCGCGCCGAACGCCCCCGACCACACCCCACGACAGCCGGGCGTCGCACGACGCCCGGCTGTCGTGCTCCACCGTCCGCGACGATCCCCGCAGGAAGCAGGAGTGTCCACCCCGATGACCCGATCCGGTTCCGCGCGACGCCTCCGGGCCGCCCTGGCCGCCGCGGCGATGGCCGCCGGCTCCCTCGTGGCCGCCGCGCCCGCCGCCCAGGCCGCCCACCCCGGCGGCCACTGCACCACCCCCACGCTCGAAGCCGGCTGGTACGGGGACAACCAGGCCCGGCTCCAACGGCTCCTCGACACGTACGGCACCTGCCACCCGTACCGGCCGAACCGCGACAAGCCCGTCGCGGTCTTCGACTGGGACAACACCGTCGTCAAGAACGACGTCGGCGACGCCACCATGTTCTGGCTGCTGCGCAACGGCAGGATCCGCCGACCCGCCGACGGCGACTGGGCCGGCACCAGCCGGCACCTCACCCCCGCGGCCGCCGCGGCCCTGGCCGCCGCCTGCGACCGGCTCGCCCGCCCCGGCGCCCCGCTGCCCACCGGCACCCCCGCCGGCGCCGACTGCGCCGACGAGATCAACGCCGTCTACGGCACCGCCGCCACCCGGTCCGGCGCCGCCGCCTTCGCGGGCTGGGACCGCCGCACGACCGAGCCCGGGTACGCCTGGCTGTCCCAGCTCACACGCGGCTGGACCGCCCGCGAGGTCCGCGGGTTCGCCGCCGCCGCACGGGCCGAGAACCTCGCCGCGCCCGTCGGCGCCAAACAGCGGGTCGGCACCACGACGACCGCCACCGGCTGGGTCCGCTACTACGACCAGCAGAAGGACCTCATCGGCGCCCTGCGGAAAGCCGGCTTCGACGTCTGGATCAGCTCGGCCTCGCCGCAGCCGGTCGTCGAGGTGTGGGCCCGGGGCGTCGGCATCGCCGCCGACCACGTCATCGGCATCCGCAACACCACCACGCGCGACGGCCGGTACACCGCCCACCTCCAGGGCTGCGGCTCCGTCGAGGACGGCGCCGACACGATGATCACGTACATCGACGGCAAGCGCTGCTGGATCAACAAGGAGGTCTTCGGGATACGGGGAGCCGCCGCCGAGAAGGTCCAACCCGCCGCCCGACGCCAGGTCTTCGCCGCCGGCGACTCCGACACCGACATCTCGTTCCTGCGCGACGCCACCGCGCTGCGGCTCGTCCTCAACCGCAACAAGAACGAACTCATGTGCCGCGCCTACGACAACAGCGACGGCAAGTGGATCGTGAACCCGATGTTCATCGAGCCGAAGGGGCACAAGGCCACCCCGTACCCGTGCGCGACGACGGGCTACACCGAGCGCGACGGCACCCCCGGACCCGTCCGCCGGGGCGACACCAGCGTCATCCCCGACCAGCGGGACACCGTGTACTGACCGGCACGGCGCCCTGCGGTCACGGCACTAGAGGAACGTGCGGCCCTCGCCCCGGTACGTCGGGGCGGTGGCCGTCACCCGATCACCCTCGACGAGGTGTAACGTGTCGAAGCGCTCGCACAGTTCGCCCGCCTTCGCGTGCCGGAACCACACCCGGTCGCCGATCAGCAGATCGTCGGCCGTACTGCCGAGCAGTGGCGTCTGGACCTCGCCGGCGCCCTCCTGCGGGTCGTAGCGCAGACCCGCGGGGAGGTACGGCACGGGCAGCCGGTCGGGGCCGGGCGCACCCGAGGCCGGATACCCGCCGCCGAGCACGGTCACGACACCCACGCCGGGCCTGCGGACCACGGGCTGGGCGAACAAGGCGGCCGGGCGCCCCCGGAAGGACGTGTAGTTGTCGAACAGCCGCGGCACGTAGAGCCCCGAACCGGCGGCGATCTCCGTGACCGCGTCCTCGGCGGCGGTCTGCTGCACGCTGCCGGTACCGCCCCCGTTGACGAACTCCAGGTCGGGCACCACCGCACGGACGGCCCGAACCGTCTCGGCGCGCCGGGCCGCCAGCTCCTTGCGGGCCGCGGCCTGCATCAGACGGATCGCCCGGGACCGCAACGGACGCCCGGCCAACGAGTCGCCGACACCGGCGACATGACCCTCGTAGCCCATCAGCCCCACGACCCGGAACCCCGCACGGGCCGTGACCGCACGGGCCAGGTCCGCGAGCTGCCGCGGCTCGCGCAGCGGCGAACGCCGGGCGCCCACCCGGACCCTGCCGCCGAGGAGGTGCAGCGCGGTGTCCAACTCCAGGCAGACCCGGATCTCCTGGGCACCGCCGTCCCGGGCCCGGTCGATGAGTTCCACCTGGGCGATGTCGTCCACCATCACCGTGATCGCCCCGGCCAGTTTGGGATCGTCCGCGAGTTCCGCGAAACCGGCGAGGTCGGCGGAGGGATAGGCGAGGAGCACGTCCTCGAACCCGGAACGGGCCAGCCAGATGCTCTCGGCGAGGGTGTACGACATGATTCCCGCGAACCCGGGGCGGGCCAGCACCCGTTCGAGCAGCACACGACACCGCACGGACTTGCTGGCCACCCGGATCGGCTTGCCGGCCGCACGGCGCACGAGGTCGTCGGCGTTGGCGTCGAACGCGGCCAGATCGACGATGGCCAGCGGCGCGTCGAGGTGGGCGGTGGCCTTGTCGTACCGGGCACGGTCGGAAGTCATGGCGGCAGCCTGCCATGCCGGTGTACCGGTGGGTAGGGGGTTCGAGTCACCACCCTGCGCGGCCGAGGACCGCCGCCGACCGCGCGCGTCCCCGGCTCCCCGCCCCGCGCGCGGCCCCGGCGACCGAGGCGGGGAGCCCGCGGTCGACCGCGCACCCCTTCGACCCCCCTGCCGGAGCCCCCGTACAGTACGGGGAAGGCCGCAGCGTAAGAACGGGGGCGGAGCAGCCGGATGACGACGTCCACACCGCAATCGCCGGTCCTGGCCGAGACCGACCCGCCCCCGCGCCGACGCCCCGCCCGCGTGACGGCCGCCGTCCTGTTCGGGGTGCTGGGAGCCGGCCTCGTCGGCGGAGCCGCGTTCACCGCCTGGAACGAACACCGGGAAGCACACCGCCCCGTGGCCCCCGACGCCGCCTACCGCGAGGCGGCCACGCTCTGGCGCGACGCCCCCGTCGACCGCCTCTTCCCGCCCGCCCTCGACGGCCGCGACAAGGGCCCCGACGGCGCCGACCGGTCCTGGACCCGGATCGCCCTCGCCCCCGACGCCGACTGCCCCGCCGCGCTCGACGCCACCTGGCGGGCGACCCTGGCCGACACCGGCTGCACCCGCGTGCTCCGCGCCACCTACATCGACTCCACCCGCAGCTCCCTGATCGCCGTCGGCCTGGTCTTCACCACCGCGGACTCCACCACCATGGCCGGCTTCCGCGACCGGATGACCCTCCCCTCCGCCTTCGGGTTCTCCGACTCCCGGCGCGCCGCCTGGACCGCCACCCCGATCGCGGGCGCCCCGGCGATCGTCTACACCGTCTCCGCCTTCGCCGACGGCCGCGCACCGGACGCCCCCCGGCCCGCCGAGGAGGCCGTCCGGCAGGACGCGACCGGTGTCGTCGCCGAGTCCGGTCTCGGCCACGACGCCAAGGCCGTCGCGTCCGAGGTGGGGCGCGCCGTCGCCGCCCTGGCCGCCCCGCCCGCGTCACCCGACCCGGACCGGAAGGCCCGACCGTGAGCCGCCCGACCGCGAGCCGCGCCGCCGCCGCGCTCGCCCTCGCCGCCCTCCTCGCCGCGGCCGGCGCGCACCCCGCCTCCGCCGACGCCATCCGGGACCGCCAGTGGGGCCTGCTGGCCCTGCGCGCGGAGGAGGCGTGGGGAACCACCCAGGGCGACGGGGTCACGGTCGCCGTCCTCGACACCGGCGTGGACGCCACCCACCCCGACCTCGCCGGCCACGTGCTCGACGGCACCGACCTCGTCGGCATGGGCGCCGGCCGCGGCGACCGGGCCTGGGCCCGGCACGGCACCGCGATGGCGAGCATCATCGCCGGACGCGGCCACGGCCCCAGCCGCGGCCAAGGCGTCCTCGGCATCGCCCCGCAGGCCAGGATCCTGCCGGTACGGGTGATCCTGGAAGAGGCCGACCCGGGCCGGGCGAAGGCCCGCGGAAGCAAGTCCGGGGCCCTCGCCGAGGGCATCCGATGGGCCGCCGACCACGGCGCCGACGTCATCAACCTCTCGCTCGGCGACGACAGCGAATCCGCCCACCACGAGGGCGCCGAGGACGAGGCGGTCCGGTACGCGCTCGGCAAGGGCGTCGTCGTCGTCGCCTCCGCGGGCAACGGCGGCGAGCGCGGCGACCCCACCTCCTACCCGGCCGCCTACCCGGGGGTCATCGCCGTCACGGCCGTCGACCGCAAGGGCCGCAAGGCCGACTTCTCCACCCGCCACTGGTACGCGACCGTCAGCGCCCCCGGCGTGGACGTGGTCATCGCGGACCCCGACCGCTCCTACTACGAGGCGTGGGGCACCAGCGCCGCGGCCGCCTTCGTCTCCGGCACCGTGGCCCTGGTCAAGTCCGCGCACCCGGACCTGTCCCCGGCGCAGATCAAGAAGCTGCTGGAGGACACCGCCTCCGACGCCCCGTCCGGCGGCCGCGACGACGCCCGCGGCCACGGCACGGTGGACGCGGTCGCCGCCCTCCAGGCCGCGGACGCGCTCCGCCCCGAAGCGCCGCTGCCCACCCCCGTCCCGGCCGGCCGGGAGTACTTCGGCCCCGGCCCCGTGCCCGTCCGCCCACCGGAACGCACGGCACGCCTGGGAGCCCCGGTGGCCGCGGCCGCGGGTGTGGTGCTGCTCGCACTGGCCGGCGTACTGGCCCGGCGCCCGAGGGTTTCGCGGCGGGATAGGGTCGGTTGATTGTGGCGACCAAGAACATTCCCGACCCCGGTTTCTCCGACGACGACGGCTCCGCCGATCCCGTCCTGAGCGCGGCCCTCGCCGCCTGGTCCCTGGACAGGGCGCGGGAACCGGAGGTGCTGGCCGCCCTCGCGGGCGCCCGCCTGCTGGTCCCCGTGGTCGCGGTCCTCGGCGAGGTGGAGACCGACCCGGAGACCGGCCTCAAGCGCGAGAAGACCAGCGACATGGCCGTCCCCACCCTCACGGCGGGGGACCGGCGGGCGCTGCCCGCCTTCACCTCGATCGCCTCGCTGGCGCTCTGGGACCCGACGGCCCGCCCGGTCGCCGTGCCGCTGCACCAGGCCCTGGCCGCCGCGGCGCACGAGAAGGCCGACACGATCGTCCTCGACCTGGCCGGTCCGGTGACCTACCAGCTGACCCGTCCGGCCCTGCTCGCCCTCGCGGAGGGCCGGACGGGCGCGAGCCCGGTGGACGACCCCGCCGTGCGCGAGGCCGTACGGGCGGCCGTGGCCGCCGAGCCCGACGTGCTCCGCGCCCACCTGGTCGCGGGCCGGGGGGACGCCGACGGGACGCTCGCGATCGTGCCGGCCGCCGACGCGCAGCCGGCCGCGACCGCGCGCCGGGTGGCCGAGGCCATCGCGGCCGACGAGACCCTGCGCGGCCGGCTGGTGCGCGGGCTGGACCTGGCGCTGCTGCCGCCGGACGCGCCGGCCCCGCCCGGCGAGCCGCTGTACGTCCGCTGAGACGCGAACGGCGCCGGCCCCCTCGGAATCGTCCGAGGGGGCCGGCGCCGTTCGCGTCCGGGGCGGGACGCGGCACGCGTCCCGGTCAGGAGAAGACGGGACCCGTGAACTTCTCGCCCGGCCCCTGGCCCGGCTCGTCCGGCACCAGGGAGGCCTCGCGGAAGGCCAGCTGGAGCGACTTCAGGCCGTCGCGCAGCGGAGCCGCGTGGAAGGAGCTGATCTCGGTGGCGCTCGCGGTGACCAGCCCGGCCAGGGCGGTGATCAGCTTGCGGGCCTCGTCGAGGTCCTTGTACTCGGAATCCGGCTTGTCCAGGCCCAGGTTGACCGCCGCGGCGCTCAGCAGGTGCACGGCCACCGTGGTGATCACCTCGACCGCGGGCACGTCCGCGATGTCGCGGGTCATGGCGTCGTAGTCGGGGGCCTGGTCGGCGTCGGTGGCGGGAGTGGGGGTCGCGTCAGTCATGTCCCACACGATAAGCCGGGTCGCGCGGCCCGCCGACCGGTGCTCGGGGTGAGCGGGTCTGGCGCGCGGTGCTATATTGGGTTAACGACCGGCCGGAGACGCATGTCCCCGGCCCACAAGTGGAGGCTCCGATCTCCCACCTGACCGCCCTCCGGGGTGGCGGGTCACCGGTCAGGCGGTATCCATCGTTCCGTACGGACGATGGAAAGCTGCCCGAGTTGCGCCCCGCGTTCGCATGCGGCGGTGCTCCGGTCTTTTGGAGCCCCTGCCTGTGCCCGGCGGGGCTTTTTTCATTCCCCGCCGCGGTTGGTCTGACGACAATAACGTCAGCGGCTGTCTGCCAGGCAGTCGTGTGGTGCTACCGAGGAGGATCCATCAGCACCGAGCCCCGCATCAACGACCGGATTCGCGTTCCCGAGGTACGACTCGTCGGTCCCAGCGGCGAGCAGGTCGGCATCGTGCCGCTTGCGAAGGCGCTTGAGCTCGCGCAGGAGTACGACCTCGACCTGGTCGAGGTCGCGGCGTCCGCACGCCCGCCGGTCTGCAAGCTCATGGACTACGGCAAGTTCAAGTACGAGTCGGCCATGAAGGCCCGTGAGGCGCGCAAGAACCAGGCGCACACGGTCATCAAGGAAATGAAGCTCCGGCCGAAGATCGACCCGCACGACTATGACACCAAGAAGGGTCACGTCGTTCGGTTCCTCAAGCAGGGCGACAAGGTCAAGATCACGATCATGTTCCGCGGTCGCGAGCAGTCCAGGCCGGAACTCGGCTACCGACTGCTGCAGCGCCTCGCCTCGGACGTCGAGGACCTCGGGTTCATCGAGTCGAACCCGAAGCAGGACGGCCGAAACATGATCATGGTTCTCGGTCCGCACAAGAAGAAGACCGAGGCGATGGCCGAAGCCCGCGAGGCGCAGGCCGCCCGCAAGGCCGAGCGCCAGGGTGTCGCCCTCACCGACGACGAGGCTCCTTCCGAGGACGTCGTCGAGGTGACGGAGGACGCCGACGACACGGTCGCCTCCGCCGAGGCAGCCTCCGACGAGGCGGACACCTCTCACGAGGCACCTGCCGAGGCCTGATTCCGGGGCAGCCCGTCTCGGATCACCGACACAACATGACGCTCCCGCGAGCCGGTCCCGCAACGGACCGGTGGGGGGCGCCACCGACGAGGAGATAACGGCGCTATGCCGAAGAACAAGACGCACAGCGGTTCCAAGAAGCGCTTCAAGATCACCGGCTCCGGCAAGGTGCTCCGTGAGCGCGCCGGCAAGCGCCACCTGCTCGAGCACAAGTCGTCCCGTGTCACCCGCCGCCTGACCGGCACCGCGGAGATGGCTCCCGGCGACGCCGCGAAGATCAAGAAGCTTCTCGGCAAGTGACGCTCGCCGCTCCCACCACGGGAGCGGGACGTCAGGACCGGGACCCCATCGAATTCGGGCCGTGTGAAGACAACCACGGCCCCGCTACAAGGAGTTAAAAAGTGGCACGCGTCAAGCGGGCAGTAAACGCCCACAAGAAGCGCCGGGCGATCCTCGAGGCGGCCTCCGGCTACCGCGGTCAGCGTTCGCGCCTGTACCGCAAGGCCAAGGAGCAGGTCACCCACTCGCTGGTCTACAACTTCAACGACCGCAAGAAGCGCAAGGGCGACTTCCGTCAGCTGTGGATCCAGCGCATCAACGCCGCTGCCCGCCAGAACGGCATGACGTACAACCGCCTCATCCAGGGTCTGAAGGCCGCCAACATCGAGGTGGACCGCAAGATCCTCGCGGAGCTGGCCGTCAACGACGCCAACGCGTTCGCCGCGCTGGTCGAGGTCGCGCAGAAGGCGCTTCCGGCCGACGTCAACGCCCCGAAGGCCGCTGCCTAAGGCGTAGCCGGCCGCATCACGCGACCGGCACCCACGGACCCGCAGGCTCCACGCCTGCGGGTCCGTGTGCTTTCGCCCCGCACCGCCGGGGCGGGACCTCGCACCCCGCCACCACGTTGGCTCCCGCGACCGCCGGGCTCCGTCCGTCGGCGAACCCGCGCAGCCACGCCCCGGACCCCGAGAGAGAACCGCAGACACATGGGCACCCCCGAGCTGATCTCCCCCCGATCCACCCGGGTGGCCGCCGCCAGGCGCCTGGCGCGGCGCAACTTCCGCACCAAGGAGCGCCGGTTCATCGCCGAGGGCCCGCAGGCGGTCCGCGAGGCCGTCGAGCACCGCGGCCCCGAAGGCGCGTCGACCCTGATCGAGCTGTTCGCCACCGTCGAGGCGGCCGAACGCTACGCCGACATCGTCGAGGCCGCGCTCCTGGCCGGGGCGCGCGTGCACTACGCCGACGACGAGGTGCTCGCGGAGGTCTCGCAGACCGTCACCCCGCAGGGGCTCGTCGGCGTCTGCCACTTCCTGGACTCGCCCTTCGAGGACATCCTCAAGGCCGGCCCGAAGCTCGTCGCCGTCCTCGCCCACGTCCGCGACCCCGGGAACGCCGGCACCGTGCTGCGCTGCGCGGACGCCGCCGGAGCCGACGCCGTGGTGCTGACCGACGCCTCCGTGGACCTGTACAACCCGAAGTCCGTACGGGCCTCGGTCGGCTCCCTCTTCCACCTCCCCGTGGCGGTCGGCGTGCCGGTGGAGCAGGCCGTCGAAGGGCTGCGGGCGGCGGGCGTGCGGATCCTCGCGGCCGACGGCGCCGGCGAGGACGACCTCGACGCCGAACTCGACGCCGGCACCATGGGCGGTCCCTCGGCCTGGGTGTTCGGCAACGAGGCCTGGGGCCTGCCGGAGGAGACCAGGGCCCTGGCGGACGCCGTCGTGCGCGTCCCGATCCACGGCAAGGCCGAGAGCCTGAACCTCGCCACGGCCGCCGCCGTGTGCCTCTACGCCTCCGCGCGTGCACAGCGGGCGCCCGGAGGGTGCCGCTCCGTGACCCCCAGCTAGTAATGTGGCGGCCCGGGGGGCCCACTGCGCTACTCGGAGATGTGGGGTACGGGGACATGAGCGTCGGTACGAACAGCACGCCGGCGGCCGCCGAGGCGGCCGGACCGCCGCCCCCGGCCGTCCCCGCCCGGGCCGCCCGGGGCGTGCCCACGCAGGCCACGCCCGCCCGCGCCGCCGACCGGCAGGCACCCGTGTCGGAGTTCGCCGGTCTCGGGATCGACCCCGACGACCTGCCCGACGGGCTGGTCGTCGCCGACCACACGGGCCGGGTCGTCTGCTTCAACTCCGCCGCCGCCCGCATCACCGCCCTCCCGGCGGGCGAGGCGATCGGGGCGCGGATCGACCGCGCGCTGCCGCTGGAGGACCTCGAAGGCCGCCGCTGGTGGGCGCTGACCGACCCGTACGGAGGCCTGGCCACCCGGCGCGGCCAGCCCGAGCGGAACCTCCTCCTCCCCGGGGGGCGCGAGGTCCTGGTCTCCGCGCGCTACGTGCGCACCCACCCCACCGGCCCGCTGACCCGCCTGGTGGTCACCCTGCGCGGAACCGAGGCCAGGCGGCGCACCGAACGCAGCCACGCCGAGCTGATCGCCACCGTCGCGCACGAACTGAGGTCGCCGCTCACCTCCGTGAAGGGGTTCACGGCGACCCTGCTCGCCAAGTGGGAGCGGTTCACCGACGACCAGAAGCGGCTGATGCTGGAGACCGTCGACGCCGACGCGAACCGCGTCACCCGCCTCATCGCCGAACTCCTCGACATCTCCCGGATCGACTCCGGTCGGCTGGAGGTCCGCCGGCAGCCGGTGGACGTCGCCACCGCCGTCGGCCGG
Source organism: Streptomyces sp. NBC_01426 (assembly GCF_036231985.1). Lineage (GTDB taxonomy): Bacteria > Actinomycetota > Actinomycetes > Streptomycetales > Streptomycetaceae > Streptomyces. Next base: position 6,082,642 of record NZ_CP109500.1, read on the forward strand.
CACGTCCAGGCGCTCACCGCGAACGGCCAGGCCCCCGAGCGGTTCTTCGTACGCGTCAGCCGTCCCCTGCCCGATCTCTGGGCAGACCCGGACAAGATCGACCAGATCCTCGGCAACCTCCTCGAAAATGCGGTGCGGCACGGCGAGGGAACCGTCACCATCGACGTGTCGCCGACCACCTTCGCGAACGCCGCGGGGAAGACCGAGAAGGGAACCGCCGTCACCGTGACCGACGAAGGCCCCGGGATCCCCGAAGAGTCGATGGGACGCGTCTTCACCCGCTTCTGGCGCGGCAGCAAGCGCGGCGGCACCGGGCTGGGCCTGTACATCGTCAAGGGCATCGTGGAGGCCCACGGCGGGACGATCACGGTCGGCCGCGGTCCCGACGGCGGCGCCGAGTTCCGATTCATCCTGCCCGTCGCCGCCCCGGCCTATCTCACGCAGTAACCCTGCGGAGGTCTCGCCAGGCGGCCGACGGGCTCCTTCACCCCCGGCGACCTTTAGACTCGACCTTTGGCACCTTTGTGTCCTTGTGTGGAAACGGGTCGGTCGAGACTGTCGAGCGGGTCGCGCGGGGATCCACCAGCCAGCCATCGGAAGTACGGGAAGAGATGTCGGCACCGAACAAGTCGTACGACCCTGTCGAGGTCGAGGCACTGAAACCGGAAGAGATCGAGCGCATGCGGGACGAGGCGCTCGCCGCCTTCGCGTCCGCCGGCGACCTCGACGAGCTTCGCGAGGCGAAGACCGCGCACATGGGCGACCGCTCGCCCCTGGCGCTCGCCAACCGCGAGATCGGCGCCCTGCCGCCCCAGGCCAAGGCCGAGGCGGGCAAGCGCGTCGGGCAGGCCCGCGGCGCCGTGAACAAGGCCTTCGGGGCCCGCACGGTCGCCCTGGAGGCCGAGCGCGACGAGCGGGTGCTGGTCGAGGAGGCCGTGGACGTCACGCTGCCCCACGACCGGATCCCGGCCGGCGCCCGGCACCCCCTGACCACGCTGATGGACCGCATCGCGGACATCTTCACGGCCATGGGGTACGAGGTCGCGGAAGGGCCCGAGGTCGAGGCGGAGTGGTTCAACTTCGACGCCCTCAACTTCACCCCCGACCACCCCGCGCGCCAGATGCAGGACACCTTCTTCGTCCAGGGGCCCGAGGGCACCGAGGGCGACGAGTCCGGTGTCGTGCTGCGCACCCACACCTCCCCGGTGCAGGCGCGCTCGCTGCTGGAGCGCAAGCCCCCCGTCTACATCGTCTGCCCGGGCCGGGTGTACCGCACCGACGAGCTCGACGCGACGCACACGCCCGTCTTCCACCAGGTCGAGCTGCTCGCCGTGGACGAGGGCCTGACCATGGCGGACCTCAAGGGCACCATGGACCACATGGTCCAGGAGCTGTTCGGCGAGGGCACCACCACGCGCCTGCGCCCGCACTTCTTCCCGTTCACCGAGCCGTCCGCCGAGATGGACATGCAGTGCTACGTGTGTCGCGGCGCGTCGGTGGGCAACCCCGACCGCCCGTGCCGCACCTGCTCCAGCGAGGGCTGGATCGAGCTCGGCGGCTGCGGCATGGTCAACCCCAAGGTGCTCGTCGCCTGTGGTGTGGACCCGGAGAAGTACAGCGGCTTCGCCTTCGGATTCGGCATCGAGCGGATGCTGATGTTCCGTCACAACGTGGAAGACATGCGAGACATGGTCGAGGGTGACGTCCGTTTCACCCGGCCGTTCGGGAGTGAGATCTGATGCGCGTCCCGCTTTCCTGGCTGCGGGAGTACGTAGACCTCCCCGCAGGTGAGACCGGCCGCGACGTGGCCGCCAAGCTCGTCGACGCCGGCCTCGAGGTCGAGACCGTCGAGCAGCTCGGCGCCGGGCTCAAGGGCCCCCTCGTCGTCGGTCAGGTCCTGACCATCGAGGAGCTGGAGGGCTTCCGCAAGCCCATCCGCTTCTGCACGGTCGACGTCGGTCAGGCCAACGGCACCGGCGAGCCGCAGGAGGTCGTCTGCGGCGCCCGGAACTTCGCCGTCGGCGACAAGGTCGTCGTGGTGCTGCCCGGTGCGGTGCTGCCCGGCGACTTCGCGATCGCCTCGCGCAAGACGTACGGCAAGACCTCGCACGGCATGATCTGCTCCGGCGAAGAGCTGGGCATGGGCGACGACGGCACGCACGGCATCATCGTCCTGCCGCACGAGCACGAGGTCGGCACCGACGCGATCGAGCTGCTCCAGCTCGTCGACGAGGTCCTCGACATCGACATCACCCCGGACCGCGGCTACTGCATGTCGATGCGCGGTGTGGCCCGCGAGGCCGCCACCGCCTACGGCCTGCCGCTGCGCGACCCGGCGCTGCTCGACGTGCCCGCGCCGAACTCGTACGGCTACCTCGTCAAGATCGACGACCCGGCCGGCTGCGACCGCTTCACCGCGCGCACCGTGACCGGTCTCGACCCCGAGGCGCGCTCCCCGATCTGGCTCAGCCGCCGCCTGCAGAAGGCGGGCATGCGCCCGATCTCGCTCGCCGTCGACATCACCAACTACGTGATGCTCGAACTCGGTCAGCCGCTGCACGCCTACGACCGCTCGCGCATCGACGGCGCCATCGGCGTCCGCCGTGCCGAGCAGGGCGAGAAGTTCACCACCCTCGACGGGGTCAAGCGCACGCTCGACGCCGAGGACCTGGTGATCACCGACAACAGCGGCCCGATCGGGCTCGCGGGTGTCATGGGCGGTGCCAACACCGAGATCGCCGACTCCGTCACCGACCCCGAGACCGGCCGGGTCACGGGCACCACCGACGTGGTCATCGAGGCGGCGCACTTCGACGCCGTGTCGATCTCGCGCACCGCCCGCCGCCTCAAGCTGTCCTCCGAGGCCTCCAAGCGCTTCGAGCGGGGCGTGGACCCGCAGGCCGCCGCCGCGGCCGCGCAGCGGACCGTGGACCTGCTCGTGCTGGTCGCGGGCGGTACCGCCGAGGCCGGGGTCACCGACCTCATCGCCCCGGGCGCCCCGCGCACCATCGCCATGAGCGCCGACCACCCGGACCGCGTCGCGGGCATGGACTACGGCCGCGAGACCGTCGTCCGCCGCCTCCAGGAGATCGGCTGCGACGTCTACGGACAGGACGAGCTCGTCGTCACCGTCCCGTCGTGGCGCCCCGACCTCGCCGAGCCCAACGACCTCGCCGAAGAGGTCATCCGGCTGGAGGGCTACGGCAACCTGCCGTCGACCCTGCCGCAGGTGCCCTCCGGTCGCGGTCTGACCGCCCGGCAGCAGCTGCACCGCCGGGTGGGCCGCGCGCTGGCCGGCGCGGGCTACGTCGAGGCGCTCAGCTACCCGTTCCTGGGCGAGGGCGTCTTCGACCAGCTCCAGCTGGCCGCGGACGACGCCGCCCGCCGCGTCGTCAAGCTCGTCAACCCGATCTCCGACGAGGAGCCGGCGCTGCGCACCACGCTGCTGCCGGGGCTGCTGAACGCGCTGCGGCGCAACGACAGCCGGGGCAGCCACGACCTGGCGCTGTTCGAGACCGGTTCGGTCTTCCTCGCCGGCCCGCAGCCGGGTGTCGCCGTACGACTGCCCGTCGACCGGCGTCCCACGGACGAGGAGATCGCCACCCTCGACGCCGCCCTGCCGGCCCAGCCGCGGTACGCCGCGGTCGTGCTGGCCGGAGCGCGCGAGCAGGCCGGCTGGTGGGGCAAGGGATACCCGGCCGGTTGGGCCGACGCCGTCCAGGCGGCGCGCTCGCTGGCCGTCGAGGCCGGCGCCGAACTCACCGTGCGCCAGGGCCGGTACGGCCCCTGGCACCCGGGTCGGTGCGCCGAACTGCTCGTCACCCTCGACGGGGTGGAGACAGTGATCGGTCACGCCGGTGAGCTGCACCCGCGCGTGGTCAAGGCGATGGGCCTGCCGGCCCGCACCAGCGCCATGGAGCTCGACCTGGACCGCCTCGCGGCGGCCGGCGGCGAGGCCCTCCGGGCGCCCCGGATCTCCTCCTTCCCGGTGGCGACCCAGGACGTGGCGCTGATCGTGGACGCCTCGGTGCCCGCCGCGGCGGTCGAGGACGCGCTGCGCAGCGGCGCGGGCGAACTGCTGGAGTCCCTGCGGCTGTTCGACGTGTTCACCGGTGAGCAGGTGGGCGAGGGCAAGAAGTCCCTCGCGTACGCGCTGCGCTTCCGGGCGACCGACCGCACGCTGACGGCCGAGGAGTCCACGGCCGCGCGCGACGCGGCGGTGGCCTTGGCCGGCGAGCGGACGGGTGCGGTGCTGCGGGGCGTGTGACCGCACCGCCGACACAGGCCTGCCGAGGGGCGCGTCCGGATCACCGGACGCGCCCCTCGGTCGTTCGGTGCAGGAGTGGAAGCGCGATGTCGGGTGCGCCGGCCGCACGCACCGGACCCGGTGGATGGGCCCGGTGCGCGTTCGGCCCGGTTCCGGCCGGCCCCCGGCGACCAACCGGGCGCCGGCGGAACCGTGGCGCGCCGCCCGTCCTGCCGTGGAGTGTCGGGCAGACAACAGAACGGGCGGCGCGGTGCCGGGTCGTCGCACTGTACGAGGGGGAGCCGACGACCCGAGCGGCCTCTTCACGAGGCCCTTAAGTGAAGCGCTCCGGGACACCTTCGCGGCAGGGTGCGTATCGCATTTATGCGCGTACTCGTTTCACACCCCGTGTGAACCTCGCACCCATTAGCCTGATGCGGACGAGCCCTTGGAGGGCCCCATGCAGCCCAATGCCCTGCTCGACGCCCTCCTCGCGGAGGCGGGCATGTCCCACGCCGGACTCGCCGCGCACGTCAACCAGGCGGGTCGCGGCCTCGGACTCGCCCTGCGCTACGAACACACCGCGGTCTCCCGCTGGTTGAAGGGGCAGCGACCGCGCGGCCAGGTGCCCGTGCTGATCTGCGAGGTGCTCGGCGGGCGGCTGCGCAGGCCCGTCACGCTCGACGACGCCGGGCTCGGCGCGACCGGCCGGCCCGCGCCCCACGCGACCCCGCTGAACGGGTTCGTGGACCGGGCCGCCGCCCTGTGGCGCTCCGACGAACAGGGTCGGTCCCCGCTGCGGTCCGACGAGGCGGTCACCGGCACGTCGGCCGTCATGCCGGTCTGGGAGTGGGAGAACCCGCCCGAGGACTGCGACGTCTCCCGCGACGGCCCGTTGCGGATCGGGCCCGAGCACATCGAGGTCCTCAGGGCCGCCCGCGCGCACTACGAGTTGATGTACCGCAGGGCCGGCGGGATGGCCACCCGGGCGCGGATCGTCCGCTTCCTGGGCAACGAGACGGCGCCCATGCTGCGCGGGAGCTACCCCGACGCGCTCGGCCGGCAACTGCACCGGGCCACCGGCTCGTTGGTGGCGGTCGCGGGCATCTGCGCCTACGACTCCGACGCCCACGGAGCGGCCCAGCGGTACTTCCACCAGGCCCTGCGGATGGCGAAGGCCAGCGGCGACCGGGGGTTGGGGGCGTACGTGATCGCGCTGCTCGTCAACCAGTCGCTGTACCTGGGGGACCACCGGCAGGCGGTGGCGTTCGCCGAGGCGGCGCTGCGGGCCGCGGGCCGGCACACGACCCCGGCGCTGGCCGCCGATCTGCACGCGATGCAGGCCAAGGCGTACGCCCGACTCGGCGACGGGGCGGCCGCGTTGGCGTGCATCCGGCAGGCGGAGGCGGACGCCGAGCGCATCCGACCCGGTACCGAGCCGGCGGAGACGGGGTACGTGCAGCCCGGGCTGGTCAACGTACAGGTGGCGGAGGCGCTGCTCGCCCTCGGCGACCTGGAGGCCGCGCACACCCAGGCGGAGGCCGCCGTCGGGACGCCCGCGCACGACCGCGGCCGGGTCCACCGGCTGGCGATCCTGTGCGAGGTGCAGTTGCGGCAGGGGGAGCCGGACCGGGCGGTGCCGGCCGCGGTGGAGATGGCCGAGCGGGCCCAGGGCATGGAGTCGCAACGGCTGCGGGATCGGTTGCGTGCGGTCAGGGAGAGGCTCCTGACCAGCGGTTGTGCCAGCGCGGAGGAGACCGCCCGGCTCATCGACGGGGCGCTGCGCGTTCCCCTGTAAGGGGTCGAACTGCTGCCATGTTGCCACCGACGATTCGGAAGGTGGCACAACCGTGCAGTGGATGAACCTGAGCGAGCAGACCGTGTACAAGAACCGCTGGTTCGATGTGAACCTCGCGGATGTGGAACTCCCCGACGGCCGGCACCTGGACCACTTCGTGATCCGGCTGCGCCCGGTGGCGGTCGCCACGGCCGTCAACGCGGCCAACGAGGTGCTGCTGCTGTGGCGGCACCGTTTCATCACCGACAGCTGGGGTTGGGAACTGCCCGCCGGCGTGGTCGAGGACGGCGAGGACATCGCCGTCGCCGCCGCCCGCGAGATGGAGGAGGAGTCGGGCTGGCGGCCCGGCCCGCTCCACCACCTGATGACCGTGGAGCCCTCCAACGGGCTGACCGACGCCCGCCACCACCTCTACTGGGCGGACGGGGCCAGGTACATCGGCCACCCCGAGGACGACTTCGAGTCCTCGCGTCGCGAGTGGGTCCCGCTCAAGCTGGTGCCGGACATGATCGCGCGCGGCGAGATCCCGGCCGCCAACATGGCGGCCGGGTTGCTGCTCCTGCATCACCTGCGGCTGGGCTAGGCCGTCTCCGGACGATCAGGCGTACGGGTAGAAGCCCGAGCCCGTCTTGCGGCCGAGGCGGCCCGCGTCGACCATGCGCTGGAGCAGCGGGGGAGCGGCGTACAGCGGCTCCTTGAACTCCGCGTACATCGAGTCCGCCACGGAGGCCACCGTGTCCAGGCCGATCAGGTCCGCGAGCTTCAGCGGACCCATGGGGTGGGCGCAGCCCAGCTCCATGCCGTTGTCGATGTCCTCGCGGCTCGCGATGCCGGACTCGAACATCCGGATCGCCGACAGCAGGTACGGGATGAGCAGCGCGTTGACCACGAAGCCGGATCGGTCCTGGGCGCGGATCGCGTGCTTGCCCAGCACGTCCCGCACCAGGGCCTCGGCCCGCTTGATGGTCTCCTCGCCCGTGGTCAGCGCCGGGATCAGCTCGACGAGCTGCTGCACCGGGGCCGGGTTGAAGAAGTGGATGCCGATGACCTGGTCGGGCCGCGAGGTGGCGACGGCCAGCTTGACCAGCGGGATCGAGGAGGTGTTGGAGGCGAGGATCGCGTCCGGACGGGTGATCACCTGGTCGAGGACCTGGAAGATCTCCGTCTTGACCTGCTCGTTCTCGACGACGGCCTCGATGACGAGGTCGCGGTCGGCGAACTCGCCGAGGTCGGTGGTGAAGGTGAGGCGGGCCAGGGTGGCGTCCCGCTCCTCCTCGCTGATCTTGCCGCGTTCGGCGGCCTTCATCAGGGAGTTGTGCAGCCGGGTGCGCCCGATCTCCAGGGCCTCGCCGGTGGTCTCGGCGACCATCACCTCAAGACCGCTGCGGGCGCATACCTCCGCGATGCCCGCGCCCATCTGGCCACAGCCCACCACGCCGACGCGTGCGATGTCGGTCGGGAGGGTAGAGAGGTCCGTCACATCGTGCCTTTCGCTGCTCATCCATCGCGGGTCCCCCGTACTGGTGCAGTGGTAACTGCGTTCCGGCGCCCGCCACGCCCCCCGACGTTACCCCCGACCTTGCCCCGGCCGGCGGGCCGGGGCGGGCATGCTGGGCGCACGCAACGCATTGTCACGGAACGGAACGGAGTCGTCACATGACGTACATCGGGCGGCGGGGACTGCTGGCGGCGGGCGCGGGGCTGCTGGCCTCGGCCACGGGGGCGGGACCCGCCGGAGCGGCGGGCAGGACACGACCGGAGGAGCGAAGGCCGGTGCCGACCGGGGCGCCCGCGTCCGAACTCCGGGGGATGTGGATCGCCTCCGTACAGAACGTCGACTGGCCCTCCGAGACGGGGCTCTCCGCCGCCGCGCAGCGCGCGGAACTCCTCGCGCTCCTCGACACCGCCGTCGAGCGCCGGCTGAACGCGGTGGTCCTCCAGGTCCGGCCCACCGCCGACGCGATGTGGCCCTCCGCCCTGGAGCCCTGGTCCCAGTGGCTGACCGGGACCCAGGGGGTCGACCCCGGCTGGGACCCGCTGGGCACGGCGGTCACCGAGGCCCATGCGCGGGGGCTGGAGCTGCACGCCTGGTTCAACCCGTACCGGGTGGCCAACCACACCGACCCGACCCGGCTCGCCGCCGCGCACCCGGCGCGCCGCAACCCCGGCTGGACGGTCCCGTACGGCGGCAGGCTGTACTACAACCCGGGACTGCCCGAGGTGCGGGCCTTCGTGCAGCGGGCCATGCTCGACGCGGTCGCCCGCTACCCGGTCGACGCCGTGCACTGGGACGACTACTTCTACCCGTACCCCGTGGACGGCGTGGACTTCGACGACGACGAGGCCTTCGAGGAGTACGGCGGCTCCTTCGCCTCCCGGGCCGACTGGCGCCGGCACAACACCGACACCCTGGTGCGGGAGATGTCCGAGCGGCTCCGCACGGTTCGCCCGGGGACGAGGTTCGGCATCAGCCCGTTCGCGGTCTGGCGCAACGAGGAGTCGGACCCGCTCGGCTCCCCGACCCGGGCGGGCATCGGCACGTACGACGACCTGTACGCGGACACCCGCAAGTGGGTCAAGGAGCGCTGGATCGACTACATCGCGCCGCAGGTCTACTGGCAGATCGGCCACCCCACCGCCGACTACGCCTCGCTCGTGCCGTGGTGGGCGCGCACGGTCGAGGGCACGGGCGTGGACCTGTACGTGGGGGAGGCGCTCTACCGCTGCGACGCCGCGAGCCCCACCGCCGCGTGGCGCGACCCGGGGGAGCTGTCGCGCCACGTCCGCTTCGCCCGGGACCACGCGCAGGTCCGCGGCCACTGCTACTTCTCGGCGAAGCAGGTGGTCGCGGACCCCAATGGGGCGATGGCCAGGGTGGTGGCCGATCACTATCCGACGCGCGTGCCGCCGCGTTGAAACGGACGGCGCCGGGCCGTGCGTCGGGTGTGGTGCGGGGTCACTGGGTGGACTCGGACGGGTGCTTGACGACGCAGTCGGGGCCCGGGGACATCACGGCCTCGTGCCCGTCCTGGAAGCGGACCCGGTAGGGAGGGGTTCCGTTCTCTCCCAGGACCTGGGTGATCTCACCCACCTTGTCGTGCTGGCCCACGATCCTGCCGTGCTGCACCAACTGGTCGCCCTCGGTCGCGCGCATAGCCGGCCTCCCTCACAAGGCGGTCTGATCCGGTGCTAGCAGTTTAGGTCGTTCCCGCACTATTTGACCCGCTGTGTCACCGCGATGCAGACGAGAACCGCACCGGCCGCCACCGGTGCGGCCGGGGACATGTGCTCGCCGAGCAGCGCCACCGACCAGACCAGCGTCAGCAGGGGCTGCGCGAGCTGGAGCTGGCTGGCCCGGGCCGCGCCGATCTCGGCCATGCCCCGATACCAGACGTACAGACCCAGGAAGGTCGAGCCGGCCGCCACCCAGACCAGCCCGATCACCCCGTGCGCGGTCAGGTGCACCGGCTCGTACGCCAGGCCGAGCACGGAACCGGCGAGGCTGAGCGGCAGGCACAGCACCAACGCCCAGCCGATCACCTGCCAGCCCGGCAGCAGGCGGGCGAGCCGCCCGCCCTCGGTGTAGCCGGCGGCGCACACGAGCAGCGCCCCGAAGAGGTAGCCGTCGCCGGCCGAGAGGGAGCCGCCGCTCTGACCCAGGGTGAAGCCGAGCACGATCACCGCCCCGGCGACGGCCGCGGCCCAGAACCGCCTCGACGGCCGGGCCCCCGTGCGCAGCGAGGACACCACGGCGGTGGTCAGCGGGAGCAGGCCGACCACGACGGCGGCGTGCGAGGTGGTGGAGGTCTGGAGCGCGAGGGTGGTGAGCAGGGGGAAGCCGACGACGACCCCCGCGGCGACGACAGCGAGCCCCGCCCAGTGCGCGCGGGAGGGCAGCGGCGCCCGGCGGGCCAGCAGGAAGGCGCCCGCGATCATCGCGGCGAGGACGCTGCGCACGGCGACGAGGGACCAGGGGCCGAAGCTCTCCAGGCCCCACGCGGTGGCGGGAAAGGTCAGCGAGAAGGCGACGACCCCGAGGCCGGCGAGAGCGGATCCGCTACCGGCCCTTCCCTGAACTGCTATCGAGGTCGGACGAGTAGCGCTATTCTGTGCTGTCATGTACGAGCGTAGCAGTGCGGCGGAGCTGGCTGAATCCCTCAAGTCGGAACTCAACCGCTACTCGGTGGGTGGAAAGCTGCCGTCGAGTCGGGCCCTGGTGGAGCACTACCGGGTCAGCCCGGTCACCGTGTCGCGCGCCCTCGCCCTGCTCGCGGCCGAGGGGCTGGTCGTCACCCGCCCCGGCGCCGGGGTCTTCCGGGCCCGACCGCGCTCCGCGGAACCGGCGTCCGGGGACACCTCCTGGCAGGAGGTCACCCTCAGCGGGGAGGGCGCCGGCGACGTGGTCCCGCGGTCCGTGGACGCCTCCGGGGTGCTCGTCTCGCTGGCCGCCCCGCCGTCCGGTGTGATCGAGCTCAACAGCGGCTACCTGCACCCCTCGCTCCAGCCCGAGCGGGCCATGGCGGCCGCCCTCGCCCGCGCCGGCCGCCGGCCCGGCGCGTGGAGCAGGCCCCCGGTGGAGGGGCTGCCCGAGCTGCGCGACTGGTTCGCCCGCGAGATCGGCGGCGCGGTGTCGGCGGCCGACGTGCTGGTCACCGCGGGCGGGCAGAGCGCCCTGACCACCGCGCTGCGGGCGCTGGCCCCGCCCGGCGCGCCGATCCTGGTGGAGTCGCCCACCTACCCCGGACTGCTCGCCATCGCCCGCGCCTCCGGCTGCCGCCCCGTGCCGGTCCCCGTCGACGCCGAGGGGGTCCGCCCGGAGTTGCTGGCGGCCGCCTTCGAGGCGACGGGCGCCCGCGTCTTCGTCTGCCAGCCGCTGTTCCAGAACCCGACCGGCGCCGTCCTGGCGGCCGCGCGCCGCACGGAGGTCGTCCGGATCGCCCGCGCGGCCGGGGCCTTCGTGGTCGAGGACGACTACGCGCGGAACCTGGCCCACGAGGACGCCGACCCGCTGCCCGCCACCCTCGCCGCCGACGACGCCGACGGGGTCGTCGTCCACGTCCGGTCGCTGACCAAGGCGACCTCGCCCAGCCTGCGCGTGGGGGCGCTGGCCGCCCGGGGCCCGGTCCTCGACCGGTTGCGCGCCATCCAGGTCGTCGACAGCTTCTTCGTCTCGCGCCCGCTCCAGGAGGCCGCCCTCGAACTGGTCGGCGCGCCCGCCTGGCCCCGACACCTGCGGGCCGTCGCCGCCGAGCTGCGGCACCGCCGGGACGTCCTCGCGGGCGCCCTGCGCCGGGAACTGCCCGCCCTGACCCTCCCCCAACCGCCCTCCGGCGGATACCAGTTGTGGCTCCGGCTCGCGGACGGCGCGGACGAGGCCGCCTTCGTCGCGTCGGCCCTCCGCGCCGGGGTCGCGGTCGCGCCCGGCCGCCCCTACTTCGGCGCGGAACCGCCGGGGCCCCACGTACGGCTCAGCTTCGCCGGCGTCGCCGGCGCGGGGGAGCTGACCGAGGCCGCCCAACGGCTGCGATCCGGCCTCGGCCCCACGCGTGACGCCGCCCCGCAATTCGGTTGAGGGGCGGGCGCGCCGCGCCTAGCCTGCGCCCATGACCGGCATCGAGATCACCACCCTGGCCCGACGTCCCGAACTGGCCGCCCGGCTCTGGGACATGAAGGACCCGTGGCCCCCGTTCGCCGGTCACGACTCGCTGGCCTGGTTGCTGTACCCGCGCATGGTGGCCGAGTTCCCCGACCACGTGCTCGTCGCCACGGACGGCGACGCGGTGATCGCCAGGGCGTTCAGCCTGCCCTTCGCCCTGCACGCGGAAGGTCGCGGCGCCGGCGTGCTGCCCGCCCGCGGCTGGGACCAGGTCCTGCTGTGGGCCTTCTCCGACCTGCGGCGCGGTGCCGCGCCCGACACGGTCAGCGCCATCGAGATCACCGTCGCCGCCGACCGGCAGGGCGAGGGGCTGTCCGGCCGGATGCTCGCGGCCATGCGGGACAACGCCCGCGCCCGCGGCTTCGCCGAGGTCGTGGCTCCCGTACGGCCGAACGGCAAGCACGCCGAGCCGGACACCCCGATGGAGGAGTACGCGTACCGCACCCGTGCGGACGGGCTGCCCCACGACCCGTGGCTGCGGGTCCACGTCCGCGCGGGGGCCGTCATCGACTCCGTGGCCCCGCTGTCCATGACGATCAGCGGGTCCCTGGCCGACTGGCGGGAGTGGACCGGGCTGCCCTTCGACGCGACCGGCCCGGTACGGGTGCCCGGCGCGCTCGCCCCCGTCCGGTGCGAGGCGGAGCACGGGTACGCGGTGTACGTGGAACCGAACGTGTGGGTGCGGCACCCGCTCGGCTGAGCCGAGCGGGTCGAGGCCGCGCCGGGGCCGGCCCCGGCGGGTCGGTCAGAGGATCGGCTCGCCGATCACCACCAGGTTCCCCCGCTGTCGCGGAACCAGGCGGCGCGCTCACCCCGCGCACTGCCGCGCCCCGCGACCGAAACGGACGGGCGACACCTGCGCGGGCCGCGGTGGTGCCGAGTGAGCGGTGCGCTGCCCGGCGATGCGGAGCTTTGCATAAACCTGCGTAGATACGTATAGTCATGCCATCGATGAGGAGGTCCGATGGTGGTACGTGTAGCGGTGGCCGGAGCGAGCGGATACGCGGGCGGTGAAGTCCTGCGCCTGCTGCTCTCGCACCCCGAGGTGGAGATCGGCGCGCTGACCGGCAACTCCAACGCGGGCCAATCCCTCGGCACCCTGCAACCGCACCTCGGACCGCTCGCCGACCGGACCCTTGAGGCGACCACGCCCGAGGTCCTCGCCGGACACGACGTCGTCTTCCTCGCCCTGCCGCACGGCCAGTCCGCCGCCGTCGCCGCGCGGCTCGGCGAGGACGTGCTCGTCGTCGACATGGGCGCCGACCACCGGCTCAAGGACTCCGCCGACTGGGACCGGTTCTACGGCGCTCCGCACGCCGGTACCTGGCCCTACGGACTCCCCGAGCTCCCCGGCGCCCGCGCCGCGTTGGAGCGGGCCAAGCGTATCGCCGTTCCCGGCTGCTTCCCGACCGCCGTCTCGCTCGCGCTGTTCCCGGCCTACGCCGCCGGGCTCGCCGAGCCGGAGGCCGTGATCGTGGCCGCCACCGGCACCTCCGGCGCCGGCAAGGCCCTCAAGCCCCACCTGCTCGGCTCCGAGGTGATGGGCGCGGTCAGCCCGTACGGCGTGGGCGGCGGCCACCGCCACACCCCCGAGATGGTGCAGAACCTGAGCCCCCTCGCCGGCCGGCGGGTCTCGGTGTCCTTCACGCCCACCCTGGTGCCCATGGCCCGGGGCATCCTCGCCACCTGCTCCGCCAAGGCGCTCCCCGGCACCACCGCCGACACGGTCCGCGCCGCGTACGAGAAGGCCTACGCCGACGAGCCCTTCGTACGCCTCCTCCCCGAGGGGCAGTGGCCCGTCACCAAGTCCGTGCACGGCTCCAACGCCGCCCACGTGCAGGTGGCGTACGACGAGTCCGCCGGGCGGATCATCGCGATCAGCGCCATCGACAACCTGACCAAGGGCACCGCCGGCGGCGCGGTGCAGAGCATGAACATCGCCCTCGGTTTCGACGAGGGCCTGGGTCTTTCCACGATCGGAGTCGCACCGTGAGCGTCACGGCAGCACAGGGATTCACGGCGGCGGGCATCGCCGCCGGGATCAAGGCGAACGGCAGCCCCGACCTGGCCCTCGTGGTCAACAACGGGCCGCGTCTGGCCGCCGCGGGCGTCTTCACCTCCAACCGCGTCAAGGCCGCACCCGTGCACTGGTCCGAGCAGGTCCTGCGCGGCGCCGCCGTCAGCGCGGTCGTCCTCAACTCCGGCGGCGCCAACGCCTGTACCGGCCCCAAGGGCTTCCAGGACACCCACGCCACGGCGGAGAAGGTCGCCGAGGCGCTCGGCGGCGAACACAACGCCGGCGAGATCGCCGTCGCCTCCACCGGCCTGATCGGCGTCCTGCTCCCCATGGACAAGCTGCTCGCCGGCGTCGACACCGCGGTCACCGCCCTCTCCGCCGACGGCGGCGAGGACGCGGCCATCGCCATCAAGACGACCGACAGCGTGCACAAGACGGCCACCGCCACCCGGGACGGCTGGACCGTCGGCGGCATGGCCAAGGGCGCGGGCATGCTCGCCCCGGGACTCGCCACCATGCTCGTCGTCCTCACCACCGACGCCGACCTGGACGGGCCCACCCTCGACAAGGCGCTGCGCGCCGCCACCCGCACCACCTTCGACCGGGTCGACTCCGACGGCTGCATGTCCACCAACGACACCGTGCTGCTGCTCGCCTCGGGCGCGTCCGCCCGGGTGCCCGCGTACGAGGACTTCGCCGAGGCCGTACGGACGGTCTGCGACGACCTCGCCCGGCAGCTCATCGGCGACGCCGAGGGCGCGAGCAAGGACATCCGCGTCGAGGTCGTCGGCGCGCTCAGCGAGGACGACGCGGTCGAGGTCGGCCGGTCCATCGCCCGCAACAACCTCCTCAAGTGCGCCCTCCACGGCGAGGACCCCAACTGGGGCCGGGTGCTCTCCGCCATCGGCACCACCCGGGCCGCCTTCGACCCGGACCGGCTGAACGTCGCCATCAACGGCGTCTGGGTGTGCCGCAACGGCTCGGTCGGCGAGGACCGCGACCTGGTCTCGATGAAGGACCGCGAGGTCCGCATCACCGCCGACCTGGCGAACGGCTCCGCGTCCGCGGTGATCTGGACCAACGACCTGACCGCCGAGTACGTCCACGAGAACAGCGCGTACAGCTCATGAGCACCGCGAGGAAGCACACCGCGCTCCCCAAGGCCGAGATCCTCATCGAGGCCCTGCCCTGGCTCACCCGCCACAACGGCAAGATCGTCGTGATCAAGTTCGGCGGCAACGCCATGATCGACGAGAACCTCAAGGCCGCCTTCGCCCAGGACGTGGTCTTCCTGCGCCAGGCCGGCCTGCGCCCCGTCGTCGTGCACGGCGGCGGACCGCAGATCAACGCCCAGCTGGACAAGCAGGGCCTGGTCAGCGAGTTCAAGGCGGGTCTGCGCGTCACCACGCCCGAGGCCATGGACGTCGTACGGATGGTGCTGGCGGGGCAGGTCCAGCGCGAGCTGGTCGGGCTGCTCAACCAGCACGGGCCGCTCGCCGTCGGCATGACCGGCGAGGACGCCCACACCATCACCGCGACCAAGCACAGCCCGCAGATCGGCGGCGAGCTCGTCGACATCGGTCGGGTCGGCGTGATCACCGCCATCGAGACGGGCGCGATCGAGGCACTCCTGGCCGACGGCCGGATCCCGGTCATCTCCTCCATCGCGCGCAGCGCCGACGACCACCACGTCTACAACGTCAACGCCGACACGGCGGCCGCGGCCCTCGCCGCCGCCCTGGGCGCCGAGACGCTGATGGTCCTCACCGACGTCGAGGGCCTGTACGCGGACTGGCCGAACAGCGACGAGGTGATCAGCCGGCTCACCGTCGGCGAGCTGGAGAAACTGCTCCCCGAGCTGTCCAGCGGCATGGTGCCCAAGATGGAGGGCTGCCTGCACGCCGTGCGCAACGGGGTGAACACCGCCCGCGTGATCGACGGACGGGTCCAGCACTCGATCCTGTTGGAGATCTTCACCGACGAGGGAATCGGCACGATGGTCGTGCCCGACGCACAGGGAGGGGAACCCGCATGACCGGAAACCAGGAGACCGGCAACCAGCGCTTCGCCGCCCGCTGGCAGCGCACGCTGACCGACAACTACGGCACCCCGACCGTGGCCCTCGTGCGCGGCGAGGGCGCCCAGGTCTGGGACGCGGACGGCAAGCAGTACACCGACTTCGTGGGCGGCATCGCGGTCAACGCCCTGGGCCACGCGCACCCGGCGATCGTGTCGGCGGTCACCTCCCAGGTCTCCACCCTGGGCCACGTCTCCAACCTGTACGCCTCCGGGCCGGTGTTGGAGCTCGGCGAGCGACTGCTCCAGCTCTTCGACCGGCCGGGGCGGATCTTCTTCTGCAACTCCGGCGCCGAGGCCGTCGAGGGCGCCTTCAAGATCGGCCGGTTGACCGGGCGGACCCACATGGTGGCCACCGACGGCGGCTTCCACGGCCGCACCATGGGCGCCCTCGCGCTCACCGGCCAGCCCGGGAAGCAGCAGCCCTTCCTGCCCCTGCCCGGCGAGGTCACGCACGTCCCCTACGGCGACGTGGAGGCCCTGCGGGCCGCCGTCACGGAAGAGACCGCGCTGGTGATCATCGAGCCGATCCAGGGCGAGAACGGCGTCGTCGTCCCGCCCGCGGGCTACCTGACGGCCGCCCGTGAGATCACCCGGGCCACCGGGACCCTGCTCGTGCTCGACGAGGTGCAGACCGGCATCGGGCGGTGCGGCCAGTGGTTCGAGCATCAGGCCCACGAGGGCGTCGAACCCGACCTCGTCACACTCGCGAAGGGCCTGGGCGGCGGCCTGCCGATCGGCGCCGTCGCCGCCTTCGGACCGGCCGCCGACCTGCTCCGGCCCGGCCAGCACGGCACCACCTTCGGCGGGAACCCGGTCGCCTGCGCCGCCGGACTCGCCGTGATCGACACCATCGCCGCCGACGGCCTGCTCGACCGGGTCAAGGTCCGCGGCGAACGGCTGCGCTCCGGGATCGAGGGCCTGGGCCACGACCTGGTCTCCCACGTCCGCGGCGCCGGCCTCCTGCTGGGTATCGTGCTGACCGAGCCGCTCGCAGCCCTGGTGCAGCAGGCGGCTCAGGACGCCGGCTTCCTGGTGAACGCGCCCGCCCCCGACGTCGTACGGCTGATGCCCCCGTACGTACTGACGGAGGCAGAGGCGGACGCGTTCCTCCGGGCCCTGCCCGGCGTGCTCGACGCAGCCAAGGACGCAGCCAACGGGGACGGACGAACCGGGGAATGAGACGACGATGAGTCAGGCGCAGGAACACGAGCAGAACGGCCAGTCCGTCCCCCAGACCCGCACCGCACGCCACCGCCGGATCGTGGACATCCTCAACCGGCAACCGGTGCGCTCGCAGAGCCAGTTGGCCAAGCTGCTCGCCGACGACGGGCTGAGCGTCACCCAGGCCACGCTCTCGCGGGACCTCGACGAGCTGGGCGCGGTGAAGATCCGCAACACGGGCGGCGAGCTGATCTACGCGGTCCCCAGCGAGGGCGGCTTCCGCACCCCGCAGGCCCCGCTCGGCGAGTCCGCGAAGGAGGAGCGCATGCGGCGCCTCTCCGGGGAACTGCTGATCTCCGCCGAGGCCTCCGCGAACCTCGTGGTCCTGCGCACCCCGCCCGGTGCGGCCCAGTTCCTCGCGTCCGCGATCGACCAGGCCGAACTCCGGGAGATCCTCGGCACCATCGCCGGCGACGACACCCTGATGCTCATCAGCCGTGATCCGGCGGGAGGTCAGGCCCTCGCCGACCACCTGCTGCGGTTGGCGCAGAAGGAGGGCTGAGCCCCGCCCGACTGAGCCCCGGGTGGGCGCCTTGGGGTCGGCGTGCGGTGGCGGCCCCGGGCGACCGCCGGCCGGGCCCTCGCCGTGGCCGTCGCCGGCCTGGACCTGGACCCGTACCACTCGGCCGTCGTCACCGGCGACGCGACGGGGGTGGCCGCCGCCGAGCTGCTCCTCGACCGCCGGCAAGATCCGAAAGAGGCGGCCTAGTACCGCGTCACGGCCAGCGGGCCGTCCTGTGTGCCGACCGCGATGTGCGGGCGCCGCCGGGGGTCCGCCCAGCGCAGGATCGCCCGCATCGACCGCTGCGGCACGGACACGCAGCCCGCCGTCGCGCCCTTGCCGTCGACGTGCAGGAAGATGCCCGCGCCCCGGCCGCGCACCGGCCGGTCGTAGTTGAAGTCCATCACCAGCGCGTACGCGTACTGCTCGCGGTACGTGACCAGGTGCTCGGCCTCGCCCGGCGCGCAGTCGGCGGGCAGCGGCTCCACCCAGCGGTTGTAGCTGCTCGACGCGTTGTCCTGGCACCACCAGGAACGCTCGGTCACCCGCCGGTACCGGCCGCGGTACTCCGTGCCCGGGGGCGGGGCCTCGATGCCGAAGGCGTACGGCAGCCCGTACAGGCCGGTCGGGGTGGTGCTCGTGCCCTGGACCCGGGTGGCGCCCTCGGCCAGGCCGTTCGCCCCGAACCGCGCGGGGGCGCTGCCCGCCTCGTACCAGCGGCCCGCGCGCCGGTCCCACCAGGTCAGCCGGCCCGTCGTGGACCCGGCGGAGGGAGCCACGGCGACGATCAGTTGACTGCCGCCCCCGGTGTCGGCGAGTCGCTCGGGCAGGGGCGTGGGGCCGGGCCACGACAGGCTGGTGACGAACAGTGAACCGGCGAGGAGAACGGTACGCAGCACCCGTCAGACGGTACGGGCAGGGAGGGGCAGAGGCAGTGCAGGCAGGCCGTCGAGACTGGATCCGATGTGGTCCTTCTTCTCGCAGTACTCGGCGAACTCCTCGTCCGTCTTGCGGCCGAAGTACTCCGCGTGCAGGGTGCGCTCGCCCTGGTACTCCATGAGGGGGACGGCATAGCCGCACACGTCCGCGATCCGGCGGGCGTGGACCACGACGATCGCCCGCGCCGAGGGCCCGTCGGCCTCCCCGAACAGGGGGATCAGCTCGGCCCAGCGCGGATCGTCACGGAAGACCGCCTCGCCCTCGCCGTGGATGCGCACGATGTTCGGCGGTCCGGAGAACGCGCACCACATCAGCGTGATGCGGCCGTTCTCCCGGACGTGGGCGACGGTCTCGGCGCCGCTGCCGCCGAAGTCGAGGTAGGCGAGGGTCTGCTCGTCGATGACGACGAGGGTCCCGGCGCGGCCCTTGGGGGAGAGGTTGACATGACCGTCCCCGGCGAGCGGCGCGGTCGCGGTGAAGAAGACCGGCTGCTCCTCGATGAACTTCCGCAGCCGGCCGTCGATCCGTTCGTGGAGTTTTCCCATGACCTGATCATCTCCCGTCGGCGACGGCGACCGCCGCGGGTTTCACCTCGTGAGACCCGGGGTGCCCACCCACGCCGGCGCGGTCTTCCTCGGCCTCGTTGCGCCGATGCCACGGGCGGTCATGCGGCACAGGCCGTCGAATAACCGCAGGCCAGGAGCGGACGAGGGTGGTGGATTGACGAAACATACGGAGCAGTGCATAGTTATGCCTGTCGTTGAATGCATCGTGTCGAACACACCGTGAGGAGGCACCCGTGACCGAGCGCGTCGTACTCGCCTACTCGGGCGGCCTGGACACCTCCGTCGCCATCGGTTGGATCGCCGAGGAGACGGGCGCCGAGGTCGTCGCCGTCGCCGTGGACGTCGGCCAGGGCGGCGAGGACCTGGACGTCATCCGCAAGCGCGCCCTCGCCTGCGGTGCCGTCGAGGCCGAGGTCGTGGACGCCAAGGACGAGTTCGCGAACGAGTACTGCCTTCCGGCGATCAAGGCGAACGCCCTCTACATGGACCGCTATCCGCTGGTGTCGGCGCTGTCCCGGCCGGTCATCGTCAAGCACCTGGTGGCGGCCGCCCGCAAGCACGGCGCCTCGACCGTCGCCCACGGCTGCACCGGCAAGGGCAACGACCAGGTCCGCTTCGAGGCCGGCATCGCCGCCCTCGGCCCCGACCTGAAGTGCGTCGCCCCGGTCCGCGACTACGCGATGACCCGGGACAAGGCGATCGCCTTCTGCGAGCAGGAGAACCTCCCGATCGCGACGACCAGGAAGTCCCCGTACTCCATCGACCAGAACGTCTTCGGGCGCGCGGTCGAGACGGGGTTCCTGGAGGACATCTGGAACGCGCCGATCGAGGACATCTACGAGTACACCGCGAACCCGGCCCTCCCGCGCGAGGCCGACGAGGTCGTCATCTCCTTCAAGGAGGGCGTCCCGGTCGCCCTCGACGGCAGGCCCGTCAGCGTGCTCCAGGCCATCCGGCAGCTCAACGAGCGCGCCGGCGCCCAGGGCGTCGGCCGGATCGACATCGTCGAGGACCGCCTCGTGGGCATCAAGTCCCGTGAGGTGTACGAGGCTCCGGGCGCGATCGCGCTGATCACGGCCCACCAGGAGCTGGAGAACGTCACCGTCGAACGTGAACTGGCCCGCCACAAGCGGCAGGTCGAGCAGCGCTGGGGCGAGCTGGTCTACGACGGCCTGTGGTTCTCCCCGCTCAAGCGCGCCCTGGACGGCTTCCTCGACGAGGCCAACCGGTACGTGAGCGGCGACATCCGGATGACCCTGCACGGCGGCCGCGCCGTCGTCACGGGGCGCAGGTCGGACGTGTCGCTCTACGACTTCAACCTGGCCACCTACGACTCGGGCGACACCTTCGACCAGTCCAAGGCCCAGGGGTTCATCGAGATCTTCGGCCTGTCGTCGAAGATCGCCGCACGCCGCGACCTCGCCTGAGTCCAGTCGTTGGGTCGTTGCGCAGTGCGAGTTCGGCCTCCCCGACACCTCCGCGGCGGGGAGTCCGCGCACATCCGAGCATGCAGTCCTGAGGAGCAGTAGCTGTGAGCAGCAACAACGGTGGTGACGTCCGGCTCTGGGGCGGCCGGTTCGCCGACGGCCCCGCCGAGGCCCTCGCGAAACTGTCCGCGTCGGTCCACTTCGACTGGCGTCTCGCGCCGTACGACATCGCCGGTTCCCGGGCCCACGCCCGCGTCCTGCACAAGGCGGGTCTGCTGACGGCCGAGGAACTGGACCGGATGACCGACGGCCTGGACCGGCTGGAGGCCGACGTGGCCGACGGCTCCTTCGTCGGCACCATCGCCGACGAGGACGTCCACACCGCCCTGGAGCGGGGTCTCCTGGAGCGGCTCGGCGCCGACCTCGGCGGCAAGCTGCGCGCCGGCCGGTCCCGCAACGACCAGGTGGCCACCCTCTTCCGGATGTACCTGCGCGACCACGCCCGGATCGTCGGCGGCCTGATCGCGGACCTCCAGGACGCCCTGGTCGGCCTCGCCGAGACGCACGCCGACGTGGCCATGCCGGGCCGGACCCACCTCCAGCACGCGCAGCCGGTGCTGTTCGCCCACCACGTGCTGGCCCACGTGCAGTCCCTGTCCCGGGACGCCGAGCGGCTGCGCCAGTGGGACACCCGGACCGCGGTCTCCCCGTACGGCTCGGGCGCCCTCGCGGGCTCCTCGCTGGGCCTGGACCCGGAGGCGGTCGCCGCCGACCTGGGCTTCGAGCGCGGCTCGGTCGGCAACTCGATCGACGGCACCGCCTCCCGGGACTTCGTCGCCGAGTTCGCCTTCATCACCGCGATGATCGGGATCAACCTGTCCCGGATCGCGGAGGAGATCATCATCTGGAACACGAAGGAGTTCTCCTTCGTGACCCTGCACGACGCCTTCTCCACCGGCTCGTCGATCATGCCGCAGAAGAAGAACCCGGACATCGCGGAGCTGGCGCGCGGCAAGTCGGGTCGGCTCATCGGCAACCTGACCGGCCTGCTCGCCACCCTGAAGGCCCTCCCGCTCGCCTACAACCGGGACCTCCAGGAGGACAAGGAGCCCGTCTTCGACTCCTGCGACACCCTCGAAGTCCTGCTCCCCGCCTTCACCGGCATGATGGCCACCCTCACGATCAACAGGGAGCGGATGGAGGAGCTGGCTCCGGCGGGCTTCTCCCTCGCCACCGACATCGCGGAGTGGCTGGTCAAGCAGGGTGTGCCGTTCCGGGTGGCGCACGAGGTCGCCGGCGAGTGCGTCAAGGAGTGCGAGGCGCTCGACATCGAGCTGGACGAGCTCACCGACGAGCAGTTCGCGAAGATCTCGGAGCACCTCACGCCCGAGGTCCGCACCGTCCTGAACGTCGCCGGGGCCCTGGCCTCCCGCAACGGCCGCGGCGGCACCGCCCCCTCGGCGGTGGCCACCCAGCTCACCGAGCTCAAGGCCGACCTGGTCATCCAGCACGCCTGGGCGACCCACAAGCAGTAGCCGCACCAGCGGTGGCCGCACGACAGCGGCAGCCGCACACGGAACCGGTGGCCGCACGACCCGAAGGGGGCGGCCGGAGCATCCGCTCCGGCCGCCCCCTTCGGCGTGCGCGTGCCGCGCCGCCCGTCCGCCGCTGGCCCCGGCGTCCTACGCCGCCCAGTGCGCCAGCGCGTCGAAGTCGGCCCGGGTCAGCCCGATCCGCTCGTCGATCCGCATCAGCAGGGTGCGCGCCGGATGGCGCTGGTCGACGTACTCCCGGTCCATCGCGGTGATGTCGTCGTCGATCCACGCGAAGGGCCGCTCCGCGGCGTACTCCAGCACGTACTGCGTCTTCCAGAAGGTGCCGCGCGGCGCCCGGCCGTGCATCTGCGGCCAGTCGATGTACGGGAGCCGGGGCAGCCCCAGGCGGGGGCCTATCCAGTCGTTGGCCTCGTCCTTCCACGTCGTCGCCCAGACCAGTTCGTAGGACTCCGCCAGGGCGAGCAGTTCCGCTCCGTGGTCGGGGTTCAGCCAGACCCGCAGGGGCTTCGGGCTCTCGGCCTCGGTCCAGCCCGTGGGGCGCATGCGGTGGGTGCCGTAGCCCCGGGGGCGGCTCTGCGGCTTGGCCGCGTAGGGGTTCAGCGGGCCGTCGACGTCGATCAACAGCAGGGGTCGGTTGCTCGGGTTCATCTCGGCAGGATTCCTTTCGCCGCCCGCCGGGGCAGCTGCTTTTCCGGCTCGATGAGACAAAGATGTCTCATTCGGGTTATGGTTGTCTCATGGCCATGGATCGTGACCAGGTGCTCCGCGATGCGGCGGCCCTGCTCTCCCGCAAATCGACCGCGACGATGGACGAGGTCGCCCGCGCTGCCGGAATCGGCCGCGCGACCCTCCACCGGCACTTCGCCGGGCGCGACGTCCTCGTACGGGCCCTGGAGGATCTGGGGATCCGCGAGTTCGAGGTGGCGTTCGACAACGCCCGCCTCGGCGAGGACACGGCCGTCGACGCGCTCAAGCGACTCGTCGCCGAGGTCGAGCCCAACGCCCAACTGCTGGCCTTCCTCGTCACCGAGAACCAACTGTTCGAGGGCGACGAGGTCAACGAGGGCTGGGCCCGGCTCGACGCCCGCGTGAGCGCCCTCTTCCGGCGCGGCCAGGAAGAGGGGGACATCAGGATCGACCTGAGCCCCGCGTGGCTCACCGAGGCCCTCTACGGGCTGGTCGGCACCTGCGCCTGGGCCGTCATGGACGGCCGGGTCGCGGCCAAGGACTTTCAGCACATGATCATCGAGCTGCTGCTCGGTGGCGCACGACGGAGCGTGGAGAAATGAGTCGTACCGAAGAGCTGAGCAGGCGGACGGGGACGGAGGGACAGAGCCGAGGACGCTGGCCGGCGCTCTCCGTGCTCGTCCTGGCCGTGCTGCTGGTCGCGGTCGACGCCACCGTACTCGGCCTCGCCACCCCCGCCCTCAGCGAGGACCTCAAGCCGTCCGGCACCCAACTGCTGTGGATCGGCGACATCTACTCCTTCGTCATCGCCGGCCTGCTCGTCTCCATGGGCTCCCTCGGCGACCGCATCGGCCGCAAGAAGCTGCTGCTCATCGGCGCCACGGCCTTCGGCGCCGTCTCCGTGCTCAACGCGTACGCGAGCAGCCCCGAGATGATGATCGTGGCCCGCGCGCTGCTCGGCGTCGCCGGCGCCACCCTGATGCCGTCCACCCTCGCGCTGATCCGCAACATCTTCCACGACCCCAAGGAGCGCAGCCTCGCCATCGGCATCTGGGGCGCCACCGCCTCGGCCGGCGCGGCCGTCGGCCCCGTCGTCGGCGGAGCGCTGCTCCAGCACTTCTGGTGGGGCTCGGTCTTCCTCATCAACCTCCCCGTGATGATCGTCCTGGTCATCGTCGGCAGCAAGCTGCTGCCCGAGTCCAAGAACCCGGTCGCCGGGCCTTGGGACCTGATCAGCGTCGGCCTCTCCCTCGTCGGCATCATCGCCGTCGTCTACGCCGTCAAGGAAACCGCCACCCACGGACCCTCGTGGGAGGCCGCGGGCATCGCCGTCCTCGGCATCGGGACGCTCTACGCCTTCGTGCGCCGCCAGTTCACGCTGACCGCGCCGCTGCTCGACATGCGGCTGTTCAAGCACCGCGGCTTCTCCGGCGCGGTCCTCGCCGACCTGCTCACCGTCTTCGGACTGTCCGGCCTGGTGTTCTTCCTGTCCCAGTTCCTCCAGCTCGTCCAGGGGCGCGAACCGCTGGAGGCGGGTCTGGCGGAGCTGCCCGCCGCGATCGGCGCCGTGGCCACGGGTCTGCTCGCGGGCCGGTACGCCCGCAAGTACTCGGTACGGGTACTGGTCAGCGGTGGCCTCGCCGCCATCGGCGCGGCCCTGGCCGTCCTGACCGTGATCCACAAGGAGACCGGCTACCCGCTGCTCGGCGCGGCCCTGCTCGTCGTCGGCCTCGGCGCGGGCTTCTCCTTCACGGTCACCGCCGACGTCATCCTGTCCAGCGTCCCCAAGGAGCAGGCCGGTTCCGCCTCGGCCGTCTCCGAGACCGCGTACGAACTCGGCGCCGCCCTCGGCATCGCCCTGCTCGGCTCCATCGTCACCGGCGTCTACCAGAGCTTCAACGCCCCGGCGTCCGTCTCCGGCCCGGTCGCCGACGCGGCACACGAATCGCTCGGCGGCGCCGTCGAAGCGGCCAAGTCGCTGGACCCGGAGACCGCCCGGACGATGGTCGACGCGGCGCAGGTCGCCTTCGTGGACGGACTGCGACTCGCCTCCGGCGTCGGCGCGGCCGTCCTGCTGGCCACCGCCGTGGCCGCCTGGTTCCTGCTCAAGGGGCAGAAGCTCCAGGACGGGATCGAGCACTGATCGCGACGTCCTGACCCGCCCAAGGAGCGGTGTCCCGCGCACGGTTGACAGTCCGTCGACGCGCGGGACACCATCCCGGCGATGGAGATCGACGAGTTGACGCCGGCCGAGCGCCGCGTATGGGACGCCTTCCCGCGCGGCGAAGGCGTCGACTTCAGGCCGTCGCCCGACGAGGACTCCTCGGACGGCGGCTCCTGGGGGCCCGAGCGGACCCTGCGCGCCGAGGTGATCACCGCCCTGGTGCTGAGCGGGGTCCCGGCCGCCGGCCAGGTGCCGGGACTCAACGTCAGGGGCGCCCGGATCACCGGCAAGCTGGACCTCAAGTACGCGGTCGTACCGTACGGGATCCGCCTGCGGGGCTGCTGGTTCGAACGCAAGCCCCTCGTCCACGGGGCCCAACTGCGCGCCCTCGTCCTGTCCGACTCGACGCTGCCCGGCCTGACCGGCGCCACCGTGAGCGTCGACGTCGCGCTGCGCCTGTCCTGCTGCCGGATCACCGGGCCCGTCCGCCTCCAGGGCGCCCGCATATCCGGCGGCCTCTTCATCCGGCGGGCGGTCCTCGGCAACCCGGACGCGCCCGACGGACAGGACCCGGACGAGGAACCGCTGCTCCAGATCAACCACGCCCAGATCGCCACCGACGTCATCGCCATGGACCTCACCGTCCACGGCCAGACCCGCGTCAACGGCGCCGTCGTCGGCGGCCAGGTCAACCTCGACGGCGCCCGCCTGTTCGCCCCCGGCGGCACCGCCCTGCACGCCGAGAACCTGACCGTCGGAACCGACCTGCGGGCCATGCGCATGGAGGCCCGGGGCCGCGTCAACCTCACCGGAGCCCGCATCCCGGGCCAGCTCAACTTCGCCCACGCCCGGTTCGTCAACCCCGGCGGCGTCGCCCTGCGCGATCGGGGAGGTCTGGCTGCGGTCCTGCCCGAGGCTCCAGGGCGACGTCAACCTGCGCCGCTCCACCTTCGACCTGCTCCACATCGAGCCCGACACCTGGCCGGAGCGGATCCGCGTCGACGGCCTGACCTACCGCACCCTCGCCCCGCACCTGCCGGCCGGGCAACGGCTGCCCGCCCTGGAGCGCGAGCAGTCCGGGTACCTTCCGTACGCCTACGAGCAGCTCTCCGCGGCCTACCGCACGGTCGGCGACGAACTCGCGGCCCGGACCGTCCAACTCGCCAAGCTCCGCCGACACCGGCGCACCCAGCCGCGGCACGCCCGCCTCTGGGGGCTGCTCCAGGACGTCACCGTCGGCTACGGATACCGGCCGATGCGGGCGGCGGGCTGGCTGCTGGCCCTGCTGCTCACGGGCTGGATCGCATACGGGCTGGAGCCGCCGCCGGCGCTCAAGGCGGACGAGGCCCCGCAGTTCAACGCGGTGTTCTACACGATCGACCTGATGCTGCCGATCATCGGATTCGGGCAGGAGGGCGCCTTCGCACCACGAGGCTGGTACCAGTGGCTGTCGTACGTGCTCATCGTGACCGGCTGGATCCTCGCCACGACCACCGCGGCGGGCGTCAGCCGGTCCCTGCGCCGCCAGTAGCGGCGGCGCGGCGGACGATCAGGCGGCCTTCGCCTTGGTGGCGTACATGTCCACGTACTCCTGGCCGGACAGGCGCATGACCTCGGCCATCACCGAGTCGGTGACGGCGCGCAGCACGTAGCGGTCGCGGTCCATGCCCTCGTACCGGGAGAACTCCATCGGCTCACCGAAGCGCAGGGTGACCCGCCCCGGGCGGGGCATGCCCTTGCCGCCGGGCTGGAGCTTGTCCGTGCCGATCATCGCGAACGGGACCACGGGCGCGCCCGTCATCAGGGTCAGACGGGCGATGCCGGTGCGGCCGCGGTAGAGCCGGCCGTCGGGGGAACGGGTGCCCTCGGGGTAGATGCCGAAGATCTTGCCCTCTTCGAGGATCCGGCGACCGGTCATCAGGGCCGCGACCCCGCCGTTGGCACCGTCGCGGTCCACCGGGATCATGCCGGAGCCGGTGAAGAACCAGGCCATCACGCGACCCTTGAGGCCCTTGCCCGTCACGTACTCGTCCTTGCCGATGAAGTGCACCGTCCGGTCGCACACCAGGGGCAGGATCATCGAGTCGATGAAGGTGAGGTGGTTGCCCGCCAGGATCACCGCCCCGGTGCCCGGAATGTTCTCGATGCCCTCCACCTTGGTGCGGAACATCAGCCGCATGACGGGTCCGACGGTGGCCTTGATGAGCGCGGTACGGAACAACGTGAGCCCTCCGGCATCGAAACGCGGGTTGCGCACCACACAGTGGTAGTGCAGGTGAGGACGATACTCGCGGGTCATCACTGATCGCACATCGGGTTCACGTGTCGGATACGCAGTGTTGACGCGCGTTCGCGCCAAGTTCGGCCGGTCGGCCCCTCCGGGCCATGGACCGCTGCCTACCATCGGCACGCCGATTCGGGCCGTCTGACACCGGGCCAACAGAGGTCCCGGGACCACCGGCCCTTGTCCGAACGGGGAGTGGCGGTCATGACGCAGGGTGGGACGGCGCGACGCGCGGTACTGGGAGCGGCGGTCCTGGCGGCGGGAGGCGGACTCGTCGGACTCCCGGCCCCGACCGCCGCGGCGGCGACCTCGAACGCGAGCACGGGCCACGGCGGCTACCGGGACCTCCCCGTCCCGACCGTGATCGGCCACCGGGGCGCCTCCGGCTACCGGCCCGAGCACACCCTCGGCTCGTACCGGCTGGCCCTCGACCTGGGCGCCGACGTCATCGAGCAGGACCTCGTCCCCACCAAGGACGGCCACCTCGTGTGCCGCCACGAGAACGAGATCGGCGGCACCACCGACGTCGCCGACCACCCCGCGTTCGCCTCCCGGCGCGTCACCAAGACCGTCGACGGGGTCTCCGTCACGGGCTGGTTCACCGAGGACTTCACGCTCGCCGAACTGAAGACGCTCCGTGCCAAGGAACGCATCCCCGCCGTCCGTCGGCGCAACACGCTCTACGACGGCCGGTGGGCCGTGCCCACCTTCGAGGAGGTGCTGCGCTGGGCGGACCGCGAGGGCGAACGCCGGGGCAGGCGGATCTGGCTGCACGTCGAGACCAAGCACCCCACCTACTTCCGGGGGCTGGGCCTGGGCCTGGAGGAGCCGCTGGCCCGACTGCTGCGCCGGTACGGCCGCGACGGCCGCGACGCGCCCCTCTTCCTCCAGTCGTTCGAACCGTCCAGCATCCAGCGGCTCGCCCGGCTGGTCTCGGCGCCCCGCGTGGTGCTGCTGTCGGCCGCGAACACCCGCCCGTGGGACTTCGAGGTCGCCGGCGACCCGCGCACGGTCGCCGACCTGGTCACGCCCGACGGCCTGAAGTGGATTGCCGGCTTCGCCCAGGGGATCGGGCCGACCCTCGACCTGATCGTGCCGCGCACCGCGGACGGCAGGCTCGGCACTTCGACCACGCTGGTGCGCGACGCCCACGCGCGCGGACTGGTGCTGCACCCCTACACCGCGCGGAACGAGAACACCTTCCTGCCGGCCGAATACCGCAAGGGCACCGACCCGGCCGACTACGGGGACGCCTTCGGCGCCTTCCGCCGGTACTTCGAACTGGGCATCGACGGCATCTTCACCGACAACCCGGACACCGGGCTGCTCGCGGCCGAGGACTTCCGCCCGGGCCGCGGCGGACGCCGCTGACGAGCCCCCGCCCCCTCCGGGGCGGAACACCGGCCGAACGCGTCAACGGGCACGCGGAGTTTCTCGTACGAGTGTTCCGGGCCCGGCGCGGAAACCACCGGGCGGGACCCCCGCGTCCCGCCCGGCATGGACCTGCTGAAGGACGCCAACCTTCTGAACGAACTGGGACCGCTGCTCTCCGCCGAGGCGGCAGCGGAGGCCCCGGCCGCCGGAGTGGACGCGGCCGACCTGGAACAAGCCGTCTGGGTCAGGCTGCTGGAGAGCGGACCCGCCCCTGAGCCCGCCGACCGCGCGAGCTGGCTGCGCCGGGCCGTGCGCGCCGAGGCGCGCGGGGCGCGCCGCCGGGCGCGGCGCGAAGTCCCCTACGGCGCCCGCCCCGGCAGCGCCGGCGCCGAACCGGAGGACGCCGCCCTGCACGGGGAGGTCAACCGCGTCCTCCGATCGGCTGTCGCCCGGTTGCCCGGACGTTGTCCGGAACTCATAGGGGCACTTCTTTCGCCCAGGGACCTCACCTACCGTGAAATCGCAGGAGAGTTGGGTATCTCACAAGGAAGTTTGGGACCCGTACGTTCCCGTTGCCTGGGATGTCTGCGCAGAATGCTGGCTGCAGAGGTTGCGGCTCCTGACCTGCGGGGAAGGGAGCGGTAGACCAACGGGCCACCAGGTGAGCGGGAGGCATGCGCACATGGGCATGAGTGTGACCATTTCGGCGGCGGCCGCCGAGGACGCGGAGCAGATCTTCAAGCTGCAGTACCTGGCGTTCCAGAGCGAGGCCGAGCTCTACGGCAACTACCTCATCCAACCGCTCACCCAGTCGCTCGACTCCCTCAAGGCGGAGCTGGAGACGGACACCGTGTTGGTGGCCCGACTCGGCGACGAGGTCGTCGGCACCGTCCGCGGCAACGTGGACGAGGACGGCACGGGCAGGATCGCCAAGCTCTGCGTCCACCCCCGACTCCAGGGCCACGGCCTCGGCGCCCGACTGCTGCGCGCGGTCGAGGCGGCGCTCACGGGCGACGGCGAGACCAGCCGCTTCCGGCTGCACACCGGCCACAAGAGCGAGGCCAACCTGCGGCTGTACCGCAAGGCGGGCTACATCCGGGTCGGCGACCGCACCGCCTCCGACGGCGTGCACCTGGTGATCCTGGAGAAGGAGGCGAAGGCCGCCTCGGACTTCGCCGTCAGCGCCTGACCTCCCGTCACCATGGGTCGGCCGCCCCTCGCCCGGATCGGTCGACCCTCACCGCCGGCCGGGGTTCTCCTCAGCCCTGCCGGCGCCGGCGCAGCCAGAGCATCCCGGTGATCGGCAGGATCACCGGGATGAACAGGTAGCCCATCCCGAAGTCCGACCACACGGTCGCGTCCGGGAAGGCGTCGGGTTCCACCAGCGTCCAGGTGCCCACGACGAGTACGCCGGTCAGCTCGGCGGCGCAGCAGATCCGCGCCGCCTTGCGGGCCGTCTCCCCGCCGCGCACCAGCGAGTACGTGATGAAGGCGTAGACCAGCGCGGCCACCGCCGACAGGGCGTACGGCAGCGGGGCCCGGTCGAACTCGGTGGAGATCTGGTAGGCCGACCGCGAGACCGCGCCGACCGTGATCACCCCGTACAGCCAGACCAGCAGCAGGCCCGGCCCGGAGACCAGTCGCTCGCGCGCCGGGGTCGGCGGGGCCGCGGCGGAATCGGTGTCGGGCATGTCAGGCACCGGCGGTTCCCCAGATGTCGTAGAGGCGTACTTCGAGGACGGCCAGGACGACCGCGCCCGCGGCCACCGTCACCGAACCCCACTTGGTCCGCTCGGTGAGCGAGAGCATCCCGGCCGCCGGGACCGCCGCGAAGGCGCCCAGCAGGTAGGCCACGAAGATCACCGTGCCCTCGTCGGCCTTCTCGCCGCGACCCAGCTGCACCAGGCCGATCACCAGCTGGGCCAGGACCAGCACGGTCACCACGGCCATGCCGATGAAATGCCAGTCCTTGGTCGGCTGGTCCCGCAGTGCGGCGTGACCGCACCAGGCGGCGAGAGCGAGTGCGGCCACACCGATGGCGACCGTCAGGGCGTCGAGCATGCAGCGAGGGTATTACGGGCCGAAAGACCCGATGCGCCCACCCCTCGGCGCGGGCTTTCCCGGAAGGCATGAAGCCTGGAGACGCGCACGACACACCCGCGGGCACGTGCGTCACGCATTTCCTGCCGGCCGCCGCCCGGCTCGGGGTCGACCCGGCCCGCTGCGTGGTCTTCGAGGACGCCCCCGCCGGCCTGGCCGCCGGTCGGGCGGCCGGCATGCGGACCGTGGCCTTGACCACAAGGCACACCGCCGCCGAGCTCGACGCGGACGTGGTCGTGCGGGACCTCTCGGCCGTGTCCGCGCAGGTCACGGCCGCCGGTGTGACGATCCGGACGGACGGCTGAGACTGATCGATGCTGTCCGGAATGTGGTCGATATTCGTCCGCTATCCGGACTGTATTGATCGGTCACGTGACAGGTCTGCTTTACTGGGGCCATGACCACGACGAGCAGCCGCACCCTTGCGACCGAGGCGACCACGACGCCCGGTGCTCGTTGTATGTGTCGAATGTGCGCCTTCTGAGGGCCCCCTCCCAGCAGTCTCGCGCCCCGAAGCGAGACCGGCCGAGCCCCGTCCGGCACCACCGTGTGACACCCGGAACGCTCCTGCCCCGCGCACGCGCCGCCATCGCCGATTCGTGATGGTTCGCCCCGTGACGCGTCCCCTGATGTTTGCCCCGTGCCCGGCACCCCGCACCGCCGTGCACTCGACAGCGACGGAATTCCTGTGATCACCACATCGGGCCTCACGAAGGTCTACCAGTCCCGTGGCCGCGAGGTCACCGCCCTGGACGGCGTCGATCTCCACGTCCGCGAGGGCGAGGTCTACGGAGTCATCGGCCAGAGCGGCGCCGGCAAGTCCTCCCTCATCCGCTGCGTGAACCTGCTGGAGCGCCCCACCACCGGCACCGTCACCGTCGACGGCGTGGACCTCACCGCGCTCGCCGGCCGCGGCCGCCGCGCCGGCAAGGAACTCCGCGAGGCCCGCAGCCGCATCGGCATGGTGTTCCAGCACTTCAACCTGTTGTCCTCGCGCACCGTGCAGGCCAACATCGAGCTGCCCCTGGAGATCCTCGGGATCTCCGGCCGCGAGCGCTCGCGCAAGGCCGTCGAACTCCTCGACCTCGTGGGCCTCGCCGACAAGGCCAAGGCCTACCCCGCCCAGCTCTCCGGCGGCCAGAAGCAGCGCGTCGGCATCGCCCGCGCCCTGGCCGGCGACCCCAAGGTGCTGCTCTCCGACGAGGCCACCAGCGCCCTGGACCCCGAGACCACCCGCTCGATCCTGCAACTGCTGCGCGACCTCAACCGCCAGCTCGGCCTGACCGTCCTCCTGATCACCCACGAGATGGACGTGGTCAAGGCCGTCTGCGACTCCGCCGCACTGATGAAGAACGGCCGGGTCCTCGAGTCCGGCACCGTCTCGGAACTGCTGGCCACCCCCGGCTCCGAGCTGGCCGCCGAACTGTTCCCCGTCAGCGGTGTCGCCGGCGGCCCCGACCGCACGGTCGTCGACGTCACCTTCCACGGCGAAGCGGCGACCCGCCCGGTCATCTCCCAGCTCTCTCGGACCTACAACATCGACATATCGATCCTGGGTGCCGCGATGGACACCGTCGGCGGGAAGCAGATCGGCCGCATGCGGATCGAGCTGCCCGGCCGCTACGAGGACAACGTGGTCCCCGTGGGCTTCCTCCGGGAGCAGGGCCTCCAGATCGACGTGGTCGACGAGGTCGAGGACGTACAGACCGCGGTGAACACGATCACCGACGCACTGGTCAAGGAAGGTGCCAAGTGACCTGGTCCGAGATGCAGCCCCTGCTCACCCAGGGCACGTACGACACCCTCTACATGGTCCTGTGGTCCACCCTGGTGACCGTGGTCGGCGGCCTGCCCATCGGCATCCTCCTCGTCCTCACCGACAAGGGCGGCCTGCTGCAGAACCAGCCGCTCAACAAGGTCCTCGGCGTGATCGTGAACATCGGCCGCTCGCTGCCGTTCATCATCCTGCTGATCTTCCTGATCCCGGTCACCACGGCGGTCGTCGGCACCTTCATCGGACCCACCGCCATGATCGTCCCGCTCGCCATCGGCGCCATCCCCTTCTTCGCGCGGCTCGTCGAGACGGCCGTCCGCGAGGTGGACCACGGCCTCGTCGAGGCCGTCGAGTCCATGGGCGGCGGCGTGCCGACCCTGGTCGGCAAGGTCCTGCTGCCCCAGGCCCTGCCCTCCCTGATCGCCGGCGTCACCACCACCGTGATCACCCTCGTCGGCTACTCCGCCATGGCGGGCGCCGTCGGCGGCGAGGGACTCGGCTCCAAGGCCATCACGTACGGCTTCCAGCGCTTCGAGACCGGCTTCATGGTCGCCACCGTCGTGGTCCTGATCGCCCTCGTCACCGTGATCCAGCTGATCGGCGACGGCGTGGTACGCGTCCTCGCCCGCCGCGGCCGGACGGCCTGAACCACCAGGCCCCCCGAACCCCCACCCCCAGAGAGCCCGCACTTGTCGTGCTTGGGCCACCACCCCGCAAGACCCGCGCGCGATCCGCGCCCTTGCAAGCAATGAAAGGCACTCTTCGTGCGTAAGAACATCAAGCTCACCGCTTTCGCCGCCGCGTCCGCCGCGCTCGCCCTCGGCCTCACCGCCTGCGGCAGCTCCTCCGACCCGTCCTCCGCCAAGACCGACGGCGGCAAGGCGGACGAGAGCAAGGCGCTGGTCATCGCCGCGTCCC
Organism: Streptomyces sp. NBC_01426; assembly: GCF_036231985.1. Taxonomy (GTDB): domain Bacteria; phylum Actinomycetota; class Actinomycetes; order Streptomycetales; family Streptomycetaceae; genus Streptomyces. The sequence goes on from NZ_CP109500.1 coordinate 6,115,950, forward strand.
CGAGCCCGCACGCCGACATCCTGAACTTCGTCAAGGACAAGCTGGCGGCCAAGAACGGCCTCAAGCTGGAGGTGAAGGAGTTCACGGACTACGTCCTGCCCAACACCGCCACCGAGCAGGGTCAGGTCGACGGCAACTACTTCCAGCACAAGCCGTACCTCGACGACTTCAACAAGAAGAACGGCACGCACATCGTGCCCGTCGTGAACGTGCACCTGGAGCCCCTCGGCCTCTACTCCAAGAAGATCAAGGCCATCGGTGACATCAAGCCCGGCCAGACGATCGCCGTGCCCAACGACACCACCAACGAAGGCCGCGCGCTCCAACTGCTGGCCACCAACAACCTGATCACCCTCAAGGAGGGTGTCGGCACCAGCGCCAAGCTGTCCGACATCACCGACAAGAAGGGCCTGGAGTTCAAGGAGCTGGAGGCCGCCACGGTCCCGCGCGCCCTGAACGACGTGGACGCCGCCATCATCAACGGCAACTACGCCATCGAGGCCAACCTCGCGCCCGCCAAGGACGCGCTGGTCCTGGAGAAGGCCGAGGGCAACCCCTACGCCAACTTCCTCGCCGTCAAGGACGGGAACCAGAACGACCCGCGCGTCCAGAAGCTCGCCAAGCTCCTGAACTCCGACGAGGTCAAGAAGTTCATCGAGGACAAGTACCAGGGCTCGGTCGTCCCCGCCTTCGGCGCCCCGAAGGCCTGACGCACGGCGGTACTTCGGCCCCGCACGCCCCCGCCGGCGTGCGGGGCCGCGCGCTGCCCGCTTCCGGGTAACCCGGCCCTGCACAACCCACGGCCGATGCTGCATGCTGTGGCCTACGACCCGCACAAACGGTCCCGCAACACGGTCGCACTGCACCACGGCGCACTGCACCACGGTCGCACCACGGTCTCAGGCATGGAGCTGCGCATGACTACCACCTTCCCGGACGTCACCATCAGCACGGACCGGCTGGTGCTGCGCCCCTTCGAGGTGGAGGACGTCACCGCGCTCGCCGAGATGATGAACGACGAACACGTCACCGCGTGGACCACCGCCGCGCACCCGTACACCCACGCCGACGCGCACCGTTGGGCCGCCCGCGACTCCCACGCCGAACGCACCGAGGGCCGCGGCATCGTCCTGGCCGTCACCGAGTTCCTCACCCACCGCCTCGTCGGCGCCGTCCGCCTGATGAACACCGACTGGCGGACCCTCACCACCGAGGTCGGCTACGTCACCGCCCCCTGGGCCCGGGGCGAGGGCTACGCGAGCGAATCCGTGCTCGCCGTCGCCCAATGGCTCTTCCGCGACCGGGGGTTCGAGCGCCTCGAACTGCGCACCGCCGCCGACAACACCGCCTCCCAACAGGTCGCCCAGAAGATCGGCTGCATCAGCGAGGGCGTCCTGCGCAACGCCTGCATAGTGCGCACCCAGAACGGCGCCGGCGGCTGGACCGAGACCCGCAGCGACCTCATCGTCTGGGGCCTGGTCCCCGAGGACCTCGACGACGACGAGGGCTACGACGGCTACCCCGGCTACGGGGACCAGCACGCGTTCGGGCAGCGCGCCGACGCGAGCGGATACCCCGTCGGGGCCGACTGGAGCTGACCCGATGACCAGGTAGTCTCACCGTGCCCGCCCCCCCGACGCATCCCAGGAGACTGACGACGATGGCCGACCGGGTCACGGTGATCGGCTGGGACGGTTCGCCCTTGACCGCGGCCGCCCGGTCCGCGCTCTCCGCCGCCACCCTCGTGGCCGGCGCGGCCCACCACCTCGCGCTCCCCGAGATCCCCCCCGGCGCGGAACGCATCCGCCTCGGCAGCCTCGGCCTCGCCGCCCGCCGGATCGCCGGCCACCGCGGCACCGCCGTGGTCCTGGCCGACGGCGACCCCGGCTTCTTCGGGGTCGTACGCACCCTGCGCGCCCCCGAACACGGCCTCGAAGTCGAGGTGGTCCCCGCCGTCTCGGCCGTGGCCGCCGCCTTCGCCCGCGCCGGCATGCCCTGGGACGACGCCCAGGTCGTCGTGGCCCACCCCCGCACCCTGCGCCGCGCCGTCAACGTCTGCCGCGCCCACGGCAAGGTCGCCGTCCTCACCTCACCCGGAGCGGGCCCCGCCGAACTGGCCCTGCTGCTCGGCGGAGTCCACCGGACCTTCGTCATCTGCGAGGAACTCGGCACCGAACGGGAACGGGTCACCGTCCTCACCTCCGACCGGGTCGCCGACCACACCTGGCGCGACCCCAACGTCGTCATCGTCATCGGCGGCGCCGCCCAGGCCGGCGGCGTCGCGGCCGACCCCGGCTGGCTGCTCGGCCAGGGCGTCGCGGCCGGCGGTGACCGGGGCTGGGCCCGACCGCAGGCCGACACCGGCGAGGGCGAGTCCGCCCTGCTGCGGGCCGCCCAGCTCGCCCGACTCGGCCCGCGCCCCGGCGACCTCGTCTGGGACATCGGCACCGGCTCCGGCACCCTCGCCCTGGACGCCGCCGCGTTCGGCGCCGCCGTCATCGCCGTCGACGCGGACCCGCACGCCTGCGCCCGCCTCGCCACCGCCGCCCGCGGCCGCGGCACACAGCTCCAGATCGTCAACGGTCGCGCGCCCCACGTCCTCGAAGACCTCCCCGAACCCGACGTCGTGCGGGTCGGCGGAGGCGGAGCCGAGGTCGTCGCCGCCGTCGCGGACCGGCGCCCCGAGCGGATCGTCAGCCACGCCTCGACCCGCGACGAGGCCGAGGCCATCGGCCGCACCCTCACCGAACACGGGTACGCCGTCGAGTGCGCGCTGCTCCAGTCCGTCGGCCTCGACACCCGCTCCTGGACCGAACGACAGCGTTCCGTCGTCTTCCTGCTGGCCGCCGAACGCCCTGCGAACCGCCCGGACAGGACCTGAGGAAGGGCCCGGGGTAGGCTGACCGATCGGCGTACCGCCCACAGACCACGCGACGTGGCGCAGTCCACAACGGACCGTGGTGATTTCCGGCCGACACGGTGGCCGGCGAGCGCGACAATGCTCAGTGGTTGTCGTGTGTACGGGCGTGACGCGAACGCGACGCACGGCGACCCCGCTCGTTGGTCACGTGGGCGTCGGGCGATCGAAGAGGCAACACCGATGGGCGAGGGGTACGCATGACTGACACCGGCCAGGTTCCGGGCGAGGGCCACCCGGACAACGCGGGCATGGTGGATCAGCAGAGCATCCCCGCCCCGGTCCCGCCGCAGATCCCGGCGGGCTACGCCTTCCAGGACCTCGTGGACAATCCGGCCGAGCCGGAGGACGAGGAACTGCTGCTGATGCCGAGCGGCCAGGGCGCGTGGAGCGACCCGCAGCTGGTTCCGCCGCCGGCGTTCCCGATCGAGTCGGCCCCCGCGTACGACGAGGCCCCCGCGTACGAGCAGTACGCGCAGCAGTCCGCGGCCCCGACCGGCCCGTACGCCGACGCCACGGCCGCCCCGGCGTACGCCGACCCGGCCGCCGCGCCCCGGTTCCCCGAGCCGGCGGCGCCCGCCTACACCGAGCCCGCGCCCGTCCACCCCGAGGCCGCCGCGCCCGGGTACGCCGAGCCCGCGCATCCGGGCTTCCCCGACGCCGGACAGCCGGAGCCGTTCTACAGCGCCGGTGCCCACGAGGCGGGCGGCCGGGACTCCGGTTCGCTCGACCTCGGCGGCCTGCTGATCCCGTCGCCCACCGCGCCGCCGGTCCCGCCGGCTCCCGCGACCCCCTCCCGGCGCCCCCTGCACATGGGCCCGCCCGTCCCCGAGGCCGGCGGACTCGTACGTTCCCTCGCCGACCGGGGTCCGGCTGCCGCGCCGCAGACCCCCGTGACGCCGATGCCGATCCGCCAGGCCGGGCCGCCGACCACGGGCCCCGAGTACCTGGACATCCCGCGCGCCGAGGACGTCCCCGCCCCCGCCGCGCCGCAGGGTGAGATCCCGCCGCAGGCCGGCGCCCCCTGGGCCGCCGAGCCGGTCCTCCCGGCCCCCGAGCCCGTCGCCGAGGCGGAGCCCGTCGCCGCCGCGGTGGAGCCCGAGTCCGAGACCCCGGTGGAGCCCGTGCGGGCCGCCGAGGCCGCGCCGGTCGAGGCCGAACCGGTCCCGGCGAACGAGCCCGAGCCCGTCGTCGTCCCGGAGCCGGCGGCCGAGGCCGTCGAACCCGTCGAGACGGCCCCGCCCGCCGAGGTCCCCGCGCCCGCCGACGCCGTGGCGGCCCCGGCGCCCGCGGAGGCCGGCACGGCGCCCGCACCGCAGCCCGAGCCCGAGCCCGCCCCGGAACCGGTCGTCGCGGTCGAGCCCCCGCCCGCCGTGGTGGAGGCCGCGCCCGAGATTCCGCAGCCCGTCGTCGAGACCGCGCCGCCGGCCGCGCCCGAGGCCGTCGCGGCGCCGATCGAGCCCCAGCCGCTGCCCGCCGAAGCCGTGGAGAGCGCCGAAGCCGTCGCTGCGCCGGCCGAGCCCCAGGCCGCGGAGCCGGCGCCGGTGGAAGCGGCTCCGCCCGCCGAGCCCCTCGAAGCCGTCGTCGTACCCGAGGCGCCGGCCGCGCCGATCGCCCCCGTCGTCCCCGCCGAGGTGGAGGAAGCCGAGGTCGAGGCGGTCGCCGCCGCCGAGTCCGCCGAGCCGCAGGAAGCCGCGCAGGCCGTCGAGCCCGCGCCGCAGCCCGTCGAGCCCGCGCACCCCGTCGTGGTCGTGCCCGAGGAGGCCCCGGAGACCCCCGAGGCCCCGGAGGCCGCCGAACCCGTCGAGGCCGAGGCGCCGGAGCCCCTCGCCGTCGCCCCCGTCGGCGAACCGGCCCCCGCCGGCTACGACGAGGCCGAGCGCGACGCCATCCAGCGCGTCATGCGCGAACGCCGCGACATCCGCAAGGGCTTCCGCTCCGACCCGATCCCGCACGAGGTGCTGCTGCGCGTCCTGGAGGCGGCCCACACCGCACCCAGCGTCGGCCACTCCCAGCCCTGGGACTTCGTCGTCATCCGGTCCGCCGAGACCCGCCGGACCATGCACGAACTCGCCCAGCGCCAGCGCGAGGCCTACGCCAAGTCCCTCCCCAAGGGCCGGGCGAAGCAGTTCAAGGAACTCAAGATCGAGGCCATCCTCGACACCCCGGTGAACATCGTCGTCACCGCCGACCCGACGCGCGGCGGCCGCCACACCCTCGGCCGGCACACGCAGCCGCAGATGGCGCCGTACTCCTCGGCCCTCGCCGTCGAGAACCTCTGGCTCGCCGCCCGCGCCGAAGGCATCGGCGTCGGCTGGGTCAGCTTCTTCGACGAGCGCGAGATGGTCCGCGAACTGGGCCTGCCCGAGCACCTGGAGGTCGTCGCCTACCTGTGCGTCGGGTACGTCGACGAGTTCCCCGAGGAGCCCGAGCTGGCGCAGGCCGGCTGGTCCCAGCGCCGGCCGCTGGCCTGGGTCGTCCACGAGGAGACGTACGGGCGCCGCGCGCTGCCCGGCGCCGAACCGCACGACCTGCTCTCCGAGACCGTCGCCGGCATCCGCCCGCTCGACGCGAAGGCGCTCGGCGAGGCCTGGGAGCGACAGAAGCGCATGACCAAGCCCGCCGGGGCCCTGGGCATGCTCGAAATCATCTCCGCGCAGCTCGCCGGCCTGTCGCGGGTCTGCCCGCCCCCGATCCCGGAGCCCGCGGCCGTCGCGATCTTCGCCGGCGACCACGGGGTGCACGCCCAGGGCGTGACCCCCTGGCCGCAGGAGGTCACCACCCAGATGGTGGCCAACTTCCTCGGCGGCGGAGCGGTCTGCAACGCCTTCGCCAACCAGGTGGGCGCCGAGGTCTGCGTCATCGACGTCGGTGTCGCCGGGGACCTCCCCGCCACTCCCGGACTCCTGCCGCGCAAGGTCCGACCGGGCACGGCCGACATGTCCGTCGGTCCGGCGATGACCCGCGAAGAGGCCATCGCGGCCATCGAGGTCGGCATCGAGACCGCCCGCGACCTGGTCGCCGCCGGCAACAAGGCACTGCTCACCGGCGAGATGGGCATCGCGAACACCACGGTGTCGGCGGCCCTGATCTCGGTCTTCACCGGGGTGGACCCGGGCGAGGTCACCGGACGCGGCACCGGCATCAACGACGAGACGCACGCCCGCAAGGTCGAGGTCGTACGGCGCGCCCTGGAACTCCACCAGCCCGACCCGGCCGACCCGATCGGCGTCCTGGCGGCCATCGGCGGTCTGGAACACGCGGCGATCGTCGGACTCCTGCTCGGCGGGGCCTCGCTCCGTACGCCGGTCATCCTGGACGGCGTGAGCGCCGGCGCGGCCGCCCTGGTCGCCCGGGCGATCGCCCCGGAGGCCCTGTCGGCGTGCATCGCCGGCCACCGCAGCGCGGAGCCGGGCCACGTGGCCGCCCTGAACAAGCTCGGCCTGCGCCCCCTGGTCGACCTGGACCTGCGCCTCGGCGAGGGCACGGGCGCCCTGCTGGCCCTGCCCCTGGTACAGAGCGCCGCCCGCGCGATGCACGAGGTCGCCACGTTCGACTCGGCGGGCGTCACCGAGAAGTAGCCGGCCCCGGCCGGGGGAGCGACCCGTCCCGGCCCCGACGCCCCGCCCGGGGCGCCGGGGCCGGTCCTCCGGGCTCCGCCCCCCGGCCCGGTCGGCCCCCGCCGGGCCCGACCGCACGGTCTCGACGCGGTCCCGACGTGGTCCCGTCGCGCCGGACCGGGCACCGGCCCCCGGAAGGACCGGTCGGCTGCCGGGTCGTATCGTGGACCCGGGCACACCACACCCCGCCCCACCAGCCGCTTCAGCGCCGCAGCGGCCCTCACCCCGCCGCATCAGGAGCCGCACCGCCATGGCACATCCCACCTACCCCGTAGGACTCCGCCTGGCCGGCCGCCGCGTCGTCGTCATCGGCGGTGGCCAAGTCGCCCAGCGACGCCTCCCCGCGCTCATCGCCGCCGGGGCCGACGTCCTGCTCGTCTCCCCTTCCGCCACGCCCTCCGTGGACGCCATGGCGGAGACCGGCGAGATCCGCTGGGAGCGCCGCCGCTACCGGGACGGCGACCTCGCGGGCGCCTGGTACGCCCTGATCGCCACCCAGAACCGCGAGGACAACGAGCGGGCCTCCGCCGAGGCCGAGCGCGAGCGCGTCTGGTGCGTGCGCGCCGACGACGCCTCCGCGGCCACCGCCTGGACCCCGGCCACCGGCCGCGTCGAGGGCGTCACCGTCGCCGTGCTGACCGGCAACGACCCCCGCCGCTCCGCCTCCGTCCGCGACGCGATCCTGGAGGGCCTGCGCGAGGGCACCCTCGCCGCCCCCGGCCACCGACACCGGTCCGCCCCCGGCGTGGCCCTCGTCGGCGGCGGCCCCGGCGACCCCGACCTGATCACCGTGCGCGGCCGCCGGCTGCTCGCCGAGGCCGACGTGGTCATCGCGGACCGGCTCGGCCCCCGTGACCTGCTCGACGAACTGCCGCCGCACGTCGAGGTCATCGACGCCGCGAAGATCCCGTACGGCCGGTTCATGGCCCAGGAGGCCATCAACAACGCCCTCGTCGAGCACGCCAAGGCCGGCAAGGCCGTGGTCCGGCTCAAGGGCGGAGACCCGTACGTCTTCGGCCGCGGCATGGAGGAACTCCAGGCCCTCGCGGAGGCCGGCATCCCCTGCACCGTCGTGCCGGGCATCTCCAGCTCCATCTCCGTCCCGGGCGCGGCCGGCATCCCGGTCACCCACCGCGGCGTGGCACACGAGTTCACGGTCGTCAGCGGCCACGTCGGCCCCGACGACCCGCGCTCGCTCGTGGACTGGGCCTCCCTCGCCAAGCTCACCGGCACCCTGGTGATCCTCATGGGCGTCGACAAGATCGGCCTGATCGCCGAGGCCCTGATCCGCCACGGCCGCCCCGCCGACACCCCCGTCGCGGTCGTCCAGGAGGGCACCACCGCCGCCCAACGCCGGGTCGACGCCACCCTCGCCACCGTCGGGGAGACGGTGCGCGCCGAGGAGATCCGCCCGCCCGCGGTCATCGTGATCGGCGCGGTCGTCGCGGTTCACACCCCCAGCGCCTGACCGGGCCGTTGGCACCACACCCAGGACAAGGCAGTATCACCCTGTGGCAGATCTCATCACCGTCGAAGACCCCGACGACCCCCGCCTGCGCGACTACACGGGCCTGACCGACGTCGAACTGAGACGTCGGCGCGAGCCCGCCGAAGGCCTCTTCATCGCCGAGGGCGAGAAGGTCATCAGACGGGCCAAGGACGCCGGGTACGAGATGCGTTCGATGCTGTTGTCCGCCAAGTGGGTCGACGTCATGCGCGACGTCATCGACGAACTCCCGGCCCCCGTCTACGCGGTCACGCCCGAGCTCGCCGAACGCGTCACCGGCTACCACGTGCACCGCGGCGCCCTCGCCTCGATGCAGCGCAAGCCGCTGCCCACCGCCGAGGAACTGCTCGCGCAGGAGTCGACGGGGCAGCGGATCGGCGTGTTCGAGGGATTCGTCGACCACGCCAACCTGGGCGCCGCGTTCCGCAGCGCCGCCGCCCTCGGGATCAGCGCCATACTGCTCTCCCCGGACTGCGCGGACCCGCTGTACCGGCGTGCCATCAAGGTCTCGATGGGCTCGGTCTTCTCGGTGCCGTACGCCCGCCTGGACCAGTGGCCCGCCGACCTGGAGAAGGTCCGCGAAGCGGGCTACCGGATCCTCGCCATGACGCCGAGCGAGAAGGCCACCCCGTTGGACCAGGTGCCGCCGGAGCGGTTCGCGCGCTCCGCGATCATGCTCGGTTCGGAGGGGCACGGCCTGTCCACGTACGCCCTGCGGGCCGCCGACGAATGGGTGCGCATCCCCATGGCCGAGGGCATCGACTCGCTCAACGTGGCGGCGGCCTCCGCCGTCGCGTTCTACGCGACCCGCCCGCCCGCGTCCCCACAGGCGTAGCGCCCGGGGTCCCGCCGGGCCCGGGCCCCGCGGGACCCCGCTACAGCTTCTGCGCGGCGGCGATCCCCAGCGCCACGACCAGCGTCACCACGATGAACACGATCAGCCGCTGCCGCATCAGCTTCGGGTCCGGCCGCGACGGCCGCCGCCCCGTCCCGGTCGTCCGCGGCGCCGGCCGCCCGCCCGTACGGCCCGCCGCGGAGCCGGGGTTGCGGGGGGACGAGGGCCGCGAGTGCGGTCCGCTGTGCGGCCCCGTCGCCCGGGGGATCGTGTTGCCGCCCGTACGCCGCTCCGTCCGCTGGTCGACGTACTCCTCGGCGGGCGACCGCTCGGTACGTCCGCGCTGCGCCGGCGGCCGGGCCTCGCCCAACCCCTGCGCCTCGCGCGCCGCGATCTCCTTCAGCCGCATCGACAGCTGGAGGGTGCTCGGCCGCTCCTCCGGATCCTTGGCGAGGCAGGCCCGCACGAGCGGCGCGAGCGCGTCCGGAACCCCCTGGAGGTGGGGCTCCTCGTGCACCACCCGGTACAACATGACCTCGGAACTGCCGTGCCCGAAGGGCGAGTCGGCGGTCGCCGCGTAGGCGAGGGTGGCGCCGAGGGAGAACACGTCGGTCGCGGGGGTGACGGCCGCCCCGCGCACCTGCTCGGGCGCGAGGAAGCCGGGGGAGCCGACGGCGGTGCCCACATGGGTGAGGGTGCTCGCCCCGGTGGCCCACGCGATCCCGAAGTCGATGATCCGCGGACCCTTGGGGGAGAGAAGAATGTTCGAGGGCTTGAGGTCGCGGTGGACGACACCCGCCTCGTGCACGGCGACGAGGCCCTCCGACAGCGCGGCGCCGATCGCGGCGATCTGCGCGGCCGTGAGCGGGCCCTCTTCGGCCACCTTGTCGTGCAGGGAGGGTCCCGGGACGTACTGGGTCGCGAACCAGGGCCGTTCGGCCTCCAGGTCGGCGGCCACCAGCCGCGCCGTGCACCCGCCCCGGATCCTCCGCGCGGCGGACACCTCGCGGGCGAAACGGGAGCGGAACTCCTGGTCCTCCGCCAGATCGGGCCGGATGACCTTGAGCGCGACACGCTGTCCGCGCCGGTCGGAGCCCAGGTAGACCACGCCCATGCCGCCGGCGCCGAGCCGCCGGTGCAGCCTGAACGAACCGACGACACGCGGGTCCTCGCGCCGGAGCCGCATCATCGCCATGTCCACCCCGCCGCCCGGTCGTCCTGCTGACGTGCCACAGCTTACGGACCATCCGCCATCGGCGCTCAGAGGCCGCGCCCTCGCCGGGAGATTCGATTGTCAGTGCGGAGCAAGCCACTTGAGGGTTGTTCAGACGAATCCGCGGTGCTTCGCCCCACCGGCCGGCGGAAGCTCAAACGGCCGTACGGGCAAGGGGATTGGCCCCGTTCCGGGCGGATCCGGCGGCCCTGCCGGAGTGGATCTCGCGCGGAGTCGCCGCCGGCTTGATCCACACCACGCGGGAGGACACGCGTGTGCGGGGAGTGACGGAAGTGAGCGAAGTCACTACCCTCCGGTCATCCCCTCCGGGATGACCCTCACGGCGGGGGGTCGGTCTCCACCCAGGGGAGTAGGCGGGGGGTGACCCCGTCATCCTCCTGGAGGCCTGCCAATGGGTACACAGGCATGAGGCCAGGCGCCCGCCGGCCGCCTAGTGTTGAAGACAAGCGGCGGGTGGCGCACTCGTCCCCCGAGGTCACAAGCCCGCCGCTGCCAAACGACAGGGAGAGGGCCATGGCGGACATCGCACGGCAGGGACGCAAGGCATTCGCGTTCAACGGCCATGAGTCCGGCAAGCGGCACCCGCTGGTGGCCGCCGCCATGGTCCTCCCCCTGGCCGCCGTCCTGCTCTTCGTCTTCGGAGGATTCGACCAGGTGGCGGCGCAGGCGTCGTCCGTGGGCGCGATGCTGGGGCGCTGAGCGGCGCCCCGGGTCCGGGAGAGCGGCCCGGACCGGGACATCGGCCTGTCGAACCCCGTGGGGACGGGGGCGCGACGGACGGCAGGTGAAGGGTGCTGCCCGTACGACTGGGGAGTCGGACGGGCAGCACCCTTTTCCATGCGACCCCCGTCCTCATCCGCCCCGCGCTTTCCCCGCGAGGTCCGTGCGACGTTCCTGCGACGTCCGTGCGACCGCCCCCCGACGAGCGGGACACGGCCGCGCTCCGGACACCCCGACCGCACCCGAGTCCGTAACCTCCTCCTGGGACCGCGGCCGCGCCCGGCGGCGGCGGGGCGACACCGGAGCCGGCCACCATGACCCAGGACGACGCCACCTGGCGCCTGATGCGCGAGGACGTGCTGCTCGGCACGATCACCGTGGAGGAGACCGACTTCCCCTGGTTGTACGGCCGCTTCACCGCCGAGCCCGCCTTCGCCGAGGTGAAGCCGTGGTTCGACGCCGTCCGGGAGACGATGGCCGCCGAGGTCTACGACGAACGGTTCGACGCCGCCTACGCCCCCATCGCGCGGACGCTGACGCTCGTCTCCCCCTCGGGGCCGCTGGACGACTTCCTGCTCCACATCGACGGGACGACCGCATGGTTCCGCTGAACGACCGGCCGGCGGGCCTGCCCGCCGCCCTCGCCGCGTACGCCTCCACCGTGTGGCCCGACACCGCGCCCCACCCGTACGTCCTCCTTGCCGACCGGGACGACGGCACCGTCGTGCGCTGCGGCGCCGCCGTGGTCAAGGCGCACGCCGAGGACACCGACCGGGGCGGTCTCGCCGTACGGATGCGGATCGCGGGGGAGCGGGCGCTGGCCGAGGTGTTGCTGCCGCCGCTGACCGTGGAGGCCGGCCACGTCCTGCGACGCCCCGTCTCGCTGTGGCCGTACGGAGCCCCGGTGGATCCCGCGCGCCCCGAGGACGCCCCGTGGGAGGAGGTCGCCCGACTCCTGGCGGCCCTCCACCGCGTCCCCGTGCACACGCTCCCCGGACCGGTTCCGCCGATGCGCGGCCCGGCCAAGGTCGCCCGCGCCCTGCACCGCCTCGCCCGGGCCCTGCCCGACGCCGCGCCGCCGGTTCCCGGGGGCGTCCCGGGCCCCGCCGACGCCCGGGTCGTGTGGAACGCCGCGCGGACCCTGCCCGGGTGGGCGCGCGGGGTGGGTGAGCCGCCCCGCGGCGGGGTCCTGTGCCACGGGGACCTGCACCTCGGGCAACTGGTGCGCTGCCCGGCCCCGGACGGCGCCTGGCGGCTCATCGACGTCGACGACCTCGGACTCGGCGTCCCCGCCTGGGACCTGGCCCGCCCCGCCGCCTGGTACGCCGCCGGCCTGCTCGCCCCCGAGGACTGGCTGTGCTTCCTCGACGCCTACCGGTCCGCCGGCGGGCCCGCCGCCGGTCCGCCCGGCACCGACCCGTGGCCGGAACTCGACGTCGTTGCCCGGGCCCTGACCGTACAGACCGCCGCCCTCGCCCTGGCCAAGGCGGCGGCCGGGAACCGGGACCTCGACGAGGGGGAGCGGCTGATGGTGGACTCCTGTGCCCGAATTTCCGCCCTCCCGCCCGAGTGGGAGCCGCAGCCTCCGTCGTAGGGTGAGCCCCACGCCACCGGGGCACCCCTGCGGCGGCGACGTACACGGCGAGGAGTTGATCCGGTCATGCAGTGTCCGAAGTGTCACGCGATGATGCACACCTACAACCGCAACGGCGTCCAGATCGAGCAGTGCAGCGGCTGCCGCGGCATCTTCCTCGACTACGGCGAGCTGGAGGCGCTGACCCGCCTGGAGTCGCAGTACACCTCCCAGCAGTACGGCCAGGTCCCGCCGCCCGCCGCGCCGCCGGCCCCCTACCCGGCCCAGCACGGAGCCCCCGCACCCGCGCCGGCCTGGGGCGCCCCGCAGCAGCACGGCGGCTACGGCCACGGCCACGGTCACGGCAAGAACCACCGTGGCGGCTTCGGCCGGATGCTGTTCTCCTCCTGACGCCGCGCGCCGAGTCCGGGGCCCGGTACGCGCACGGGCCCCGACCGGCCGGCGAACCGGCGGGCGCACCCGCCGGGACAACGCGGCAGCCCCGACCGTCGAGACGGCCGGGGCTTCCGGATGGTGCGCGATACTGGGATTGAACCAGTGACCTCTTCCGTGTCAGGGAAGCGCTCTCCCGCTGAGCTAATCGCGCGGGAACGGCTTGATGGCCGCAAGTAAAGCACGTGTGGCGATGATACTGCGTGCGCGATACTGGGATTGAACCAGTGACCTCTTCCGTGTCAGGGAAGCGCTCTCCCGCTGAGCTAATCGCGCGGGGATCCTTGCGGACCAGTGGACGATACTGGGATTGAACCAGTGACCTCTTCCGTGTCAGGGAAGCGCTCTCCCGCTGAGCTAATCGTCCTTGGAGGTGGAGACGGGATTTGAACCCGTGTAGACGGCTTTGCAGGCCGTTGCCTCGCCTCTCGGCCACTCCACCATGGAGCCGTGGGGGGTTCTCGGGAAGATGATCCCCCACTTCGAGCGGACGACGAGACTCGAACTCGCGACATCCACCTTGGCAAGGTGGTGCTCTACCAACTGAGCTACGTCCGCAGGTCACCGTGTTTGTTCCGGGGGGTTGCCCCTTCGCTCCCTGGCGACGTGTTGAACTCTAGCGGATTCCCGGGCCAGCTCAAAAACGCGTTTCCGCAGCGTGCTGCCGGTCGATCACCGCCGGTCACCCGGCCGTCACCTCACCGGCGGGATCCCGTCACCGGTCATAGACTCGCAGCCGTGCACGACCTGCCCCCCTTGGCCCGCTTCGGCGGCCGCCTCGCGACCGATCTCCGCGATGTCACCAGCGACCCCTCCGCCCTCGACTCCACCGGCTTCTGGGCCGTGGCCGCCGACTTCGAGGGCCGACTGGTCTGCGCGCGGTTCGGCGACGTACGCCCCGACCCCGTTCCCGCGCCGGTGCCCGGCGCCTGGCGCGGTCCCGCCGCCGACGGCTGGGTCTCCTCGCTCGACCGCGCCGCGTACGTGGCCGGCGTCCGGCGCGTGCGCGAGGACATCGCGAAGGGCGAGGTCTACCAGGCGAACCTGTGCCGGGTGATGTCCGCGCCGCTGCCCGACGCGGCCACCGCCGACGTGGACGCCCTCACCGCACTGCTCGCGCGCGGCAACCCGGCGCCCTACGCAGGAACGATTCGGCTGCCGGCGCGCGGCGTCGAGATCGCGACCGCCTCGCCCGAGCTGTACCTGCGCCGCAGCGGCCGTCACGTGGAGTCGGGCCCCATCAAGGGAACCGGCCGGACGGTGGCCGACCTGCTCCCCAAGGACCACGCCGAGAACGTGATGATCGTCGACCTGGTACGCAACGACCTCGGCCGCGTCTGCGCCACCGGCTCCGTCGCCGTCCCCGCCCTGTGCGAGGTCGAGGAGCACCCCGGGCTGGTCCACCTCGTGTCCACCGTCAGCGGCGAACTCGCCGAGGGCGCGGGCTGGGCGGAGCTGCTCGGCGCGACCTTCCCGCCCGGTTCGGTGACCGGCGCCCCCAAATCCTCCGCGCTGCGGATCATCGAAGAGCTGGAGACCGCCCCGCGCGGCCCCTACTGTGGCGGCATCGGGTGGGTCGACGCCGATCAGGGCACCGCCGAGCTCGCCGTCGGCATCCGGACCTTCTGGATCGACCGCACGGCAGCGGGCGGACCCCGCCTGTGCTTCGGCACCGGCGCGGGGATCACCTGGGGGTCCGACCCGGACCGCGAATGGGCGGAAACGGAATTGAAGGCCGCCCGGCTGCTCGGCGTCGCCTCCGGCACGCCCGAGACGCACGGGCTGAGCGCGGGGAGCGTGCGGTGAAGATCTGGCTCGGCGGCACATTGCGGGACGTGGACGACGCGAAGGTGTCGGTGCTGGACCACGGGCTGACCGTGGGGGACGGCGTCTTCGAGACGCTCCGGGCGAGCGACGGGGACGCCTTCGCGCTCACCCGCCACCTGGACCGGCTGACCCGCTCGGCGCGCGGCCTCGGCCTGCCCGACCCCGACCTCGACGAGGTGCGCCGGGCCTGCGCCGAGGTGCTCAAGTCCAACCCGATGCCGCTCGGCCGGCTGCGGATCACCTACACCGGCGGGGTGTCCCCGCTCGGATCCGATCGCGGGGAGGCCGGTCCCACCCTGGTCGTCGCGGTCGGTCCGACGGCCCGCCGCCCGGACACCACCGCCGTGATCACCGTCCCGTGGGTGCGCAACGAGCGCTCGGCCGTGACCGGGCTGAAGACCACCTCGTACGCCGAGAACGTGGTGGCGCTCGCCCGCGCGCACGCGGCCGGGGCCAGCGAGGCCCTGTTCGGCAACACCGTGGGACGGCTCTGCGAGGGCACCGGCTCCAACGTCTTCGTGGTTCTCGACGGACAGGCGCACACCCCGCCGGTCTCCTCGGGTTGCCTCGCGGGCATCACCCGGGCCCTGACCGTGCGGTGGATCGGCGCGAAGGAGACCGATCTTCCGCTCGACGCCCTGGAGCACGCCGAGGAGGTCTTCCTCACCTCGACCCTGCGCGACGTCCAGGCCGTCCACCGGATCGACGGGCGAGAACTCGCCGGCCCCGGGCCGGTCACCGCCCGCGCGATGCGGATCTTCGACGAGCAGGCGGGCGCGGACCTCGATCCGTAGCCGCCGTCGGGGGCGGGCACTGTCGCGGCGGCCGCCCGGCGGGTAGAACTCGACGATGACCACCACCCTGCGGCCGAGCGGGCCGCTTCAGCAGAGCGACGGGGGCGCGCGCTCGCGCCCGTACGAGATCCGCGTCAACAGCAGGCGCGTCGGCGCGCTGACGATCGCCACGGACACCCCCTTCGGGCCCGCCGTCGGCGAGATCCGCGACCTCGCCGTCGACGAGCCCGACCGCCGGCGGGGCCGGGCCACCGTCGCGGCGCTCGCCGCGGAGGAGGTGCTGCGGGGCTGGGGCTGCCGTCGGGTCCGCGTCTCGGTGCCGGCCGACTCGGCGGGCGGCCGGCGGTTGGTCGAGACCCTCGGGTACGTCGAGCACGGCCGGAACATGGCCAAGGAACTCCCCGCCGAGCCGCCCGCCGCGCGCGAGGGGGTGACCGGCCGGCCCATGACGCCGGCCGAGTACGAGGAGTGGGAGGCCCTCGCCCGCGCGAGCTACGCCGCGCTCTGGGTCGAGCGGGGCATGTCCCCCCAGGCCGCGGCCGCCAAGTCGGAGGCCGACCACGACACCAACCTGCCCCGGGGACTGGCCAGTCCGGGCGTCTCGCTGTCCGTCCTGGAGGCGGGCGGCGCCACCGTCGGGACCCTGTGGGTCGCGCGGCTCGACGAGGGCGCGTACGTCTTCGACGTCGAGGTGGCCGAGGAGCACCGCGGGCGCGGCCACGGCCGGGACCTGATGCTGCTCGCCGAGCGCGTGGCCCTCGCCGACGGCCAACGGACCCTGGCGCTCCACGTCTTCACCACCAACACCCCGGCCCGACGGCTCTACGAGTCCCTCGGATACCGCACGACCCGCCTGAACCTCGCCAAGGACCTGCTCTGAGCGAGAACCCGGTCAGAGGGCCAGCAGGCGGTCGGCGATCTCCTCGATGCGGGCGCGCAGACCGTCCTGGCTCTTGCCGCCGTCGAGGCGTTCGCCGCCGATCACGTACGTCGGGGTGCCGGTCACGCCGATCGCCTTGCCCTCGGCCTGGTCGGCGTCGACGATCAGGATGTGCCGCCCGTCGACCAGCGCGGTGTCGAACTCCTCGACATCCAGGCCGAGTTCGCGTGCCACATCCAGCAGGACGGGCTCGCCGACCCGGGTGAGCTCCGCGGTGCGGGCCAGCACGGCCTCCGCGTACGGCCAGCCCCGGCCCTGCTCCACGGCCTCCTCGGCGGCCTGCGCGGCGGCGAAGGAGTGCTTGTGCTTCTCCAGCGGGAAATGGCGCAGCACGATGTCCAGCCGGTCGCCGTAACGGGCCCGCAGGGCGCGCACGTCCTCCAGGGCGGCGTGGCAGTCGGGGCACTGGAGCTCGCACCACACCTCCAGGACGACGGGGGCGGGGGAGGCGGCGGGGGCGTGGGAATCGGTCATGGGAACAGTCTCCCAGCAGTGTCCGGACCTCCGAGCACCCCCACCCACCGGTACCCGGGGAGGAGGCGCGACCCGGAGATGACCCGGAGATCGCCGCGGGATCGGTTCCGGACGTGGCCGCGGCGGCATCGTCCGGTGCAGGATGGATGGGGACAGAACGCCCAAGCCTGACTCACCGCCCTGCCCTGGAGGACAGCATGCTTGCCGAGACCATATGTTCCGCGGTGTCCGCGGCGGGCCTGGGCGTGGCCGCGGTGACGGCCTACCGCAAGCGCTTCCTGGCCGCCACCCGGATCGCCGCCTACTCGCTGATCCCCGTGGCCCTGGTGCTGACGGGCGTCGTGGAGTGGGTGTCCGGGATGGTCTTCAAGCCGTCCGTCTGGATCGGCTTCGGGCTCCTCGGCCTGTCCTGGCTGCTCTTCATGACCACCCGCGCCGTCGAACGCCGGGCGGTCGTGAAGGGCGGGAAGCCGCCGAAGGAGCCCAGGGCCGCCAAGGGCCGTCAGGCACCCGAGGCCGTCGCCCCGAACGCCTCCGCACCCTCCCTCGGCGCCGGCGCGCCCCGGCCCGCCGCGGGCCAGACCCCGGCGGCCCCCGCGGACGACTTCTCCGACATCGAGGCCATCCTCAAGAAGCACGGCATCTGACCCCGGTCGGGCCCGCCGGGGGTCGGGCCCCGAGGCGCGGGCGGGGCGTGTACGAACGGACGGGAACTGACGAACTCCCGCGTGTTCGTTGGCGTGTTGAGTGCCGGATCGGGGCGCGCTGCGCGATCATCGCCCCGACATGCTCGACACATCGCAGGGTGAGCCGCAGGCTCCCGCCCCCGTCGCCGAGGCCCCCGTCGCCCCAGAAGGGCGCGGTTGTCTCTTCGCGCTCTCCCAGCCGCCCCTGATGATCTTCCTAGGGGTGATCGGAACCCTGCTGCTGCTCGCCGCCGTGCACGACCTCTTCCTGCTCTGACCCGTGCGCGTCCGCTTCCTTGCGGCGCGCCCGGTAGGCCGCCACGTGCAACCGGTTCCCGCAGGTCCGGCTGTCGCAGTAGCGACGCGACCGGTTCCGGGACAGGTCCACGAAGGCGCGCCGGCAGTCCGGTGCCTCGCAGCGGCGCAGCCGCTCCTCCTCGCCGGAGACCACGATGAAGGCCAGCGCCATGCCGCCGTCCGCGGCCAGGTGGTCACCCAGCGAGGCACCGGGCGCGAAGTAGTGCACGTGCCAGTCGTAGCCGTCGTGGTCGGTCAGGCGGGGGGTCGTGCCCGCCGTGGCCACCAGTTCGTTGATCTGCGTGGCGGCCGCGCGCGAGTTCGGCGCCGCGAACACCTGGGCGAACTTGCCGCGCACCGCGCGCACCCCGGACAGGTCGCGGGCGCCGAGCTCGCCGACGTCGCTGATCGCGTACTCGCGGACGAATCCGCGCAGTGCGCCCAGGTCCGACAGCCCGTCCGTGCGGCCGGGCTCGGCCGCGGTGTTCACCAGCGCGACGACGACGTCGAGCGCGCGACGGGTGTCGTGGGGGATCTGCACGAGGTCTCCCTGAAGGGCGGGCCTGCGACGACGGGCCTGCCGTCACTTGGGGGCCGACTCTAGCGGGTCCTCCGCGAAGCGCACCGGCGCCGCCCTCGCGGTTGGCTCCCGCGAGAACAGCGCCGGTACGGCCGTATGTGGTTGTCCGACGCGCACCGTCGCCCCGAGTCGGACGGTGTCGCGCCGGTGTAGGCCTGGCTCAGCTTTCGGCCAGGATGTGGGAGAGCTCCTTGTCGAGGTCGAAGTGCCGGTGTTCGGTCCCGGGTGGGACCGCGGCGTCCGTCCGCTTGAGGAACGACTCGAGTGCTCGGGCGGGTGCTTCGAGCAGTGCTTCTCCCTCCGGTGAGCTCAGGGCGATGCAGACGACGCCCTGACCGTGGCTGCGGGACGGCCAGACGCGGACGTCGCCGGTACCGGTGGGCCGGTGGAGGCCCTCGGCGAGGAGGTCGCGGGCGAATACCCATTCGACCGTCTCCTCGGCGCCGGTGTGGAAGGTGGCGTGCACGGCGTAGGGGTCGGCCGTGTCATACCGCAGGCCCGCGGGAACAGGCAGTGAGGACTCGCTCGACACAACGAGGCGCAGGTGCAGCTCGCAGCTGACCGTGGTGTTCATAAGCGCCAGGGCCTTTCGCTCAGTGTGCGCTCGGGGATTCGCACGTCGGCGAAATCGACATGCCACCTACGGTGCCGTTGTAAACCCCTCTGACCGTTTTGCGGACCTCTGGGTCCCTCGAACGGCGGATCCAAACCACCGTTCACGCGTGTATCCGGCTCGGGTAGATTCGGTGGCATGAATACGGGGAGTGACCGCGAGACCCACGAGTCCGCGACCAGTGAGACGGAACCGGACGAGAAGCCGCACGTGTCGAGGGCGCCCGCCTTCGTCAAGGCCCGGCGCGGTCTGCACCTGAGCTGGCAGGTCGGCGTCTTCATCGTCGGCCTGGCCGTCATCGCCGCCGGTGTGGCGATGCTCGTCCTGCCGGGCCCGGGATGGGTCGCGATCTTCGCCGGCCTGTTCATCTGGGGCACCGAGTTCGCCTGGGCGCAGGTCGTGCTGCGCTGGACGAAGCGCAAGGTGGCCGAGGCGGCCCAGAAGGCGCTCGACCCGAAGGTGCGCCGCCGCAACATCATCCTGACCAGCATCGGCCTCGTGATCGCCGGCGTGCTGGTCGGCTTCTACCTGTGGAAGTACGGCCTGATGCTGCCGTGGAACATCAAGGACCAGTGATCCGTCCCTGATGGCGGGGAGCACCGCTGACATGCGGTAATGTTTGCGGTGCGTCCGGGCGATTAGCTCAGTGGGAGAGCACTTCGTTCACACCGAAGGGGTCACTGGTTCGAACCCAGTATCGCCCACCCGGACCAGAGGCCCGGAGACTTCACCGTCTCCGGGCCTCCGGCGTTTCCCGGGCGTGTCACCCCAGCCGGCCGAACGCGGCCCGCAGTCGGCGGGCGTCGCGCAACCGCCGTTCGTACGTCGCCCCCACCGCCAGCAGCAACAGGCCCGCCAGCGCCGGCGGCAGCCACCTGGGCAGCGCGCCGACGACCTGGACCACGTACGGGGCCAGCTCGTGCAGGGCCACCGCCGCGAGCGTCGCCCCGCCCAGCAGCAGCGGCGCCTGGAGCCGCTGCCGGGCGCCGACCAGCGTGAGGGCCAGCGACGCCAGACCCAGC
This sequence comes from Streptomyces sp. NBC_01426, assembly GCF_036231985.1. GTDB lineage: Bacteria > Actinomycetota > Actinomycetes > Streptomycetales > Streptomycetaceae > Streptomyces. Next base: position 6,136,042 of record NZ_CP109500.1, read on the forward strand.
AGCAGCGGCCGCTGCCACTGCGGGTCGCCCCAGGCCACGATCAGGGTGGGCAGCCCGGTCGCCGCCAGTCCGGGCCCGTACGCCGTCCAGGACGAGGCGGCCGGGTCCCGGCGCCGCCGTACGAAGCCCACCACCAGCGCCGGGACCGTCACGGGCAGCGTGTACGCCTCCGGCCAGGCCACCCCCGACGCGCTCAGCCGGACCCAGGTCGCGGCCACGAACAGCGCCCAGGCAGCCCAGCCCAGCCGGCGCCGGTCCGCACGGACCGCCGCGGCCGCGCACACCACCCCGGCCAGGGCCAGCGCCAGGGCCAGCGCCGGCCGATCGGGGGCCGCCAAGCCCAGGGCGAGTACCCCCGACGCGATCGACGCGGCCTCGGCGGGAACCCGTGCCGCGCCCCACCGGTGGCCGAACGCGACCACCGCGGCCGGCGCCGCCAGCACCGGCGGCGCCCACCACACCACCGCGAGGTCCGACAGCGCGCACAGGGCCACCACCAGCGCCGTGGCCCAACCCACGGCGAGCACCGCGGCCCCGGCCCGCGCCCATCCGGGTGCGGGCCGGTACGCCGCTCCCACCGCTCCGGCGGCCGTCAGGGCCCCCAGCACCAGGACCGTGGCCAGTCGGCCGTCCAGCGCCCCCACAGCCACGTTCCCGGCCCCGAGGAGCGCGCACGCGGCGGCCGCGATCCCGGGACCGGAGCCGCCGGGCCGGGGCCGCAGCGCAAGCGCCCCCACGGCCACCGTCACCGACAGTTGCGCCACGAGCACGGCCGCCGCCGGGAAGCCGAGCAGCACCGGGGCCGCGAACAGCCCGGCCCAGCCCAGGACCACCGCGAGCACCCCCGGCTCGGGCCGGGCCGGGAGCAGCCGGGCCGCCCGGGCGGCCGCACCCGCCGTCACCAGCAGCGTCACCGCCACCGCCGCGCCCGTACCGGGCCGGTCCATCTCCGGGGTCGTCGCCGCCCACACCTCGCCGAGCACCCGCAGCCGGGCCGACAGCGCCGGGACCACCGACGCCAGGGCCCAGAGCGCCGCCACCGCGGCCACGCCCAGCCCCGCGCGGACCAGGCCGCGCCGCACCGCCGCCGGGACCGAGGCCGCCCCCGACGCCGCCGGCAGGGTCAGGATCAGGGCCGCCGCCAGGTGCGCCGGCACCGCCCAGCCCGTGTCCCAGCGCGGGGAGAGCGGGCCGCCCGCCGCCACGACCGCGGCCAGACCGCCCGCCAGCGCGGCGGCGGAGGCCCGGGGCACCCGCCAGGCCACGGCCACGCCGAGCGCCGCACCCGCCGCGAGCAGCAGCGCCGGAGCCGACGCGCCCGGGTCGGCCGCCGACTCCACGCACCCGACTGCCAGCGCGGTCACGCCCAGCACGGCCCCCGCCGGCCACGCGGTCCGCGCCCGGGGCACCGTCATCGCCGCGACCACGTCGAGCGCGGCCGTCGCCAGCAGCGCCCAGCCGAGCCCCACCGGGTCCGCCGCGGAGGCGAGCGCCGCCAGCGGCAGCGGGAGCTGCGCCGCCGCCACGGCGACGGGCAGCGGCAGCCGCAGCCGGGGCAACGCGAACCCGTACCCGGCCCAGAGCGCCGCCAGGACGCCGGCCGCACCCGCCGCGTACGCGGTGCCGTCGACCGTCGACATCCCGACGGCGTGCACCGCGTACGCGTCCAGCACCGTCAGCAACAACCCCAGCGCGGCGACCGACTCGGCCGTGGACCGCAGCCCGCGACGCAGCAGCGACAGCGGCGCGACGAGCGCCCCCGCCGTCACCGCGGCCAGCACCGCGGCGCGCCCGGCGATGCCCAGGGAACCCCAGCTGACGAGCGTGAAGGCGAGCGCGGCCACCGAGAGCAGCACCGCGCCCAACGTCAGCAGCACGTTCTGAGCGCCCCGCCCCGAGGCGTCCTTGACGGGGAGCGAGGGCGGCGCGGGCGCGGGCGCCGCCGGCCACGGGGTCGGGGGCAGGCGCAGCAACCAGTCGCGGCGTGCCGTCAGATGGGCCCGACGGGCGTCGAGTCGGGCGAGTTCGCCGGCGATGAGCGCCAGTTCCTCGGCGGGCGACAGGGGCGTGTTCATGCTCGGAGTGTGGTGCCCGTCACGCGGCCGGGACATGGGCGGGCGTACTCAGATCCGCCTGAGTACCCCGGTGCGCGGAGCAGGGGCCGGGCGCCGGGAGCGGCCGGCCCGAGGCCCGACCGGAAGCGGTTTGAACAGACCCCGAGGCTCTTGTATTGTTCAGTCCGTTCCCGGGCGATTAGCTCAGCGGGAGAGCACTTCGTTCACACCGAAGGGGTCACTGGTTCGATCCCAGTATCGCCCACCGGGACAGGCCGGTCCGTCACAGACGGACCGGCCTTCCGCATTCCCGGCCGTCAGGCCGCGGCCCCCAGTTCCGGCCGCAACGGCCAGTGCGGATCCACCGACTCCGGAGTGCCCTGGCGGGCGAACCAGGCCTGGAGCCCCCGCGCCTGCGCCGCGTGCCACACCGCCTGGAGCGTGTGCAGCTCGGCCGGCGTCAGCCGCTCCAGCCGGCCCGCGAACCGGCGCCCGACCGCCCGGACGACCTCCAGCGAGGCCAGGGCGTCCGCCGACGCGTCGTGGGCCCCCTCCAGCTCTATGCCGTAGTGCTCGCACAGGTCCGTGAGCGTCCGACGACCCTTGCGGTAACGATCCAGGTGCTTGTCCAACACCCGCGGATCCAGCACGGTCAGCGGTCGGTTGTCCAGATAGCGCCCCAGCGACGACGCCCGGTGCCGGCGCAACTCCCGGTCCAACAGCGTCAGATCGAAGGGCGCGTTCATCACCACCACCGGCCGGCCCGCCACCTGCTGCTCCGCCAGCGCGCGGGCTATCTCCTCCACCACCGGCGCCGGCCACCGGCCGTGGCGCTGGAGGTGCTCGTCGGTCAGACCGTGCACTTCCGTGGCGCCCGGGGGTACCGGGACGCCGGGATTGACCAGCCAGCGCGTGGAGCGGACACGACCGCCCGCACACTCCTGCACGACGAGCGCGGCGGACACGATCCGGTCCTGCTCGACGTCCACTCCGGTGGTCTCCGTGTCGAATGCGGCCAGCGGGCCCTCATACCAGCGTGTCATGGCGAACTCCTCGTCCCCGGTCGGCAGGTGGGGCGCACCCGGTTCACGCCGCCCTTGCCCGAATCGGTGATACCCGGGCTGTTTGCCCCGTACGCCGTTTGCGACTCGTCTGCTACGGAGACAACTTCCCTGGGGGAACGCACGCATGACCGGTCGTCACCCCGACACCCTCACTCTGCGGAGCCCGGAAGGCATGGGGAGCCGGCCATGGCGCTCACACAGCCCGAACCGCTCGGGGTGCCGCCGGCGCGGATCGGTCCTCGGCCGGACGCGGGGACCGGACCGCTGCGCGGCACACTCGCCACCACCGCCTGCATGGAGACCCTCCAGGTGGGATACCTGCACGCCGTCGCGGCCGCCGCCGGCTGCTCGTTGTCCCAGCCCTTCCCGGACAACGGCATCGACTGGCACGTCAGCCACGGCGCACCCGAGCACGTCGTCGACGACGAGGTCACCATCAAGGTGCAGTTGAAGGCGACCTACCAGACACCACCGCGGCCGGCCGGGGCCACCTTCGGCTTCACCCTCGACAACGACCACCTCGTGAAGCTGGCGCGCACCCCCGTCGCCGTCCACAAGATCCTCGTGGTGATGCTCGTACCGAGGGAGCGCGAACAGTGGCTGGCCGCCGGACACGACCGGCTCGACCTGCGCCACTGCTGCTACTGGACCAACCTCGCCGGACAGCCCGTGACCGGCCGGCGCCGGACCACCGTACGGATCCCGACCGCGCGGATCTTCGACGACCGGGCGCTGTGCGAGATCATGACCCGGGTCGGGTCGGGAGGGACACCTTGATGGAACGGTACTCACCGCACCCGGAGCCGCTGACGCCCCCGGATCCCACCGCGTACGCGGTCGCCGCCACACCCGATCCCGCGAAGGTCGACCCCGCCGTGCTCGGCGCGCTGCTGCACCGGCACGGCTGGCTGCGGCGCGGCGGGGCCGCCGGTCGGTACGGGAGGTGGACGCCGCCCGGGCACCCGGGCACCAGCCTGCTCGTCCCCGAGAGCCGGACCTTCCCCGACTGCGCGGACCTGCTGGACGAGGCGTTGACCGCGTTGGCGTGCAGCGGGCTGCCCTCGGCCCGGGAGGTGCTGTTCGGGTTGAGCGTGCCGAGCGACGAGATCCGCTGGGAACGCGAGTTCCCCGAGGGGACGTACCCGGCGCAGGGCGCGGAGGCCTGGCCCGTACAGGACCAACTCCGCACGGCGGCCCGACAACTCCTGCTCGCCGGCGCCCTGGCGGCGCACGCCCGCGCCGGCTACTACGGGGCGCGGCACCGGGCGCAGGCCGAACGGGCCCTGGACGGGGTGCTGGTGGGACCCTCGCCCGGCGGCCGGCGACTCGCCGCGTACGTCCCGGTGGACGGCGGCAGGGGCATCACGACCCGGCTGCACCACGCGCTGCACGCGGCCCGCGAGGCCGTGGACTACCGGCGGGCCACCGGCGGCATGGAGGCCTTCGACGCGGCGGTGGAGGCCGGCGTCAGCCGGGAACTCGCCGACGCCCTGATCACCCTCGTACGCGGCTCGGAGGGGGCCCGGATCGCGCTCGCCTGGGCTCCGGCGGCGGGCGTCCCGGCAGGGTGCGCGACCCGGCCGGAGGCGGTGGAGTTCTCCCCGGGCGACCTGCCCGTGCTGCGCGAGGCGGCCGCCCGGTACACCCGGGACGAACCGGCGATCCCCGTCCGGTTGGCCGGGGCCGTGGTCCGGATGCGGCGCTCGGCGGCGGGCGGCGGCGGGACGGTGCGGCTGCGGGTGCTGTCGGGGGCGGAGGTGCCGTACGTACGGGCCGCCCTGGACGAGGAGTCGTACCGGGTCGCCGGGCACGCCCACCTGGTGGGACTGCCGGTCCGGGTCAGCGGGCGCCTCCAGCGGCGGGGCGGGTTCCGCAGGCTGACGGACGCGGTGGACGTGCGGCCGGTCCCGCTCGACGAGGTCGAACGGGACCGGCTGATGAAGTCGCTCGACGAGGCCTTCGACCCGTCGGAGGTGCTCCCCTCCGACGACTAGGACGCCGCCGGCGCTTGGTCGTCGGGGATCCAGGACCCGTGGATCATGGCGGGGACCCGGCGGGGGAGGTGGACGGTGGCGACCGGCGGGAGGGCGAGGTCGGTCGCGTCCAGGACGAGCAACTGCGAGGCGTCGGCGTTCAGATCGCTGACCACGGTCAGCAGGTAACCCGCGTCCTCGTCGCCGGGGCCCGCCTCGGCGGCCGGCACGAACACGGCCTCGCCGGGCAGCCGGCCGGTACCGAAGGGCAGGACCTGGCGGCCGCCGGTGCTGCGGTCGTACTTGACCAGACTGTGGTTGCCGACGCCGAGGTCGTCCGGGAAGGCCAGGGCGTACTGGTAGCGATGTTCCCGGCCCAGGTAGGCGTCGTTGATGGTGGGGAACTCCACGGTCAGGTCGTCCGTCTGCTCCTCGGTGACCCTCCCGGCGGCCAGGTCGACGGTCCAGCGCCGGCCGCGGGAGCCGGAGTTGGGCTCGGCGCCGCGATCGGGGGCGCCCACCCACCAGTTCCAGGAGCGCTGCCAGCCCGCACGGCCGACGGTCGGGCCCTCCACCACGATCCGGCCGTGCACGTCCTCGTACGCGTTGGCGAAGTGCATGCCGTAGCCGGGGGCGATCTCGAACCAGCGGATCCGGGCCGCGCCGCCCGCGCCCCGGGGCATCACCCCGATCCGGGAGACCTGATCCTCGCTCCAGCCGTACGGGATGCCGGAGTGCTCGGAGGAGTCGAAGGTCACCGATCCCTCCAGGAAGACGACGTGGTGCGCGGTCAGCGCGAAGTCGTGCTTCAGCGCCGCGCTCGCCCCCGGCACTTCCCGGCTGTCGAGGACCTTCCCGTCGGCCGAGGCCACGTGGTGGATCAGGAACGGCGGGAAGGGGGAGGAGGCGAAGAAGTGGAGCTCCCCGGTGACGGGGTCCTCCTTGGGGTGGGCGGTCATCGCCGACGTCAGCTTGCCGCCGAAGTCGTAGGCGCCCACGGTCTCCAGGTCGGCGGTGAGCTCGAAGGGCAGTGCGGCCTCGCTGAGGGCCAGCAGTCGTCCGGCGTGCTCGATCACGTGGGTGCCCGCGGTGCTCGCGGTCAGGTCGGGGCCGTGCTCGGTCATGTAGGGGGCGCCGTCCAGGGCGGGGGTGTGCACCCAGCGGTTGCGGTACCACTCGGCGCGGCCGTCGCGCAGCCGGATGCCGTGGACCATGCCGCTGCCCTTGAACCAGTGGGTGGGGGTGATGCCGGGCTTGGGGTTGTGGCTGTTGCGGAGCAGCCGGCCGGTCAGCTCGGGCGGGAGGGTCCCCTCCACCGTCAGGTCGGTCGCGGTGATCTCGTCGACCACGGGGGCGTAGTGGCCCGTCAGGTAGGGCTTCTTCGTGTCGGTCATCGTCTTCACTTCCTGGCTGGTCCGCACGGTGGGCCTCGGCTTTCGGCGGGTGGGGCGGGGCGGTGGCGGGGGGTGTTCGGTCGGCTTCGGCGGGCTTCAGCGGGCTTCGGCAGTGGTCTTGAGGAGGTGGAGCCACTCCTCCAGCGACTGGCGCAGAGCCGCGCCCAGTTCGGCGGGGCGTGCCTCGACGGGGGCACCCGCCCAGGACTCCTCGGTGCGGACGGTGACTCCCTCGGCGCTCTCGTGGAAGGTCCAGACGTGCACTCCGTCGATCCCGTGGGCGGGGCCGCCCCAGGCGATCCGCTCACCGGGCGTCACGTCGAGGACGGTCGAGGTGATGTCGAGCCCGTGGGTGAGCCAGCGGAAACGGGTGCCCGCGGCGAGGGGGCCCACGAACTCGACGCGGTCGATGCCGGTGTGCCAGTCGGACCAGCCGGCGATGTCGGTGTGCAGGGCCCACACCGTGGCGAGGGGGGCCACGACGGTGGTCTCCAGTCGGACGACGGCGGGGGCGTTCTCGTCGATCGTGGTGAGGCGGGTGTGGTTCGTGGTCATGACGGGTGCTCCTGAGTTCGGTCGGGAGGGGATCGTGAATAGTGTGTGTGGTTGACCACTCACTCTTTGGGCCGGAAGAAGGGCGGGCTCCGGGGCCCGCCCTGTTCCGTCGTTCGTCCTCGTGTTCGCCCCGCGTCGTCAGTAGTGTCGGACGCCGGCCGAGAGGGTTCGTGTCCACGGCGCGTCCACGGCCTGCGTGTCCATCGACACCAGCAGGTGGCAGAGCATGCCGATCGCGAAGAACCGTTGCACTTCCGGTTCGCTGCCGCCCGAGGCGCCGCGCACGTACTCCACGAGGCGGGCGTAGCCGGCCCGGACGGCGTCGCGGACCGCGGCCTCCGACACCGCCGCCGCCTGGGCGTGGGTGAGGACGAGCAGCAGGTCCTTGTCCGCGATCAGGTGGGCGTAGGCGTCGCCCATGGCGCTCAGCACCGCCTCGGGCGCACTGCCCCCGGCGTTCGCCGCACCCTCCTCCAGGCTGGCCCGCACCCGGGTGAAGCAGTGGTCGACGACCGCCGTGAACAGCGCCTCCTTGTTGGGGAAGAGCCGGTAGACGTACGACTGCGAGATGCCGGCGGCCTTGGCCACCTCCGTGGTCGTGGTGCCGAAGTAGCCGCGCGAGGCGAAGGCTCCGATGGCCGTGTGCAGCACCGTGTCGCGGCGTTCCTCCGCGGAGGAGAGCTGTCGACGTCGTTCCGTGTTCATGTGAGTAATAAACCACTCACACTTTTGGATGTCAACGGTTCGGGGGAGCCCAGGGAGCAGGATTGCGGGAGAACGAAGCCATCCGCAGCCCCGGGACGGGCTCGAAGTCCTCGCCGCGCAGGAAGCCGAGACGTCCGTACAGGGCCACGGCGGGCGCGTTCGCGGCGCCGGTGGTGACGGTGACGGGCCGGCCGGCCGGGATCCGCGCGCACAGCAGCGAGGCGATGCCCCGGCGGAACCAGGCCGGATCCACACACAACCGGTCGACGCACACGCCGCCGTCCTCCGCGTCCTCCCACGCGAGGAACCCGGCGATCGCGCCGTCCGGCGCGACGGCGCCGATCCAGTGCAGCGGCCGCTCCCGCATCTCGTCCACGCTCTCCCGCAGGGCGGGGATGCCGTCGAAGCCGATGAGTGCGGCCTCCACGGCATACGCCGCCCGACCCACGCGATGGACGGCGGCGGCGGTGGGGTCGTCGGTGAGGTCCAGCGGGCGGACGAGCACGTGCGGCATGGCGGTTCGCTCCAGGGGGTCGGGACGCGGCGAAACGGTACCCCGGCCGGTCATCGCCGAGGTGGGCGTCCGGCTCCGGCGAACAACCGTTTAGCGGTGGCGCCCCCCGGCTCGGTACGATTCAGCCGCGCAGTGTTCGCTCGCGCACCCCCTGAGTCAGGAGAGACCGGTGTCAGACGTCCGTGTGATCATCCAACGCGATTCCGAGCGGGACGAGCGCGTGGTGGCCACGGGCACTACGGCGGCGGAGCTCTTCGCCGGCGAGCGCACCATCGTCGCCGCGCGCATCGCGGGGGAGCTGAAGGACCTCGCGTACGAGGTGCAGGACGGCGAGACCGTCGAACCGGTGGAGATCTCCTCCGAGGACGGCCTGAACATCCTGCGCCACTCGACCGCGCACGTCATGGCGCAGGCCGTGCAGGAGCTCTTCCCCGAGGCCAAGCTCGGCATCGGCCCGCCGGTCCGCGACGGCTTCTACTACGACTTCGACGTCGCCCGCCCCTTCACCCCCGATGACCTCAAGGCCATCGAGAAGAAGATGCAGGAGATCCAGAAGCGCGGGCAGAAGTTCGCCCGCCGCGTGGTCACCGACGAGGTGGCCCGCGAGGAGCTCGCGGACGAGCCGTACAAGCTGGAACTCATCGGCATCAAGGGTTCGGCCTCGACCGACGACGGTGCGAACGTCGAGGTGGGCGGCGGCGAGCTGACCATCTACGACAACCTCGACGGCAAGACCGGCGAGCTGTGCTGGAAGGACCTCTGTCGCGGTCCCCACCTGCCCACCACCCGCAACATCCCCGCCTTCAAGCTCATGCGCAACGCGGCCGCCTACTGGCGCGGCAGCGAGAAGAACCCGATGCTCCAGCGCATCTACGGCACCGCGTGGCCGTCGAAGGACGAGCTGAAGGCCCACCTCGACTTCCTCGCCGAGGCCGAGAAGCGCGACCACCGCCGCCTCGGCACCGAGCTCGACCTGTTCTCCGTACAGGACGAGATCGGCTCCGGCCTGGCCGTCTTCCACCCGCGGGGCGGCGTCATCCGCCGCACCATGGAGGACTACTCGCGCAAGCGCCACGAGGAAGAGGGCTACGAGTTCGTCTACACCCCGCACGCCACCAAGGGCGCCCTCTTCGAGAAGAGCGGTCACCTGGACTGGTACGCGGAGGGCATGTACCCCCCCATGCAGCTCGACGGTGGTACCGACTACTACCTCAAGCCCATGAACTGCCCGATGCACAACCTGATCTTCGACGCGCGCGGCCGCTCCTACCGCGAACTGCCGTTGCGCCTCTTCGAGTTCGGCACCGTGTACCGGTACGAGAAGTCCGGCGTGGTGCACGGCCTGACCCGTTCGCGCGGCTTCACCCAGGACGACGCGCACATCTACTGCACCAAGGAGCAGATGGCGGAGGAGCTCGACCGCACCCTCACCTTCGTGCTGAACCTGCTCCGCGACTACGGTCTGACCGACTTCTATCTGGAGCTGTCGACCAAGGACCCGGAGAAGTTCGTCGGCTCTGACGAGGTCTGGGAAGAGGCCACCGCCGTTCTCCAGTCGGTCGCCGAGAAGCAGGGCCTGCCCCTGGTCCCCGACCCGGGCGGCGCCGCGTTCTACGGTCCGAAGATCTCCGTCCAGTGCCGTGACGCGATCGGCCGCACCTGGCAGATGTCGACCGTGCAGCTCGACTTCAACCTGCCGGAGCGCTTCAACCTGGAGTACACCGGCCCCGACGGCTCCCGTCAGCGCCCGGTCATGATCCACCGTGCGCTCTTCGGTTCCATCGAGCGCTTCTTCGCCGTGTTGCTGGAGCACTACGCGGGCGCCATGCCGCCGTGGCTGGCCCCCGTCCAGGCCGTCGGCATCCCGATCGGCGACGGGCACGTGGAGTACCTGCAGGAGTTCGCCGCCGAGGCGAAGAAGCAGGGGCTGCGCGTCGAGGTCGACGCCTCCTCGGACCGGATGCAGAAGAAGATCCGCAACCACCAGAAGCTCAAGGTCCCGTTCATGATCATCGTCGGTGACGAGGACATGGCCGCCGGCACCGTCTCCTTCCGCTACCGCGACGGTTCGCAGGAGAACGGCGTGGCCAAGGACGAGGCCCTGGCCAAGCTGGCCAAGGTCGTCGCGGACCGCGTCCAGGTCTGACCGACCCGGCGACACGTCAGGAAGGGGTCTCCCGGGAACTCTCGTTCCCGGGAGGCCCCTTCTCGTCCTCCCGGCGGAAGACCTGGATCAGCCAGGACGAGAACGAACCGGTCACCGCGCCCAGCAGGGCCACGCCGAAGACCATCATCACGACCGCGATCAGCCGCCCCACCGGGGACACCGGGGTGATGTCCCCGTAGCCCACCGTCGTCAGCGTCTGGCTCACCCACCACAGCGAGTCCCCGAAGGTGCGGATCGTGGAGCCGGGGATCAGCCGCTCCTCGTGGTAGACGCACAGCGCCCCCGAGAAGCCGAGCAGGACCGCCGAGAGCCCGGCGTACGTGATCACCCGCTCGTACAGCCCGCGGCGCGGGCGGTTCTGCCTGGCCTGGACGGCGTCGTGGACCTTGACCATCCGCAGGGGCCGCAACAGCGGCAGGATGACCACCAGGGTGTCCAGCCAGTGGAGCCGGACGAAGCGGTGCGGTTTTTGGCGGCTGAGCACCAGCCGGACCACGTAGTCGACGATGAAGCAGATCCACATCAGCAGGACCAGCAGTCCGGCGATGTCCCGCCAGATGTGGTCCGCCTTGTGGGCGAGGACGCGGACCGCGTATCCCGCGATGAAGATCAGGGAGGCGTAGAACAGCGGCAGCTCGGTCCGGCGTTCCCAGGCCTTGTCGCGGGGCTCGACATCGGGGTGCATGTGCCCAGCATCGTGGCGGAGGTGCCCGTCTTCGCCCCGGCGACACGCCCCGCGGGGGCAAGGTCATATGCTGCATCCCATGACGATTGAGCCGGAGCAGCAGATCGGTGTGGGCACGCAGGACGCGTTCCAGCGTCTGTGGACGCCCCACCGGATGGCCTACATCCAGGGGGAGAACAAGCCGACCGGTCCGGAGGCCGGGGACGGCTGTCCCTTCTGCGGGATTCCGGACATGTCGGACGAGGACGGGCTCGTGGTCGCCCGGGGCAGGCACGTCTACGCCGTGCTCAACCTGTACCCGTACAACGGTGGCCACCTGATGGTCGTCCCGTACCGGCACGTCGCCGACTACACGGAACTCGACGCCGCCGAGACCGCCGAGCTCGCCGACCTGACCAAGCGGGCCATGACCGCCCTGCGCAAGGCGTCCGGGGCGCACGGATTCAACATCGGCATGAACCAGGGCGCGGCGGCCGGCGCCGGCATCGCCGCGCACCTGCACCAACACATCGTGCCGCGCTGGGGCGGGGACACGAACTTCATGCCGGTCGTCGGCCACACCAAGGTGCTCCCGCAACTGCTCGCGGACACCCGCCAGATGCTCGCGGACGCCTGGCCCACCGACTGAGACGCGCCGGACGGCCGGGCCGGACGGCCCGCGCCGCCCGGCCCGGCCCACGCCTCCTGGCCCCGCCCGGGCCGACGCCTCGCGGCCCCCAGCCCTACGCGTCGTAGACGTCGGCCTTGCGCGGCGACGGCTCCTGGATCAGACCGCTCATGATCGAGGAGCGGTTGGTGAAGCGGTCGGTGTCCACGCCGTTCTCCTCCAGGACCTTGAACGCGGCGGTGTGCACCGACCGCAGGACCGGGGCCACGGTGCGCAGGGCGTCGTCCGCCATGAAGCGGTGGCGCCACATCGAGCCGGCCCACACGTGCCGCAACCCGAACGGCTCGGGCAGGATCAGCTTGCCGCCGAAGTACTCCAGGACCGGCGGGTACCAGGTCAACGAGGCCCGCACGGCCAGGCGGACCACCTCCGTCGCGTCCACCAGCGGGAGCTGTCGCTCCACCGTCTCCCAGAAGCGCACGGACTTGGCCACCTCGACCGTCTTGGGCGCGGACTTCGTGGTGAACAGACCGTGCACGGGGCCCAGGGAGTGGGCGGTGACGTCCACCCGCAGGGTCTTGTAGAGCACCGTGACGGTGACCAGCATGGTGATGACGAGCTGCCCGTCCCAGAGCGGGTACTGGATGCCCAGGTAGTGCCGGTTGCCGGCACTGAACTGCTGCTCGTTGCAGATCCGGGTGATCTCGTGCGGCTTCACCAGGAAGGTGTCCACGTCCTCGCCGGTGGGCCGGGCCACCTCGGCCGCGCCCTCGCCGATCGGGGTGACGATCCAGTGCTGGATCGACGCGGTCGGGAAGCCCCCGGTGTGCAGCGGGCCGCGCTCCAGCTTGCGGAGCTGGGTGTCGATCGCGCGTATGACGTCCCAACTGCGGAACGGGTGGATGTCGGCGCCCTCGGTCCTCGGGGTCAGCTCCTCGGCCATCTGCCAGCTGCCCCAGCGGGTGCCCATGCCGAGGATCCCCTTGGGGCCGGCGTAGAAGGCGGAGTTGCTGCGGTCCTCGGCGGTGAGCTTCGCCAACTGGTGGCGCAGGTCCTCGCGGGCCTTCTCGTCGGGGTTGCCCGGCACCGCCTCGGGGATCTTGGCGGCCACGCCCCCGCCGCCCAGCAGCCCGTCCCAGCGGGACCGCATGTCGACGGCGGTGGCCTCGCAGATCCGGCGGGCCAGGAACCAGCCCAGCGCCGGAGCGATGATCATCGCGCGCAGGTATATCCCGAGGAACCCGGTGAAGGGCAGCCGGAACATCAACACCGCCACCACGACGGCGACACCCACGAGCAGGGCGGTGACCAGCCACGACCGCTTGCCCTCGCCCTTGCCCAGGGACTTGCGGAGCTGGAACAGGCCCAGCCACAGCAGCAGCCCGGGCAGGAAGAGCACCCCGCACACCAGCACGATCGTGCGCAGCTTGCGGTCGCGCTCCTTGCGGATGCGGGATGCGGCCAGGCAGTGCTCGACGACGGTCTGCGGGTCGGCGCCGAAGGACTGGATGAGCGGCTTGCGGCCGGCGCCGAGGGTGCGCGCCTCGACCGCGCGGCAGAAGGCCTCGCCCAGGTTGGGTTCGAAGAGGGAGATCTTGGGTGCCTTGACCTTCGACTCGTGGAGGTCGTTGTTGGCCTTGAGGATCTCCTCCAGTTTGCCGTCGCGGTACGCGGCGGAGGCCAACGCGTTGGTCGCGGCGGTCTGCCCACCGCCTCCCTGGAGCGGAACCTGCGCCCCGGGCCTGAAGTCGAAACCGTCGTCCGCCACCGTTGCCCCCATCACCGTGCGCCTGTGCCCACTGCCGGCTCGCGCCGGCCGTCGTCCTGCCCCGCGCCGCCGAAAAGCTTATCGGCGCAGCCTGCCCCATGGTCATGGGACAGGGAAATACCGCCCACCGCAAGCGGGTTGGGTGGGCGGTCGCCACGGCGCTATGTCAACTACGTTCCCTTCTCGGCCTGTTCGCGAATCTTTTCCGCCAATTGTGGTGGCATGGGTTCGTGGCGGGCGTACGTGCGACGGAACCCGCCCGTGCCGTGCGACACGGACCGCAACTCCACCGCGTACCGGCCGATCTCGATCTCCGGGATCTCCGCGCGCACCCGGGTCCGACCCGGCCCGGCCTGGTCGGAGCCGACGACGCGGCCCCGGCGCCCCGCGAGGTCGCTCATGACCGGGCCGACGTACTCGTCGGGCACCAGTACGTCGAGTTCCGCGACCGGCTCCAGGAGGTGCAAGGTCGCCTCGGCGGCGGCCTCGCGCAGGGCGAGCGCGCCCGCGGTCTGGAAGGCGGCGTCGGAGGAATCCACCGAGTGCGCCTTGCCGTCGAGCAGGGTGATCCGTACGTCCACCAGCGGGTACCCGGCCGCGACCCCGCGCGCGGCCTGGGCGCGGACGCCCTTCTCCACGGACGGGATGAACTGGCGGGGCACCGAACCCCCGACCACCTTGTCGACGAACTCCACGCCGCTGCCGGCCGGGAGCGGCTCGACCCGGATCTCGCAGATGGCGAACTGGCCGTGGCTCCCGGACTGCTTGACGTGGCGGCCGCGGCCGGTGGCCTCGGCGCCGAAGGTCTCGCGCAGGCTGACCTTGTGGGGGACCGGGTCCACCTGGACCCCGTAGCGGGTCCGCAGGCGTTCGAGCACGACGTCCTGGTGGGCCTCGCCCAGACACCACAGGACGAGCTGGTGCGTGTGCGGGTTCTGCTCCAGCCGCAGCGTCGGGTCCTCGGCCACGAGACGGGCCAGCGCCTGCGAGAGCTTGTCCTCGTCGGCCTTGCCGTGGGCCTCGACGGCGAGGGGCAGCAACGGCTCGGGCATCGACCAGGGCTCCATCAGGAGGGGCCGGTCCTTGGCGGAGAGCGTGTCGCCCGTCTCGGCGCGGGTGAGCTTCGCCACGCAGGCGAGGTCGCCGGCGATGCACCGGCCGAGGGGCCGCTGGTGCTTGCCGAACGGGGAGGACAGGGCCCCGGTCCGCTCGTCCACGTCGTGGTCCTCGTGCCCGCGGTCCGCGAGCCCGTGGCCGGACACGTGCACCGTCGCCTCGGGGAGCAGGGTGCCGGAGAAGACGCGGACGAGGGAGACACGGCCGACGTAGGGGTCGGAGGAGGTCTTGACGACCTCGGCCACGAGGGGCCCGTCGGGATCGCAGGTGACGGCGGGGCGCGCGGAGCCGTCCGGGGCGGTGACGGCGAGCGGCGCGCGTTCCGCGGGGGTCGGGAAGCCGCCGGTGATCAGTTCGAGGAGCTCCACCGTCCCGAGGCCCTGGCGGGCACCCTCGGCCGCCGGCGCCGCCATCAGCACGGGGTGGAAGGTGCCCCGGGCGACGGCCCGCTCCAGGTCGTCCACGAGGGTCTTGACGTCGATGTCCTCGCCGCCGAGATAGCGGTCCATGAGGCTCTCGTCCTCGCTCTCCGCGATGATCCCCTCGATCAGGCGGGAGCGGGCGTCGGCGATGAGGGCGAGTTCCGCGGGATCCGGGTCGCGTTCGACGCGTTCCCCGGAGCCGTAGTCGTGCACGCGCCGGGAGAGCAGGCCGAGCAGCCCGGTGACGGGGGCGTGCCCGTCCGCGCCCGCGGGCCCGTGCAGGGGCAGGTAGAGGGGTACGACGGCGTCCGGGTCCTCGGCGCCGAAGGTCTCCCCGCAGACGCCGGCCATCTGGGCATAGTCGGACCGGGCCGCCTCCAGGTGGGTGACGACGATGGCCCGGGGCATGCCGACGGCCTCGCACTCGTCCCAGACCATGCGGGTGGCGCCGTCGATCCCGTCGGCGGCCGAGACGACGAAAAGGGCCGCGTCCGCTGCCCGCAGACCGGCCCTGAGTTCCCCGACGAAGTCGGCGTATCCCGGAGTGTCCAGGACGTTGATCTTGATCCCGCCCCATTCGACGGGGACGAGGGAGAGCTGGACGGACCCGTGGCGACGATGTTCGATCTCGTCGTGGTCGGAGACGGTCGAGCCGTCCTCGACCCGCCCGGCGCGATTGACGGCCCCGGCGGTCAGCGCCAGGGCCTCGACCAGGGTGGTCTTGCCGGCGCCGCTGTGGCCGACCAGCACGACGTTCCGTACGGAAGTGGGCCGGTCGGCCGTCAGTGCCCTGCCGGCGGCCCCGGCTTGGTGTGATGTGGCTCCCATGATGCTCGTGCCTCCCGGTGTCGCGGTGAGGAGGGTGATCGGGGTCCTTCGAGCTTTGCACCGGTGTCACACCACGTCCATACGTCGTACCCGGAGCCGTCCGGAGCACGACGAGCGGCCGGCTCGGGGCCGCGGTGGGTCCGGCGCGGGGGATTGTCCGGGGCGAACCGGTGGGTGCGCGGCACCCGGGGCGCGAGGCGCCGGCTACGATGGGCCAGCCGGCGGCCGCTGTGGCCGCACGGCCCAGCGACCCCCCGGGAAGGCCATGCTGAACAAGTACGCGCGTGCATTCTTCACGCGTGTTCTCACGCCGTTCGCCGCATTTCTCCTCCGTCGGGGGGTGAGCCCGGACGCCGTCACCCTGATCGGCACCGCCGGAGTGGTGGCCGGAGCGCTGGTCTTCTTCCCCCGGGGCGAGTTCTTCTGGGGCACGATCACCATCACCCTCTTCGTCTTCTCCGACCTGGTCGACGGGAACATGGCCCGTCAGGCCGGCGTCTCCAGCCGGTGGGGGGCGTTCCTCGACTCCACGCTCGACCGGGTGGCCGACGCGGCCATCTTCGGCGGACTCGCGCTCTGGTACGCGGGCTTCGGCAACCACAACGTGCTCTGCGCCGTGTCGATCTTCTGCCTGGCCAGCGGCCAGGTCGTCTCCTACACCAAGGCCCGCGGCGAATCGATCGGCTTGCCGGTGGCCGTCAACGGGCTCATCGAACGCGCCGAACGCCTGGTGATCACCCTCGTCGCGGCCGGCCTGTCCGGGCTGCAGACCTTCGGCGTCCCCTCCTGGATCGGGGTGCTCCTGCCGATCGCCCTGTGGGTGGTCGCGGTGGGCTCCCTCGTCACCCTGATCCAGCGGGTGGTCACCGTACGCCGCGAGGCGGCGGAGGCCGACGCGGCCGAGGCTGCGGCCGAAGGCGGTGCCGCCTGATGGGCGCCGCACAGGACAAGCTCGTCGACGGGCTCTACGGGCTCGGCTGGGCGGGCGTGAAGAAGCTCCCCGAGCCCGCCGCGGTGGCCCTCGGCCGCCGCATCGCGGACTACGCCTGGAAGCGGCGCGGCAAGAGCGTGCTGCGCCTGGAGTCGAACCTGGCCCGGGTGGTCCCGGACGCGACCCCCGCGGCCCTGCGCGAACTCTCGCGGGCCGGCATGCGCTCGTACATGCGGTACTGGATGGAGTCCTTCCGACTGCCGACCATGGACCCGAAGCGGTTCGGCACCGACGTCGAGATGAAGGACGACCACGTCCTGCGCGAGGCGCTGGCCACCGGACGCGGGGTCGTGGTCGCCCTGCCGCACCTCGCGAACTGGGACCTCGCCGGCGCCTGGGCCACCGGCCACATCGGCGTGCCGTTCACCACGGTCGCCGAGCGGCTCAAGCCCGAGAGCCTCTACGACCGCTTCGTGGCCTACCGGGAGAGCCTCGGCATGGAGGTGCTGCCGCACAGCGGCGGCGCCGCCTTCGGCACCCTGGCCCGACGGCTCCGCTCCGGGGGACTGGTCTGCCTGGTCGCCGACCGGGACCTGTCGGCCTCCGGCGTCGAGGTGGACTTCTTCGGCTCCACCGCGCGCATGCCGGCGGGACCGGCGCTGCTGGCCCAGCAGACGGGCGCGGCGCTCCTCCCGGCCACCCTGTACTACGGGGACACCCCGAAGCTGTACGGCCGGATCCACCCCGAGGTGTCCGTGCCGAAGAACGGCACCCGGGTCGAGAAGACGGCCGTCATGACCCAGGCCCTCGCCGACGTGTTCGCCGGGGGAATCGCAGAGCACCCCGAGGACTGGCACATGCTGCAGCGGCTGTGGCTGGACGACCTGGAGGAACGCGCGCAGTGAAGATCGGCATCGTGTGCCCGTACTCGTGGGACGTACCGGGCGGCGTCCAGTTCCACATCCGTGACCTCGCGGAACACCTGATCCGCAGCGGCCACGAGGTGTCGGTGCTCGCCCCCGCGGACGACGAGACCCCGCTGCCGCCCTACGTGGTCTCGGCGGGACGCGCGGTCCCGGTGCCGTACAACGGGTCGGTGGCCCGGCTGAACTTCGGCTTCCTGTCCGCGGCCCGCGTACGACGCTGGCTGCATGACGGGGTCTTCGACGTGATCCACATCCACGAACCGGCCTCGCCGTCCCTCGGCCTGCTGTCCTGCTGGGCGGCCCAGGGACCCATCGTGGCCACGTTCCACACCTCCAACCCCCGCTCGCGCGCGATGATCGCCGCGTACCCGATCCTCCAGCCGGCACTGGAGAAGATCAGCGCCCGCATCGCGGTGAGCGAGTACGCCCGACGGACCCTCGTGGAACACCTCGGCGGGGACGCCGTCGTGATCCCCAACGGTGTCGACGTGGACTTCTTCGCCAAGGCCGAACCCAAGGCGGAGTGGGGCGGCCAGACCCTCGGCTTCATCGGCCGGATCGACGAGCCCCGCAAGGGCCTGCCCGTGCTCATGGCGGCCTTCCCCAAGATCGTGGAGGCCTGCCCCGACGTACGGCTCCTCGTGGCCGGCCGCGGCGACGAGGAGGAGGCCGTGGCCTCGCTGCCGGCCGACCTCCGTTCCCGGGTCGAGTTCCTCGGCATGGTCTCGGACGAGGACAAGGCACGACTGCTGCGCAGCGTCGACGTGTACGTCGCCCCCAACACCGGCGGCGAGAGCTTCGGCATCATCCTCGTCGAGGCCCTCTCGGCCGGGGCCGCGGTGCTGGCCTCGGACCTGGACGCCTTCGCGCAGGTGCTGGACCAGGGAGGCGCGGGCGACCTCTTCACCAACGAGGACGCCGACTCCCTCGCGGCGGGCGCCATCGCCCTCCTGCGGGACCCGGAACGCCGGGCGGAACTGAGCACCCGCGGCTCCGCGCACGTGCGGCGCTTCGACTGGTCGACCGTGGGAGCGGACATCCTGGCCGTCTACGAAACGGTCACCGACGGCGCGGCGGCGGTCGCGGAGGACGAACGGGTCGGCCTGCGCGCCCGACTGGGCTTCTCGCGGGACTAGGCCGTCTCTTTCGGATCTTGTCGGTCCGGGCCCGGCCCGTCGGGCCGCGAAAGGTAGAGTCGCGGCCCGTGATCGAAACCCTTGTCTGGATTGCCCTGGGCCTCGGCGTCATCGGGGTCTACCTCAGTTGGACCGCCGGCCGGCTCGACCGACTGCACTCGCGGATGGACGCCGCCCGGGCCGCCCTCGACGCGCAGCTCGTGCGGCGGGCGTCGGTGGTGCTGGAGGTGGCCACCTCGGGCGTGCTCGACCCGGCCTCGTCGCTGGTGCTGTACGAGGCCGCGCACGGGGCCCGCCAGGCCGAGGAGGAGCACCGCGAGGTGGCCGAGAGCGAGCTGAGCCAGGCGTTGCGCGCGGTGTTCTCCGACGTGGACCCGGTCGAGGTGCTGAAGGCCGCGCCCGGTGGCGCGGAGGCCACCGAGGAGTTGGCGGCGGCCGTCCGCCGGGTGCCGATGGCCCGCCGCTTCCACAACGACGCCGTCCGGGCGGCCCGCGCACTGCGCAGGCACCGCAAGGTCCGCTGGTTCCGATTGGCCGGACACGCCCCCTTCCCGCTCGCCTTCGAGATGGACGACGAGCCCCCGGTGGATCTTGCGGAACGGCCGTAGGCGGCCCCACTTGTACCCAATGGCCAAATCGGAAGGAGCCACCGGCTCCTCATTGGCCCTTGCAGTGGACTGGTCGTGGGGGGTTTGCTCAGCGCAGTACCACCGCAGCACCCGTCTTCCTTCGAGTGAGGTCAATCCGTGAGCACGCTTCCCTCCACCCCGCAGTCCACTGAGTCCGCGATCGGCACGTCCCGCGTCAAGCGCGGCATGGCCGAGCAGCTCAAGGGCGGCGTGATCATGGACGTGGTCAACGCCGAGCAGGCGAAGATCGCCGAAGACGCCGGCGCCGTGGCCGTCATGGCCCTGGAGCGGGTCCCCGCCGACATCCGTAAGGACGGCGGAGTGGCCCGGATGTCCGACCCCAACATGATCGAAGAGATCATCGAGGCCGTCTCCATCCCCGTCATGGCCAAGTCCCGCATCGGCCACTTCGTCGAGGCGCAGGTGCTCCAGTCCCTCGGCGTCGACTACATCGACGAGTCCGAGGTCCTGACCCCGGCCGACGAGGTCAACCACTCCGACAAGTGGGCCTTCACCACCCCCTTCGTCTGTGGCGCCACCAACCTGGGCGAGGCCCTGCGCCGCATCGCCGAGGGCGCGGCCATGATCCGTTCCAAGGGTGAGGCCGGCACCGGCAACGTCGTCGAGGCCGTTCGTCACCTGCGCCAGATCAAGAACGAGATCGCCCGCCTGCGCGGCTTCGACAACAACGAGCTGTTCGCCGCCGCCAAGGACCTGCGCGCCCCGTACGAGCTGGTCAAGGAGGTCGCCGAGCTCGGCAAGCTCCCGGTCGTGCTGTTCTCCGCCGGTGGCGTCGCCACCCCGGCCGACGCCGCGCTGATGCGCCAGCTCGGCGCCGAGGGCGTGTTCGTCGGCTCCGGCATCTTCAAGTCCGGCGACCCGGCCAAGCGCGCCGCCGCCATCGTGAAGGCCACCACCTTCTACGACGACCCGAAGATCATCGCCGACGCCTCCCGCAACCTGGGCGAGGCCATGGTCGGCATCAACTGCGACACCCTCCCCGAGTCCGAGCGCTACGCCAACCGGGGCTGGTAACAAGCATGAGCAGCACCCCCGTCATTGGTGTCCTGGCTCTTCAGGGCGATGTACGGGAGCACCTGATCGCCCTGGCCGCGGCGGACGCCGTGGCCAGGCCGGTCCGGCGTCCCGAGGAACTCTCCGACGTCGACGCCCTGGTGATCCCCGGCGGCGAGTCCACGACCATGTCGAAGCTCGCCGTGCTGTTCGGCATGCTGGAGCCGCTGCGCGAGCGCGTGCGGGCCGGGATGCCGGTCTACGGCACCTGCGCCGGCATGATCATGCTCGCGGACAAGCTCCTGGACGGCCGCGAGGACCAGGAGACGCTGGGCGGCATCGACATGATCGTCCGCCGCAACGCCTTCGGGCGGCAGAACGAGTCCTTCGAGGCGCGGATCGACTTCGCCGGCATAGCGGGCGACCCGGTCGAGGGTGTCTTCATCCGCGCCCCGTGGGTAGAGTCGGTCGGCGCCTCGGTCGAGGTGCTCGCCACCTACGACGGTCACACGGTCGCGGTTCGGCAGGGGAACGTGCTGGCCACGTCCTTCCACCCGGAACTGACCGGCGACGACCGTGTTCACGCGTACTTCGTCGACATGGTGCGCGCGGGGCTGTAACGGCGTCCCGGTAGGATCTGAGGCGAACACTGTTGGTGACGCGAAGGAGACAGGCAGATGTCCGGCCACTCTAAATGGGCTACGACGAAGCACAAGAAGGCCGTGGTTGACGCCAAGCGCGGCAAGCTCTTCGCGAAGCTGATCAAGAACATCGAGGTCGCGGCCCGCATGGGCGGCGCCGACATCGATGGCAACCCGACCCTCTTCGACGCCATCCAGAAGGCCAAGAAGAGCTCGGTCCCGAACAAGAACATCGACTCCGCGGTCAAGCGCGGCGGCGGCCTCGAGGCCGGCGGCGCCGACTACGAGACGATCATGTACGAGGGCTACGGTCCGAACGGCGTCGCGGTGCTCATCGAGTGCCTCACCGACAACCGCAACCGTGCCGCGTCCGACGTGCGTGTCGCGATGACCCGCAACGGCGGCTCGATGGCCGACCCGGGCTCGGTCTCGTACCTGTTCAACCGCAAGGGTGTCGTCCTCCTGCCCAAGGGCGAGCTCTCCGAGGACGACGTCCTGGAGACGGTGCTGGAGGCCGGGGCCGAAGAGGTCAACGACCTCGGCGACAGCTTCGAGATCATCAGCGAGGCCACCGACATGGTCGCGGTCCGCACCGCGCTCCAGCAGGCCGGCATCGACTACGACTCGGCCGACTCCAACTTCCTGCCGACCATGCAGGTCGAGCTCGACGAAGAGGGCGCCCGCAAGATCTTCAAGCTGATCGACGCGCTGGAGGACAGCGACGACGTGCAGAACGTCTTCGCCAACTTCGACGTTCCGGACGAGGTCATGGAGAAGGTCGACGCCTGAGCCGCAGGCTCTCGCCGCAACAGACGTGAACGGCCCGCCGGATCGATCCGGCGGGCCGTTTCGTTGGCCGACGGCTCCCTCGGCCCTCGGCGGTTCGTCTCACCGGCCGCTCGTCTCACCGGCCGCCGAACACGGCGGGCCCGTCCCGAGCGGTCACCGCCGCTGTCGGTGCCGGCCGGTAGCCTGCACACCTGCGTGAAGGAGGAGGGGACGTGCGAGTGCTCGGTGTGGACCCGGGGCTGACCCGGTGCGGTATCGGGGTGGTCGAGGGCGTCGCGGGTCGCCCGCTGAAGATGCTGGGCGTGGGGGTCGTACGGACGCCCGCCGACGCCGACATCGGCCTGCGCCTCGTCGCCATCGAGCAGGGCATCGAAAGCTGGCTCGACGAACACCGCCCCGAACTCGTCGCGGTGGAAAGGGTGTTCAGCCAGCACAACGTCAGCACCGTCATGGGGACCGCGCAGGCCAGTGCGGTCGCCATGCTCTGCGCCGCCCGCCGCGGACTGCCCGTCGCCCTGCACACCCCCAGCGAGGTCAAGGCCGCCGTCACCGGCAGTGGCCGCGCCGACAAGGCACAGGTGGGCGCCATGGTCACCCGCCTGCTGCGACTCGACGCGCCGCCGAAACCGGCCGACGCCGCCGACGCCCTGGCCCTCGCCATCTGCCACATCTGGCGGGCCCCCGCCCAGAACCGTCTCCAGCAGGCCGTCGCCCTGCACACCGCGACCGCCGCGCGCGGCGCCGCCCCCGTCTCAGCCCGGAAAGGCCGTACCCGATGATCGCCTTCGTCAGTGGCCAGGTCGCCGCCCTCGCCCCCACCCTCGCCGTGATCGAGGTCGGGGGCGTGGGCATGGCCGTGCACTGCACGCCGAACACCGTCTCCGGGCTCCGGCTGGGTGAACCCGCGCGGCTGGCGACCTCCCTGGTCGTACGGGAGGACTCGCTGACCCTGTACGGCTTCGCCGACGACGACGAGCGACAGGTCTTCGAGCTGCTCCAGACCGCCAGCGGGGTCGGGCCGAGGCTGGCCCAGGCCATGCTGGGCGTGCACAGCCCGGACGCGCTCCGGCTGGCCGTCTCCACGGGCGACGAGAAGTCCCTGATGGCGGTGCCCGGCATCGGCAAGAAGGGGGCGCAGAAGCTGCTGTTGGAGCTCAAGGACAAGCTGGGCGCACCGCTGGGCACGAGCGGCCTGGTCGGGGCCCAGCGGGCCGCCGCGACCGGACCCGCGCCGTGGACGGAGCAGCTCGCCGCGGCGCTGATCGGGCTGGGGTACGCCTCCCGGGAGGCGGAGGAGGCGGTCTCGGCCGTCACCCCGCAGGCCGAGGAGGCCATCGCCACCGGCGGCTCGGCCCCCGTGCCGCAACTCCTGCGCGCCGCCCTCCAGTCCCTGAACCGGGCCCGCTGACCCCACGACGCGACGCGGCCACGACGCGACGGGGCGCGAGGCCGCCCCGCACCCGCCGACCCGCACCGCCTGCCCGCACCGGCGCCGCCCGGACACGGCGCCCCCGGACCCGCCGACCGGCGGCGACGGACCGGGACGGCCGTCGCGATCCGACGGGGGCCGCCGCGCCCCGCCGGTCCGGCCGACCGCGCGAGGCCGTACGGCGGGCGCGCACGCGCGGTACCGGCCCGGGCGGCGTCCCGTACCGGGCCGCCGGGCGCCCCGCAGGGCCACGCACCTCACCGCACCGACCGAGAAGGCAGACTGACACCGTGAACTGGGACGACGAGACCGACGCAGCCGAGACCGATCGTCTTGTCGCGGCGGCGGCCGGCGGCGAGGACACCGCCGTCGAGGCGGCCCTGAGGCCCAAGGACCTCGGCGAGTTCGTCGGCCAGGAGAAGGTCCGCCGGCAGCTCGACCTCGTCCTCAAGGCGGCCCGCCAGCGCGGAGCCACCGCCGATCACGTCCTGCTCTCGGGCGCGCCCGGCCTCGGCAAGACCACCCTCTCCATGATCATCGCCGCCGAGATGGGGGCGCCCATCCGGATCACGTCCGGTCCCGCCATCCAGCACGCCGGCGACCTCGCCGCGATCCTGTCCTCCCTCCAGGAGGGCGAGGTCCTCTTCCTCGACGAGATCCACCGCATGTCCCGGCCCGCCGAGGAGATGCTGTACATGGCCATGGAGGACTTCCGCGTCGACGTGATCGTGGGCAAGGGCCCGGGCGCGACCGCCATCCCGCTGGAGCTGCCGCCCTTCACCCTCGTCGGTGCCACCACCCGGGCCGGACTGCTGCCCCCGCCGCTGCGCGACCGCTTCGGCTTCACCGGGCACATGGAGTTCTACGTACCGGAGGAACTCGAACGGGTCATTCACCGCTCGGCCCGCCTCCTCGACGTGGAGATCGACACCGCGGGCGCCGCGGAGATCGCCGGCCGCTCCCGGGGCACGCCGCGCATCGCCAACCGGCTCCTGCGCCGGGTCCGGGACTACGCCCAGGTCAGGGCCGACGGGGTGATCAACCGCGAGGTGGCCGGCACCGCCCTCCAGCTGTACGAGGTGGACGCGCGCGGTCTCGACCGGCTCGACCGGGCCGTGCTGGAGGCCCTGCTCAAGCTGTTCGGCGGCGGACCCGTGGGTCTGTCCACCCTGGCCGTGGCCGTCGGGGAGGAGCGGGAGACCGTCGAGGAGGTGGCCGAGCCCTTCCTGGTGCGCGAGGGGCTGCTGGCACGCACGCCCAGGGGCCGGGTCGCGACCCCGGCCGCCTGGGCCCACCTGGGGCTCGTACCGCCCCAGCAGGGCGGTAGTGGATCAAGCGGACAACAGGGGTTGTTCAGGGCCTGACGGCGCGGAGGTTCGACCGCTCAGGAACTGCGGTGCCATGCTGGGCGTTGTTCCATCGGTGCGGACTCGCCTAGACTCCGCCGATGCCGACCCTTCGGGTCGGCATGCCCACCCCCGTAGAAGAAGGCCGTCTCCCGTACGGTCGTGCGAAGGATCTCCGTCCCGTGAATCTCGTGACACTCCTCCCGTTCATCGTGCTCATCGGGGCGATGTTCCTGATGACCCGCTCCGCCAAGAAGAAGCAGCAGGCGGCCGCGCAGATGCGCAACGAAATGACGCCCGGCACCGGGGTCCGCACCATCGGTGGCATGTACGCCACCGTGAAGGAGATCGGTGAGGACACCGTGACCCTCGAGGTGGCCCCCGGCGTCCACGCCATCTACGCGAAGAACTCCATCGGTGCCGTGCTGGAGGACGCTGAGTACAACCGCATCGTCCACGGCGCCACCGATGATCTGACCATCGACACGCCGGTCGTCCCGGACGACGCCTCCTCGCTGACCGCGGGCGAGACGCCGAAGACGGACCTGTCGAAGGACGAGGACGAGGCTCCCAAGCTCGACCTGGGCAAGAAGGACGAGCCCGGCAACGGGCCCGCCGACGAGCCGAAGGACGGCAAGACCGACGGCGAGGCCGGCGCGAAGTAGCGCTCGGCCGGGAACCGCGGAGGCGCCTGATCGGCAGCCGCCGCGGTTCCCGTGAGTGACACTTCTGCGGGGGGCAGGGGTCCCCACCACACATTTCGTGGCCGTCCGCGTGCTGACCCGGCGCGGGACGGTTGGACAGGGAGATACGACAAGGTGGCAGCACCGAAGAAGGGCCGGCGGCCCACGGGGGCTCAGGGGAGGCCGGGGCGCGCCCTGGCGATCATCCTGATCGCGATGGTGGCGCTCACCGCGGGGATGTTCATCTCCAAGCAGACGACTCCCCGACTGGGCATCGACCTCGCCGGCGGTACGAGCATCACGCTCAAGGCGAAGAGCGAGCCCGGCAAGCCGGACGCGATCAACGAGACCAACATGAACACCGCGGTCGGCATCATCGACCGCCGTGTCAACGGTCTCGGCGTCTCGGAGGCCGAGGTCCAGACGCAGGGCCGCGACCACATCATCGTGAACATCCCCAAGGGAGTGAACGAGCAGCAGGCGCGCGAGCAGGTCGGTACCACCGCCCAGCTGTACTTCCGCCCGGTCCTGGCATTCACCGGCGGTGAGCCGGTCGCGCCCGACGCCACGCCGAACCCGTCCGGCAGCCCGTCCGCGAAGCCCTCCGGCAGTCCGTCCGCGAAGCCCTCCGCGAGCGGTTCCGGCGCCCCCAAGGCCCAAGACGGCAAGCCGTCGGCCACCCCGTCGTCCAGCGCCACTTCCCAGGGCCGCGCGCTCAGCGAGGGCCTCAAGGCCCCGAGCGCCCCCTCTCCCACGCCGTCGGCGAGCGGGTCGAAGAAGGCAGACGACAACAAGGCCACCACCCCGGCCACGACCCCGGCACCGGTCCCGTCGGGCGCCGACGCCGCCGTGGCCGACCTGCAGGCCAAGTTCGCGGCGCTGAACTGCGCCGACCCGGCGCAG
The DNA here is from genome assembly GCF_036231985.1 of Streptomyces sp. NBC_01426. Classification (GTDB taxonomy): domain Bacteria; phylum Actinomycetota; class Actinomycetes; order Streptomycetales; family Streptomycetaceae; genus Streptomyces. The sequence continues at coordinate 6,162,321 of NZ_CP109500.1, forward strand.
CGCGCCGAGGCCGGCAAGGGCGCCAAGCCCGAGGACCCGATGCTCGCCTGTGGCAAGCGCGGTGACACCTGGGGCAAGTGGGTGCTCGGCCCCGCCGGCGTCAACGGTCAGGACGTCGACAAGGCGAAGGGCGAGATCAACCCGCAGACCGGTGAGTGGATCGTCACGATGCAGTTCACCGACAAGGGCGCGGACAAGTTCGCCAAGATCACCGGCGAGCTCGCCACCAAGCAGATGCCGCAGAACCAGTTCGCGATCGTGCTCGACGGCTCGGTGATCTCCGACCCGTCCGTGAGCCAGGCGCTGACCGGCGGCAACGCCGAGATCTCCGGTGGTGGCTTCACCCAGGAGTCCGCCACGGACCTGGGCAACATGCTCTCGTACGGCGCGCTGCCGCTCTCCTTCCAGGAGGACAGCGTCACCACCGTCACCCCCGCGCTCGGCAGTGAGCAGCTGAAGGCCGGTCTGATCGCCGGCGCCATCGGTCTGCTCCTCGTGGTGATCTACCTGCTGGTCTACTACCGGGGCCTGGCGTTCATCGCGATCGTCAGCCTCCTGGTGTCGGCGATCCTCACCTACACGATCATGGCGCTGCTCGGAAAGGGCATCGGGTTCGCGCTGAACCTGCCCGCCGTGTGCGGGGCCATCGTCGCGATCGGCATCACGGCGGACTCGTTCATCGTGTACTTCGAACGCATCCGTGACGAGATCCGCGAGGGCCGCACCCTGCGTCCGGCCGTGGAGCGCGCCTGGCCGCGGGCCCGGCGCACCATCCTGGTCTCCGACTTCGTGTCGTTCCTCGCCGCGGCCGTGCTGTTCATCGTCACCGTCGGCAAGGTCCAGGGCTTCGCCTTCACGCTGGGTCTGACCACCCTGCTCGACGTGGTCGTGGTGTTCCTCTTCACCAAGCCGATCATGACGCTGATGGCCCGTACGACGTTCTTCTCCAGCGGCCACCCGTGGTCCGGGCTGGACCCGAAGCGGCTCGGCGCCAAGCCGCCGCTGCGCCGGTCCCGCAGCACCGGTACCGGTGCGAGTGCCGCCACCGTGTCCGCCCCCGTCGACTCGAAGGAGGCGTGAGAGATGTCGAAGCTGGGAGATCTCGGCGCCAGGCTGTACCGCGGTGAGGTCGGCTACGACTTCGTCGGCAAGCGTTTCCTCTGGTACGGCGTTTCCATCCTGATCACCATCACGGCGATCGTGGCCCTGGCCGTTCAGGGCCTCAACATGGGCATCGAATTCAAGGGCGGTGCCGTCTTCACCACCCCGAAGCCGGCCGCCTCCGTCGCCCAGACGACGGAGATCGCGGAGAAGGCCTCCGGGCACGACGCGATCGTCCAGGAGCTCGGCACCGGCGGCATGCGCATCCAGATCTCCGGTCTGGACACCGACGCCGCGGCCGACGTGAAGAAGGACCTGGCGGCCGAGCTGAAGGTGCCGGCCGGCGACATCAACGCGGACCTGGTCGGCCCGAGCTGGGGCGAGCAGATCGCGAACAAGGCCTGGACCGGCCTCGCCATCTTCATGGTCCTCGTGGTGATCTACCTCGCCATCGCCTTCGAGTGGCGGATGGCGGTCGCCGCGCTGGTCGCGCTGATCCACGACCTCACCATCACCGTCGGCGTGTACGCGCTCGTCGGCTTCGAGGTCACCCCGGGCACCGTGATCGGTCTGCTCACGATCCTCGGTTACTCCCTCTACGACACCGTCGTCGTCTTCGACGGTCTCAAGGAGGGGTCGAAGGACATCACGAAGCAGACCCGCTACACCTTCAGCGAGATCGCCAACCGCAGCATCAACGGCACGCTGGTCCGCTCGATCAACACCACCGTCGTGGCGCTGCTCCCGGTCGGGGCCCTGCTGTTCATCGGCGGCGGCTTCCTGGGCGCGGGCATGCTCAACGACATCTCGCTGTCGCTGTTCGTCGGTCTCGCGGCCGGCGCGTACTCCTCGATCTTCATCGCGACCCCGCTGGTCGTCGACCTGAAGGAGCGCGAGCCCGCCATGAAGGCCCTCAAGAAGCGGGTGCTCGCGAAGCGGGCGGCCGCCGCGGCCAAGGGCGAGTCCGTCGACGGGGGCGAGGCCTCCGAGGACTCCCCGCAGGTCGTGGCCGAGGGCCACGGACGGCGGCGCCGATGACCGCGTGTGCTCCCGAGGTCCGCGAGCTGCTGCTCAGCCGGATCAAGGACGTCCCGGACTACCCGAAGCCGGGCGTGATGTTCAAGGACATCACCCCGCTGCTGGCCGACCCGAAGGCCTTCGCGGCCCTGACGGACGCGCTGGTGGACCTCGCGACCCGGTACGGCGCGACGAAGATCGTCGGGCTGGAGGCGCGCGGGTTCATCCTGGCGGCCCCGGTGGCCGTCCAGGCCGGGATCGGCTTCGTGCCCGTCCGCAAGGCCGGGAAGCTGCCCGGAGCGACGCTCGCGCAGTCGTACGAGCTGGAGTACGGGACCGCGGAGATCGAGGTCCACGCCGAGGACCTGTCGGCCGGTGACCGGGTCATGGTCATCGACGACGTCCTGGCGACCGGCGGCACGGCCGACGCCTCGCTCTCGCTGATCCGGCGCGCCGGCGCCGAGGTCGCCGGCGTGGCGGTCCTGATGGAACTGTCGTTCCTGCCGGGCCGCGCCCGGCTGGAGCCGGGCCTCGACGGCGCTCCGCTGGACGCGCTGATCGTGGTCTGACCCTTCCGTCACACGGAGCGGGCGGTGGACCGGGGCGACCCGGTACACCGCCCGCTCCGGCGTTGTGGGGGCGCGCGGCGCACTCCGCCGGGGACCGGGTGCGTGCGAACGCCGGCGGATCGGGGCGTGCCCGGGCGGCGGCGGGGGAGCCGGGGCCGAGGGGAACGAGCCGGCGCAACCCTCGCTACCATGGGTTATCCGGACCTGACCGGGGCACCGGATCCGCTTGAGGAGCGCTCTTGCCAGACGAGGTCCAGCCAATCTCCGCCGCGCAGCCCGACCCGCAGCCCGAGGAGGCCGCGGCGGCCGCAGCCACGCCCCCGCCGACTCCGCCGGTCAAGCCCGCTCCGGTGAAGCCGGCCGGGTCCTCCAACCGGGTGCGCGCCCGGCTCGCGCGCCTCGGCGTACAGCGTTCCAACCCGTACAACCCGGTACTGGAACCCCTGCTCCGCATAGTCCGCGGCAACGACCCGAAGATCGAGTCGGCGACGCTGCGCCAGATCGAGCAGGCGTACCAGGTCGCGGAGCGCTGGCACCGAGGCCAGAAGCGCAAGAGCGGCGACCCGTACATCACGCACCCGCTCGCGGTGACCACGATCCTCGCCGAACTCGGCATGGACCCCGCGACGCTCATGGCGGGCCTGCTGCACGACACCGTCGAGGACACCGAGTACGGGCTGGACCAGCTCAGACGCGACTTCGGCGACGCCGTCGCGCTGCTCGTCGACGGGGTCACCAAGCTCGACCGGGTCAAGTTCGGTGAGGCCGCGCAGGCCGAGACCGTGCGCAAGATGGTCGTCGCCATGGCCAAGGACCCCCGGGTCCTGGTCATCAAGCTCGCCGACCGCCTGCACAACATGCGCACCATGCGTTACCTCAAGCGGGAGAAGCAGGAGAAGAAGGCCCGCGAGACGCTGGAGATCTACGCGCCCCTGGCCCACCGGCTGGGCATGAACACGATCAAGTGGGAGCTGGAGGACCTCGCCTTCGCGATCCTCTACCCCAAGATGTACGACGAGATCGTGCGTCTGGTCGCGGAGCGGGCGCCCAAGCGCGACGAGTACCTCACCGTCGTCACGGACGAGGTGCAGACCGACCTCAGGGCGGCCCGCATCAAGGCCACCGTCACCGGCCGGCCCAAGCACTACTACAGCGTCTACCAGAAGATGATCGTGCGCGGCCGCGACTTCGCGGAGATCTACGACCTGGTCGGCATCCGGGTCCTGGTGGACACCGTCCGGGACTGCTACGCGGCCCTCGGCACCGTGCACGCGCGATGGAACCCGGTCCCCGGCCGGTTCAAGGACTACATCGCGATGCCCAAGTTCAACATGTACCAGTCGCTGCACACGACGGTCATCGGGCCCAGCGGCAAGCCGGTCGAACTCCAGATCCGCACGTTCGACATGCACCGCCGCGCCGAGTACGGCATCGCCGCCCACTGGAAGTACAAGCAGCAGACCGTCGCCGGCACCTCCAAGGTGCGCACCGACGTGCCGCAGGCGGCCAAGGGCAGCGCCGGCCAGGACACCGTGAACGACATGGCGTGGCTGCGGCAGCTGCTGGACTGGCAGAAGGAGACCGAGGACCCGGGCGAGTTCCTGGACTCGCTGCGCTTCGACCTCTCCCGCAACGAGGTCTTCGTCTTCACGCCCAAGGGCGACGTCATAGCGCTGCCGGCGGGCGCCACCTCGGTGGACTTCGCGTACGCCGTGCACACCGAGGTGGGTCACCGCACGATAGGAGCGCGGGTCAACGGGCGGCTGGTGCCGCTCGAATCGACCCTCGACAACGGCGACCTGGTCGAGGTGTTCACCTCCAAGGCCGAGGGCGCCGGACCGTCCCGGGACTGGCTGGGCTTCGTCAAGTCGCCGCGGGCCCGCAACAAGATCCGTGCCTGGTTCTCCAAGGAGCGCCGCGACGAGGCCATCGAGCACGGCAAGGACGCCATCGCGCGGGCCATGCGCAAGCAGAACCTGCCGATCCAGCGCATCCTGACGGGAGACTCGCTCGTCACCCTGGCGCACGAGATGCGCTATCCCGACATCTCGTCCCTGTACGCGGCGATCGGCGAGGGCCACGTGGCCGCGCAGGGCGTCGTCCAGAAGCTGGTGCAGGCCCTCGGCGGCGAGGAGGCCGCCAACGAGGACATCGAGGAGAGCATCCCGCCGGCGCGCGGCAAGTCCAAGCGCCGCGCCAACGCCGATCCGGGCGTGGTCGTCAAGGGCGTGGACGACGTCTGGGTCAAGCTGGCCCGCTGCTGCACCCCGGTGCCGGGCGACCCGATCATCGGGTTCGTCACGCGGGGCAGCGGCGTGTCCGTGCACCGCGCGGACTGCGTCAACGTGGACTCCCTCTCCCAGCAGCCCGAGCGGATGCTGGAAGTCGAGTGGGCGCCGACCCAGTCGTCCGTCTTCCTCGTCGCCATCCAGGTCGAGGCGCTGGACCGGTCCCGACTGCTGTCCGACGTCACCCGGGTCCTGTCGGACCAGCACGTGAACATCCTGTCGGCGGCCGTGCAGACCTCGCGGGACCGGGTGGCCACCTCCCGGTTCACCTTCGAGATGGGCGACCCGAAGCACCTGGGGCACGTCCTGAAGGCCGTACGCGGCGTCGAGGGCGTCTACGACGTCTACCGCGTCACCTCCGCCCGCAGGCCTTAGCCCGCGGGCCCCGGGGCCGAACACCGAACGGGCACCACCGGAGGATTCCGGTGGTGCCCGTTCGCAGGGGTCGAGCCGGCGTCAGCCGCCGAACTCCTCCAGGCCCTTGAGCGCCTGGTCCAGCAGTGCCTGTCGGCCCTCCAGCTCCCGGGAGAGCTTGTCGGCCCGCGCGTTGTTGCCCGAGGCCCGCGCCGCGTCGATCTGCCCGCGCAGCTTGTCGACCGCCGCCTGCAACTGACCCGTCAGACCGGCCGCACGCGCCCGGGCCTCCGGGTTCGTACGCCGCCACTCGCCTTCCTCGGCCTCCTGGATGGCCCGCTCCACGGCGTGCATCCGACCCTCGACCTTGGGACGGGCGTCGCGCGGTACGTGGCCGATGGCCTCCCAGCGCTCGTTCAGGGAGCGGAAGCCGGCACGGGCCGCCTTCAGGTCCGTGATCGGGACGAGCTTCTCGGCCTCGTCGGCCAGCTCCTCCTTGAGCTTGAGGTTCTCCGTCTGCTCGGCGTCGCGCTCGGCGAAGACCTCGCTGCGAGCGGCGAAGAAGACGTCCTGCGCACCGCGGAAACGGTTCCACAGGTCGTCCTCGGACTCGCGCTGCGCCCGACCCGCCGCCTTCCAGCTCTCCATCAGCTCGCGGTAACGGGCCGCCGTCGGACCCCAGTCCGTCGACTTCGACAGCGACTCGGCCTCCGAGACCAGCTTCTCCTTGGCCTTGCGGGCGTCCTCGCGCTGCGCGTCGAGCGAGGCGAAGTGCGCCTTGCGACGCTTGGAGAAGGCGGAACGGGCGTGCGAGAAGCGGTGCCACAGCTCGTCGTCCGACTTGCGGTCGAGGCGGGGCAGGCCCTTCCAGATGTCCACCAGGGCGCGCAGCCGCTCACCGGCACTGCGCCACTGCTCGCTCTGCGCCAGTTCCTCGGCCTCGACGACCAGGGCGTCCTTGGCCGCACGGGCCTCGTCCGCCTGCCGGGCCTTCTGGACCTTGCGCTCCTCGCGCCGCGACTCCACGGTCGCGACCAGCTTGTCCAGCCGGACGCGCAGGGCGTCGAGGTCACCCACGACGTGGTGCTCGTCCAACTGCGTCCGCAGATGGTCGATGGCCGTCTGGGCGTCCTTGGCGGACAGATCGGTGGTCCGCACCCGCCGTTCGAGGAGGCCGATCTCGACCACCAGGCCCTCGTACTTGCGCTCGAAGTAGGCCAGGGCCTCCTCAGGGGTGCCCGCCTGCCACGAGCCGACGACCTGCTCGCCCTCGGCAGTACGCACGTACACGGTGCCGGTCTCGTCGACTCGGCCCCACGGGTCGCTGCTCACAGCGCCTCCTCCACCTGATGCCTTGCGAGGGGTTCACCCCCTGGGCATCGTCCACAGTTTCCTGGGGCGGGCCGCGCCCGCCCTGCACAACGCCAACATAGGCGACCGCCGGGCCGGCTGTCCGCATCCCGCACGACGCAATATCGACGCACGGGCGGGAGGCCGGCCGGGTTCGGGCCGCCGGTCACTCGGTCCCCGGTCAGTTCTTGGTGACGACGCCCTTCTCGATGGTCACACCGTTCTTCGGGGCCCCGTCCTGGGCCCCGTCGGCGGTCCCCGCCTTGGCGATCTCCGTCAGGACCTTCAGTCCGGCCGCGTCGATCCTGCCGAACGGCGTGTACGAGGGAGCCAGCGGGCTGTCCTTGTACACCAGGAAGAACTGGCTGCCGCCGCTGCCCGGCTGACCCGTGTTCGCCATCGCCACCGTGCCGGCCGGGTAGACGACCTGACCCTGGTCGTTCGGCTTGCCGAGGGAGTCGAGGTTCTCGTCGGGGATCGTGTAGCCGGGGCCACCGGTGCCGGTGCCCTCGGGGTCGCCGCACTGGAGCACGAAGATCCCGCCGGTCACCAGACGGTGGCACTTGGTCTTGTCGAAGAAGCCCTTGTCGGCGAGCGACTTGAACGAGTTGACGGTCTGCGGGGTCTTCGCCGCGTCCATCTCGAACGTGATCGGGCCCGCGTTCGTCTTCAGGTCGAAGGTGTACTTCGCCTTCTGGTCGATCGCCATCGCCGGCGGCGACTGCTTGGGCGAGGGCGAGGACGACGGGGTGTCCGTCGGGTCGGTCGCCTTCGTCTCCTTCGAATCGAAGACGCCTCCCACCACCAGGCCGATCAGCGTGGCGGCGACCACGGCCACCGCCGCACCGATCACCGCCATGGTGCGGCGCGCCTTGCGCCGGGCCGCGGCCCGGTTCGCCTGCTGGCGCTCGTACTTCTCCCTGGCGAGCTGTCGCCGACGCTGATCGCTCGTGACCACCGGTCGTCTCCTTGTACGTCTCTGGTACCGCTGTCCGGGCTGGGCTAGGCCGTACCGTATATGGGTTCGCTGTGTAATGAGCGGCGCCGGTAGGCTCTGAGCAGCGGTATTTCCATCCGCGGCCGCTTGTGTGGCTCCCATCGGACGACGATTGAGGACGAACGTGCTGATTGCCGGGTTCCCCGCCGGGGCCTGGGGGACCAATTGCTTTGTGGTCGCCCCCGCCGCCGGTGAGGAGTGCGTGATCATCGACCCGGGCCACCAGGCCACCCAGGGCGTCGAGGACACGCTGAGGAAGCATCGACTCAAGCCCGTCGCGGTCGTCCTCACCCACGGCCACATCGATCATGTGGCCTCGGTGGTCCCGGTGTGCGGAGCGCACGACGTGCCGGCCTGGATCCACCCCGCCGACCGCTACATGATGAGCGACCCGGAGAAGGCCCTCGGCCGGTCCATCGGGATGCCCCTCATGGGCGAGTTGACCATCGGCGAGCCGGACGACGTCCGGGAACTGGCCGACGGCGCCGCCCTGAGATTGGCCGGGATGGACTTCTCGGTGGCCCACGCGCCCGGGCATACCGAGGGGTCGGTGACGTTCAGGATGCCCGAGGCGGCCGACATCCCGCCGGTCTTCTTCTCGGGCGACCTGCTCTTCGCCGGCTCCGTCGGACGCACCGACCTGCCCGGCGGTTCCCACGCCGAGATGCTCCGGTCGCTGGCCCGCGTGTGCCTGCCGCTGGACGACTCGACGGTGGTGCTGTCCGGCCACGGTCCCCAGACCACCATCGGGCGCGAACGCGCGACCAACCCGTACCTGCGGGAAGTCGCCGCCGGCGGCCCGGACCGCGGAGACGGCAACGCCACTCCACGACGAGGAATGTGACGAGAGTTTCGTGAGTACTTTTCAGGCCCCCAAGGGCACGTACGACCTGCTGCCCCCCCGCTCCGCGACCTTCCTGGCGGTGCGCGAGGCGATCTCGGGCCCGCTGAGGAACTCGGGCTACGGGTACGTCGAGACCCCCGGCTTCGAGAACGTCGAGCTCTTCTCGCGCGGCGTCGGCGAGTCCACCGACATCGTCAGCAAGGAGATGTACACCCTCACGACCAAGGGCGGCGACCAGCTCGCCCTGCGCCCCGAGGGAACCGCGTCGGTGCTCCGCGCGGCGCTCCAGGGCAACCTGCACAAGGCCGGCCTGCTGCCCGTCAAGCTCTGGTACTCCGGTTCGTACTACCGCTACGAGCGCCAGCAGGCGGGCCGCTACCGCCACTTCTCGCAGGTCGGCGCCGAGGCCATCGGCTCCGAGGACCCGGCCCTGGACGCCGAGCTGATCATCCTGGCCGACCAGGCGTACCGCACGCTGGGCCTGCGCAACTTCCGCGTCCTGCTCAACTCGCTGGGCGACAAGGAGTGCCGCCCGGTCTACCGGGAGGCCCTCCAGACCTTCCTGCGCGGGCTCGACCTGGACGCGGAGACCGTGCGCCGCGCCGAGATCAACCCGCTGCGGGTGCTCGACGACAAGCGCGAGGAGGTGCAGAAGCAGCTCGTCGGGGCGCCGATGCTGCGCGACTACCTCTGCGACGCGTGCAAGGCGTACCACGAGGAGGTGCGGGCCCTGGTGACGGCGGCCGGCGTCGCCTTCGAGGACGACGAGAAGCTGGTGCGCGGCCTCGACTACTACACCCGGACCACCTTCGAGTTCGTGCACGACGGCCTGGGCTCGCAGTCGGCGGTCGGCGGCGGCGGCCGCTACGACGGCCTGTCCGAGATGATCGGCGGCCCGTCGCTGCCGTCGGTGGGCTGGGCGCTGGGCGTCGACCGGACGGTCCTCGCGCTGGAGGCCGAGGGCGTGACGCTGGACATCCCCGCCGCGACCTCCGTCTTCGGCGTGGCCCTCGGCGAGGAGGCCCGCCGGGTGCTCTTCGGCAAGGTCACGGAGCTGCGGCGGGCCGGCATCGCCGCCGACTTCGCGTTCGGCGGCAAGGGCCTCAAGGGCGCGATGAAGGACGCCAACCGCTCGGGGGCGCGCTTCGCGGCCGTCCTCGGCGAGCGCGACCTCGCCGAAGGCGTCGTCCAGCTCAAGGACATGCAGTCCGGCGAGCAGGGCCCGGTGGCCCTGACGGACCTGGTGGACGTGCTCCGCTCCAGGCTGGCCTGACCGAGACCGCCCGGGAGGGGCGGGGCCGGGGACCGCTCCCCGACCCCGCCCCTCCCGTGCGTTCCGGCGGCGCGAGCACCACCCGCCGCCCCTCGGGCCGGCCTCCTTATGCCCATCGAACGGTGCGCGCACAGCCCCGTACGGCACAATGGCCGGTGCTTGATGACCTTGCAGATGCGGAGCGGGCGGGTATGACGACAACAGGTGCTGACGCGGACGCCGCCCGGACCCACGGCGGCAGCCGGGCCTTGGCGCTCCTTCTGGTGATCACGGGAGCGGCCGGACTGCTCGCCGCCTGGGTGATCACCATCGACAAGTTCAAGCTGCTGGAGGACCCGAACTTCACGCCGGGGTGCAGCCTCAACCCGATCGTCTCCTGCGGCAACATCATGAAGAGCGACCAGGCCTCCGTCTTCGGGTTCCCCAACCCGATGCTGGGCCTGGTCACCTACGCGATCGTGATCTGCGTCGGCATGAGCCTGCTCGCCGGGGCCCGCTTCCGGCCCTGGTACTGGCTCACCCTGAACGCCGGCACCCTCTTCGGCGTCGTCTTCTGCACCTGGCTGATGTACCAGTCGCTGTACAACATCAACTCGCTGTGCCTGTGGTGCTGCCTGGCTTGGGTCGCCACCATCGTCATGTTCTGGTACGTCACCTCGCACAACGTCCGCCAGGGGCTGCTGCCCGCCCCGGGGTGGCTGAAGGCCTTCTTCGACGAGTTCACCTGGGTCGTCCCCGTGCTGCACGTCGGCATCATCGGCATGCTGATCCTGACCCGCTGGTGGGACTTCTGGACCTCCTGAGCCCGGCGCAGCCCGACGGCGGTGTCGGTGGGCTCGCATAGGCTTCCCGTGTGGAACCAGATCTCTTCACCGCCGCAGCCGAGGACCGCCAGGAGAAGGACCCGTCGAGTTCTCCGCTCGCCGTCCGGATGCGTCCGCGCATCCTGGACGAGGTCGTCGGCCAGCAGCACCTGCTGAAGCCCGGCTCGCCACTGCGCCGACTCGTCGGCGAGGGCGCCGGGGGACCGGCCGGAGCCTCGTCGGTGATCCTCTGGGGACCGCCCGGCATCGGGAAGACCACCCTCGCGTACGTGGTCAGCCAGGCGACGCAGAAGCGGTTCGTGGAACTGTCCGCGATCACGGCGGGCGTGAAGGAGGTCCGGGCCGTCATCGAGGGCGCCCGACGCGCGGCCGGCGGGTACGGCAAGGAGACCGTCCTCTTCCTCGACGAGATCCACCGCTTCAGCAAGGCCCAGCAGGACTCCCTGCTCCCGGCCGTGGAGAACCGCTGGGTGACCCTCATCGCGGCCACCACGGAGAACCCGTACTTCTCGATCATCTCCCCGCTGCTGTCGCGCTCCCTGCTGCTGACGCTGGAACCGCTGACGGACGACGACCTGAGCGCCCTGATGAAGCGGGCGTTGGAGGAGGAGCGGGGCCTGGGCGGGGCCGTCACCCTGCCGGCCGACGCGGAGGCCCACCTGCTGCGCATCGCCGGCGGCGACGCCCGGCGGGCCCTGACGGCGCTGGAGGCGGGGGCCGGATCGGCCATCGCCAAGGGCGAGGAGGAGATCACCCTCGAAACCGTCGAGGAGGCGGTCGACCGGGCGGCCGTGCGCTACGACCGGGACGGCGACCAGCACTACGACGTGGCGAGCGCCCTCATCAAGTCCATCCGCGGCTCCGACGTGGACGCGGCGCTGCACTACCTGGCGCGGATGATCGACGCGGGGGAGGACCCCCGGTTCATCGCGCGACGCCTGATGATCTCCGCGAGCGAGGACATCGGTCTGGCGGACCCCACGGCCCTGCCGCTGGCCGTGGCCGCCGCCCAGGCCGTGGCCATGATCGGCTTCCCGGAGGCGGCGCTGACGCTGTCGCACGCCACGATCGCGCTGGCCCTGGCACCCAAGTCGAACACCGCCACGACCGCGATCGGCGCCGCGCTGGCCGACGTACGGGCCGGGCTGGCGGGCTCCGTCCCGACGCACCTGCGCGACGGCCACTACAAGGGGGCGGCGAAGCTGGGTCACGCCGTCGGGTACGTCTACCCGCACGACGTCCCCGGCGCCATCGCCGCGCAGCAGTACGCGCCGGACGAGATCCACGGCAAGCGGTACTACGAGCCGACGCGGTACGGCGCCGAGGCGCGGTACGCGGACGTGGTGGAGAAGGTCCGCGAGCGCCTGCGCGGGTCGTAGCGGCCCGGGCGGCGTGGGTCGGGCGAGATCCGGAGGAGACGGCCTAGGCTCCGGGCATGGGACGTCGGGCTCCGCTCATCGCCGTCGCGGCCGTGCTGCTGGCCGCCGGATGCCATCACGGGGACGGCGAGAAGAGCCCCGCCGGCATCGCGGCGCTCGTCTCGGGGGCGCCGCTCACGAGCCCCGGGTTCCCGCCGACCGCGCGGGAGGCGGCCGCTCGGCTGGCCGCGCTCAAGGTCGAGTGGGGCAGGAACTGGCAGACCTACAAGCGGGAGAACTTCGGCCGCTACTGGTCGGACGAGACGGACGCCCTCGGCGGCCGCAACGGCTGCGACACCCGGGACGACGTGCTCCGCAGGGACCTCAGGCAGCTCCGGGAGGGGGACCGCAACCCCTGCGTGGTGCTCTCCGGAGTGCTGCACGACCCGTACACCGGCAAGGAGATCCCCTACACCTACCGCCGCGCCTCCGGGATCGAGACGGATCACGTCGTCGCGCTGGGCGCCGCCTGGCGGGGCGGGGCCCACGCCTGGACGCCGCAGCGCAGGCTGGAGTACGCCAACGACCTGAACGTCCTGCTCGCCGTGGACAAGCAGACCAACCAGGACAAGGGCAGCAGGACCGCCGACAAGTGGAGGCCCCCGCGGCGGGCGTACCGGTGCGAGTACGCCCGGCGCTACACCGGCATCAAGGCGACGTACGGGTTGTCCGTGACGCCACCGGAGAAGGCCGCCCTCGTCGAGATGCTGGGGACCTGCCCTCAGGGGTGACCGGCCGCCGAGAAGAGCGTGTGCATCGCTCGGCGCAGGCCGCAGATGTCCGAGACCGGCTCCGGGAAGTCGAAGCGGGCGTCGAAGGCGGCGGAGGGGTCGCCGCCCGTGAAGCGCACGCGCAGCCCCAGCCGGTCGAGGGCCAGCGGGACGCCCTTCATGCCCTGCGCCTCGCGTGCGCCGAGCAGCCCGCACAGGTCCGCGATCCGGTCGCCGTGGGCGGCGGAGAGGTGCTGGAGGAGTTCCGTCTCGTGGGCGACCATCGGGTCCGGCTCCGCCGCCGCCAGGTCGTCCGGGTCCACCTGCTCCGCGCCCCACAGGTCGTCCACCGAGATCTCGCCGACCTCCAGGCGGAGCATCATCCAGGCCGGGCGGCCCGAGTACGGGGCGTCCAAGGACTCGGACATGCCCAGCAGCTCGCCCACCGGACGGCGCTCCGCGAGCAGCGCCGCACAGGCCGCCCGGTCGTCCCCGCGCACCGGCGTCAGCCACCCGGCGAGCCACGCGCGACCTCGGATACGATGGGGCACGGACACCGGCGCCACGTCCGTGATCTCGATCACGGCGGTGAGGTCGTCGTCCTGGGCGTGAGCGGCTGCCCTGGCAGCCGCGGATTCCCCGGAAACAAGGAGAATCACGTCCCCGTCCGGGGTGACGGTCCGAGCGGCCGGCAGCCCTGTCCCGAACTCTTCCTGGTCGAAAGCACCCGGGAGCGTGAGGGATACTGAGGCGTTGGACTCTACGAGGGTTCGTACGCGTTCGGCTCCGGTGAGCTGCCGAACGCCTTCCCTGGGACGCGGCTGACCTTGCTTATCGTCGTCGAAAGCAGATTCCGTTTCGTTGGAATCTGAACTTCGACGCGCACTGGGCAGGGGGATCCCATGTGGTCGAGACATTACGTCCTCCTCGCTAAGGTAAGCCTCACCTAACTTACATGGAGGTAGGTTCCACGTGAACCAGAAGCGACCCAAGGTCAAGAAGTCGCGTGCCCTCGGCATTGCGCTGACCCCGAAGGCCGTCAAGTACTTCGAGGCCCGCCCCTACCCGCCGGGCGAGCACGGCCGTGGCCGCAAGCAGAACTCGGACTACAAGGTTCGTCTGCTGGAGAAGCAGCGTCTGCGCGCTCAGTACGACATCTCTGAGCGTCAGATGGCCCGCGCGTACGACCGCGCCAAGAAGGCCGAAGGCAAGACGGGCGAGGCGCTGGTCGTCGAGCTCGAGCGTCGCCTCGACGCCCTGGTCCTGCGTTCGGGCATCGCCCGCACCATCTACCAGGCTCGCCAGATGGTCGTTCACGGCCACATCGAGGTCAACGGTGGCAAGGTCGACAAGCCGTCGTTCCGTGTCCGCCCGGACGACGTCATCACGGTGCGCGAGCGCAGCCGCGAGAAGGTTCCGTTCCAGGTTGCCCGCGAGGGTGGCTACGCAGGCGAGGGCGAGACCCCCCGTTACCTGCAGGTCAACCTGAAGGCCCTGGCCTTCCGCCTGGACCGCGACCCGAACCGCAAGGAAATCCCGGTCATCTGCGACGAGCAGCTCGTCGTCGAGTACTACGCCCGCTGATTCGGCGGACGTAGCCTCACAGGCTGGTCAGCCCGCCGGTTCCCCCTTGGGGGAGCCGGCGGGCTTCCTGTTTCCCGCGCCCGACCCGGCGCGGCCCGCCGTCCGGGTCGGCATCGTGCGGGGCCTCGGCAGCGCGACCGCGGGCGCCGGCTCCGGCCCCCGCAACGCCCGCTCCACCAGCGCGTCCGGCGACAGGGCGCGCCCGTGCCGGGCGGCGGCGGTGCAGCGCTCCGCGCCGATCAGCTCGCCCGCGCGCTCCAGGCACATCAGCCGGGGCGCGTTGAAGTACCCCGAGCCGAAGAGCCGCAGCCCGACCCCGTCCCACATCGGCTCGGCCGCGCCCTGGAGCACCACCGCCTCCGTCGGATGCCCCTCCGTCACCGTGACCAGGGCCAGCAGCTCGACCGCGAGGACCAACCCCACCAGGTCCCGGAACGCGTGGTTGATCTCCACGCACTCGGTCAGCAGCGACCTGGCCCGCCCGGTGTCCCCGGCGTCCAGCGCCGCGTACGCCAGCACGTACAGCGCGTACGCCTTCGTCCACAGCTCCCCGCGCTCCTCGCAGATCTCCCTGACCTCCTCGCACAGCGAGAGCGCGCCGGCCGGCTCCCCCAGGAACGCCAGCGACATCGCCAGCTCCACCTGGCACATCAACACGTTGCTGTTCAGCTCACCGGCCTCGCGGTAGCGCTCCAGCGCCGTGCCCAACAGCTCCCGGGCCCGCGCCATGTCGTCCGAGACCAGGGCCAGGCAGCCCAGGCGGTGCACCGCGTACGCCGCGGCCACCGGGTTCCCGGTGCGGGCCGCGCCGTCCCGGCACTCGTACAGGGCGCTCATCGAGGCCACCGCGTCGCCCTGGAGGGCGGCCACGTACCCCAGCACCCAGAGCGCCTTCAGCCGTGAGCTCTCGTACTCCGGGCCCGGAGCGTGCTCCAGCGTGCGGTCCAGCCAGTGCCGGCCCTCGGTGAGCCGGCCGCAGCCCGCCCAGTAGAACCAGAGGGTGCCCGCCAGGTACTGGCCCAGATGCAAGTCCTCCGGTTCTTCGAGGCAGCACTCCAGGGCCAGCCGCAGGTTCGGCAGCTCCGCCTCCACCAGCGCGGCCACCTCACGCTGACGCGGACTGAACCAGTCCAGCTCGCACCAGGTCGCCAGCCCCATGTACCAGTCCCGGTGCCGGCGCCGCAGCCGCCCGGCGTCGCCCAGCGACTCCAGCCAGCCCGCGCCGTACAGCCGCACGGTCTCCAGCATCCGGTAGCGCACCCCGGCCGGGGTCTCCTCCTTCACCAGCAGCGACTGGGCCAGCAACTCCCCGATCAGGTCCAGCACGGACTCCACCGGCAGGTCCCGACCGGCGCACACGTATTCGGCGGCGTCGAGGTCGAACTGCCCTGCGAAGACCGAGAGCCGCGCCCACAGCAGGCGCTCCGGCGGCGTGCACAGCTCGTGGCTCCAGCCGATCGCCGTGCGCAGCGTCCGGTGCCGCGGCAACGCCCCGCGCGCCCCGCCCGTCAGCAGGGCGAACCGGTCCGCCAGCCGGGCCGACACCTGCTCCGGGGCCAGTGCGCGCAGCCGGCCCGCCGCCAGCTCCAGCGCCAGCGGGATCCCGTCGAGCCGCTCGCACAGCCCGGTCAGCGCCGCCCGGTTGGCGTCCGTCACCTCGAAGGCCGGATCGAGGGCCGCCGCCCGGCTCGCCAGCAGGGCCAGGGCCTCCTCGGGGGCCGGCGGGGCCAGCGGGAAGACCAGCTCCCCCTCCACCTCCAGCGGACGCCGGCCCGCGGCCAGCACCCGCAGCCCGGGGGAGCGGCGCAGCAGCTCCCGGACCAGGACCGCGCACTCGTCGACCAGCTGCTCGAACCCGTCCAGGACCAACAGCACCCGTCGCTCCGCCAGGTGCTCGGTCAGCACGGTCCGCAGCGGCCGGGTGGTGTGGTCGGTCAGCCCGAGCGCCTCGGCGATGGTGAGCTCCAGGAACGCCGGATCCCGCACGCAGGACAGCTCCGCCCACCACACGCCGTCGCAGTAGCGTTCCTGCTCCGCCGGGGTCCCGGACGCCTCCAGCTCCCGGGCGGCCGCCAGCACCAGCCGGGACTTGCCCACGCCCCCGACCCCGGTCACCGTCACGAGCCGCGAGGTCCCGAGGAGCCGTTCCAACCCGTCGAGTTCGTCACCCCGGCCGACGAACTCGCTCAGCTCCGAGGGAAGATTGCCCCAGGTCCTGTTTCGAAGGGGTCTCTGTCGCATGGGACACGGAGAGTACTGGTCCGGATGCGCCCCGTACAAGGCGGACCCCGAGCCTCCGGAATTCCGGTACGGGCGGGGATCTCCGGCGCGATAGGGTCGGACGACGACCTTTATACGTGGCGATCGATGTGCAGAGAGTGGTGCGACGTGTCCGGTGGAGAGGTGGCCGGGATCCTCGTGGCCGTCTTCTGGGCCATCCTGGTCTCCTTCCTCGCCGTGGTGTTGGTGAGGCTGGCCCAGGTCCTGAAGGCGACCACCAAGATGGTGGCCGACGTGACCGAACAGGCGGTCCCGCTGTTGGCCGACGCCTCCACGACCGTCCGCTCCGCGCGCACCCAGCTCGACCGGGTCGACGCCATCGCGAGCGACGTCCAGGAAGTCACCTCCAACGCCTCCGCGCTGTCCTCGACCGTGGCCTCCACCTTCGGCGGCCCCCTGGTCAAGGTCGCGGCCTTCGGCTACGGGGTCCGCAAGGCGCTGGGCAAGAACACGGACGCCGCGCCGAAGAAGACATCCCGACGTACCGTGATCGTCGGCCGTACGGTGCCGACGCCCCGGCGCCGGAAGCAGAAGGGCTGAGACCTCCGATGTTCCGCCGAGCCTTCTGGTTCACCGCCGGCGCAGCCGCCGGCGTGTGGGCCACCACCAAGGTCAACCGACAGCTGAAGAAGCTGACACCGGAGAGCCTCGCCGCGCAGGCCGCCGACAAGGCGGTGGAGGCGGGTCACCGCCTCAAGGACTTCGCCCTCGACGTCAAGGCGGGAATGACGCAGCGCGAAGACGAGCTGAACGATGCACTGGGGCTCCACCAGGACCCCGACCGGCCCGACAACGTCACCGCCCTCCCCGGGCCGCGACGGCTGCGGGCCCTGGAGAACGACCAGACCACCCCCCGCACGAACCACTCGGCGGTCGGGTACAACCGGAATGAGGACCACTGATGGAGTCGGCTGAAATCCGCCGCCGCTGGCTGAGCTTCTTCGAGGAGCGCGGTCACACCGTTGTCCCTTCGGCGTCGCTCATCGCGGACGACCCGACTCTGCTGCTGGTCAACGCGGGCATGGTCCCGTTCAAGCCGTACTTCCTCGGCGAGACCAAGCCCCCGGCCCCGCGGGCCACGAGCGTGCAGAAGTGCGTCCGTACCCCGGACATCGAAGAGGTCGGCAAGACCACCCGCCACGGCACGTTCTTCCAGATGTGCGGCAACTTCTCCTTCGGGGACTACTTCAAGGAAGGCGCCATCAAGTACGCCTGGGAGCTGCTCACCAGCTCCGTGGCGGACGGCGGCTACGGCCTCGAACCCGAGAAGCTCTGGATCACCGTCTACCTCGACGACGACGAGGCCGAGACGATCTGGCGCGACGTGGTCGGCGTCCCCGCCGAGCGCATCCAGCGCCTGGGCAAGAAGGACAACTTCTGGTCCATGGGCGTCCCCGGACCCTGCGGCCCGTGCTCGGAGATCAACTACGACCGCGGCCCGGAGTTCGGCGTCGAGGGCGGCCCCGCCGTCAACGACGAGCGCTACGTGGAGATCTGGAACCTGGTCTTCATGCAGTTCGAGCGCGGCGCCGGCGACGGGAAGGAAGACTTCCCGATCCTCGGCGACCTGCCGTCGAAGAACATCGACACCGGTCTCGGCCTCGAACGTCTCGCCATGATCCTGCAGGGCGTGCAGAACATGTACGAGACCGACACCCTGCGCGTGGTCATGGACAAGGCCACCGAGCTCACCGGCGTCCAGTACGGGGCCGCCCACGGCACCGACGTCTCGATGCGCGTGGTCGCCGACCACATCCGCACCTCGGTGATGCTCATCGGTGACGGCGTGACCCCCGGCAACGAGGGCCGCGGCTACGTGCTGCGCCGCATCATGCGCCGCGCCATCCGCAACATGCGCCTCATGGGCGCCACCGGTCCCGTCGTCCAGGAACTCGTGGACGTCGTGATCGACACGATGGGGCAGCAGTACCCGGAGCTGGTCACCGACCGCAAGCGCATCGAGACCGTCGCCCTCGCCGAGGAAGCCGCCTTCCTGAAGGCCGTCAAGGGCGGCACGAACATCCTCGACACCGCCGTGAGCGAGACCAAGGCCACCGGCGGCACCGTGCTCTCCGGCGACAAGGCGTTCCTGCTCCACGACACCTGGGGCTTCCCGATCGACCTGACCCTGGAGATGGCCGCCGAACAGGGCCTCTCCGTGGACGAGCCCGGTTTCCGCCGCCTGATGCAGGAGCAGCGCGACCGCGCCAAGGCCGACGCCAAGGCCAAGAAGACCGGCCACGCGGACATGTCCGCCTACCGGGAGATCGCCGACGGCGCCGGAGCCACCGAGTTCACCGGCTACGCCACCAACCAGGGCGAGTCCACGATCGTCGGCCTGCTGGTCAACGGCGTCTCCGCGCCCGCCGCCTCCGAGGGCGACGAGGTCGAGATCGTCCTCGACCGCACCCCCTTCTACGCCGAGGGCGGCGGCCAGCTCGCCGACCAGGGCCGGATCAGGCTCGACTCCGGCGCCGTCGTCGTCGTGCGCGACGTGCAGCAGCCCGTCCCGGGCGTCTCCGTGCACAAGGGTTCCGTCCAGGTCGGCGAGGTGACGGTGGGCGCCTCGGCGTACGCCGCCATCGACGTCAACCGCCGCCGGGCCATCGCCCGCGCCCACTCGGCCACGCACCTGACGCACCAGGCGCTGCGCGACGCCCTCGGCCCGACGGCCGCCCAGGCCGGTTCCGAGAACTCGCCCGGCCGCTTCCGCTTCGACTTCGGCTCCCCGAACGCCGTCCCCGGCACGGTCCTCACCGACGTCGAGCAGAAGATCAACGACGTGCTCTCGCGCGAGCTGGACGTCACCGCCGAGATCATGAGCATCGACGAGGCGAAGAAGCAGGGCGCCATCGCCGAGTTCGGCGAGAAGTACGGCGAGCGGGTGCGCGTCGTGACCATCGGCGACTTCTCCAAGGAGCTGTGCGGCGGCACGCACGTCGGCAACACCGCCCAGCTGGGTCTGGTGAAGCTGCTCGGCGAGTCCTCCATCGGCTCCGGCGTGCGCCGCGTCGAGGCCCTGGTGGGCGTGGACGCGTACAACTTCCTCGCCAAGGAGCACACGGTCGTCGCCCAGCTCCAGGAGCTGGTCAAGGGCCGTCCGGAGGAACTGCCGGAGAAGATCGCCTCCATGCTCGGCAAGCTGAAGGACGCCGAGAAGGAGATCGAGAAGTTCCGCGCGGAGAAGGTCCTCCAGGCCGCCGCCGGTCTCGCCGCCGGCGCCCAGGACGTACGGGGTGTCGCGCTCGTCACCGGCCAGGTGCCGGACGGCACCGGCGCCGACGACCTGCGCAAGCTCGTCCTCGACGTGCGCGGCCGGCTCGCCCAGGCGCCGGGGCAGGGCGACCGCCCGGCCGTCGTGGCCCTGTTCACCGTGGCGGGCGGCCGCCCGCTGACGGTCATCGCCACCAACGAGGCGGCCCGCGAGCGCGGCCTCAAGGCCGGTGACCTGGTGCGCACCGCCGCCAAGACCCTCGGTGGTGGCGGCGGCGGCAAGCCCGACGTCGCCCAGGGCGGCGGCCAGAACCCGGCCGCCATCGGCGACGCCGTCGCGGCCGTCGAGCGGCTCGTGGGCGAGACCGCCCGATGACACTGCGCCGCGGCCGCCGGTTGGCCGTCGATGTCGGTGACGCCCGGATCGGGGTCGCCTCGTGCGACCCCGACGGGGTGCTGGCCACACCGGTGGAAACCGTCCCGGGACGGGACATCCCCTTCGCCCACCGGCGGCTGCGGCAGCTCGTCGCGGAGTACGAGCCCCTCGAAGTCGTGGTCGGCCTTCCCCGCTCGCTCAGCGGGCGGGAGGGGCCGGCCGCGGTCAAGGTGCGCGCCTTCGCGAACGAGCTGGCCAAGGGCATCAAGCCGGTGACGGTACGGCTCGTGGACGAACGGATGACCACGGTCACCGCCGCCCAGGGGCTGCGGGCCTCCGGGAAGAACGCGAAGAAGGGACGCTCGGTCATCGACCAGGCGGCCGCCGTCGTGATCCTCCAGACCGCTCTTGAGACCGAACGGGTATCGGGTAATCCGCCCGGTGAGTGCGTCGAAGTGGTTGTCTGATCGCGATACGGTAACGTTCCGCGCGATGTGGCGGCATTCGAACAGCCGTCGCCCACCACTTCAGAGGCGGAACCGGGTGCCGCGGCAACGAAGCCGCTGCCTCCGTCTCGCGGCTCTAGGGGATCGATGACTGAGTATGGCCGGGGCCGCACCCCCGAACCGTGGCACCCCGAGGACCCCCTGTACGGGGACCAGGGGTGGACCGGGCATCCGGTCCAACAGGGTCAGACGCCTTACGACACCGGCGCTCAGGAGCAGTACCAGCAGCAGCCGCAGCATCCGGACCCCCAGACCGGCGGGCCCTCGTACGTGGATCCGCAGTACCAGCAGCAGTACGCGCAGCAGCAGTACCCCCAGGCGCAGTACCCGGACCCGCAGTACCAGGACCCGCAGCAGTACCCGAACCCGCAGCAGTACCCGCAGCAGGGCTACCCCCAGCAGCAGCCCGCCCCGCAGCAGCAGGGCGGGCAGCAGCACCCTCAACAGCAGCAGCCCCAGCAGCCCCAGCAGCCCCAGCAGCCTCAACAGCAGTACGGCGACCAGGTCTGGGACACCGGCCAGGGCCAGTACGTCACCGGGCCCGCGCCGGTCGACCCGTACGCGGGCGTGGACCCGTACACCCAGCAGAACGCGGGCGCCTACCCCGGTGAGGCCCCCGACCTGTACAGCACCCCCGACGCCTACCCGCCGCCGCGGCCCCCGGGCCTGCGCCACCTGGACCCCGAGCCCGGGGCTCGGGAACAGGACGGCGACCTCCTGACGGAGGAGCGCGAGGAGGAGAACGAATCCCTCGCCGGCGGCGGCGACCCCGACGGGTCGGGCGGCGGGCGCAGGTCCGGCCGTTCGAAGGACACGACCAAGCGCAGCGGCGCCGCGTGCCTGATCGCCGCCCTCGTGATCGTGGGCGTCGTCGGCGGAGGCGGCTACTACGGCTACACCTACCTCAAGGGCAAGTTCAGTTCGGCCGCGGACTTCGCCGGCACGGGCACCGACGAGACCGTCGACGTGGAGATCCCCAAGAACGCCGGCCTGATGCTCATGGGCCAGCTCCTCAAGAAGGCGGGCGTCGTGGCCAGCGCGGAGGCCTTCGCGGCCGCCGCCGAGGCCAACCCCAAGGGCAAGTCGATCCAACCGGGCGTCTACTCCCTCAAGAAGGAGATGTCCGCCAGGTCCGCGGTCGAGATCATGCTCGACCCCTCGGCCCTGAACGTGCTCACGATCCCCGAGGGCAAGCGCAACTTCGAGATCTACACCCTGATCGACAAGAAGCTCTCCCTCAAGCCCGGCACCACGAAGGACGTCGCCACCAAGGAGTCCAAGAACCTCGGCCTCCCGGACTGGGCCAACTCCAACAAGGACATCAAGGACCCGCTGGAAGGCTTCCTCTACCCGGCCCGCTACGACCTGGGCAAGGACATGAAGCCGCAGGCCCTGCTCAAGCAGATGGTCGCCAAGGCGAGCCAGGAGTACGCGAACGCCGACGTCAAGGGCCAGGCCACGAAGATGGGCCTGAAGAACCCCCTCGAACTCGTCACCGTCGCGAGCCTCGTCCAGGCCGAGGGCAAGTACCAGCACGACTTCGACAAGATCTCGCGCGTGGTCTACAACCGCCTCAAGCCGGGCAACACGGAGACCAACGGTCTGCTCGACTTCGACTCCACGATCAACTACATCAAGGGCCAGAGCACCCTCGACGTCGGTTCGGTCAAGGAACTGCGTCAGATCGCCGACCCCTACAACACGTACAAGATCGTGGGTCTGCCGGCGGGTCCCATCAGCAACCCGGGCGCCGACGCGCTCAAGGCGGCGACGAACCCGGAACCGGGCCCCTGGTACTACTTCGTGTCCGTCAACGAGAACAAGACGCTGTTCGCCGTCACCAACGACGAGCACAACGTCAACGTCGAGGAGTACGAGAGGGAGCGCAAGAAGTCGGGCCAGTAGTCCGACCGTTCGGGACGCTTTCGCACCCGGTCCCCGTCGTCCGCGGACGACGGGGACCGGGTGTCCTCGTCGCCGCACCGGCTGCTGTACTGTCTCTCGCGCCCGGGCACCGGCCCGGTCGCCCGCGCGCGTGCGCGCGGACGGGAACTGGTGAGGGGCGAGGGACATGCAGCCGACCGTACGGCGGGCCGCGGTACTGGGGTCGCCGATCGAGCACTCCCTCTCCCCGGTCCTGCACCGCGCCGCGTACCGGGAACTGGGTCTCCTCGACTGGACGTACGACCGCTTCGAGATCGACGAGGCCACGCTCGCGGGCTTCGTCACCGACCTCGGCCCCGAGTGGGCCGGGCTGTCCCTCACCATGCCGCTGAAGCGGGCGATCATCCCGCTGCTCGACGGGATCAGCGACACCGCCGCGTCGGTGGAGGCCGTCAACACGGTCGTCCTCACCCCGGACGGCCGGCGCCTCGGCGACAACACCGACATCCCCGGCATCGTCGCCGCACTGCACGAACGCGGCGTCGAGAAGGTGCCCGCCGCCGCCGTCCTCGGCGCCGGGGCCACCGCCTCCTCGGCGCTCGCGGCGCTCTCCCGCGTCTGCACCGGCGAGGTCACCGCGTACGTGCGCTCGCGCGAGCGCGCCGACGAGATGCGGCAGTGGGGCGAACGGCTCGGCGTCGACGTCCGCACGGCCGACTGGTCGCGGGCGGCCGAGGCGCTCGGCGCACCCCTGGTGATCGCCACCACCCCGGCGGGCGCGACCGACGCACTGGCCCGGGAGGTGCCCGCCGGCGCGGGGACCCTGTTCGACGTCCTGTACGACCCGTGGCCCACCGCGCTCGCGGCGGCCTGGACGGAGCGCGGAGGCACGCTCCTCGGCGGGCTGGACCTGCTGGTCCACCAGGCCGTCCTCCAGGTCGAGCAGATGACCGGCCGCGCCCCCGGACCGTTGGCGGCCATGCGCGCGGCGGGCGAAGAGGCGCTCCGGGACCGCCCGTGAGGGCGTGACACCCCCTCGAAGGGCAGGGACCTGACGGATCCCCCGTCCGATACCTGGACCTGGCACCGGGATACCCCCGCGGACATGGGAGGATCGGGTGAGGCGGGTCCGGGCCGCGCACCCGATCGCGCCGTCGCTGTGCCAGGCGCGAGCATGAGGAGCATCGTTGAGCAGGT
The DNA here is from genome assembly GCF_036231985.1 of Streptomyces sp. NBC_01426. Taxonomy (GTDB): domain Bacteria; phylum Actinomycetota; class Actinomycetes; order Streptomycetales; family Streptomycetaceae; genus Streptomyces. The sequence continues at coordinate 6,186,106 of NZ_CP109500.1, forward strand.
TGCGTTGGCTGACCGCTGGAGAGTCGCACGGACCGGCCCTGGTGGCGACGCTGGAGGGCCTCCCCGCCGGCGTCCCGGTCACCACCGAGCTGGTGGCCGACCACCTGGCCCGGCGCCGGCTCGGCTATGGCCGCGGTGCCCGGATGAAGTTCGAGCAGGACGAGATCACCTTCCTCGGCGGCGTCCGCCACGGACTGTCCCAGGGTTCCCCGGTCGCCGTCATGATCGGCAACACCGAGTGGCCCAAGTGGGAGACGGTCATGTCGGCCGACCCCGTCGACCCCTCGCTGCTCAAGGAGACCGGCCGCAACGCGCCGCTCACCCGCCCGCGCCCCGGCCACGCCGACCTGGCGGGCATGCAGAAGTACGGGTTCTCCGAGGCCCGCCCGATCCTGGAGCGCGCCAGCGCCCGTGAGACGGCCGCCCGCGTGGCACTCGGCGCCATCGCCCGCTCCTTCATCAAGGAGGTCGCGGGCATCGAGATCGTCTCGCACGTGGTGGAACTGGCGGCGGCCAAGGCCCCGTACGGCGTCTACCCGACCCCCGCCGACGTCGACAAGCTCGACGCCGACCCGGTGCGCTGCCTCGACGCCGACGCGTCGAAGGCGATGGTCGCCGAGATCGACCAGGCCCACAAGGACGGCGACACCCTCGGCGGCGTCGTCGAGGTCCTCGCGTACGGGGTGCCCGTCGGCCTCGGCTCGCACGTCCACTGGGACCGCCGCCTCGACGCCCGCCTCGCGGCCGCGCTCATGGGCATCCAGGCCATCAAGGGCGTCGAGGTCGGCGACGGCTTCGAGCTGGCCCGCGTGCCCGGCTCCCAGGCGCACGACGAGATCGTGTCCACCGACGAGGGCCTGCGCCGCACCTCGGGCCGTTCCGGCGGCACCGAGGGCGGCCTGACCACCGGTGAGCTGCTGCGCGTACGGGCCGCGATGAAGCCCATCGCGACCGTGCCGCGCGCGCTCGCCACCGTGGACGTGGCCACCGGGGAGGCGACGGTGGCCCACCACCAGCGCTCCGACGTGTGTGCCGTGCCGGCCGCCGGCATCGTCGCCGAGGCGATGGTCGCACTCGTGCTCGCCGACGCCGTCGTCGAGAAGTTCGGCGGCGACTCGGTCCCCGAGACCCGCCGCAACGTCCGCTCGTACCTCGACAACCTGCAGATCCGGTGACCGCCGGACCACTGGTCGTCCTCGTCGGACCCATGGGGTCCGGCAAGTCCACGGTGGGGGAACTCCTCGCCGCACGTCTCGGCGTCCCCTACCGGGACACCGACGCCGACATCGTCGCGGCCACCGGCCGGGAGATCTCCGACCTCTTCGTCGACGAGGGCGAGCCGTACTTCCGCGGGCTGGAACGGCAGGCCGTCGCGGCCGCCGTCGCCGAGCACACCGGGGTCCTCTCCCTCGGCGGCGGAGCCGTCCTGGACGAGGGCACCCGCGGGCTGCTGGCCGGCTTGCCCGTCGCCTACCTGTCGATGGACGTCGAGGAGGCGGTCCGGCGCGTCGGCCTGGGCGCCGCGCGCCCGCTGCTCGCCGTCAACCCGCGCCGCCAGTGGCGCGAGTTGATGGAGGCCAGGCGCCCCCTGTACACCGAAGTCGCGCGCGTCGTCGTGGCCACCGACGACCGCACCCCCGAAGAGGTCGCGCAGGCGGTCCTCGACGCTCTGGAGTTGAAGGACGTATGACAGACCAGGTGACGCGTATCCAGGTCGGCGCGAGCGCCGGACACGACGCGTACGACGTGCTGGTCGGCCGGCAGCTGCTCGGCGAGCTCGGCTCCCTGATCGGCACGAAGGCCAAGCGGGTCGCGGTGATCCACCCCGAGGCGCTCGCCTCGACCGGTGAGGCACTGCGGGACGACCTGGCCGCGCAGGGCTACGAGGCGGTCGCCATCCAGGTGCCGAACGCCGAGGAGGCCAAGACGATCGAGGTCGCGGCGTACTGCTGGAAGGCCCTCGGGCAGTCCGGCTTCACCCGCACCGACGTGATCGTCGGCGTGGGCGGCGGCGCCACCACCGACCTCGCGGGCTTCGTCGCCGCCTCCTGGCTGCGCGGCGTGCGCTGGATCGCCGTACCCACCACCGTGCTCGCCATGGTGGACGCGGCCGTCGGCGGCAAGACCGGCATCAACACCGCCGAGGGCAAGAACCTCGTCGGCGCCTTCCACCCGCCCGCCGGCGTGCTCTGCGACCTCGCGGCGCTGGACTCGCTGCCGGTCAACGACTACGTCAGCGGTCTCGCCGAGATCATCAAGGCCGGTTTCATCTCCGACCCGGTGATCCTCGACCTGATCGAGGCGGACCCGCAGGCGGCCCGCACGCCCGCCGGCCCGCACACCGCCGAGCTGATCACGCGCTCGATCCAGGTCAAGGCGGACGTGGTCTCCAGCGACCTCAAGGAGGCCGGGCTGCGGGAGATCCTCAACTACGGCCACACCCTCGCCCACGCCATCGAGAAGAACGAGCGCTACAAGTGGCGCCACGGCGCGGCCGTGTCCGTCGGCATGGTCTTCGCCGCCGAACTCGGCCGGCTCGCGGGCCGGCTGGACGACGCGACGGCCGACCGGCACAAGGCGGTCCTCGCCTCCGTCGGCCTGCCGCTGACCTACCGCGGCGACCAGTGGCCCAAGCTGCTGGAGACCATGAAGGTCGACAAGAAGTCCCGCGGCGACCTGCTGCGCTTCATCGTCCTCGACGGGCTGGCCAAGCCGACCGTCCTGGAGGGGCCGGACCCCGCCGTGCTGTTCGCGGCGTACGGCGAGGTCGGGGCGTGAGCCGGCGGGTGTTCGTCCTGAACGGCCCGAACCTGGGCCGGCTCGGGTCGCGCGAGCCCGACGTGTACGGGGCCACCTCCTACACAGGGCTCGTCGAGAGCTGCCGCGCGGTCGGCGCGGAACTCGGCTTCGACGTCGAGGTCCGCGAGACCAACGACGAGGGCGAGCTGGTGCGCTGGCTGCACGAGGCGGCGGACGGCAGGATCCCCGTCGTCATCAACCCGGGCGCCTTCACGCACTACTCGTACGCCATGCGGGACGCGGCGGCGCAGCGGACCGCGCCGCTGATCGAGGTGCACATCTCGAACCCGTACGCCCGCGAGGAGTTCCGGCACACCTCGGTGATCGCCGCGGTGGCGACCGGCACCGTGGCGGGATTCGGCATCGGTTCGTACCGCCTGGCGTTGCGCGCGCTGGCGGACGAAGTGACCGCCTGACGGCAGGGGTGGGACGCCGGCGCTCCGGGGTCATATAACGTTCTCGCATCAGTCGTTGGAACGAGACGGAGTGGCAGCGGATGCAGCAAGGAGTGGGAGGCGGCGCCTGGGGCGGGTCGGGACAACACCCGGCGACGCCCTCGCAGCCGCCCATACCCCCCGGGCAGGGCTGGTCGGGTTCCGTACCGCCGCCCCCGCCCCAGCAGGCGGTTCCGGAGACGACGGGCCACATCCCGCTGCCGCCGGCCGTGGCCCCCGGCACCGGCGGCGCCACCCTCGCCGTCCTGCTGATCGGCCCGGCGGGCGCGGGGAAGACCACCGTCGCCCGCCACTGGGCGGCCACCCGGCCCGTGCCCACCGCGCACATCAGCCTGGACGACGTCCGCGAATGGGTCTGCTCGGGCTTCGCCGACCCGCAGGCGGGCTGGAACGAGCACTCCGAGGCCCAGTACCGCCTCGCCCGCCGCACCTGCGGTTTCGCCGCGCGCAACTACCTGGCGAACGGCATCTCCTGCATCCTCGACGACGCCGTCTTCCCGGACCGGCCCGTGGTCGGCCTGGGCGGTTGGAAACGGCACGTCGGCCCGGCCCTGCTGCCCGTCGTCCTGCTGCCCGGACTGGAGATCGTCCTGGAGCGCAACGCGGCCCGCTCCGGCAACCGGCGGCTCTCCGACGAGGAAGTCGCCCGCATCCACGGGCGGATGGCGGGCTGGTACGGGTCCGGGCTGTCGATCATCGACAACTCGCACTTGGACGTCGAGGGCACCGCCCGCGCGCTCGACGAGACCCTGGCCCGCGTCATCGGGGCCCCGCAGGCCTGAACCGGGGCCGCGGGCCCGTACGGACCCGCTCGCCGGGCCGGATGGGCGGGGCGCTCGTAGGCTCGAAGACATGTCAGACGCCTACGCGGCCCGCAGGGGCCGGCTTCGCGACCGCTGTGCCGCTGCGGGCAACGCCGCCGCGTTGATCACGCGTCCGGCCAATGTCCGCTACCTCGCCGGGGCGTCCCCGCGCGGCGCCGTCCTCCTGGTCGGACCCGTCGAGGACGTGCTGTTCTGCGGCACCTCGCCCTCCGGGGAGGCCGACGAGGGCCGCCTGGACGACCAACTCCGGCTGAACGTGCTCTCCGCCCCCGGCGGGGACCCCGCCGTGGCCGCCGCCGACATGGCCGCGTCCGCGCGGGCCGACTCGCTCGCCGTCGAGGAGCACCACCTCACCGTCGGCCGCCACCGGGCCCTGCGCTCGGTCGCGCCCGGACTGCGCCTCGCGGACCTCGGAACGTCCGTGGAACAGCAGCGCCTCGTCAAGGACGAGGAGGAGATCGCCTGTCTGCGGATCGCCGCCGAGATCGCCGACCAGGCGCTCGGCGAACTGCTGGAGTCCATCCTGGTCGGACGGACCGAACGCCACCTCGCCCTGGAGCTGGAACGGCGCCTGGTGGACCACGGAGCCGACGGGCCCGCCTTCCCCACCTCGGTCGGCACCGGTCCGCACTCCGGCCGTTCCCGGCACCGGCCGTCGGACCGCCGGGTGGAGGAGGGCGACTTCCTCTCCGTCTGCCTGGGCGCCAACTACCGCGGATACCGCTGCGAGATCGGCCGCACGTTCGTCATCGGCACCACCCCGGCCGACTGGCAGATCGAGCTCTACGACCTGGTCTTCGCGGCCCAGCGGGCCGGCCGGGAGGCGCTCCTGCCGGGCGCCGCCTACCGGGACGTCGACCGCGCGGCGCGCTCCGTACTGGGCTCGGCCGGCCACGGCGAGGCCCTCGAGGCGTCCACCGGACACGGCGTCGGTCTCGAAATCGACGAGGACCCGCAGCTTGCACCTACGGCAATGGGTAAACTGGACGCTTGCGTGCCGGTCACCGTCGAACCGGGGGTTCACCTCCCGGGCCGGGGAGGTGTCCGGATCGATGACACGCTCGTCGTGCGCCCCGAGGCGGACGGCGGTCCAGAGCTACTCACCATTACGACCAAGGAGCTGCTCGCGCTGTAGTCCGCCCAACCGGACGGTGCGCGCCTCCGCGGTCTTCCAGTGCAGGAGATTCCGCAACCGTGGCTTCCACGAACGACCTCAAGAACGGCATGGTGCTGAAGCTCGACGGGGGCCAGCTCTGGTCCGTCGTCGAGTTCCAGCACGTCAAGCCCGGCAAGGGCCCGGCCTTCGTGCGCACCAAGCTGAAGAGCGTGATGTCCGGCAAGGTCGTCGACAAGACGTTCAACGCCGGCACCAAGGTCGAGACGGCCACCATCGACCGCCGCGACATGCAGTTCTCGTACATGGACGGCGAGTACTTCGTCTTCATGGACATGGAGACCTACGACCAGCTGATGGTCGACCGCAAGGTCGTCGGCGACGCCGCCAACTTCCTGATCGAGGGCTTCACCGCCTCCGTGGCCCGCCACGAGGGTGAGGTGCTCTACGTCGAGCTCCCGGCCGCCGTCGAGCTGGTCATCCAGCACACCGACCCGGGCGTCCAGGGCGACCGCTCCACCGGTGGCACCAAGCCGGCGACGCTGGAGACCGGTCACGAGATCCAGGTCCCGCTCTTCGTCAGCACCGGTGAGAAGATCAAGGTCGACACCCGCACGAGCGACTACCTCGGCCGGGTGAACAGCTAACCGTGGCTGCCCGGAGCAACGCGCGAAAGCGCGCTTTCCAGATCCTCTTCGAGGCCGATCAGCGCGACGTGCCCGTGCGCGAGGTCCTCGCGGACTGGATCCGCCACGCGCGGTCGGACGACCGCCAGTCGCCGGTCAACGCCTACACGATGGATCTTGTCGAGGGTTACGCCGACAAGGTGGACCGCATCGACGATCTGATCGCCACCTACGCCGTGGACTGGGACCTCGACCGCATGCCGGTCGCGGACCGGAACATCGTGCGGCTCGGCGCCTACGAGCTGATCTGGGTGGACGACACCCCGGACGCCGTGGCGATCGACGAAGCGGTCCAGCTGGCCAAGGAGTTCTCGACGGACGAGTCGCCCTCGTTCGTGAACGGACTCCTGAGCCGGTTCAAGGACCTGAAGCCGAACCTGCGCCGCAGCGAGAGCTGACGCACAGGCCACGCACAGACGGAAGGGCCCGCAGCGCACGCGCTGCGGGCCCTTCCGTCTGTCCTCGTGGATCCCGGAGCCGGGGGGAGGGGCGGGACACACGGAAACGGCGGCCGCCGGGACCCCCGTGGGGATCCCGGCGGCCGCCGGTACGTTTCTGCTGGGACAGGGCCCGGGACTAGATGTCCTCGTGGGCCACCGCGCGACGCGCGTCCGCGTCCAGCACGCCCCAGCTGATCAGCTGTTCGGTCAGGACCGAGGGGGACTGGTCGTAGATGACGGCGAGGGTGCGCAGGTCGTCCTGGCGGATCGACAGCACCTTGCCGTTGTAGTCCCCGCGCTGGCTCTGGATCGTCGCCGCGTAGCGCTGCAGCGGACCGGCCTTCTCGGCGGGCACGCCCGCGAGGCGCTCCAGGTCCAGACGGAGCTTCGGCGGCGGCTCGGCGGCCCCGCCGGGAGTCGTGCCCGGCAGCAGCTCCTGCACCGGCACCCCGTAGAAGTCCGCCAGCTCGGCAAGGCGCTGGACGGTCACGGCGCGGTCCCCGCGCTCGTAGGAACCGACCACCACGGCCTTCCATCGGCCCTGGGACTTCTCCTCGACACCGTGGAGGGAAAGGCCCTGCTGGGTGCGGATGGCACGGAGCTTGGCCCCGAGCTGTTTGGCGTATTCGCTGGACATAACGCTCCCGGACGCTGTGACGCTGTGACGACATGGACAACGTGCGGCTCCGCCGCGCGGCTGGTAACTCACTGTGAGGTTACGCAGCGTTACTTGGATGCGTCAAGCCGAATGGTCTTCGTCGCCCCCTCGGGAGGGCCCCCGGACGGGCCCGGTGCGAGGCCCGCGGAATCCCCCTGGTACCGTGGAACACGTAGATCAGACGTCCTTTAAGGTCCGTCCCGTGAGGCGGAGAAGGAGGTCCTTTTCATGGACACCCAGCACAGCCCGGACACCCGGCACGGCCCCGATGACATGCGCCCCGTACTGGACGCGCAGGACATCGCTCGGGTCCTGACCCGTATCGCCCACGAGATCGTCGAACGCGCCAAGGGCGCCGACGACGTGGTGCTCCTCGGCATCCCCACCCGCGGTGTGTACCTCGCCCGCCGGTTGGCCGCCAAGCTCGAAGAGATCACCGGCACCAAGATTCCGGTCGGCTCCCTCGACATCACCATGTACCGCGACGACCTGCGCCTGAAGCCCGCCCGGGCCATCGGCCGCACCGAGATCCCCGGCGACGACATCGACGGCCGCCTCGTGGTCCTCGTCGACGACGTGCTCTTCTCCGGCCGCACCATCCGCGCCGCCCTCGACGCGCTCGGCGCCATCGGCCGTCCGCGCGCCGTGCAGCTCGCCGTCCTCGTCGACCGGGGCCACCGCGAACTGCCGATCCGCGCCGACTACGTCGGCAAGAACCTCCCCACGTCGCTGCGGGAGACCGTCAAGGTCCAGCTCCAGGAGGAGGACGGCCGTGACGCCGTGCTGCTCGGCCAGCGGACCGCCCCGGCAGCCGGGCAGCAGTAGCCCCCACCGGCGCGGGACCCTCCACGGGGTCCGTGCCGCGGTGTGCCCTGCCCGCACGCCAGTCAGCCAGTCCACCTGTCTGCCCTCCTGACCTACGGAGCACCCGGATGAAGCGCCACCTCATCTCGGCCGCCGATCTCACGCGCGACGACGCCGTCCTGATCCTCGACACCGCCGAGGAGATGGCCCGTGTCGCGGACCGGCCGATCAAGAAGCTGCCCACCCTGCGCGGCCTGACCGTCGTCAACCTCTTCTTCGAGGACTCGACGCGCACCCGGATCTCGTTCGAGGCGGCCGCCAAGCGACTGTCCGCCGACGTCATCAACTTCTCCGCCAAGGGGTCCTCGGTTTCCAAGGGCGAATCGCTGAAGGACACCGCCCTGACCCTGGAGGCCATGGGCGCGGACGCGGTCGTCATCCGCCACCACGCCTCCGGCGCCCCCTACCGGCTCGCGACCTCCGGCTGGATCGACTCCGCCGTGGTCAACGCCGGCGACGGCACCCATGAGCACCCCACCCAGGCCCTGCTGGACGCCTTCACCATGCGCCGCCGACTGGTCGGCCGCGACGCCGGGCTCGGCAAGGACCTGAACGGCCGCCGGATCACCATCGTCGGCGACGTGCTGCACAGCCGCGTGGCCCGCTCCAACGTCCAGCTGCTCCACACGCTGGGCGCCGAGGTCACCGTGGTGGCCCCGCCCACCCTCGTCCCGATCGGCGTCGAGAGCTGGCCCTGCGAGGTCTCGTACAGCCTCGACGAGGTGCTGCCGAAGTCCGACGCGGTCATGATGCTGCGTGTGCAGCGCGAACGCATGAACGCCGCCTTCTTCCCGACCGAGCGCGAGTACTCCCGCCGGTACGGGCTCAACGGCGACCGCATGGCGAAGATGCCCGAGCACGCCATCGTGATGCACCCCGGCCCGATGAACCGCGGCATGGAGATCACCGCCGAGGTCGCCGACTCCGACCGCTGCACGGCCGTCGAGCAGGTCGCCAACGGCGTGTCCACCCGGATGGCCGTCCTGTACCTGCTGCTCGGTGGTTCCGAGCCCGCCGTCACCACCCCCGCCGCCGCCCGTACCGAGGAGAGTAAGTAATGAGCAAGATCCTGATCCGTGGCGCGAAGGTACTCGGTGGCGAGGCGCAGGACGTCCTGATCGACGGCGAGACCATCGCCGAGGTCGGCACCGGTCTGTCCGCCGAGGGCGCGACCGTCATCGAGGCGGAGGGCCAGGTCCTCCTCCCCGGCCTCGTCGACCTGCACACCCACCTGCGCGAGCCCGGCCGCGAGGACTCCGAGACGGTCCTGACCGGCACCCGCGCCGCCGCGAGCGGCGGCTACACCGCCGTCTTCGCCATGGCGAACACCTTCCCGGTCGCCGACACCGCCGGCGTCGTCGAGCAGGTCTGGCGGCTCGGCAAGGAGTCCGGCTACTGCGACGTGCAGCCCATCGGCGCCGTCACGGTCGGTCTGGAGGGCAAGCAGCTCGCCGAGCTCGGCGCGATGCACGACTCCGCCGCCCGCGTCACCGTCTTCTCCGACGACGGCAAGTGCGTGGACGACGCCGTGATCATGCGCCGCGCCCTGGAGTACGTGAAGGCCTTCGGCGGCGTCGTCGCCCAGCACGCCCAAGAGCCCCGCCTGACCGAGGGCGCCCAGATGAACGAGGGCGTCGTCTCCGCCGAGCTGGGTCTCGGCGGCTGGCCCGCGGTCGCCGAGGAGTCGATCATCGCCCGCGACGTCCTCCTCGCCGAGCACGTCGGCTCCCGCGTGCACATCTGCCACCTCTCCACCGCCGGCTCCGTCGAGATCGTCCGCTGGGCCAAGTCCCGCGGCATCGACGTCACCGCCGAGGTCACCCCGCACCACCTGCTCCTCACCGACGAGCTCGTCCGCTCGTACAACGCGGTCTACAAGGTCAACCCGCCGCTGCGCACCGAGCGCGACGTGCTGGCCCTGCGCGAGGCGCTCGCCGACGGCACGATCGACATCGTCGCCACCGACCACGCCCCGCACCCGCACGAGGACAAGGACTGCGAGTGGGCCGCCGCCGCCATGGGCATGGTGGGCCTGGAGACCGCGCTCTCCGTCGTCCAGCAGACGATGGTGGAGACCGGACTCCTCGACTGGGCGGGCGTCGCCCAGAGGATGTCCTTCGCCCCGGCGCGCATCGGAGGCCTGGAAAACCACGGCCGGCCCGTCTCGGCAGGTGAACCCGCGAACCTGACCTTGGTCGATACCTCGTACCGTGGTGTCGTGGACCCCGCTCACTTCGCCTCCCGCAGCCGCAACACGCCCTACGAGGGCCGCGAGCTGCCGGGGCGCGTCACTCACACCTTCCTGCGGGGCCGGGCAACGGTCGTGGACGGGACGCTGGCGTGACACCTGCAGTAATCCAACTGGCCGCCGAGGCCGCCGAACGACAGTCGGCGGAGGTGACGGACTGGGGCGCGCGCATCGCGTGGGTCGTCGGTCTGCTCGTCTTCATCGCGTTCGTGTACTGGCTGATGCGGCAGGGCTGGAAATGGCGCGGCGCCCTGCAGAGCGATCTGCCGGAACTCCCCGCCGCCCCGAGCGGTCTCCCCGAGCACCGGCTGGCACTGACCGGCCGGTACCACGGGTCGACCACGGCCGGGCAGTGGCTCGACCGGATCGTCGCCCACGGTCTGGGGGTGCGCAGCCGGGTGGAGCTCACGCTCACCGACGCGGGCCTCGACGTGGTCCGACCGGGTGCCACCGACTTCTTCGTACCGGCCGCGCAGCTGCGCGGCGCCCGCCTCGACAAGGGAATCGCGGGCAAGGTACTCACCGAGGGCGGTCTGCTCGTCGTCACATGGGCGCATGGCGACAAGCTGATCGACTCCGGATTCCGCTCCGACCGCGCGGCCGAACACGCCGCCTGGGTCGAAGCGATCAACCACATGAACTCATCCATCACGACGGAAGGCGCCGAACGATGACGACCTCCACCAGGGGAGCAGCCAAAGCTCCCGCCGTACTCGTCCTGGAGGACGGTCGGATCTTCCGCGGCCGCGCCTACGGCGCTGTGGGGGAGACCTTCGGCGAGGCCGTGTTCTCCACCGGCATGACCGGCTACCAGGAGACCCTCACCGACCCGTCGTACCACCGACAGGTCGTCGTGATGACCGCCCCGCACGTGGGCAACACCGGCGTGAACGACGAGGACCCCGAGTCCTCCCGCATCTGGGTCGCCGGCTACGTCGTGCGCGACCCCGCCCGCGTCCCCTCCAACTGGCGCTCGCGGCGCTCGCTGGACGAGGAGCTGGTCAAGCAGGGCGTCGTCGGGATCTCCGGCATCGACACCCGCGCCCTGACCCGCCACCTGCGCGAGCGCGGCGCCATGCGCGTCGGCATCTTCTCCGGCGAGGCCTGGGAGGGCGTTCGCGACGAGGCGCTGCTGGCCAAGGTGCAGGCCGCCCCGCAGATGAAGGGCGCGAACCTCTCCGCCGAGGTCGCCACCAAGGAGGCGTACGTCGTCCCCGCGATCGGCGAGAAGAAGTTCACCGTCGCCGCCGTGGACCTCGGCATCAAGGGCATGACCCCGCACCGGATGGCCGAGCGCGGCATCGAGGTCCACGTGCTGCCCGCCACCGCCACCGTCGAGGACGTCTACGCGGTCTCCCCGGACGGCGTGTTCTTCTCCAACGGCCCGGGCGACCCGGCCACCGCCGACGGCCCCGTCGCCGTCATGCAGGCCGTGCTGGAGCGCAAGACCCCGCTCTTCGGCATCTGCTTCGGCAACCAGATCCTGGGCCGCGCGCTCGGCTTCGGCACCTACAAGCTGAAGTACGGCCACCGCGGCATCAACCAGCCGGTCCAGGACCGCACCACGGGCAAGGTCGAGGTCACCGCGCACAACCACGGCTTCGCCGTGGACGCGCCCCTCGACAAGGTCTCCGAGACCCCCTACGGCCGCGCCGAGGTCTCCCACGTCTGCCTGAACGACCAGGTCGTCGAGGGCCTGCGGCTGCTCGATCAGCCCGCCTTCTCCGTCCAGTACCACCCCGAGGCGGCCGCCGGCCCGCACGACGCCGCGTACCTCTTCGACCGCTTCACGTCTTTGATGGAAACCGCCCTGATGGAGGCCGAGCGTGCCTAAGCGCACCGATATCCAGTCCGTCCTGGTCATCGGCTCCGGCCCGATCGTCATCGGACAGGCCGCCGAGTTCGACTACTCCGGGACCCAGGCCTGCCGCATCCTCAAGGCCGAGGGCCTGCGGGTCATCCTGGTCAACTCCAACCCCGCGACGATCATGACCGACCCGGAGATCGCCGACGCCACCTACGTCGAGCCGATCACCCCCGAGTTCGTCGAGAAGATCATCGCGAAGGAGCGCCCCGACGCGCTGCTGCCGACCCTCGGCGGCCAGACCGCGCTCAACACCGCGATCTCCATGCACGAGCAGGGTGTGCTGGACAAGTACGGCGTCGAGCTGATCGGCGCCAACGTCGAGGCCATCAACAAGGGCGAGGACCGCGACCTCTTCAAGGGCGTCGTCGAGGCCGTCAAGGCCAAGATCGGTTACGGCGAGTCCGCCCGCTCGGTCATCTGCCACACGATGGACGACGTCATCGCCGGCGTCGAGACCCTCGGCGGCTACCCCGTCGTCGTGCGCCCCTCCTTCACCATGGGCGGCGCCGGCTCCGGCTTCGCCCACGACGAGGACGAACTGCGCCGCATCGCCGGCCAGGGCCTCACGCTCTCCCCGACCACCGAGGTGCTCCTGGAGGAGTCCATCCTCGGCTGGAAGGAGTACGAGCTGGAGCTGATGCGCGACACCAAGGACAACGTGGTCGTCGTCTGCTCCATCGAGAACTTCGACCCGATGGGCGTCCACACCGGCGACTCGATCACCGTCGCGCCGTCGATGACGCTGACCGACCGCGAGTACCAGCGGCTGCGCGACATCGGCATCGCGATCATCCGCGAGGTCGGCGTCGACACCGGCGGCTGCAACATCCAGTTCGCGATCGACCCGGTCGACGGCCGCGTCATCGTCATCGAGATGAACCCGCGCGTCTCGCGCTCCTCGGCGCTCGCGTCGAAGGCCACCGGCTTCCCGATCGCCAAGATCGCCGCCAAGCTGGCCATCGGCTACACCCTCGACGAGGTCCCCAACGACATCACCGAGAAGACGCCGGCCTCCTTCGAGCCGTCCCTCGACTACGTCGTCGTCAAGGCCCCGCGCTTCGCCTTCGAGAAGTTCCCGCTCGCCGACGCCACCCTCACCACCACCATGAAGTCGGTGGGCGAGGCCATGGCCATCGGCCGCAACTTCACCGAGGCCCTCCAGAAGGCCCTGCGCTCCCTGGAGAAGAAGGGCTCGCAGTTCACCTTCGTCGGCCCGGTCGGCGACAAGGAAGAACTGCTGGCCACCGCGGTCCGCCCGACCGACGGCCGCATCAACACCGTCATGCAGGCGATCCGCGCCGGCGCCACCCAGGAGGAGGTCTTCGAGTCCACGAAGATCGACCCCTGGTTCGTCGACCAGCTGTTCCTGATCAAGGAGATCGCCGACGATCTGGCGGCCGCCGACAAGCTCCGGCCCGAGCTGCTCGCCGAAGCCAAGCGGCACGGCTTCTCCGACCACCAGATCGCCGAGATCCGCGGCCTGCGCGAGGACGTCGTCCGCGAGGTCCGGCACGCCCTCGGTGTCCGCCCGGTCTACAAGACGGTCGACACCTGCGCCGCCGAGTTCGCGGCCAAGACCCCGTACTTCTACTCCTCGTACGACGAGGAGTCCGAGGTCGCGACCCGCACCAAGCCCGCGGTGATCATCCTGGGCTCCGGCCCGAACCGCATCGGCCAGGGCATCGAGTTCGACTACTCCTGCGTCCACGCCTCCTTCGCGCTCAGCGACGCCGGCTACGAGACCGTGATGGTCAACTGCAACCCCGAGACCGTCTCGACGGACTACGACACCTCCGACCGCCTGTACTTCGAGCCGCTGACGCTGGAAGACGTGCTGGAGATCGTCCACGCCGAGTCCCTCGCCGGCCCCATCGCCGGCGTCGTCGTCCAGCTCGGCGGGCAGACCCCCCTCGGTCTCGCCCAGGCACTCAAGGACAACGGCGTCCCGGTCGTCGGCACCCCGCCGGAGGCCATCCACGCCGCCGAGGACCGCGGCGCCTTCGGCCAGGTCCTCGCGGAGGCCGGGCTGCCCGCCCCCAAGCACGGCACCGCCACCACCTTCGCGGGTGCCAAGGCGATCGCCGACGAGATCGGCTACCCGGTCCTGGTCCGCCCGTCCTACGTGCTCGGCGGCCGCGGCATGGAGATCGTCTACGACGAGACCCGCCTGGAGTCGTACATCGCGGAGTCCACCGAGATCTCCCCGACCCGCCCCGTGCTGGTCGACCGCTTCCTCGACGACGCGATCGAGATCGACGTCGACGCGCTCTACGACGGCCACGAGCTCTACCTCGGCGGCGTCATGGAGCACATCGAGGAAGCCGGCATCCACTCCGGCGACTCGGCCTGCGCCCTGCCCCCGATCACCCTCGGCGGGCACGACATCAAGCGCCTGCGCACCTCCACGGAGGCCATCGCCAAGGGCGTCGGCGTCCGCGGCCTGATCAACATCCAGTTCGCGATGGCGGGTGACATCCTCTACGTCCTGGAGGCCAACCCGCGCGCGTCCCGGACCGTGCCCTTCACCTCGAAGGCGACCGCGGTCCCGCTGGCCAAGGCCGCCGCCCGCATCTCGCTCGGCACCACCATCGCCGAGCTGCGCGAAGAGGGCATGCTGCCCAAGACCGGGGACGGGGGCACCCTGCCGCTCGACGCGCCGATCTCCGTCAAGGAGGCCGTGATGCCCTGGTCGCGCTTCCGCGACATCCAGGGCCGCGGCGTCGACACGGTCCTCGGCCCGGAGATGCGCTCCACCGGCGAGGTCATGGGCATCGACTCCGTCTTCGGCACGGCCTACGCCAAGTCGCAGGCCGGCGCCTACGGCCCGCTGCCCACCAAGGGCCGCGCCTTCATCTCCGTCGCCAACCGCGACAAGCGCTCGATGATCTTCCCGGCGCGCGAGCTCGTCGCCCACGGCTTCGAGCTGATGGCGACCTCGGGCACGGCGGAGGTGCTGCGCCGCAACGGCATCAACGCCACCATCGTGCGCAAGCTCAGCGAGGGCGAGGGCCCCGACGGGGAGAAGACCGTCGTCCAGCTCATCCACGACGGCCAGGTCGACCTGATCGTCAACACCCCGTACGGCACGGGTGGCCGCCTCGACGGCTACGAGATCCGTACGGCGGCCGTGGCGCGCGGCGTCCCGTGCCTGACCACGGTCCAGGCGCTCGCCGCCGCCGTCCAGGGCATCGACGCGCTCAACCGCGGCGACGTCGGCGTGCGCTCGCTCCAGGAGCACGCGGAACACCTGATCGCGGCCCGCGACTAGCAGCCCGTACGAAAGGGGGGCACCGGCACAGCGACCGGTGTCCCCCCTTTCATGAGCGCACAAGGGATATTTCGGACGATGTACAAACTGTTCTTCAACCTCGTCTTCAAGCGCATGGACCCGGAGCAGGCGCACTACCTGGCCTTCCGCTGGATCCGCCTCGCGGCCCGCACCCCGGTGCTGCGGACCTTCGTCGCCGGCTGGCTGGCACCCCGCCACAAGGAGCTGCGCACCGAGGCCCTGGGCCTGCGCATGCACGGCCCCTTCGGTCTCGCGGCGGGCTTCGACAAGAACGCGGTCGCCATCGACGGCATGGCGATGCTCGGCTTCGACCACGTCGAGATCGGCACGGTCACCGCGCAGGCCCAGCCCGGCAACCCCAGGAAGAGGCTCTTCCGGCTCGTCCCGGACCGCGCGCTGATCAACCGCATGGGCTTCAACAACGAGGGCTCGGAGGCCGTCGCCGCCCGACTGGCCGCCCGCAACCCCGTCTTCAAGACCGTGGTCGGCGTGAACATCGGCAAGACGAAGGTCGTCCCGGAGGCGGAGGCCGCGGCGGACTACGTCGCCTCCACCGAGCGGCTCGCCCGCCACGCCGACTACCTCGTCGTCAACGTGTCCTCCCCGAACACCCCGGGCCTGCGCAACCTCCAGGCCACCGAGTCCCTGCGCCCGCTGCTGACGGCCGTGCGCGAGGCCGCGGACCGGGTGGTCACCGACCGCCGGGTCCCGCTGCTGGTCAAGATCGCCCCCGACCTCGCGGACGAGGACGTGGACGCGGTCGCCGACCTGGCCCTGGAACTCGGCCTCGACGGCATCATCGCCACCAACACGACCATCGCGCGCGAGGGCCTGGGACTGAAGTCCGCCCCCGCCCTGGTGAAGGAGACCGGCGGCCTGTCCGGCGCGCCCGTCAAGGAACGCTCCCTGGAGGTCCTCAGGCGGCTGTACGCCCGCGTGGGCGACCGTCTGGTGCTCGTGGGCGTCGGCGGCATCGAGAACGCCGAGGACGCCTGGCAGCGGATCCTGGCCGGCGCGACGCTGATCCAGGGCTACAGCGCCTTCGTCTACGAGGGTCCGCTCTACGCCCGCGCCATTCACCGCGGCCTGGCCGCCCGCCTCGCGGACAGCCCGTACGACTCGCTCGCCGACGCGGTGGGCGCCGAGACCCGGAAGGCCTCGCTGTGACCTCTGTGACCCCCTTCGGCGCCCGCCTGCGCGCGGCGATGGACTCCCGGGGCCCGCTGTGCGTCGGCATCGACCCGCACGCCGCCCTGCTGGCCTCCTGGGGCCTGGACGACGACATCGCGGGACTGGAGAAGTTCTCCCGCACGGTCGTCGAGGCGCTGGCGCAGGAGGTCGCGGTCTTCAAGCCGCAGGCCGCCTTCTTCGAGCGGTTCGGGTCGCGCGGCATCGCCGTGCTGGAGCGGACCGTCGCGGACGCCCGGGCGGCGGGCACGCTGGTCGTCATGGACGCCAAGCGCGGGGACATCGGCTCGACGATGGCCGCGTACGCGGAGACCTTCCTGTCGCCGTCCTCGCCGCTGTTCTCCGACGCGCTGACGGTCTCCCCGTACCTGGGCTACGGCTCGCTGGCCCCGGCGGTGGAACTGGCGCGCGCGTCGGGCTCCGGCCTGTTCGTGCTGGCCCTGACCTCGAACCCGGAGGGCGCGGAGGTCCAGCGCGCCGTGCGCGAGGACGGTCGCACGATCGGCGCGACCATGCTGGGACACCTGGCGGCCGAGAACGCGGGCGCCACCCCCATGGGCTCCTTCGGCGCGGTGGTGGGCGCCACCCTGGGGGACCTGTCCTCCTTCGACCTGGACATCAACGGGCCGCTGCTGGCCCCGGGCATCGGCGCGCAGGGCGCGACCGCGGCCGACCTCCCGGGCGTGTTCGGGGCGGCCGTGCGCAACGTCGTGCCGAACGTGTCCCGCGGCGTGCTGAAGCACGGTCCCGACGCCGCCGCGCTGCGCGCGTCGGCGGCCCGGTTCGCGGACGAGGTCCGCACCGCGGTGGCCTCGGCCTGAGCCCCGGCGGGGCGCCGGACGGGGTCGACGTGACGCGGATCACGTCGACCCCGCCCGCGGGGCGGCCTCGGGGTGCGGAACGGGGCCGTTCGGGGAGTCCGAGGCCGGACACGTCGCACTGCTTGACGAAATTCGAACGTCCTTCACCGGACAAAACCGAGGTAGTTTGTCCGTGATGTACGGTTCAGCAAAGGCTGACCAGGACTTTTCGTCCGTTCTCGCTGACGGGAGCGGCCTTGGCCGCTAGTCTCCGACCAGAGTGAACGAGCAGCGATCGAGCACCACCGCTGTTCGGGGGCTCGCCTGGTGTGATGCCTTCCGGCATCCCGCCGGTCCGTATCCGACAGTTCGACATCCGAGGTGACGTAGGCGTGGCTCTTCCGCCCCTTACCCCTGAACAGCGCGCAGCAGCGCTCGAAAAGGCCGCCGCGGCTCGCCGGGAGCGGGCCGAGGTGAAGAATCGACTCAAGCATTCCGGCGCCTCCCTCCATGACGTCATCAAGCTGGGCCAGGAGAACGACGTCATCGGCAAGATGAAGGTCTCCGCTCTTCTGGAGTCCCTCCCCGGCGTGGGCAAGGTCCGCGCCAAGCAGATCATGGAGCGCCTCGGCATCTCCGAGTCTCGACGTGTTCGAGGTCTCGGCTCCAACCAGATCGCCTCTCTGGAGCGTGAGTTCGGCGGCAAGCCCGCCTGAGGCTTCGCACGAAGTTCTCCCGGCGTTCTCAGGCAGTCCCGAGAACCTGGATAATCGCTCTATGGCAGCAGAGGTTCGTCCGCGGCTGACCGTGCTCTCCGGCCCCTCGGGGGTCGGCAAGAGCACGGTCGTCGCGCATATGCGCAAGGTTCACCCCGAGGTATGGCTCTCGGTGTCGGCCACCACCCGCAAGCCGCGGCCCGGTGAGCGACACGGAGTCCACTACTTCTTCGTCAACGACGACGAGTTCGACAAGCTGATCGCCAACGGCGAGCTGCTGGAGTGGGCCGAGTTCGCGGGCAACCGCTACGGCACACCGCGCGGCGCGGTACTGGAACGCCTGGAGAACGGCGAGCCGGTCCTGCTGGAGATCGATCTCCAGGGCGCCCGACTCGTCCGCGAGTCCATGCCCGAGGCCCAGCTGGTCTTCCTCGCCCCGCCGAGCTGGGAGGAGCTGGTCCGCCGGCTCACCGGTCGCGGGACCGAGTCGGCCGAGGTCATCGAGCGTCGGCTCGGCGCGGCGCGGGTCGAACTCGCTGCCGAATCAGAGTTCGACACCACCCTTGTCAACACCTCCGTCGAGGACGTGGCGCGCGAGCTGCTAGCCTTGATGGAAGTTGTCTGATCGTTGATCGATGTTCTTTCGATCGATGTTTGATTCTTCACCCATCTTCGGAAGGTAGAGCGTGTCCTCTTCCATGACTGCGCCCGAGGGCATCATCAACCCGCCGATCGACGAGCTGCTCGAGGCCACCGACTCGAAGTACAGCCTCGTGATCTACGCGGCCAAGCGTGCCCGTCAGATCAACGCGTACTACTCGCAGCTCGGCGAGGGCCTGCTTGAGTACGTCGGCCCGCTGGTGGACACCCACGTCCACGAGAAGCCGCTTTCGATCGCGCTGCGCGAGATCAACGCGGGTCTGCTGACGTCCGAGGCCATCGAGGCCCCGGCTCAGTAAGCACCGAGAATTCCTTTCACCACAGGCCCGGCAGAACATCTGTCGGGCCTGTGGTGTGTCATAGGTGTCAGTGACGTTCCGCGAAGGGGAGTGTGTGGTGGGCAAGCCGAAGGTCGTGCTGGGGGTCAGTGGCGGAATCGCCGCCTACAAGGCCTGTGAGCTGCTGCGTCGGCTGACCGAGTCCGGGCACGACGTACGGGTGGTGCCCACCGCGGCCTCTCTCAACTTCGTCGGCGAGGCCACCTGGGCCGCGCTCTCCGGAAACCCGGCCACCCAGCAGGTCTGGGAGTCCGTGCACGAGGTGCCGCACGTCCGCATCGGCCAGACGGCCGACCTGGTGGTCGTCGCCCCCGCCACCGCCGACATGCTCGCCAAGGCCGCCCACGGGCTCGCGGACGACCTCCTGACGAACACCCTGCTCACCGCGCGCTGTCCGGTCGTCTTCGCACCCGCGATGCACACCGAGATGTGGGAGCACCCCGCCACCCAGGAGAACGTGGCCACGCTGCGCCGGCGGGGCGCCGTCGTCATCGAGCCCGCCGTCGGCCGGCTCACCGGCAAGGACACCGGCAAGGGGCGACTGCCCGACCCCGAGGAGATCTACGAGGTCTGCCGGCACGTCCTGCGGGGCGCCGGCCGCGCGGACGGCGCCGCCGGGCCCGATCTGGCCGGCCGGCACGTGGTGGTCAGCGCCGGCGGCACCCGGGAGCCGCTCGACCCGGTCCGGTTCCTGGGCAACCGTTCCTCCGGCAAGCAGGGCTACGCCCTCGCCCGCACCGCCGTCGCCCGTGGCGCCCGCGTCACGCTGGTCGCGGCCAACACCGCGCTGCCCGACCCGGCCGGGGTGGACGTCGTACGGGTGGGCACGGCCCTCCAGCTCCGCGAGGCGGTCCTCAAGGCCGCCGCCGACGCCGACGCGGTGGTGATGGCCGCCGCCGTCGCCGACTTCCGGCCGGCCCACTACGCGGACGGCAAGATCAAGAAGAAGGACGGCCAGGAGCCCGAGCCGGTGGCGCTGGTGCGCAACCCCGACGTCCTCGCGGAGGTCTCCGCCGACCGGGCCCGGGAGGGGCAGGTCGTGGTGGGGTTCGCCGCCGAGACGGACGACGTCCTCGCGAACGGTCGTGCGAAACTCCGCCGCAAGGGATGTGACCTTCTGGTCGTCAACGAAGTGGGCGAGAGCAAGACCTTCGGTTCGGAGGAGAACGAAGCGGTCGTCCTCGCTTCCGATGGGGCGGAGACGGCGGTGCCGTATGGTCCGAAGGACGTACTGGCCGAGGTGATTTGGGATCACGTCGCGGTCCGATTCGCGCCACGACGCGCCTGAACGGGACGCTTCCGGGAGGCAGACTCCTGGGTCAGAATGGAGTGCCGCAGGTCACACGGCTCCCACAAGGCGAGACGGGTGGTCCGACAGACGGCGGCGACCGATAAACTGCAACTCGGAACGTGATCGGGCGCAGCCCCCGGTGTGGTTCCGCCAAATGATCAGCCAGCAGCCGCTGCAACCCCAGGGAGCGTTGTGTCCCGTCGCCTGTTCACCTCGGAGTCCGTGACCGAGGGCCACCCCGACAAGATCGCTGACCAGATCAGCGACACGATCCTCGACGCGCTTCTCGCCGAGGACCCGACTTCGCGCGTGGCCGTGGAAACCCTCATCACCACCGGTCTCGTGCACATCGCGGGAGAGGTGACGACGAAGGCCTACGCCCCGATCGCGCAGCTCGTCCGCGACAAGATCCTCGAAATCGGCTACGACTCCTCGAAGAAGGGCTTCGACGGCGCCTCCTGCGGCGTGTCGGTGTCCATCGGCGCGCAGTCCCCCGACATCGCGCAGGGCGTCGACACCGCGTACGAGAAGCGGGTCGAGGGCGACGAGGACGAGCTGGACAAGCAGGGCGCCGGCGACCAGGGCCTGATGTTCGGGTACGCCTGCGACGAGACGCCCGAGCTGATGCCGCTCCCGATCCACATCGCGCACAAGCTCTCGCGCCGACTGTCCGAGGTCCGCAAGAACGGCACCATCCCGTACCTGCGCCCCGACGGCAAGACCCAGGTCACCATCGAGTACGACGGCGACAAGGCCGTGCGCCTGGACACGGTCGTCGTGTCCTCGCAGCACGCCGCCGACATCGACCTGGACTCGCTGCTCGCCCCGGACATCCGCGAGTTCGTCGTCGAGCACGTGCTGGCCCAGCTCATCGAGGACGGCATCAAGCTCGACACCGAGGGCTACCGCCTCCTGGTGAACCCGACCGGTCGCTTCGAGATCGGCGGCCCCATGGGCGACGCCGGCCTCACCGGCCGCAAGATCATCATCGACACCTACGGCGGCATGGCCCGTCACGGTGGTGGCGCGTTCTCCGGCAAGGACCCGTCCAAGGTCGACCGCTCGGCCGCCTACGCCATGCGCTGGGTCGCCAAGAACGTCGTCGCCGCCGGGCTGGCCTCGCGCTGCGAGGTGCAGGTCGCGTACGCCATCGGCAAGGCCGAGCCGGTCGGTCTCTTCGTGGAGACCTTCGGCACCGCCAAGGTCGACGTCCAGAAGATCGAGGAGGCGATCGGCCAGGTCTTCGACCTCCGCCCGGCCGCCATCATCCGCGACCTGGACCTGCTGCGCCCGATCTACGCGCAGACCGCCGCCTACGGCCACTTCGGCCGCGAGCTGCCGGACTTCACCTGGGAGCGCACCGACCGCGTCGACGCCCTGCGCGCCGCCGCCGGTCTGTAGGACCCCCGGCGCGGACGCGCCCGTACGTACGGCCCCGGACCCCACGGTCCGGGGCCGTACGTCGTTGTCACCGGCATTTGGTAAGAATTCGGGTGTGAGCAGCGAGAGCGATTCCGAAGAGCGGCCCGAGGACGGGAGTCCCGGTGGTCCGCCGGAGCAGCTCGCGCTGATCCGGGGGATGGTGGCCGAGGCCAAGGCGACGGCCGAGGAGAAGGCCAAGCCCCGCACCTGGCGGGGAGCGCCGCTGGCCAAGGACCTGCCGATCGCCAGGATCCTCGTCAACAAGGGTGTCCTGCACCTCGACCAGACCTGGGACTACGCCGTCCCCGAGCACCTGGCCGAGGACGCCCAGCCGGGCGTCCGGGTCCGGGTCCGCTTCGGCGCGGGAGAAGGCCGCGTCCGCGACGGACGCCGCGAGGGCGGCGGCCTGATCGACGGTTTCGTGATCGAGCGGATCGCGGAGACGGACTACGACGGGCCGCTCGCCGCCCTGGCGCAGGTGGTGTCGCCCGAGCGGGTGCTGAGCCCGCGGATGGAGAAGCTCGCCCGGGCCGTGGCCCAGCGCTACGCGGGCAGCCTCGCCGACGTCCTCCAACTGGCGATCCCGCCGCGCCACGGACAGGCCGAGAGCCGGCCGTCCCCGGAGCCGAGGCCCGCCCCCGGGGTGCCCGAACCGGGCGGCTGGGAGCGGTACCCGGCCGGACCGGGCCTCCTGCGCGAGCTGGCGTCCGGCGCGAGCCCCCGCACCGTGTGGACGGCGTTGCCCGGTCCGCACTGGCCGGACGAGCTGGCGCGCGCGATGGCGACCACCCTGGCCTCCGGCCGCGGCGCGCTGGCCGTCCTCCCCGACGGCCGCGCCGCCGCCCGCGTGGACGAGGCGCTGACCGCACTGGTGGGCAAGGGGCTGCACACCCTGCTGACCGCCGAATCGGGCCCCCAGAAGCGCTACACGCAGTGGCTCTCGGTGCACCGGGGCTCGGTGCGGGCCGTGATCGGGACCCGCGCGGCCATGTTCGCGCCCGTCCGGGACCTGGGGCTGGTCGCCGTCTGGGACGACGGGGACTCCAGCCACAGCGACGACAACGCCCCCTTCCCGCACGTGCGGGAGGTGCTGCAACTGCGCTCGATGACGGAGGGCTGCGCCTTCCTCCTGGGCAGTACGAGCTGCACGGTCGAGGCCGCCCAACTCGTCGAGTCCGGCTGGGCCCGGCCGCTGGTGGCCGACCGGACGACGGTACGCGCGCACGCGCCCCGCATCCGCACCGTCGGGGACGAACTCCTCGCGCGGGACGAGGCGGCCCGCGCGGCCCGCCTGCCCAGCCTGGCCTGGGAGACCGTACGGGAGGGACTGAAGACCGGGCCCGTGCTCGTCCAGGTGCCCCGGCGCGGTTACGTGCCCCGGCTGGCCTGCGAGCGGTGCCGGACCCCCGCGCGGTGCGGCGCCTGTGCGGGCCCGTTGGAGGCGCCCGACGCGCGGGAACTGCACTGCGGATGGTGCGGCCGACAGGAGAGCGCCTGGCACTGCGAGGAGTGCGGATCCTTCCGCCTGCGGGCCCAGGTGGTCGGGGCGCGCCGCACCGCCGAGGAACTGGGGCGGGCCTTCCCCGCCGTGTCCGTGCGCACCTCCGGACGCGACCACGTGCTGGACCGGGTCCCCGACGCCCCGGCCCTGGTGGTCTCCACACCGGGCGCGGAGCCCGTGGCGGAGGGCGACGGCTACGCGGCCGCGCTGCTCCTGGACGGCTGGGCGATGCTCGGCTTCCCCGACCTGCGCGCGAGTGAGGAGGCGCTCCGACGCTGGATCGCCGCGTCGTCCCTGGTGCGCGGCAGCGGCCAGGTCGTCATCGTGGCCGAGCCCACGCTGCGCCCGGTACAGGCGCTGGTCAGGTGGGACCCCGTGGGACACGCGCTGCGCGAGCTGGCGGAGCGCGCCGAGCTGCGCTTCCCGCCGGTGTCGCGCATGGCGTCCGTCATCGGCCGCAAGGAGGCCGTGGAGGGCTTCCTGGCCGCCGCGGACCTGCCGTCGGACGCGGAGATCCTGGGCCCGGTACCGCTGCCGGGGCGCCGCCGGGAGGCCTCCCCGGGCGAGCGGGCGCTGGTTCGGGTCCGGCCCGGCAACGGCGCGGCCCTGGCGGCGGCGCTCAAGTCGGCGCAGGCCGCTCGGCTGGCGCGGGGCGTGTCGGCGGCGGAGTCGGTGCGGGTCAGGATCGACCCGCCGGACATCGGCTGAGGCCCGCGCGGGGGCGGCGGGGCCGTTCTCGCCGGAGAGCCGGAGAGCCGGGGGCGCCGGCCGGCCGGGACGTGGAACGCCCCCGGCGGGGCGACCGTTCGGATCGCTCCGCCGGGGGCGGGAACCGCTGTACTGCGGCCGGATCGGCCCGGCCGTCGGGTGTCGGCGTCCCGGCGGCGGGGGCGATCAGCCGTTCCGCGGTCCCGGGAAGGCCGGTGAGCGGGGGACCGACCCCGCCGCGGCTGCGGCCTGGGCCCCCGCCTGCGACTCCTCGCGCACGGGCTGCGGCGGTACCGAGCGGGCTGCGGGGATCGTGGGGAGCGGCCCCAGGGTGCGGGTGGTGGTCGCCTCGGGCTGCGGCTCGGTCGCCTCGACGGGCTGCGCGCGCCGGGCCCCGTAACGCCGGTGCACGGCCTGCTTGGTGACGCCGAGAGCCGAGCCGACCGCGTCCCACGAGAAGCCGAGCGAGCGGTCGAAGTCCACCGCGGCGGTGACCAGCGTCTCGACGCTGTCCCGCAGTTCCTGCGCGAGGCGGACGGTGGGCGCGGGCGCCCTTCCGTAGACGACGAAGCCCGTGGAGGGACCTGAGCGGCGCGGACGGTACACGTTGCCGAGCTGGGCGGTGAGCGTACGCAGAGCATCCACCTGCCGGCGAACCCGCTCGATGTCCCGCACCAGGAGGTGCAGGCTGGCCCGTGCTTGGGCGTCGTGGGTGGCGTGGTCGGCCATGAAGAAGCCTCTCGAACCGGTGCTGAAGAGCGGAGGAGCCGCAGACACCGGTAGTGATGCGCGGCCCGTTTCGGTCAATCTCTCTTGACCAACGCTCCACCCGGTGCCCAGGTCACGCTGTGGGGGCGTGTCGGCATATGCGAGGGGCGCGCGCGTGTGCGTACGCCCCCTGGGCCCGACCGGCGCCACTTCGCCGACAGGACCCGGGGCCGCAGGTGAGCCGCCTCGCGCGCACCCCCATAGACTGGTGTGCTGCTGACAGCCGAGATAGCGAGGTAGTAACCGGTGAAGCTCGTCTTCGCAGGCACCCCCGAGGTCGCCGTGCCCGCCCTGGACGCCCTGATCGCCTCCGGGCGCCACGAGGTCGCCGCCGTCGTCACCCGGCCCGACGCACCGGCGGGCCGTGGCCGACGCCTCGTCGCGAGTCCCGTCGCCGAGCGCGCCGAGGAGGCCGGGATCGAGGTCCTCAAGCCCACCCGGCCCCGCGACCCCGAGTTCCAGGCCCGGCTGCGCGAGATCGACCCCGACTGCTGCCCGGTCGTCGCCTACGGGGCGCTGCTGCCCAAGAGCGCCCTGGAGATCCCCCGGCGGGGCTGGGTCAACCTGCACTTCTCGCTGCTTCCGGCCTGGCGCGGCGCGGCCCCCGTACAGCAGTCGATCATGGCCGGGGACCAGGTCACCGGCGCGTCCACCTTCCAGATCGAGGAGGGCCTCGACTCCGGCCCGGTCTACGGGATCCTCACCGAGGAGGTCCGGCCGACCGACACCAGCGGCGACCTGCTGACCCGACTCGCCTTCGCCGGGGCCGGTCTGCTGGCGGCCACCATGGACGGGATCGAGGACGGGACGCTGCGCGCCGTCGAGCAGCCGGCCGACGGGATCTCGCTCGCGCCGAAGATCACGGTGGAGGACGCCCGGATCGACTGGAAGGCCCCCGCGCTGCGCGCCGACCGGGTGGTGCGCGGCTGCACGCCCGCCCCCGGGGCGTGGACCGTCTTCCGCGGCGAGCGGCTCAAGCTGATCTCGGTCGGCCTGGTGCCCGACCGCACGGACCTGGAGCCCGGGGTACTCGCCCCGGCCAAGAACAACGTGTACGTCGGCACCGGTTCGCACGCCGTGGAGCTGCTCTGGGTGCAGCCGCAGGGCAAGAAGCCGATGAAGGGCGCCGACTGGGCGCGCGGGGTGCGGATCGCGCCCGGCGAGCGCCTCGGAGGAGTCGACGTAGGCTGACCTCCGTCGTTCCCCACCTCTGCAGACCCGTAGCACCTCGTACATCCGGAGCACCTTTCACGTGAGCGAACAGCCTCGCCAGCCTCGTCGTCGACCCGCCGCCGCCGGGGGAGGCAAGCCGTCCGGCGGCCAGGGCGGCAAGCCGGGCAAGCCGTACCGCCGGCCGCAGAAGGACCCCGTGCGGATGCTGGCCTTCGAGGCGCTGCGGGCGGTGGGGGAGCGGGACGCGTACGCCAACCTCGTGCTGCCGCCGCTGCTGCGCAAGGCCCGCCAGGACGAGAACTTCCAGGCCCGCGACGCGGCGCTGGCCACCGAGCTGGTGTACGGGACGCTGCGCCGCCAGGGCACGTACGACGCGGTCATCAAGGCCTGCATCGACCGGCCGCTGCGGGAGGTGGACCCGCCGGTGCTGGACGTGCTCTCGCTCGGTGCCCACCAACTGCTGGGGACCCGCATCCCGACGCACGCGGCGGTGTCCGCGAGCGTGGAACTGGCGCGGGTGGTGCTCGGCGACGGGCGCGCCAAGTTCGTGAACGCCGTCCTGCGCAAGATCGCCGCGCACGACCTGGACGGCTGGCTGGAGAAGGTCGCCCCGCCCTACGAGGACGACGCGGAACAGCACCTGGCGGTGTACCACTCGCACCCGCGCTGGGTCGTCAGCGCGCTGTGGGACGCCCTCGGCGGGGGCCGCGCGGGCATCGAGGACCTCCTGGAGGCCGACAACGAGCGGCCCGAGGTCACCCTGGTGGCGCGGCCCGGACGGTCCACCACCGAAGAACTGTTGGAGGCGGTCGGCGAGGACTCGGCCCTGCCCGGCCGCTGGTCCCCGTACGCCGTGCGGATGGCCGAGGGCGGCGAGCCGGGCGCGCTGGAGGCGGTGCGCGACGGGCGCGCCGGCGTGCAGGACGAAGGCAGCCAGCTGGTGGCGATGGCCCTGGCGGCGGCCCCGATCGAGGGCCGTGACGCCCGGTGGCTGGACGGCTGCGCAGGACCCGGCGGCAAGGCGGCCCTGCTGGCGGCGCTCGCCGCACGCCGGGGCGCCTTCCTGCTGGCCTCCGAGAAGCAGCCGCACCGGGCGCGCCTGGTGGAGAACGCGCTGGCCGGCAACCCCGGCCCGTACCAGGTCATCGCCGCCGACGGCACCCGCCCGCCGTGGCTGCCGGGTTCCTTCGACCGGGTCCTGATGGACGTCCCGTGCTCCGGCCTGGGCGCCCTGCGGCGACGCCCCGAGGCCCGCTGGCGGCGGCGCCCCGAGGACCTGGACGGCTTCGCGCCGCTCCAGCGCGGCCTGCTCCGGGAGGCGCTCTCGGCCGTCCGCGTCGGCGGCATCGTCGGCTACGCGACCTGCTCCCCGCACCTGGCGGAGACCCGGGTGGTGGTCGACGACGTCCTGAAGGGGCGCGGCGCCGGCGCGTCGCCCGTCTCGGCCGAACTGATCGACGCCAGGCCCTACATGGCCGGCGTACCGGCCCTGGGAGACGGCCCGGACGTCCAGCTGTGGCCGCACCTGCACGGTACGGACGCCATGTACCTGGCACTGCTGCGCCGCACGGCCTGATGCCGGCCCGCCGCCCCCGATCGAGGGGGCGGCGGGCGGTGGGGCGGTGGCGGGATCCCTCGGCGGCCGCGGGGCGCGCGGCGCGGCCGTGCCAGGGGTGGTGACGAGGGGCGAGTGGGGCGAGACCCATGATCACTCGCACGTCCCGCACCCCACGGAGACTTCCGGGGTCATGGCCGGAACCGGGCGGGGGCATGGCAACCTTGGGGCATGGCCGTTCAGATCAACCCCAGCATCCTGTCCGCCGACTTCTCCCGGCTCGCCGAAGAGGCCAGGGCCGTCGAGGGCGCCGACTGGCTGCACGTCGACGTCATGGACAACCATTTCGTCCCGAACCTCACCCTCGGCATGCCGATCGTGGAGTCCCTGAGCCGGGCCACGGACATCCCGCTCGACCTGCACCTCATGATCGAGGACCCCGACCGCTGGGCGCCGCAGTACGTGGAGGCCGGTGCCGGGTCGGTCACCTTCCACGCCGAGGCCGCCGCCGCGCCGGTGCGCCTCGCGCGGGAGATCCGGGCCAAGGGGGCGCGGGCGTCGATGGCGCTCAAGCCGGCCACGCCGATCGAACAGTACGAGGACCTGCTCCCCGAGCTGGACATGGTGCTGATCATGACGGTCGAGCCCGGTTTCGGCGGGCAGTCCTTCCTCGACATCATGCTGCCCAAGATCCGGCGTACCCGGGAGCTGATCGCCAAGCACGGGCTGGAGCTCTGGCTCCAGGTCGACGGCGGGGTGTCGGCCTCGACGATCGAGCGGGTCGCCGAGGCGGGCGCGGACGTGTTCGTCGCCGGGAGCGCGGTCTACGGCGCGGTCGACCCGGCCGCCGCGGTGCGGACGCTGCGTGAGCAGGCGAGTGCGGCCATCGCCGCCGCGCCCTGGGGTTGCGACCACTGAGACAAGGCTTGGTGAACAGCTCGGTGAACGGGAGCTGTCCAGGCTGATCAACGGCCGTCGGATCTGACAGGATGAACGGCGAGTCGAGAGTGTGAACACGAGAGTGTGAACAGCAGTGAGGAGAACGCGGTGTCTGCAATGTCGGCGGGACGGTCAGCCCTGCGGATGGGACCCGCGGAGCTGGTGCAGGCGGCGGCCATGGCGCGCCGCTTCTACCTGGAGGGGAAGTCCAAGATCCAGATCGCCGAGGAGTTCGGCGTGAGCCGCTTCAAGGTGGCCCGGGTCCTGGAGACGGCGCTGGAACGCGATCTCGTGCGCATCGAGATCCGGGTCCCGGCCGAGCTGGACGCGGAGCGGTCGGACGCGCTCCGGGCGCGGTACGGGCTGCGCCACGCGGTCGTCGTGGAGTCGCCGGCCGACGCGACCGAGGACGCTCCCGACCCGGAGAACCTCGGCGCGGTCGCGGCCGACCTCCTCGGCGAACTCGTCAACGAGGGCGACGTGCTGGGTCTGGCGTGGGGCAGGTCGACCATTCACATGGCCGCCTCCCTGCACCGGCTGCCTCCCTGCACGGTGGTCCAGCTGACCGGCGTGTACGACGCGGGGACCGCCGAGCGCGGCTCCGTGGAGGCCGTACGCAGGGCCGCACAGGTCTCCGGCGGCGACGCGCACCCCATCTACGCCCCCATGCTGCTGCCCGACCCGGCGACGGCCGCCGCGCTGCGCGGCCAGACGGGCAT
This sequence comes from Streptomyces sp. NBC_01426, assembly GCF_036231985.1. Lineage (GTDB taxonomy): Bacteria > Actinomycetota > Actinomycetes > Streptomycetales > Streptomycetaceae > Streptomyces. The sequence goes on from NZ_CP109500.1 coordinate 6,215,128, forward strand.
CGCGCGGGCCTTCGAGTACTTCGACAAGGTGACCGTCGCCGCCGTCTCCATCGGGTCCTGGGAGACGGGCATCTCCACGGTCCACGACATGCTCACGGACGAGGAACGGGCGCACTACGCCTCCCTGGGCGTCGCGGCCGAGATGTCCGCGCATCTGTTCGACGCCGAGGGGCGTCGGGTCGGACGGGACCTCGGCGAGCGGTGCATCACCGTCGAGGCCGACCGACTGCGTCGGATCCCCGAGGTCGTGGCGATCGCCGGCGGGCTGCGCAAGGCCTCCGCGATCGGGGCGGTGCTCCGGTCGGGCCTGGTGACCAGCCTCGTCACGGACACGGCGGTGGCCGACTACCTGCTCACCGAATCCGCGCCGGGGCTCCGGCCGGCGCTGGAACGGGCCGACCCGGACGACTGACCGGGCCCCGTCGGGGGTCGGTGGTGCGGATGGTGCCGGAATTGAGATCCGAACGGCGGACCGTGGGGCGGCCTGTGGGGCGCATACTGGGTTCAATGACAAAGTCAGCAGTACCTCGCCGCCATTTGCCGTCCAGCCCGTTCAAGGCCCCTGTGGAAGCGCCCTTGCGGCACTTCAGCGTGGGCGACCGGGTTACTCACGACGAACACGGTCTCGGCCGTGTCGTCGGTATCGAGGAGGGGATCGCCGTTCTCGTCGACTTCGGGTCGGTCCAGAAACGAATCCTGAGTCCCTACACCAAGATGGCCGCGCTCTGAGGCCACCGGGCGATTCGCGAGCGAATCGGATATTTGGCACGATCGGTGCATGATCTTTCGGAACGTGCCCCGATCGTTGCTGCGTGTGCTGGGGGCGCTGTTCCTCTGTGTCGCGCTGGTCGGTGCGGCGGGCTGCGGTGCGAAGAATCCCGCGCCCACCGCCGCCAGCCCGCCCGCCACGGCCTCCGCCCCCACCGGGGGCGACGCCGCCGTGCCGAAGTGGGCGAAGGGGATGGCCACGGTACGCGCGGACGCGCTGCCGCGGCAGGCACGTGAGGTGCTGTCGCTGATCGACAAGGGCGGGCCGTACCCGTACCGGCAGGACGGGACCGTCTTCGGGAACTTCGAGAAGGCACTGCCCCGCCAGAAGCGCGGCCACTACCACGAGTTCACCGTGACGACACCGGGGGCGCGCGACCGCGGGGCCCGGCGGATCGTGACGGGCGAGGCCGGGGAGTTCTTCTACACGGACGACCACTACGAGACCTTCAAGGCGGTTCTCCGATGACCCTCGAAGCGCAGCCGCTCGAACCGGCCCTCGCCGCCGCGCGGGAGGCGGGGTGGACGACCCTGCGGCTGGACCTGGACGGGGTACGGAGCAAGGCCGAGCTGATGCGGCGCGTCGGCGAGGCGCTGCGCGTCCCGGAGTGGTTCGGCGGCAACTGGGACGCGCTGGCGGACGCGCTGATCGACCTGTCGTGGCTGCCGGCGGCGCCGGGGCGACTGGTCGCGGTGACCTCCTGGCGCGGGTACGAGCGGACCCGACCGGGCGACTGGGAGACCCTGCGGGAGATCCTGGAGGAGGCCGTGGACTTCTGGGCGCGCGGCGACGACGGACCGCCGTCCCCGCTGACCGTGCTGTTGGCGGACGGGGCGGCGACGGATCGCGGGGAATCGCCCCGGCCTCCGCGCCGCGGACCCCGGCGGGACTGAACCGACGGGCGGGAAGGTGGGGGCCGGGGCCCCCACCGGGTCACGGGGTCTTGGGCGGCTTGGGAACCCACGGCGGGGTCTGGCCCCAGGACCAGACCGGGATGTCGGCCGCGTCGACCGGCGGGGGATTGGCGCCCGAGTAGATCAGCGCCATCCGGGTTCCCCATTCGATGTAGTAGACGAAGACCGCCCGGAACTCGGGGTCCGTCGGGAGCTTGACCTCGTCGGCGGTGTCCAGCAGCAGGTCCACCCAGCGGCGGCGCTGCTTCTCGGTGATGCCCCGGCCCAGGTGCTTGGTGGCCATGTGCTGATGGCCGCCGTGGTGGGCGGTGTAGTCCGCCGGGCCGCCGAAGACCTCCGCCAGCCATACGGCGACGTGCCGGGGGTGCTCCGCGTCCATGCCGGCGAAGACCGGGGCGAGGATCTCGTCGCGGAGCGCGTGTCCGTAGAAGGTGTCGGCGAGGCGGTTCAACGCCTCCTCGCCGCCCATCCACGCGTAGATGGTGGGGGTGGTGTCGGGCGGGCTGCTCATGATCGGGAAGCGGCCTTCCCCGGGCCGACCACGTCGGTCACCCGGTAGTGCTTCATTTCCTCGATGTTGCTCACGTACGGGCGGATCGCGCTGAAGAACGCCGGGAACTGCTCGCCCTTGCGGAAGCCCTCCAGGTGGTCGGCGACCGAGGTCCAGCGGATGCGCAGGATGTAGCGCTCGGCCTCCTCCTCGCTGTGGGCCAGCTCGTAGTCGATGCACTCGGGCGAGGCGGCCAGCGACTCGGCGGCCCGGCCGTACGCCGCCTCGAACTCCTGCTGATCGTCCGGGGCGATCCGGTAGCGGATGTATTCGACGGTGGTGGTCATGGTGTGCGTGCCTCTCCCTGGGTTCAGGTGGTCCCGGCCAGCCTTCCGCGATCTTGCGCTCCCGGCGACGCTTTCGGCTATTCGGACCCGGACTTCTTGATGTTGGAGTCGGTGTCCGCGTCGAGGTCGGGGCCCTGGGAGCGGACCTGGCGGACCTTGTCGAGGGAGTCGCGGAGCTCGGTGAGCCACGCGTCGGTGTTGCGGTCGACCAGGCGTACGCACCAGGCGAGGGCGTCGGCCCGGCTGCGCGCGACGCCGCCGGCCACCAGGGTGTCGAGGACCTGGCGTTCGCTCTGGCGCAGCCGGGTCATCACGGGCACCGCGAGGTGGGTGAAGACGGTGGTCTCGCCCCCGGAACGGACGCCCCAGGCGACCCTGCGGCGGTAGAGCTCCTCCGCCTCGCGGGCGACCTCGACGCGCTGCTCGCGGGTGCGTTCGCGGAAGGCCGCGACCGACTCGTTCGCCGGGGCGGTCCCGACGACCGTGATTTCCTCGCGGTCGACGGTGACCGACACCAGGGACTCGTAGACGTCCACCGGCAGACGGTCCGAGAACCAGGTGCGGAGCTGTGTCTGCTGCTCGGCTGTAATCATGTAATCAACGTTGCATCCGTTGCCCGCTTGATCGCAAGCGTCCGGCGGGCGGGGCCGGCCGTGTTCGCTCTCAGCCCATCGAGCGGTAGCGGTGGATCAGGGACACCGCCATCGCCCCCTCGCCCACCCCCGACGCGACCCGCTTGACGGAGTGGGCGCGCACGTCGCCCGCCGCGAAGACCCCCGGCACGCTGGTCTCCAGCGGGTAGGGCGCGCGTTCCAGGCTCCACTCCTGCGGGAGCTCACCGCCGTTGGCGATCAGGTCGGAGCCGGTCAGGACGAAGCCGTACTCGTCGCGCTCCACCACCCCCGCCAGCCAGTCCGTGTGCGGGCGGGCGCCGATGAAGGTGAACATGAAGCGGGCCGGGACCTCCTTGTCCTCGCCGGTCTCCGCGTCGTGCAGGGTCAGCCGCTCCAGGTGCTCGGCACCGTCCAGCGAGACCACCGTCGTCCGTACCCGGACCTCGATGTTGGGGGTCCGCTCGATCTCGTCGATCAGGTAGCGGGACATGCTGTCGTCGAGCGAGGCCGCCCGGACCAGGATCGTCACCCGGGCCGCGTACTTGGCGAAGTGCACCGCCGCCTGACCGGCCGAGTTCGCGCCGCCCACGATGAACACGTGCTGCGAGATGCAGGCCGAACTCTCCGTGGTCGCCGCGCCGTAGTACAGGCCGGCGCCCTCGAAACGGTCCGCGCCGGGGGCCTGGAGACGGTTGTACGAGACCCCGGTCGCCAACAGCACCGTCTCCGCGCTGATCTCCGTGCCGTCCGCCAGGGTCAGGATCTTCGCCGGGTCGTCCCGGGTCAGCGAGACCACTTCCACCGGGTGCAGGATCTCGGCGCCGAAGCGCGAGGCCTGGATGGTCGCCCGGCGGGTCAGGTCCCCGCCGGAGAGGCCCGAGGGGAAGCCCAGGTAGTTCTCGATCAGGCTGGAGGTGCCCGCCTGCCCGCCCGGGGCGCGGGAGTCCAGCATCAGGGTGGACAGGCCCTCGGACGCGGAGTAGACCCCCGCCGCCAGCCCCGCCGGGCCCGCGCCGACGATCACGCACTCGTAGTGCGGGCGGGAGGCGGTGGTGGCCAGGCCCAGCCGCTGGGCGAGTTGGGTGTCGGTGGGGGCGGAGAGCACCGTCCCGTCCGGGAACCGGACCAGGGGGAGCGCCGCGTCGGCGTGCACGGAGGCGATCACGGTCAGCGCCTCGGGGTCCCGCTCCACGTTCAGGAAACGGAACGGCTGCCCGTTGCGGGTGAAGAAGTCCCGGACGGCGTGGGTGCCTGGGGAGACCAGGTGGCCGGCGACGATGATCCCGTCGTACGCCGGACGGTAGTTGGCCAGCCAGTCCGAGAGCAGGTCGTCCAAGACGGGGAAGAGCCGCTCGTGGGGCGGGTCCCACGGCTTGAGCAGGTAGTAGTCCAGTCGGACCCGGTTGATGGCGGTGATCGCCGCGTCCGTCTCCGCGTACGCCGTCAGCAGGACCCGGCGGGCGTCGGGGAAGCGGCTGACCGCCTCCAGCAGGAACTCCACCCCCGTGACGTCCGGCATCCGCTGGTCGACGAGGAAGAGCGCCGGGTCGTGACCGCGTTCGTCGAGGGAGTCCAGGATCTTCAGCGCGTCGGCGGCGGAGGAGGCGCCGAGCACCCGGTACCGGTCGCCGTAGGCGCTGCGCAGGTCCCGGCGGACGGCGCGCAGGACCTGCGGGTCGTCGTCCACGGCCAGGATGACGGGCTTGCGGTTCTCGGTGCGTTCGGCGGCCGTGCCGCTCCCCGCGGGGGCGACGCGGGCACTTTCCCGGGCCGCGCTCACGCCGGGTCCAACATCAGCTGGTCCGCGTAGCACCAGGCCCAGTCCTCACCGGGCTCGTGGGAGGCCGCGACGGGGTGCTCCGTGGTGCGGTAGTGCCGGGTGGCGTGACGGTTCTTCGAGGAGTCGCAGCAGCCCACGTGCCCGCAACTGAGGCACATCCGCAGGTGCACCCAGCCGTCGCCCAGGACCAGGCACTCCTCGCAGCCCTCGGTGCCGGGTTTCACCGGACGTATCCGGTCGACGTGTGTGCACAACAGGTCCATGGTCATCGTCCCCGTCCCTCTCCTCGCGCGCTCGTCCCGATCGCGTGCGGTGGTGGTGCCGCTCATCGCGCCAGTGATTCACGGCGCGTCCAGACCATAAGTCGGGCCTTCGGGAATGGTTCACCGATTCGGCCGAGGTCATGAAGTGTCAGGGCTACTTCATGACCTCGCGAGATGACTACCTGAGGTGTCGGGTCGGCCTGCCCTCCTACCTCACGAAGTCGTACACGGGCGCTTTGACGCAGGCCCCGGGCGGAAGCAGTGTGGGGGACGCCAACGACAACAGGCGGCGCTGGAGGAATTCGTGAGCAGAAAGATTCTGGTCATTGTCTCCGAACACGGTTACTGGGCCGAGGAATTGATCGGTCCCGTGTCGAAGTTCGACGAGCGGGGCTACGAAGTCGTATTCGCCACACCCACCGGAAAGCGGGCCCACGCCCTCCCGCCGAGCCTCGACGCGCACTACGTCGACCCTCCACTGGGCCGTTCGGTCACCACCGAGGAGAACGCCCGGCTCGGCCGCGAGTTCGAGCAGTCGAGCCGGCTGGACTCGCCGCTCGACATCGAGGCCTGGGCCCCCGAGCGCCCGTACACCAGCGACGCGGACTACCTGCCCAGGCTGGAGCAGTACCACCGCGATCTGGACCGACTCCAGCAGGAGCTGGCCGACTTCGACGCGATCCTCGTCGTGGGCGGCAGCGGGCCGATCGCGGACCTCGCCAACAACGAGCGCGTGCACGCCCTGATCCTGGCCTTCAAGAACGCCGGCAAGGTCGTGGCGGCCGAGTGCTACGGGGTCGCCTGCCTGGCCTTCGCCCGGGACTGGGGCGACCGCAAGAGCATCATCTGGGGCAAGCACGTGACCGGCCACTGCAAGGAATACGACTACAAGGACGGCACCGGATTCCTCGGCACCGACTTCAACATGGGGCCGCCGCCGTACCCGCTCGAATACATCCTGCGCGATGCCACCGGTCCGCTCGGCGCGTACCACGGGAATTTCGGCCACCCCTTGTCGGTGATCGTCGACTACCCGTTCGTGACCGGTCGTTCCACCCCCGATTCCTATCTGACGGGGCAGAAGATCGTGGAAGTGCTGGAGGACGGTCTCACCCGTTACGGGTGGTAGGGGGAATTCATGGAAGCCACTCCCGGACGGGAAAGGCTGATCGAGCAGTTCAAGGCCGATGGTCTGCACGTGATGTTCGGAAACCCGGGGACGGTGGAACAGGGATTCCTCGACGCCGTGGACGCGGCGGCGGACTTCCACTACGTCCTCGCCCTCCAGGAGACCGTGGCGGCCGGCATCGCCGACGGCTACGCCCGGGCCACCGGCGGTCCGGCGCTGCTCCAGCTGCACTCCGGCGTGGGCCTGGGCAACGGCATCGGGATGCTGTACCAGTCGCTGCGCGGCCACACCCCGCTCGTCGTGGTCGCCGGTGACGCCGGGGTCCGCTACGACGCCATGGACGCGCAGATGGCCTGCGACCTGGTGGCGATGGCGAGGCCGGTGACCAAGTACGCGACCCGGGTCACCGACCCGCGGTCCCTGCTGCGCACCGTACGACGGGCCGTCAAGATCGCCCTGACCCCGCCGCGCGGACCGGTGTTCGTGGCCCTGCCCATGGACGTGCTGGACGAGCTCAACTCCGAGCCCGTGCTGCCCACTTCGCTACCACTCACCGACGTGGCGCCCTCGCCGGCCTCGGTCGGGCGGGCGGCCGAACTCCTCGCCGCCGCCGAGCGGCCGGTCGTCCTGATCGGGGACGGGGTGGCCCTCTCCGGGGCGCAGGCCGAACTCGTCGCGGTGGCCGAGCTGTTGGGCGCCGACGTGTACGAGGTCGACTCCTCCGAGGTGAACATCGCGGCCTCCCACCCGCTGCGCCGCGGCCAGACGGGCCACATGTTCGGCCCGCACAGCAAGGAGCTGATCGGCGGCGCGGACGGGGTGCTGATCGTCGGCACCTATGTCTTCCCGGAGGTGTTCCCCGAGCTGGAGAGCCCCTTCCGGGCGGGCGCGAAGGTCGTGCACATCGACCTCGACGCCTACGAGATCGCCAAGAACCACCCCGTGGACCTCGGCCTCGCCGCCGACCCCAAGGAGGCGCTGCGCGCGCTGGCGGGCCTACTGCGACAGCGCCAGACCGGCCGGCAGCGCGCGGCCGCGGCCGCCCGACTGGACGCGCGGGCCCGCGAGCGGGCCCGCGCCGCCCTCGACGGCGGGCGGACGGACGAGGACGGCACGCCGATGGCCGTCTTCCTGCGGACCCTCGCCGAGCGGACCGGGGGCGACCTCATCGTCTTCGACGAGGCGCTGACCACCTCGCCGCTGGTCACGAGGTACCTGCCGGCCGAGCGGCCGGGCGACTACCACCTCACCCGGGGAGGTTCGCTCGGGGTGGGCTTCCCGGGAGCGGTCGGGGCCAAGCTCGCCCGCCCGGACCGGCTCGTCGTCGGCTTCGCGGGCGACGGCGGCTCGATGTACACGTACCAGGCGCTGTGGACCGCCGTCCGGCACGGGATCGACGCCAAGTTCGTGGTCTGCAACAACCGCAAGTACCGGCTGCTCGACGACAACATCACCCGGTACTGGCAGGAGCGGGACATCGCCGAGCACGCCTTCCCCGGCTCCTTCGACCTCTCCCGCCCCGAGATCGACTTCGCCGGGTTGGCCCGGGCCCTCGGGGCGGACGGGACGCGGGTCGAGAAGCCGGACGAGGCGGTCACCGCCGTCACCAGGATGCTGGACCATCCCGGCCCGTACCTCGTCGACATCCAGATCTGAGTCAGGCACCACCTCAGCCGAGTCCCGCACCACCTCACCGGCACGGACAGGAGGAGACCGCATGCCCGCAGAACGGCTGACCGAGGACGCGATCCGCAGCTTCACCGAGGACTGGTACGTGGCACTGGACCAGCACCTTCCGCCGGCCCGGGTGCTCGCCCTCGTCACGGAGGACCTGGAGTTCAAGGTGCCCGAGGACACCTTCCTCGGGCACGAGGGCTTCGGCCGCTGGTACGCGGCCGTCACCCACCGGTTCTTCGACGAGGTCCACACCGTCACCAAGGTCGAGCCCGTCATCGAGGGCGACCGGGCCATCGTCCGGGTCCTCGTGAACTGGCAGGCCAAGATCTGGGACCCGCCGGCCGCCCGCAGCCAGTGGCTCGGCTTCGACGCCGACCAGACCTGGACCCTGGTGGCCGGCCCGGACGGACCGCTGATCAAGCAGTACACCGTCAACGAGCTGGCGCCGATGCCCGGTTCCGGCGCCCTGTGAGCGCCGGCGACCGCGAGGAGGAACGGCGATGACCGAAGTGACACGGGAACGGGTCGAGGCCGCCTACCGGGCCCTGGGCTCCGGCGACCGGGCGCGCGTCCTGGAGTACTACTCCGAGGACCTGCGCTGGCTGGTGCCGGGCAACCACCCGCTGGCCGGCTGGTACGAGAGCCTCGACGCCTTCCTGGAGCTGATGGGGCAGACCCACAAGCTCACCGGCGGCACCTTCCGCATGGACGTCCAGGCGGTGCTCGTCGGCGAGGACTGCAGCGCCGACGTGTGCCGCAACGTCGCCCTGCGGGACGGCGCGGACCCGGCGAGCGAGTCCCCGTACGAGCGGATGGACTACCCGGTCTTCCACTTCATGCGGTGGCGCGACGGCCGGATCGTCGAGGGCCGCGACGGGCTCTTCGGCGACACGGCGTCCGCGTTCAGCCAGTTCTGGGCGCCGTTCGCACCGGACGGAACCCGCAGGGACCGATAGGGGAGGAGCGCGATGAGCGCGTCGGACACACGAGAGAGCTCGACCGAGATCCTTCGGAAGTACTACGAGTACGCCAATGCCGGTGACTGGGACCGCTGGTGCGACCTGTTCGCCGACGACCAGGTCATGGACGAGCAGCTCGCCGGGCACATCGAGAGCCTGGAGACCCTGCGCTCGATGATGAAGGACATGGGGGCGATGTACCGGGTCTTCCGGAACGAGCCCGTGCACTTCCTCGTCGACGGGGAGAAGGCCGCGGCCGTGTCCCACCTGACCGCGGTCGCCGCGAACGGCAGGGCCATCGAGGCCGAGGTCATGAACTTCTTCCGGATCGTGGACGGAAGGATCGCCTACATGGCGAACCACCACGACACGGTCCCCTTCCAGGTCCTGAGCCGGGACTGAGGGGGCCCGCCATGACCGTGGACGCATACGACTACATCGTGATCGGCGCCGGCACCGCCGGCAGCGTGCTCGCCAACCGGCTCTCCGAGGACCCCGACGTCACCGTCCTCGTCCTGGAGGCCGGAGGCCCCCGCATCCCGCCCGAGGTGGACGACCCCTCCTCCTGGTACAAGCTGCTCGGCGGACCCCTCGACTGGGGGTACACCAGCGTCCCGCAGCCCGGCCTCGACGGCCGGCGCACCCACGAACCGCGCGGCAAGGCCCCCGGCGGCAGCAGCAACCTCTACATCATGATGCACGTCAGGGGCCACGCCTCGGACTTCGACAACTGGGCCTACCAGGGCGCGGCCGGCTGGTCCCACGAGGACGTCCTGCCCTGGTTCGCCCGGCTGGAGGGCCAGGAGGACGCCACCGCGGCGACCACCGGCACCCGGGGCCCCCAGCGGATCACGCACGCCGGCCGGCACCACCCCAACCCGACCTCCCGCGCCTTCATCGACGCGGCCGTGGAACTCGGCCACGAGGAGATCGCGGACTTCAACACCGACGGCCCCCGGCGCGGCCTGTTCGGCACCGGCTGGCACCACATCGACGTGGCCGGCGGCCGACGTCAGGGCGCCCTCGCCGCCTACCTCGAACCGGCGCTCGACCGCACCAACCTGACCCTGCGCACCCACGCCCAGAGCACCCGGCTGCTGTTCGACGGGGACACCTGCACGGGCGTGGAGTACACCCGCCTCGCCCCGCCCGCGGAGTTCCCCGGCCGCACCGTCCGCGACGGCCACGGCGACCCGGGCTCGCCCGGGACACACACCGCACGCGCCCGCCGGGAGGTCGTCGTGGCGGCGGGGGCGATCGAGTCCCCGAAGCTGCTGCTGCTCTCCGGCATCGGGCACCCGCAGCAGCTGCGCGCCCACGGCATCGAGGTCACCGCGGCCCTGCCCGGCGTCGGGGAGAACTTCCACAACCACGTGCTGACCGGGCTGATGGCCGAGGTCACCCAGCCGCTCCCCGCGCCGACACAGAACCTCTCCGAGAGCGCTCTGTTCCTGTCCTCGCGGCCGGGCCTCCCCGCCCCCGACCTTCAGATCGCCTTCGTCCACGTGCCGTTCGACGTGATCGTCGGCCAGGACCACCCGAACACGGTCAGCATCCTGCCGGGCGTCGTGCGCCCCGTCTCGCGCGGCTGGATCAGGCTCGCGAGCGCCGACCCGCTGGCCCACCCGCTGATCAACCCGAACTACCTGGGCGACCGGTGGGACCTTGAGCGGATGGTGCAGGGCGTCAAGATCGCCCGGGAGCTCTTCGCGACCTCCGCCTTCTCGCCCTGGTACAAGCAGGAACTCCAGCCCGGACCCGGCTTCGTGAGCGACGAGGACCTGCGGACCTTCGTGAAGCAGAAGTCCGAGAGCTACCACCACCAGGCCGGCTCCTGCCGCATGGGCATCGACGACCTCTCCGTCGTCGACCCCGAGCTGCGCGTGCACGGCGTGCGCAACCTGCGCGTCGTCGACGCGAGCGTGATGCCCGCCGTCCCGTCGGGCAACTGCCACACCGCCATCGCGATGATCGCCGAGCGCGCGGCGGACTTCCTCAAGGGAGAGTCCCGTGCCTGACGCCGTACCGCGCGAGGGAGCGCTGTCCGGGACCCGGATCGCGGTCCTGGTCGAGAGCGACTTCTACGAACCGGAGATCTTCTACTACCGGCACCGCTTCGCGGAGGAGGGCGCCGAGGTCGACTTCCTGACCCGGCTGTGGGGCAACGACTCCCTCACCTTCACCGGGCACGAGTACCGGGCGCCGTTCACCGCCGACCGGTCCCTGGAGGGGCTGACCGACGAGGAACTGCGCCGGTACGCGGCGATCATCGTGCCCTCGGGCATGGTGGCCGACCGGCTGCGCTACACCGAGGACGTGGACGTGCTCGCCCCGGCGACGGAGCTGCTGCGCAGGGCCTTCGCGGAGCCGACGGTCCTCAAGGGGATCATCTGCCACGGCATGTGGCTGGCCGCCTCGATCCCCGACACCGTCCGCGGCCGCAAGGTCGTCTGCCACAACAACCTCGTCGGCGACGTCCGGAACATGGGCGCCCAGTACGTGGACGAGGACGTGGTCGTCGACGGCGACCTGGTCACCGGCCGCACCGGCGCCCACCACCACCTCTTCGCCCGGCGGATCATCGAGCTGATCGCGGCCGGCCGCGGCCGGGGCGCCGACTGATGGGGGCCATGGTCTGGTCGCACGTCGGCCTGAACTGCGCCGACCAGAAGGCCACCGAGGAGTTCTACACCCGGTACTTCGGCTTCCGGCGGGCCCGCGTGGTCGACCTCGGAGAGGCGACGATCGTCTTCCTGCGCCAGGGGGACGCGTACCTGGAACTCTTCGCGGCCGGCACGGAGCCGGCGATCCCGGCCCACGACGACGGGCCGCAGGCGCCGGGGCGGCTGCGTCACCTGGCCTTCCGGACCGACGACGTGGACGCGTTCCTGGCGGAGCTGGGGGACGCGGCCGAAGTGACCCTGGGACCGATGGACTTCGACGACTTCATCCACGGCTGGCGGACCGTCTGGGTCCGCGACCCCGACGGGGTGATCGTCGAGGTCAGCCAGGGATTCGAGGACGAGCCCGGCACGCCGCGACAGCCCGGTGGGCCCTTCAACGAAACGGACGGTGCATGACATGGCGGATGCCGTGAGCTTCTCCTTCTCCGACACCATCGCCGGTTACGTCAGCCGCTTCGACTCCGGCACCCGGCTGCTCGGCCTGAAGACCGCGGACGGCCGCGCGTTCGAGGTGTCGCTGGCCGGCGACCCGAGCGCCGAACTGGTCCGCAACCTCGACGAGCCCTACGTCGACGCCTCCGGGCACCTCGACGAGATGCTCTCGCCCGGCCGCTTCCTCTACGTCCACGGGATCCACTACCCCGAGCACGGCGGCCGGTTCGACGCCAAGCGCCTGGTGTTCCTCGGCCGCGGCGCGGAGGACTACCGGTTCGAGGAACCGAGCTGGTGGGTCAAGCAGATCGAATCGCTGGCCACCTTCTACCGGCGCGCGCAGTTCGGCGACGGCCCGGTGGACTTCACCGAGTACCGCACCGAGATCCGGCTCGGCGGGGACAAGACGGCCAGTCATGTCCAGGAGACCGACACGATCTCCCGCCTGGTCTACGGCATGGCCTCGGCCTACCTGCTGACCGGCAAGGACGAGTACTTGGAGGTCGCCGAACGCGGCACCGAGTACCTGCGCAAGCACATGCGGGTCGTGGACAGCGAGGAGGACGTGGTCTTCTGGTACCACGGCATCAGCGTGGACGGGGACAGCGAACGCAAGCTGTTCACCTCGGAGTTCTCCGACGACTACGACGCGATCCCGATGTACGAGCAGATCTACGCCCTGGCCGGCCCGATCCAGACCTACCGGGTCACCGGCGACGTCCGGATCAAGAACGACGCCGACGCCACCATCCGGCTCTTCGACAAGTTCTTCCACGACCCGGAGCAGGGCGGCTACTACTCGCACATCGACCCGATCCTCTTCAGCGCCGACCACGAGTCGCTGGGGGAGAACGCGGAGCGCAAGAACTGGAACTCGGTCGGCGACCACGCGCCCGCCTACCTGATCAACCTGTACCTGGCGACCGGCGAGCAGAAGTACGCCGACTTCCTGGAGTACACCTTCGACACCATCGCGGACCGCTTCCCGGACTACGAGAACAGCCCGTTCGTCCAGGAGCGCTTCCACCGCGACTGGTCGGCCGACACGGAGCACAGCTGGCAGCAGAACCGCGCCGTCGTCGGTCACAACCTCAAGATCGCCTGGAACCTGATGCGGATGAACTCGCTGAAGGCCAAGCCGGCGTACGAGGAACTGGCGCGCAGGATCGGCGACATCATGCCGGCCGTCGGCAGCGACGTGCAGCGCGGCGGCTGGTACGACGTGGTCGAGCGGACCAGGTCCGGCGACGAGGAGTCGCACCGCTTCGCCTGGCACGACCGCAAGGCCTGGTGGCAGCAGGAACAGGCGATCCTCGCCTACCTCATCCTCGACGGCACCGTCGGCGGGGACGCGTACCGGCGCGAGGCCCGGCAGGCGGAGGCCTTCTACAACACCTTCTTCCTCGACCACGACGAGGGCGCCGTCTACTTCAACGTGCTGGCCGGCGGCACCCCGTACCTCCTCGGCACCGAGCGCCTCAAGGGCAGCCACTCGATGTCGATGTACCACTCGGCGGAGCTCTGCTACCTCTCCGCCGTCTACAACAACCTGCTCATCAACGGTCGGGAGATGGACTTCCACTTCCAACCCGACCCCACGAACCTGCCCGACCGCGTGCTGCGCGTCTCGCCCGACCTGCTTCCCGCGGGATCCGTGGCCGTCGCGTCCGTCGAGATCGACGAGAAGCCGTGGACGGACTTCGACGCGGACGGCCTGACCGTGCGGCTGCCCGACGTCCAGGGACGGGTCAAGGTCAAGGTCCGGCTCCGGCCCGTCAACCGGAAGTAGCGCTCAACGGGGGGCGCCCCGACACGAGGGGAAGACAATGACACTGAGTGTGAAGGAACGTCGGAACAAGACGGCCACCGTGCTCGTCGCCACCGGCGAAATCAACAGCGAGACCTCGGGCGCACTGCTCCAGGCCCTGCTGCCGCTGGTCCGCGAGGGCCGGCCACTGCGCATCGACCTCACCGCCGTCGACTACGTCTCCAGCGCGGGATTGCGCACCCTGCTCGTCGTCTACCGCGAGGCGCAGCACGCCGGCGTCGCGGTGACCCTGTACGGGGTGAGCGAGGAGGTCCGGTTCGTCATGTCGGCCACCGGCTTCCTCGACTTCTTCTCGGCCGGCGAGGCCGCGGCCGCCGAGGCCAAGGCCAAGGCGAAGGCCGCGCGATGACCGAGCCCCGGTCCGAACAGGTGCTGCGCGTCGACGCGTACCCGACCCACGAGGTGGGCGGGTACCGCGTCCGGGCGGGCAAGCCGTTCCCCTTCGGGGCCAACGTGGTCCCCGGCGGGGTCAGCTTCTCCGTCTTCTCCGACCAGGCCACCTCCATGACCCTGGTCCTCTTCGAGCGCGGAAAGCCCGAGCCGATGGCCGAGCTGGAGTTCCCGGAGGAGTTCCGCACCGGCAGCGTCTTCGCCATGACGGTCTTCGGCCTCGACCACGAGAACATCGAGTACGGGTACCGGGCCGA